>NZ_PJON01000012.1 GCF_002900975.1 Tabrizicola aquatica | reverse complement strand
ACCACCGGCATCGGCGCGGTCCTGAACACGGCTCAGGTCGAGATCGGGGCCAAGGCCGTGGTCTTTGGCCTGGGCGGGATCGGGCTGAACGTGATCCAGGGCCTGAAGATGGCCGGGGCCGACATGATCATCGGCGTCGACCTGAACACCGACAAGAAGGAATGGGGCGAGAAGTTCGGGATGACCCACTTCCTCAACCCGAAAGAGCTGCCCGAGGGCACCTCGGTCGTGCAGGCCATCGTCGAGATGACCAAGACGCCCTTCGACAAGATCGGCGGGGCGGATTATTCGTTCGACTGCACCGGCAACGTCAAGGTGATGCGCGACGCGCTGGAATGCACCCACCGCGGCTGGGGCCAGTCGATCATCATCGGCGTCGCCCCCGCCGGGGCGGTGATCGAGACGCGGCCGTTCCAGCTGGTGACGGGCCGGGTCTGGAAAGGCACCGCCTTCGGCGGCGCGCGGGGCCGGACGGACGTGCCGAAGATCGTCGACTGGTACATGGACGGCAAGATCGAGATCGACAGCATGATCACCCACATCCTGCCC
>NZ_PJON01000011.1 GCF_002900975.1 Tabrizicola aquatica | reverse complement strand
ATGGCGAAGGCAAAGTTTGAACGTAACAAGCCGCATGTGAACATCGGGACCATTGGTCACGTTGACCACGGCAAGACGACGCTGACGGCGGCGATCACGAAGTATTTCGGCGAATTCCGGGCCTATGACCAGATCGACGGCGCGCCGGAAGAGCGGGCACGCGGGATCACGATCTCGACCGCGCACGTGGAATATGAGACCGAGAACCGTCACTACGCCCACGTCGACTGCCCCGGCCACGCCGACTATGTGAAGAACATGATCACCGGCGCGGCGCAGATGGACGGCGCGATCCTGGTCTGCGCGGCGTCCGACGGCCCGATGCCGCAGACGCGCGAGCACATCCTGCTCGGCCGTCAGGTCGGCATTCCGTACATGGTCTGCTACATGAACAAGGTCGACCTTGTTGACGATGAAGAGCTGCTGGAACTCGTGGAAATGGAAGTGCGCGAGCTCTTCTCGTCCTACGAATACCCGGGCGACGACATTCCGATCATCAAGGGCTCGGCCCACCAGGCGATGATCGGCGAGCGCAAGGACATCGGCGAGGATTCGATCCGCGCGCTGATGAAGGCGGTTGACGAGTACATCCCGACCCCGGCGCGTGCGATCGACCAGCCGTTCCTGATGCCGATCGAAGACGTGTTCTCGATCTCGGGCCGCGGCACGGTTGTGACCGGCCGGGTGGAGCGTGGCGTGATCAACGTCGGCGACGAAGTCGAGATCGTGGGCATCCGCGAGACCAAGAAGTCGGTCTGCACCGGCGTCGAGATGTTCCGCAAGCTC
>NZ_PJON01000010.1 GCF_002900975.1 Tabrizicola aquatica | reverse complement strand
GCTGGGTATGAGCGTTTGTATTCCGAATCGGTTATGGACGCTGAGGGTTTCTGGGGTCGTGAGGCGTTGCGGCTGGACTGGATCAAGCCGTTCACGAAGGTGAAGGACACGTCCTTCGCGCCGGGCAACATCAGCATCAAGTGGTTTGAGGACGGTCATCTGAACGTCAGCGCCAACTGCATCGACCGGCACATGCTGACGCGGGCGAACCAGACGGCGATCATCTGGGAGCCGGATGATCCGCGGGAACCGGCGCAGCACATCAGCTATGCGCAGTTGCTGGAGCAGACCTGCCGGCTGGCCAATGTGCTGAAGGCGCATGGGGTGACCAAGGGCGACCGGGTGGTCCTTTACATGCCGATGATCCCCGAGGCGGCCTATGCGATGCTGGCCTGCACGCGGATCGGGGCGATCCATTCGATCGTCTTTGGCGGCTTCTCGCCCGACGCGCTGGCGAACCGGATCAACGACAGTGAGGCCAAGCTGGTCATCACCGCCGACTGGGCGCCGCGCGGCGGCAAGAAGACGGGGCTGAAGGACAACACCGACAAGGCGCTCTTGCACTGCTCGGACCGGGTGAAGGTTCTGGTGGTCAAGCGCACCGGCGACCAGACCTCCTGGGTCGATGGCCGCGACTTCGACCTGACGGCCGAGATGGCCGAGGCGAAGCCCTATTGCCCCTATGTCGAGGTGGGCGCGGAAGACCCGATGTTCATCCTGTACACCAGCGGCAGCACCGGCAAGCCGAAGGGCGTGGTGCATACGACAGGGGGGTACCTGGTCTATGCCGCGATGACGCATCAGATCACCTTCGACTACCATGACGGCGATGTCTTCTGGTGCACGGCCGATGTGGGCTGGGTCACCGGGCACAGCTACATCGTCTATGGCCCCCTGGCCAATGGCGCGACGACGGTGATGTTCGAGGGCGTGCCGACCTACCCGGACGCCGGCCGCTTCTGGGAGGTCTGCGCCAAGCACAAGGTCACCCAGTTCTACACCGCGCCGACCGCGATCCGCAGCCTGATGGGCCTGGGCCCGGAATGGGTGGAAAAGCACGACCTGTCGTCGCTGAAGCTTCTGGGTTCGGTCGGAGAGCCGATCAACCCCGAAGCCTGGGCCTGGTACAACACCCATGTCGGCAAGGGGAAATGCCCGATCGTCGACACCTTCTGGCAGACGGAAACCGGCGGCCACATCATCACGCCGATCCCCGGCGCGATCCCGCAGAAACCCGGCAGCGCGACCAAGCCCTTCTTCGGCGTCAAGCCCGAGGTGCTGGACCCCGCCACCGGCAAGGTCCAGACCGAGATGGCGACGGAAGGGGTCTTGTGCATCACCGACAGCTGGCCGGGGCAGATGCGCACGCTCTGGGGCGACCATCAGCGGTTCGAGGAAGCCTACTTCAGCCAGTACAAGGGCTATTACTTCACCGGCGACGGCTGCCGGCGCGATGCGGATGGCTATTACTGGATCACCGGGCGGGTGGATGACGTGATCAACGTCAGCGGCCACCGGATGGGCACGGCCGAGGTCGAAAGCGCGCTGGTCGCGCATGAGGCGGTGGCCGAGGCGGCGGTGGTGGGTTACCCGCACGACATCAAGGGGCAGGGCATCTATGCCTATGTCACGCTGATGAAGGGGGTCGAACCCACGGACGCCCTGCGCAAGCAGCTGGAGGCTTGGGTGCGCCAGGAGATCGGGCCGATCGCCAAGCCGGACCTGATCCAGTGGGCGCCGGGCCTGCCCAAGACGCGCTCGGGCAAGATCATGCGCCGCATTCTGCGCAAGATCGCCGAGAACGACTTTGGGTCCCTGGGCGATACCTCGACCCTGGCCGATCCGGCGGTGGTCGACGACCTGATCGCCAACCGGATGAACAAGGTCTGATGCCGGTGGCACCGGTTGTGATCCTGCTCGGGCCGCCGGGGGCCGGCAAAGGCACCCAGGCCCGGATGCTGGAAGAGGACTTCGGTCTGGTGCAGCTGTCGACCGGCGACCTGTTGCGGGCGGCGGTGGCGGCGGGGACCGAGGCGGGGGTCAGGGCGAAGGCGGTGATGGAGGCGGGGCAGCTGGTCAGCGACGAGATCGTGCTGGCGATCCTGCAGGAGCGGATGGCGCAGCCCGACCTGGGCCGGGGCATCATCCTGGACGGCTTTCCGCGCACCGCGGGGCAGGCGGCGGCGCTGGACCGGCTCTTGGCGGCGGCGGGCCAGAAGGTCACCGCGGCGATCAGCCTGGAGGTCGAGGACGAGGCGATGGTCGCCCGCGTCGCCGGCCGCTATACCTGCGCCACCTGCGGCGAGGGCTATCACGACCAGTTCAAGCAGCCCGCCCGCGCGGGAACCTGCGACAAATGCGGCGGCACGGCCTTCAAGCGCCGCGCCGACGACACCGCCGAAACGGTGCGCGAAAGGCTGACCGCCTATCACGCCCAGACGGCACCGCTGATCGCGTATTACGACGAAAAGGCCGTGCTCCAACGGATCAACGCGATGGGACACATCGC
>NZ_PJON01000001.1 GCF_002900975.1 Tabrizicola aquatica | reverse complement strand
TCAAAAACGATACAATTACCCCTCCGGATAACCCCGGACATACCCTGGCGCGGGGTGGAGCAGCCCGGTAGCTCGTCAGGCTCATAACCTGAAGGCCGCAGGTTCAAATCCTGCCCCCGCAACCAAAAAAGTTAAATATATCAAATACTTATATGTTGAGCGTTTCGCTTGTGTATGGATAATCACAAAACGAGTCAACACCACGTCAACGTTTGACGAGTCCCCCCTACGCGGGGGCTTTTTTGATTCAGACCTTCAGCCGATCGAGGAGCGGATCGAAGGCATACATCGCGGCCCTGCGCCCAGATGCCGCTTCGATGGTGCGCAGCAGCCCCGCCTCGACAAGCCGTCGTGAGAGCGCGCGGGCGGATGAGGGAGGAATCCCGGATCGTTCTACAAACCGGTCGTTACGGAAGACTGGGCTCGCGAACACATAGTCGAGCGCCTGATCGTGGAACTGCGAATTCAGAACTTCGCGGAACCGTTCCCGCATCTCGCCGTGAAGGCGGAAGATCGCGTCGGCAGTCTGGATGTTGACCGTCGCCTGGGCGTGCATCGCCTGGAGGAAGAACACCACCCAGCCGGTCCAATCGCCCGTTGCGGAGACGGCGCGCATCCGTTCGATGTACTCCTCCTTGTGGGCCTCGAAGTAACCGGACACGAAAAAGCTTGGCTGATGCAGGACGCCAAGCTTCCACAGCATCAGGGTGATCAGCATGCGACCGATCCGGCCGTTGCCGTCTTCGAAAGGGTGCAGGGCCTCGAACTCTACATGCGCGATGGCGGTGCGGATCAGCGGCCGCATCGAGCTTTCGTTGATGTAGCGGACCAGTTCGGCCATCGCCGGGCCCAGCTGCTCCGGGGCGATCGGGACGTAGTAGATCCTTCCTCGGCGTTCGTCCCCGATGTAGTTCTGTTCAACTTTGTAGCTGCCGGGGCGCTTGCGGGCTCCCCGGCCAAAGGACAGCAGTTGCTGGTGCGCGGTGCGGATCAGATGCTCGCCAAGCGGCGCTCCATCGGCCAGCGCCTGCTGTGCATTCCGCAGCGCGCGGGAGTACAGGTATGTCTCGACGTCGTCGTTGCGCGCCTCCCGGTAAGGATCAGCGCTGCCTGCATCCTCTTCTGCTTCAAGTCGGTACAGCTCTTCGATGGTCGAGATCGTCCCTTCCATCCGGGACGAGGTTACCGCGTCCTGGCGGCGCAGGGGGGCGAGGAAAAGTTCACTGTTCACCATGCCCGACATCTTGGCATCGTACCGCGCAAGGGAGGCCGCAGCCTCTTCTAGCGGCCCAAGCAGCACCTCATAGTCGAGGGCAGATGGGGGAAAGGTGCCGATGTGATAGGTAACGGCATCTGTAAGATCGTAAGGTTTGGTGACCATATGTATGCCTATTCTGTCATCAACGCGATTTGACGCTAACCTAGTCACACCAAGATAGCTTGGCAACAGAATTGGGCAGCATTCTGATATCAAGAGGCGTTGTCGCCAGCAGTCTGCCATCAAGCCGGATTGGCGTCAGAAGTCGCCCTCATGTCGCCGTCAAACCAGCATTGGCTGCCTTTCGGCACACTCCATCAGCAGGTTGGCCGCCTTGCTGAGCACATCAACACCGCAGGAGTAGAACCGCAACCCCACACAAGTACGGGCAATCGAGGGCACAGGAAGTCAACTCGCAGTTGCGATCGACTCTAGTTCCCGCCATCCTCCAGCCGTGATTATCTAGACGGTGAATTGACGACCAAGGATTCTGCCTCCGGCTTCCTGACCTCGGAACAGCACCTCTCAGGAATACGAACGGGTATGGCGATGAAGCAGGACGAATTCCGGAAGTGGTTGGTTGCACAAGGCCAGACAGATGCAACCGCGTCTTCGCGGGTGAGCAGCGCCAAACGCGTTGAGCAACATCTCGGCGATCTGGACGAGCTATTTGCGCAGGAAGACCGGGACAGTATTCTGAACCGATTTGCCTACACGGCAGAGGACGAGCGCGCGCAGCGCCCAAACCCGTCGCCAGTGCCCATCGACGGTGTCTTGCGCACCGGCCTTGCCAGCCTCCAGCAATCGCTGAGGCTTTATCACTCATTCCTGGCCGAACAGACAAATGTGCCTGACAAGGTAAAACACCAGGCCCTGCTGGACCGCCTTACCCGGAGCGAAGTCGATGCTGCGATGCATGAGTGCGACCAGTTGGGGCTGAAAGCATTTCTTGCGCGCGGTGGCTTTGCCAGCCCACAGGTCTGGGTCAACGATGAAGGCAAGGATCAGTCCTATCCCGCGAAGGCCACCGTCGCAGCAGCCTTGGGGCATCTTTCAGATGGCCGCGCCCTCGCTGCGAAGGAATTTTTCAACGGTTTCGGAGAGGCGCAATCCTTCGCAAAACTTGAGGCTCTGGGATACGGGATCCTTCGCAAGGGAGCGGTGGGTGAGGATGACGCCTTCTCTCGCGACCGGATCGAGGGTGCGATGGACGCCTACGACCAGTTCCGCACGTCGGGTGCCCATGCCGATGCGTTCTCGAGCTTCGGCGAGCCAAAGGATTTCTGGGTACGGTCGACTCGCCCGCGCCAGGAAAAGCGCTATCCGACGAAGCCAATTGTTGGGTACCTCTTGGGGAAGGCCGCGAGCACATTCAATGGCGGGTGGAGCCAACCAGGGGATGCGGCCGCAAGGCTGCATGCGGCGGGTTACGTTATCGTCGATCAGCATGACACGCCGTTGCCGCTTCCCGATCAACACACCCATCTGATGCGCGGGGCGGAACGTGCGCGGCTCGTCGCCCTGAATTACTACATCGCACCTGCCCGCGAAGCGGACATGGCCTCGGTGACTATCCGCGCGTCAGACCTCGCGCGGGATATATCCGAGCAAAATGCCTTTCCGACGATTTGCAGCGCTTTGGGAGGCAAGAAGTTGAAGGACCTGGCGAGTTACACGGCGCTCCAGTCGACCACGCCGAACCCCTCCAGCACGACGACATTTACATTCACCCTCGATGCCGAGGGCCAGGAAGGGAAGGCGATGGCAGACTTGGATACCCCAAAGCGGGGCCAGGCCGCCCAAGTGATTGCAGCCACCACCAACCTGATCCTTTACGGACCTCCCGGCACGGGCAAGACCTACCAGACGGCTTGGGAGGCGGTTCACCTCTGTCTGGGCGAGGTCGTCGCCGCCGACCTCTCCGGTGAAGAGAACCGTGACCGGCTGATGACCGAATACCAAAGCCTGATGAAGGAAGAGCGGATCGAGTTCGTTACCTTCCACCAGTCCATGTCATATGAGGAATTCGTTGAGGGGCTTCAGCCAAGTACGGGCGAAGATGCAAGGGAGGGGCCGGAAGAACTCGGCGCTGCTGTGGGGTTCCGCCTGAAACCGACCGACGGGGTGTTCAAGAAGATCAGCGAACGCGCGCGCCTCGACAGTTCGCAGGCCGGGGCTGTCTCACGTCTCGACAGGACTGCACGCGTGTTCAAAGTGGCACTCGGGCGCCGCCAAGTGGAAGAGGACAAGATACGCTTCGGTCTGGAGAACGGATTGATCCACGTTGGCTGGGGAGGGGACATCGATTGGTCCGACGAGAGGTTCGATGACTTCGACCAGATTTACAACGAGTGGCGGTCTCGCAAGGACGCAGACGCGACAGGCCATGACGGCAATATCGTCGTCACCTACTCGTTCAGATCGGACATGCAGATTGGTGACTACGTTGTGGTGTCTGACGGGCGTGATCGCATCCAGGCATTTGGCAGGATAACAGGCGACTATTACTTCGACGGGGGCGCGGAATTTCATCCCCACAGAAGGATCGTCGATTGGATTTGGCGCGACGACGCCGGGACCGATCGCAGCCGATTTTACCCGAACGCGTTCAGGCGGCATTCTGTCTACAAGCTCAACCAGTCCCTCATCGATTGGGACGCGCTGGAAGAGATCGTCTTCGGCAAGCGCGCTGCGGTGGCAGACAATACGGCGCGTGACTATGTGTTGATCATCGACGAGATCAACCGGGCCAATATCTCGAAGGTGTTCGGCGAACTGATCACGCTCCTCGAGCCGGACAAGCGCCTTGGGCGACGTGACGGGATCCAGCTGACCTTGCCCTATTCGAAGAAGCGCTTCGGGGTGCCGCAGAACCTTCATATCATCGGAACCATGAACACGGCCGACCGCTCGATTGCGCTTCTGGACACGGCCCTGCGCCGTCGTTTCACGTTCAAGGAACTGATGCCGAACCCCTCAGTCCTGTCCGCGAATGTCGGCGGGATCAATCTGCAGAAGCTGCTGGCCACGATCAACGACCGTATCGAGTATTTCTTCGACCGCGAACACCAGATTGGACACGCCTATTTCACCAGCTGCAAAACGCGAGAGACCGTCGAGGACGTGATGAGGCACAAGGTCATTCCCCTCCTGTCCGAGTATTTCTACGAGGATTGGTCGAAGGTCGCCGCCGTTCTGGGCGATGGCCCGCAGGGCCCGTCCCGGTTTCTGGAGGCGCGCCGCTTGACTGCGCCGCCGGTAATTGCCGCTGATGATTTCAGCGGCGAGCGACTGCGCTGGCGGGTGAAGGACCAGTTCGACTTTTCCGAGTTCGCGGTCTGATGCCCGCCTACTCCGTTCGCGAATGGGAGGCCGTGCCCCATGGCGATAGGGAGGGGTGTATTCCGCCGCATCTTGCCCAGCGCCTTGTGGCACTTGCCAAGGCATCCCCCTTCGCCGGGCGCGGCGGCGGCGGCGTTCTTGAGGATCGGCGCCACGACCTGCGGGCGCGCGGGGTGGTAGGCGTTCTGGCGGTGCCAGGCTGCACGCTGGAAATCCTGCCGAAGATCGACGTCGGCGAAAAGGAAGGCTCTGCCCAAGAGACGCGTGAGATCCGCAAGCGCCTTGTGCACATGCTCGCGGTGGCCCTCAATCTCAAGGTCGAGACAGGACGCATGACCGACCTCGACTGGCAGCGCGAAACGCTGCTGGAGATCCTGATCCGCATCTTTTGCGACAAGCTGACTGAGGCGGTGCGGCGGGGCATGCCGCGACGCTATACCCTCCACGACGACGACCTGCCTACCTTGCGGGGATCGCTGGATATCCCACGCCAGTTCACCCGGCATCTCGCAAACCCGGGCCGTCTGGCGTGCCGCCATGACGAGTTGTCCGAGGATATCGCCCTCAACCGCATCATGAAGGCGACCATCGCGCATCTGGCGGGCATGTCGCGCAACGCGACGAACTTGCAGCGGCTGCGGGAACTGGCGTTCCTCTATGCCGAGGTCGCGGATGTGCAGGTGCCCGCCCTGAGGTGGGACGATGTTGTCATCGACCGTACGAACAGCGCGTTGCAGGAGCTCTTTGGAATGGCTCAGCTGTTCCTGCGCAATCGATACCAGACCACCAGTGCCGGGTCAGGGCAGGGATCGGCCCTGCTGTTCGAGATGAATGCCCTGTTCGAAGAATACATCGGCCGTTTGGTGACGCGGGCGCTGGCGGGGTCTGAATCTCGCGTGACACTGCAGGGTGGCCGCCTGTTCTGTCTGACGTCGCTTGATGACGATCGGGCGGTGTTCCAGACCAAGCCTGACATTCTGATCTGGCGCGCTGGCCACGTCGCCCATGTGATCGACACCAAGTGGAAGCGGATTTCCGCCCGGATCGACGACCCGAAACTGGGGGTGTCGCAGGCGGACGTTTACCAGATGATGGCCTACGCCCACCTTTACAAGGCACCGCGCTTGACGCTGCTCTATCCCCACCACGCTGGCCTGGGCGACGAAGAGGGGATCCGTGCGCGGTTCCGGGTGACGGGTCAAGAAACACTGCTGGAAACGGCGAGCTTTGACATATCCAGTGGCAAGGACCTGGTGGATCGCATCTCGAACCGGATCCTTGCTGGCTCCGAAGAGTCGGCCCATGTTGCAAATTGATCTGTATTGACAGGGGGGGCTTTCTGCAGAATTCCCAACATGCTGCTGTCGCAGCGGAGGGATCAATTCTTGCCAATGACCTGAACTCACCGATATTGAGCTCCCTGTCACTCATCACTGGTCGATAGCTTTGTCCCGCGCCCTAATCCTTGCCGATCTACATTGGGACCATTGGCGGCAGGCTAGTGTCGATCCTTTCGCGGGATTGGGGCTAGATTACTGGGACTCGCTTGATCTCGTCATTCTTGCCGGGGACATCTCGAACAAAGCCTTCATCCGGTGGCCACAGGTGTTTGCGTGGTTTGCTGAACGGATGGACCTTGCCAAGCTGCACGTGTTTCCTGGCAACCACGATCCCTATGGCGGAAAGATTGACCGAGAGGACAAGCTGATCACCGCGTGCGAGCAGGCTGGAGTTGGATATGCGCAGCGGAAGGTCATTCAGCTTGGCAATCACCGTTTCCTCTGCTGCACGCTTTGGACGGACATGATGCTGGGCGGTGACCGTGATATCAACATGACCAAGGCAGAGCGGGTGATGAATGACTACCGACTGATCCGTGTTGCGTCTGACGGATATCGCAGGTTGCAGCCGCGTGATACGGTCGCGCTGCACCGCACTGATCTGGCATGGCTTGAAGCTGAACTGGCGACTCCGTTTTGCGGAGAGACCGTTGTCGTCACCCACCACGCGCCGATCCCGCCTAAGCCTTCACAGGACATGGATGCCGCCTATGGTTCTGACCTGACTGCTTTGATCGCGCGGTATCAACCGAAGGTTTGGCTTTTCGGCCATACGCACCGGGCGCAACAGCGCGTGATCGGAAGAACCGAAATCCGGAACATTTCTCTTGGTTATCCCGACGAGTGGACAGGACAGAACGCGGGGCTTACGCCTCTCCTGAAGTCCTTGGTCCTTACTCTTTGATCGGCCAAAGGACGACTGTATCTGCTTTCTCAACCCCCACAAAAGGCGCGGCGGCGCCAGCATGACGGCGGAAGCTATGCCATTCGCCGGGGTCATTGAAAGACGTTGAAGACCCCACCCAGCATAAAGGCGATGACAACAAAGGCGCACAGTCGTTGAACGTAAAGCGCTGCCAGCACCCAGGGACCAAACTTCTGGCCTTGACCGGCTGCTGGTTGGGCGAACTCATTGTCCAAACCTAAGGTCGGAATGGTCCGATCAACACTGAGGAAAATGTGAGATACAATGAAGCTTTGCCGGTCGTGCTTGTCAATTTCTGCGACTTTCTCGGGACTAAAATAATTCGGGAAAAGCCTTCGAAAAGGTTCTGACACCAGCCACAACAGGAAGGCATGATTGAGTATGAGAAAACCGCCGAGCCAGATGAATAGCAGAATGATTACGCCGCGAGAGTTCTCGTAGCCGTAACGGTTGATTGCATAGCCTAAACTGTAAAAGCCACTTTTGATAAAGTCGTCTGATGCGACCGAAGCTGCATAGTGGTCATTCTGGATGATCGCTAAGGACTGACCAAGTTCCGGGTAGCCTTCGCGCTCGGCAGCTGCGCGCAAAGTCCGGTAGACGGCACCCGAATACTGTCCATCGTCCTGCGAGACAAATCGACCTCCATCGATCGTCACGCCCAAGGCGGGCAGCAACTCGTCCACATACAGGCACCGGAGCCGTTCCTGACCATTGCGGTTCTCACATTCGTGGTCTGGTATGTCAGGTTTCGTGGCAGTCTCGGTGGGATTGATCGTGATGCTAACGTCATCCTTGTCACGGTCGAAAACTGAGATTCCGCCAATGGTAGCCCCTTCGAACGAAAGTTGCCGACTGTTCGCGGAATCCGGGCGAAGCGCGCCCAGAGACAAGACCAGTGATCCGATTTCGGCATGTCGCAGGTTGATGTTTGCCCCAGCATCAAACGCAGATCGATTGCCGGGCACGATCAAGGAGCCGATCTGAGCGCCGTTGGCAAAAAGTTGTTGCCGAATGGTTGTTGCCAAGCGAACCCGATCAAACTCTGCATCTTCCAGATCCAGAACGCCGACGGTGCTTTCCAATTGGCATTTGCCGTCAGCATACAAAGAGGAAGTGCGTGTTTCGCGACTTGTTGGCACCGCGGCATCGTCAGCTCCAGCTGGAGAGGCTACCAATCCCGACAAATCATCATTGTAGAATCGAAGGCTTTCGGCCCGAACCCTTTTCAAGTTGATCTTGCTTGCATCAATACGGGAAAGGCCAAAAAAGGAGGCTGACCTCGCATCTTCGAGATTGATTTCGTTGCGGACTCGCAAACACTGAAAATCGATATCACCTGCGCGCAAGCTCAACATACGTGCTGTCCCGATTTCTGTCTGCGCCAAGTAGACGCGGCCATCGGCGTGCAGATAGTTCATCGTAATCGTTTCAATCTTCCCCACGTTTCGATCAGAGTCCGCAATCTCCACAGTTTGCCAGTGGGAGTGCCATGCAGTCAGTTCTTTGGCTTGATTGCCTTTGAAAAATAGAAGCCCGCCCTCCACTCCCCAAAGCTCAACAACGCCCGAGAATTTACTATCTGACATCCTGAGGACTTTGGCTTGTGCCTTGCTTGCCCAGAAATCCTTGACTGATGAGTTTCTAACAACGATCTCGTCATCAACCTGTGCGTTGTTTAGCCCGACCTCAACAGGATTATCAATGCCCCCCAACCCTTCGGTTTCGGTTGAGCCAGTCCGCCATGCGCGAACATTCTCAATCCGGACATCTCTGGCTTTCAGATCATTCAGATAGAGCCCTCGCTGAACAACCAGGTCTTCTAGCACCACAGCCCCCGTCACCGTCGCCCGGTTCATCCAGAGCCCTCTAATGCGGCCATTGGAAATAGAGAGAGATCGCAGGCTGCAGTCGTTCAATGTGAAACCTGCGGCATGTTCGCCCTCGGCGGAGACATTGAGGATTTTCAAATCTACACCGTCTAGCAACGCACAAGACTGGAAAAGATCGTAAGCACCGTAAGGTCTGTTGCTTTCAGTGAGCAGATCTATTGTGACGACTTTGGGTCTGACCTCTGCCAAAGCCTGTGTTACATGGGGCCAGTATTCATGTGTGTTGAACGAATAACGCAGCAGCAAAGAAGCCAGATAGTTGATCGACTGATCATGTAAGGCGTTTTCCGGTAAGCCGAGTGACTCTTTCAAATCTACGTTTTCCTTAAGGGCCGCAATAATAACATTGGCCGCCGCCGGAAACTGATCGGAACTCGCAACGATTGTGCCCTCCTCTGTTGTAATAGCAGCTCGAGAACCAAGTTTCAGATGATCGATGTCTGCAGGAATTGGAGCATCGGGTGAGATTTTAGCCATGTCGATGAAATCGAGCTGCTCGATCATGAGGCTGGCTTTGATGATTTCAATCGCCTCGTAAGTGCCGCTTGCGCCCAGCGCCATTTCCTGTTCGGTAGTTTCACAAAGGCGGTTCGCGATCTGCAGCCCCAAGACTTCAAGATAGAACTGACCAACTTGCGCGAAAATCGCTTTGCTCGAACTGTCGCTGGCAAGCCCTCTGTCATCTAACGCACGCCAGGTTAAATAAGGGTCGGGCGTCGGATCGTAGTCGTGGCGACGAATTTCTTCCGCCGACACCCCAAGTGTCTCAGCCCGGGCCTGAAGTGCTTCCCGAATGGTTTTCCAATCGCTTTCAATTTTCTCTTCGACGATCTCCTGGCCCTCGCAGTATTGGCGCCAATTCATGCTCTGAGGGGCAAAGGATGCAGGGGCGAAGGCGAAGGGGAGATAAGCGCCCGACGAATAGTAACGGTCTGGGGCAACGAATTCCACATATGGATCGGATATCTGGTCGGCAACACCAACGAGTGCATTTGACCATGTATCCCCTTTGAGGGCTGCCTCAAGGGCTGTGAACGAGCTGGCATCTGCTGGTGCCGTCTGCGCGCCCCCGCCAGTTGCTGAGAACATGGCCAATGAAATGGCAAAGAGCGTGCTTCTGAGTTTCATCGACCTGTCCCTGCCTTGTCGGTTTCGAGGAAGCTTGCCCGTTTCTTGATTCTTCGCAAGCTTCCCCGAGGGGTTACGGCTGCACGTTTTGGCAGAGTGATGGTTTTGCCTGTCTCGCTTTTTACGACCTTCCCGTCGCAAGAGTTCACGCAAACGGCTCACATTCCATCATGATTGCCGAATGTGCTTCAGTTACGCGGTTTGACTCCCGGCCAGGCCCGGGCCAGTTGCGACACGGCATCCAGTTGCCGCTCTCCCTTCAGTCTAAAGGCAAACCGTGCGGCCAAGGCGGGATGGCCCGCGCCGGTGAAGCGGTCGGTTTCGGCCAGAGTCGCTGCCGCCCGCCCGCGGGACTGACGATCCCAAGCGTCCAGAAAGGCGAAGAGGGCGGCATCATCCGGAGCTTTGTCGTGCATCAGCCTCAGGCGCAGGGCCCGTTCGGGATAGCTGGAGGCTGTGTTCACCTGATCAAGCGCTTCGGCCGCCAAGGAAAATCGCCCCGCCAGAAGTGCTGCCTCCATAAGCACGCCGTCTTTGTCAGCACCGGCCGCGGTTGCATCCCTGTCCACAATCTCATTGAAAAGGGCGGTGGCCTGTTCGACCTGTCCTGCCGTCAGCATTTCCCACATCAGATTGCGCAAAAACCGTTCATTGCTGCCGTTTGGCATCGCACGAATGGCTTCAGGCAGTCTATCGGTTTTCCCCTCGATCGCACGCCCGATAAGCCAACCGTTTTGCAAGGCCAGCCGCGCTTCTGCGGGGAAGTTCGCGTCTGAAATCGTCTGCAACGCATCCAGCATGGCCTGCGCATTGGCCCGCCCGAGGGCGATGCCGGTCGTCTCGGCAAAGCGGCCAAGATGCTCGGTCAACGATCCCGGCTGCGGTGGCAGAAGATCGGAAGCGGGCTGGTCGCCTGAGGCCTTTTCCAGACCGAGTAGCGCCAAGGCTGGAGCTGCAGCATCTTCGTCGCCCAGGGCAATCAACGCCATGACGATCCTTGCGCGGTCCCGCGCATCGGTCGCCAACGGCAAGGCCGCCGCCAGAAACTCGGCGCGCACGTCCGGGCCGACCCAAAGCGGCAGGCTTTCAATCACGAAATCATTGGAAGTCATGGCCTTGGTCGCAAAGATCGCGTGGGCTGCATCCTCCTCGCCCGCGTTCCACAAGATGACGGCGGCCATGCCTTCGGCGTCTGATCCTTCGTTGATCCACCCCTTTTCCCGCCATTCGGCAAGCTTTTGCAGCGGGTCATCCTCCATCGCGATCTGCAGGGCTTCAAGGCCGCCGATCTGCGTGACCAGATGGTCAACCAGGTCGCCTTCGGCTTCTGCCAGGCGCGCCACGGTGGCCATCGTCACCGGCGTCTGCACCAGGTTCCGGCCGTTCCGGTTCTCGGCGGCGAGTTTGAGAAAGCCCGGCCAGTCGACGATCTGCGATCCGGGGGCAGGGGAGGTTTCCGCAAGCCAGGCTTTCAACGCCTCCTCATGGCCGTTCGCAAGCAGGCGGTACATCACCTCAAAAAGCTCGCGGTTGGGCGCGGTCCGTGTTTGGCCGGCAAAGGTCTTGGCCGTTTCGGGGCCACCATCGAGGAGTCTGAAGTAGTTCAGAAAATCCTGCGGGTCACCCTTTGACTTCAGAAGTTCGTCGGCCGTAATGCCGCGGCGGCTGGCCTCGGCCTCGAGGTCAATCATGATCATGCAGTACGCGGTCGGATTGCTGGCGCAGAGTTCCGGTGCCATCGCGCGCTCGACCGCTGCGATCAGGCTGTCGAGTTGCGACAGATCGACGGTGCCGATGGTCTCACCCGAGACAACCTTCAACGCGGCGGCCGTACCGGGCAAGTCGGTGCGGATTTCTGCCAGAAGGTCGCGCGCGGCAACCAGGCTGGCATGCGCCTCGGTCTGCGTCGGCGCGTTTTGTGCGGCCACCACCCGCTCCAGCGCTTCGGTGAGCTTTTCGTTGGCGGTGGTTTCATCATCGGTGCACCCGGCAAGAAGTGCGACGAAGGCGACGGAGAGCAGAAGATTGCGGTTCATGGATAGCCCCTTCCTGTGATTGGTGGGGCCAGTTAACCTATCGCCGAAGGGGGGAGCCTTTCGCTGGCTTGCTGAGGCTTGCGGGATGAAATGTGCTTTGGGCTGTCAATAGTTTCAATAAGGCGTGCGTGCATTTACAGCCTGCAAGATACTTATATTGCCGTGTGCGTTATGCGGTAAGAAATATTATCCAAAAAATACCTGCCAGCGAAATGCTGTACTTCGTTACACGCGACAGCCAGTAGTTATGTTGGAAAAAGTTGAAGGGATTCACCTTGTCAACGCGCTGGTAGTGGTAAAATAGAAAAAGCCAGATGGCGACAGAAATTATTTGAGCTATGATAATGATAACCAGTAACATCCGAGAAGCAATCCATCTGATTTCTGAAAATCCAAATTCAGAACCGACGCCAGCTAATATCATCAGGCCAACAAAGACCATGGCTGCCCATTGGCCATATGCCAAAACTTTAATCACCGCGTTGAAAGCCCAAATTAGGAACAATCGTGCGGAATCTCGAACTTTGTCTTCCATTTTAGCTTTTCTCTCCGGTAATAGTGTGTCTGATGTCTACGATTCGGTTTCAGCGAACCTTTGAATCACCCTTCCACTATCAGAAACTCCACCTCCGCCGTCCTTAGCGGCGCTTTCGGATTGGCCTCCAGCCAGTCGAGAATCCTACCACAGTCAAGGTCGCCCAGACGCGGCGGTGTGGTCAAGAGGGGAACGTCGTCGTCATCCGCGTCTTGCAGCCCTTGGCGGCCAATCCCTTCGACACTGCCACAGGAAAAGAGCGTGACCAGTTCTTCATCCCCTTCCACCGCCACCAAGCGAAAGAGGCCCGGTTGCCGCTGGACGGTGAAGGAATCTGTGGCATCCCTTGGCAGGACCAGCCTGCCTTTCTCGCCTTTTCTGCCTTCGACGAGCGTGTCGGGGTGAATTTCCGTTGGGGCCAGCGTCTCGATCAGATCGGAGCTGCCTTGCGCAAGCTGGATCACGGCCACATGGCGGCCTGCCTCGGCGGTGATCACCAGTTCCACGCGCTCTTCGGGATGCAGTTTCAGGATCGGTTTGCGCTGTGGGCCATCATAGCCAAGGCCGCGCCGTCCGGCCCCCCGGCGCAGAGTGATGGTCAGCCCATCCTGTACAAGGGCGCGATCAAGCTTCTGCACCAGTCGCTTGCCAAGGGTATGGGCATAGGTGCCGACGCCATGATTGCGAAGTTCGGCGCGGAAGAGTTCGGGATCACGGATGTCGAACAGGGATGAATCCAGAAGATGGCGGTTCAGGCCGTAGCCCTTGATGATCGCGCTGGCCTCGGACGGTTTGAGGAGCGCCGAGCCGTTGCGCCGCTGGGTGACCCCGGAGGCGGATTTCAGTTCCAACATGCGACCGACGGCGACGTTGGTCAGCTCCTGCTGGCTGATGGTGCCGCCCAGCACGTCCCACAGCATGTTCAGTTGCCAGTCGAAATCGGCCATCGCCGTGGTGGTGGGCAGTTCCTGGTCGGGTTCGGTCATCGGGGCCTCCTGCGTGATTCGTCGATGGTATGGCACGGTGAATGGGTCATTGCCTTTCGCCTTGTTGCGCTGGCTTGCTGTGACAAGGTCGGGTCATGCGGCATAGCATTGAAACGCGGCCCAATGGTGCGGAGCGGCATATCGGGGATCCGTCTGGAGCTGTCGTTGCGCCAGTGACAAAGCCAAGGGCGGGGCAGCGCCATTGGCCAGTGCCGCGTGCGTGGCGACTGCCAAAGCATGGGTTGCCCCGTCGTCCACCGGCCAAAGAGCGGCAATCACATGCCGCGCGCCAAGGGCGATCAGTTGGCTGGCAAAGCTTTCCATCCCGGAAAGCCCAGCACTGTCGCAACCGGCCAGAAACACAAGGTCTGTCGCGCGCAGATCGGTCGTGCGGTTGAATACCGTGCGGAGTGGGATCGTCAGCCCATCCGCAGCAACCAGTTCGGACGCGTCTGGATCGCTTTCGGACATCCGGAAATGAGCTGCGATGTGCAGGATGCGTGGTCGTTCTGCCAGAAGGCCCAGAAGGCTGGCGCGGTTGAATTCGGCCAACGGACCGGGATCCTGCGCGTGGAGCGCTGCAATTTCCCGAACCTCCTGTTGCGGGGCAGAGAGCGCCTCGCGTCCAGCGCCCAAGGCGAAAGCGACACGCAAGGGAACCCCCGGCCGGGCATCACTGGGAGGGGGCCGCATCAAAGCAACGTCTTGCCCCGTCCGGATGGTCACGGAGCGTCCGGTCCCCAGCAGCACGCCTCCGACCGGAAGGGCCGCAAAGGGCAGGGATGCCACCGGCCCGTAAGCCGCAATTTCGGCAGATGTCTCTGCCGCCAGCAGCTTGGCGACAGGTCCGAACAGCCCCTCACCCAGGGCTGCCCGACTTTCCGGCGCGTCCCGGTCGCGCCGTAGAGCGCTGTGCAGCTTCTGGACATGATCGGCCAACAGACCAAGCGGCATTTCAACGGCTGTCGCCTTTTGGGTGTCTTTGCTTTCAACCACCCGCATCAGGCGGCTTGCGTCGAGGAGGAACGAAATGCGCAAGCCCTCAGTCCTGGAAGGTCGCGGCCCTTCGGCAGGGGGGGCGGTGCCAAGTTCAAACCGGGTCAGAAAATCGGCAAAAGCGGTGGTTGGGGCCAGCCCGGCATGTGCAGCGGCCTGAACCTTGCGCGCCTTGTCTGCGGCGACAGCGACTTCGGCAGATGGTGCCCATTGCGCATATGCCCCTTTCGGCAGCTCGCAACCGTAAAGCAGCGATTGTTGCAGCGCGGCCAATTCCTCGGCTGCGTGAAGATAGTTCGCGGTTACCAGAACAGCCTGAAGCGCATCAAAAACCTCAAGGATTGACTTGCGCTTGTGTTCGGAGGTCCCGCGGCGCTGGGGCAAGGTTTCCACCGCCGTGTCCAGCGATCGCAGGAACAGGGTCGCCAGGATGGTCGCAGCCCCGATCTTGCCTTGTGCAAAAAGGGCCTGAGCCAATGCGCCGCAAAGCGCCCAGTCATCGCTTTGGCTTTCGGGCATGCCCATCAGCCAAAGCCCCCGGTCCACGATCAAATGATCGACCTTACCCTGTGCAAACTGGACCTGAAGGCGCACGAGCGTGTCAGGGACCAAGTCCGCAAGGGGCGCGGTTTCGGGTGGCAAGGTCGGCAGTTCATCCAAGGCCCGGTCAAGATCGCCCAATTGCAGACAGGCAAGCGCTGCGAAACGCTGAATGGCGGCAAGGAAGGCGGGCCGGGTGGCTTCGGACAGCCGTTTGGCATCGGCCAGTTGGTTGTTGAAGGCGGCGACGTCGCCCGAAAAGACGGCCGCTTGCAGACGCGCCACCGCAACGTCAAAGGCCAGATCGGGCAGGTCGGCATGCAAGGCGGCGATCCGCTCGGCCTCGTCCAGAAGGCGCGCGCCACGGCGGTCATCGCCCAGCTCATAGGCGGACTGGACGGCATTGGTCAGAACGGCGAACCTTTTCAGGTCAGGGTTGGGCTGGCGCGCATAGGCTTCCCCAGCTTCGGCAAAGGCATCGCGGGCCGTGGTCAGCGCGCCAAGCCCTTCAAGCACCATGGCCCGCAGGTTCAGCCAGCGAACCCGTTCATCGTCACTTGCCCCGGGCATCTCCTGCCGTGGCGGTTCGTGCAGATCGGGTGGGCGCGATAGCTCCAGCAAAGACTGCGAAAGCTCTGGCATCCGCGCGTCAATCGCCATGGTGCAAAGATAGCGACGCAGCTCGCGCAAATGCTGCTCCATGCGGTGCGGCGCGTCTATGGCGCCGCCTGTGTGCTCTTGCAGCCGTTTGTGCCAGGCGACCACATCAGTGCGCGTCAAGCCGCCCTTGTTGCGCTGCGACGACATCTGAACGAGCAGCTCATGGTGCAGATCAGCCCCCACGGGCAAGCGGCTGTCGTTCATGGCGAAAGGCTCCGCAAGGGCGCGCAAGGGGCGGGTTCAGATCATCGGCGACATTGGACGAAAGGAGATCGTCATGTCCCCACCCCCCTGGATTCGCCCCGCGACGATGCCCGAGCATTGCCGTGAAATCGAGACGAAATCGCTGTTCAGGCCAATCGCCGGGCGTCTGGCCAGCCAGTTGCGCGAGCACGATGTCTCGCGCGGTCAGATTGACCGGTTGCGGGCAACGCGACTGCCGATGTTCGACGGGCTGGTGCTGCTGGAAGCTCAGCTGCAGGCGCCAAAAGGCCCGGCGCTTGCCAGTTACCTTTGGCTGCATGGCAAGCTGGAGCCCCTGGATCGGCAGATCGAGTTTCTAAGCCTGCCGATGCTGGTGAAGATCGCCGAAAACGGGATGCCGCCGGTTGATGAAACGATCAACTTCGCAAGGGTCTTCTGCGCCAGCCTGACGACCGAAAACTGGCTGTTCTGGCCGTGCCTCTCCGAAGCGCATGTTGACGGTCTGTACGACATCGAACCCGAACAGCGCGAGGCAGTGGGTCAGGTCAACTTTGCGATCCAGCCGGTCGGTGATGATGCGGACGGGACTTTTGAAATGACCCTCGCATACGGCCCGCAGCTGTTTCGTTCGCTCCTGAAACCCCTGCGCAACGGTCGCTTCGAGATGATCGAGGATACCCCGATCTGTGACCTGCCCTCGCCGCGTCTGATGCGGGGGCCGAACGGCTGGATTTACCCACGGAGGGCGCTTGAAGATGGTTGAAGCACGGCAGAAGGCGGGGCTTGACCTTGGCTGGGCGAAGCCGCTGGAGCGGATCACCCCGATCGGATTTGGTGCAGATCACGCCCGGCCTGTGGACGCAGCCGTTGTCATGGGGCCAGAGGACCACTCCTTGACCTTTGCGCCGACCGGTGCAGGCAAGGGCACGACATCCATCATGCCGCTTCTTCTCAGCCATGACGGCCCGGCAATCGTCTTTGACCCGAAGGGCGAAGCAGCCCATGTCACTGCCGACTGGCGGCGCAGCCGAGGCCACCAGGTCTTCGTGATTGACCCGATGTCGGTGACCGGCTTGCCGAAGGACCGTTTCAACCCGCTTGACCTGATCGATCTCGGTCGTGTGGACGCCTTTGATGAAGCGCGCGCGCTGGCCGACTGCCTGCTTTTGGAACGCGGGGATCCAAAGAATGCATTCTGGCTCAATCAGGCGCGGCAGCTTCTGACCGCAGCCATCCTGCAGGCTGTCGCCGATGCAGGGGGCGTGGGCAAGGCCAGCATTTCCGAATTGGTGCGGCTGTGCGACCGCCTGCCACCCGGCCCCTTCAACTGGCTGCGGGACTCAACGCTGCCGGAAGTGGAGGCGATTGCCGGAATGATCGACCTTGGTGCCCCCGAAACGCTGGGCGGCATGCTGCATTTCGTGATGGAGGCGGTCGAGACTTTGCGCAGCAGGCCGGTGCAAAATGCGCTCGGACGGTCGAGCTTTTCGCTGTCCGACCTGATCGAGGGTCAGCCGATGACGGTCTACTTCGTCCTGCCGCCACACATGCTGCGCAGCCACGCAAGGCTGATCCGCTTCTGGTTCGGCGCGCTGATCCAGACCATGGCACGACGCGCAAGGTCCCCGGCAAAGCCGACGCTGTTCGTGATTGACGAAGCGGCGCAGCTTGGCCGGCTGGAGGCATTCGTCACGCTGATGACACTGATGCGCGGTTATGGCGTGCAATGCGCCAGCTTCTGGCAGGATCCGGCGCAGATGATCGCAACCTATCGGGACGATTGGCAAAGCCTGCGCAACAACGCCGGGCTGATCACGGCCTTCGGCCAGACAGGCCGGGCGGCGATGCGCGATCTGGAGCGGTTTCTTGGCTATCCGGAGGGTCACCTTGACCCCTGGGCCGGGCAGCGCCTTTGCCAGTCTGGCGGCACCCTGATGCGCGCCGAGACCCGGGACTATCGCCATGACCCCATCCTGAAGCCCCGCGCCAGACCAAACCCGTTTCACGAAGTTGGCAGCGGCCCGATCGAGCGGGCCGCCCCGCGGTCGGCTGTCGTGCGGCCGACCCGTCCGAACCGGGACAAACACCGCGACCAGCCATCGGACCCGGCGACACAGCGTCTGGCTGAGGAATTGCTCAAGCTGTTCGATGTGCCTGGAACAGTGGCAGATGACGACCACGAAAAAGTGCCGTTCTGAAAGGGTTTTCTGTCGGCGCGCAAGCTGGCGCAAGTTTGCGAAAGGTGTGGTCGGACGGGCATGCGGCAGAGTGACGGAAGCAACGCCCCTCAATCAGCGAGAAAAGAATGCTTCACCCTGCCGTTTTGCCCCTTTCAATGACAGCTTTGCTTGCGCTGGCGCCGACCTGCCTGTTTGCGCAAGGCACGCCGATCGAGGCTGGCCAGTACTTCGGTGTCTTTGACTGCGGCGCCAGCCCTCGGGCAGAACTGATCTCCATCATCAAGCGGAACGACAGCACGGCAGTGCGCGTTCGAACCTTTCCCGTGAATGGCGGTCCATACTTTCAATGGCATGACGCCCTTTATCAAATGGAAGCAACAGAGGAAGGGGCGTTCCGGACGGTCCAGAGTACCTTTGTCCGCGCCGCTGTCGGTGATGACAAGGCTCCGGCAGATCTTGTGTTGATGGCAAAAGAGGGCGGGGCCGTAGCTCGCTTGGAAAGTGATGGTCTTTGCGGAGGTGAACTGGACCGCCTCGACTTGCCTGTAGGCGTGCCTCCTGATTTCTCTACCGGTCTGCAAAGAACGATTGTGCATGTTGCCTTGGGGCAATCAGGCACCGAACGGATAAACGACAACGTGGATCCGCGCATCTTCCCAATCGAGATCCTTTCAACTGCTGATGAATTCGGCGCCTTCATTACCATGCGGGTTGATGACGAAGGGCGCGCCTGCATCTTTAGTGCGCAGCCGGTTGCTGAGATGTCGGTTGAGCGTCGCCTTGTTCATGGAGTTGGTTCTTGCTCGGAGGGGATCGTCACGATCACTGAACGTGGCCCGGTGCTGGTTCTGGACTGGGGCGGCGGGTATCGTGAAGTTGCTGGGGAGCGCGCGAGTCAAGATCAACTGGTAGCCGCGTTCCTTTCAGAACTGGGTACTCCTGCACAGGAAACTGGAAGCGGACAGGGCGCAGATGCTCAATCGGCGACGGCCGAAGGTATTGAAAGTGAAGGCGACAGCGAAGGGGTCTGGTTTGGCGGTTATTCCAAAGGTGGGGGCAGTCGCATCGAGCTGAACCTGACGCGGATTGCGGCCTTCGGCCAGCTGGATATCAGCTTTCAGAAGTGGGCCCCGCTGGAGGGCTATCTTGAATGTCAGTATGTCTTCCAGATTGACGGGCTGCAGGCGGCAAAGGCCCTGCTGAACGGTACCTATCGGGATGCGGCGGAATGTCCGTCTGATTTCTCTGTTGCTCTTCTGCGGACCGGGCCGAACACGTTGACTATGGCTTTCGACGGCGCAGCCTTCCTTGATGAGGCCGAGATGAACGCATCGCTGCGCCCGTTCAGGTCTGTTGATGCTGCGGTCGAGGTGGCCGGGCTGGATATTCTTGGTCTGTCGCCGGGGATGCCCCGCGACGCGGTTGAAGCTGCCCTGGACGCCGCAGGCTATGAGCTTGACCGGCAGAACATCGGTGGCACCCGAGGCAGGGGTTGGACGGCCGAGGCGCTGATTGCCACTCGACGGGACGCTTCCCCCGAGGCTCCGGACTTTGTCGGGGTTCAGTTCACGCCCGTTTTCGAGGGCGAGAACACACCGCAAAGGCTGGAACTGGTGACCCGCAGCTGGGAGATTCCGGCAACCGATCAGCTTTCCGAGGTCACGCTGCGAAAGGCGCTGACGGACAAATACGGCCCCGCTCTCGACGGCAGGGATGACTGGTTCTATGGCCGTGATGGCAAAGTCCTTGCCACCTTCGCTGAGCGCAAGGAAGCCTGTGTTCAGATCAGCCTGCAAAGCATCCCTCTGACGATCACCATTCCGAAATGGTCGGACGACCGCTTCCAGGTCGATCTGGGATGCGGGCCTGTCATCCAAAGCCGCATCCGTAGCGACAGCAGGAGCGCGCGCGCTGAAAAGCTGATCCTTGTCCTTTATGGCCCGGATGTCACTTGGGACAGCTTCTGGCAGATCTGGTCCCGCGACGAGCTCCAGCGAATTGAAGCCTTGCATGGTGGCGTGGCCTCGGCCACCGGCACCGCCCCGAAACTTTGATCGATGGTGAAACAGATGATCCTCACCCGCCGCAGCTTCACGCTATCCGCGCTTGCCACCTTGGCCCTGCCGAAGGCCGGTCTCGCCCAAGTGACGACCTTCAGGCCCGAGGCCATCCTGTTCAACCTGGAGCGCAGCATCTGGCTTTCGACGAACCGGAAGGCGACAAAGGCCGCCTATGTCGTCGCGGCGCCATGGTGCCCGTTCTGTCACCAACTGCACGAGGTTATCCTGGCAACCCGACCGGATGTCGATTTCCGCTTTGTGTTCATGGGCCAGAACGGTCCGGGCGGTGCGCTGGCGAATGCGTTCTTCTCTGACGCAGACGATCAGGTGGGCCCGGTCTTTGCGGATCCCCGGGCAAGAAACGCGGCGCTTTCACCACGGGCCGACGTGCTGATCGACGAGGTCAATACCGTTGCGGGCCATCTGATGGCCGACAGTTTCGCCGCAGTCAGCACAGGGGCGGGCGGGACCAGCGCGGTAGGCGGCTTTGCCTATCCCTTGACCGTCCAGCGGGAAACGGACAGGTCGATCACGGCCAACCTTGGCGCGTGGATGATGCTGGAAGAGCTTGCCGCGCGCACTGCCGTCGAGACAGCGCCTCCTCCGCCGCAAGCACGCTATGCCGATCTGTTGCGATTGGCCCCCGAACTCAAACCCTATTCCCGCAATCACTTTGCGAAGGCAAACGGTGTCCGCTTGTTCGCAGCCCCGGTCCCTGACGCAGCAGAGGTGGAGTGGCTGGAAGAAGGTCAGGGCTACAAGATGATCGGCACCCTTACCTTCGGTGGTGCAGACTGGCTTGCCGTGCGGGCCTTCACATCGGGTGACGCGATGAAATGGGCGCGCGCCGAGGATTTCTTCACGCAGTAAAGGTGCCAAAGCCAGGTCAGGCTGGGAAATCCAGAGAGTGAGAAGCTGCCTTTCATTTGGCGCGAAGGGCAGCCCTTTGCCTGTTGAGTCTGAGCGCTGGGTCCATTCGCGTGCGCGGGGACTGTTGCTTTCAGACTGAGAGATTTCTTGGAATAATCATTTCTTTCAATGCAATAAACTACACATGCCAGTTTGGTAGAGCGATGGTGATTGCACCAGAACGATGCAACTCATCCCCGGAGGCCACGCCATGACCACACGCCGCGCTACCGACAACGCCAAGGCCCTCGACGCCTTCATGACCGCCAAGTTCCAGATCGACGCGATGCTGGAGCGCCTGAAGGCCCTGAGCGACGATCACTTCGAGACCGACCCGGACGAGATCAATTGGGGCCACGTCGGTACCCTGAACCACTACGCCAGCCTGCTGCGCCAGATCACCGACGCCGCGTTCAAGGAGGGCGAACATGCCGCTTGATCCCGCCCGGCGCCACCAGATCGAACAGGATGCCATCACCGCCGCATGGGAGGCCGAACGTCTTTCCGCCTGCGACGCCGCCATCGCCCTGCTGCGCGAGATCGCCGATCAGGAACGCGACGACGCTGGCGATGTGATCATCGGCACGGATGCCGACGGTCACAACGACCTGATGGCGCGCATCACAGCCTTCCTTGCCGCCAACGATTAGTAGGAGGAACCCGACATGACAAAGCTCACCGAAACTCAGACCATCATCCTCAGCGCCGGGGCCCAGCGCCCCGAGAACATCGCCCTGCCACTTCCCAAGGGGCTGGCCGGTGCGGCGGCCAAGATGGCTGTGTCGAAAATGATCGAACACGGCTGGCTGCAGGAGGTCGATGCCAACCTGCGGCGCGGCGAACCGCTTTGGCGCGAAACTGGCGATGGCCATGGCACCACGCTGGTGGTCACCGATGCTGGCTTGCTGGTCATTGGGATCGAGCCGGTGGTGGTGAAGATCGTCGCTGCAATCCGCGAACATGCCGCCAAGGCGCCACCACCGAAGCCGCCAACCCAGCGTGAAGGGACCAAGCAGGCACTGCTGATCGAGATGCTGGTGCGCCCTGAGGGGGCTTCCATTGCCGAGATTGTCGAGGCGACCGGGTGGATGTCGCATAGCGCTCGTGGTGCAATCTCAGGCGTTTTAAAGAAGAAGCTCGCCTTGCCAGTCAGATCCGGCAAGGTCGAGGGGAGAGGGACCGTCTACAAGCTGCCTGCCTGAACCATCGTGAACTGCTGACCGCCGCCGTTCCGACCGCGCGGCGGTAACTCATTGCCAAGACAGAAGATCGCTTGCTGCCGCCTGCAGGATGTCCTGCGCCATGCGCGGCTCACAGGTGTAGATCCCGCCCGGCTCCGGATCACCGACATTGTCCGCGAACCACGACCGTCCCTCGTCCGAGATTGGACGCAGGACAACGATGGTCCCATGGTCGTTGATTTCGATATGCTGCCAGGCTTCTGTCGTGGAGCAAGGCTATTGGGTCACGGCAGATGATTCAACCGTATCCCGACATAGGCGTTTTCAGCCTTTCGGGGATCCTTTTGCCTTGCAGCATCGCTCAAGCTGCCAATGGCCCAGACCATGTGTGACAGGATGCGCATCACGTGCTCCAACTCGGGATGTGTATGCTTTCGCTTTTCGCCGTTCAGTTCCGTCTCCAGATGTGCGTCCCCGCGATTACCGAAGGGATCGGCCGTTATGCCGATCAGGCCGTGGCTGATACGATTCCTGAGTTCTAGTGCCATCATGAGGCGGGTGCGCACTTCCTTTACCAAATCCTCGTGTTCGGCGCGTTCCGCGCAGATTGACGCCTGTAGGCTTTCCCAGCGCGCGATCTTCTGGGCCAGGGTATGTGCCCCGTTGCGACTCTTGCCGTCGTCCAGTTCTTCGACACGCTTTGTGATCTCACGTTCTATGGACGACCAAAGAAACAGAATCGAGCCGACGCTCGCCTTCATTTCCACGAAGGTTACGGGATTGATGGCGGTGTCATCTTGCATGGCAGGTCGGGTCTGGAGTTCCTTTGCGTCAAGGGCTTTATGGGCCAACCTCATCTCCGATGAAAGCTACTAACCTTGTAGTCTGGCCCCCTTTTGCCCCGTCGCCATCTCCCACCGCCGCACGGCCACATCGCAATAGACGGGATCTAGTTCCATCGCGAAGCATCGTCGCATAGTGCGTTCGGCGGCGACGATCTGGGTGCCGGAGCCGCAGAACGGTTAATAGATCAAGTCGCCCGGGTCCAAGAACGCCGTCAATACAGGCTCGACAAGCGCCACTAGGAACACCGCTGGACACGATCCGGCGTAAAATGCCTATCCCTGTGGCGCATGATGCGAAAAGGGGAGCCCGGAATGCTGTGATTTGAGATTGCTTTACCGACTCCGATCCTCGCGTAGAAAGTGCCGTCGTCCCCGCGCAGAATCTACAGCTTTCGAATCCTGGCGATAGGGTTATCAATGGCTTGGAAGCCTTTGTTGGCCCTTGGAAACCGGATGCCTGACGTTTGACCTTCGACCCTGCCCCTTTCCTTGCAGCTTGCGTTTCGATTGATCTGGAGGTCGATCCGAAGTCTGCGCGGCTTTTTGCCTTTGCGGCGGTGCGGGGTGAGCGGGCTGTGGTTCACAAGGGCGTGGCGTTGGAACCCGCGCTGGACCGGCTGGAAACGCTGTGTGAAGGGGCGGCGCATCTGGTGGGGCACAACATCCTGCGCCATGACCTGCCGCATCTGGTGGCCAATCGGGCGCGGCTGGCGGGGTTGGGGGCGGCCCCGATAGATACGCTGTGGCTGAACCCCTTGGCCTTTCCGCGCAATCCATACCACCATCTGGTCAAGCATTATCACGACGGGCGGCTCCAGGTCGGGCATGTGAATGACCCCGAACAGGATGCGCGGCTGGCTCTGCAGGTTCTGGCGGACCAGATCGCGGCCTTCACCAGGCTGGGGGAGGAGGCGCCGGATGCGGTGCTCGCCTATCACCATTTGACGACGCGGGGCGAGGCCTCGCCCGGGTTCGATGCGTTGTTCCAAGCCTTGCGCGGTCCTGCGCCGGGTGAAGCTGCTGCCCATGCCGCCATCTGCCGCCTGCTGGGCGGCCGCGCCTGCAATCATCGGCTGGAGCAGACCTTAGGTCGCCTGTCCGATCCGCGCAACGGCTGGCCGATGGCCTATGCGCTGTCATGGATTTCGGTCGCGGGCGGGGACTCGGTCATGCCGCCCTGGGTGCGGATGCAGTTCCCGCAGGCGGGGCGGATCGTGCGGCATCTGCGCGACACCAATTGCGGCGATCCGGCCTGCGGCTGGTGCGTTGAGAAGAACAACCCGAATGCCGCGCTGGAACGCTGGTTCGGTTTTCCGTCCTTCCGCGCGCAGCCTGTCGATGACATGGGCCGCCCGTTGCAGGAGCGGATTGTGGCCGAGGCGATGGCAGGGAAATCCGTTCTGGGCATCCTGCCCACCGGCACAGGTAAATCCGTCTGCTATCAGATCCCGGCGCTGTCGCGGTTCGACAAGACCGGAGCGCTGACAGTCGTGATCTCGCCCCTTGTCGCGCTGATGGCCGATCAGGTGCAGGGGCTGGCGCGAGCGGGGATATCGGCGGCGGTCACGGTGAACGGCATGCTGTCGCTGCCGGAACGTCATGACGCGCTGGAAAAGGTACGGATGGGCGATGCGGCGATGCTGCTGATCTCGCCGGAACAGTTGCGGTCACCGTCGATCCGCACCGTGCTGCAACAGCGCGAGGTCGGGCTGTGGGTGCTGGACGAGGCGCATTGCATCAGCAAATGGGGCCACGATTTCCGGCCCGACTACCGCTATGTCAGCCGCTTCATCAAGGAATTCTCGGGCGATGCCCCTGCGCCGGTGCTTTGCCTGACCGCCACGGCCAAGCCCGAGGTGGTGCGTGATATCCGCGATCACTTCCAGACCCGCCTCGGGGTGGACCTGATGCTTCTGGACGGGGGCGCAGTGCGCACGAACCTGTCTTTCGCAGTGCTCCCCACGCAGAAGGCGACCAAGTTGACCGACATCCTGTCGGCAATCGAGGCGAACCTGCCGCCCGAAGGCGCATCCGGGGCCGTGGTCTATTGTGCGACACGCGGCGCAACCGAGAAGGTGGCAGAGTTCCTGAAAGGGCAGGGGCTGTCTGCGGATTTTTTCCATGCAGGGTTGCCGCCGGAACGTAAGCGCGATGTGCAAGAGGCCTTTCGCACCGGCCAGTTGCGGGTGATTGCCGCGACCAACGCCTTTGGCATGGGCATCGACAAGCCCGATATCCGGCTGGTGGTGCATGGCGATATTCCTGGGTCGTTGGAGAATTACCTGCAAGAGGCAGGGCGCGCGGGGCGGGATCGCGCGCCCGCCAGTTGTGTGCTGCTGTTCAGCCCCGAGGATGTGGAACGGCAGTTCTCGCTATCTGCCCGGTCGCGTCTGGCCCGGCATGAGATCGGCGCGATCCTCAAGGCGCTGCGGCGGATGGAAAAGCACAAGTCGGGCGAGGTTGTCGCCACGCCGGGCGAGATTGTGCGCGAGGAGAAGGATCAGGAGTTCGAGCGCGACAAGACGACCGAGGACACCCGCGTGAAAACCGCCGTGGCTTGGCTGGAAGAAGCGACGCTGCTTTCCCGCGAGGAGAACCGCGTGCAGGTGTTTCCGTCGTCCTTGCGCATCCGGTCGGTAGAGGAGGCGGCGGCGATCCTGGAAAAGGCGCAGATCACCGGGGTCAGGCGCACCCAACTGATGGACCTTGTGCGTCATGTGATGAATGCGCCTGTCGATGCCGGGGTTTCGACCGATGATCTGACTGGCGCCTGTGGATTATCGGGGCGCGAGTTGCACCGGGCCTTTGCCGATCTTGAGGCGCTGGGGATCGCCAGCAATGACACGGGCATCACCGTCTATGTTCATCTGGGTGTCGAGGATGCTTCGGCCCGCCGACTGGATCACGCGGCGCGGATGGAGGCCGATCTGATCGCAATGATGCAAGAAATGGTGCCGGATGCCGAAGGGGCCGAGGCGCAGCCTTTGAATCTCACTGAGACGTGTCAGGCCTTGCGCGACAAGGGACATGCGCAAGTGCGCCCCGATCTGGTGGAAAGCATCCTGCGCGGCATGGCGCAGGATGGGCGTGATCAGGATGGCGGCAGGGGCAACCTGACCCTGCGCAAGGTCAGCCGCAACACGATCTTCGTGCGGCTGGAGCGGTCATGGCTTGTGGTCGCCCGGACGGCTGAACTGCGGCGGCAGGGGGCGCAGGCACTTCTCGCTCATCTGACGGGCAAGGTCTCTAAGGGCACGCGCGGCAAGGACATTCAGGTGGAAACCACCCTTGGCGCGATGCTGGATGCGCTGAACGGTAACGCGCTTTTGCGGGCCGAGGTCAAGGACATGACCCGCCTGATGGACCGCGCGCTCTTGTGGCTGCACGAACAGCAAGTGGCTACCTTGGGCCGGGGCCTGACCGTATTTCGCCCGGCGATCACCGTGCATCTGAACCCCAAGGGTGGCCCCTTCACCGTGCAGCACTTCGCGCCGCTGGAAGAGCATTACGGCGAGACAACGATCCAGACCCATGTGATGGCCGCCTATGCTGAAAAGGGGCTGGCGGCGATGGATCAGGCCCAGCGCCTGTCGGAAGACTACTTCGTGCTGGACCGCGACGCTTTCCTGCGCCGCTGGTTGCCGGGGCGCGGAACTGAAATCCGGCGACAGACCACCGGCACCTCATGGCGGACAATCGTTGATGCGCTGGATAACCCTGTGCAGGCCGAGATCGTGCGCGATGACCGCGAACAGACGAACGTGCTGGTGCTGGCAGGTCCGGGATCGGGCAAGACGCGGGTTTTGGTGCATCGCATCGCCTACCTCATCCGCGTGAAAAGAGAGGACCCACGCGGCATTCTGGTGCTGACTTATAACCGCCACGCGGCCGCCGAGATCCGAGAACGCCTGCGCCGCCTGATCGGTGATGATGCGGCGGGGGTGACGGTGTCGACTTGCCACGCGCTGGCGATGCGGCTGATGGGGGCGAGCTTTGCAGGTGATCATGAGGGCCCGCGCGACTTCGATGGGATCGTCATGCAGGCCGTGGCCCTGCTGCGCGGGGATGGCCTGACCAAGGCTGAGGCCGAGGCGCTGCGCGAGACGCTGATCCAAGGCTATCGCTGGCTGCTGGTGGACGAATACCAGGATATCGGCCCCGAGGAATACGCCCTGATCGGCGCCGTGGCGGGGCGGTCGCTGGAGGATGACCTGCGCATCAGCCTGTTTGCCGTGGGCGATGATGACCAGAACATCTACGCCTTCGCTGGGGCGAGCATCGACTTCATCCGAAGGTTCGAGGCCGACTATGCTGCGAAACCGGTCTGGCTGACCGAGAACTACCGCTCCACTGCCCATGTCATTGCTGCGGCAAATGCCGTGATCGCGCCCGCCGCAGGGCGCATGAAGGCGGGCCACGACATCAGGGTGAACCGCGCCCGCGCCAAGGCGTTGCCGGGGGGGGATTGGGCGGCGCTGGACCCCGTGGCTCAGGGGCGTGTCACCCTGCTGGAGGCCGGGGGCGATGCCGCGCAAGCCGTGGCCGCGCTGGACGAACTGCTGCGCCTGTCACAGCTGGACCCGGATTGGTCCTGGCGCCGATGCGCCGTGATCGCCCGCGACTGGCGGCGGCTGGAACCCGTTAGAGCCTATGCCGAGGCCCAAGGTATTCCCATCGACATGGCCAACGAAACCATGCCCAGCCTCTGGCGCCTTCGCGAAATGCAGGGCTTCATTCGTGCCCTGCTGGCTGATCGGACCCAGCTGCTGGCGATCCCTGATCTGGTCGCCATCCTGAACGGCCAACCCCCGAGCCGCTGGACCGATCTGATCGGCGAAGGTATTGGCACCCTCGCACGCGAACTGGTCGAAAAAGCCGCCCCGGTGCCCGATATCGTCCAATGGTTCGGCGAATGGGCGCGGGATGTGCGGGGCGAACAGCGCGGGCTGCTTCTGATGACCGCCCATCGCGCCAAGGGGCTGGAATTCGACCATGTCGCGATCCTGAACGGCGGCTGGGATCGCCCCTCGCGCGGCGAGGATGCCGACGCCCCGCGCCGCCTGTTCTATGTCGCGATGACGCGGGCGAGGTCCACGCTGACCGTGCTGACCGACGGACCCCACGCCTTCATGCAGCCCGGGGACGCTGTCCTGTCCCGCCGCGTCACCCCCGACGCCGCGGCCTTGCCGCGCGCCCGCCTGCGCTATGTGCCGCCTGACCCGAAGCTGGTGGACCTGTCCTTTGCCGGGCGTCTGCGGCCGGGTGATCCATCGCTGGCCGCCATCGCCGCCGCGCGCCCTGGAGCCCCCGTCCATCTGATCCGCGACGGCGACCGCTGGCGGATCGAGAACGCCCAAGGCCAGACCCTTGCCCGCCTCTCCCGCGCATTCGCCCCACCCGAAGGCACCACCTTCCTGCGCGGCGAGGTTGCGGCCATCCTGAACTGGCGGCGTGAGGATGGGGACGAGGAATATAACCACCTGCTCCGCCGCGACGAGTGGGAGGTGGTCTTGCCCGAACTGGTGTTCGAAGAAGGGGCGCGAGCTGTCACAGCGGATTAAAACCGTGGCTGACACCCGTGATCAGGCGTGCCCGTGGCCAGTCCATAACGGATCGAAAAGAGTGGCTTCCGCTGGCTGGATTCTGGCCAAGGTGGCTTCCACAAAGTGGATTCCCTGGCTTCCGCAAAAGAATCCAGCACCCCAAGATCGTGATTCCACAAGCCTCTGATAACGTGTCGCTTTTCCCCTAGTCGTGCGCCAAGTGGATTCCGCCTGGATTCCCCGGTGAAAATGCCTGTCGCTAGCGAAACGCTGCGCTGCGCCCCCCCGCATACGTTCGCGGCCGGGGAGGAACCAGAGGAGGGGGGAAGGGTTCTGGTACACCCAGTTCGCGCACCCCACGTGTGCTTTCACCGGAACGCAGTAACGGAATGCAGACCCCTTACCAATTGACTGGCCTGCGTCGACGACACAGACGTCGGCAATCGCCAACTCTTGTCGCCGTTCACACAACGACCTCGGCGAAACTCGGCAAGTACTTGTAGTACTTCTGAAATGATTGAATTTGCTCGTCCTGCAGGTCAAAACCCAACTCTTGGACCCGGGTTCGCGTGATCGCACCAACAGGCGGCAATTCCGATTGGAGTGCGGCGATTTCTCTCAAAGTCAATTGTGGAGCATGGATCACTTCGTCAACTAAACACTTCCAGTCACCCGTCGAAACAACAGCTCGAGCAGCAGGTACGGCACCGACCGCCGGAAGCACTGCCCCAACGGTAACCATCCCAACTGAGTCAAAATAAGGAACTCGAAATGCTTCAATTAGACCGCCAGGGCGGGCCAAATCTGCCACTTCAGATTTCAAGTAGTCCATCGCCAATTTCGCTAGGACTGAAGGCAAATTCTCCTTACTGCAGTCCTCTTTGCTCAAGTCGTCCGGCACAACATCTCCTAACAGACTCCTTAGTCGCTCCGGTCGTTGTACTGGTTTGTCGCCGTATGCGTTCTGCGTCGCGCTAAAAGTGAAAAGCAAAACGCTATTCGGAGGGGCATTATTCAAAGTCCATTGAAAATCTTGAACAACCCCTTCATTTAAGGCACTATCATAATCAAGCCAAACGATCCAGGGGCGATTTAGATACCCAGGCATCGATAACACTTCAGGAAGCTTGTCCTGCGACATGCCCTGCATCATAGTAATCGTACGATAGGATTTATTGAACTGGGCCCGCTTGAAGCCAATCTCGTTCGCCTCAATCGAAACCATGTCGTCGATATTTAATGTCTTGTGGGCCAAGACAAAGTCTGTAAACCAAATCGATCCAAATCCAATATAGACGGCGTTGCTGAGGTCGAGCGCGTTCGACAACTTGCGCAAACCATCGAAGACCAGCCCTCGTTGAACACTTTTGCTGGGACGCAAACTGTAATTTATCGAGTCAAAGGATGCCATTACTCTTCGCCGACCAAGTCAGAGTAGGTGTACTCGAAAGATTGGATTCCCACATCCTTATAGGCCATGTTGATATTGCCGAGGGCGGAGGCAAGCTTCAACATTCGCGCCTTCGGCACGCTGTACAATACATTTGCCTCGGGAATCTTCGGAGTCGGCGCAATGCGGGGAAGTGCCACCTCGGCTCGAGGCACAATCTCGAAAATTGGCACAGATTTGGTAAATTCTTCCCGCTTGACGGCTTCGACCCTCACTTGTTTTCGCGCGTTTGTATAGGAAATCCACTCCTTGGTGGCGTCTCGCATTTTCGGGCGGAACTGTCGATAAACAGCGGAAGTCTCATCAACGCTTCGCTTGGTTGTCGTAAGGGGCAGAAGATCAGCGCGACGAGAAGCGAAGACGATTAGTCCCATGAAGCCCGAGTACTGAGGGTGCCACTGTGGCCATCCTTCCGTTCCCCAACCGGTGACAGAAGTTTTGTCTGCGGCCAGAACGATCCTCCCGTTGCAGACCACGTACCAGCCTGATCTATTTAAGGCATCGTCGAAATCGTCTGATGGCTCGCTGCTATCTGGAGGAGCGGCAGCCATTCCCGCGAGCAGTTCTACATGGACATCTTCATCTTGAATTTGTTCAGTGAAGGTCGCTCTCATAGGAAGAAAGTCCCCTCCTTGGCGAAGTTCAATGGCCCATCCCGAAACGGGTTTACCCTGTACTTCGATTGCCAGGCCACGATGAAGATGCAAAGCGTAGTCTCGAGAAATCGACCGTCGGAGGTTCTGAATGAACCTTGGGCTTTCAAACGAGCGAAGCGCAACCTCTGTGAGATTCGATATCTGAATCTTTACGCCGGCACTTGGGAGGTCGGGTGCCGCCTCGATATCGAAATCCCAGTCCTCACTCTTTGACGTCAGCCACTCGTCAACTTTGATAGGCACACAGAACGAGGATGGCTTCCCCTCGTCAATGAATGTGCTGTGGATGGTAATATCGCTTCCAATCTTGAATACAGCACGCTTCATTCCTATGCCGTACACGCCAATGCTGAAATTTTCTGTCTCGGCTGTATCCTTGCGGCCAAAAGTAAAAGCGTAGTCAGCAGCGTCATCCAGCGTTATGCCACCGCAGTTGTCCTGTATCAGAAATCCGTCATTTTGCACGTTGATGCTAATCCGATAGGGCGACAAGTCCGTGTTGTCGTCCAGACTCATGGGTTGTCCACCGGCGAGTTCCCAAGCTCCGTCAATGCTGTTGTCGATTAGATCGAATATACAATCTTCTAACGTGATGTCGCGCGTAATCATCCTAACAAAAAACGCTTTGGTGGGATTGGCGTCAGCTTTGGATCTGTTTTCCGGAATCATACGTTTCTCTCCAAAAACCACATATTCTCAGCATGGTCAGTTCGGTTCTTCTTGGCGATGCACAACTGTTGAAGCTATAGGAAAGGCCGGCCAAGATACTCTTGCGCTGCGTCGGGTTACCTGTAGGTCTTGATTGCATCGCGGTCGAGATCACGCGCTGGGACCAAGCGATAGTGGCGTTCTTCGACGACGCGGATCTCGTCATCTTCGAGGGTCAGTTCAAACAAAGCGATCACCTGATCCTCCATGAACTGTGCAGCGATTGCCCGACAGCTCAGCCCCGGGAACTTCTGTTCCACAAATCGGATGTCCTGTGTCGTCTGAACAATGCCGATCTGGTCCTTGCCACCCTTCGCCTGGACGGGGATAACGTAATGGCAGCCGCGTTTGTCGAGGCCTATGTAGAGCTCGTCGATCTCGATTTGACCGATGCCTTTCACTGTCGTCCTAAGGTGGTTCTGAAGGCTGTAGGTTGTCAGGCCCAAGAACGTGTCGATCAGGCGATTGTAGCGGACGATCGCAAGCAAAGCCTGCTCGTCATCGAGGGCATAGGCCCGGATGATCTCAGGCGTCGCGTCCGGAATGGACACGCGAACAAGGTCTGCACGCGGGACGACACGGTTCACGCGAACAAGTTTGAAACGATATGCCGCCCTACCAGCGCCTTCGATGATCCACTCCATCCCTGGCGGCTGGGTGGCGAGAATGTCGTCCGGAAGAGATGTCCGGAACCGAACCGAATAAATTACGTCACCGAGGTTTTTCGGCAATTTGATGCCCAGAGCCTCTGCGCCATCCTCCAGTGCAGTGCGCTCAAATTCAAATGACGAGATACCTGCCTGGTACCTGTCGAAGAAAATCTTCGAAATCAATGCTTGATAGCGATTCGACTTAGCCATAGGCGACGCGGGCAGAAATGCGTTCTGCTTCGATATCTGTTTGCTTGCGCTTCTTTGCCCCGCTTTTTCGGTCGCGCCCTGATTTTTGCGGCTCGACCCCGAAATGGGCGGATGCATTGGTAACATCCATTTGCAACAGCGCCGGATCGCCCAGCGCTATCGCCTCCGAGGGCCTTGAGGGCACAAACCCCAGAGCGGCGATGACCTGACTTGCGACTGCACGCGCCAGCGGAGGCGGAACAGCATTCCCGATCTGCCGTGCGCCGTGCCACTTCGTTGCATTGAAGCGGAACCAGTCCGGAAATCCGTGCAGGCGCGCCATCTCCCGGACCGTGATGCAGCGGTCGAACTTGAAGTGAATTGGCCGAGGGCTTGTGAATGCCCCGCGGGCGCCATCGGTGCCTGCGCGCAACGTGTTGGAGACTCCAGTTGATGGAAGCTTGAACAACCGGCTGATCGGCTCAACCTCGCCTTCCGCCGTTTCAGAGAATCTTCTCCGGGAAATATCAGTGTGATCCGTTCGCGCGCTGGATGTAAGGATCGAGGGATCCCACTGACGCGGGCGCGCGAAGTGCCAAGCTTCATTGGTCATGCAACGCATCTCGGCGGCATAGGCCGATGGTTTGTCAAAGCGCCGCGGCTTTACCACGTCGTTATTGGTCAGTTCTTCAAATAGTTCTGCGTCAGGCAGATCAGCCAGTGCATCAGCGCAGTTTGGGCCGACCTCGAGGTCTGGATTTGTTCGCCGACCGGCAATTGCCGTAATCGGCATCGGATAATCCGGCAGGGTCTCGCCTTTTTTCGCCCCAAACAAAATTAGCCGTTCACGCGATTGCGGCGTGCCAAAGTTACCAGCGTTTAGCACGCGCCACGGCAGGCGCACCTGGTAGCCTTTCTCGTCAAAGGCTGCGACCAGTTCATTCAAAACCTGCTTGTGGTTGCCTACCGTCAGGCCCTTCACATTCTCGAATACGAAGGTCCGGGCGTCCAGTTCACTGACGATCCGAACGAATTCAAGCACAAGCCGGTTTCGAGGATCGTCCAGAACACGATGACCAATCAATGAAAAGCCTTGGCATGGAGCACCCCCGAATACGCAGTCGACCCTACGGGTTCCAAGCCCAGCAGCCAGACGTATCTCCCGACCGGTGAGCTTTTCAACGGAGCGGGGAATGACGGCGGTTTGGGGGAAGTTGAACTTGTGTACCGCACAGTGCACAGGGTCGATTTCCACAGCTGCAGCGACATCGAAGCCAGCCTGTTCGAAGCCCAAGCTCATACCGCCTGCGCCTGCGAAAAGGTCTACCCCGATAGGTCTGCCCATGCCACACTCCCTTTGTTCTCCTGCAAACTACAGGGGCTTCGTTGATTTTGCCAGCGAAAGCGGATGGTTCCGGGTGACGAGGTTGATTTCTCCAGCCCCAAAGGTCGACTTGGATTACCTCCACGGCCGCGTCTTCGGCATGGCCGCCGTCACCTCGACCTCCCGTAGCATCCCGCCCGCGATCAGACCGTCCCTGACCCAGCACAGCGCCTGCCACCACTCGTCATAGCCGCGCCGGGCGGCCTCGATCTGCTGCGGATGCGGCGAGAACGTGACCGGGCAGGCCAGGATGTCGATGGTTTTCCAAGTGGCTCGCGCGCCCAGGCCACGGACCCTGATGCGCTCGGTGCCCACGACGATGGTACCTGCGTGCGTGCCGTGCTGGTTCTGCTTGACGATGGCGGGCACGCAGCGCGGGATGGCGTCGGGCATCCAGTCCGGGGTCAGCCCGGCTCGGGCCAGTTCGGCGACGCGGATCGCCATGCGCTTGCCGCCGAGGCTGTCGGGGATCCCGGCGACGGTGGCGGCGATTACCTCGGCGTCCTCGTGCGTGTAGCCGCCGATCTTGTGTTGGCCGCCGTCGATCTTGCAGCCCAGCACGGCGCGCTGGAGCAGGACGTATTCAAGGCCGAAGCCGAAGCCTTCCTCGATGATGTCCAGGGGCAGAGGTAGGTCCAGCTGCGCCTGTTCCACTCGGAACGCCCATTCCAGCGCCGCCTGCACGCCCAGCGCGCGCTTGATCCTGGTGCCGCTAACGCGTCCGTGGAAACTCATGACTGCAATCCTTCAAGGAAATCCATCTGCGCCGGGCGCTGGGCCGCATCAGTCGGCCGCCAGATCCACGGGCCCGAGGCCATGGGCAGCTGCGAGAGAGCGCCACGCATGTGCTGCTGCCAGAGGGTGAACTCCGTTTCCGAGCAGGCGCAGAGCGCGTGCCCGATGGGCCAGCCCATCAGCCATCCGACGAAGAGCGGGTTCAGCCGCCGCCGTGCCCGGCCCTTTAAGATCCGCCGCGAGACGACGCGCCCATGCGAGGCAATCATCGAAGCCCACAGCGGGCGCGAGATCGGGGCGTGCGGCAAGGACCGTCGCCCATCCTGCGAGATCGGTGGGGCAGGGCGGGTGAAGCCCTGTTCCGCCCGATAGTGCAGCAGGTCCATTCGGGACTTGCCGTCGGTGCGGGTGATGCTGGCCTCCGAACTGCCTTTCCAGTTCTGGGCGGCGGGGGTCGGCCAGTGGTTCGGCAGGGCTTTCGCGATGCCCAGCGCCAGCGCCTCGGCCTTTCGGGTGAAGTCGCTGTTCCCGGCCGGGTTGTAGCTGGCGGTGCCGGGATGCAGGCTCATCGGTGTGGGCCAGGATGAAGATTCGCAGCCTCTCATGCGGCGCGCCGACCTCTGCCGCCGAGAACAGGCCCGCCGCAGGCGTGTAGCCCAATCCCCAAAGCTCTCGCAGGTCGGTCTCGAGGCCGAGGGTGACGTGCCCGGCGACGTTTTCGAGAAAGACCCATTCGGGGCGGCATTCGCGGACGACCCGGGCAACGTCGGGCCAGAGGTGGCGGGGATCGTCGGCGCCACCGCGCTTTCCGGCCGCGCTGAAGGGTTGGCAGGGATATCCGGCGAGGACAGCATCGAACGCGCCGCGGAAGGTGCGGGCGTCGAAGCTGCGCAGGTCGGTCCAGATCGGGGCCGGGGCGAAATACCCCGCGCGCTGGGCGGCGACGAGGACCGCCCTTGGCCAGTCCTCCCATTCGACGAAGGCGCGGGTGTGATAGCCGGGTTCGGCGAGCATGAGGCCCAGATCAAGGCCGCCGCCGCCTGCGCAGAGGGACAATCCGTGCCGGGGACGTGACACCATGCCATTCACCGCACCCCGCGCTCGCGCAGGCGTTCGGCCGTCACAAGCCCGCGGGCCAGCATGGCGTCGCGCATCGTGTTGCTGATCGCGCTGACCGGCAGGTAGCGGTCGGAGTTGACCAGATCGGCGTAGAAGGCAGGAAGGTCGGTGATCGGCTTCGCAGCCGGGGCGGGGGCTGCTTTGGGCTTCCGGCGCTTCCGCCCGGCATCCTCGACCTTGCGCTGGGCGGCGCGTTGCATCGCCCGGTCCAGCGCTTTCGGCCCATCGGGTGGTTCGGGGTGTTCCTGGCGGCTGGCCTCGGCCGCGGCGATGATCTCCGCCTCGGTCAGCCCCAGTTCGTCGCGCCAGCGCTGGATGTGCAGCCGGGGCGGCCAGCCTTGCCACCAGCCGGGCAGGGCGGCGGGGTCGAGGCCGAGTGCTGCGAGCAGATCCCCGAAAACCTCATCGGAAATCGCCGCGCGCGCCTGCGCGTCCTCCTCCTCCTTTACTGGTTTACTTAGAGGTTCCCTTACAGGGTTAGTGTCCGAAATCCGGACACGGCTTTCGGGATTTTCCGGACACGGGTCGGCCGGAAAATCGGACACGGCTTCCGCACCAATCCCGTGTCCGAAATCCGGACACGGCAGAGCATCGGCCGCGGCATCGGGGGGCGAAACGCCTGCATCAACGGTGCTTTCTGCGCCCTCGTCTTCGCCGTGTCCGATTTCCGGACACGGCACCACAGCCACAGGTGTGAAGCCCGGCTCGAACCCCAGGATGTAGCGGGTCGGCAGCTGGCGCTTGGTCACGGGATCGAGCCGCGGCACGCGCCGCAGCAGGCCCACGGTCTCGAGCTGGCCAAGGTGATCGTTCAGCGTCGACCGGCTGATCTCGCAGTCATGTGCCAGCCGATCCTGCGAGGGAAAGCAGCCGTAGTCCGGGTTGAACCGGTCGCAAAGGTGCCAGAGCACGATCTTGGTCGTGGGCTTCAATCCGCGCTGCTTGATGGCCCAGTTGGTGGCCTCGTGGCTCATGGCGCGGGCCTCCGCGGGGCAGGGGAGATGCGCGTGGTGAAGCCGTGATCGGCCAGCGCGCCCAGCGCGTCGTCGAGGCTGCGGACCAGCGCCCAGCTGAACCCCTGCGCCTGCACCGCGTCGCGAAATGCCTCCTGCCCCGGCCGCAGCCGCCCCTTCGGCGCCTTCAGTTCGAGGAACAGGACGCGGCCCTCGCAGATCACCATCAGATCGGCGAACCCGGCATGGACGCCCATGCCGACAAGGATCGCCTGGCGCTTAGCCCCACGGGGTCCGGCCTCGGTCACTTCGTTGGCGCAGTGATGGATGATCGCGGTGCGGGGCAGGGCGATGCGAAGCCCCTGCACGACGGCGCGCTGCAGATCGGCCTCGGGGGTGCCGCGGCGCATCATCGCGCGGCCCTCCCCTGGTCTTCGCGCTGGGCACGTCGTACCGGCGCCCGCGCATCGACGACGACCTGCAGGCGCAGGGCATCAGCACGCTCGCCCGGGGTCTCGCCATATCGGGCAAGCACGTTGCAGGCGAGCCGGATCAGGAGATCGCTGTGATGCGCGACGTCGGCGATCACGGCGCGGGCCTCGGCCACGCGGTCGGCGGGCCAGGCGGAACTATGGGGCTGGATGGTCATGACCGCCCCCGCGTCTTGCGCACCGGATGGGCCTGTTCCTGCGACCGGATCCACTCCTGAATGGCGGCGCGGCGATAGAAGGTCTTTCGACCTATGCGTGTGCAGGGCGGTCCCTGACGGCGGGCTTCCCACCGGGACAGCGTGTCGGCCGTCAGGCCCAGCGCGCGGGCCAACTGCTCCCGGCTGATCCAGTCGGCCAGCAGGTCGGGGATGTCCTCGTCAAGATCGGTCTGAATGTCCTTCATGGGCTGCTCCATTCGCCTTTCGCCCCTCTGGCGGGGGTCGGTTCAGCGAAGCAGAGCGCGAGGACCGGAAGACAGGCGGAAGGTGGAATTGCAGGCCGCTACTCCGTTCCACCCCTTGTTTCATTGGGTTTTGTTCCGGGATTCCAGACAGGATCACCGCAGGAATGCGCCTCCGCCACCACCACCCGTGTCGGTTCCGGGCGGCGATCCATGCGCCAGCGTCACCACCCTCTCCGGGGCGGGCGGGTTGACCGTTGTTCGAACGGACTCACCGGTTCTGCCGGGGGCGGAACTGCCGGAATGGGATGTTCCGGTCGCGTTCCGCAGGCGTTCGACGATATCCACAGAAACCCACCGACGATGGTCGAAGCGCACGGGATACCTGTTGCAGACTCGCCCAGCGGCTGAGTAGATTCGCCGTTGAGCAGTCCATAAGAATCGAAAAGACGAACGCAGTCGGATGCGCACGCCGGTCACGGTGTGCCTCTGGCTTACAGGCAGTTTTCCTCGACGACGTGCTCTGAACCCTGAGTCAGCCCACGTGCTCGGCACGGCGGGTCATTTGTAACCTGCATGCCGACGGCCCCGGCCGAAGGATGCCGCATGTCTGAAAGGAGTTTCCCAATGCCTCTGCCGCCTGTCGCATTTTTCTCGATCTACGAAATCGCCGTGCGCTGGGGTTGCCCTCCGGCCGATGTAGCGGGCTGGGCAGCGGCAGGGCATCTGCATGTCGTGGCGGGCATTCCTCCCGTCCTCTGCGGTGACGAAACGGTGGCCGGTATGGTTCAAGTGCCGATGGCGGAACTGATGGGGATGTTCCGGCGGATGGGCCCGAGCGACGAGCAGGCGCCGCTCAGGCGGGTCATGCCGCTCGGCAGTAAGACGTGGCTCACGATCACCAATCCGGCCGAGGGCTTGTTGGTCCGATCCTCCGACCTGCTGCTGGATTCCGGAACGCTGCAAGCCTTCGAGGAGGAGCGCGATCTGCTACGGCGCCCGGCCTCCACTATCGGCGCCAGCCCGCGATATGATTGGGACGCGATGTATGCGTGGCTGACGTGGTTCCTGTTCGAAAAGGGGGTGCCCGATACCCAGTCCGCGCTGGTTTCACTGGTGCAGGACTGGTTCGTCCAGAACTCGAAGTCGGGCGAGGTGCCGGATGAAAGCACCATCCGCAAGCGGCTGTCCTCGCTCTGGCGCAGGTTGCGCGGCGAGGATGCCGCGTAAGGTTCAGGCCGATTTCGGTAGGTCGGTCCCCTCCTGCGCCGCGTCATGCACAAGGCGCGGCCGCGGGCGCAGGAGGCTGGCCACCGTGTCGACGCCCGCGCGCAGGGGGGAATCCATCAGGTGCGCATAACGCTGGGTCGTCTGCATCTGGCTGTGGCCCAGCAACTTACCGATCATTTCCAGAGACGCGCCGCCGCTGACCAAGAGCGAGGCGAAGGTGTGGCGCAGGTCATGGATGCGGACGTCGGCCAGCCGGGCGTCCTTCTGCACCTTGGCCCAGAAGCGGCGGATTTCCCGCACGGGCTGGCCGACGGTGTCGCCGGGGAACAGCCACGGATTGCCGCTCGGCACCGCCTGCTGACGCAACCGCACGATGGCAGCCACATCCTGCGAAATCGGGACGCGGTGGATCTTGCGCTGCTTGGTGGTCGAGGCGGGTTTCGACCAGATGGCATAGTCGAGGTTGAACTGTTCGAACCGCGCGGTGCGAACCTCGCCCACCCGCGCGCCGGTCAACATGCACATGCGGATGATCGCCGCGGCGCGCTGATCCTCGGCGCCATCCAGCACGGCCGCCAGCCGTGTCAGCTCTTCGGGCGACAGGAAGCGCTCGCGGGCATGTTCGATGCGACGATGGAACCCCTGCGCGGGGTTGTCCGTCCGCCATTCCCATTCCATGGCGAGCGTGAACATCTTGCGCAGCACCTCACCCATGCGGTTGGCGCGGATCGGGGTGGGCTTGTGGCCCTGCAGTTTGCGGGCCCGGTTGTTGGGCTTCGCCTTGCAGGGGCGGGGCCGCCCCTCGGCCACGAAGTCGAGGAACCTCGCGACGTCAGATTTGGTGATCTCCGTCACCAGCCGGTTCCCCCAGGCCGGTTCGACCATCTTCTTCAGCATCGAGACCTGGTCGCCCGCGTTGGTCTTGGCCAGTTTCGGCAGATGCTCGGCGATGTAGCGGTCGATCATGTCGGTGACCCGCGGCGCCCCGCGCCACTCATCCCGCGCCGCCAGAGGATCCTGCCCCTCGTCGATGGCGCGCCGCAGTTCCTTGGCGCGTTCGCGGGCGGCCGTGACGCTCCACTCCGGCCAGCGCCCGATGGTCATCCGCCGCTGCCGCCCGGCATGCCGGTAGTCGATGGTAAAGGTTCGCGCGCCCGAGGCTTGCACACGGGCGGCGAAGCCGATCACCTCCGTGTCGAAGATCTGATAGCTGACGCCGGGCTTGGGCTCCGCCTCGCGCAGGGTTTTCTCATTCAGTTTCAGTCTCTTGACCATCCATCTCGCCTCCTTGCCCGACGACACAGGCTTAGACCCGCGCCACTATCAAGTCGGACCACGAGGGCGGGACCGGAATACAGGCGGAAGGTGGAACTGGGGCGGGGTGAGGCGTTCCGCCTCAAGAAATCAATAAGTTACCGCCTTTGAGTGTTGAGCTGCACGCCGCCACCCAAAGAATTCTTCTCTTTCTCAACCCACCTCCAAAGTTATCCCTCCAAGGACCCTCGTGCGCCACTGGGGCGCCAGAGAGGTAGAAAATGATCTTCATCGTCATCGCACTCGTCGCCGGGCTCATCGGCGGCTTCATGGCATCGGCCAAAGGGAAAAACGTCTTCCTGTGGTTCATCCTGTGCGGCCTGTTCCCGATTGCCATCGTGTTCCTCGCCTTCATGAAGGCCGAAGTTGCGCAGCAATCCAATACCGAGGGAGGGCCGACCGTCTGATCAATGATCTGGCGGTGCGCGCGCTGTTCCGGGCCGCACCGCCGCCCCAAAAAAGCTCCCCAAAGAAAAATTCACCACCGACGCACCAAGTCCGAAAACCTCCCCCCAAGAAACCTGGTGAAGACACCAACCCAACCGAACAACAGAGAGAAACAGACATGATCATCCGTACACTGCTCACCACCGTCGGCGCGTTGACGACCGCCACCATCGGCTACGCCGCGCTGACCGTCACCGCCCCGAACGCCGCCGACAAGATCGAGACCCTCGTCCGCGACATCGGCTTCGGCTGGACGGCCGACTCCTGTGAGGCGAACCCCGAGGGTTGCCTGAACAGCCGCTTCACCGAACTGTCCCGACTGGAAAAGGAAGTCGCATCCTCCATCAGGGCCATCCGCAGCGAGGTTGACCGCCTCGACACCCTCGTCGCCGAGCAGGAGGAGCTGGTCGGCAAGAATACCCTGTTCCTCGAGCAGGGCCGGGCCGCCTACAAGGCGCGCGAAAGCACCCTTGCGCCGGTGGGCGAAGCGCCCCGCGGGATCGAGTTCGCCGGGCGGACTTATCCCGATCTGGCCAGCTTCAAGGCGCAGCTTGCCCTGCTGTTCCAGGAAAAGACCGTGCTGGAACAGAGCCTCACCTCGGCGCGTGACCTGCGGACCAAGCTGCAAGCGCGGCTGGACGAACTGATGATCCAGGCCGGGCAGATCACGCTCGCGAAACGGGTCATCCCGGCGCAGCTGCAGCTGGTTCGGGCGAACCAGACGCTGGGCGAGTTCTCCGAGAACCTGACCATGATCGATGGCGTCATCGAGGGCAGTGTCGAGGGGATTTCGCAAAGCGACCAGCTGATCCGCACAACGCGTGATCTGATGGCCGACTCGACGCAGAAACCTGTGGCCGCAGAGGGTCAGCAAGCGTTCGAGGACTTCCTGAAACAGTGATCGCCTTGCTAGCTTGCCTCAAACAACAGCGATTCTTTCGGATGCTTGCGGGCATCCGAAAGGCCACAAACAGAACCAACATGGAGCCGATTTTATCATGCTGAACCGTCCTGCCCGACTGACTGCTTCGATTGCCGCGATGCTGACTGCGACCACGGCCATGGCCGAGCCGACCATTGAAGAACTCGACATGCGGATGCGCGCCATGGAAAATACCATGCAGTCAATTCTGGAGTTGCTGCAAGAACAGCAGGCAACTGGGACTTCTCCGGCCGTAGCACCTTCGAACGATAGTGCCGAAGCGCCTGCCGCAGTTCCAGCGGGATATCAAATGGGCGCGCTCTATCTAGACGTGTTCACAAGAACTTTCTCAAACAATGAGTACACTGATATGTTCTACAATCCGGGGAAGCTTCCTGATGGACCAATGGGCGTGCCGTCAGGAAGTGCTATTTCGAAAGTAGGTGGTGCCTTCTCGTTCGGTGCATTTTCTGAAGAAGCCACGCTATCGCAGTTTAGCAAGGCAGATGCCTTGGTCGGCGTCCAATGGTCGGGGGTCATTGAGATTGAGGAAGAGGGGCCTCACACAATCTCAATTCAACTGAAGAAAGGAAGCAAGTCTGTTGGATCATGCCGCTCCGTACTCCGACTGAGCGGAAAGATTATTGCGGACGCCAAGGGGGACTATCGTGGCGACAACGACGAGCAGATCGACGTAGCTCAGACCACTCAAGATCTCACAACTGGCCTCTATGATTTCTCACTTTGGACCACGTGCGTCAATAATCGCGAAAACGCCATGCAAGTAGTTTCAACTGAAGTCTCCATCGCAGCTCCAGGTGACCGTGCCCCGAAGCCGATCTCGCCGGAGCGGTTCGGGGTGCAGCCCTGATCTGGTGCGCGACCGAAGTCCCCACATTCAAACACAGGAAACCCTATCATGCGAGTTCCCCGCTTCCTCCTCTCCTCCGCAGCAATCGCCTGCTGCCTGTCCCTCCCCGCCGTCGCCGAACCAACCAACGCAGAACTTGACCAGCGACTTCGCGCGGTCGAGGGAAACATCTCTGCAATTCTTGAACTGCTGAAAGCGCAGCAAGCAACCACGTCTTCCGATGCGCTCGCTGCGGCAGCGCCAGAAACTGGGTACAGTTGGGGTGGGCTCTATTTGGATGTCTTCCTCCTTCCACTCTCCGAACAAGAACTATCCCTAATCTATGAGGCTAAGCAGGACATCCCCTCTGCTCCGCAGAACAGCCCGGTTGCCAGTACAACTGTGAAAGCTCCTACATCGTTCAAGTGGGGAGCCTTGTCACAACAGGCCGAACTCTCGAGATACGTCCAATCTGAGAACAGCTTGCAAGTTAGATGGTCTGGCGTTTTCAACGTCATAAACGATGGAAAACATACATTTGTTCTGAACCTCTTTCGGAATGGAGGAGAGTTTGGTCCTGCTATGTGCCGGTCTGTATTGGCAATAAGTGAAGAGCCTGTACTTGACATTGAAGCTCGTCCAAAAGGTGCCGTTGATTTCACTCGCACCGTGCGCATACCTGGAAGACCCACGGAGTACCTCCCATTCGATGTCAGCAAGCAGACGGACGTCGACTTGGTCCAAGGCGTTTATGACATCTCCATTTTTCTGACCTGTTTTGGGAACAGAGAGGATGCCATGAAGGGCACGCAAGTCGAGTTGCGTCTGCTTGAGCCTGGCGACCGTGCGCCCAAAGCGATTTCCCCCGAACGCTTCGGCATTCGCACGTGAAGCCATGAGCCATTACGACGAAACCCACTGGTACGGACCTTACGGCTGGCCGCGGCTGCGCGGCCAGATCGTGAGTCTCGCCGTCCAGCTGCTCCCCGCCTTCCGCGAAGCATTGCTGACGCCGGGTTGCGACGAGATTGCTTCAGCCCGCTACTTCGCAGCGTCCCTTGTGGCCGAACTCGGCACCATCGTCGAAAACCGCGTGAGCGCCATGCTTGCGGTCATCGAGGAGGCGAGGGTGGACGACGAGCCAACCGTTCGCTTCAACTTAAGCAGCGGCATGTGGGCCTACGCCTTGCCGTTGTTCGGCGATACGGAACCCTTGGTAACCGCGCTGGCGAGGGATGCTGCCATCATCCGGGGAACGACGAACCGCAGCGTACGGGCCGAACAAGCACTTGGGCAGGCGCTGCGCCAGTTCCTGGAAGAAGCTCGGCGCGAGGCAAGCCCGGGCTCGGCCCACCGGCTGAAGACCTGGGAGGCGGTGAAGAGGGTGAGCGACACCATTGCGACAGCGCCTGAAAACGCCAACACGCCGCTTGCTCTGCGCGGATCGGATGAGCACGTGCTTGCGGTCTTCGAGAAGCTGAAGGTGCAGTACGAAGGCAACAAGAACATTCCGAACCGCACGCTGGCGGGCCTTTGGGCCTATTTCGAAGAGTTCCTGCCGGAATGCCAGGATAAGGCCGCTGCAGAGTATGCCAATGCGCTGACGACGCTTGCGATGGAGAATGAAGAGGCCCTTGTTCGCGACCTGACCGGGAACTTCTGCCTCGAACAGCTTCGCAAGAAGGAGCCGGAACTGTTCGAAGTGCTGGCCGTGGATGCAGGTCTTGATGAGGCGAACGGCGAAAAAAAGGCGGCCTATATGACCCGAAAAGGGATTGGTCGAGCGACCTTCAACAACCGATACGAACTGGGTGCTGCGGCGATCCGCGAGTGCTTCGACAAGACGCTGCGGTACAAACTTCTGGGGCCACAAATCCTATGAACAAACGATCGAAACTCTTTGCAGATATCCTGCGCGGCCAAGACTCGGCAGAAGGTTCATTCACAGATGAGCGGATTAGGTCCGCTCTGGCTGGAAACCCGCCCTTGTCAGTCGATGAACGATTGGTTCTGTGGTCGTCGCCTGATGCACGAGATCATTTTCTGGCTGTGCGCCGGGAGGTCCGGCGAGAGCTCGCTGAGGCTTTCGCGGGCGCTGGCCTCGGCTACTCGGAGCGCAGACTGGCGGCGTCTGGTGACGGCGACGACGTACAGCAGGTCGAGGGCAAGGGATTTTCTGTCGTAGTCTTTCACGACAATCTTCCGGGTGCAGAATGGTCGATCTTGTGCCAACTGGAATCGACATACTTGGCGACTCTCCCTCCAAGGACTGTTGTGACACTGCGGGACAGCGGTGGCCTTATCTGGGCGTCGGGCGTGCCTGATGATCAGGGGTGTTTCGGCGGGGCTTGGACAGAACAGTCCGAGGCTCCTGCAGAAAGGCTCAAGGGGCACACCCTGCGCCTGGAGCTGCAATAGTACTATTTGGGAAACTAGAGAGGCCTCGGAAAATCGTGAGTGATAGCATTCCTATTGGACCGAACGGGATTCTTGCAGAGGTCCGAGCTGTTGCTCTGCTCGAGCTCTCACTGAGTATAAGGTCGATCTTGAGGCACAACTGGGGAAACGGTTGGCTTCAGCGGCTAAACACAGTCGCCAAAATTTGGGATAATACTACTAAGGAGTCCCGCGATGGATCACAGAGGAAGAAACTGATACTTCAGTTTACCGAGCATGGCTTCAATTGTGATCACAATCAGGCCATGGTGCTTCTGCAGCAACTGGTAAACAAAACATTTCTATCGGAATTTGCGCCAAAAAAAGATGAGTTGCTCAAGCTTGCAAGTGAGAGGATCGAAAAGAGAAATTACTTAGAACACAATCCCTTCCTTCCTCCAACGCAAGAGGAAGTTCTTGAGGAAGTGAACGCAACCGTTTCGTTCCTCGAAATGGTTGGTAGCACTTCAGGAATTGAAGTTCTTAGGAAGCTTTCTGCATTGATCAGTTCAGATGAAAAACTGATCATTACAGCTGAAAAATACATGAATAAGGGCGCGGATGCTGGCTCTGTACCGAAGGATGTTGCAGCAATGCTCTCCATGATGCAGGAATTGCTTTCGCATGCCAAGCAAGCGCAACCAGGGCTGTCGAAAACGGATAAGGATGAGATTGCCGGGCTCGTTGCTGAGGTTGTTCAAAACCAGCTTTCCGCCCGGCCACAAGTAGTTCAACCGGCACCGGTCCTGAACGGGCGTCGCAGATCTCCAATTCCATCCCCTGCCAAGGGCGTCGTCCTGTTCCCCATCGTATCAGCCTCGTCAGAAGAGGAGAGCGATTTTGGTGTCGTCAAGACGCAAGTTATTCCGTCCCTAGGTGAAGTAATAACATTTGGATCGACGTTTCCAGAACCGACGCGACGGAATGCTTACCAGAGGTTCATATCTGAGGCGCGCCACCGCGAGATGGACGGATTGAGTGCCGAGAAGTCAACGCGTGCATCTCTGGACCCAAGCGACTTTTCCGGCAACAGCTACGCCTTGGCGGCAGCTATCGCCGACAAGTCAGCGCGCTATGGTCTCTCCAACGACTTTGCGGAGAGACACGTCGTTGCCACTGGTACTTTGGAGCGGGGCGGGCAGGGTGCCGTTGTCGAGATCGATGATTTCCCGCAGAAGGTCCGGTTGCTCGTTCGCTCTGCACCTCCGGGCGCACTCTTCATCTTCCCAAAGGCAAACCTTGACGCTTCGGATGCTCAGACACGTGAACTTCTGAACAAAGGCAACTTTGAGTGGCGGGCAATTGCTCATGTCGATGAGTTGCAAGATATCTTCGCCGCGGTGGCTGATCCTGTGCTCCCGGGCGAAAAGACTCGCCCGCGAGTTCTCACACCAGCTGGTGATGAAGTCGTCGACACGAACGGTGATGCTGCTCAGAGCAGCGCAGGTGTCGCCGCAATCCGCGCGGGACGACCGGCGCTCGCTGCAGCGGTCATTGCAGGTGTAGTCCTCCTGGGCGGAGCGTTCGCGGCAAGCGAGTGGTACGGTGCTTCCAGACTGGACCCGATTCAAGCTCAGGCGAGTGATGAACGGCTAGCCCGCCTCGCGGAGGGTGCATCGAGGATATCCAAGCCCTTGGATTCCGCGCCGAATTGCCGGGAACTGCTTGCCGCGTCAACAGCACTGACGGATGTTGATCGCGACCGGATGCTTCCGGTGCATGACAGTGCTGTCTCTGCTTCTTCCGACTGTGCTGCCGCGCTGAAGGAAAGTGAGCAGAAGTGGGCCCAGTTGGCTTCGGCTGCGTCGATGATTGCGAAAGGGGAGGCAGTTCCGGTGGATCAGATCTCTGCACTTCGGGAGTCCTTTGGTGTCTTCGCATTGTCAGACGCATCAAGCTCTGACAGGAAAACGATGCTCGCATCAGTTGACGCTTACCTAGGTGAGAACCTCACCCGGCAGGGACGGTGGGAGGCCCTTGCTGAGGCCATTACTGCATGGCGGTCGAATGAGGTTTCGCGTCTCGTTGATGATGTCGCCAATACATACGCCGCACTTACTCCCGAAGACCGGTCTCTGGCATCTCAAGAACAGAAGGTGTTGATGTCCGCAGGCCAGTCGGCGCTGGCCGCACAGCAGGCGAGCGATCGACGTCTGAGTGATTTGGTTGCATCAAGCCGCCGTCTTTCTGCTGAGCCCGGGGCGGCTGCGGTAACTTCGGCGAACGCTGCACTTGGTGCATTGCTTCCTTTGGATCATGCGCGTGCAGATGCAGCCGAGCTGGATGCAATATCTGCAATCGAAGCAGCTTTGGCAGCCGCGAAGTTCCAACGGCTGTCCCATTCGGCTTCGGTGTTTCAGAAAACGCGGAATCGAACAACTGCGCGCGAGCTTTCCGCTGCTTCGTCGGAACTTTCTGAAGAGGAACTGCGCAAGGCGCCCACAGACATCGCCGCTGCAATTTCATTGGCTGTCGAGGCACAGTTGGAATTGGTACAGAGTCTGGCACGTGAACGCCGGGTAGTCGATGCGGTTCGGTCTGTTGACGCGGCCGAGTCTTCATCCAGTGGGCTTGCTTCCGCCTACGGAGAACTTGTTGCCGCAGTCGAGGAACTCACTTCGTTTGATGAAGTGGACTCCAGTGCAGCATTGCGTGCGGCGGTCACTAGGTCGGATCGGGTCCGACGTCTCTTGTCCCAGAGCGATGTGCGTATTCGTGAGGTCATGCGCCTGGCGGAACAATCGGCAGGTTATGGCCAGAGTGTTCCCCCCGCGATCGGCCAAGCGTTTCAGGCCGCTAGATCTAGTCTAACGACTCTGGACCTTGAACGCCTTTCAGAGGATCAAAGGCGGCTTCTCGACAGCGTTTGCGGTATCAGTGGACCGCTTGCACCCGGCGTCCTCGCGCCAGCGGACCGCTGCGTAAACCTGACGCAGCGCAGCCAGCCTTGGGTTCTCAAGCCGTCCGCACCGGCGCCGTGATGGGGGTTTGGATTATGTGGCCTCGGTTGCGTTCTCTGCTTGTCAACGCCTGGTCAACCGATGGTTTCGGTCAGGCGCTGCCAACTCCCTTCGAAAAACGTCGAAACTCGATAGGCGTCATGGGATATGGTAAACATTACAAACGGTTGCGCAATAAGTTCCTGTTTTCATTGATCCCATCCCTGTGCCACAGTAACGGCTCATAACCTGAAGGTCGTAGGTTCAAATCCTACTCCCGCAACCAAATTACCGTTGGATAACAAAGACTTGGAGTCCGACAAAAACACTTGTGTATAGACACCAGCGTTTTACCTCAACGCCACCTCAACGTTTGACGAGTCCCCCCTGAAAAGCGGGGGCTTTTTGCGTTTGGGGGGAACGAAATCCATCTGCCCATCGTCTCAGGCAACTCGCAGTTGCGTGCGCATCCGGTTCCAGCCATCATCATCCCGTAGTTCTCTAGACGGTGAATTGACGACGAAGGATTTTGCCCTCGGATCAGCACCTCGCAAGCAGATAAACGGGCAAACGATGAAGCAGGACGACTTCCGGAATTGGCTGATGGCGCAGGGGCAGACGGATGCGACCGCTTCCTCTCGCGTGAGTAGTGCCAAACGCGTTGAACAGTACCTCGGCGATCTGGACGAGTTGTTCGCGCAAGAGGATCGGGACAGCGTCCTGAACCGATTTGCCTACACCGCCGAGGATGAAAGGGCAGAACGCCCCAATCCCTCGCCTGTTCCCATCGACGGTGTCTTGCGCACGGGTCTTGCCAGCCTCCAGCAGGCCCTGAAGCTGTACCATTCCTTCCTGACCGAACAGTCCAATGTGCCCGACAAGGCAGAACACCAGGCATTGGTCGACCGCCTCACCCGCGAGGAAGTCGAGGCGGCAATGCAGGAATGCGATCAGTTGGGCTTGAAGGCGTTTCTTGCCCGTGGTGGCTTTGCCAGCCCACAGGTCTGGGTCAGCGATGAAGGCAAGGATCAGCCCTATCCCGCGAAGGCCACCGTCGCAGCAGCCCTGGGGCATCTTCCCGATTGCCGCGCTCTCGCAGCGAAGGAATTCTTCAACGGCTTCGAAGAGGCGCAATCGTTCGCCAAACTTGAGGCTCTCGGGTTCCAGATCATTCGCAAGGGGGCCACTGACAAGGATGACGCCTTCACTCGCGACCGGATCGAGGGTGCGATGGACGCCCACGAAGAGTTCCGCAGGTCAGGTGCACATGCCGATGTGTTCTCGAGTTTCGGCGAGCCGAAGGATTTTTGGGTGCGGTCCAGCCGCCCGCGGCAGGACAAGCGCTTCCCGACGAAGCCAATTGTCGGTTACCTCTTGGGCAAGGCGTCGAACACATTCAATGGCGGGTGGAGCCAACCGGGCGACGCGGCCGCAAGACTGCATGCGGCGGGTTACGTCATCGTCGACCAGCATGACACGCCGTTGCCGCTACCCGACCAGCACACACATCTGATGCGCGGGGCGGAACGCGCCCGTCTCGTGGCTCTCAACTACTTCATCGCTCCCGCACGGGAAGCCGGACTTCATTCGGTAACCATCCGCGCCGGTGACCTGCACGACATGTCGGGCCTTGTGAAAAACTGGGCGAATGTCTGCCAGGCGTTGGAGAAAGAGGCTTTCCAGAAGCTTGCTTCGGTCCCGGCGCCCACGCGATCCGGGCCGGAGCGCAGCACCACGACCGAGTATACCTTTGTCCTGACGAAGGACGGAAAGGCGAAGAACCCGTCCATGTCGCATGCCCTACAGATCGAGACGACCAACCTGATCCTCTACGGGCCCCCCGGCACCGGCAAGACTTACCAGACGGCGTGGGAGGCGGTTCGTCTCTGCTTGGGCGACGCTGTTGCTGCTGATCTCTCCGGCGAAGAGAACCGTGACCAGCTGATGGGCGAGTACCAAAGCCTGATGAAGGAAGAGCGGATCGAGTTCGTCACCTTCCACCAGTCCATGTCATATGAGGAATTCGTTGAAGGGCTTCAGCCAAGTACGGGCGAAGATGCCAGAGAGGGGCCGGAAGAGCTCGGCGCTGCTGTGGGCTTCCGTCTGAAGCCGACCGACGGGGTGTTCAAGAAGATCAGCGAACGCGCGCGCCTCGACAGTTCGCAGGCAGGGGCCGTCTCACGTCTCGACAGGACCGCGCGCGTGTTCAAAGTGGCACTCGGGCGCCGCCAAGTGGAAGAGGACAGGATACGCTTCGGTCTGGAGAACGGATTGATCCATGTGGGCTGGGGAGGGGACATCGATTGGTCCGACGAACGGTTCGATGATTTCGACCAGATTTACAACGAGTGGCGGTCTCGCAAAGACACAGACGCGACAGGCCATGACGGCAACATCGTCGTCACCTACTCGTTCAGATCGGACATGCAGATTGGTGACTACGTTGTGGTGTCTGACGGACGTGATCGCATCCAGGCATTTGGCAGGATCAAGGGCGATTATTACTTCGACGAGGGCGCGGAATTTCATCCCCACAGAAGAAACGTCGATTGGATTTGGCGCGACGAAGCCGGGACCGATCGCAACCGATTTTACCCGAACGCGTTCAGGCGGCATTCCGTATACAAGCTCAACCAGTCCCTCATCGATTGGGACGCGCTGGAAGAGATCGTCTTCGGCAAGCGTGCTGCTGTGGCAGACAATACAGCGCGTGACTATGTGCTGATCATCGACGAGATCAACCGGGCCAATATCTCGAAGGTGTTTGGCGAACTGATCACGCTCCTCGAGCCGGACAAGCGCCTTGGGCGACGTGACGGGATCCAGCTGACCTTGCCCTATTCGAAGAAGCGCTTCGGGGTGCCGCCCAATCTGCACATCATCGGCACCATGAATACGGCCGACCGCTCGATTGCGCTGCTGGACACGGCCTTGCGCCGTCGGTTCACCTTCAAGGAACTGATGCCGAACCCCTCTGTCCTGTCCCCGAATGTCGGCGGGATAAATCTCCAGAAGCTGCTGACCACGATCAACGACCGCATTGAGTATCTGTTCGACCGCGAACACCAGATTGGACACGCCTATTTCACCGGCTGCAAAGCGCGAGAGGCCGTCGAGGGAGTGATGCGGCACAAGGTCATTCCGCTCCTGTCCGAGTATTTCTACGAGGATTGGTCGAAGGTCGCCGCCGTTCTGGGCGATGGCCCGCAGGGCCCGTCCCGGTTTCTGGAGGCACGCCGCCTGACTGCGCCGCCGGGCATCGCCGCTGATGATTTCAGCGGCGAGCGACTGCGCTGGCGGGTGAAGGATCAGTTCGACTTCTCCGAGTTCGCGGCCTGATGCCCGCCTACTCCGTTCGCGAATGGGAGTCCGTGCCCCATGGCGATGGGGAGGGATGCATTCCCCCGCATCTTGCCCAGCGCCTTGTGACACTGGCCAAGGCATCTCCCTTCGCCGGGCGTGGCGGCGATGGCGTTCTCGAGGATCGGCGCCATGACCTGCGGGCGCGCGGGGTGGTTGGCGTTCTGGCGGTGCCGGGCTGCACGCTGGAAATCCTGCCGAAGATCGACGTCGGCGAGAAGGAAGGCTCGGCCCAAGAGACGCGCGAGATCCGCAAGCGCCTTGTGCACATGCTCGCAGTGGCCCTCAATCTCAAGGTCGAGACCGGGCGCATGACCGACCTCGACTGGCAGCGCGAAACGCTGCTGGAGATCCTGATCCGCATCTTCTGCGACAAGCTGACCGAGGCGGTTCGCCGAGGAATGCCGCGGCGCTATAGCCTCCGCGACGACGACCTGCCGACCTTGCGGGGATCGCTGGATATCCCGCGCCAGTTCACCCGGCATCTCGCAAACCCGGGCCGCCTGGCGTGCCGCTATGATGAGTTGTCCGAAGATATCGCCCTCAACCACATCATGAAGGCGACCATCGCGCATCTGGCGGGCATGTCGCGCAATGCGACGAACGTGCAGCGGCTGCGGGAACTGGCTTTCGTCTATGCCGAAGTTGCGGAGGTGCAGATCCCTGCCTTGCGGTGGGACGATGTTGTCATCGACCGCACGAACAGCGCGTGGCAGGAACTCTTTGGAATGGCTCAGCTGTTTCTGCGCAACCGATACCAGACCACCAGCGCTGGGTCAGGGCAAGGATCGGCCCTGCTGTTCGAGATGAATGCGCTGTTCGAGGAATACATCGGCCGTCTGGTGACGCGGGCGCTGGCGGGGTCCGAATTCCGCGTGACCCTGCAGGGTGGCCGCCTGTTTTGTCTGACGTCGGTCGATGACGAACGTGCGGTTTTCCAGACCAAGCCCGATATCATCATCAAGCTTGGCGATCAGGTCGCCCATGTGATCGACACCAAGTGGAAGCGGATTTCCGACCGGATCGACGATCCGAAGCAGGGGGTCTCCCAAGCGGATGTCTACCAGATGATGGCCTATGCCCATCTCTACAAGGCACCGCGGCTGACGCTGCTTTATCCACACCATGCGGGACTGAGCGACGAAGAGGGGATTCGCGCGCGGTTCCGGGTGACAGGTCAGGAAACCTTGCTGGAAACGGCTAGCTTCGACATCTCCACCGGTGCCGACCTGGTGGACCGCATTCGTGGGCGGATCCTGACTGACATCGAAGAAATGTCCCCCGCAGAACCGTGAGGGCAAAGGGCACGCCCCAGGCAGGTGCACAATTGTGCCCATCGCAGCAAGGGACTGGAAGGATCGCATCTGCCATCATCGACCAGCAGCGAATCTCTGCCGCTCGTTGACAGAGTGAATCCATGAACCGGGCGGGGCAATGCGCCGCGGTCGAGGCGTCTGGCGCTTGCCTCGTGGCAGGCTTCGTCCGGCCCGGCTTTCACCGGCACGCCCGCGCCTGGTCGCGCAGCACAGCGTAGTCGCCTAGCATCCTGATGATGACGGCGCCTTCCGGAAGCTCCTCGGCCTCGTCGGCCGCGCGGGCCTGCTCGGCGCTGGTGTACTCCACCACGGGCGGGCAGGGTGCGCGGGTGTCAGAACCGCCCGTCGCGCAGCCGGTCAGCCAGAGAATCGCGATCAGGAGGGCGGCGGGCGGCGGCGTCGAGCATCTGGCGGTGGATGGCATCGTTTCTCTCTCTGGCGTCGAGGCGTTCGGCCGCGCGCCCGGCGCGTTCACCGGCGCGGCGCAGGTTCAGGAGGAACAGCAAGATCGCTGCGGCGGCGAGGATGAGGCCCAGCGCCTTGCGCGCCGGGCCATGGGTGAGGAGCCACCCGATCACCGCTGGCCCCGTTTCCAGTCGTCGAGCCGGGCGTGGATGGTGATGCCGATGCCGATCAGCGCGATAACGATCAGCACCCAGCGCAAAGTGTCGAGATAGGGCACCAGCGGCTGGATCGTGGACTGGGTCTCGGCGAGAACGTCCTGCAGCACCTCCACGCCCGCGGCCCCCACAGTTGCGGCCCCGGCCGCCCCGCCACCGCGCAGCGTGCGGCTTTCCGAGAGAACTTCGCGCGCAGGCGTCAGTTCCGGCGCGAAGGGCACGGGCCGCGCCGGAAAGGGATCACCCCAGGACCGGGCGGGCCCGAGGTCTATATGCATGAAGCCCGAACGCGGATAGGTGCCGAAGCCGAGGAAACCGACGGCACGGGCGGCGGCCTCGAAGGTCACCGGATCGTGGTTCGCCATGGCGATGTCGAAGGCTGCGCCCTGCATGTGTTTCGATGCCGGAGCCCCGCCCACGGCGCGGTTGTGGCTGGGGCTGCGATAGCCCGACCGAACGATCAGCGGCTTGCCGAGACGGTTGCGCAGGGATTGCAGCTTGTCCATCGCCTCGGTGTTGATCTTGATCGCCCCGGTCCCGCGGCAGGCGATCTCGGCCGGGGAAAAGCTGGGCCAGCGCCAGGCGGATTCAGGCACGTCGCGGAAATGGGCATAGGTCGTGGTCGGCATGATGGTCTCCAGAAATGCAAAACCCGCCTCGGGGGCGGGTGGGGGACAGGTTCAGGGGTGGTCTTTAGGTGATGGTCAGTCGGTACGGCCGCGCTGGAAGGCCTCGAACATCACGTCCCGCATCGCGCGGATGTCGGTCTCGATGCGTTCCAGCCGGTCAGCATCGGCCTTGCGGTCTTCGGCGCGCTGTTTGTCGATGCGCTCGCGCTCAAGGAGCAATTCGCGGTCGAGGCGCTCCAGCATCGCCTCGTTGGTGAATGCCTTCCTCGTCACTGTGGCGGCAACGGCAAGGCAACCGCCAACCAGCGCGGTGATGGCGGCGGTCAGGCCATTGTCGCGGAAGGCCTGGCCGACTTCCTGCAGGAGGGTGGTGCGTTCAGTCATGTTGATATCCCTCAATAATCTGTCTCGACGTAGACGCCTGCGCAGTCGTAGGCGACGACTGCCGCCGTCGCGCCGTTGTTCATGTAGTTGCGCGGGCTGAGCAGTTGGGTGGCAGCGGGCATGTCGGCGGTGATGGTGAACTCGACCGCCGCCCCGCTGACCTCCTCGACCACCCGGACGCCGATGTCGGCCCCGTTTGGCGCGGCGGCGATGTAGAGCGTCAGCACGTTGGTCATGCTGGCCACCGGGAAACTGGCCCCAAGGTCGATCAGCGTCGGCGTGCCCGCGCCATCATTGTGCACCAGCTGCCAGTTGGAATGCGTGCCGCGCTGGAAACCGATGCCGATGCAGTTCAGCACCGTGGCCAGTGTCAGGGTGGTCGCCAGCGCCGCAACCGAACCATACAGCCCGAAGAACCCCATCCCGGTCGCCTGCAGCGTGGTCAGCGATAGGCGGCTGACGTAGTTCCACCCGCCCAAGCCCTCGGCATTGCCGCGCCAGCAGACCCAGCCTGCGGATCGTTCCTCGGCGGCGGCGCTGGCTGTGGCCGCGCTGGTCACCCGCCAGCGCCGCATGCTGTCGGCCAGACCGGTGGTGGTCAGCGTTGGCGTCGCCACGGTGCCGACAGCCGTGCGCGGCATGCCGTTGGTGTTGACGGTGGTGCTGGTTGACGGAGCCCATGTCGCGATCCGGTTGACCCCAAAGTGGGGCTGCAGCGGAAAGAACCGGCCCGAGGGGCGCTGCACATCGAGCCACCCGGCCCCGGCGCGGTCGCGGGCATAGACGGCCAGCTTGCCTGCAGGCGGTGGGTCCGGGGCGGCGGCCAAGGCGGGCAACACGACCGGCTCGGGCAGTTCGACCCGGCCCGACGTGCGGTCGATCCGGATTGCGTCAAAGAAGGTCGACCCGTTCGGGCTGACCTTGAAGCTGAAATCGTCGTTGCCGAGAAGCCCGATCAGCGCCCGAACTGAGAACCCGGTCTTGAAGGCGAAGGCGGCGTCGTTCCCGGCCGCCGCCTTGTTCACTGTCGCCTCGATCCCAGCGCCAGCATTGTTGATCAGCACCGCAGGGGTGTTCATTGACAGCCGGTTGTAGCTGTCGGCCGTCGCCCCGCCGAGACCCAGCAATTGCGCAGTCAGGTTGGCTTGCGGCATGCCGACCTGCGTCACCGCATTGGCGAAGGTGACTGTGGGGGTGTTCACCACGGTCGTGCCGCCCGACCCTGCGGTGGCGGAACCGATGTTGACGACCGTGGTCGATCCGGATGCGCCGCCGGTGCCGAGGTTCACAGTCTTGGTGACGCCGGTGCTCGTGGCCCCGGTGCCCATGCCGTAGGTGGCGGTCGTTGTCGCCGTGCCGATGTTGGCCGCCGCCGCCGAAACTGTGACCGTACCGGAGGCGGTCAGCGTGCCGGAGAAGGTCTTGTTCCCTGTAAACGTCTGGGTGCCCGCGAGGATCGCCAGTTCCGACGAGGTGTTCGGCAGCGTGAAGGTCCGGGTCGTGCCGGTGGAGATCCCGGACAGCGAGAACAGCGCCTTCTTGGTCGGATCGGCGTCGTTCACCAGGCTGAAGATGGCATCCGACACATCGACCGGTTCGCCGACTGGATCCCATGCGCTGCCGGTCCAGACGACAAAGGCTTGTTCTTCGGCGATCCACGCCAGCCAACCCGGGCGTGGCACTAGCCGCATCCAGACGCCATCGACCCAGAAGGCGATGTTCAAATCCCAACCTGACCACAGACCGGTCGCGCCCGAGGCTACGATGTGCCGGTCGCCGTCGACAGGGCTGGCGGGTGGGGCCGTGCGGGTTCGGTCGAGGACCGACAATTGCACCATCGCGTCCAGCAGGCGCAGGGCCTCGTTATGGGTGACATGCTTTTGCGCCTGCGAGGCCAGGATATAGGGCAGCAGGAGATGGGTGGTGATGTCGGACATGGATGCGCTTTCAGAAGCTGAGGGTCACGGATCGCCCAGCGCCCCGACCGATCAGGGCCGAGAGCTGGAAGATGCGGATGGCGAGGGATTGGCCGGGGCTAAGCGGCGCGCCCCAGTCGGTGGTCTGCAGCGCGGCGGTGTAAAGGACGCTGGTCGTGGCAGTCGTCAAGGATCGCTTGACAACTGACCCGTCCAGAATGTCGACCGCGTAAGCCTCGCTGTCCTCAGCCAAGGGCACATCGCCCGCACCCCAGGTGTTGGCGGCAAGGGATCGCGACCGGCGGGTCCAGCGGATCGTCAGATCGCCGGGGCTGCGGGCGATACGCCACGGCTGTTCGACATGCGCGACGGAGAAGGGCCGCAGCCCAGCGCCCTCTGGGGTGAAGGTTGCGGCAACAAAGGTCTCGTCGCTGACCGGTTTGGAAGCTGGGCCGATACGCCAGTTCCATGGCAGACCCAGATCGGCCTCGCTGATGGGCAACGGTGCAATGGTTGTGTCGAGAACAACGACGCGGGCGCCGCTTGCCACCATTCCGGCGACCGCACCTTCCGTGCCGCGCTGGCCACGCAGCAATCGGGTCAGCTGATAGCGCCCCGGTGCGATAAGTTCTGCAAATCCTGCTTGGACGATCTCCCACTGCCCTGCGCCGGTCTCGACGGCCAGCGCATTCGCGCCGCCCAGCAGCGTGATGTCCGTGACGCTCTCCAGCGTGCCGGAATAGAGATCGACCACCAGCGCATTGCCAAGATCGAAGCGCGACACCGGCCCCGCATAAAAGTCGGCCGCCAGCACACCCATGCGCGCCCGCGAGCTGAAGGTGGTCAGCAGGGCAAAACCATCTGTTGCGGCGCTTCGGTAAACGGCAATCTCGCCGGGCCATGGTTTGGCATGCGCCGCGACCATGGGCCGATGCGCAAGCTGGTCTTCGCGCAGTTGTGGCAGGTCGAGAAGCACGACGTCTGGTGCGCCGAAGACCGTTGGCGTCGATAGGGACGCAGGGCGGGGTTCGCCGGGTGGTAGGTCGTAGACCGCCCGGTCCTGACGCACCGCATCGATGCTGCGCAGGTCGGAGTCCGCGATGGACACCAGGCGCATTTCCGTCAGGCGGCCATCGTGGTCGAGCAGGATCACATCGCAGGGATCCAGCGCCAGCCGTGATGGCGGTAAACGGAACGCGGCACTTTCCCGACCGACCCATGCTTCCATCAGCGCGCGACGGCACCGGCGCTCGGCTTCTTCGGGCGGGATCGCCATCGGGAAGGACTCGGACGCGATGCGGGTGGTGTCGACCGTAATGCGCCGCGTCTCGACCTGTGCCGCGTCATAGTCCTCGTCGGCGCGGGCGACCTGCCACTTCAAGGCCTGCGGCAATTCGGTTTCCTGCGCCCGGGTCAGTTCCATCACATCGCCCTGCGCAGAGGCGGGGGCCACCATTCCATCCGGAGTGATCGTGGCACCGGCAATTCGGCCGCGCATCAGGAACTTGATGCGCCCCTCGCTCTCCACCGCATCGAAGCCAAAGTGCCGGGCCAGCGTGGAAATCGATGCACGCGGGGCTTCCAGCGCAGAGATCACATAGCCCTCGACCGCACCCCAGAGGCCGGAGACGTCGATCAATTCCTCGGGCATTCCGGCGCGGAGACAAAGGTGGCGCACCAGTGCTGCCAGTGATACTGCGCCCAGCCGCCCGGTCAGCCAGTGCCCGAGCCGCCAGTTCGGCCCGTCTGTCCAGACATCGGTCAGTTCGGGGAAGAACGGATAGGGCCGGGCATCCCATGTCCAGGCGGCGCATTCGGGGACATGGACCATACGGTTTCCATAGACGGAGGACACCGGGTTGTTGGCCGCCTGATCCCAGAACAGAAAACTGGCTTCCAGATAGGCCCGCTGGATCGCATCATCGCGCCACCCGCGCGAGAAATACGGTGTGAAGCTTTCGGAAGACTTCGGATCGAAGAACACATTCGGCTGATTGGTGCCGCGGTCAATCGCCGGACAACCCAGTTCAGTGAACCAGACGGGTTTCGACTGCGGCACCCATGCCGTTGGCGTGCCGCTCTCGACGCCGCCCGGGCGGTTGAAGTGCGGGTTTTGCCACCAAGCGCGCAGATCCTTGAAGCGGAAGACCCATGGTTTGCCGACACCGCCGTCAGTGATCGGCGTCCGGAACTGCGTCGTCCGGTCAAGGGCGCTGGCATAGAACCAGTCGAAGCCTTCGCCGCCGGTGATGTTCGATTGCAGATAGTCCCGGTCGTAAATCGCAGGGGCCAGTGCGGCATCGGTATGATCGAACCCGTCGCGCCAATCCGACAGCGGCATGTAGTTGTCGATGCCGATGAAGTTGATGTTGGCGTCCGACCAGAGCGGGTCGAGGTGGAAGAACACGTCGCCCGACCCATCGGTAGGGTGGTGGCCGAAGTACTCCGACCAGTCAGCGGCATAGCCGATCTTGGGCCCAGCGCCGAGGATCGCGCGCACATCAGCGGCGAGCGACTTGAAGGCAGTGACGGCGGGATAGGTGCTGGCCCCCGAGCGGATGGTAGTGAGACCGGGCATTTCCGAACCGATCAGGAAGGCGTCGACGCCTCCGGCGGCTTTGCAGAGATGCGCGTAGTGCAGGATCATCCGGCGGAGCGACCATTCGCCGACTGGCCCGGTCCAGCTGACATGGGTGCCGGAAACGCTGAAGTTGGCGGGCGTTGCCGTGCCGAACAGGGCTGCAACCTGCGTCGCTGCCGTCGCGGTCTTGTCGACGGTTCCGGCAAAGCCCGCCGCTGGGGAACAGGTGATCCGCCCCCGCCAGGGGAAGGTCGGCTGGCCAGAGGTGGCGACATTGGCACTGTAGGGATTTGGCTTGGTGTTGCCAGGCGGCACGTCCAGCAGCAGGAAAGGATAGAAGGTCACGCGCAGCCCGCGCGCCTTCATCTCCTGAATAGCCTGCACCACGGCGAAGTCGGCCGGGGTGCCGCCATAGACCGGACGGTCTTCAGCATCGCGGCTGACCATAAACGCGTCCGCACGTGCGACACCGTTTACGACCCAAGCCGACGGCGTCGTCGTTTTGGTGTCCACCTCGACGCCCGGCCGCACCTTGCAGTTCCCTGCCCGCAGATCATCACCGAACCACGCCACCACGAGGCTCACGCTTTCCACCGCTGGGGCCAAAGATTGCAGCCGGTCCAGTGCCACCACGATGTCGGCCGTGTCGGTGATCGCATTCAGGTTCTCGGCGACGGTTGCTCCGCCCGAACCGGTGGTCTTCTTGACCGGCGCGGTCGCATAGGTGAACTCGCCCGAAGCCGGGATCATCGTCACCGCTTTTACCAGCCCTTCGGCCGTTTCGGGTTCCGCGAGCGGCCGGAACACTTCGAAGCTGATCTGCGGCAGGCGGTTGCCGAAGGCACTGAGGTCGAGTTCCTCAAAGACGACATAGGCCGTGCCGCGATAGGCTGGGGCGTTGGCCGCGCCCATCTTGGCGGAAATGAACGGGTCAGGTGCCTGCACCTCGTTCCCCGGATACCAGCGCCAGGTGACGCCGGTCATGTCCATGGCCTTGCCGTCGGCCCAGACCCGGCCAATGCCGGTGATCTCGCCTTCGCACAACGCGACTGCAAAGCTGGCGAAGTAGAGGTATTCGGTGGTCGTGACCTTCGGCCCGCTGCCCTTGCCGCCGCCCTGGCTGGTCGTGTTGACCTCCTCGCGGAAATCTGTGGCCCAGATGATATTGCCACCGATCCGCATCCGGCCGAACAGGCGCGGGATCACCGCGCCTTCGGTCGAGGAGGTGATGCGCAGACTGTCCAGCCGCGCGCCCTCGATCCGTTGGGCGGGGGCCAGCGACGACACGATCCAGTTGTCGACGACCGACCCGATGGTGGATCCGATGAAGCCACCGATGGCCGCGCCGGAAAAGCCGAGGATGGCCCCGCCAAATGCGCCGCCAATCGCGGAGCCGACGGCACCGAGAACCAAAGTTGCCATGTCTGGGGTCTCAATCTCTGGGGAACAGGAAGGCGAAGGCGATCTTGCGCGCCCATATCGGGGTCAGGACTTCCTCGACCACGCCCAGCCGTTCATAGGCGTGGATGAAACGGTCGGGGGCAGTCAGGATCCCGACATGCTTGGCGATGGCGCGCGGGGCCATCCGGAACAGAAGAAGTGCGCCGGGGTTGGCGGCTGAGGGCATGATTTCCGGCATCATCCGGCGCGCACCTTCCGCCAGCACCTCGCGCGGACCGGTCTCGCCCCAATCCCGGCTATAGGGCGGAATGGGGAAAGGCTCGTCGCCGACCACCTCACGCCAGACGCCGCGCGCCAGCCCAAGGCAATCGCATCCCACACCGCGCAGACTGGCTTGATCATGGTAGGGCGTGCCGAGCCAGCTGTGGGCGGTGGCGATGACGAAGGCGGGATCGGCGCAATTCACAGCACGTTTCCTTCATGGCCGCCGTCCTGGCTGGCATAGCGCAGGACCGCATCCTGACCCGGAATGTTGGGGAAGCCCCGGAAATTGACGACATTCGCGAACTTGGCGCTGCAGGTCGCGAGGCGCTTGTCGCAGCCTGCCCGCGCGACGAAGCTGTCCCCTTCGGCGATGGCACGCACCGGCGCTTCCAACAGTGTGAGGCTGGCGATGCTTCCATCCACACCATGCGACAACACTTCAGCGACCCGCCCCGCATTTGCGCCGCTGGTCCAGGTCAAGGTTCCAGACGTGAACCAGCCCGCATCAAATGCGGCTAGTCCCGAGGCCATGAACGCCCGGTCGCGCAACAGGTCCGTCACGACACCGGTGCCCTTGTAGATCGCGTTTTCCAGATCGATCCCGCAGCGCGCATCGCCCAACCGGGCATCGCACCCCGCCTGAAACGTCCGCCCCACGGTCTGACCCAGCATATGCGCCAGCGACCTGACTTCTGCCACGAAGGCCATGCGCCCGCGGCGGATTTGCCCAACCGCACCCCGGCGCAACAGAACGCGCTGGCTGGTGTCGGCCCAATTCACCCGCCAGAGCTCGACCGCCGCATTGTCCCAGCGCCCGTCAAGGATGTCGGTTTCCGTGATCCGGTCGGAGGTCAGCACGCCGGTGGCATCCTGCGCATCGACGGCCAGATCGGAGCCAGCGCGGATTTCCGAGGCGGCAAACCCGCTTTCCGGCTCAAAATCCGTGCCGTCAAAGCTGAGGGCGCGATCATGATCGGTGAAGCCGAGCGCCACGCCGTCGGCCCGTGAAATCCGCCAGCACCAGGACAAAGTCGTGGTGCCGTCATGAAGATGGGCCTGCAATGCAGGGGAGAGGGCTTTCATCTGCGGATCTCCAGCAGCGGGATAGAGATGATCGAGCCGAGCCGTTCGAAGTCGAGGGTGACATCCAGCGTGTCGCTGTCGAAGCGGACCGGTACATCGAATTCGAAGCCAGCGCGGACGATGACGCCGCCCGCTGGTGCAGTGGTGAAGGTGACGACGCCAGTCGTCGTGTCTACGGTCCAGCCGGACATCTGCTCGACCATGCCCAGCGCGACGCGGACGGTCCCGGCGACGGGCTTGGCGATGGTTCGCACCCAAGTCTGCGCGTCGGAGGTGTAGCGTTTCGCCAGTTGGAAGGTTTGCAGGCTACCGGTCCCGGTGCCGATCTGATGGTCCGTCGCGGTGATCGCATGAGAAGGCAGGGCAGATTTGTAGTCGGCCCAGTCCTTGTAGCGGAACCCGTGCAGGCGGCCGTTGCGGGCCTCGAAGAAGGCAACCACCGCTGCGAGATCATCGGCACGGCGGATGCCATAGGCCACATCATAGCGACGGCGACTGTCGGCCCAGCTGGCGTTGCGCTCTTCATCGCCTGAGGCCAGTTCGACCACTTGCGTGCGCCGTTCCGGACCACCCCGCGCCCCTCGGCTGATGTTGTCGGGGAAGCGCAGCTCGTGAAACGCCATCACATGCCCCTCCGACCCAGAGACACGGCCCGCGCAATGTCTGCTGCGACCTGTGTCCGGGACTGCCGGAAGCTTTCGGCGTCACGGGCGTTGATGGTCACATTGACTGCGGGCACCGCAGATTGACCTTGGCCATATCCAGCAGCCTCCCGGCGCGACAGAACCCGCTCACCGCGCTGCAGGATTGCCGGAACCTCGTCGGGTTTGATCCCGGCCCAGCCGCCCGCGTGCATCCGTGGCGCATTGGCGAATGCCAGGGCCGGAACCATACGGCCCGGACCCGGCGCTCCGACCATGCCACCGGCGTGCAGGATATTGGCGAAGATGCCACCGGCACCGCCCAGTGCGCCGGAAAGGGCGTTCGCGATGGGGCCGAGAATGAACCGACGAGCCGCGAGCTTCGCGAGGTCGGCGATCATCGACGTGACCAGATCCCGGAAATCCAGCTTGCCGGTCTTCACGAAGTCGGCCACGGCGTTTTCGGCTGAGGTAAAGGCACTGACCAGCGTGCTGCCGATATCACCCCCGATGTCGCGCGTCTTGGCGGCATAATCGGCGAGCGCCGCAGTGACGGCGGCCCAGCCGGTCAGTGCCGTTTCCGCGCCCTCTGCGGCCGCAGCCCCAGCGTTGCGCGCAGCACCGCCAGCGCCATCGGCTGCGGTCGCGGTGTTATTCAGTCCGGCCGCAAGGGCATCGGCTGACCCGGCAGCATCCGCCAGCGCCGCTTCGGCCTCCGCACCGGTGCCGGTCATTGCATCTTTCAGCGCCTGCCAGCTGGCCAGTGGACGACTGGCGGCATCGGCCAGCATGCCAGCGGCCTCGCGATAGCCGTCCGCGCGGGCGCGGGCATCGTCTGCCATCGCGCCAAGCCCGAGGTCAGGCGGTTCCAGATAGGTGCGCGACAGTGCCGTCGAGAAGGCATCGGCGGCGGCTGCGCCAGCAGCTGTCGCGGCACCCTCGAACGGGTTTCCGATCCGGCTAAGTTCTACTGGATCCAGCGTGCCGATCCTGACGCCGCCTTCGCCGGTCGCCCATTCTGGCAGCAGGGCCAGCGCGGCGTTCAATCCGTTGATGAAATTGTTGATGCGCGTGACGACGCCGTTCAACATCGCCTCGACACCCGAGATCAGCCCGTTCGCGGCCTGGAAGGCGAAGTCACCGATGGCGCCGGGCAGACTGCCCCAGATCGCCACCGCCGCGTCATAGGCCCCCTGGAAGATCGCCGCTGTCCGGTCGCCAAAGCTGACCACGCCTGCGATGGTGCCCTCCAGCGCCGAAAGCCCCGCCGCCTTCAGCATTTCCCATCCCGCCGCCATATCGGCGAAGGCGGCATCCAGCGAGAGGCCGATGCGCGACCAGACCTCGCGCGCCAGATCGCCCAGCAGGCGGAAGGCTTCGCCCACGCCGCCGACCCGGGCGACAAGTTGCGAGAACTGATAGACCAACTCGCCCGCGCCAACGATCAGCGCGCCAATGCCGGTGCGGATCAGTGCCCCGCGCAGGATGACCAGCGCCGTGGCAAGGCCGCGCACCGACAAGGCCGCAGCAGCCAAGCCTGCCACCCAGCGCCCCGCCATGACAGCGGCAAAGGTGGCAGCATAGGAAGCGAGGCGTCCAAGATTGCCGATCAGCGCGTCGATGGCTGTCCGCAGGATGCCGCCATCCGATGCCAGCGCGATGAAGGCGTTGGCCAGCGCCTCGACCGATGGGGCCACCGCGACGGCGATCCGGTTGCGCAGGCCCTCGAACACCAGCGACATGGTGCCGAGGGCGACTTGGGTGCGCCGCAGTGCCTCGATGGCGTCCGTGTCCAGCACCGCGCCGAGGTCGGACGCCTGGTCGCCAAGCCGCGCCATCTCCGTCCCGCCGTTGCGCAGGAGCGGCAGGAGGCGCGTGGCGTCCGAGGCCATGGCTTCGAGATGGAAAGTCATCTCCTGCTGGCTGAGACCGGCGCGTTCCAGCGTGTCGACGTAGAGTTGCAAGGCTTCTGGCCCCGACAGGCGGGCAAATTGGTCAGCCGTCACGCCCACCTGTGGGGCGACGCGTTCAAAGAAATCCGCCATCGGCCCGCCGCCAGTCTGCAGGAAATCCCCCACCCGGTCGTTCACGTCCTTCAGGATATCGGCGAGCTTTTCCTGCTCGATGCCAACGGTGCGCGCCCCGGCCGACCAGCGCTGCAGGGCTTCGGGCGTGGCATTGGCGACCTGTGCAAACTGCCGAATTTGCGCGGCACTCTCGGCGGTGGACCGGACGATCAGCCCGAGCGAGGCTGTGGCGGCAGCGGCGGCGGCAGACATGGCGATCCCAGCCCGGCGCGCAAAACCGGCAAGCCGGGTGTTGGCCAGCTCCATCTCGCGCGACAGGCGGCCAAGGCCCTTTGCGCCAGCGGTGCCGACGCCCTCCAACTCGGCGCGAACCTGGCGGCCGCCTTCGGCGACGAGGCGCACACTGACCCGTTTTTCAGCCATCGCGGCCCCCTTCCATTTGTTCGTTCAGTTTGCGCACCATCACTGCCTCGATCTCGGGCAGCAGTTCGGCGGCGATCAGGGTGTTCACGCCCAGCGCCTGCGCCAGCGCGAGGGCTGCACTCATGTCCCAGCCAAGCACCGCGCCGGGGGTCACCCGCAGTTGCCCGCCAAGGCGGCCGACCAGATCCCAGATCTGCCAGCCGTCCCGCGTTTGTGGCCGGTTCAGTCTTGCGGGGCAGTCGGGGCACGTCCCCGCGCAGGCCGCGCAGTATCTGTCACCCCCGCCGAAGGACCAGTCGGCGAGGGCGCGGAGACGTTTTTTTCCGCGTCCAGCAGCAAGCCGCGCGCGACATACTGCGTCTGGAAAGCCTCGAAGATCGGCCAGATTTCCAGGAGGGCGTCGATGCCCTCGGGCGAAACAGGCACGATATTGCCCGCGTCATCGCCGACCCCCTCCCAATCCAGCACCGCGCGCCGGGCCACGGACTTGGCCATGGCAAGCGCCATTTCCTCTTGGGTCGCCCCCTCGGGGAGTGTTTCCACAGCCAGATCGGCGCGCGCGGACACCATCAGCGCGGTGGTCAGGGGGCCGACGAGCAGGCGCAGGCCGGGGGCTAGGTCCAGCCATTGCGGCGTGGCGGTCAGGTTCAGTCTGATCATGATCAATATCCTGCAAGGGTGTTGATGAGGACGGCGGTGCACATGCGGGCGGGGCTGGCAGCTTTTGCGGCCTGCCAGTCGAAGCTCGCCTGCACGCCTTGCGGCCCCGCGATCTCGATGCGCGGGATCGGCAGATAGACGGCGTGGGCCGTGAAGGTGAAACTGGCGTTCGCGCCGAGGCTGTAGACGAACTCCAGCTCGCACGGGCTGCCGTCGATGGCTTGGGTCACCAGTGTGCTGTCCGAGAATCTGACTTCGATCCGGCCGGTCAGCGCCGCCATGGTCGGATCGGCGCCATCGATGCGGCCATCGCCGCGGATGGTTTCGATCCGGTCGAGGTTGTTGGAATAGGTGATTTCGGCCGAGACCACGTTCCCCAGCGCGGTGCCGTTGCGTTTCACCGTGCCGTTGAAATGGCCGAAACGCTGCAAGCCCAGCGCGGTTGGCGTGCCTGCGGCGGTGGCGGCAGCGATGGTTTCGCCTTGGGCAACGAGGCGGGCTGTTGCTGTCAGCAGGCCGGATCGCTGCATCTGCCACGACAACTGATCGAGAACGCAGCCGGAATACATCGCGAAACGTGGCACCTCCGGCATCGCGGTTTCAATCGCCATGCTGGGCAGCGTCCAGTTGCCCGACTGAAAGGTGTGGGTTTTGGGCGTGGTGCCGGTCGTGACCGGTTGGCCGAACGCCGCCTTCAACCAATAGCCGAAGGCCTCGACATCGATGGGGATTACCACCTCGCCGTCGGCGGTGACCGCATCCTTGATCGGGGCAAGGGGATCGCGGCCATAGCCCAGCAGTTCGGATTCCAGCAGGGGTTGCTCGGACCCGAGCGTCGCCCGGGCAAAGGGCATCAACCGGAACCCACTCACCGGCGGGGTGCCGTAAACCGTCTCATACGCAAGCGCCATCTGCGCCCGCGCGCCTTGCGCACGTGCCATGGGAGTCTCCTCAATGTTTGGGGTGTCAGGCCAAGGGGCCAGTGGTGGTGTAGTGCAGCACGACCGTGATCACCGCCGCCTTTAGTGCCGCAGCGCCCTCGATGGGCAGGTCGACCGAGGCCGGGGCCTCGGGTTCGACCCAATCGCAAAGGCCGCCAAGGGTGCGGTCGGCTTCCAGCGCCGCGCCGATGGCAGCGATCAGGGTGTCGAAGGCGCTGGCCCGACCGGTGCCTGCCTGGACGATGACCTCGAGCTCGACACGGTGCTGGAAATGGTAGCGCAAGGGCGACAGTGTGACCTCCGGCTCGCCCGGCTGGCCATCGCGCAGAATGATCAGTCCCGTCGCGGGGATCCGCTCGGGTAGCACCTCGTCACGCAGAACAAGGGCGGCAAGCGGCTGCAGCCGCGCATGCAGCGCGGCGAGGAGGGTTTCGCGGGTGGTGGGCATGATCGCGCCTTTGATACTGTCAGTCTTCGGTTGGCCTGACGGAAAAGAAGCTCTCGAACGAAATACCCGCCTCGCCGGTGGTCACTGACTAACTCCAAGCCTTTCCAGTGTTGCCCGGTCAGGTGCTCCCGTCTCGGGAAGTCCTACTGACGCTTGATAGGCGCGCATGGCAGTTTGTGATGCAGGCCCCCATTGTCCGTCAGGAGTTCCGACATCGAAACCTCCAGCGTTCAAGAGGGTCTGAATGGCACGATAGTCGTCGGCGGACAGTGACAGCGTCGTCCAGCCGCAAGCGCCTGCAACCGCCTCGATTGCATCCTGCGATCCGAAGAGATCGAACTGTGCGTCATGCTGTTGGCCATTGGACTCGACAAGCCGTAGGAAAAGACGTTCGGCATCGTAGATCGACCGGATGAAAGTTTCTGCCTCACGTCCGAAGAGGCCAGCGCCCTTATTGGTGGTCAGACTGTTCCATCGCGCTTGCTGCGATGGCTGGTCGTCTATGCGGAGCGTCATTTCAAAGGAATTGCGTCTGAAGTCGTTCATCAGGAAATCGTCCTGGACGAAAACGAACGCTGTCTCGCCTTCGATGCAGCGCGCGACGAGGGCTGTCTGTCCCATGAAGTTGTTGGGCTGGAATTGCGAATGGTTCAGCGCAATGATCTGCGGGCTGTCATCCACTGCAGCCCGCGACGACTCAATGGTCCACCAGCCCGAGATCCGGTGCCCATCCCGATGGGCCTGTTCGAACGGAGCCAGCGTGTAGTCGATGGCCGGGAAACGCGAATCCGCCCATGCGACCGTTTGCGCTGCACCCTCCGGCGGTGTCGCGGTGTCGGCCGCTGGCGCCGGGGCTGGCGCCGATGTCGCGGGCTGAGGCACCATGACGGGGAATGCGATGCCGTATTTCGCCTGCAGATAGCCCATCTGCAATTGTGCCAACGTGAGCTTCTCGGTTTCTGCACGGCTGAGTGCGAGTGCCTGGATCAGCCCGCCGCCGGATGCAGCTTCGCGTTCAGCCTCTTCGATGCGCTGTTGAACGGCCGCCATTTCACCAAGGATCTGTGCCGCTCGCGCTTCGTCAGGCTGGACCGCTGGGACAGTTACTTCAACAGTTGCAGCACCCGCTTCCGCATTGATCCGGTTCTCGACCAATGTCCGTGCAAGAAGAAGGGCTTCCCGGCGCGCGTCGATCAGTGTCAGGATCAGGCCCCCATCGTAGCGTGCCGCCTGTGCTTCGATCTCTGTCAGCTGTCGTTCGATATCGGCCAATTCCGCGGAAAGTGGTACATCTTGCGCAAAGGCTGGAATGGCCGCTGCCAGTGCAATAGCGAAAACTAATGGTTTCAACGACATGGGCTGCTCCGAATTAAGGTCACTTCAGGCATCAGGCTAACGATGCACATTTCAACCATCAAGCGAACATCGCAAAGCGGGCATCATACCCTGTCCGAATTTGTCACCCACCTCGCCACGATGATCCCCGGCACACCATCCACCGCTCGCTCCGCATCCCGTGCCAAATCCAGCCGTTTGCGCAGTTTGACCTGTGGCACCAGCAGGAAGATCGGCACAGTCGCCACGCCGCGCCCGGTTTTCGACCGCGACGCAACAGCCCGTCCTTTGGAATTCAGCCGCCCCTCGGCCACCAGCAGACTGGGCCCACGGCGGCGATAGATGAACCGCAGGCGCAACCCGGTGCGGCGTTCCCATTCGCCGGGGGTGATCCGGCCACCCTTGGTGCTTTTCCCGGCGGCAGGCGTCGGGATCGCCAGCCAGAACCCGTTCTTCGACCGGATCAGCGGGCCGGTGTCATGCGCGCCGATGATCACCGGCGCGTTGGACCAGACCAGCGCAGCGGCGTTCAGGCTGTCGCCGGATTTGGGGAAGCTGGCGAGGCGGATGGAGTTGCCCAGCCTCGTGCCGAGGCCAGCGCCGGTGATCTGGCCACGCCAGGCGGATTTCAGGGAGGTGCCTGCTTCACGCATGGCTGCCGAAACTGCCTTTTCCCCTGCGGCGATTTCGGCTCGCATCAGGGCGACGAGGTCGGGATCGAACTGGACCTTCAGTTTCATGATGGGCGCAGGTCCAGCGACCAGATCAGGCGTTCGCGATCACGCACCGGCTCGCCCTGAACGGTGAAGCTCTCGGCCCCGATCACGATTAGATCGCCAGGGCGGGGATCGGGCAGGTCGGACACGCGGACGTCCACAATCATGGTGTCGCTGACAAAGCGGGCCGCCCCGAAGTCGCTGATCCGGTCCGGGGCGCGGCGGACCACGCGGATGGGGCGTTCCTCCGATGTGGTGGCAGAAATCCAGACAGCGGCCGCCGCCATGGACGGGTTGGCATAGATCCGGTCCAAGGCGGCGGCAAAGACGTTCATCGGAAGCGCCCGTCAGTTCGAAGTGTGGATGCGGATCGCGATGCGTGGCCGCTTGTTCACCGGCAGGATTGACGCCTCGGTCATCAGGTCGATCCAACGGCCTTTCTCGTCGAGATGCTGGCGGGCATAGAGCGGCAGGCCCATGGTGTTGGCCGCCTCCAGCAGGTTGGCCGGGCCGCCATAGGTAGTGAAGGTGTCCATCGTGCCCAAGGGGAACGCGATGCCCTCGTTGGCGGGAACAAGCCGTTCGGTCGCCTTGGTCGAGAGGGTGACGGTGCCCGCATATTCCTCGAACACGATGCCCGCGAAGGGGAAGTTGCGCCGCACGTCCTGGCGCAGGGGCTGTGCACCAGTAGCGGCGTAGAACTTGTAGGCCTCCTCGGTCTTCGGATGCGCGATCAGCTTGTCGAAGAACTCCCGGCTGACGAGGGCGTGCACGTCCGACATGCTTTCGCCCAGCAGGTTGTCCTCCATCGCCCGCAAGACCTCGCGCACCTTGCCCTGAACGTTGGTGCCTGCCGTGCCGAGGACGAAGTCGACCGAGATTTGCGCAAGGCCAAATTCGGTGAAGTAGTTGTAGAGCGTCGTGCCAGCCCCGTCCTTCACGATGCCGCGCAGCGCGTTCATCTCCATGTATTCGCGGGTCTGGGCGTGCTTGCGTCGCATCAGCTGCAGTTTGCGGTTCATCACCTCGACCAGCGGGTCGGCACCATCGAATGTGCCCAGCGCGGGCTGGCCCTGAATGTCACCCGGCAGAATGACGTCGTCATGCGGGATCCACGGCAGGGCGAAGCTGCGCATCGAGCGGCCTTCCCGGGTGCCGACGGTTGCAGGCCCGCCCAGCGGAACCGAAGGCAGCAGGTTCAGGACACCCTCGTATTGCTCGATGATCACCGAACGCTGGGTGACGCCTTCGAAACGGAACAGGCCGATCTGGCCGAGGCGGGTGTAAAGGTTGGGCAGGATGTTGATGGCCTGCGTCATCTCGGCCAGCGAGTAACCGCCAGCGTCAAAGGGATTGCGGACAAGGGTCATGGGGTGCTCCGGGGATGAAGGGGGGAAACCGTGTCAGACGCCATCGCGGGCGATGATGCCCACGGCGGCAAGCTGGCCGATCTTGGTGGTGATCTTGGCGCCGTCATCGACGGTGGCGTCATAGGCGAGGCCAGCGCGCGAAACGATCGAGGGGCCGCGCGCGACGACAATCCCCACAGCATCGGCCAGCGTGGCATCGACGGCATAGAGCAGCACGGCGGTCGCGGTCTGCGCGCCGTCGCTGCCGCCGCTGGTGGCCAGCTTGTATTTGCCGCTGGCGGTGATCTTGCCCAGCACCGAACCGACCGGGTAGGGCTGGCCTTGCAGCAGAGTGATCACCTCGCGGGTGTAGTTCGGGTTGACCTCATATTTGAGGACATCGCCCATGCTGGGCTGTTCCGTCAGGACGGGCATTGTTCAGTCTCCATGTTCTGGGGTTGGGAAGGGGAGCTGGTTCAGCGCTTGGCGTCGCTCGCAGTTTTCTTGGCAGCGGCCACGATGGGGCTTTCCTTCGAAGCCGCAGCCGGGGCGGTGGCAATGATGCCTGCCGCGTCGCTACGGGCGGCAAGATCGGCCAGAACTCGGGCGCGCAGGGCCTCGGGCTTCAGACCCTTGCTGACCGCGTCGGCCGCGTCGATGGTCACGCCGAGCCGGGCGGCCTGCGCGCAAACCTGTGCTACCTCGGCGGCTTCGGCACGCACAGCGTCAGCGGTCATGGCGCTGGGCGCAGCATCGGCCGCCGCAGCCGGTGCGTCTGGCGCGGCCGCGACCGCTGGCATTGCCGCAGGAGGTGCGGCAACCGTTGCCGGGTTCGCGGTGTCGGTGGGCGTGGTGGTCATCTGTGGACCCTTTCTGTTGGAGGAACTGGAGCCGCGGGGTGCGGCGGCGAAGGCGTGGAAAGCGGTGACGGGATCGGCGAGATCGTCGGCCAGACCCGCCACGATGGCGTCAGCCCCGCGGAACACGGCAGCTTCAGTGGCCAGCGCGGCGGTGTGGGTCAGCCGATCACCGCGACCGGCGGCGACCGTTTCTGCAAAGAGGAAGCGCACCACCTCCAGCTCGCGCTGCATCTGGTCGTGCACCGCCTCGGGCAACGGCTGATACGGGTTGGCGTCGATCTTGTGCGATCCTGCGTGGATCAGCGTGACGGCGATGCCCTTCTGGTTGATCGCGCCGCTCATATCCGTGTGCAACGCCACGACACCGATGCTGCCGACAGCACCGGTGCGCGGCAGAATGATCCGGTCAGCCTGGGAGGCGAGGACATATCCGGCCGACAGGGCATGTTCGGCGACGAATGCGTGGACCGGCTTTTGTGATCGCGCCGCCCGGATGCGGTCGGCCAGATCGAAGGCCCCGGCGACCTCACCCCCAAAGCTGTCGATGTCCAAGGCAATGCCGCGAACGCCGGGATCGGCGACGGCCGCTTGCAGCTGGGCAGCAATCCCTTCATACGAGGTTAGACCAGAGGATTGGCCGATCCACGCGCCGCGATGAACCAGCGTTCCCGCGATTTCGATCACCGCGATGCCGTCAATCATAGTGAAGGGCTGGGTGCCATTGCGCTGATGACGCTGGGCAAGGTCATTGCCGAAGAGCGAGGCCCGGGCTGGAAGAGCAACTGCGGTCTGATCGGAAGCGTCCGCGTCAACGCCATGGAACGTGATTTCTTGCCCGGTAATGCGCGGCCCCAGCCCGGACAGGAAGCTCAGCGCCTTGGCGGGATCGACCATCAACGGCGTGTTGAACGCGCGCTGGGCGATTTGCGCGTGGTGCATCATGCGCCCTCCTTGGGGTCGGGTTTTTCATCGGCGGTGTCGTCGGCCTCGTCGTCCTTGGCGCTGTCCTGATCCGCATCTTTCGCCGTGCCTTCACCCGGCCCTTGCGCGGGTGACCCCGGTCGCCGGAAGTCTAGGCCCAGCGCCGCTTCCCGTTTGCGTTCGGCGGCGATTTCGCGGTCGACCTGCTCGGCGTCGTATCCCCGCTCTGCCAAGGCTTGCGTCCGAGACTTCAGGCCCGCTTCGATCTGCAGGATCTCTGCCGAGGCGTCTTTCATCGGGTCAATCCAGTCCCACTTGGTCGGCAACCAGGCGCAGGCCTGATATTGGCGGCGCTGGTTGTCGTAGCCGGGCAGCTCCAAGGCACCCGACAACACGGCCGTGTCCATCCAGCGCACCCAGACGGCGCGGCAGAGCTGATAGACCAGCACGCCATGCTGCCAGGCCGAGATACGGCGGCGGAACTCGATCAGCGAAATCCGCGTGTTGGAGAAGTTCCCCTTGGCCGTGTCGCCGGTCAGATATCCGTAGGGCACGCCCAGTGCCGCTGCGATTTGCAGCAGGGTGCGGTACTGGAACGGCTCGTAGGTGCCGCCAGAGTCTGGTGTCGCCGGGGTCGAAACATCTTCGCCGGGATCGAGACGGACCACCTGGCCGGGTTCAACCTCCAGATCCTCCTCGGTCGGTTCCAGTGGGGTTTCCGGCGCGGGCGAGGTGATGAACATCGCGAACATCGCCGCGATTTTCTTTCGCTCCAGTTCGGCGTCGTCATAGAGGTCCAGTGTGAACAGCTTGACGATGGCGGCGGCGAACCGCGAGACGCCGCGCAGCTGGCCAGCCTCGACGGGGTCGAGGACATGGATCACGTCTGTGGCCAACACTCGGACAGTTTCGCCAGCAAGGCCGGGGTCGGTCAGATCGCCCGGATGGCGGCGCAGGAAGTGGTATGCGACGCGGCGGCCGATGCCATCGAATTCGATCCCCTGACGGATCAGCCCCGCGCCGGGCAGGGTGCGGTTCATATCCAAGGGCAGCATCTCGGCGGGCAGCATCTGCAGTTGCAGCGGCACCGTCAGACCGTCTTCCGCTCGGCGGGGACGGATGCGAATGAACACCTCGCCTGAAAGGAACACTTCTCGCGCCGCCCGGCGCTGCAGCCCGTAGAAATCGGTCAGACCCTCTGCATCGGCATCGTCAGTCCAGGCGAGCCACAGCGCCTGCAATTCCTCTTTCTTCGCGGCATCCGCGATGGTCGAAGAGGGCTTGATGCCATCGCCGACGACATTGCTGGCGAAGCTTTCCACCGCGTTTGCCGCATAGCCATTATTGCGCACCAGCCAGCGCGCCCGGGCGGTGATCGTGTCCCCCGAGGCCGCGATCAGCGTGTTCACATGCGCGCGGCTGGCGCGGAACCCGCGCAGGCGACGATGGGCCTGCGCGGCATCGAAGCCCCCGATGATCGAGCCGAGGCGCTGACGGAACGCTTCAAAGGCCATGGATCACAGACCCTTCGAGCCAACCGTGCCCCAGCGACGACGACGCGGTGTGCCGGAGGTGGCGGTTGCAATCCGGGTTTCCAGATCGCTGATGGCGCTCGCCAGTTCCGTGTCCGAGCCATAGCTGATCGATTTGCCGTCATAGCTGACCGAGCGGACGCCCGCATAACGGGCCTCCTGCAGCGCGGCCAACAGGGCGCGCATCCGTTCCAGATCCATCTCAGTCCCTCATGAAGTTCGGTGTGTAGGCCCGGCGTTTGCGCCGTGGCGTTGTCGGTGTTCCGGCCGTTGGCGCAGCGGGCGTTACAAGTTCAGTCGCGTTGGCAGGCGTGGGCGCCGGTCGGGTTTCCACCCCGGCCTGCGCTTCCAGCCGCCGCCAGGTTGCCTCGTCCCAGCGGTCGGCGCCCATGATCCATGCTGCCGCCCGGGCATAGACGCGGGCGTCCAGAGCCTCGTTGCGCTCCCTCATCTTCTGCCATTCGGGGTGGGCATAGCCGCGCTTGTTGCGCACCGTGACCAGCTGTTCCGCCACCAGCTGTTTCAGCCATTCGGTGTCGATCCAATCTGGCAAGTGAACAGTGCCGGGCGCGTCCAGCACGCCCAGCGCCCGGTCTTCGTCGCTCGGCCGCTCCAGCCGCAGGAAGCGGTATGTCTCGGTTTTGAAGGTGGCGGTGGCCACCGACCAGAGCCGCGCCCCGCGGCGAAGACGTTTGCCGCCGATGGTGGCATCCACAAAGGTCGGGCCCGAGACTGGCGTAGCGCGGTTGAAGCCTTCGAGACCTTTGATCGGTGCGACCTGGTCGAAGCCCTGTTTCCGCGCCCATGCGTAAACCGCCGGGGCTTCATATCCGGTGTCGATGGCCAGCTTGCCGATTACCATCACCGCACCGTTGGCGCAGCCCCATGTCCGCCCCAGAATGGCCGTCAGCTTGTCCCAGCAGGCTGGATCGTCGGGGCCGCCCGCAATCACGATGTGATCGACCAGCCAGGACTCCAAACCCCGGCCCCAGGCCCAGACATCGACCTCGATCCGGTCCTTTTGCACATCGACGCCAGCCGTCAGGAAAAGACCACCGACGGGAATCTGCGCACCGCCATAAGCTTCGCGGCGCTCGGCCAGCCGCTGCCACTCAGGGGCGTCGCCGCTCTCGACCCATGTTTCGCCCAGCAGGGTGTTGCGCGCCACACGCAGCATCTCCTCCGAGCCTTGGGCCGCCAGCCATTCCCGCGCGATCTGCTGCCAGCTTTTCCAGCCAAGCGGCGAGTAAAGCGCCGAGATATGGAAACCGATGGAATGCGGGTCAGCAGAAACGGCGGTTGCGCGCCACTCGCCTTGCTCCAGCATCCGCGTCTTGTGATGCTCGGCGATTGGCTTCTCGCAGCCCTCGCAGTGATAGGCTGCCGTGTCCGGCCGACCTTTGTCCCAGCGCAGGCGTTCAAACTGCAGCCATTGCATGTGGCCGCAATGCGGGCAGGGCACAAAATACCGGCGCTGATCGCTAGCCTCGAACTCGCGCTCGATCCGGGACAATCCTCGGATCGTCGGGGTCGACACCATGAACACCTTGCGCCGGTGCGAGAAGGTGGTGGTCCGCGCTTCGGCGAGTGTGACCGGGTCGCCCTCCTCGTCGGCCGAGGCCGGATAGGCATCGACCTCGTCCAGAAAGATGTAGCGCGCAGGCATCGAGCGCAGGCCGGTGGCGCTGTTGGCACCGGTCAGCACCAGGATGCCGCCGGGGAATTCCTTTGACAGCATCGAATTGCCCGCGTCGCGCGACCGTGCTGGGTTGACCCGTTCGCGCAGCGCCGGGCTATCCGCGATCAGCGGATCAAGACGACCGCGCGACGTGCGCTTGGCCAATTCCAGGCTCGGCAGCACGGCCAGCATCGGCCCCGGCGCATGGTGGATCACGAAGCCGATCCAGTTGTTGCCAGCCTCGGTCGCGCCGACCTGCGCCGCCTTCATGAAACTGATCCGCTGCGCCGGGTGGCGGGGTGACAGCGCATCCATGATCTCGCGCAGGTAGGGCGCGCGCGCTGTCCGGTATCGCCCCGGTTCGGCCGCACCGCGCGAGGAAAGCCAGCGATGTTCATCTGCCCATTCCGACACCGTCAGGTCCGGATCGGGACGCATCCCCTTGCGCCAGGAGCGCAGGATATCCTCGGCCCCGTCAAAGCCGAGGTCGAGGTCTGCGGTCAGATCATCGCTATCCGAGGGAAACTCGGAGATCGGCGAGGTGGTCGAGGTGCTGTCTGACATGGGCTTCCAACACCCTCTGCAGGATCGCGGCCTCGATGATCACCGGCTTGCCGGTTTGTTTTTCCACCCCCAAGGCCACCTCGGCCGCCATCAATGCTGCCACTCTGTTGGGCCAGGTGACCCAAGTATCGCGTTCCTGTCGGGCCAACCGGAACACCAGCGCTTCTGCGCGCGCCCGGTCGACCAGCGTGCCCTTCTTCTTCTGAATGCCAAGCTGCTTATCCTGCGCCTGGTAAACAGTCAGCGCCGTCCGGGCCTTCAGGTAGGACGAGCTGTCTGCAGGACCGCTGAACCCGCTGTCGCCGCCAGTGCTGCGGCGCTGCTGGTCCGGATCGGTCATGTCGGCCCGGCGCACATCGGACGCGGCTGCGTTGATCGACCCGTCGCTGTAAACCACCAGCCGACTGGCGCGGCGCGCCTTCTGGATGGCCCCACGCGACAGGCCGGAATGGGCGGAATATTCCCGCTCGGACATACCTTCCATGGCTATCGGATTGGCCTCAAGTTGTTGGAATTAAACATAAATGATCTGCTTATTCAGTTGATTACACTCCCGCCTAGAGCGATTCTGGCTGCAGGAAAACGATGCAACTCACCCCCGGAGACGACGCCATGACCACCAAGACCGCCCCCGCCAAAGCCCCCAGCGACGCCTTGCTGCTGGAGATCGTGACGAAGCACTTCCACAGCATCGAGACGCTGGAGACCCAGAACAGCGACCGTTTGGATTTCCACGATGTCGCCGTTTGGGCGATCCGCGCCGCGCTGGAAGCAGCCTACGCCGCTGGCGTCGCCGCCGCTGCGAAACGCTGAAGGAGGGCAGGGACATGACCATGGCCACCACCACCATCCGCATCGACATCGCCACGCTGCCCGACCATCTCGACCGCTCGCGCCCCAACGTGGTGGCGGAGATGATCGAAGCCGGGCTGCGCGAGGGCGGGATCACGGCCGACTGCTCGGACCTCTTCTCGCACATCAAGATCGACCTGCCGACCACGCAGCTGGCTGCCGCCAGCGCCGTGCTGGTCGATCTGCAGCTGATCTGAGGCGGCACCATGAGCACCCGCGCGCAGATCGCCATCCAGCTCGGCCCCGAGGAATGGGCGCATGTCTATGTCCATTTCGACGGCTATTCCGCCCACATGCTGCCCGCGCTGGCGCGCTGGAAACCCGAGGACATCCTCACCGCACGGGAAATCCGACAGGTCACACCCGAGGCGCTGGACTGCTTCGGCCCGCCCCGTGATCCCCGCATTCTGCCGCGCCCGACGCGGGAGTTTGCCCATCTCTACATGTGGATCGGATGCCAGTGGGTGCATGTGGTGCCGCAGGCCGATGCGCCCGGAGTGTAATCAGAAAGCACTGATATTGCTGGGATTTGCCTACACTAGCCGCCCCGCCAGAGCGATGGTGATTACACAAGAACGATGCAACTCACCCCCGGAGACGACGCCATGACCATCCGCCGCGCGACCGACAATGCCAAAGCCCTCGACGCCTTCATGACCACCAAGTTCCAGATCGACGCGATGCTGGAGCGCCTGAAGGCCCTGAGCGACGATCACTTCGAAGCCCACCCGGACGAGATCAACTGGGGCCACGTCGGCACACTGAACCACTACGCCAGCCTCCTGCGCCAGATCACTGACGCCGCCTTCAAGGAGGGCGAACATGCCGCTTGATCCCGCCCAGCGCCACCAGATCGAACAGGATGCAATCACCGCTGCATGGGAGGCCGAACGCCTCGCCGCCTGTGACGATGCCATCGCCCTGCTGCGTGAGATCGCCGATCTGGAACGAGACGACGACGGGGACGTGATCATCAGCACGGATGCCGACGGCCACAACGACCTGATGTCGCGCATCGCTGCCTTCCTTGCCACCCACGACTAGTAAGAGGAACCCGCCATGGCCAAACTCACCGAAACCCAGACTATCATTCTCAGCGCCGGGGCCCAGCGCCCCGAGAACATTGCCCTGCCACTTCCCAAGGGGCTGGCCGGTGCGGCGGCCAAGATGGCCGTGTCGAAGATGATCGAACACGGCTGGCTGCAGGAGGTCGACGCCAACTTGCGCCGCAATGAGCCGCTTTGGCGCGAAACTGGCGATGGCCATGGCACCACGCTGGTGGTGACGGATGCTGGCTTGCTGGCCATCGGGATCGACCCGGTGGTCGTCAAGACCGTTGTCGCCATCCGCAAACATACGGCTGAGATGCCTGCGCCCGCATTGCCTGCTGCCATTCAGCCGAAGCTGCGCACTGGCACCAAGCAAGCCACCCTGATTTCCATGCTGCGCGCGCCCGATGGCGCTACGATTGAGGAGATCATGACAGCTACTGGCTGGCAGTCGCACACGGTTCGAGGCGCGATGGCCGGGGCGTTGAAGAAGAAGCTGGGCCTCGAGGTCAGCTCGGAAAAGGATGACACGCGGGGAAGGGTGTATCGATTGCCTGCGGCATGACCCGCTTCCTTTTTGACTTCGACATGACCGCCGCCCAACCCGGGCGGCGGCTCTCATACATTGGCTGCGTCAGCTGAGGATCTTTGCGCAGTCTTGCCTGTTGCAATCTCCCACCTCCGCACGGCCACGTCGCAATAGATCGGGTCCAACTCCATCGCGAAACACCGTCGCCCTGCGCGTTCGGCGGCGACGATCTGGGTGCCGGAGCCGCAGAACGGCTCGTAGATCAGGTCGCCCGGATCCGAGAAAGCCGTCAGCACGGACTCGACGAGCGCCACAGGGAACACGGCCGGGTGCGATCCAGCCGCACCTAGCCCGCCCTTATGGCGCATGATGCGGAAGACGCTGTCAGGGATGCGGTGGCTTTGGATCGCGTTGCCGGTTCCGGTCTTGGCGTGGACGGTGCCGTCGGCTCCGCGCAGACCACCGCCGCCGAGGGTTTCGCCCGCGTGCTTGGACGGGACGGTCTTGTGCGGTTTTCGGGGCGCGCGGTTGAAGTGGAAAATGAACTCGTGCGACGGGGCCAGGCGGCCGTTCCAGTCGCCCGGCAAGCCGGGCCCCTGATCCCACACATACCAGCCAAACCGTCGCCAGCCAGACGTGCGCATCCATTCCACCCATCCTTCCCAATAGGGCTGCCATTCGCTGTCGCGATGCACGAGGCCGAGGTTGACCAGCAACTGGGCCTCGGCGGTGACCGGCGCTGCGGCGAACACGCCCTGCATCAACGCATCCCAATCCCCGACTTTTTCCTTCGCCGCGCCATAGTCGCGCTGCTGGGCATAGGGCGGCGAGGTGAACATCAGCGTGGCCTGTTCGCCCTCCATCAGCCTGGCGACAGCGACAGGATCGGTGGCGTCGCCGCAGCAAAGCCGATGCTTGCCCAGCGCCCAGATATCGCCCGGCTTGGTGATGGGTTCAGCGGGCGGTTCGGGGATGGCATCGGCCGCATCGTCGTCGATCACCGTCCTGTCGTCGTCGCCCGCGTGCAGCAGGGCGTCCAGTTCATCCTCCGGAATCCCGATCAGCCCAAGGTCGAAATCCTCGGCCAGTAGCGCCTGCAGTTCTTGCAGCAGAAGCGCCTCGTCCCAGCCGCCCAACTCGGTCAGCTTGTTGTCGGCGATGCGATATGCCCGACGCTGGGCTTCAGTCAGATGGCCCAACACGATGACAGGGACCTCGGACAGGCCGAGGTGGGCGGCGGCCAGGATGCGACCATGGCCCGCAATCAACTCGCCGTCGGCCGCCACCAGCACCGGGACGGTCCAGCCGAACTCGGCCATGCTGGCAGCGATCTTGGCCACCTGATCGGCATCGTGGGTCTTGGCGTTGCGGGCGTATGGTTTCAGCCGGGAGATGGGCCAATGCTCGATCCGGCCCGGCGGCAGGTGCAAGTTCATGCCGCCAGCCTTTTCGCCTTCAGGTCGGCAAAGGTCTCGCCGGTATCCGCCAGCACGGCATTGGCGCCGGTGAACTGCTGCCAGCGCTCGATGGCCACATCGACATAGGCAGGGTTCAACTCGATCCCGAAACACACCCGACCGGTGGTTTCCGCCGCGATCAGCGTGGTGCCGGATCCCATGAAGGGTTCGAACACCGCCTGACCCGGGCTGGAATTGTTCAGGATCGGGCGGCGCATGCATTCGACCGGTTTCTGCGTGCCATGCACGGTGGCCGCGTCCTGGTCCTTGCCGGAGATGTGCCACAGCGTCGTCTGTTTGCGGTCCCCCGCCCAGTGGCCCTTGCCGGTCTTCTTGACGGCATACCAGCAGGGTTCATGTTGCCAGTGATAATCACCCCGGCTGAGGACAAGGCGGTCCTTGGCCCAGATGATCTGTGACCGGACGGCGAAACCCGCCGCAACCAGGCTCTCGGCCACCTCGCCCGCATGCAGCGCGCCGTGCCAGACATAGGCCACGTCGCCGGGGAACAGCGCCCATGCTTCGCGCCAGTCGGCCCGGTCATCGTTCAGCACCTTGCCGGTGCGCTTGGTCTTGGCTGCGCCCGCCTGATTGCGCCAAGACGGATCGTATTCGACCCCATACGGCGGGTCGGTGACCATAAGCAGCGGGCGAACATCGCCAAGCAAGCGCCCGACCACATCGGCGGATGTGCTATCGCCGCAGATCAGCCGGTGCGATCCAAGCTGCCACAGGTCACCCGCCAACGACACCGGCGTAACCGGCGGTTCGGGAATGTCGTCCTCGCCCTCGACCGCGTCACCTTCCACCTGATCCGGATCCCGCAGCAAGGCGTCCAAGTCTTCGTCGGTGATCCCCAGCAAAGACAGGTCGAAATCCTCGGCCAGCAGCCCCGCGATTTCATCGCGCAGCATCGCCTCGTCCCATTCGCTCAGCTCGGTCAACTTGTTGTCGGCGATCCGGTAGGCCCGTCGTTCGGCTTCGTCGAGGTGACCGAGCCGGATCACAGGCACGTCGGTCAGCCCCAGCATGGTCGCCGCCAACACCCGGCCGTGCCCGGCGATCAGTTCCCCATCGTCAGCCACCAAGCAGGGCACCGTCCAGCCGAACTTGGCCATGCTGGCAGCGATCTTGGCGACCTGGTCCGTGCTGTGGATCTTGGCATTGCGGGCGTAAGGGCGCAGCCGGTCGAGAGGCCAAGTCTCGATCTGGCTCGGCGCAAAGACCAGGTCCATCGGGTCGCTTCCATCTGGGGCAGAGCGGACACGCCGATGCGCGCTAGGCGATGCCAGCGTCAGAATCAGGATCCGCGATGTGGGGAAAACCAAAGCGCCCGCGAGGGGTTCCTCCGGGCGCAATTCTTCGATGATCAAGGGGTAGGTCAAGGGGGGCAGCTTTGTCAAACGAAAAATACACGCGGATTCAATGGCTTCCCGGCAGGTGGCTTCCGCTGGCTGGCTTCCGACAAGGTGGCTTCCGCAAAATGGATTCCGTGGATTCCGCCAAGAATCCAGCGCGCCAAGATCGTGATTCCGCAAGCCTTTGATAATGAGTCGCTTTTTCCAAGATCACCAGGCAGGTGGATTCCGCCTGGCTTCCCCGGTGAAAATGCCTGTCGCTAGCGAAACGCCGCGCTGCGCCCCCCCGCATACACTTGGGGCCAGGGAGGAACCATGCCAAGGGGGGGCCTACCCGCTGTACCCATCACGTAGTTTCAATTCAACCGACTAAGTCCAACAGTGGGCAATCCACCAATCGGCCGTTTTCCTTTCGCAGGGTCCTTGATGCAGGGCGACGGGATCGGCCGGAGTAGATCGATACGAACTAGAGGCCGGTTTGTTCAGGAAGGAGTCAAATCCGCTCGGACGAGAACCCCATAAACCGCAATAAACGATTCAGGTAATTTTGCCCCATCCAAGCGCGCGCTCTGACGTGATATGACGAAGTGGGGCGGAAGTAGCTCCGTTCTGTACTTGCGACCTGAGCCCTACACTTTGTCACTGCCCAATCCACGCCTCGCTAGATCGTCCGCCTGTTCTCGCAGTTCTAACAGATGTTCCTTTGTGGACTTAAGTAGCGCATCACGCACATCGCTGGGTGGAAGCTTATGCAGCTCTGCCTCATAGTCTTCCCCGTTCCGGACAAACCTCATCGTGGCATCCAGCAAAACACGATAACCGCTACGTTCCCTCGTAGACATTAGTGAACTCCATTCCTCTGTTAAAGATCAAGGCCGCCAACGATCTCTGAAGGAAGAATCGCATAGCTTGCTGTTGGGCTAGGATTGTAAGGCAGTTTTACCCCAAAGTGACAATCTGGCCCCCCAACAACCCTATCATGCGAGGCCGTGCCAACGCGAAGTGAAATGGCGTTGCCTCGACGGGCTGGAAAATTAGCATCAGTCGGCAACATGACAACAACATCTCCCACCTCAATTGCTCCGTTTTCTAAATGAAAACAAACAATGTTCCCTCTAAATTTATGTTGCGGGACCCCCAAATTCTGCAAACGACTCTTCTCTGCACTTAAGCGAATTACTTGATCCTCAAACACCTCATGAAGTGCTCCTCCATACATCCGAAGGTGGTCTACTCGATCAAGTAACAACGAGTGATCTTCAATATCATCGATGCTATTTACGCCATGCGCTATTCTATTTCGACGGGTGACAAGATCATCGACAAACAAAAAAACACTCTTTGCTTCCAGATCTCCAACTGTCGGGGCTTCACTGCCATTTCTTTTCAAATAGAAAGCCTGATAACTCTGTGAATTAATAAGTCGCCTGGGTGTAACGGAGATCCCCATGTTTGCAGCTAAAGTAGTCATTCGATCAAAAGACATGTTGGCTGTTCGGAGAGTAAATGCTCTAGAGTTTAACTCATATCGCATAGCCCGCCCACGGCACATTGCAAGTCGCCGAACGATGACATTGACATCCTCCGGCTCGTGGACCCGTTTCATCTTGATCGCAGTCATATATTCAACCGATAGATCATGATGCTTGAGGCGAATTGCCTCGGGTATATTGTCAAAGCGACCGCAAACTTTTGGTAGAAACCTCAAGTATGACAAAAGCATTGATTCGACGTATTGCTCCATGGCTCCGTAAAGCGCTATTATAATGGAGATGTACTGATACTTGCGCTGAGAAGTTCGCCCCTGTAGGAGGTTTCTAGACATTTCAACGATGTCAGTGTAAGGCTCGCCGAGTGCAGAGATCCGCGGATAGAGAGCGTCAGCGCCCAGATGGGAATTAATTAGCGCGGAAATCTCATCTAGCTCACCTTCAAGTGTGAGAAGATCACTCTTCATGCAATGTTCTCTAATAAGTAGGCTCGGTAGGCTTGTTCGCGTGCCGTAAGATCTGCAGCGTTTACGTTTCGACCACCGAATATTTCATAATTCTTCTTGTAGAACTCCGGAAGGCCATCACGAATTGCGGGCGCAGCAGCCCTTAGGTCCATTGCCCGGTAAGTCAGCGTGCTAAAAACAAACATCAAAGGCTCGTAGGCCGCAAGCGTTGCACGCTGCAGCCAATTCCAGGTTTCGCTACCTTCTTTCCCACGCTTTCGATAGAGCCAGAAAGCTTGCTCACCAAGAACATCTTCGATAAGGTTGATCGTATCAATGAAAATTGTCGATAGCGATGAAATCGTCACATCCGAAAAAGAGGCGTTTCCTAACTGTAAGTAGCGATCAAGAAATCGCTTCAATGAATCACCAGATTGCCTGACCTGCAAGCGCTGCCTATTTGCAAAAAATCGAAGCACCAACTCTACATCGTACATTGATCGAAAATCTTCGTTGCCGATAAGTTCGCTAGGCAAGGTGTAGTCTTTTCTTTCCGCTCGGGCTTGCACTTCATCTTCAGTCGGCTCTGCAATGTTCCAAAGACGGCAGAACGCTGGGGTTCTAGATAGACGCAAACACGCTTCATTTAATGGCCCGTTGAATAGTGCGTTCCTAGATTCTTGGTGAGACAGGCGCACACCACCGCTGTTTAACCGCTCAAAAACGAGCTGCTTTAGGCGCAGCGCTTCAGTGTCGTTCCGTGCAGTCTCTTTGAGAAGAATTATGGAAGAAATATAGCGTCGATCAATTCCCTCACGGACCTTATCTGGCAGTTCCCGATATTTTTTACCGTTTAGTTCGGGCCACTCAGAAAGACCAGAGAGAGAGAATTCATTCTTGTAGTACTCACTAACTGCAGTCAGTCGCTGAAGTCCGTCCATCACTTCATATTTCGAGTAATCATATTCATACAAGAATACTGGTGGTATCGGAACGTTCATTATCAAAGATTCTATTAGTCTAGATTGCTGATCACGACTCCAGCGATGCCTCCTTTGATACTCTGGCGAAAGGGTGTACGAGTCACTTTCGGCCATGGCAGCAACGGTATTGATGGGATATCGAGCTTGCTCAGTGACAATGCGAATGTCGCCCTTTACATATTTTTCGTTGATCACAGCATCTGACATTTTTAATTTCACGCCAGAATCTTCGCTTGGAAGCTCCAGCGCTTCGTCGGGGAGGAGTTGGATTGCAATCTCATCTGACATTCGGGTCGTCTCCTCTGCGTGATCATTGATGCCAGCTGTACGTGATTGTGCTCGCTTAGCTGGTGTATCGCTAATCCGTGGTCTTGTTGATGCTCGGTCGAGTCACTCTGCTGCCGCAAGAATTTCTGGTTCAGCAACTGAGGTCTCGGCGAGGATGCTGGCAAGGCGCTTTTCAATATCCTCGAAAGCAAGGCTCTCATGACCAGCAGCAATCAATGCCTGGCTGGCTGCGATGACAAATTGATCCGCACGAGAAAGTTGCAGCCCACCTGCCCTGAGGGTTTGGCCCAATACACTAGTTCGGCCGATAACCTCTTCTTGACAGTACGGTTTCGGCTCAATGCCAGTGCGCTTTCGGCATACCAGGATAGCATCCAAGCTAATCGGGTCTTTGGCGGCACTCTTGGGACTGGCAGCGCGTAGTTCTGCATGAACAGGGTGCGCGGCTACGACGCTCAGTCCAGCATGAGCCAAAGCACAATAAATGGCGGCCCAACCTTCAGGACGAGAGTGATGGAAACTGAATGCTAGAACGCCGTCGTCTTTCAGTACTCGACGGCTCTCAGCAAAAACATAGCTAAGATGTTTCGCAAACGCCTGGGGATCCTTGTCCTGTACCTCGCCTTTGGCCGAAGAATCTTCGCGCTGAAACCACGGATAGGTGGCTTTGAGGGCAGGTGCTAGCCATGCAAAAAAGAAGTCACTGAGCTCACTGTAATGCACAAAATCGAAGTAAGGCGGATCCGTGATTACCGCGTCGATGCTTCGATCTGGAATAGGTAGTGAGGCGCTGTTGCCATTTAGAATAAGCGCTGCACTGCCATCAATTTCCTCTAGGTCTCGCCAGCTTTCTGACAGTGCCGGTGAGATGGGAGCGCTTGCGATGACCTTCGATGTGCCCGCTCTTGCCCCTAGAAGGTCGTTTTCCAATCTTAGCTCGAAGGGCTCCAGAAGGTAGCGTTTGGCGCGCAGAAGGCGTGACTCAAAAAGTGACGTGAAGGTGCCGCTGCTACGGTTGCTGCCCCATATGGAATTTTCCAGGGGCGTTCGCTCTGGTTTTAGAATATGGTTGGAAAACATATGCCGGACTGCTCCAGTGCCTTCACCCTTAAAACTACAGAACAGGTTGTTAAACTCTAGTGTGCTTGAGAATAGGCACAATAGCTGCTCTCGGATGGCCCGGTCTTCCAATCGCATAATTGCCTTGAGGAGAAGACCAAGACAAAGGAGTTGGCGATCGTTAAAGAAATCACGCCAAGCGTAATAATTGTAGCCTCGCGCTTGGTCGGTATTGTGGCCGGGCCGCACAGGGAATGTAGGGAGCGGGATGTCTTCGGTCTTGAGCCGCTCAGCGGCCTCAGTGAAGAGAGAATGGTCTTCTTCACTGGCAGGGACATAGATTTTCGAGCCGTCTGGACGCAGCGCCATCAGGGCATAGAGACGGTGCCGCGGTGGTGCAGATACAGGTAGAAGACTTTTTATCTTGTAAGTTTTGCCTTCGCATGTTGTCAGGCTTTGTCCAGACGCTGGTCCTTGCTGTGGGTTGAAATGATTTCCGCACCCGGTGCAGACAACCTTGGTGGCATCGTAGCGATCCTGAAAAATAGCCCAGCACTCCGGGCAAACGATTTGCGCACGGGGCTTTTTCTTGGGGTACGCGTCTTGGGCGAACACGTAGCGGGCAAAAAGTGGCACTTCCTTGCCACATGGCGTGTCCAACACTTTAACCCAGAAGGCATAGAGCACTGGAATCAGCGATCCTGTTTCGGGGTCCCGGGTCTGGTAGTAACGCCGAATCTGTGGCGCTATCTCAGCTTCCAGATCTTCAAACGCGCTGCGCAATGCGGTTTCCGATACTGGAGTGAGAGCTTGTCGCACTAGAAAGGTGCTCACTGGGTTAATGTCGCAGCCGACGACTTTCGCGCCTAGTTTGAGGCTTTCGCCCAAGGTGGTGCCACTGCCCATGAAAGGATCGAGCACAATTTTGCCTTTCAGATTATGCGTCTGGTAGAAGTCATCCCACATTCCCTTGCCGGGAGGGCTAAGTGCGGCAAGCGTGATGGCTCGGAAAACAGAACCTAGCCGTGTCGCCCACCATTTGTGGATGTGGTAGAGGGGCCTATTTATCTCTTTGCGCCAACTCTCCTGCTCGCCAAGCTGGCTCACTTCCAAGATCGGAAACCCAGTTTCTAGGGCACTCGTAGGCGCGTATGGTGTTAGGCCGCTCATTCATCATCCCCACTATCTGGGTCTAGCAAATCGAGCGGTATGGGTTTTGCGGCACTCATGCTGACGGGCTTATTAGCCTGCGTTTTGAGGCGATATGCGACGAAATGGTGCTGGGTTCCGGCGCGGGGGTTGGGTATCTTCTCGGCTCTTAACTCGTTGGTGCGCAGGTCAAAAGTGTAGCCTGCGACGAGGCTCGGCGCCTCTACTCGGGTGAGGCGACCGACTTCTTGGAAGCGATCATCCTCACCGAAGCCCTCGGGTACAATGAGGGTCATCATGCCGGTCGTGCCCTGCGTTAGGGCGAACGGGGTCGGTGCGACATACATTTTCCGGTCTCGGATCATGATATCGCCGTATGTACCAAATCCCTTCACGCTCTTATTCTTATGAACATAGTTGTGATCGGCGTTCAAAAAATCGCCATGGCAAACGACAAGGTCAACAACTGGATACTGCTTGCGGCCATTCTCTTGGTCGGCATATGGCTTTAGGTCAGCTGGATAGCGTCCGAAAACGTAAAAGATATCACGTCCGTTATGCTGCCCTGTTGGCACTTGGCTATTGGAATCGTAGTCTCGCTCACGTCCAGGCCAGGCTAGACCTTTGATCTCATAGCCTTCAGTAAACTTTACCAAACTGAAGTCAGGATATGTGTTGCGTCCAGATCCTTCGAAATTAAGGCCAAGAACACTCAGACGCTTTTGAAACCAGTTCTGAAAGTGGAACTCTTTATCATTTGCGCTAACGGATTCAATGAGTTCACCATTGTGAACTGCATCGCTGCATTGCGCGAAGACATCAAAACAAGTCGTTTTTGGCACTATGTTCTCTCTGTTCTTATTCATGATCTACTAGCATCAACCTGTGTTGGGATACTCTCAGACAATGCTGTTGGATGTTCATAGATTGACGCCTTCTTGAAAACCCCCAACTGTCGTGGTGGCGATGGAAGATTAACTCTGGTCGGTAGATGGGAGATAGCCTCGCCATGTTCCTGCTCAGCTTCAGCTAGCTCAAACTGCGCTTGAAGACTCAGCCAAAAATGTGGGTCTGTCTCAAACCAATGCCCTAAGCGCAAGGCAGTGTCGCCAGTAATGCTGCGTTTCCCCGCAATTATTTGGGATATCCGGTTTGACGGAACATCTATTTGTCGAGAGAACTCGGTGGGTGAGATGCGAAGCGCTGCAAGTTCGTCTTTCAGTACGATACCAGGATGTACGGATCGCGCGTTGTTCATGGCCTAGCCCCATTCTGGCGTTACTTTTCCGGAGTCTGGATCACCTGCTTGAGCATAGAGGCTATAGACGATGTACGTCAATCGTCGAAGTCAATATGTTGTCCCTGAGGGCATTTCAGACCACTGCATCTGCGATCCAGCGGCATGCGTTTACCATCTGGTGTTCCTGTCAGCCACTTTGCCAAGGTTTCGCCCTTGGCATCGCCGCCGTCACCTCGACTTCCCGCAGCATCGCGCCCGCAAGCAGCCCATCCTGGACCCAATCCAGCGCCTGCCACCAATCCTCATAGCCGCGTCGGGCGGATGCGATCTGTTCTGGATGTGGCCGCCAAGTGACGGGGCACGCTAGGACATCGACCGTTCGCCACTTGCCGCGCGTTTTCACCCGCTCGGTGCCGACGACGATTGTCGTTGCCCGCTCGCCATGCTGGTTGTTCTTGGTTTCCAACGGGACGCAACGTGGGACGACGCCCGGCATCCAGTCCGGGGTCATGCCTGCACGCGCCAGTTCGGCCACCTGGATAGCCATGCGAATGCCGCCGAGGCTGTCGGGCATGCCTGCGACGGTGGCGGCGATCACTTCGGCATCGGGGTGGGTGTAACTGCCCATCTTGTGCTGGCCGCCGTCCACTTTGCATCCAAGCATGGCGCGTTGCAGCAGGACGTATTCGAGGCCGAAGCCGAAGCCTTCCTCGGTCACGTCCTTTGGCGGCGGCAGTTCTAGTTGCGCCTGTTCCACACGGAATGCCCATTCCAGCGCCGCCTGCACGCCCAGCGCCCGCTTCACTTTCGTGCTGCCTGCGGGCCCAATCCGCCCATAGACGCTCATGGCTGCATCCCCTCAAACAGGGACATCTGCGCAGGGTGCTGGGCCTTGTCCATCGGTCGCCAGATCCAGGGACCCAAGGCCATGGGCAGTTGCGAGAGAGCGCCACGCATGTGCTGCTGCCAAAGGGTGAACTCCGTTGCCGAGCAGGCGCAGAGCGCGTGCCCGATGGGCCAGCCCATCAGCCATCCGACGAAGAGAGGGTTCAGCCGCCGCCGTGATCGGCCCTTCAGGATGCGCCGCGAGACGGCGCGCCCATGCGAGGCAATCATCGAAGCCCAGAGCGGGCGCGAGATCGGGGCGTGCGAGCAGAACCGATGCCCACCCGACGTGATCGCCGGGGCCGGGCGGGTGAAGCCCTGTTCCGCCATGTAATGCAGGATATCCATCCGGGACTTGCCATCCGCCCGGGTGATGCTCGCCTCGCTGGATCCCTTCCAGTTCTGGGCGGCCGGTGTCGGCCATTGTGCCGCCTGCGCTGGCAAGGGCGGTGTCCCGCCCGAGCCATAGCTCTGGCCCGGCCCACCCTTCGCGCCATCTGTCGCCTTGGGCGTCGACCAGTTGGTGATGCCCAGCGCCAGCGCCTCCGCCTTGCGGGTGAAGTCGCTGTTCCCGGCCGGGTTGTAGTTCGCGGTGCCGGGATGCAGGCTCATCGGTGTGGGCCAGGATGAAGACGCGCAGCCGCTGGTGCGGCGCGCCAATTTCTGCCGCCGAGAACAAACCCGCCGCAGGCGTGTAGCCCATTGCCCAAAGCTCTCGCAGGACGGTTTCAAGCCCGAGGGTGAAGTGACCGGGGACGTTTTCGAGAAAGACCCATTGGGGGCGGCATTCCCCGATGACACGGGCGACGTCGGGCCAGAGGTGCCGGGGATCGTCGGCACCAGCACGCTTTCCGGCTGCGCTGAACGGCTGGCAGGGATACCCGGCGAGGATGATGTCGAAGGCGCCGCGGAGGGGACGGGCATCGAAGCTGCGGAGATCATCCCAAATTGGGGCTGGGGCGAAATACCCGGCGCGCTGGGCGGCGATGAGGACCGCGCGCGGCCAGTCCTCCCACTCGACAAAGGCGCGGGTGTGATAGCCGGGTTCGGCGAGCATGAGGCCCAGATCAAGGCCTCCGCCGCCTGCGCAGAGGGACAATCCGTGCCGGGGACGTGACACCATGACATTCACCGCACTCCCCGCATCCGGAGGCGTTCGGGCGTGACGAGGCCGCGCACCAGCATCAGGTCACGAATGCTGTTGTTGATCGCGCTGACCGGCAGGTACCCGTCCGCGTTGACCATCTTGGCGTAAAACGCCGCCTTCTCGTCGTCGCTTAGCCGGGGAGGATCCTCGCGTTTGCGCCGCCGTTTGGCCTTTTGACCCTTGGCGGTTGCGATGGCCGCCTGCGCATCGCGCTGGGCGGCACGTTCCATGAACCGGTCTAGGGCTTTTGGCCCATCGGGCGGGTTCGGATGATCGGCCCGGGTCTCGACGGCGACCTCGACGATCCGTTTCGGCGTCAGACCGAGGTCATCGATCCAGCGCCGAACGTGTGTGCGAGCTGGCCAGCCCTGCCACCAGGCGGGCAGGGTGGCGTTGGCGGCAAAGCCCAGCGCAGCGAGCAGTTCTGCGAAGAACCGATCAAATTCGGCCTCGCGCGCAGCCGCGTCCTCCTCCTCCTTTACTGGTTTACTTAGTGGTTCTCTTACAAGGTTAGTGTCCGGATTCCGGACACGGCTTTCGGCATTTTCCGGACACGGGTCAGGGCAAAATCCGGACACGGGTTCTCGCGGATTGCCGTGTGCGATTTCCGGACACGGCTCGGGCAGATCAGCAGGGATGGTGGCGATTTCAGACGCAGTTTCAGCATCATGGCCGAAGGGCAAAAACCCGTGTCCGGTTTCCGGACATGGCTCTGGATCATGTGGTGCAAAGCCTTCCTCGAACCCCAGGATGTAGCGTGTCGGCAGCTGGCGCTTGGTGACGGGATCGATGCGCGGCACCCGCCGCAAAAGATGTTCGGCTTCCAGCCGGTCGAGATGTTCATTCAGGGTGGACCGGCTGATCTCGCAATCATGGGCCAACCGGTCCTGCGAAGGGAAGCAGCCGAAGTCGGGGTTGAAGCGATCACACAGGTGCCAGAGAACGATCTTGGTCGTCGGCTTCAGCCCGCGCCGCTGGATGGCCCAGTTGGTGGCGTCATGGCTCATCGCGCGGCCCTCCGCGCTGGCAGCTGCACACGGCTGGTGAAGCCATTGTCTGCCAGAGCGCCCAGGGCATCGTCGACCGAGCGCACCAGCGCCCAGCCAAAACCCTGCGCGCAGACGGTGTCGCGGAACACCTTTTGCGATTTGCGCAATCGGCCGGTTTCGCTTTTGACCTCGAGAAACAGCACGCGGCCGCCGGAGATCACGATCAGGTCGGCAAACCCGGCATGCACGCCCATGCCGACAAGGATCGACTGGCGCTTCGCGCCGCGGGGCCCAGCCTCGGTCACCTCGTTGACGCAGTGATGGACGATGGCGTCGCGGGGCAGGGCGAAGCGCAACGCTTGCACGATGGCGCGCTGGGCGTCGGCCTCGGGGGTGCTGCGCCGGTTCATGTGGCACCTCCGTTCGGGAACGCGGCCGCCGCGATGGCATGCAGCGGGCGCCGATCCAGCAAGCGCAGCAGTTCGATGGCGTCACCACATTCGCGGGCATCGTCGGTCTGGCCGACGACGACGCGGGCGGCGAGGATGACCAAGGATTCGGGATGCTGGCTGGCGTCTGCCAAGACGCCGCGCGCTTCGGTCAGGCGGTCATGCATCCAGTCGCCGGTGGCCGACGATGGGACAATGGGCGGGTGGGACAGGAGCTGGTTCATTTCCGCCCCCGCCGTGTCCGCGCAGGGCGGATCTGTTCCTGCGCGCTGATCCAGTCCTGGACCGACGTGCGCCGGTAGAGCACCTTGCGGCCGATCCGCGTGCAAGGCGGGCCGAGCTGGCGGGCCTCCCAGCGAGCGAGCGTGTCGCAGGCAAGGCCGAGTTCACCGGCCAGCTGCTCGCGACTGATCCAGTCGGCCAGCAGATTGAGGGGTTGGTCCTGCGGGGCAGGGGCTGTGGTCTGCATTTGGGTCTCCCATCCAGATCCCGGCAGCGGCCGGAGACGGGGCGAGGGAAGCAGACGGGAAGGACCGGAACCTAGGCAGAGACCGGAATTGGGACGAGGCGAACAATTCCGGTCCTTGTTTCATTGGAGTTTTGGCGCGGGACCGGAACGCGAATCGGAAAGGCCGCCCAGTGCAGTTCCGCCGTTTCCGGTCAGCTGTGCCAGATCGCGCCTGATGATCGTGGATGGCAACCATACCAGCCGGATTTCAGCAGCAGCGCGCGACGCAGACCGGGCGGCGCGGGACAGGACGTGCATGCCGGTGTCAGGGCAGGGAAGGGAAATCACTGCGCCGGTGGGCCTCGACGAGGATGCGGAGTTCAGGCGGGGCAATCACCTCGACCACATCACCCCATTGATAGAGGTGCCACGCCATCTCCAGCCAGCCCCCGGCGGCGAATCGGACGGTCAGGCTACCGTCAGCCTCCTCTTGAACCTTCTGGTCGGGGTGGAAGATGAATGTCCGGGCGACATTGGCGGCTGATGGTGCAAACCGCCATTCCACTGGCGCGTACTCCTCGTCAGAATGGAATGACCCGAAGGCCTGGGCGGCGTGCCTGCCAAGATCAAAGTCAGGATCCCGCACGAAGGAATCCTGCAGCAGCCTGGCGCGGCTGATCCTGTCCAACCGGAAATGCCGATACTTGCCGCCGTTGTCGATCTCGCGGGCGATCAGATAGCCGCGCATCCCGAAGAGAACGCCGTAGGGCTCGACCGCCCGCGACCGTGGCGCGGCATCCTGTGCACCGGCATAGTCGATCTGCATCGTGAACGGGCCCTTCAGTGCGTTGTCGATCGCGCCAAGGACAAGCGCTGAATACTGCGCGCGGGGGCCAGGACGGCAGGCATGACCTCGGGCCTCCAGCACAGCCTCGGCATCTACCTCGGCGCGCCGGGCGAAGGTCGGTGGCATCGTCCCGAGGAGGCGGTTGCGCAACGAGGTCAATGCCGTGACCTCCGTGGTCGCGCCATCGCGTTCGGCACGCCGGATGCCCATTTCCAGCGCCGACAATTCGCTGTCGCGAATGCCCTGAAGGTGCAGCAGGCGGCTGTCAGGGAGCTGCCACCACTTGCGCCTTTCCTTGTCGGTGCGGGTCTGCACCATAGGAAATGCCTCTTCGAGCGCGCGTGACATGCGCTGGGCGGTGCGCAGGGTCACGCCGAAGGTGTCCACGATCTGCACCAGGCTGATGCCGCCCGGCCGGGCGGCCGCCTCTTCAGCCAGACGCATGATGTCGAGGGCCTTGCCCAGACGCTTGTTGTCCATCTTCCATCCCTGACCGAACCTGACAGGGACGTTAACGACAATTCGCTTCAAAAGCGATTGGCTGGCTCTGGTCAGCTCAAGCCGATTCCACCTGTGCGTGTTTCCGATCACCGGGGTGCTTTTCACCCGGATCTCCAGACATGGCTGTTTGAAGACACCTTGAGGCGTGTTCCTGCACAGCGAGCCTGCGGGCAAGCTGCTGTTCGGGAACGCGATCCCTGCCATGCCCGGTGCTGACCCGGGTGTCGCTGAATGAAGTAAGGACGCACGACCCATGAGCCTGCCGCCGAGAGCCTTCTATTCCTTGAATGAGACATCCGCCCGTTGGGGTTGCGCCGCCGCCGACCTGGCGGGATGGGCGGCGACCGACCATCTGACGCTGGTCACCAGCATCGCTTCGGTGATCTGCGGCAAGCAGCCAGTGGCGGGCATCGTGGTGGTCAGCGCCGCCGACATGATGCGGATGTTCCGCCGTCATGGTCCGAGCGAAGAGGAATGCCGGATCTATCGCATCCGGCCGCAGGGCAGCGCGGAGTGGCAATACATCACGGAACCGGCGGATGGCGTCGTGATCAAGATCACCGATCTGTTGCTGCTGGCCGAAGAGGTGCAGAAGTTCGAGGACGAGCGGGACTTGTTGCGTCGCCCTGCCGGATCAGCCGGATCTGCGCCGCGATACGATTGGGAGGGCATGACGATCATGCTGTTCCGGCGGGTCAACGAGCAGGGTGTGCCCGCAACGCAGGCCGAACTGATCGCTGAAGTGCAGGATTGGTTCGCACAGAACTCGCCGAACGGCGAAATCCCCGAGGAAAGCACGACGCGCAAGAAGGTCGCGCCAATCTGGCGGGCGCTGCGCGAACGGGAGTGATCGATGCCGATCCTGCCGTTCAGGCGCTTTTTTGATCCTGATCGGCGTCATGCACAAGCTGCGGGCGGGGCCGGAAGATGCTGGCGACAGCGTTGACCCCGTCGCGCAAGGGCGAGTCCATCAAGTGGGCATAACGCTGGGTCGTCTGCATCTGCGTGTGGCCCAGCAGCTTGCCGATCATCTCCAGCGAGGCCCCGCCGCTGACCAGCAGCGATGCAAAAGTGTGGCGCAGGTCGTGGATCCGGACATCGGGCAGTTTGGCCTCGGTCTGGATCCCGATCCAGAAACGGCGGATTTCCTTGACGGGCTGGCCGGGGGTGTCGCCGGGGAACAGCCAAGGATTGCCGCGTGGCACCAGCAGGGCGCGCTGACGCACGATGGCGGCCACATCGCCCGAGATCGGGATGCGGTGGATCTTGCGTTGTTTGGTGGTCGCCGCCGGTTTTGACCAGCTGCCAAGGTCGAGGTTGAACTGTTCAAACCGCGCCTGCCGCACCTCGCCCGACCGCGCCCCGGTCAACATGCAGAGTCGGATGATGCCGGCCGCGCGCTGGTCCTTTGCCGCGTCCAGCGCCTTGGCCAGTCGGCCGATCTCTTCCGGCGTCAGGAACCGCTCGCGTTCGTTCTCGATCCGGCGGCGGAATCCGCTGGCGGGATTGTCGATACGCATGCCCCAGCCGATGGCCAGCGTAAACATCTTGCGCAGCACCTCACCCACCCGGTTGGCGCGCACCGGCGTGGGCTTCGGCCCCTGCAGCTTGCGGGCCCGATTGTTCGGTTTGGCCTTCGAAGGCCGAGCGCGACCGGCGGCAATCTTGGTCAGCAGCTTTTCTACATCGGCCTTGGTGATCTCGGTGACCAGCTTCTTGCCCCAATCGGGCGCCACCAGCTTGTGCATGATGGTGTGCTGGTCGGCGGCATTGCGGGCGGCGAGGTGCGGCGTGTGTTCCGCCAGATATCGGGCGATCATGTCGTTGACCCGGGGCGCCTCGCGCGATGTTTCCCGCAGGCTGAGGGGGTCGATCCCTTCATCGATGTCGCGCCGCAGCTCCTTGGCCCGCTCCCGCGCTGCCACGGTGTTCCATTCAGGCCAGCGCCCGATGGTCATCCGCCGCTGCCGCCCGGCGATCCGGTAGTCAAGCGTGAAGGCTCGGTTCCCCGAGGGGTAGATCGTGATCGAGAACCCTCGCACGTCGGTGTCGAAGATCTGGTAATCCCGCCCCAGGTTCTCAGCCTCGCGGATGGTTTTCTCATTCAGTTTCAGTCTGTTGACCATGGATCTCACTCCTTCGTTCGTCCGACATGAGGCGTGGATTCGCACCCTTATCAAGCAAAGCATGGCGACAGGACCGGAATGCAGGCAGTGACCGGAATTGGGGAGGGGAGGGGCGTTCCGGGAGCGCAAGGCCAAAGGCGCAAAGTGGAAGGGCTGCATTCGCATATTGAGGTCAACTCGTATAAGTTGATCTTCAAAACACCGCATCAAGGCAAAGTCGTCCTCGAAAAGGTCGAATGTGCGATGCTGGTCGCTGTTACAACAGTTCAACTAGTACAGGCAGAACGTTGACCAAAAGAGGAAGATCGAGGCGCAAAGTACACCCGCAGGGAGGTTCGGCGCGGCAGCCTATTCCCGGCTATGGCGAGGTCGACCTTCAATCGATCACATCCTTGCAAGACAATAGCCCCCAACCGACACTGGCCGAAACCATGTCGCATCTACCGTCTGCACTCAGGGGCCGCGACGTCGTAGCGGTGCTCGCCAAGACGGGCGAGCAAATGCTGAAAGAACTGGGGATGCAGATCGGACCGGGTCCCTCCGGCATGGAGCAGGTCCACGCTGAGGTACTTCAAGCATTCGCCCTTTCGGTTGGGCGGGGCACGTTCGTACCCGCTTCCCCGCGCTCGATGGTGCGTATCTGGTCGCTTGTCCAGAGCAACCTCGACGCCTACCTCCGGTCAACTGCGCCGGGACAGGGGGCGGATGATGATACCCAACTCGCGCGGCGTGTCCGCTTGCGAACCATCTATCACCGCAACGTATTCAACAGCGACGACGCGGCGGAAATTGTGCCTGGACTTTTGTCTCTCATGGATCGCGCGTCGGAGCGCGAGCTTGGCTATCGGCTATCTGACCTTGCGAAAGCGATGTTCGCGCTTATCGATGACGTCGCCGACAGGTTCAGCGTCCGGGTCGAAAGAGAGCGTGCGCTGAGAAATCAGCCTGGGGTTGCGGCTGATGGCGTCATAGAGACGATGATTGAAGAGTCACATATCGCGAGGCGGATGTGGCGCATAGGCCGGGGAGGGTCCCTATCTCCCGAAGGCAGGGCTTGGGCCGGATTTCAGATGGCTGAGATGCTTTGCGCCCCAATCTTTACGTTCACAAGGACCGAACTCGTGACGCGTTTCGGCATCCAAATATCAGACGCGCTTTTTACTCTATCATTAAGCTTTGGCTCAATCCGAGAGGAGGACCTCGGCAAAGTCTTTCTTGCCAATCCGGTATGGGGACGGCCGTTTGTGGCGCTCGACAGCGATACCCTTTTTCTCCCGCTGCCGTTCCTTTTCGTGAGCTTCCCGTTCACTATCGTTGAAGGGCTAATGGCCGGTAACGACACGCTGAACGAGGCATACGGGGTCGCCCGCACGCGATATCTCGAAGACGACATCGAGCGTATAGTCCGAAAGTCGTTGCCATCTGCGCGGGTGCATCGCGGGGTAAAGTGGAAGGATCCCGACACCAAGGTTGAATACGAACATGATGTTATCGCGATCCTTGGCATGCAGGTGCTCATCTTTGAAGCCAAGTCGGGTAAGTTATCACCGTCTGCCAAACGCGGCGCGGCAGACAGGCTGCGCAAGAATTTCAAGGCTCTTTTCATAGAGCCGGGAATTCAGGCAACCCGTCTTGAATCTCTCCTCGCATCCAGGCGAAATGACGTTGAGCTAAAGGATCACAAAGGCGAAGTCGTACAGTTTGAGACGGCAGGCCCCAGCCAAGTGCATAAATTCGGTGTTTGCATCGAACAGATCGCGGGGATCACCGGCAGTCGCCGCTTCTTCCGCGAGCTTGGTCTGCTGGAGCAGGACAGCGCGTGGGCACCGATCCTCACCTTGGGCGAGTTGCGCATGATCGCAGATCGGCTCGATACCGAGGTGTCGTTCCTGCACTACCTAACGAGGCGCATGACCGCCGACGACCTTTTCGACTTTTCGGGTGATGAGCAGGACCTACTCTCAATGTATCTCGTCAACAGGTTCATTATCGATCCGCGCGCGCTGGAAGGTCGGCAACTGCTATTCCACGAGGCAGACGCTGCCGTCCGCGGGCGGACTACGCCTCGCTCCGACCGCTCTGAATTTGCTACTCATGGTCCTGAGTTGCCACCCATGTGGAACCTCATCGCGAAAGAGATCTATCACGACGCCGACCGTCACCGGTTCGACATCCTGATTGCCATTCTTAACCAAAGCCCGGGCGCACTCGAAAGGATCGCGCACGCCGTCCGGCGATGGCGGAGCGGAGGAGGAACAGGAAAAGGAAATACCCTGTCTTCGCGGGCGGATATTGGTAATCGCGCCTACGTGGTGGCCGTCCATATGGCGAGCGAGCTTCCCGGCAGCAGCGATGAATGGCGCGACAAGGCGAGGCACATCGCCTATGATCTCCATGAAAAGATGGGCGCGAGTGACTGCGTCGTCGTACTTAAGTCGCGCCGGTCGAGGTCACCAACGTTCGACGGCATTAGCTTTTTTCGATTTCCGCGCATCGGTCCCGTTTGAATGATGTGATCTATTGCGCGCAGTTTTACCTCAACGCCACCTCAACCCACGTATGCAGTTTTGCCCCGGTTTAACCCCCTATGATCCTGCGAAATCCGTTGACCGTCAGCGAACGACGACCGTCGAATTTTGTGATTTCAAAGGCTTGGGGGTTAAGTGGCTGAATTGTATGTATTTGTGAAAATCTGGGTCCATAGGCTCATAACCTGAAGGCCGCAGGTTCAAATCCTGCCCCCGCAACCAGATTTACTACGCTAGATCGACAGCTCAAGAGCCTCCATCGCGGGAGGCTTTATGCGTTCCAAACCGCAGGTCGGTGCGCGGCATGATAAGGCAACTGGCCTTCGATCCCCTCGCGCAGCGTGCGGGCTTTTCAAACCCTGCGGGCAGGGCCTGCATCGCCCGACGAAAGCGGCGCATCTCCAACGCAATCTCGTCGCGGCGGCGTTTGCCGTCCTCGGCTCCGAACAGGAACTCCAGCGCGTCGAGGCAATCGCGGTAATGATCGCCCTCCTAGGGCGCATCCCCTGCCAGTGTCACCATCCGGTAGGGCGTGGCCGAAAGAAGCAGGGTCTTGACGGTGTTGCCCGCGCCCTCGACATGGTTGAACAACTGGCGTGCCAGATCGGCGGCTTCGCTATCGCCATGCAGCAGGTCGTGAAAGCGCTGGAATTTCGTCAAGGATGATCAGATCAGGCTCCAGCGACTGGACTGAGGCCTGTGCCAGCATCCCACGCAATTCGCCGATCAGGGCGACGCAGGCGTGGCGCAAGTCGCCCTCTACGTGGCGATGCCGGGCGACCTCGGCGCAAAGGTCGTCGATCCGCGCGGTCCGGCCGGGGCTGTTGGCCACGGCCATCTGGAACCGGCCTGCGATTTCTGCATCAACGGTTTCGGTCGCGACGCGCGTGCGCTCTCCCAGCACGGCTCGCCTGACCAGCCCAGAAACTGTCGGATCGCGCCCTTTGGGTGGGCCAGTTGCCCCTGCAGAAGCTGCACGATCAGCGCCTGTTCCCGTTCCAGCGCCCGGTCGCCCGAGGACTTAAGATCAAAAGTCGTGCCCGGTGTCAGGCCCGGCTGCGCCGCTTGATCGCGATCCTGGAGCCTTGGGAAAAATGACGCCGGGCGCACTGGAGACCCCGGTTCCGCTGGCCGATCATCACTAAGTCTAAGCTTTCGCCTCTGGCATTCCTGACGCTCGATGCCTCGATCTGGCAAAAGGCGCGGGCCAATCAGGCCCCGCGAACTTACATCCTGTGCCGCAGCAAAAAGGTTGTTGATCTCTCGGTCCTTGCCGCCCGATCGGTCAGCCATGTGCTCAGCCTGCGCAAGCTGCGACAGATCATGCCCGATTCCGTGCCTGTCATCGTGCTGGGGCCTCTGGCCGTCGATGCCAAAACAGGGAAACGACCTTGGCCGGGGGCTGCGATGAGTCTCCAGTCGACCCGATGGTTCTGGTCCTGCGCACCAAAGATATCAACGCCCTGATCGGCGATTGAGCGACGCCACTGGAAGCACGGTCGGCACCCCTCGCCATCTTGACTTCTCTGTCGCGGTAAAATCGCAATGGACAAATATGCAGCCTGCTCGCTCAACCCACGCCAGCCAGGCTGCGCGTCCGCAAGGCCAGTTCCGTCGCCGTCACATGCGGCGCCACCACATCGTCGGCCCCCAGGTCGAAGGCAATCGCGGCATCCTCGGCCTCGGCCGCGCGGCCCACCACGCAGACTGCCGATGAGACGGCGGTCGCCGGTCCGGCGGGCGGCGGGCCTCAGGCCGTTGCGCGCAGTTTGTGCTGCGGGGTGGGGGCATAGCCGCCACGCCGCGAGGTTCGCAGGCCCAGTCCCACCAGCGCCTCGGCCAGTCGGACGGCGCAGGACACCCCGTCCAGGACGGGCAGGCCGTGGTCCGCAGCCAGCCGGTCGGCAAGGTCGGCCATCCCCGCACAGCCCAGGACGATCGCCTCGGCCCGGTCCTCGGCGACTGCGCGACCGATCTCGGCGCTGATCCGGTTGCAGGCGTCCGAGCCGGCATGTTCCAGTTCCAGCACCGCCACCTCGGACGACCGCACCCGGGCACAGCGCGTCGCCAGTCCGTACTTGTGCAGGTTATGCTCCAGCGCCGGGACCGACCGCGCCAGCGTGGTCACGACCGAAAACTTGTTCGAAAGCATCGAGGCAAAGTGGTAGGCCGCCTCGCCGATCCCGATCACCGGGCGGTCGGTCAGGCAGCGCGCCGCGTCAAGGCCGGTGTCGTCGAAGCAGGCGATGATCACCGCGTCGAAGCCGGGCGTCGTCTGGATGACGTGCAGGAGGCCCGGAACCGACAGCGCCTCGTCGTAATACCCTTCAATCGAGACCGGGCCGCCCAGCGGGTTGACCGCGATGACCTCGGTCCCCGGGCTTGCGACACGGCGGGCGGCGTGGCCGATCTTTTCGGTCATCGAGGCGGTGGAGTTCGGGTTGATCACCAATAGGCGCATGTTCAGAGGTCTCCACCAAGGTAGGCGGCCTTGATCCGATCGTCGTGCATCAGGTCTTTGGAAATGCCGGACAGGACGACCTGCCCGGTGGACATGGCATAGGCGCGGTTCGAGATCGACAGCGCCATGCGGCTGTTCTGTTCGACCAGAAGCACCGAGACACCTTCGTCGCGGCTGATCGACACGATGGCGCGGGCGATGTCCTGTACCAGTTTCGGCGCGATCCCCAGCGAGGGTTCGTCCAAAAGGAGCAACTTCGGTTTGGCCATCAGCGCGCGGCCGATCACCATCATCTGCTGCTCGCCGCCCGACAGTGTGCTGGCCTGCTGGTTGAAGCGTTCCTTCAGGCGCGGAAAACGGGTCAGGATGCTGTCCAGCGTCTGTTCGATCCCCTGCTTGTCGGTGCGGGTGAAGGCCCCCATCAGAAGGTTGTCCTTCACGCTCATCAGCGGGAACACGCGGCGGCCTTCCGGCACCATCGCGATGCCGCGCTTCACGATCTCGGCCGCCGGACGGCCGTCGATCCGGTCGCCGAGATAGCTGATCGACCCGCTCTTGATCTTCCGCAGCCCGGTAATGGCCCGCAGGATCGAGGATTTCCCCGCCCCGTTCGCGCCGATCAGGGCCACCGTTTCACCCTCCATCAGCTCGATCGACACGCCTTTCAGCGCATAGACGTGGTCGTAATACAGCTCGACATTGTCGAAGCTGAGCATCTTTTTGGCCGGTTCCAGTTGGGTCGCTGTCTGGGTCATGTCCTACATCCCGATGGCGGCGTCTTCGCTGCCCAGATAGGCCTCGATCACGCGGGGGTTGGCCTGGATTTCGGCAGGCGTGCCCTCGGCGATCTTTTCGCCGAAGTTGATGCAGACGATCCGGTCGCTGATCTTCATCACCGCCGGCATGTCGTGTTCGACGAGCAGGACCGTCAGCCCCCGCTCGTCGCGCAGGCGGCGCACCATGGCGACCATCCGCATTGTTTCGTCATGGTTCATCCCGGCAAAGGGTTCGTCCAGCAGGATGATCTCGGGGTGCGTCGCCAGACCGATGGCCATTCCCAGGGCGCGCAAGTGGCCTTGCGGCAGGTTCGATGCCGTCTCGTTGCGGATCGCCTGCAGCCCCAGGAAGTCAATGATGTCGTCGGCGGACTTGCCGAACTCGGCCTCATCCGCCTTGGCCTGGCCGGTTCCCAAGAAGAACCCCAGAAGCGACGCCTTCGACCGCAGGTGATGCGAGACGATGACATTTTCCCGCACGGTCATCGACTTGAAGATCGTCGTTTCCTGAAACGTCCGCACCACCCCCAGCCGCGCCACCTTGTGCGGCGGCAGGCCGGAGATTTTCGTTCCCTTGTAGATCACCTCCCCGGTCGTCGGCGTGACGAACCCGGCGATCTGCTTGAACAGGGTGGATTTCCCCGCCCCGTTCGGCCCGATCACCGACAGGATCTCCTGCGGGGCGACGTCGAAGCTGATGTCGTTGTTGGCCGTCAGCCCGCCATAACGCTTGGTGACGCCCTTCACTTGCAGGATCGGGGTCATTTCCGGCCCTCCTTCTTGTCCAGTAGGCTGAGGACCCCGTTCGGCAAGACCAGCATCAGGGCGATCAGCGCGCCGGAGTAGATGAGCAACTGATATTCCCGGGCGATGGAGAGCAGGTCCCAGCCGAAGTACAGCAGCAGCGTCCCCAGCATCGGCCCGAAGACGTAGCCCAGCCCGCCAAGGAAGCAGTAAAGCATGAAGTTCACGCTATCCTGCACCACGAAGGACGACGGGTAGATCGACTGCGAGATGGCGACAAAGATCGCCCCGGCCAGCCCGCCGAAGAACGAGGAGATGGCATAGGCCAGCACCCGCAGCATCGCGGTGTTGACACCGATGGAGGCGGACAGTTCCTCGTTCTGTTGCAGCGACCGGCACAGGTGGCCAAGGCGCGAGTTCACGATGCGCCAGAGGACCAGGTAGGTCAGCACCATCAGCAGCGCAGCCATCAGGTAGAAGGCAAGCTTCGGGTTCTCCAGCGTGGCGAAGTCCGGGATGATGGTCAGGCCGAAGATCGACAACTCGCCCGGCAGCGGGATCGAGGTGATCCCCTTCGCGCCGTTGGTGATGGGCAGGGCGAGGGCGGTCAGGCGGGCAACCTCGGTCAGGACCAGCGTGACCATCGCGAAGTAGACGCCCCGCAGCCGCAGGATCGGCAGGCCGATCCCCACGGATACCAGCGCGCAGAAGATGCCGGCCAGCGGCAGCGTCAGCCAGAAGCTGACCCCGTACTGCGTCATCAGGACGGCCGAGACATAGCCCCCCATCAGCGCATAGGCGCCCTGGCCGATGTTGATGCGGCCGATGTAGAAGGTCAGCCAGACCCCCGCCGCAGCCACCGACAACAGGGCCACCGAGGTGAGCGTGTAGTAGAAGTCCCACCGGCCGCTCAGGCCGATGATGACCGGCACCAGGACGAAGACCGCCAGCAGGAAGGTCCCGATCCCCAGGATGCGTGACATGGACATGGCGCTGCCTTTGACGATGGGGGTGGATTGCGTTTGATCGGTCATGGTCTCAACCCCAGGGCTTGCCCATCAGGCCCTGCGGCCGGATGGCGAGGAAGATCATCAGCGTCACGAAGATCACCAGGTAGGTGACATCGCCATAAGCGGCGAGAAGGGTCAGGCCCACGGACTCCATCATCCCCAGGATGAACCCGCCGGCGATGGCACCCGAGATGACGCCCGCCCCGCCGATCATGATCATCAGGAACGCCTTGACCGAGGTCGGCCCGCCCATCCCCAAGTTGATCCCGGTGATCGTCACCAGAAGCCCGCCGACCAGCCCGGCCAGCATCGCACCCAAGGCAAAGCCGATCATCGAATAGCGGTCGACATCCACGCCCATCAGCTGCGCGGCGACCCGGTCCTGCGCCAAGGCGCGCATCGCGCGGCCGGTGCGGGAGTATTGCATGAACAGGATGAAGCCCACGATCAGCGCCACGGCCAACGCGGCGATCAGGATGCGGTCATAGGGCATGATCAGCCGCATGTCCCAGTTGAACACGCCGTCCACCACCTTGGGCACGCCGCGCTGCTTTTCGCCGAACAGCAGCAGGATCACCGCGTCCAGGAAAAAGGCGATACCCGCTGCCAGAAGCATCGTGGACTCGTCGCGTTTCGAGCGTCGGATGACCGGACGGAACAGGAATTTCTCGATCAGCGCGCCCATCACCGCCAGCACGACGGCCGAGGCGATCAGGCCCACGATGAAGGGCAGGCCCAACTGGGCGACCACGGTATAGGTCACGAACCCGCCGAAGACGTACATCTGCCCATGGGCAAAGTTCAGCACGTTCATCAGCGAGAAGATCAGGGTCAGGCCCAGCGCGATCAGGGCGTATTGCGCGCCCAGATACAGGCCGTTGGCAAGGATCTGTTCCATCGGGGGGTCCTTTGCGACAAAGACAGCGGGGCCCAGACCGGGGAGCAAGCCCGGGCCCTGCATGCAACCATGAGACGTCGTGAGGTCTTAGTCGACCTGGGCGACGAACAGGGTCTCGAACTTGCCGTCCTTGAACTCGTTCACCACCAGCGGGACCGAAACCTGGCGCTTCTGGCCGAACGAGGTGGTGCCGACATAGGTCAGCTTCGCGTCACCGACCATGAAGGGGTTCGGGGCCTCGAAGGCGTCCATCGTGGTCTTGAACTCTTCGACATTGTCGATCGCTGCCGGGTTCGCCTTCAGCGTCTCGATGATGTATTCCAGCGCGTAGACCTTGGTGTTCGACTCGTCGTTGTATTCGCCGAACATGTCCGTGTAGCGCTGCACGAATTCCTTCATCGTGTCGCTGGCAAGCTCGGGCGTCGAGGCCCCGCCGACGGAGATGAAGCCGTTCGCCAACTCGCCCGCGCCTTCCGCCAGCACCGCCGCATCCTGCGCCGTTTCGGTCGAGATGAGCCCGGTATAGCCCAGTTCCCGGGCCGAGCGGATCAGCTGCGGCGCGTTGGCAGGCGAGACACCCGACAGGACCAGAAGGTCCGGCGCGGTCTGGATCACCGGCAGCAGGACCGGCGTGAAGTCAGTAGTGTCCATCTGGTAGGTCACCGTGTCGGACACGACCTCAAGCCCCAGCTCACGGGCCGCGGCAGCACCCGAGTCACGCTGGCTCAGCGGGTCGGACTCGTTGCCGGCGATGAAGGCAACCTTCTTCACGCCCTTGTTTTCCATCAGGTATTTATAGATCGCCGGACCCGACTGGTAGTTCGCCACCATCCCGAGAATCGCGTTCGATGCGGGGGCGACATAAAGTTCCTTCGGGAAGGCATAGGGGAAATACATGATCCCGTTCTGCTCGGCCACCGGGCGGACGGCGGCGGCGCCGTCATCGACGTTCGGGCCGACGACATAGTGGATGCCGTCCTGCGCCATCTTTTCCATGCCCGCGATCGCGCGCTTGGGGTCTTTCTGGTCGTCGAAGGGGACGATCTCGATGTCATAGGTGGTGTCGCCGATCTGGACCCCGCCCAGCTCGTTCAGCCAGGCCGCGCGGGCCTCCATCGAGCGCTGGTTGGAAATCCCCCAGGCCGCCGCCGGACCCGAGGTCACGCCGACAAAGCCGATCTTCAGCTTGGCATTCTCGGCCCAGGCGGCTGTCGACGCCGCGACGGCCAAAGCCAGCGACAACCCGGTCGTCGCAAGGAAAAAGCGTCTCTTCATGGTGGTGCTCCCTGTTGTCAGTCCGCGGAATTCAAGTCCGGGCAAGTCGATTGACGGACGTGCTGACACGATTGTCAACAAAAATGTTCCCGATGGTTCACGGAATGCCTCTTGATGGGCGCAGTTATTCCCCTGTAGCGTGGAAACCAAGCAGTCTTGGAACAGGCACCTGGCATGAGCACCCTCGGCACCGCTGCCGAAGCGGACCTTCGCGACGACGAACTTGGGGAGGAAGAGATCGTCGAGCGAATCTTCGAGGCGATCATCGACCAGCGCCTGCCGCCCGGCACGAAGCTGTCCGAAGCCGCCCTGTGCGAGGCGTTTGGGGTCGGCCGGATGCGGATCCGGCAAAGCCTTCTGTTGTTGGCCAGCCGCGAAGTCGTGGACCTTCTGCCGAATCGCGGCGCCTTTGTCGCCTCGCCTACAGCCGAGCAGGCCCGCGAAGTGTTCGAGGCCCGTTTGATGATCGAGCCGAACGTGGCGCGGCTGGCGGCGGAACGTGCGACGGATGAGAATCTTGCCGCGATCCAGCGGCACCTTCGGTTGGAACACGAGGCCCACCACAGCAACAAGCGCCGCGATGCGATCCGGCTGTCCGGCCAGTTTCATGTGCTGCTGGCCGAAATTGCCGACAATGCGGTCGCGCTGCGGATGGTCAAGGAACTGGTCACCCGCACCTCGCTGATCATTGGCATTTTCGGCAGCCCCGGCGTCTCGAACTGCCGCGACGAGGACCATGACGAGATCTATGACGCCTTCCGCCGACGCGACACCGAGGCGGCGTCGCGGCTGATGGCCGACCATCTGCGCCACATCGAACAGCACCTGGAACTGACGGACCCGGCCGAAGGGGTCAGCGACCTGGTGGCAATCTTCCGCAAATAGCGGCAGCGCGGCATCCGTCCGCCTGGGCCGCCGCCAATGGCGGCCGGAATGGCAGCCGCCGTTGATTTCCCTTTCCCGTCGTGGCCCCGGGCATGATAATTGCTCGGCCGGGGCAGGGGGGCCAGATGACAGGCAGGTGGAAAGGCTTGGCATGGGGGGCCATCGCAGTCGCGGTGGCGGTCCTTATGCTGGGGGTCGAGCGTGTCGCCACCCGCAACGCCCTGGGCGAGGGGCAGGTCCGCGCCGAAACGACATTGCGTCAGACCGTTAACGCGCTGGAGGGGCATCTGCGGCGCTTTGAGGCGTTGCCCGCCCTGCTGGCCCGCAACGACAACATCCGCGCGGCTCTGGCAGCACCAGACGATGCGGGGCGGATCGCGGCCCTGAACCGCTGGCTGGACGAGACCAATACGCTGGTCGAAGCCTCGGACCTTTATCTGATCGACCTGACGGGGACGACAATCGCGGCCTCGAACCACGCCCGCCCCGACAGTTTCATCGGCCAGAACTTCTCGTACCGGCCGTATTTCACTGCGGCAAGGGATGGGGCCAGCGGCCATTTCTTCGCGTTGGGCACGACCTCGGGTGTGCGCGGCTACTACTTCGCCTCGCCGGTGCGCGGCAGTCGCGGGGCCATTGCCGGGGTGCTGGCACTGAAGATCGGTGTGGACGAGATCGAGGCCGGCTGGGTCGCGCGCGATTATCGCATCCTGGTGACCGACCCCGACGGGATCGTGTTCATGTCCACCGATCCCGTCTGGCTGTATCACAGCCTGCTGCCGCTGACGGCGGACCAGATCGCCCGGATCGCCGCCTCGCGCCGCTATGCCGAGGCCGGGCTCAGCGTCCTGGCGACCCAGCGGGTGCGCTCGGGCAAGGTCGATCTGCTGCAACTTGTCGATGGCAACGGGACAGAGCGGGAATATGTGATGACCGCGCGCGAGATGCCGCAAGCGGGCTGGACGGTGCGCGTCTTGCTGGAAACCGCGCCCTTGCGGGCACAGGCGCGGCTTGCGGTCGCCGCGTTCGGGCTGCTTCTGGCCGTGGCGCTGCTGCTGGGCTGGACGGTCTGGCAACGCCGCGCGCGGCTGGCTGAACGGCTGGCGATCCAGGCCACGGCCCAGGCCGACCTGGAACGCCAGGTGGCCGAGCGCACCGCCGACCTGACCCGCGCCAATGACGACCTCCACCGGATGCAGGCCGATCTTGTGCAGGCCGGCAAGCTGGCGGCGCTGGGCCGGATGTCGGCGGCGCTAAGCCACGAGATCAACCAGCCGCTCGCCGCCGCCCGGAACTATGCCGACAGCGCCGGCCTTCTGATCGATCGGGGCGACCTGCCACGCGCGCGAGAGAACATCGGTCAGATCCTGACCCTGATCGACCGCATGGCCGCCATCGCCCGCCATCTGCGCAACGTCGCCCGAAAGCCGAACGAGCCGCTGAAGATCGTCGACCTTGCCGCCGTCGTGCAGGATGCGCTGGCCATTGCCCAGGGTCGGCTGACGGCGGCGGGGGCTAGGGTCTCGGTCGCCCTGCCCGCCGACCTGCCCTTGGTCCAGGGCGGCCCGGTGCGGCTGCAACAGGTGCTGGTCAACGTTCTGTCCAACGCCGCCGACGCGGTCGAGGGCACCGCCGACCGCCGGATCGACATCAGCGCCCAGGCCCAGGGTGACGAGGTGACGTTACAGGTCCACGACCATGGCCCCGGCGTCGCCCCGGCCATTGCCGATCGCATCTTCGACCCGTTCTTCACCACAAAGCAGGTCGGCTCGGGCCTCGGGCTGGGGCTGTCGATCAGCTATAACATCATGCAGGATTTCCAGGGCGACCTGCGCGTCGCAAACCATCCGCAGGGCGGGGCGGTGTTCAGCCTGGTCCTGCGCCCCGCGCGGGCCGGGGCGTTGGCGGCCGAATGAAACAGACCGTCCTCCTGATCGACGACGACGAGGCGATGCGCCGGTCCACCGAACAGGCGCTGGAACTGGCGGACTTCACGGTCCAGTCCTTTGCCAGCGCCGAGGCCGCCCTGCCGCTGATCGGGCCCGGTTTTACGGGCGCGGTGATCTCGGACATCCGGATGCCCGGTCTGGACGGGATGAGCCTTCTGGAACGCCTGACCTTGGCCGACCGCGACCTGCCGGTGATCCTGATCACCGGCCACGCCGAGGTCAGCCTTGCGGTCGAGGCGATGCGGCGCGGGGCCTATGACTTCATCGAGAAACCCTTTGCCATCCAGCCCCTGGCCGCCGTGCTGCGCCGCGCGCTTGACCATCGGGCCCTGGTGATCGAGAACCGCCGCCTGCGCGCCGTCGCGGGCCAGCGCGACGACCTGGAGGCGCGGCTGCCCGGCCGCAGCCCCGCCGTCATCGACCTGCGGCGCCTGGTCCGCACCCTTGGCCCGTCCGAGGCCGATGCCCTGATCACCGGGCCGACCGGCGCGGGCAAAGAGGTCGTGGCCCAGGCCATGCACGACCTGTCGCCGCGCGCGGGCCGCCCCCTTATCGCGATCAACTGCGCCGCGCTTCCAGCGCAACTGATCGAGTCCGAGCTTTTCGGTCACGAGGCCGGCGCCTTCCCCGGTGCTTTGCGGCCGCGCTTCGGCCGCTTTGAACATGCGCGCGGCGGCACGATCCTGTTGGACGAGATCGGGTCGATGCCGCTGGACCTGCAAGCCCGGCTGCTGCGTGTCTTGCAGGACCGGGTCATCACCCGGCTGGGGTCGAACGACCCCATCGCGCTGGATGTCCGGTTCCTTGCCACTTCCAAGGCCGACCTGGCGCAGGCCGCCGTTGCCGGGACGTTCCGCCAGGATCTTCTTTACCGCCTTGCTGTCGCCACCATCCGCGTTCCGCCGCTTGCCGGCCGGCGCGAGGATATCCCGCTGCTTTTCCTGCAGCTTGTGCGCGAAGCCGCTGCGCGCCACAGCGTCCCCGACCGCACCCCCGAACCCGAGCTTCTGGCCCAGCTTTCCGCCCGCGACTGGCCCGGCAACGTGCGTGAATTGCGCAATGCCGCCGACCGCTTCGTCCTGGGCCTTGACTGGATGGAGGGGGCAGGCCCGGAAGCCCCGCGCCTGGCCGACCGCGTCGCGGGGTTCGAGCGCAGCGTGATCGCCGGGGCCATCGCCGCGCATCGCGGGCATCTGCGCAAGGTCTACGAATCGCTCGGGATCAGCCGCAAGACCCTGTACGAGAAGATGCAGAAGCACGGTCTGGACCGCCGCCTGATCGTCGACGGGGACGACGCCGAGGGGTAGCCTGCCCACGATGGGTGGAAATCCACCCATGCTTCGGCGCGGGTTGGGGCGATTTCCACCCAACTCCACGCGTCCAGCACGCGAAAGCCGTCCACTCATGACGACTTTGCTTTGCCACGTGGGCAAAACCGGCGCCCCCATGCTCTCAGCCCGCGCGGAGGAGGAAGCCGCGCGGGGACACCAAGCGACGTCTGGGAGGACTTCATGGCACTGACATCGAAACTCGCCGGCCTTGCCGCCGGCGCGGTCCTGACCGCATCCGCCGCCTTCGCGCAGACCTACCCCGAACGCCAGATCACCATGGTGGTCCCGTTTTCGGCCGGGGGGCCGACCGACACCGTGGGTCGCCTGATCGCCGAACGCATGTCGGCCGACCTTGGCCAGCAGATCATCGTCGAAAACGTCGGTGGGGCAGGCGGCACCCTGGGCGCGGGCAATGTCGCCAGCGCCGAAGCGGACGGCTATACGATCCTTCTGCATCACATCGGCATGGCGACCAGCGCCACGCTCTATCGCAACCTGGCCTACAACACGACCGAAGCCTTCGAGTATGTCGGCCTTGTGACTGAAGTTCCGATGACCATCGTCGCCCGCAAGGACTTCGAGCCGGCCGACTTCGCCTCGCTGATCAGCTACGTCAAGGAAAACGCCGACACGATCACGATGGCCAATGCCGGGATCGGCGCGGCCTCGCATCTGTGCGGGATGCTGTTCATGCAGGCGGTCGAGGCCCCCATCGTGACCGTCCCGTACAAGGGCACCGGCCCGGCGATGACGGAACTTCTGGGTGGCCAGATCGACATCATGTGCGACCAGACCACCAACACGACCGAGCAGATCAAGGGCGGCACGATCAAGGCCTATGCCGTGACCTCGCCCGCGCGGCTTGAAATTTTCCCGGACCTTCCGACCGTGGCCGAAGGCGGGCTTCCGGGCATGGAAGTGTCGATCTGGCACGGCCTTTATGCCCCCAAGGGCACCCCGCCCGAAGTGGTCGAGCGTTTGTCGGCCGCGCTGCAATCCGCGCTGGCCGATCCGGGCATCGCCGAAAAGCTGGCCGAACTGGGCACCGCCCCGTCGCCCGCCGCTGACGCAACCCCCGCCGCGCTGAAAGCCAAGCTTGAAGCCGAGATTGCCCGCTGGAAGCCGGTCATCGAAACGGCTGGCGTTTACGCCGACTGACGACGTCGGGGGGCGCGACCTGCGCCCCCCTTCATTCTGGCGAGGGGGAGGCGCCAAGCTACCATGAAGAACATCACCATCGACTGGACCGACGCGCTTGCGGGGATCCTGTTCATCCTGTTCGGCCTGCTGTTCGGCGTGCAGTCTCTGGGGCTGGAGATCGGCACCGCCTTCCGTATGGGCCCGGGCTATTTCCCGCTGGTCTTGTCCGGCATCTTGATCCTTCTGGGCCTAGCCATCATTGCCAGCGCGATCCACGACCGTGGCAGCGAGGCGATCGGCACGTTGGCCTGGCGCGGGGCCTTCTTCATCCTTCCGGCCCCCATCTTCTTTGGCCTCACCGTGCGCGGCCTGGGCTTCGTGCCGGCGATCTTCCTGACCACGCTGATCGCGGCGCTGGCCTCGTTCAAGATGCGCCCGCACTCGGCGCTTCTCCTCGCTGCCGCGGTCACCGTCTTTGCGACCCTCGTCTTTTCCTACGGCCTGGGCCTGCCGTTCCGCCGTTTCGGCCCCTGGCTTCCGTTCTGAGGCGCATATGGACCTGATTTCCAACCTCTCCCTCGGCTTCGCCACCGCAGCCTCGCCCGAGAACCTGTTCTTCTGCCTGATCGGCGTGATCCTGGGCACCCTGATCGGCGTCTTGCCGGGCATCGGCGCGACCGCGACCATCGCGATGCTTTTGCCGATCACCTTCCAGTTGGAGCCGGTCTCGTCCCTCATCATGCTGGCCGGGATCTACTACGGCGCGCAGTATGGCGGGTCGACCACGGCGATCCTGATCAACATGCCGGGCGAAAGCTCCTCTGCCGTGACCGCCATCGACGGCTACCAGATGGCGCGCAAGGGCAAGGCCGGGACCGCGCTGGCCGTGGCCGCGCTGGGGTCGTTCTTCGCGGGCACCGTGGCCACGCTTCTGGTCGCGCTTTTCGCCCCGCCCCTGACCACCATCGCCCTGAAATTCGGCGCGGCCGAGTATTTCAGCCTGATGGTCCTGGGCCTCGTCTCGGCCATCGCCCTTGCCCATGGCTCGATCCTGAAGGCCCTCGCCATGGTCGTCCTGGGCCTGATCCTGGGCCTGGTCGGCACCGACATCTACACCGGAGCCCCGCGCTTTACCTTCGGCATCACGGAATATGCCGACGGGCTTAGCTTCGTCGCCCTGGCGGTCGGCGTCTTCGGCATCGCCGAGATCCTGCGCAATCTGGAAGGCGAGCAGGACCGCACCGTCCTGGGCACCAAACTTGGCGGCCTTTTCCCCTCACGCCAGGATCTGAAACGCATGGTCGCCCCCATGCTGCGCGGGACCGCCATCGGCTCGGTCCTGGGCATCCTGCCGGGCGGGGGCGCGGTGCTGGCCTCCTTCGCGTCCTACACCGTCGAAAAGCGCATCTCCGACCACCCTGAGGAGTTTGGCCAGGGCGCCATCGCCGGGGTTGCAGGCCCTGAATCCGCCAACAACGCGGGCGCGCAGACCAGCTTCATCCCGCTTCTGACCCTGGGCATCCCGGCAAACCCGGTCATGGCGCTGATGGTGGGCGCAATGATCATCCAGGGCATCGTCCCCGGCCCCAATGTCGCCAGCGAACAGCCCGAGCTTTTCTGGGGCATCATCGCCAGCATGTGGATCGGCAACCTGATGCTGGTGATCCTGAACCTGCCGCTGATCGGGCTTTGGGTGAAGCTTCTGAAAGTGCCCTACCACGTCCTTTTCCCGATCATCATGGCCTTCTGTTCCATCGGGGTCTATTCGGTGAACTCGAACGTCTACGACCTCTACGCCGTCGCCTTCTTCGGCCTCATGGGCTATGCGCTGCTGAAACTGCGCTGCGAACCCGCGCCGCTGCTGCTGGGCTTCGTCCTTGGCCCGATGCTTGAGGAGAACCTGCGCCGGGCGATGATCCTGGGGCGCGGCGATCCGACGGTCTTTGTCACCCGGCCGATCAGCCTGACGCTGCTTCTGCTGACCGTCGCGGTGCTGGTCGTCATGCTTCTGCCCGCGATCCGCAAGAAGCGGGACGAGGTCTTTGTCGAAGCCGACTAAAGCAGGTCCGTCTGCCGCAGGTCGGCGGCCGCAAAGTCGATCAGCGCGCGGATCTTGCGCGGCAGGACGCGGCCTTCCAGCCAGACCGCCCCAAGGGGGCTGGTCTCGCCCGGAAGGTCGGCCAGCACCGGCACCACCAGCCCCGCCGCCAGGGCGTCGCGTGCCGCAAAGCGGGGCGCATAGGCAAGGCCCTGGCCCTTGCCTGCCAGTTCCACCGCCGCGCGGGCCGAGTTCACCTGGAACCGCCCCCGCACCGTCACCGCCTGAACCGCCCCCTCGGCGCCAAAACTCCAGCGCCGGGGGGTGCGGCGGTTCAGGTCCAGGATGCAGTCATGCGCCGTCAGGTCAGCCGGGGCCGCCGGCACCCCGCGCCGCGCCAGATAGTCGGGGCTTGCCACCAGGACCGACCTGAAGCTGCCCAGCTTGCGCAGCTTCAGGGACTGCGTCTCGGTCCGGCCCAGACGGAACGCCAGATCGATCCCCTCGGCCGCAAGGTCGACATGCCGGTCGTCCAACCGCAGATCGAAGCCCAGGCCCGGATGCAGCCGGGCGAAACGCTCCAGCATCCCCGCGACCCAGATCTCGCCAAACGACACCGAGGCCGAGACCCGGATCACCCCCTGGAACCCTTTCGACCCTTCCGAAACCTCGGCAATCAGCGCGTCCAGATCGTCCAGCAGGGCAGGGGCGCGGGCCAGCAAATCCGCGCCCGAAGGTGTCAGCCCGACCTTGCGGGTTGTCCGCTGCAACAGCCGCACGCCCAGCCGCCCCTCCAGCTCGGCCACGTATTTCGAGGTCAGGCGGTTCGACACCCCCAACTGCTCTGCCGCCGCGGTAAAGGACCCGGTCTGCGCCGTGGCGACGAAAGCCTTCAACTGGTCGATCAGGTCCATATTCGGAACGCCATGTAGATAGTCATTCCACAAAGTCCCCGTTTCATGCTGAAGCGTCAAGGCGTAAGGTCTGGCCATGCCACCCGCGAAAGGACCGACCATGAGCGCGATCACCGACCTGCACCGCCTGCGCGACCGGCTGAAGCCCTCGGCCCGGATGCCCGTGGTGTTTCTGGGCCATGGCAGCCCGATGAACGCGGTGGAGGATACGCCCTATAGTCGCGCCTGGACCGCGCTGGGCCAAAGCCTGCCGCAGCCCGCCGCGATCCTGGTCGTCTCGGCCCACTGGATGACGCGGGGCACGACGCTGGTCGATGTCTCGGCCCTGCCCAAGACGATCCACGATTTCTACGGCTTTCCCGACACGCTCTATGCGATGGACTACCCCGCCCCCGGCGCGCCGGACCTTGCGCGCGAGGTTTCGACCCTGCTGGCCAGCCACCATTCCGACACCGACGACACCTGGGGCCTGGACCATGGGGCCTGGACGGTGCTGCGGTTCCTCTATCCGCAGGCCAATGTGCCGGTGTTCCAGGTCTCGATCGACATGGGTCGCGGGCTGGAGCATCAGTTGGAGGTCGGTCGCACCCTGTCGCAACTGCGCGACCGGGGCGTGCTGATCCTGGGCTCGGGCAACGTGGTCCACAACCTGCGCGCCATGCGCTTTGGCGGCCAGCCGCTGGACTTCGCGTTGGAGTTCGACCAGCTGTTCGCCAGCCGCCTGCAGGACCGCAACCTGGCCTCGCTGGCCGACCGTGATGCGCTGGGCAGCCTGCTGCGCATGGCCCATCCGACGGTCGATCACTACATGCCGGCGCTGACCATCGCCGGAACCTCGGACGACCGGGACCAGTTGACCTTCATGACAGATGCGATCGATCTGGGCTCGGTGTCCATGCGGTCCTTCGTGTTTCACCAGGGGGCTTGAGATGCTTGTCGATGGAAAATGGACGGCCGATTGGCAACCGGTGCAGAAGGCCGACGAGAAGGGCCGTTTCGTGCGCCAGACCTCGACCTTCCGCAACTGGATCACGCCGGATGGCAGCCCCGGCCCGACGGGGCAGGGCGGTTTCGCGGCCGAAGCCGGGCGCTATCGCCTCTATGTCGCGCTGATCTGCCCCTGGGCCTCGCGCGCGCTGATGGCGCTGGCGCTGAAGAGGTTGGCGGGGCTGATCCCGGTGACGGTGCTGAACCCCACCCTCGGCCCGCAAGGGTGGGAGTTTGGCGGCTATCCCGGTGCCGACGCCGATCCGCTGTTCGGCGTGCAATACCTGCACCAGATGTACACCCGCGCCGATCCGCAGATCAGCGGCCGGGCGACCGTGCCGGTCCTGTGGGACATGCAGCGGAACGTCCTGGTGAATAACGAAAGCGCCGACATCGTGCGGATGCTGGACACCGCGTTCGAGCATCTTGCCCCGTCCGGCTTGCGGCTTTACCCGGCCGACCTGGCCGACGTGATCGACGCGCTGAACCAGCGGCTTTACGACCAACTGAACAACGGCGTCTACAAGGCCGGTTTCGCCCAAAGTCAGGCCGCCTATGACGAGGCCGTCGATGGCGTCTTTGCCATGCTGGACGAGCTGGAAGAGAGGCTGACCGGCGACTACCTGTTCGGGGACCGCCTGACCGAAACCGACATCCGCGCCTTTGTCACCCTGATCCGCTTTGACGCGGCCTATCACGGCATCTTCAAGACCAACCGCCGCCAGATCGCCGATTACCCCCGGCTTTCGGCCTATATGGCGCGCATCCTGCACCTGCCGGGAATCAGGGATACGGTCAGCCTCGACCACATCACGCGCGGCTATTACTCGATCAAGGCGCTGAACCCGACCGGCATCCGGCCGACCGGCCCGGCGCATGTCCACCGCCTGCTGAACGCCTGACGGAACAATCCGCACCCCCGCCGGTTCACCCCCCGGAACCGGCGGAAAGGATGCAGGCATGGCAGGGAAAAGCAGGGTAGGCTGGGTGATACTGGGCGGGGGCATCGCGGCGCTGGCCGTCCTCGCCTATGCCAATGCCGGCCAGAAACGGGGCAACCGCGACAGCGCCCCCGGCCACACCGCGCGCCGCCGCCGCTGGGGCGACTATGCCGTCGAGGCCTATACCGTCACCATCGCCCGCCCAGGATCCGAGCTTTACGCCTTCTGGCGCCGCTTCCAGAACCTGCCGCAGGTGATGGAGAACGTGGACAACATCACCGAGGACGGCGAGACGACGACCTGGACGATCCGCGCCCCGATGGGCCAGACGGTCGAGGTCAAGACCCGCATCGTCACCGACCAGCCCGATGAGGTCATTGCCTGGCGCTCGATTGAAGGGTCCGAGATCGACACCTCGGGCAAGGTCATGTTCGCCGACGCCCCCGCCGGGCGCGGCACGACCGTCACCGCGATCATCGCCTGGGACCCGCCCTTTGGCCCGCTGGGCCAGATCGTCGCCAAGGCTGCCGGTCGCGAACCGGCGATCCAGGCGCGGCATGAACTCAAGCGGTTCAAGATGCTTATGGAAACCGGCGAAATCGCCACGGCGCACCGCCGCCCCGCAGAATAAGGAGGCCGCAATGCGCGCATTGACCTGGCAAGGCACCAAGGACGTCCGGGTGGAAACCGTCCCGGACCCCAAGATCCTGAACCCCCGCGACGCGATCATCGAGGTCACCTCGACCGCGATCTGTGGTTCGGACCTGCACATCTTCGACGGGGTAATCCCCGGGATGCAGGCCGGCGACATCCTTGGCCACGAGTTCATGGGCCGCGTGGTGGACGTCGGCCCCGGCAGCACCCTGAAGAAGGGCCAGCGCGTGGTGGTGCCCTTCACCATCTCGTGCGGCGGTTGCTTCTTCTGCACCGAGGGGCTGTATTCCGCCTGCGACAACTCCAACCCCGTGGAAAAGCAGGACGCCAGCGAAGCCGCGTTTGGCCATGCGATGGCGGGGATCTTCGGCTACAGCCACCTGACGGGCGGATACTCGGGCGGGCAGGCGGAATATGTCCGGGTGCCGTTCTCGGACGTGGGGCCGATCGTGGTGCCCGACGACCTGCCGGACGACCAGGTGCTGTTCCTGTCGGATATCCTGCCCACCGGCTGGATGGCGGCCGAGAATTGCGACATCCGGCCCGGCGACACGGTGGCGGTCTGGGGCTGCGGCCCGGTCGGCCTGTTCGCGGTCCAGTCCGCGCTTCTGATGGGGGCGGGACAGGTCATCGCCATCGACCACCATCCCCGGCGGCTGGAGCTTGCCGCAAGCCTGGGCGCCAAGGTGGTGAACTACCGTGAGACCCATGTGGCCGAGGCGCTGCTGGAGATGACGGGCGGCATCGGCCCGGATGCCGTGATCGACGCGGTGGGGATGGAAAGCCACGGGCTGGCCCCCGACCGGCTGATGGACCGGGCGAAGCAGGCCGTGGGGATCGGTGTCGACGGCATCCACGCGCTGCGCAGCGCGATCCACGCTTGCCGCAAGGGCGGCCGCGTCTCGGTGCCCGGCGTGCATGGCGGCTTTGCCGACAGCTTTCCCACCGGTGCCGTGATGCAGAAAGGCCTGACCCTGCGCAGCGGTCAGACCCATGTGCAACGCTATATGCCCAGCCTTCTGCACCGCATTGCCGAGGGCGAGATCGACACGACCTTCCTCATCAGCCACCGCCTGCCGCTGGAGGACGCCGCCAAGGGCTATCAGCATTTCCGCGACGACCAGAACACCTGGACCAAAGTGGTGCTGAAGACCCCGGCGTCCGGCTGGACCGGCTAAAGCGAAACGGCCCGGTGGTTTCCCCCCGGGCCGTCCGTTACTCGCAAGCAGCCTACTGGTGAATTCCGTTCAGGCGCGCAGGTCGAAGCGGTCGGCTTCCATGACCTTGACCCAGGCCGAGACGAAGTCGCAGACGAACTTCTCGCGGTTGTCGTCCTGGGCATAGACCTCGGCATAGGCCCGCAGGATCGAGTTCGACCCGAAAACCAGGTCGGCCCGCGTCGCCGTCCACTTCACGGCACCAGTTTTGCGGTCGGTCAGCTCGTAAAGGTTCGACCCCTTCGGCACCCACTTGTAGCCCATGTCGGTCAGGCCGTTGAAGAAGTCGGTGGTCAGCGCCCCCACGCGGTCGGTAAAGACGCCATGCGCCGTGCCGCCGTGGTTGGTGCCGATCACCCGCATCCCACCGATCAGGCAGGTCATCTCATGCGCGGTCAGGCCCATCAGCTGCGCGCGGTCAAGCAGCAGCTCTTCGGCCGAGACGGCATAGTCCTTCTTCATCCAGTTGCGGAACCCATCCGCCAGCGGCTCCAGCACGCTGAAGCTGTCGGCATCGGTCTCGGCCTCGGTCGCATCGCCACGACCCGCGTGGAACGGCACGGTCACGTCAACGCCAGCAGCTTTCGCCGCATGCTCGACCCCCACATTCCCGGCCAGCACGATCACGTCGGCCAGCGAGGCGCCGGCTTCCTTGGCGATCGGCTCCAGCACCGACAGGACACGCGCCAGACGGGCGGGTTCGTTGCCTTCCCAGTCCTTCTGCGGGGCCAGACGGATACGGGCACCGTTGGCACCGCCCCGGTTGTCCGAGCCGCGGAAGGTCCGGGCCGAATCCCAGGCGGTGGTGACCATGTCGGAAACCGAAAGACCCGATGCGGCGATCTTCGCCTTCACCGCGTCCACGTTCCAGGCAGTCGGCCCGACCGGAACCGGATCCTGCCAGATCAGGTCCTCAGCCGGAACCCACGGGCCCAGATACCGGACCTTCGGCCCCATGTCGCGGTGGGTCAGCTTGAACCAGGCGCGGGCGAAGGCATCGCTGAATGCCGCCTGATCCTTGGCGAAACGTTCGCTGATCTCGCGATACTTCGGGTCCATCTTCATCGCCATGTCGGCGTCGGTCATCATCGGCATCACGCGGATCGACGGGTCTTCCACGTCAACCGGCATGTCGGCCGGATCGATGTTGATCGGCTGCCACTGGAACGCACCGGCCGGGGACTTCACCAGTTCCCAGTCGTATTTCAGCAGCAGGTGGAAATAGCCGCCGTCCCACTTGGTCGGGTTGGTGGTCCAGGCGCCTTCCAGCCCCGAGGTGATCGTGTCGCGCCCGACCGACCGCTTGGCATGGACGTTCCAGCCCAGACCCGCTTCCTCAAGCTCGGCCCCCTCCGGCTCGGCACCGATCAACGTGGCATCGTTGTTGCCATGCGCCTTGCCGACGGTGTGGCCGCCTGCAGTCAGCGCCACGGTTTCCTCATCATCCATCGCCATGCGGGCGAAGGTCTCACGCACGTCATGCGCGGTGCGCAGCGGGTCCGGGACCCCGTCCACGCCCTGCGGGTTCACATAGATCAGGCCCATGACCACGGCGGCCAGCGGGTTTTCCAGAGACGAGCGGTCCTCTTTCGTGGGATAGCGTTCGTCCTTCAGCCACTCTTTCTCAGAGCCCCAGTAGACGTCCTTCTCGGGTGCCCAGATATCCTCGCGCCCGAAGCCGAAGCCAAAGGTTTTCAGGCCCATGGACTCATAGGCCACGGTCCCGGCCAGGACCATCAGGTCGGCCCAGGACAGCCGGTTGCCGTATTTCTTCTTGATCGGCCACAGCAGACGCCGCGCCTTGTCCAGGTTGGCGTTGTCCGGCCAGCTGTTCAGCGGCGCGAAACGGTGGTTGCCGGTGCCCGCACCGCCCCGGCCGTCGGCCATGCGGTAGGTCCCGGCGGCGTGCCAGCTCATGCGGATGAAGAGACCGCCGTAATGGCCCCAGTCGGCCGGCCACCAGTCCTGACTGTCGGTCATCAGCGCAATCAGGTCACGCTTCAGCGCGTCAAAGTCCAGTTTCTTGACCTCTTCCTGATAGTTGAAGCCGGTCAGCGGGTTCACCTTGGTGTCGTGCTGGTGCAGGATGTCCAGGTTCAGCGTTTTCGGCCACCAGTCGGTGACCGTCTGGGTGGTGGTGGTGATTGCCCCGTGCATCACCGGGCACTTGCCCGTCCGCCCGATATCGTTGCCGTCCATCTTGCTCTCCTCATGGCTGGGGTCCATCGCCGGAAACAGCAGGACGCGGGCCGCCCCCTGGCTACCCGCGACTCACAGTCCCGTCCTTGGTTGCTGGTAGCACCGCCTTGCGATAAAGGGAATTTTCATTTTCCAATCGTCGCGATAGGTTTTGCATATGTCAGCCCTGACCATGAAACACCTGCGCTATTTCGAGGCCCTGGCCCGCCACCGCCATTTCGGCCGCGCGGCCGAGGCATCGTCGATCTCGCAGCCCGCGCTCTCGCTGCAGATCAAGGAGCTGGAGGATATCCTTGGTGCCCCGCTGGTCGAACGCGGGCCGCGCCAGATCCGCCTGACCGCACTGGGCGAGGATTTCAGTCTGCGCGCCCGCGACATCCTGCGCGCGGTGGACGAGTTGGCCGCGCTGGGCCGCGTCGGCACCGGGCCCCTGACCGGCCGCCTGCGCCTGGGCATCATCCCGACCGTCGCGCCCTATTTCCTGCCGCAGCTGATCCGCCAGCTTGGCGCGTGCTTCCCAAACCTCGACCTTCGCCCGCGTGAGGCAGTGACCCCCCGCCTGATGCGCGACCTGGTCGAGGGGCGGCTTGACCTTGCCATGGTCGCGCTGCCGGTCTCTGAACCCTCGCTGGCCGAATATCCCCTGTTCGACGAGGATTTCCTGCTGGTCCGCCCCGCCGCCCAGGCCACCGATCCGGTCCCGACGCTGGACGACCTGCGCCACATGCCGCTGCTTCTGCTGGAGGAAGGCCACTGCTTCCGCGATCAGGCGATCAGTTACTGCAAGCTGCCCCCGGCCCTTGCGGGCGAGATCATGCAGGGCTCCTCGCTTTCAACCCTTGTGCAGATGGTGGGGGCGGGGATCGGGGTCACCCTGATCCCGGAAATGGCGGCGAGGGTGGAAACCCGGTCGGCCGCCGTGGCGCTGCACCGGCTGCCCGACCCGCGACCCAGCCGAACCATCGGGCTGGTGTGGCGCAAGTCCAACCCGCTGGCCCCGCAGCTGCAGACGCTGGCCGCTGCCCTGACGCCCCCGGACCCGTTGCCGCAGGGGGCCGTCGCCGATTGACCCCGTCCGCACTTTGGCGCAAGCAGGGGCCATGCTGGTGCGGATGCTTCTTCTGGTCCAGCGACTGGCGCTGCTGGTCGCCCTCGCGGTCTCGCTGACCGCGACCGCCTATGCCCATCGCGCGCCCAGTCCCCAGGATGCAGCCCTTGCCTTCATCCTGGCCAACGGCGGCGAGATCTGTGGCCAGGACGGCCATGGCGGCCACATGCCGCGCTCGGATTGCGCGGCCTGCCAGATTGCCGCCGCCCTGCAGCTTCCGGTCCCGTCCGGCCTTCCGCTGCGGCTGGTCCTGCCGATCCCGGCCCCGATGCTTGCCGCGCCGGTTCCGCGCGCCGCGGCGCGGGTTCTGGACCCCGGCCATGGGCCGCAGGGCCCACCCCTGGCCTGACGTCCCCCTCCTGTCGCCCCGGTCCTGCCGGGGATTTCCCAACATTTCACGGATGGAGTTCCGTCATGTCCCGCATCCTGGCCCTGCTGGCCGCCCTTGCCCTTGCCGCCCCTGCCTTCGCGCATGAAATCACGGCGGGCGATCTGCAGATCATCCACCCCCATATCCCCCAGCCCCCCGCCAGCGCCAAGGCCGCCGGCGGCTTCATGGCCATCGTCAACAATGGCACCGAGGCTGACCGCCTGATCGGCGTCGAATCCGGCATCGCCGCCAAGTCCGAGGTGCATGAAAGCCGCGTCGACGCGAACGGCGTCGGCACCATGACCCATATCGAGGCGCTGGACCTGCCGCCCGGCGAGACGGTCAGCCTGGAGCACGGCGGCTATCACATCATGTTCATGGGCCTGATGGCTCCGCTGACCGAAGGCGAGATGCACAAGGCCACGTTGATCTTTGAACGCGCCGGCCGGGTCGAGATCGAGTTCCAGATCGATCCGCCGACGGGGCAAGGCGCGATGAACCATGGCGCGATGGGCGATGCCCCGATGGACCACGGCGCGATGCACGGCGCGACCGACTGAACCGGCGGCGGCGACCGGCCCCGTGCCGGTTGCCGCCACCCCCGCGCCGGGCTAAACCCTGCCCAAAGCAGGGGAAAGCGATGCAGGGATTCCATAGCGAGCCGCGTCACGACAGCTATGACGTCGTCATCATCGGCGGCGCGATCATGGGCTCTTCCACCGCCTGGTGGCTGACCCAGATGGGCTTTCCCGGCCGCATCCTGGTCGTCGAACGCGACCCCAGCTATGAGAAGGCCGCGACCACGCTGTCCTTCTCCTGCATCCGCCAGCAATACTCGACCGAGCTGAACATCCGCATCTCGCAGTTCGGCGCGGATTTCGTGCAGAACCTTCGGGCGCGGATGGGTAACGACCCCCGCGTGCCCGAGTTGAAGATCCAGAACTTTGGCTACCTCTACCTCGCCGACACCCCCGCTTTCGCCGATGTCTTGCGCGCCAACCAGAAGGTGCAGGCGGCGGCCGGGGCGGGGACGCGCCTGCTGACGCCGGATGAGATCAAGGCCGAATACCCGTTTTACAGCGTCGACGACCTGGTCCTTGGCAGCCTGAACACGGTGGACGAGGGGTATTTCGACGGTTCCACCGTCTTTGACTGGTTCCGCCGCAAGGCGCGCGAGGCGGGCGTGGACTACCTCGCGGATGAGGTGACGGGACTGGACCTGAGCGGCCCGCGCGTCACCGGCGTCAGGCTGAAATCCGGCCGCACGGTCGCCTGCGGGCTGGTGGTCAACGCCGCCGGCACGCGCGGGGCCGATGTCGCGGCGATGGCGGGCATCGCCCTGCCGATCCAGCCGCGCAAGCGGTTCAACTGGGTGATCCAGGCCGCAACGCCGCTTGACCGGCCGTTGCCACTGACCATCGACCCCACTGGCGCCTATGTCCGCGAGGTCGGCGGCGGCACCTACATGGCCGGGGGCCACGCCGAACCCGACGGGCCGGCTGCGCTGGACGATTTCACGATGCAGGACGAGGTCTGGATGGACCACATCTGGCCCGCCATCGCCACCCGCATCCCCGCCTTCGAGGCGGTGAAGGTCCTCAGCGAATGGGCCGGCCATTATGACTATAACCTGCTGGACCAGAACGCCGTCACCGGCCCGCACCCCGAGGTTGCGAACTTCATCTTCCTGAACGGCTTTTCCGGCCACGGCCTGCAGCAATCGCCCGCCATGGGCCGGGGCACAGCGGAATGGATCATCCACGGCGGCTATCGCACGCTGGATCTGTCAGCCTTCCACTATGACCGCATCGCCGAAGATCGCGCCATGGTCGAAGGTGCGATCATCTAGGCGTCATTCATCCATGAAGACGGCGCCCGACTGGACCGCGATGGTCTCACGCGGGGCCAGCACGACACCCAGCACACCAAGATACACCACGACAAACAGCGCGACGGCGGCATAGGTGCCATAAGTCCGCGCGCGGCGGGGCAGGGTCTGCGACATATCGGTTTCTCCTGACGTGGCAGCGACTCGGGTTTCCGATGCCTTCTGATAGCACCGAAACGCTCGTCTTGCCTCCCGAAGATTCCGGCGTCGGCGGAATTTCTTCCCGCATGGCGGCGATCCGCGCCTGAAACCCTCCCGCTCAGGGGTGGTTTCTGCACCTGCACACGGATTATGTTCCGCTACTTCAGGCCCGCACACCCGAGAATCGCGTCTGCCAGTCGGCGCGTTCCTCGTCGGTGATCTTGCGGAACAGATTCTCCGGCACCTCGAACCCATGCCCCGCGGGCAGGGCGCGCATCGCGGCCGAGATGTCGGCAGGCCAGGTCCAGTCCTCGGACCCCACCGCCTTCATCATCGCGGCCGAGGCATCGGGGATGAAGGGCGCGGACAGGATCGCATAGACCCGGATCAGGTTCAGCGCCAGGCGGACGATGGCCTGCGCCTGTTCGGGGTCGGTCTTGACCACCGACCAGGGCGCGGCCGATTGCAGGTATTCGTTGCCGATCACCCAGATCGCCCGCAACTCGGCGGCGGCCTTGCGGACCTCCATCTCCTGCATCAGGCGGGTATAGTCGGCGATCCGCGCGCCCAGGTCGGCGATCAGCGCGGTTTCCAGCGGGCCGAACTGGCCGCCGGCCGGCACCTCGTTGCCGAACTTGGACACCGCGAACTTGGTCACGCGCGACACAAGGTTGCCCAGCACATCCGCCAGGTCCTTGTTCACGGCGGTCTGGAAATTCTCCCAGGTGAACTCGCTGTCGCTGGATTCCGGCGCATGGGACAAAAGCCACCAGCGCCAGTAATCCGACGGCAGGATCGACAGGGCCTGATCCATGAATACGCCACGCCCCTGGCTGGTCGAGAACTGGCCGCCGTCATAATTCAGGTAGTTGAAGGATTTCAGGTAATCGACCAGCTTCCACGGCTCGCCCGACCCCAGGATCGTCGCGGGGAAGGACAGGGTATGGAAGGGCACGTTGTCCTTGCCCATGAACTGGTAATAGGTCACGTCCGAGGCACCCTTGTCGGTGCGCCACCAGCGTTCCCAGGCGTCATCGTCCAGGCCGTTCGCATCGGCCCATTCGGCGGTCCCGGCGATGTATTCAATGGGCGCGTCGAACCAGACGTAGAAGACCTTGCCCTCCATCCCCGGCCAGGGCTGGTCGCCCTTCTTGACCGGGATGCCCCAGTACAGGTCGCGCGTGATCCCCCGGTCCTGCAAGCCGTCGCCGTCGTTCAGCCACTTCTTCGCGATCGAGGTCGTCAGGATCGGCCAATCCTTCTTGCTGTCGATCCAGGCCTCCAGCTTGTCCTTCAGCGCGCGCTGCTTGAGGTAGAGGTGCTTGGTCTCCCGCACCTCCAGGTTCGTGCTGCCGCTGATCGACGAGCGCGGGTTGATCAGGTCGGTCGGGTCCAGCTGCTTGGTGCAGTTCTCGCACTGGTCGCCACGCGCCGCCTCATACCCGCAATTCGGGCAGGTGCCGGTGATATAGCGGTCGGGCAGGAAGCGGTTGTCGTCGATGGAAAAGACCTGCTTTTCGCTCACTTCCTCGATCAGCCCGTTCTCCGCCAGCTTGCCCGCGAAATGCTGGGTCAGCTTGTGGTTCCGCTGGCTGGAGGACCGCCCGAAATGGTCGAATGACAGCCGGAAGCCCCGTGCGATCTCGGCCTGCACCTGATGCATCTCGGCGCAATACTCCTCGACCGGCTTCCCGGCCTTGGCCGCGGCAAGTTCCGCCGGGGTGCCATGTTCGTCGGTCGCGCAGATGAACATGACCTCATGTCCCATCGCCCGGTTGAAGCGGGCGAAAAGGTCGGCGGGAAGCTGGCTGCCCACCAGGTTCCCCAGATGCTTGATCCCGTTGATATAGGGAATGGCCGAGGTGATAAGGATGCGTGCCATGTCTGCGCCTTCCGTTCCGGACGCGCGCTTTTAACGCGCGACCGGGCGAAGGACCAGAGGTCACTGGGCGCAGTAGCCGCCGTCGATCAGATGGTAGGACCCGGTGATGAAGCTGGCCCTGTCCGACAGCAGGAACTGCGTCAGATCCGCCACCTCGTCCGACCGGCCAAGGCGGCCGATGGGATGCGCGGCCACCAGTGCCTCTTTCGCGCCGGGGGGCAGGGCGGACAGAAGCGGCGTATCGATGAAGGCCGGGCCGATGGCATTCACCCGGATGCCCTTGGCCGAGTATTCCATCGCCGCAGTCCGGGTCAGGCCCAGAAGCGCATGCTTGGCCGCGACATAGGCTCCCGAATTGGCAAAGCCGACCGACCCCAGGATCGAGGCCATGTTGACGATCGCCCCGCCGCCGGCCTTCAGCATCTCGGGGATGGCATAGCGCATCCCGTAAAAGACCGCGTTCAGGTTCACGTCGATCACCCGCTGCCAGCCGTCCAGGGGGTATTCCCCGACCGGCGCCTGCGGCCCGCCGATCCCGGCATTGTTGACCAGAAGCTGCAAGCCCCCGTTCCACGCCGCCGCCTCGGTCACCATGCGCTCGACCTCGGTCGCATCGGCGACATCGCCGGCGGCGGGGCGCGCCTTGCCCCCGGCTGCGGTGATCGCGGCGGCGACCCGTTCGGCCGCGTCCAGCTTCAGGTCCTGCACGACGACGGCCGCGCCGCTGGCCGCCAGCCCCAGCGCGATGGCCTCGCCGATGCCCGACCCCGCGCCGGTCACCAGGGCGGTCTTGCCGGTAAAGGTGATTTCCATGCCGAGTTTCCTTCTTCTGCTACCCGGTCACCAAGCCTGACCCGGCGCGCAGGTTCCATGATCTGGCGCAAATCGCCGGGGCTAAAGGTCCAGCGCCAGCGGTTCCAGCCGCTCGCCCCCCTCGTCCCGTTGCAGCCGCCACGCGGCCGGGGGCGCCAGCCGCGCCCGCAGCCGGGTCAGCCGCCAGCTTTCCCCCTCGGCCCACAAAAGCCGCGCGCTGGGCAAAGGCGCGATGTGCCAGCGGCTTTCCACCCCCGGCGCGCCGCCCTGGCCCGGCAGCAGGACCAGCCCCACCGGCGCCATCGCCCCGTCGCGCCGCGCCGCCTCGGCCCCGGCTTCGGCGGCCAGATGCAGCCGGCGGATCGGCGTCAGCCCCGGCGGGGCCAGCAGTTCGCCCACCACCAGCGGCACCGCGCCCGAGCGCAGCGCCTCTTCCATCGCCCACAGCAACCCCTCATCCCGCCCGGCTTCGGCAAAGATCAGCCGCGCGGGGTTCGCCAGCGCCTCCAGCCCCGAGGCGTTCAGCTTGTCCGAACCCCAGCCCGGCCGGACCCAGACCACCGGCCCCTCGCATTTGCCCATCACCAGCGCCGCCAGCCGCAGGCGCGACGGCCCGCAGACCTCATGCACCCGGCCCCGGCGCAGGGTCAGCTCCCCCACCATCGGTTGCAGGTCCTGCGGCCGGGGGGCGGCCTGGGTGTGGATCGGCAGACTCATGGCGGCAATTCTACGACGTTCGCCAAATGTTCTCAAGCCAGACCCTTTGCCGCGCCGCCGTTCCGCCCTAGCTTGCGCCCGAACCACCCGGAGGCCCCCATGCAGACCCTGACCCTTGGCAAGACCGGCCTGACCGTCTCGCAGCTTTGCCTCGGCACCATGACCTGGGGCAGCCAGAACACCGAAGCCGAGGGGCACGCCCAGGCCGACCTTGCCATGGACCACGACGTGACCTTCTGGGACACGGCCGAGATGTATCCGACCAACCCCGTCCGCGCCGAAACCGTGGGACGCACCGAAGAGATCATCGGCACCTGGCTTGCCGCGCGGGGCGGGCGGGACCGGGTCCAGATCGCCACCAAGATCACCGGCAAGGGCCAGATCGTCCGCCCTGGCCAGCCGATCACCGGGGCCACGATGCGGGCGGCCGTCGAAGGCTCGCTGCAGCGGATGGGGACCGACTACATCGACCTTTACCAGCTGCACTGGCCGAACCGGGGCAGCTATCACTTCCGCCAGGCCTGGCGCTATGCCCCCACCGGCACCGACAAGGCGGCCGAGACGGCGCATATGACCGACGTGCTGACCACCGCGCAGGCGCTTGTCACCGAAGGCAAGATCCGCGCCATCGGCCTGTCGAACGAAAGCGTCTGGGGCGCCGCGCGCTGGTTGCATCTGGCCGACAGCCTGGGCCTGCCGCGCATGGCAAGCGTGCAGAACGAATACAGCCTCCTCTGCCGCCAGTTCGACACCGACTGGGCCGAGTTTTCCCTGATCGAGGATATGCCGCTTCTGGCCTTCTCGCCCCTCGCGGCCGGTCTCCTGTCGGGCAAATATGCCGGCGGGGTGACCCCCGAAGGCTCGCGCCGCAGCTTCACGCCCGATCTTGGCGGGCGGGTGACGCCGCAGGTCTTTCCGGCGGTCGCGGCCTATCTGGGGGTGGCCGCGCGCCACGGGCTGGACCCCTGCCAGATGGCCATCGCCTTCTGCCTCTCGCGCCCGTTCCGCACCATCCCGATCATCGGCGCCTCGTCGGTGGAGCAATTGCGCACCAACATCCTTGCCGCCCAGGTCACCCTGACGCCCGAGGTTCTGGCCGAGATAGCGGAAACCCACCGGGCCTTCCCCGCGCCCTACTGACGGGTCTTGCGGTGCGGGATGGATCAGGGCACTTCTGGCGCGATGTCGAAAATTGCCCTGCTCTTGCCCCGTCTGCTTGTGGTCCTTGGCCTTTCGGTCCTGGTTTCTGCCTGCCAACTGTCCGGCGGCACGGCAGCGGGACCGGACGACGTGACCCCGAACGCCGTCACCGGTGACGCGATCGAAGTGACGGCGCTGGACAGCCCACCCCCCGCCGCCGCGCCGCCGGCCGGGGCCGAGGCTGCCGGGACCGAGGCCGCGCAGGCCCAGACCGCCCCGACCCCAGCCCCCGCCGACCCAGCGCCCGCCAACCCAGCGCCCCAGGCGACCGACCCCGCTCCGCAACCTGACCTAGCGGTCCAGGTGCCAGAGCCGCCGAAATCGGAACAGCAACTGGCCTGCGAACGGAAAAAGGGCCGCTGGTCCCCGACGGGCAAGGGCAGCCTGCGGGTCTGCGTTTTCAACACCCGTGACGCGGGCAAGCAATGCACCCGCGAAAGCCAGTGCGAAGGCGTCTGCCTGGCCCGCTCGGGCACCTGTTCGCCGGTCCGGCCCCTGCTGGGCTGCCACGAGATCCTGCAGGACAATGGCGCGCGGGTGACCCTGTGCATCGAGTGATCCTTGCCCCTTTGCTGGCCATGACGCTGGTCCTTGCCGCCTGCGCCCCCGCCAGCCAGAAGGTCGCAGGCTTCCGCAAGACGGAAACGCCGATCTGGTCGGCCGCCGCCTTCGCGCCCGGCCAGATCGTCGGCGACTGGCGCCAGGTCGCCGCCCATGCCGCAAGGCCCGACGGCTGCGCGGCGGGCGGGCTGACGATCACGCCCACAGGCGCCGGGCTGCGGCTGGACGGCACGCTTTGCCTCAACGGCCAGACGCAACGGATCGCCACCACCGCCCGACCCATTGGCCCCGGCCGCCTTGCGGTCGAAGGGATGGAGGACTGGTGGATCCTCTGGGTCGATTCCGGCTACCGCACGCTGGCCATCGGCACGCCGTCTGGACGCTTCGGCTTTGTCCTTGACCGGGGTGCCCCCGCGCCCGACCGGCTGGCCGCCGCGCGTGAGCTTTTCGACTTCAACGGCTATATCCCCGCCGCCTTCCGCCCCCTTTAGCGCACCCGCTCCAGCAGCCCGGCCAGATGGCCGACCATGTCGCGGGCGCCCACTTCGGCCTCGCGCACCAGAAGGTCGAAATGCTGGGTGATCGTCTCGACCCGCGCCGTGTCGCGGAAGGCCAGGTAATGCCGGCCCAGATAGATCACCGCCAGCAGCGGGCCGAACACCGTCACCGGGGCCGAAAACAGCTTGCGCGCATCGAACAGGCACAACCGAAGCGAGGGGTAAAGCTGCTCGCACAGCCGCATCAGATGCTCCAACTGCGCCCGCCGCACCGCTGGGGCCAATCCCTCGTAATAGCCCGTGCCGGTGGCAAAGGCGGTCAGCTCATGCATCGGCAGCGCGATCTCGTAATCCGACCCCGCGCCGCGCATCCATTTCAGCCGGTCCTCGAACGCCCCGATCGCCTGCTCGGCCGTCCGTCCCAGCTGCGGCTCGTACTCCCATTCGACCACCGCCCGCGTTTTCAGCATGTCGGGCAGCGTCGCCGGCACATGGCGGATCTTGTAGCCCGCCGCCTCCTGGTGCCAGCCGAAGATCCGTTCGTCGATCAACGCGCGCGGCGCTTCCGTCAGGGATAGCGAGGCGGCCAGCAGGTCAGCAATCGGCTCGGGCCGGCCGGACAGGCCCAGCAGCCAGTCCGCGCTGATCCCCAGCGCCCCGGCGCAATCGGCCGCCAGCTGCGCATTCGGCAGCCGCGTTCCCGCCTGCAACAGTGCCGAGATGGTCGAGCGGTCCACCCCCGTCCGCCGCGCCAGTTCCGCCTGGTTCATCTTGCGGCTGGCCATCGCCTCGGCCAGGCGGGCGCGGAACACCGGGGCGCGGTCACGCTTGTCGATCTTTTCCATCACCTGTCCACTTTTCGAAACTTATGTGGTCTTAAGTTTACAATATCCCGAATACCCGCCCCCCGTCGATCTTGATACGCTTGAGCCAGCAGTTCAGTTCCCAGGCCCCATCTTGCAGACCCAGTCCCGCGCCATCGAATGGCCCACGCTTGCCCTTTTCGTCGCCACCTACGCCCTCTGGGCCGGTGCCACCACAGCCCTCTGGACCCTTTCTCCGCCCCTTGCCATCGTTGTTGCCGCCTTGGCCATCGGGCAGTTCTCCTCGCTGACGCATGAGGTTCTGCATGGCCACCCGTTCCGCAACCAGACCCTGTCCGAGGCGCTGGTCTTTCCCGGTCTGACGATCTTTGTCCCCTACCTGCGCTTCAAGGACCTGCACCTGCAGCACCATTTCGACCCGGCGCTGACCGACCCCTATGACGACCCCGAGTCGAACTACCTCGACCCCGCCGTCTGGGCGCGACTGCCGGGGCCGCTCAAGGCGCTCTTGCGCTTCAACAACACGCTGTTCGGCCGGATGCTGGTCGGCCCGGCGATTTCGACCTGGGCACTGGTCAAGGGCGACCTTGCGGCCATGGGCCGGGGCGACCGTCGCGTCTGGCTGGCCTGGGGACTGCACCTGCCCGGGGTCGCACTCGTCGTCGCCTGGCTTTCCTGGGCCGCGATGCCGGCCTGGGCCTATCTGCTGGCCGCCTACCTGGGGTGGAGCCTGCTGAAGATCCGCACCTACCTGGAACACCGCGCGCACCAGGCGGCCCGGGCCCGCACCGTCATCATCGAAAGCCGGGGGCCGCTTAGCCTGCTGTTCCTGAACAACAACTTCCACGTCGTCCACCACATGCACCCGAATGTGCCGTGGTACCAACTGCCGGCGCTTTATTTCGGCAACCGCGAGCATTACCTGCGGCGGAACGACAGCTACCGCTACGCAAGCTATGTCCCGATCTTCCGCCAGTTCCTGTTCCGCGCCAAGGACCCGGTGCCGCACCCGATCTTTCCGGTGGAAAAGGGCGGGGCGCTAGACCAGCCGGCGGAACTGCGGGGTGGGGCCGGAATTGTCGAAGAACGGCACGCCGGGCTGATCGCCGCCCGCCACTAGCGCCGTGACCTCGGCCAGCACGACCTCGGTGATGAAGGGCAGGTCCAAGGCGCGGGCCTCGGGCAGGGGCAGCCAACGCAGATAGGCCAACTCGCCCGAGGCGGCGGAAAGATCATCGGCGTCGCCCGCAAGGCCGGCGGCATCAGCCAGAAAGAAAAAGGCGTCGAACCGCCGTGGCCGCCCGGGCGGGGTGATCGCGCGGAACACCAGCCGCAGCGGTGGGGTGTCGCGGCGCATGGAAAGCCCGGTCTCCTCGGTCAACTCGCGCAGGGCGGCGGCGACAAGCGCGGCGGCGGGAACCGGCGCGTCACGGTCCAGCCGCGCGCGGCACAGGTCCGAAAGGGGCAGGGGCTCATGTCGCAGCGCGGTGTGGGCGGTCATGTCCTCGGGGTCGACCGCGCCGCCGGGAAAGACGAACTTCGACGGCATGAACACCGCCCCGGCCCCGCGCTGCCCCATCAGCACCTGTGCGCCCTGGGGCGTGTCGCGCCACAGGATCACCGTGGCGGCCGGCCGGATCGGCTCAGACATCCGGGGCGGACCCGAAGCCATGCATCCGCTTGGCCCATTGCAGCGCCACCAGCGCGCCCTTCAGCCGTGGCAGAAGATACAGCGACAGCGCCACCGTGCCCAGCGTCAGGCCCACCGCCAGCCCCAGCGGCTCGGGCCGCCAGGTCGAGTAGACGAACATCAGCACCGGGGCCAGCAGGTGGCCGACGATCAGGATCGTCAGATAGGCCGGCCCATCGTCGGCCCGGTGATGGTGCAACGCCTCGCCGCAGACCGGGCAGGCGTCGCGCACCTGCAGATAGCCGCGCATCATCGGACCCGCGCCGCAGTTCGGGCAGCGCCGCCGCCAGCCGCGCAACAGGGCGGGCTTCACCGGGCGGTCGTCGTCAGGCAGGTCGACAGAGGTGGCAAGGGTCATGGCAGACTCATCGAAAAGGCAAGCTTCACACATAGGCGCAAAACCTGCCGCTGCACAGGGGGCGCGCCTGTGTCGTCCTGTCGCAAATCGCCGCGACGGAAATTCCAGCCCCCGGCGTGTGACTGGCATGGGTCCCGAAGACCGGGACTGATGATGGAGACGAAGATGCAGAAATCCACCAAGACCGCCCTTGTGATCCTCTCGGTTGCCGGCGCCCTTTTTGCCACCGCGACCCTGGCGCAGATGGGACCCGGCGAAGGCATGGGCCAAGGCATGGGCGGCGGCATGGGTGAAGGCATGGGCGACGGCATGCGCGGCGGCCAGATGCTGATGGACCAGTTCGACGCGATCGACGCCGACAAGGACGGCAAGATCACCCCGGCCGAGCTTGCCGCCCACCGCCAGGCCCGCTTCACCGCCGCCGACGCCAACGCCGATGGCAAGCTGGACGCCGACGAACTGACCGCCTTCCACACCGCCCAGATGGCCGAACGCATGGCGACCCGCACCGGGCGCATGATGCAGTGGCTGGACGCGAACGGCGACGGCGCCTTGTCGGCCGACGAAATGCCCGATGGCCCCTCGGCCGAACGGCTGGCCCGGCTAGATGCCGATGGCGATGGCGCGATCTCGAAAGAGGAAGCGCAGGCCGCGATGGAGCGGATGGGCGAGCATCGCAAGCACCGCAAGGGGATGATGGGCAACAACTGACGCTTGCGGCCGCGCCCGGTTCGGGCAAGGCTTCCGGGGATGATGATGGCCTTCGACGCGGATACCGGCTCGGACGAGGCGCTGATGGTGCTCTATGCAAATGGAGACCGCGACGCCGCCCTGACGCTATCCCGTCGCATCACGCCCCGGGTCCTGGCCTATGCCACCCGAATGCTGGGCGGCGACCGGGCCGAGGCCGAGGATGTGGCCCAGGAAACCATGCTGCGGCTCTGGCGCATCGCGCCCGACTGGCGGCAGGGCGAGACCAAGGTGACGACCTGGGCCTACCGGGTCGCCACCAACCTGTGCCTCGACCGGCACCGCGCCCGGCGCAGGAAGGCGCAGACCGCGCTGGACGACGCGCCGGACCTGGCCTCGGCCGACCCCAGCGCCGAGGGCCGGCTGGTGCAGGCCGACCGCATGGCCGCGCTGCAATCGGCGCTGGGCGAGTTGCCGGACCGCCAGCGTCAGGCCGTGGTGCTGCGCCATATCGAAGGGCTGACGAACCCCGAGATCGCCGCCGTGATGGAGATCGGCGTCGAGGCGGTGGAAAGCCTGACCGCCCGTGGCAAACGCGCCTTGTCGGCGATCCTTGCGGGCCGGCGCGACGAACTTGGATACAAGGACGACCCCGATGCCGACCGATGATCTTGACGACCTCTTCGCCGCCGCGCGGGCCGACCGGCCGCAGCCCTCGGACGCGCTGATGCAGCGGGTCCTGGACGATGCGCTGGCCCTGCAACCCCGGCCAGAGCCCCTTGCGCCGCCGCGCGCGCCCGCGCCGCGCCCCAGCCTCTTCGCCCGGCTGTCCCAGGCTTTCGGCGGCGGCCCCGCGCTGGCCGGCGTGTTCAGCGCCGCTGTGGCGGGCCTTGTGCTTGGCTACCTTGATCCCATGACCTACGACTACCTCACCGGCGGGCTGACCGGCGCCGAGGCGGTAGACCTGTTCCCGACCACCGACTTCCTGTCCTCCGAAGGCTGATGCCATGACCGAACCCACTGTTCCGCCCTCGTCCTCTGGCCGCGGCCTGAAGATCGCGCTGGCCCTGTCGCTGGCGCTGAACCTTGGCGTGGCGGGCATGGTGGTGGGGGCCTGGGCCTCGGGCCACGGACCCCGCTCCGAGATGCCGAGGGATGTGTCCTTCGGCCCCTTCTCCGAGGCGCTAAGCGACCAGGACCGCCGCGCGCTCCGGCGTGAGTTCCTGTCGCGCGCCCCCGAATTCCGCGCCGCCCGGCAAGAAGCCCGGAAGGAGTTCCAGGCCCTTCTGACCGCGCTGCGCGCCGATCCCTTCGACCCGGCCGCGCTGTCCACGGCCCTTGCCGCGATCGAGACGCGCAACGCCTCGCGGCTGGAACTGGGGCGTGAGTTGATCGAGGCGCGGCTTGCCACGATGGACGAAAGCGCCCGCCTGGCCTTTGCCGACCGGCTGGAACAGGTGCTGACCCGCCGCCGCCCCTAGGCCGCGCTCAGCCGGTAGGTCACCTGGTTCCGCCCCGCGCCCTTGGATTCCAGCAGCGCCAGGTCCGCCTGCTCGACCAGCCGGTCGACCGAGACGCCCGCCCCCCCCTCCAGCGCCGAGACCGCCACCCCGATCGAGACCGTGACCTTCAGGCTTTGCCCCGTGGCCAGCCGGATCGCGCGCTCGTCGATCGCCTCGCACAGCCGTTCGGCCACCAGCCGCGCCTCGGGGGTGGAACTGTGGGGCAACACCGCCAGAAACTCCTCGCCGCCGATCCGCGCCAGCAGGTCACCCTCGCGCAGGTTGGCCCGCAGACGGCGCGCGACCTCAACCAGCACGGCATCGCCGGCGGCATGGCCGTGCTGGTCGTTCACCGTCTTGAACCGGTCCAGGTCCACCACCATCACCGCAAAATCCCGGCCCTCTTCCAGCGCGCGGGCGGCGATCAGCGGCAGTTGCTGCGCGGCGTGACGGCGGTTGTAGAGCCCGGTCAGCGGGTCCACCAGCGCCAGCCGCAGGTTGTCCTCGATCCGCGCCCGCCGCCGGTCGCCCTGCCGCTTGCGCCGCAACAGGCTGCGCGTCCGCAAGGCCAGTTCCGTCGCCGTCACATGCGGTGCCACCACATCGTCGGCCCCCAGGTCGAAGGCAATCGCGGCCTCCTCGCCCTCGGCCGCGCGACCCACCACGCAGACTGCCGAATGCCGCGTCGCCTGGTGGCTTTTCAACTCGGACACCAGCCGCAGCGAGGCGGCAGCATCCGCGTCCTCGTCATGGATGATGAACACATCCGGCACGCCCTCGCCCCGCCCTGCGGTCGAGGCTTCGGCCAGCGCCTGCGCGCGCGACAGGATCACCAGCCGGTCGCGCAACTGCCCCGACAGGTCACGCTGCAACCGCCGCGCCGCCTCGGCCTGGCCGGTCACCACCGCCACTGTCGCGCAAGGCTCATAGGCCAGCGCCGCCTCGGCCATCCCGGCGGGCTGCAACTCTCCGCCCTCGGAATAGGCGATCTCGGCCCGCGCGCGCAAAAGGTTGCGCACCCGCGCCAAAAGCACCTGGTCGCTGGCCGGCTTCACGATCACATCATCCGCCCCGGCGGAAAACGCCGCCAGCCGCGTCTCGCTGTCGCGCGCGGCGGTCAGCACGATCACCGGAATGTCGCGCGTCCGCAGATCGCCCCGCAGCCGCCGCAGCACCTCATGCCCCGAAATGTCGGGCAGGCTCAGGTCCAGCAGAATCAGGTCTGGCCGCAGCTCGACCGCCAGCGTCAGGCAGCTTTCCCCATCCACGGCCAGAATCGGCTCGTAATAGGCAGCCGCCAGTCGCGCCCGGTAGACGATGCGATTTGTCGCCATGTCGTCGACAATCAGGATGCGTCCGCTCATCTTCCGAAGCCGTGCCTACGTTCCAAGGTTAGTGAAGAGTGTGTTACCGAGAGAGTTAAGAAATCCTTTCCGAATTGCGGCGAAGGCCTTATTTCCCGACCCGAGCAGGAAGAAATCACGATGAAAACCCTCCATAATCAGCGGGAATCCGCGCAAACGCTCGCCTTGCGGGCACTTGCCTGGCTTCTGGCCGACGAAGAGCTGACCGGCCTCTTTCTTAACGCAACCGGGGCAGGTCCCGCGGACCTGCGCGCTCGCGCACTGGATGCGGACTTCCATCTGGCGATTCTCGATTTCCTGCTGATGAACGATGACTGGGTGGTTGCCTTTTGCGACGCGCAGACCCTTCCCTATACCGCGCCGATGCAGGCCCGCATGGCGCTGGGCGGAACCGAGGATTGGCAGGGATGATCGACGGATTGCTTTTCGACAAGGACGGCACGCTTTTTGACTTCCGGCAAAGCTGGGGCGGCTGGGCGGCGGGCTTCCTGACCGCCATTGCGCAGGACGCCGGCCACGCGCGACGGCTGGGCCGGGCCATCGGCTTTGACGCGGCCGCGCGCAGCTTTGCGCCCGACAGCCCTGTGATCGCCGGCACCGCCGCCGAAATCGCGACCGCCCTTCTGCCGGAACTGCCGGGGACCGACCTTGACACGCTGACCGACCGGATCAACGCCACCGCCGGCAACGCCCCGATGGCCGAGGCCGTGCCGCTGCGCCCGCTTCTGTCCACCTTGCGCGACCGGGGCTTGCGGCTGGGCGTGGCCACCAATGATTCCGAGGCTCCGGCACGCCAGCACCTTGCCGCCCACGGGCTGACCGCGCTGTTCGACTTCATCGCCGGCTACGATTCCGGCCATGGTGCCAAGCCCGGTCCCGGCATGTGCCTGGCCTTCGCCCGCCAGCTTGGCCTTGACCCGTCTCGGGTCGCCATGGTCGGCGACAGCCTGCATGACCTGCACGCGGGACGCGCCGCGGGCATGCGCACCATCGGGGTGCTGACCGGCATGGCCAGCGCCTCGGTCCTGGCCCCGCATGCCGATGTGGTCCTGCCCGACATCGGTGCAATCCCCGGCTGGCTGGCCGAACTTCCGGCCTGATCGCGCGAAAACGACGCTTTCACGTCGCTCCTGCGGTTCCCATCCTGGCCGCGCTTCCGTCATCTTCGCCCCAAGACAGCGGAGGGACCGATGACCGAAGAGCCAACCCGTAGAAAGCGCGCCGGTGGACGTGCGGGGATGAAGGTCCGTGCCGGTTCGGCCGCCATCGACCAGATGCCTTGGCGCATCCCGGTCAACCCCGACGCGCCCACCGAACCCCTGGATGCCGACGGGGTGCAGCGCGTCCACAAGACCGCGATGCGCATCCTGTCGGATATCGGGATCGAGTTCCTGAACCCAGACGCGGTGGAACACCTGCGCAAGGCGGGCTGCATCGTCAACGGCACCAATGTCCGCTTTGACGAAGACTTCGTGATGGAGATGGTCGCCCGCGCGCCGGAAACCTTCACCATCACCCCGCGCAACCCGGACCATGAGCTGATCATGGGCGGCAAGCACATGCTGTTCGTGAACGTTTCCTCCCCGCCCAACGCCTGGGACATGGAACGCGGCAAACGCTCGGGCGATTTCGAGACGTTCCGCGAATTCATGAAGCTGACGCAGTATTTCAACTGCATCCACATCGCGGGCGGCTATCCGGTCGAGCCGGTCGACATCCACGCCAGCGTCCGCCATCTGGACTGCCTTTATGAAAAGCTGACCCTGACCGACAAGGTCGTCCACGCTTACAGCCTGGGGGCCGAGCGGGTGGAAGACGTGATGGAGATGGTCCGCATCGCAGGCGGTCTTTCGCACTCCGAATTCGACGCCAAGCCGCGGATGTATACCAACATCAACTCGGTCTCGCCGCTGAAGCACGACTTCCCGATGCTGGACGGCGCGATGCGGATGGCCAAGCGCGGCCAGCCCGTCGTCGTGACCCCCTTCACCCTTGCGGGCGCCATGGCCCCCGTCACCATGTCCGGCGCCGTGGCCCTGTCGATTGCCGAGGCCCTCGCCGCCATCGCCCTTTTGCAATACATCGCCCCCGGCTGCCCGGTCGCCATCGGCACCTTCACCTCCAACGTCGACATGAAATCCGGCGCCCCCGCCTTCGGCACGCCGGAATACATGCGCGCGACGCAGATGACCGGGCAACTGGTGCGTTTCTACGGCCTGCCGATGCGTGCCTCCGGCGTCTGCGCCGCCAACGTCCCCGACGGCCAGGCGATGTGGGAGACGTCGAACTCCCTCTGGTCCGCCGTCCAGTCGCGCACCAACATGGTCTATCACGCGGCGGGCTGGCTGGAGGGCGGCCTGATCGCCAGCCCCGAGAAGTTCATCATGGACTGCGAAGTGCTGCAGATGATCCAGCGTTATTTCGAGGAAGCGACCTTCGCGACCACTGACGACGACCTCGCCTTCGACGCAATCAAGGAAGTCGGGGCAGGGGGCCATTACTTCGGCGTCCAGCATACCCAGGACCGCTATCAGCAGGCCTTCTACCAGCCCTTCGTCAGCGACTGGCGCAATTATGAGGCCTGGCAGGCAGATGGTTCGGTCTGGACGGTCGAACGCGCGCACCGGATCTACAAGCAGATCCTGGCCGAATTCGAAGCCCCCGAAATGGACCATGCTGCGCAAGAGGAATTGACCCGCTTCGTCGCGAAACGGAAACAGGAAGGCGGCGCGCCCACCGATTTCTGACCCGCCCCGCGAACCGGGCGCAGCGAACGGGGCGCAGCGGAAATCGAACGATTTCCGACCCGATTTCCGTTCGGAAATCGGCGTTGCGCCTGGGGAAATGCCGCGCCAGAATTGCCCATGACTCTTGTCGAAGCCTCGCTCGCCGACCTGTCCACCGCCCTCGCGCAGGGCCGCACGACCGCCGTCGCCCTTGTTGCCGAATGCCTCCAGCGCATCGCGGCTTATGACCGGTCCGGCCCCTGCCTGAACGCCGTCCCGGTCCTGAACCCGCAGGCCCTGGCCGAGGCGCATGCCTCTGACCTTCGCCGCGCCAGGGGCGAAACCCTCGGCCCGCTCGACGGCATCCCCTACACCGCCAAGGACAGCTTCAAGGCCCAGGGTCTGACCGTCGCCGCCGGCTCGCCAGCCTTTGCCGACCTTGTCGCCAAGGACGACGCCTTCGCCATCGCCCGCCTTCGCGCGGCCGGGGCGATCCTGATCGGCCTGACCAACATGCCACCCATGGCCAATGGCGGGATGCAGCGGGGCCTCTACGGCCGCGCCGAAAGCCCCTACAACGCCGATTACCTGACCGCCGCCTTCGCCTCTGGCTCCTCCAACGGCTCGGGCACCGCCACCGCCGCCAGTTTCGCCGCCTTCGGCCTGGGCGAAGAGACTTGGTCCTCCGGCCGCGCCCCCGCCGCGCTGAACGGACTTTGCGCCTATACCCCCTCGCGGGGCATCATCTCCACGCGGGGCAATTGGCCCCTGGTCCCGACGATGGACGTCGTCACCCCCCACATCCGCAGCATGGCCGACCTGCTGATCCTGCTCGACACCCTCGTCGCCGATGACCCCGAAACCCGGGGTGATTTCTGGCGCGCGCAACCCTGGGTTTCGCTCCCGAAACCCTCCCAGCATCGCCCCGCCAGCTATCCCGCACTCGCCGCCACGGCGACGCTTGACGGCAAACGCATCGCCATTCCCGCGATGTACATCAACGCCGACCCGCAGGCGGGCGGCCCCGGCATCGGCGGCCCCACCGGCCAGCCGATCCAGACCCGCGCCGCGATCCTTGCCCTCTGGGACGTCGCGAAGCAGGCGATGGAGGCGGCAGGCGCGACCGTCCTCACCACCGACTTCCCTGTGGTCTCCAACTACGAAGCCGACCGCCCCGGCGCGCCCTCCATCGCGACCCGCGGCCTTGTCAGCCCCGACTATCTGAAGCGCGAGATCGTGGACCTCTCCGCCTGGTCCTGGGACGACTTCCTGCGCGCCAACGGCGGCACGCCCGGCACTCTGGCGCAGGTGGACGGGGCGGCAATCTTCCCCCGCCCACCCGGCGCGCTGCCCGACCGCTATACCGGCTTTGACGACGACATCGCCAATTATCCCGACCACATCCGCGCCCACCCCTGCGACGACTTCCGCGCCATCCCGCATCTGGAAGCGGGCCTGCAAGGGCTGGAAGCCACCCGCCAGCAGGACCTGGAGGCGTGGATGGACGCCCTGAACCTTGACGCCGTGGTGTTCCCGGCCCTCGCCGACGTGGCCCCGGCGGATGCCGACACCAACCCCGCCAGCGCCGAGATCGCCTGGCGCAACGGCACCTGGGTCGCGAATGGCAACCTTGCCATCCGCCACCTTGGCATCCCGACCGTTACTGTCCCGATGGGAACGATGCAGGACACCGGCATGCCCATGGGCCTGACCTTCGCCGGCCGCGCCTATGACGATACAGCCCTTCTGCAACTGGCCTGCGCGTTTCAGGCGACGGGCCGTTACCGCCAGCCCCCGCCGCGCACGCCCGATCTGCCTGCCCCGCCGGTGATCCTTCCCGATCCGGCTGGCGCCACCGTCCCACCCCAGCTCACGGTCACCTCGCAGGAGGATGGCGAGCACAGGATGCTGACCCTCCACGCCAGCGCGCCGATGCTCTGGGCCTGGGTCGACGGCCAGCCCGTGCCCGGTCTCCCGGCCACGCGGGCCACCGTCCGGTTGCCCCCCACCGCCCGCCCGCTCAGCCCCTGGGGGCCGCCCGGCGCAGGCCTGGTCGTCGCGCTTTTCGCCGACGGGCAGGGGGCGGCCGTCACCTTCTCTGCCTGACCCTCCTCGTTCGACTGCGTCTCCTCGTCCGGGGGCCCGCCCTTGCGAGGAGTGCACGCAGTGCTCGACGAGCCCGCCCAAGGCTCAGACCCGGACCAGCCGCCAGAACCGCCACATCAGGCTGCCCGCCGCGCAGAACAGGCCCACCACCAGCCCCAGCCACAGCCCCACGCCCCCCATGTCCATCGGAAAGGCCAGCACATAGCTGCACGGGATGCCGATCAGCCAATAGCTGACCGCCGCCAGCACCATCGGCACCTTCGTATCCTGAATCCCGCGCAACAGCCCCAGCGCCATGACCTGCATCCCGTCGGCCAGCTGGAACAGCCCCGCCACCATCAGCAGGACCACGCCATAGGCCAGGATCTCGGCGCTTTCGGGCTTCTCCAGGTCCAGGAACAGCGCCACGATCGGCCGGGGCAGCGTCAGGAACAGCGCGACCGAGGCGACCGCGATTACCAGCGACAGCGCCACCGCGACGACCGCCGCCCGACGCAGGCCGGGCCAGTCGCCCCGCCCCTCGAACCGGGCAACCCGGATCGTCGCGGCGCTGGAAAGGCCGACATGCAGCATGAAGGTCAGCGCCGCCACTTCCAGCGCGATCCCGTGTGCGGCAAGCTGCACCGTGCCGATCCACCCCATCATCAGCGCCGAGGCATGGAACAACCCGCCCTCGGCGACCCCGGTCAGCCCGATCGGCACCCCCAGCCGCCAGACCTGCCGCAGCGCGACCCAGTCCGACCGCCAGAAGCGCTGGAACAGATGGAACCGGCGCAGGGCCGGCAACAGCCCGGCATAAAGCGCCAGGACGATCAGTGAAAAGACCTGCACCGTCACCGTGGCGACCGCCGCCCCCTGCGCGCCCAACTCGGGGAACCCCCAGTTCCCGAAGATCAGCGCCCAGTTGACCGCGATGTTCAGCCCCACGGCGGCCAGCGTGACCCAAAGCACCACCTGCGTCCGCCCGAACGCCGACAGATAGCTTTGCAGCACCGTCACGCACAGCGCCGCCACCATGCCCAGCCCGGCGATGCGCAGGTAATCCTGCCCGATGGCCGCAACCTCGGGCTTCTGGCCCAGGGCCAGAAGGATCGGCCCCGACCACCAGAACACCGGATAGACCACCGCGCCAAAGCCGATCGACAGCCACAGCCCCATCCGCGTGTCACGTCGCACCTGGGTCTCGTCGCCCCGCGCCAGGGCGGCCGCGACCATCGGCAGCACCGCCTTGGCAAAGCCCGAGCCAAGGACAAAGACGATGAAGAAACTCGACGCGCCCAGCACGACGGCGGCCAGCGGCACCACGCCATACCAGCCCATCATCACCACATCGGTGACATGCAGCGCCATCTGCGCCAATGAGGATCCGGCAAGCGGCAGCCCCAGCGCCAGGGTCTCCCGCGCGTGGGTCGAGGTCGTCATCTGTGTCATGGCCGCAGGCTTACGCGGGGCCGCGTGGCTTCACAACCCACCCGCTCCGCCGCAGCGCAGCGTCTAAAGCGACTGCCACAACAGCCCCAGCGCGGCCAAAGCCAGCGCCGCGCCCGCCGCAAGTTCCAGCACCGGCATCGCCCGCGCGACCCGGCCGCCGCCCAGGCCCGCCAAGGCCCCCTCGCGCGCCCAGACCGCCAGCAGGGCGACCCCGACCGTCACCAGCGCGGTCCCCAGGCCAATCGCAAAGGCCCCCGCGATGCCCGCCAGCGCGATGCCCAATTGCCAGGTCACCACCAGCACGAACAGGGCACCCGAGCAGGGCCGCATCGCGATCCCCCCCACCAACAGCGCCGCATCCCGCCACCCCGTCACCCGCGCCACCGCCTCGACCGAGGGGCCATGCGCATGGCCGCACCCCGGCCCATGCACATGCCCGTGCCCGTGATCATGTGCGTGTCCATGGTCATGCCCATGCCCCTCGGCAGGCCCCGCGCCCCCCCGCAACCCGCGCGCCCCACGCCAGACCAGCCACACCCCAAGCGCCGCGATCATCGCATGGCCGAAGGGCGTTACCCAATCATCGGCCGCACCCTCGACCCGCCCACGCTCCAGCCCCAGAACCAGGACCACGCCATAGACCAGCGCCACCGCCACCGCCGCCTGCGCCAGGCTGGACGCAACCGCCAGCCCCGCCAGCCGCCCGACCGGCACCCGCCGCGCGACGCCATAGCCGCCGATCACCAGCTTGCCATGCCCCGGCCCCGCCGCATGCAGCACACCGTAAGCCAGGCAAAGCCCCCAGAACGCCGCCAGCGCCCCCGGATCGCCCCGCCGCAAGGCCCGGATCGCGCCCGCCAGCCGCTCCTGCGCCGCCCGCTGCGCGCCCTGCAGCCAGTCCGCCAACCCTGCCAGCGCCCCGGTCGCCCACAACAGGCCCAGGGTCACCACCAGCACCAGCCCCGCCAGCATCAGGGCGCGGCGCATGTCACCCGCACCTCTTCGGCGAAATTCGCCCCCACGGCCGGAAACTCGGCCTCCAGATCGACGTCGGGAGTGTACTCGGACAGCGCCGCCAGCAACGCTTCCTGCGCCGCGTCCAGATCGGGGACAAAGACCTGCGCCGTGCAGCCCGCGCCGCCCGTCAGAACCGCACGTTCGGGGATCGAATAGGCCACATAATACCCCGGATCATAGGCCTGCACGACCAGCGGCACGTCGCCCACCGGCACCGGCTTTGCAAACACCCGCAGATGGGTCGAGGTGATCTTTCCCTCCGCATAGCTTGCGCCAAACTCCTGCGGCCCCGACAATTCCAGCGGCGCCTCGCCCAAAAGGGCATGGGTGTCTCCGGCAAAGCCCGCGTCCCAGTTCATGTCGAACCCGGACAGACGCGCGACCTCATCCTCGGTCAGCATCTCGTCGCCATCCGGGTCCAGCCCCAGGTCGGCGGTGATGTACAGCGAGTACAACTCGTCATAGGTCCAACCGATGCGAACCCCGGTCGCCTCGTTCCGCTCGTTCAGGATGACCTCGACCTTGGTCTCGATCCAGACATGCGGATGGGCCAGCACCGGGCCGGCCAGACCGCATCCAAGAAGAACCACAGCACAGCGCATGGCGCGCAACCTAGTCAGCCCCGACGCCCCTGCCAAGGGGGCCAACCGCAACCGGCAACAACCCCCGCTTTCCCTTCCCCAAATATCCCGGGGAGCTCGAGGGGCAGCGCCCCTCGTCAGCCGAGGAGGAGGCGAAGCCCGACGACGAGACAAAAGCCGCGCGCGCCAGCGCTCAATTCAGCAACCGTCAGCCCCGGTGCATCGCCGGATGCGTGGCCGAGTCGTAGATTTCCGGCCCCATCCCCAGCACCTGCACCGCCCGGCCCACGATCAGCGGGTCGGGCTGGCCGATCACCGCGTGGTCCTTGTTGGGATAGTCCAGCGTCGACAGGAAATGCCGCATGCAGTTCAGCCGCGCCCGCTTCTTGTCGTTCGACTTCACGATCACCCAGGGCGCGTCGGCGGTGTCGGTGTAGAAGAACATCGCCTCCTTCGCCTCGGTATAGTCGTCCCACTTGTCCAGGGACGCCTTGTCGATCGGCGACAGCTTCCACATCTTCAACGGGTCCGTCTCGCGCGCCAGGAACCGCGCGCGCTGTTCCTCGCGCGTCACGCTGAACCAGTATTTGTACAGCCGGATGCCCGACCGGACGAGCATCCGCTCCAACTCCGGGGCCTGGCGCATGAACTCCAGATATTCGGTGGGCGTGCAGAAGCCCATCACCCGCTCTACCCCCGCGCGGTTGTACCAACTGCGGTCGTAAAACACCATTTCCCCCGCCGTCGGCAGATGCGCGATATAGCGTTGAAAGAACCACTGGCCCTTTTCCACGTCGCTGGGCTTGGTCAGCGCGCAGACCCGGGCATAGCGCGGGTTCAGATGCTCCATGAACCGCTTGATCGTGCCGCCCTTGCCGGCCGCATCACGGCCTTCCATCAGGATGACGAACTTCTGCCCGGTCTCCTGCGCCCAGATCTGCACCTTCAGCAGTTCCGCCTGCAGCTTGGCCTTCTCGGCCTCATAGCTGACGCGGCCCATCAGCCGGGCATAGGGGTAGCGGCCGGATTCAAAGGCCTGGTGCAGCGGCGTCTCCGCGACCGGAAACGCCTTTGGACCCGCAGCCTCGGCCTCGGTCTCAAGGGTAAGGGCCTCCGGGGCAAGGGTTTCGGGGGCAAGCGCCTCCGGAACGGGCGTGGCCACTGCAGGCGCATCCGTGCGGGCGTCGATCATCTGGCTGTCGTCCATGGGCATCTCCCGGATCTGCGGCTTGGAAAGGGTTGGTCCCTTCCAGCACGAAATGCCGCGCGACGCCTTGACGCGGATCAAGCCGGGCGGCGAATTCCGTTGGCGCGCAGGCCGACCGCTGCAGAACAGGAAAGGGCGGCAGGTTCCAGATCCTGCCGCCCCCGCCGCTTTCAAGGATTTGTCGGAAAAGGTCCCGCCGCCAATATCGCGCGACCCCTTCCTGTTAGCTGTCGCTGCGTCAGACGGCATACCCCAAGTTGAGTAGACCGGCGAAAAATCAGTGGCCCGTCCCAACCGCAGCGCCCGCTGCCAGCATCCGCTGCACCGCGTCCAGCACCTGCGGCCAGGCGGCAAAGAACAGAAGCTGTCCGGTCTCGGGCAGGAACTCGACGGCCAGATGCGGATACTCCGCCGCCAGTTCGCGGATCGTCTGCACCGGGGATTGCGGGTCCTGGTCGCCCTGCAGCAGCCTGACCGGCACCCGCACAGCCCGCACCACTGCCGACCAGTCCTTCTCGGACCCGATGCATTCGGCCGTAAAGGCCGCATGGGCCGACCACTTCGCCGACATGCAGACGTCCGAGCCTTCCAGCACCGCCGCCTTCACCTCGGCCAGGGCAAAGGTCGCCATATCGGCCGCACTCCCGCCGTTCACCTGCCGGAAGAACGGCTCTTTCCCCAGCCGCCGCGCCAGGCTGAACCCGGCCTGCACCAGGAAGGGCAGCACGCGCGGGGCGTGACGGGCATTGGCCAGGATGAAGCGCTGCCACTTGTCCATCCGCTCGTATTGCGCCGGCGTGCGGATCGGCAACTGGCAGGCCGCGCCGACGATGCCCCGCACGAGGTCCGGCCGCGTGTTGGCCAGGTGCATCGCAAAGCGCAGATCGGCCCCCAGCGGGATCGCCACCGCCCCCTTCAGGCCGAGATGGTCCAAGACCGCCGCATAGTCCTGCGTCACCCCCTCCAGATGGTCGGCACCCTTGGGCAAGGGATCGGTCCGACCATAGCCCGCCCTGACCGGCACGATCACCCGCAACCCCCGGGCCGCCGCCGCGCGCTCCGCCGCCGCCGGCCAGCGGATCAGCCCATAGTCCAGGTGCATGTACAGAACCGGCTGCCCCGCCGGATCGCCAAAGCTGATCCAGGTCAGCCGCCGTCCGTCCACCGCCCGCATCTCGCGCCAGGGCCGCGGCTCCAGCTCGCCGCGGGCGGCAGGTCCGGCCTGACCCGCGACTGGCACCAGCGCCACATCCATCAGCCCCAGCACCACCCGCACCAGTTCCGCCTGGCTGTGCGTCTCGGTCTTGGCCAGGACCGAGCGGACCTGCGTCCGCACCGTCTCCAGCGACCGCCCCCGCGCCTCGGCGATATCGCGCAAGGGCAGGCCCAGCGTCACGCCGCGCACGATCTCGACCTCGGCCGCGGTCAGCCCGAAGGCCTCTTGCACGGTGGTGGCGAACCCCTCGGGCCAGACCAGTTCGGTCGAGACGACCAGCGCCAGCGGCTTCGGCCCCTCGACCGGGCTGACGCGCAGGATCACCGGACTACCCGTGACGGTCGACCGGATGCGCAGCGTCACCACCTTCTCGGCCTTGCGCAGCGCCACCTTGCGGATCACGCCCTGCAACAGTTCACGGTCCTCGGGCTCGAAGGGCAGGGCGGCAAAGGGCCCGCCTTCGGCAATCCCGAAAGCCAACCCCGCCGCCCGGTTGCAGCCCGCCACCTGTGCCCCGCCATCCGCCAGAAACGCGGCCGAGCGCGGGATCTCCTCCAGCACCGAGGGCTGCCCGTCCCGCACCGCCGCCGCGTCATAGCGGTCCAGAAACACCGTCGCCCGCGCCAGATGCGCCTCGATCTCGGCGTCCTCCAGCGCGATGGCACTGTCGCGCAAGGGCGCGACGCGGCCCTCCCAGACCTCCAGCAACTCTTCCAGCCGGATCGGGTCTACCGCCACGTCATACAACCGCTCGACGATCTCGGCCCGGTGGTCGCGATCGGCGAATGAGGCAGTCGTGGAGGTCGGGCCGGTAGAGGTCATGGCACCAGCAGACAGGGTTAGGGCCGCCGCGCAAGCAATCCCATCTCGGACGGCCCTTTTTCTTGCCTTCTACACCCACTAGGCTGCTTTCGTCACCACAGGAGTCACCCGATGGCCACCCTTTACGGAGTCTTCCGCAGCCGCGCCTCGCGCCCGATCTGGCTGCTGTACGAGTTGGGCGAAACGTTCGACCACGTCCCCGTCATCCAGGCCTACCGCCTGCCCCAGGCCAGCGCGCCCGACGCGCCGCTGAACACCACCTCGCCCGCGTTCCTGCAAGTGAACCCGCAGGGCCAGATCCCGGCCTATGTCGAGGGCGACCTGGTGCTGACCGAGAGCCTCTCCATCACCAACCACATCGCCCGCACCCGGGGCGGCGACCTTGGCCCCCGGACCCCGGCCGAACAGGCGCTGATCGACCAGTGGACGCTGCTGGCCGTGACCGCAGTAGAAGGCCCGGCGCTGGAGATCCTGAACATCCAGGGTGCAGGCGGCGACAAGACCCCGGAAGGGCAGGGCGCCATCGCCATCTGCGCCGAGAAACTCCGCCGCCCGCTGAAGCGGCTTCAGGCGCACCTGTCGGCGCATCCCTGCCTTCTGGGCGACCGCTTCACCGTGGCCGACCTGAACCTTGCCGAAACCCTGCGCTACGCCCAGGGCCACCCGACGCTACTGGGCGAATTCCCGGCCGTGAAGTCCTGGCTGGAGCGGTGCCAGTCGCGGCCCGCGTTCCAGAAGATGTGGGCCGCCCGGATGGCCGAACCGGCGTAAGGGTTGCACCTGCGGAGCGGGGGGTTTCACACCCCCCGCACCCCCCGTGGGATATTTGAAGAAGGGAAAGTGGGCAAAGCGGCGGTTGCTTGCTGCGGCCTGCGTATCAGGTGCCACACCCTTGCTGCGGCATGGTCACGGCAAGAGGGTCATTCGCCGACTGTCGCGCCTCATCCTCGGTTATGAAGCCGGCCTTTGCCATTTCTGCAAGCACGAAATCGCGGCGCTGCAAGGCCTTGTCCGGTCCCTGCGCGGAATCGAACAGGGTTGGTGTTCTTGCAAGTGCGGCGAGAAACGCCATCTCGCTCAGGCGCAGTTGCTCTGGCGGCCGGGCAAAATAGGCCATCGCGGCGGCGTCGACCCCGAAGCAGTTCCGCCCCAGATAGATCCCGGCCATGTACCAGGCAAGGATTTCATCGTGGCTCAGGGCATCCGACAGCGCGATACCGACCTGAAGCTTCCGCAGTCGCCGCTTGATCGATCGGTCGCTGCCGTCGGGCGGGTACCATTGCGCAATCGTGGCCGTCAGGGTTGACCTGGCCGGAACCTCGTCGAAAAAGAATCGGTCTTCCGCCGCAACGAATGCCGTGCCCAGCAGCCGAGGTTGCGTGGGCCGTCCTGCTGTAGCCGCATCATAAGCCATATGAACGGCCTCCGGTGTCAGCGCATCTGCCAGATTGTCGTCGAAGTCGGCCAAGGCGGGACTTGCGACGGCGAAAGCCAGGGCGACGGCCCGCATTCCCAGCCGAATGGCCTGCGTCAAGGATTTCCGACTTCGCATGGCGCCACCGCCCGAACCTTGTCTTGATGTGACATCTGCGCCGTGCCACGAACCTCCAGCAAGGATTGCGCGGCGTCAGCCTTCGGTCAACACCCCGCGGGAGGCCAGGCCAAGCCGCGGGGTGTCTTTCCCTTCGCGGTCATCGGCGTCCCCGCCTGTACCGCCCAGCCATGATGGACCGAGTCGGGTAAACACCCGATTAACGTTAACCCGCGCCGTCTCAAGAATGGCTTTCTCTTCCCGAAATATCTCACGGGGGGTCCGGGGGGTGTGAAACCCCCCGGTCCGGCGCCCGATCAAGGCACATACTTCTGCCAGGGATGCGCTTCCTTGAACCCCAGCACCTCCCGGATCTTGCGGTTGGACAAGAGGCCCTCCCGCTCGCCCACCGGCCGCGACAGGGGGACGTTGGGGAAAAAGCGCGGCAGCAGTTCCGAGTTCGGCTGCGGCACCGCGTTCTCGTCGTTCACCGCGTTGAACACCTGGAACCCAAGGCCATCCGTCTTCAGACACAGGTCCACGATCTGCCCCAGGTCCCGCGCGTCGATGTAGCTGAAGGTGATCCGCCGCCGCAGCCCCGGATCGTCCTTCAGCGCAGGGAACAGCGTCGCATATTCATGCGGTTCCACCACATTGCCGATCCGCAACGCATAGACATCCGCCCCGAAGCGGCGTTGCAGGCTGCGGGCCGTGACCTCGTTCACCTTCTTCGACATGCCGTAGCTGTCCATCGGATCGATGTCGTAATCTTCCTCCAGCGGCAGCACCTTGGGGTCCACCACGCCGTCGCTGAAACAGACGCCATAGGTCGTCTCGCTGGACGCGATGATCACCTTGCGGATGCCCATCTTCAACGCCGCTTCCATGACGTTGTAGGTGCCGACCGTGTTCACCCGGTAGGTCTCGGTATCCGGCACCATCAGATGCCGGGGCACGGCGGCGAAATGCACCACCGCGTCGAAAAGCTGCGCGCCCGCGGGGCTTTCCATCTCGTCATAGCCGGCATGGGTGCGCATCGCCGAATAGACCTGGCCCGCATCGGTGATATCGCCCATCAGGTCATGGACCTCGGGATGCCCCAGCGGGACCTTGTCGAAGTTCAGCACCCGATGGCCGCGCTCCACCAGATAGGGCACCACATGCCGCCCCGCCTTGCCCGACCCGCCCGTGAACAGTATCCGCATCGCATCTCTCCTCTTTGTCCGTGAACCTAGGCCGCCCGGCCGCCCCCGACCAGACCCCACATCTTGCGCCTCTCCCCCGCAAGGTGATCTAATGCGGCCACGCCCAGACAGGACATCCCATGCCGAACGACCTTCTCTCCCAGGCCGCGACCACCTATGACGCCTCCTCGATCGAGGTGCTCGAAGGCCTGGAACCCGTCCGCAAGCGCCCCGGCATGTACATCGGCGGCACGGATGAGCGTGCGCTGCACCACATGGTCGCCGAAATCCTGGACAACGCGATGGACGAGGCCGTCGCGGGCCACGCCAACCGGATCGAGGTGGAACTGCACGCCGACAACGCCGTCACCGTCCGCGACAATGGCCGTGGCATCCCCGTCGATCCCCATCCCAAGTTCCCCGGCAAATCCGCGCTGGAGGTGATCCTCTGCACCCTCCATGCCGGCGGCAAGTTCTCGAACAAGGCCTACTCCACCTCCGGCGGCCTGAACGGCGTCGGCTCCTCGGTCGTGAACGCCCTCTCCGACCGCATGACCGTCCAGGTCGCCCGCAACAAGGAGTTGTACGAACAATCCTTCTCGCGCGGCATCCCCCAGGGCCCGATCGCCAAACTCGGCCCCACCCCGAACCGCCGTGGCACCACCGTCACCTTTCACCCCGACCCCGAGATTTTCGGCTCCCAGACCCTGAAACCCGCCCGCCTTTACAAACTCGCCCGTTCCAAGGCCTATCTCTTCTCGGGCGTCGAAATCCGCTGGAAATCCGCCACCCCCGACGGCGACACGCCGATGGAGGCGACCTTCCACTTCCCCGGCGGCCTGGCCGACTTCCTGAACGAGTCCCTCAGGAAACTCACCACCTACGCCGAACGTCCCTTCGCCGGCCGCGTCTCGTTCGAAGAAAAATATCAGATCCCCGGCTCGGTCGAATGGGCGATCAACTGGACCCCCGCGCAGGACGGCTACCTCCACTCCTACTGCAACACCGTCCCCACCCCCGAAGGCGGCACGCATGAGGCCGGGTTCTGGGCCGCGATCCTGAAAGGCATCCGTGCCTATGGCGAGCGCGTCAAGAACCGCAAGGCCGAGCAGATCACCCGCGACGACCTCCTCACCGGCGGCTGCGCACTCCTCTCGATCTTCATCCGCGAACCCAGCTTCGTCGGCCAGACCAAGGACCGGCTCTCCACCGAGGAAGCCGCCAAATGGGTCGAAAACGCCGTCCGCGACCATTTCGACACCTGGCTTGCCGCCGACCCGAAATCCGCAGGCGCGATCCTCGACTTCCTGGTCCTCCGCGCCGAAGAACGCCTGCGCCGTCGAGAAGAAAAGGAAACCCAGCGCAAGACCGCCACCAAGAAACTGCGGCTCCCCGGCAAGCTCACCGACTGTTCCTCGAAAACCCGCGAGGGCACGGAGCTTTTCATCGTCGAAGGCGACTCGGCCGGCGGCTCCGCGAAAGGCGCCCGCAGCCGCGAGACTCAGGCCCTCCTCCCCCTCAAGGGCAAGATCCTGAACGTCCTCGGCGCCGCCTCTGCCAAGCTGAACGACAACGCCGAAATCCGCGACCTCTGTGAGGCTTTGGGCACCGGCATGGGCACCCGCTTCAAGCTGGACGACCTGCGCTATGAAAAGATCATCATCATGACCGACGCCGACGTCGACGGCGCGCATATCGCCAGCCTGTTGATGACCTTCTTCTTCACCCAGATGCGCCCCCTGATCGACAAGGGCCACCTGTATTTGGCCTGCCCGCCCCTCTACCGCCTGACGCAGGGGGCGCGGAGGATGTACGTCGCCGACGACGCCGAGAAAGAGCTTTGGCTCGCCAAGGGGTTGGGAGGAAAGGGGAAAATCGACGTCCAGCGATTCAAGGGCCTGGGAGAGATGGACGCCAAGGACCTGAAAGACACCACGATGAACCCGGCTACGCGGAAGCTGATCCGGGTGTCGATTGACGAGGACGAACCGGGGGATACCAGCGACCTCGTGGAGCGCCTGATGGGCAAGAAGCCGGAATTGCGCTTCCAGTACATCCAGGAGAACGCGCGGTTTGTGGAGGAGTTGGATGTTTGACGGGCGCTCACTATGATCTATGAAAGCTGGCCTTGGCGGCGCGAGCTCACTCGGACAGCGAACCGAATAACGCAGGTCCTGAATTTCAAATACATTCGGAGTGATACTTTCGATCTTCTGGAGCGGGATATCTTCATCGGGTTCTTCTCTGTGAGGAAGTTGATTGAAGCCGGAGCGAAGATTGAGAAAAGAGTTGCTGAAATGCAAATCCCCGTCGAAAGGTGCAAAGCGCTGCGCCCGATGGGTTCCTATGAACGCTTTGAATTCTATGACTACTTCGACTTAGATAGGCCCTACTTGGTGCAGACAAGTGTAAGCTATCTCGCAAACCAAATGATGCACTCACTTTTATTCAGTTTCGGATCTATTCGTGACGACGCCAGTTTAGGCATCTTCTTCGTTTCGGATAAGGACCGCCTAAAGTTCTGCAACTTTGTCGACCTTGCCACAGTGTCGACGATATTCAGTGAAGTTGCATCGAGTCATGCGAAGCACATAACTCTTTCAAGTTTATCTGGTGGCGGACGTAGCCTAATTGCTACGCAATGATCCATGCATCGCGCTGACCCAAGCAAGCTTAGTGTGTGCCAACCTACCGCCCCAAACCCCGTCAGATTTGCCCAAAGCAAATCTGACCGCTCCATACCCGCCCCCCGGTCGCGGTCCGCTTTGCCCCCCGCCGTCATCCAAGACCCCGCCCCGGGCCTGATCCGGGGCCTCCTGTGTCACCGGGAGACCCCGGCTCAAGGCCGGGGTGGGGTGTCTCCAAGCGACCCCCCGTAGGTCGGGCTTCAGATCGGCTCCCCCAAAAACACCCCTACCATCCGGTTAACGCCCACACTCAACCCCTTGCCGCCGCAAGGAAACTCCAACCCACCCACCGTGGACACTTGCCGCGACCCACCCCCGCCCCATATCCCACCCCATGCGGACATTGGCCCTCCTCCTCTGCCTCGCCACCCCCCTCCAGGCCCAGGAGGTGGACCTCGAACTCGTCCTCCTCGCCGACGCCTCCGGGTCGATCACGCAAGGCGAGATCGACTTCCAACGCGAAAGCATCGCCACCGCGATCACCGATCCCGCCGTGCTGGAGGCGATCTCGAACACCCTCACCGGCTCTATCGCCGTCACCTACGTCGAATGGGCCGCCAACCAGGCCACCGTCGTCGGCTGGACCATCATCGACAGCCCCGAGACGGCCGAGGCTTTTGCGGCCGCCCTCCTCGGACCCCCCCGCCTCGCCACCGGCCGCAACGCCATCGGCAACGCCCTTCTCGAAGGCAAGCGGCTGATCGAGACCAACGACATCCCCTCCCTGCGGCAAGTGATCGACTTTTCCGGCGACAGCACCGGCAATTTTTCCGGCGCCAGTATCGAGGACGCGCGGGCCGAGGTCCTTGCCGCCGGGATTGTCATCAACGGCCTGCCGATCCTGGACGAAGGCCCCGACGACCCCCTGCTGCAAGAGTATCAGGACCGCATCATCGGCGGCCCCGGCGCCTTTGCCATCCCCGCTCTCGGGCGGCAGGATTTCGTGACCGCGCTGCGCCGCAAGCTGATCCTGGAAATCGCGGGCCAGGTGCCAAACCAGATCACCCCCGTCTCGGCCCCCTAAGTGCCGCGTGGACAGGTGTTAAGAAACCCCTAACGTCCGCGACCAAGTTTCGGAAAACAAAAGAAAATCCTAGAATGTCCACCGTGGACACTACCGCCAGAGCCAGGCCCACCCGGCCAGCCACCCCTGCAGCTTCGCCAGCCCCCGGTTGACCGCCCCGGCCCCCAGCCCCTGACCCGACTCCAGCCGATCCAGCACCACCTCCACCGGACAGGCCCGCTTCGAGACCGGATCCCAATACCGCGGATATTCAACCAGCGCCGCGTGAACCAGCCGCTCCAGGCTGACCTTGTCCCGCCAGCCCGGCACCGCCCCCAGATCCCGTGTCAGCCCCCGCCCGGCATAGAACGGCGCCCCAAGGCAGGTTACCGGCACCCCCCGAACCAGCGCCTCGAAGCCCAGAAGCGAGGTCATCGTCCAGACCTCCGCCACCGCCCCCAGCAGCGCCGCGGGGTCCGCCCTTTCGATCACAAGATCGGCCAGTCCCCCGTCCATTCCCCCCGCCCGCAACCCGGCCACCACGTCTGGGTGCGGCTTGTAGATCACCACCGCCGAGGGGTTCGCCTCCCGGACGGCCCGCAGCAGGTCCAGGTTCGTCCGCACCGCCCCCGCCCCCCGCAGGATCGAGGCGTCGTCCTCTACCTGGCCCGGCACCAGGATGCGGTGGCCAGGGGGCAGGGGGGGCAGCGGCGGGGCGGGCAGGTTGTATTTCGAAAAGCCCCCCGCCCGCAGCCGCCCGATCAGCGCCGCAGCCCGCACCTCACCCCCGGGCGGCATCGGACGGGACAGGATGTCGTCCAGCCGCGAGGGGCGCGAGGGGTCGTAGTAGATCCCCCGGTCGTCGGTGACCAGTGACAGGGGCGGGACCAAATCCGCCCCCAACCCGCGCGAGCGCAGGAACCCGTCCTCGACCCGCAGGCAAGGGGCCTTGGGCTGAAAGCCGGGCGGCTCTTTCCCCGCCCAGATCAGCAGGCCGCGGCCTGAAGTGGCAGCCAGTCGGTCGGCGGCCACGGGATCGTCGCGGAACCGCAGCGGCCCGAAGAAGTGCTGCAGATGCGGGCGCTTCCACAGCCGCATCCCGGCCGCGACGTGCCCCCTCCGATCCTCGCGGAAGGCGCGGGTCTCGGCCTCCAGCTGATCGATCACGTCCTCGACCTCGCACAGCCGGTCTCGGCAAGGGTCGTACCACAGCGGCGCGAGGATCATCGCACCGGCGAAAAGCTGTTCAGCCGTCAGTCGGGCGGTCCGGCGGGGCAGGGGACGTGCGTCCTGGGTCAGGCCCCAGCCGGCGTAGAAGGGCTGGCCAAGGACATGCGGGCGGTGACCGTGCAGGATCGCCTCGAACCCCATCTGCGACGAGACTGTATAGACTGCAGCCGCCCCGGCCAGCAGGGCATGGGGCGACACAGGATCGGTGAACAGGGTCACGCGGCCCCCGGCGTCTTGCGGGCCGAAATGTCCGGGGCGAAGGCGCGCAGAAGTCTCGGGGTGGGTGCGGATCAGGATGCGGCGGTCGGGATAGTCGCGGCAGGCGGCGTCGAGGAGAGCGGCGAAGTCGGATGCCTTGGCCCCGGAATGACGGATCGATGCGTCGCCCCGGGTCTGGTCGACGACCAGAACAAAGCCTGGCTCGGGCACGGGCAGTGCGATGTCAAAATTGTTGTATTTTGAAAGGTGAAGATGGCGAATTCGCTCAATTAGTTGGGAGGCACGCAGCAGAAGGTTCGAATTCTGCAAATCCTCCGCAAGAAGTTGCTCCAGCCGAGAGGGTGCTGCACTGTCAAAATGCACGCCAACCGGATCGATCAGCAGCCCCAGTGGAGCCTCGCCCAAGCGGCCGGGATGGATCGAGCGAAGGAAGGCGTCCTCGACCCGGATGAGGGGGCAACCGCGCCGTGCGGCAAGACGCTCTCCGCGCCAGGCGGTTGGGCTACGCCCCCAGACCAGCACGCCGTCGCCCGGTCCGGGCAGGCCCAGGTGCAGCTCGTGCCCGGCAAGTTCCAGGATGCGGTGCAGCCGGTGGTTCCGCGCGATGGAAAGGTTCTGGTGCCAGAGCCGCCGGGGAACCCCGGTCAGCCCCAGCTTCCGCCCCGGCCCATCCACGACGCGGTCAGTTGCTGCCGGAATTGGTGGTGTTCGCCAGGTTCGTGGCCGCACCCGCAGTGCCGGTGATCGCGCCCAGCGTCTTTTGCCACTGCACGAAGGGTGCCTCGGTGACATAAAGCGTGTCGCCGTCGCGGATCTGGAAATCCCGCGCCTCGAACAGGCCGGTCGGCTCGGTCAGGTCCAAGACGTAGACGACGCGCTGGTCGCCCACCAGATCGGTGCGGCCCAGAACGGCATTGGCGATGGCCTCGGTCTCGTCGCGCAGCACGAAGACGCCGGTCGGATCGGCTGATGAGGTCGAAAGCCCACCGACAGTCGCGATGGCCTCAAGCGCGGACATCGTTGCACTTTCGAAGGGGACGCGGCTTTGCGCACCGGTCGCGCCAAGGGCGATGAAGCTGCGGCTGTCTTCCTCGATCACGATCTGATCGCCGGGGCGCAGCGCGATGTCCAGCGACGGGTTCTCGTACAGGTCCTGCAGCCAGATCTTGCCAGTCGCCCCGCCGCGCGTCACGCGGACGATGGCAACCGCCGGGTCGATTGTAACGCCGCCGGACTGGGCCAGCATGGCGCCCAGGGTGCGGGTGCCGGGTTCGATCGGATAGACCCCATTGGCGCCCGCCTGACCGGCGATCGACACGGTCGCGCCGTCGCCGGCAAGGCGGGTCACGGTGATCTGCGGATCGGGCGTCTGGTCCTCCAGTTGCCGGGTGATCGCCTGGCGCAGCCCCTCGGGCGTCTGGCCGGCGGCCTTGATGCGCCCGGCATAGGGGATGTAGATGAAGCCTTGGCCGTCAACCTGGACTTCCTGCAGGGGCGTCACGCGCTGGCCGGTATTGCCCAGAAGCGGGTCATCCTTGACGTTCTCGAACACGGTCACGCCCAGGGTATCCCCGGCGCTGATCACGTCCGAGCCGATGACCCCCGCCTTGCGGAACCCGTCGCTGAAGCCGAAGCTGGGTTGCATCGCAGTTGCACGGCTGACCTGCGGCGTCACGGTCACGATGAACGCATCGCCCTTGCGGTCGACCGAGCCGGCCATGATCTCGCGCTTGTTCGGGCCGCTGCGCGGCAGGCCGCAAGAGGCGACCAAAGCCACCGAGGCCAGAAGCACCACGGCCCTTGCCAACTTCGTGCCGGTTACTCGCACTGCCCGTATCCCCTGCGTTCCGCTTTGCTTTTGTGGCGAAAATCTATCCAAAGCCCCGCGACTTGACCAGCGGGCGCAGCCGATTTCAGCGGACGAGCTGCAACTGTTGCCGTGGTGCCGCGTTCCCCGACAAGAGCGCCTGGTACGGATCCTCGGGCGAGAGCATCAGATCTACCACCTGTCGTAGCAGCGCGCGCCGCCCGCGCGAGGAATAGAAGCCGCCGACCACTTGCGAGGTTTCCAGCAGAAACTGCCGATAGTCGCGATAGGCCCGGGTATCCGGCCGCTTGGGCGTGGTGAAGAACTCTTCCAGCGGCTGGTGCGAGACGAATTCGGGCTTGGCATAGACGGCGGTCCCGAAGGTCCGCAGCGGCAGCCCGCGCCACAGCGCCTGTTGCCCGGCGGTGGAATTCACCGTCACGGCCGAGCGCGCGTCGTTCAAAAGCTGCGCCAGCTTGCCACCTCGGACAAAATGGACGCGGTCGGAAATCCCGTGCAGCCGGGCCAGGCGCCGGATCTCGGGCTTCAGCGGCACGCGGCCATCCTCCAGCGGATGGGCCTTGAAGACCAGGTGGTGATGCTGCGGCGCGCCCTTGGCAAAGCCGTCGATCACCAGGGCCAGAAAGTCGGTCATGCTGGCGAAGGGAGAGTGGTCGCGGAAACTGGCGTCATGCTCCAGCTGCAGGATCGCCAGGTGATAGGGAAAGCCGCCATTGCGGATGCGAAGGGTGGCCAGCCGCCGCTCTAGCCGGTGGAACGGCATCAGCAGGAAACGGGCAAGGTGCAGGCGGAATTCCTGGCCCACGGTCAGCGCGCGATGCGGGCGAAAGTTGCGATAGGCGCGGAAGCCAAGCGCGACGAACCCGTGATACAGCGCGCCCCAGAACATGTGCTGGCGCATGTCGCCCCAGGTGCCGGGCGTGTCGGGCAGGTCGCGGTCCACCCGGTCCAGTGCGGCCTGCATCTGGGCCAGGTCCAACTGCATCAGCCGGGAATGGCCGTTCGCGCCGCCGCGTTCATAGGTCACCCAATAGGGGCGCAGATAGCCTTCCTCGAACACATGCACGGTGATCCCCCGCGCCTGCGCCTGCCGCACGGCCTGCGCATGGATCGGCCGCGTATCGCCGTAGATCACGAGGTCGGTGATGCCCAAACGCTCCATCAGGCTGGCGCAGGTCTGGGGCCAAGACTCTTGGCTGTCGTTGAACGGGATATAGCCCGCGCCGGGCCAGGATACCCGGTCGCCCAGGTTGAAGCCGACGCGCCAGGTCTGGACCCCTGCCGCGCGCAACAGCCCGGCCAGCCGGTAAAACCAGGGGCCATGCGGGCCTTGCAGGAACAGGAAGCGGCGGTCGGTCACGGGGTCCCTCGTCTCGCCCGGTTCTTGCGCCGGAATACAGCGGAAATGGCGGGAAATCGTGAAGAGATCAAGGCGGCGCGGACCGTGGGCTTGCCAGCCGCGCGGGGTCGCTTTACCTCGGATGCAAAGAGGAGAGCGCGGATGTTCACCGGAATTGTCACCGATGTCGGCCGGATCGTCGAGACCAGGGTCACCGGCGACCTGCGGGCGCGGATTGCCACGGGCTATGATACCAGCCGCATCGACATCGGCGCCTCGATCGCCTGCGACGGGGTCTGCCTGACCGTGGTCGCCCTGGGCCCCGAAGGCTGGTTCGACGTGGAAATCTCGGCCGAGACGGTTTCGAAAACCAATCTGGGCGGCTGGGTTCCGGGCAAGCGGGTCAACCTGGAACGCGCGCTGAAAGTGGGCGACGAACTGGGCGGGCACATCGTGTCGGGCCATGTCGACGGGCTGGCCGAGGTGGTGCGCGTGGCGCCCGAGGGCGGGTCAGTCCGCATCACCTTCCGCGCCCCCGACGCCCTGGCCCGCTTCATCGCGCCCAAAGGCTCGGTCGCGCTGAACGGGACCTCGCTGACCGTGAACGAGGTCGCGGGGGTCGAGTTCGGGGTCAACCTGATCCCGCACACGCAAGAGGTGACGACCTGGGGCGAGGTTGCCGTGGGGGATTTCGTCAATCTGGAAGTGGATACGATGGCCCGCTACGTGGCGCGGCTGCGCGAATACGACTGAGGCCGCGCCCTTGCCTGGCCCCGGGGGATTTCACATCCCCCCGCGTCCAGTGGTTCTTGAACCAATGGCGCACCACTGGACGCACCTGTGGGATATTTGTGCAAATGTGAAAGACAATTTGAATCAAATGCCACGGAGATTGTGATGGGCGAGATCGGGCATAACGGAGGGCCCTCGCTGGAGGGCGGGGTAAGCTGGCGGAGGCACTGCTGGTCCTCGGCCCGCGCGCGGTTGTTGCCCACCCTGCCGATCGAGGTGGTGCGCCTGCGGGTCAAGCGGGCGCAGGCCTTGGGGCTGGACTACAAGACCTATGCCGGGGTGCGGGCGGCCACGGGGAATGACGTGGTGGCGTTTCTCTTTTCCTCCAACGCGTTGCGGGTGTCAGTCTTGCGGCCGGCCTTGCCCCAGGACCGGGCGGCGAAGCTGGCGGCGGTGCAATGCGGGCGGCTGGCGCTGGCCGTCGCCCCGCTGACGCCGGGCATGGTCGCTGCGGCCAATCCGGTGCTGGATGGGGTCTGGCCTGCGCCGTACGCGCTGGCGGGGTTCGGCGAGATGCGGGATCGCTTGCGGGCGGCGCTGGGCAAGGTGCCGTCGGATCAGGTGATCCTGGTCGGCGACCTTGGGCTGGAGCGCGACTGGTGCGCGGCGGGGCGGTTGGCGGGCTATCTGCCGGCAGAGCGCTATTTCGGATGAGGCGGGCCGGGGACATCGCGCTGCTGGGCGTGCAGTGGGCGCTGGTGCTGGCCGGGCTTTACCTGCTGCTGATTGCCGCTCATCTCTATGCGACGGGAATGCTGTCCGATGGCAGCGCCGCTGCGATTGCGTTTGGCGACTATTTCGTCGTCCCAGTGTATCAAAGGCTGGTGCAGGCGCTTGTCCACGGGCTGTGTGCGCTTGGCCTTGGTGCGGGGCTTTTCTACCTGCGCCGCTTGTCCTTTGGACGCCAATAGAAAACGGCGGCCCCAAGGGACCGCCGCTCTTTCGTGACGGGTCGGTAGTTCAGGCCGCGACGCGACCGACCAGCACCGAGTCGACCTGCTTGGCGGCCCCGGCTTCATCCACACCCGAGACAGCCGCAACTTCGCGGGTCAGGCGTTCAAGGGCGGCCTCATAGAGCTGACGCTCGGAATAGCTTTGCTCGCGCTGGTCGTCGGCGCGGTGCAGGTCGCGAACCACTTCGGCGATCGACAGAAGGTCGCCCGAGTTGATCTTCTGCTCATACTCCTGGGCGCGGCGCGACCACATCGCGCGCTTGACCTTGGCCTTGCCCTTCAGCGTGTCCAGCGCCTTGGTCACCACATCGGGGGCCGACAGGGCGCGCATGCCGATGTCGATGGCCTTGTGCGTCGGAACGCGCAGGGTCATCTTGTCCTTCTCGAAGGAGATGACGAAAAGCTCCAGCTGAATCCCGGCGATCTGCTGTTCCTCGATCGAGATGATCTTGCCCACGCCATGCGCGGGGTAGACCACGAAATCGTTCGGGCGGAATTCAGGCTTCTTCGACTTGGTCATACGGCACATTCCCCAGTTCGGAGGCCTTTCCGCAACAAACTCCGCCCACCCGGGCACCCCAGCCCTGGTGAATGGAGTTGGATTGTCGCAAAATTAGAGGGCCCAGGCGAAGTGCGCTAAGCCGTCAAGACAGGCTTCCATGCTTGTTTGTAAACAAACCATAACACAAATCGCGGCCGATTCCAACTGCCGTGGAAACGGGCGATCAGAGGCTAAAACCTTGAACTGTCAGCACTATTCCTATTCGGGCCGATTCGGCGCCGCACATGTACCCGAATCGGTCGGCGTTCAGCCGCCGGTTCCGGGCGCTTCCGAGAAATACTTTTCGCGCTTGTTTGGTTCCCCATCCCGGTCCTCATAGCCCGGCATCGGGTCCTTCTTTGTCACGATCACCGGCCACTGCACGGCATACTTGCGATTGAAGGCAACCCACTCATCCAGATTCGGTTCCGTGTCGGGGCGGATCGCGTCGGCGGGGCATTCCGGTTCGCAGACGCCGCAGTCGATGCACTCATCCGGGTGGATGACCAGCATGTTCTCGCCCTCGTAGAAGCAGTCGACCGGGCAAACTTCGACGCAGTCGGTGTATTTGCAGGCGATGCAGTTGTCGATGACGACGTAGGTCATGGTCGTGCCCTGGTGCGAAAGCGTTTGCGCCTGACTAAGCCAGGCGGGCGGATCATTCAAGCGCCTCTGGCGTCGCGGGCGGATCAAGGTCCAGATACATCGCCTGCGCCTCAGCGGCCGGGCCGCGCCGTTCCCCCAGTGCCAGGATGCGCACCACCCGGATGCGGGCGCCCTGGGCGAAGGTCAGCACATCGCCGGCGCTGACATCGCGGCCGGGCCGGCTGATCCGGGTGCCGTTCACCCGGACCGCTCCGGCCTCGATCACCTCGGCGGCCAGGCTGCGGCTTTTGAAGAACCGCGCCTGCCACAACCATTTGTCCAGGCGCAGGCCAGGGGCCGCCGAAGGGTTCGGCTTGCCCGAAGGCCCGGGCAATCAGACCTTGCCCTTGAGCGCGAGTAGCGCGGCAAAGGGGTTGTCCGGGTCGATCGGCTTTTCCGCGCGGGGCGGCCGGGCCTCAAAGCTTTTCTGCCGGTCGTCGCGCTGGGGCTTGCCGCCTTTGCGGTCGTCGCGGCGGTCGCCTTTGGGCCGGTCGTGCTTGGGCCGGTCGCCATCCTGCTTCGGACGGTCGCCACGCGGACGGTCACCCTGGGGCCTGTCGCCCTGCGGACGGTCGCCACGCGGCGCGCCGCCTTCCTTGCGCTCGGGCCGGGGGCCGCGTTCGGCATTGCGCTCGGGGCGCTGGTGGCGCGGCTTCGGGGCCCAGGTGAAGGTGTAGAACACCTCCATCTCGGGCGCGGCCTCCGCCTCGGCCTCGGGTGCCGGGGCAGGGGCCAGGATCGAGACCTCTTCCGGGATCGGCACGCCGGCGGCAATCGCAGCGGCGGCTTCTTCCGAAATCTCGGGGGCCTTCGGTGCCTCGGCCGTCTTGACCTTGGCGCGTTCGCCCTTTTCGCCCTTGTAGCCCAGGCCCGACATCAGGTCGGCGAACTGGTCCAGCGTCATGCCGGTGATCGACAGCATGTCCGGCGTCGCCTCGAACCCGGCGCGCGAATCCTTCTGGCGCAGGATGTCGGCCAGGCGTTCCAGCATGTCGATGCGGATCGCCCGTGCGCCTGCGGGGTGATAGCCGGCCAACGTATAGTGCTGCTTCGGCACTTCCTGGACGTTCGGGATCGTCACCAGGCCGGGGGGCGGCGATTCGGGGAACTCTTGCAGCCCGTTCCACAGCGACCACAGCACAAGGCGCAGCCGCGTGGGTGCCGGTTTCAGCAGGGCGGGCAGGAAGATCGTGAACTGGCCAAAGCGCACACCATGCTTGCGCAGGGCGCCGCGCGCGTCCTGGTCCAGCTCTTTCACCTCCGCCGCGATGGCGTCGCGCGGCAGGACGCCCATCGCCTCACTCAGGCGGAAGGCAAAGCCGCGGGCCAGGCCGGTCAGCGTCTCGTCGCGGGCCATGTTCAGAAGCGGCTCGAACTGGGCCGCGACCTTGCGGTCGATGAAGTGCTGCAACCGGCGGCGGACCTTTTCCACCACCTCCGGCCCGGCTTCCTCATCGACGAAAGCCTCGACCCCGGGTTTCGCAGGCTCGGCGCCCTTGACCAGCTTGCCCACCGCGTTGGTGCCCCACATCAGGCCGCCCTGTTCGGTGAAGTCCAGCTCGGTGTCCGGCGCGTTGTAGAAACGGTCGGCGCGCAGATGGAATTCCGGCTTCAGCGCCTGGATCGCGGCCTGCGCCAGTGTGCGGGCGGCATCGGGCGTGGCGCTGGCATCCTGCTTGAAGCGGAACCCCTCCAGCTTGCCGGCGAATTCGCCTTCGACCGTCACTTCGCCCTTGTCGTTCACTTCGGCCACCAGAGCCTCCTTCTGCTTCAACCGGCGAAGCAGCACGCTCGTCCGCCGGTCGACAAATCGTTGCGTCAGCGCCGCATGCAGGGCATCCGACAGGCGGTCTTCTACAGCGCGGGTTTCGTCGCGCCAATGGGTTTCGTCTTCGACCCAGTTTTTCCGCTGAGTGACGTAGGTCCAGGTGCGGATGTAGGCCAATCGGCGCGACAAAGTGTCGATATCGCCTTCGGTCTTGTCGATCCGCTTGATCGCGGTTGCCAGCCAGTCGGAGGGTATCCGCCCGCCGCCCAGGCCACGGCCGACCAGAAACTCATAGATCCGGGTCAAAAGCGTGGTGTGTTCCGCACCGGAAGAGGAGCGGAAGTCGGGAATCCGGCAGACATCCCACAAAAGCTGCACCCGTTTCGGCTCGGTCAGGCGGTCCTGCACTTCGGGCAGGGCGGCCAGCGCCTTCAGGGCCAGAAGGTCGTCGGCATCCCGCGCGCGGGTCAGCCAGTCGTTGTAGGTCGGCTCTTCCAGGCTGCGGATCAGCCGCTCGGCGCTGCCGAACTCCAGCGATTCGTTGCGCCAGTGCAGCTTTTTCACCGGGGCGAAGCGGTGGGTCTCGATGGCCTCGACCAGGTCCTCGTCAAAGGGCCGCGCCTCGCCAGTGACGCCGAAGGTCCCGTCCTCGGTATGCCGACCCGCCCGCCCGGCGATCTGCGCCAGCTCTTGCGGGTACAAGGGCCGCATCCGCCGCCCGTCGAACTTGGCCGTGGCCGAGAAGGCGACGTGCTTGATGTCCAGGTTCAGCCCCATGCCGATGGCATCCGTCGCCACCAGATAGTCCACGTCGCCGTTCTGGTACAAAGCCACCTGGGCATTCCGCGTCCGTGGCGACAGGGCGCCCATGACCACGGCGCAACCGCCCTTCTGCCGCCGGATCAACTCGGCAATCGCATAGACATTCTCGACCGAGAAGCCGACGATGGCTGACCGCGGTGGCATCCGGCTGATCTTTTTCGACCCCGTGTAACTTAGCGTCGACAACCGCTCGCGCTTCAGGAAGGTCACATGCGGCACCAGCGCCGCAATCGCGCTGCGCATGGTGTCCGACCCCAGGAACAGCGTCTCGTTCAGGCCCCGCGCGCGCAGAAGGCGGTCGGTGAACACATGCCCCCGGTCGGCGTCGGCGCAAAGCTGGATCTCGTCCACCGCGACGAAATCCGCCCCGATCTCCAAGGGCATCGCTTCGGTGGTGCAGACCCAGTACTGCGTCCGTTCCGGCACGATCCGCTCTTCGCCCGTGACCAGCGCCACGACCGAGGGGCCGACGCGGGCGACGATCCGGTCATAGACCTCACGCGCGAGGAGACGCAGCGGCAGCCCGATCACGCCGGTCCGATGGGCGAGCATCCGCTCGATCGCATAGTGGGTCTTGCCGGTGTTCGTCGGTCCAAGGACCGCCGTCACACGGCGCGGGGCGTCCATGACTTAAAGCTCCTGACCCGTCTCCTGGGCCTCAAGCCGCTGAATGGCTTCGGGCACGCCTTCCAGATGCGGGTGAATCTCCAGCGCCGCCTTGTAGGCCGCCAGCGCCTTTTTCGGGCTGTCACTCTCTTCCAGCATCGAGGCCAGCCCGGTCAGCGCGCCAAAGTGCCGCGGGTTCAGCGTCAGGACGCGGGCGATATCGGCCAGCGACGGCCCGAACTCTCCCGCCTGATAATAGGCCGTGGCGCGGGCGTTCCAGCCTTCGGCAAAGGCGGGGTCATGGTCGATGACGGCGGTGAAATGGTCGATGGCCTGGGCGGTGTCGCCCATCTCCAGCGCGTCGCGCCCGCGCTGCAGCAAAAGGTCGATGGCGGGGGAACCCGATTTCGACCATTCGATCCAGATTTCCGTCTCGATCCGACCCGCCTCCTGGGCCGGGGCGGTCTTCAGCCGCGTGAACAGATCGTCCAGCTTGGCGGTATCCTCGGCCCAGGCCACGGCGCAAGTCAGGAAAAGCGGCACAAATGCCGCAACGATACGATTGAGAATGGCGGCCCGGACACCCATAACACGAAAGTAACCGATCCGCGGCAGATTGCCAGTGCCGCCGGGGTCACGAAGGAGAGACTTGCATGAGCGAAATGATTGATGCGGCCGTCAAGGCGCTGTCGGCCAAGCTGTCGGGGGGCTATGACGGGGTGGCCAAGTTCGTGATCCCGGGCGAGGGTGCGATCATGCTGGACCACGCCGGCGTCCGCGCCGGGGATGAAGAGGCGGACGTGACCCTTACCGCCGAAGCTGACGTGTTCCGCGCGATCCTGGATGGCCAGATGAACGCCACGATGGCCTTCATGACTGGCAAGCTGAAGGTCGATGGCTCGATGGGGCAGGCGATGAAGCTGGGCGCGGTCCTGGGGTGACAGGGGCCCCGTTCCACGCCGCAGTTGCCGATGGCCCACCCGGCGCAGTCTGCGTCTGGGCCGAGGCCGGGTCGGCCCGGATTCGCCTGGCCTGGTGGCCGGGCGGGACCAAGGGGACCGTGCTGCTGCTGCCCGGCCGCACCGAATGCGTCGAGAAATATGGCCGTGCCGCCGGCGACCTTGTGGCGCGCGGCTATTCGGTCGCCACGATCGACTGGCGCGGCCAGGGGCTGGCCGACCGGGCGCTGCCCGACCGGATGGCCGGGCATATCGGCGATTTTTCCGAATACCAGCAAGACCTTGACGTGATGCTGGACGAGGTGCGGCACGCCGGGCTGCCGGAACCCTATTTCCTCATGGCCCATTCGATGGGCGGCTGCATCGGCCTGCGCGCGCTGATGCGCGGGCTGCCGTTCCGCGCGGCGGTGTTCTCGGCGCCGATGTGGGGGATCTCGATGGCCGCTTGGCTGCGGCCGGTGGCGACCGTGGTGGCGGCGCTCTCCGGCCCCTTGCGCTATGCACACCGCTATGCCCCGACCACGGGCGGCGAAGCTTACCTTCTGACCGCGCCGTTCCAGGGCAATGTGCTGACCACCGACCGCGAGATGTGGGACTATATGGTCCGCCAACTGCGAGAGGTGCCGGATCTTGCCCTGGCCGGTCCGTCGATCGCCTGGCTGCGGGCGGCGCTGAAGGAATGTGCCGCCCTGGCGGCGCTGCCAGCCCCCAAGCTGCCGGCGATCTGCGCCCTTGGCACGGCGGAAAAGGTGGTCGACGTGGCCCCGGTGCATCTGCGGATGGCCGCCTGGGCGAATGGGCAACTCGACCTTTACCCAGGGGCCGAGCATGAAATCATGATGGAAGGCCCGGCGGTCCGAAAACGCTTTTTCGACCGCGCCGCCAGCCTGTTCGACGCCAACCGCTAGGCCGCCGGGGGTGGGCGGATCGCCCACCCTACGCCCGCGCCGGCATCACCCTCGGCTGTCCAGCTTGCGCTCGATCTCGGCCAGCCGCGCCAGCACCTTGTCCTCAAAGGCCTGCGTTTCCTCGCGGGTTTCCTCTGACGCCGCCTCCTGCATCGAGTTCACGATCAGGCCGACGATCAGGTTCATCACCGCGAAGGTGGTCATCAGGATGAAGGGCACGAAGAAGGCCCAGGCATGGGGATAGACCTCCATCACCGGGCGCACGATGCCCATCGACCAGCTTTCCAGCGTCATGATCTGGAACAGCGAATAGGCGCTGGCGCCAAGGCTGCCGAACCATTCGGGGAAACTGAACGCGAACAGCTTGGTCGCGATCACGGCGGCGATGTAATAGATCAGCAGGATCAACAGAAAGACCGACCCCATCCCCGGCAGCGCCCGGCCCAGGCCATCCACCACGCGCCGCAGGCTTGGCGTGACCGAGACGACGCGCAGCACCCGCAAAATACGCAGCGCCCGCAGCACCGAGAACCCGGCCCCTGCCGGGATCAGCGAGATGCCGACGATCACGAAATCGAACAGATTCCAGCCGTTGCGAAAGAACCGGGCGCCTTGCGCGTAAAGCCGGGCCGCCAGTTCGACGACAAAGATCGTCAGGCAGGCCCGATCCACGGCCAGCAACAGGCCGCCGGCCTGCTCCATCACCGCGGGGACCGTCTCCAGCCCCAGGGTCACGGCGTTCAGCAGGATCACGGCGATCAGGAAGCGGGTGACCTGGGGGCGGTCCAGGAACAATCCAACGGCGGCGCGGCTAAGCATGATGTCTTTCTGCAAGGCTGGGGTTCCGACCGCATATGGAGTGCCGTCCCTGCCGCGTCCAGCCCCGTCCGGGATGTGGTGGCCGACCTGCACGGGCGTAGGGTGGGCAATCTGCCCACCTTGCGCCGTCGGCCCTATTTTTTCGGCGGGCAGGTCGCGCAGCGGGTCAGGCTGTTCATCCGGTCGATGACATATTCCATGCTCTGCCCATCGGCCCCGGTCAGCACAAGATTGCGGCCGCCGATCAGCTTGACCTCTTGCATCTGTCCCAGCGCCGTGAAGAAGGCCTGTTCCTCGGCCAACCGGTCGCAGGCCATCCGCGTGGCGCGGATCGGCCCCAACGCCAGCGCGGGCAGGGTCGCGCTGTTGCGGCTGCCCCAACTGTTGCAGGGCGCCTTGCCCGAGACCGCGCCATCCGCCTCGATCTTCAGCGTGGCGGCATAGTCCACGACCACGCCATCCACCGCCAGCAGCTCCCAGGTCCGACCCAGAGGGTCATCGGCCAAAGCGGGAAAGGGAAGCAGGGCCATTGCCAAACTCAACAGGGTCTTGCGCATGTCGCGGGGCTCCTTAGCCAGGTTGCATTCCCCTTGGACGCGTCAGAAAGCCTCGGGCTTGGCCTCGCGTGCCATGTGGTCAAGGACGGCATTGACGAACTTTGACTCTTTTCCCTCGGGGAAGAAAGCCTTGGCCACGTCGACATATTCGTTGATCGTCACCTTGGGCGGCGTGACCATGTCGACCAGCTCTGCCCCCGCCGCGCGGAACAGGGCGCGCAGGACCGGGTCGATCCGGTCGATCGGCCAGGCCGCAACCAGCGCCCGGTCGGTCATCTGGTCGATCTTCGCCTGCCAGTTCACCGCAGCCGCCACCACGGCGCGGAAGTGGTCCACGTCGCCCTCGGCAAATTCGCCCTCGTCATAGGTCGCGCCAAACCGGTGCGTCTCGAACTCGCGCGTGACGGCCTCGACCGTCTGGCCCGAGACCTCCATCTGGAACAGAGCCTGCACCGCATAAAGCCGCGCGGCGGATTTCATCTGGCGCTTTGCCTGTCCCTTGTCCGACGTCATGCCCGGAAACCGATCCCCTTGGATTTTCCGGCCCATTTGCGCGAAAGCGCGATCAGGTGCAAGGCCGCCGCTGCGGCACCGCCGCCCTTGTTCTGACCGGCCGGGTCGGCCCGCACCTCGGCCTGCGCGCGGTTTTCCACCGTCAGGATGCCGTTGCCGATGCAGGCGCCCTGCAGGCCCAACAGGCTGATCGCCCGGCTGCTGTCATTGCACACCGTGTCGTAATGCGTCGTCTCGCCCCGGATCACGCAGCCAAGCGCCACATAGCCGTCATACTCCGCCAGCCGTTCCGCCATCGCGATGGCCGAGGGCACCTCCAGCGCGCCGGGAACCTCGACAAGGTCCACCTCGGCCCCGCAGGCAGCCGCCACGGCCCGTGCCCCGGCGACCAGGTTGTCGGCGATGTCCTTGTAATAGGGCGCGACGACGATCAGCAGCTTCACCGGCTTGTCAAAGCTGGGCAGCGGCAGCGTGTAGTGGGTTTCGGTTCCGGCCATGACCTTACTCCGTGATCGCGCGGGTGCCCGCGATGGTCAGCCCATAGGCGTCCAGCCCCACGAACTTTGGCGCCACCGAATTCGTCACCAGCGTGATCGCCGACAACCCCAGCGAGGACAGGATCTGCGCCCCCAGCCCGTATTGCCGCAGCGTCTGGGGCGAGTGTTCGCCGGGCGCCACCATCTTCATCGTCGTGTCGCGGAGCAGAACGACCACCCCGCGCCCCTCGGCCGCGATCAGCCGCATGGCGGCCGGCAATTCGCCGCCCCCGCCCACGCCCAGCACATCCTCCAGCGGGTTCAGCGCATGGACCCGCACCAGCACCGGGCCGGGGGCGGCAAGGTCGCCCTTGGACAGCACGATATGCTCGTCGCCATGGGTTTCATCGGCATAGACCCGCATCAGCCAGTCGCCGCCATGCACCGACTGGACCGAGGTCACGGCCTTCTCGGTGATCAGGTTGTCGTGCCGGCGGCGATAGGCGATCAGGTCGCTGATCGTGCCGATCTTCAGCCCGTGCTTCTGGGCAAAGCTGATCAGGTCCGGCAAGCGCGCCATGGTGCCGTCGTCATTCATGATCTCGCAGATCACGCCGCTGGCGTTCAGCCCGGCCAGCCGGCTGACATCCACCGCCGCCTCGGTATGGCCCGCGCGGACCAGCACGCCACCATCCCGCGCCCGCAGCGGGAAGATATGCCCCGGCGTCGCAATATCCGCCGCGCCCTTGGTCGGGTCGATCGCCACCGACACCGTCCGCGCCCGATCCGCCGCCGAGATGCCCGTCGTCACCCCCTCACGCGCCTCGATCGACAGCGTGAAGGCCGTCTCGTGCCGGCTGGAGTTCTTCGGGCTCATCAACGGCAGGCCAAGCGCGTCGATCCGCGCCGCCGGCAGCGCCAGGCAGATCAGGCCCCGGCCATGCGTCGCCATGAAGTTGATCGCACTTGGCGTGCACATCTGCGCCGGGATCACCAGGTCGCCCTCGTTCTCGCGGTCCTCGTGGTCCACCAGGATGAACATGCGCCCGTTGCGGGCGTCTTCGATGATCTCTTCGGTCGAGGAGATGGCGTCGGCGAAATCGGACATGGGGCGGCTTCCTGCAGGCTCTCCCGCTTCCTCTAGCGCGGCGTGGCCCCGATTGCCAGAGGCCGCACCCCTGCGCCCGCGCAGCCTTACCCTGCGCGGGCGGCCAGCACGGCCAGGCAGGCGGCCTCGGCCAACTGCTGTGACGCGCCCAGGATATCGCCGGTCTGCCCGCCGATCCGGGCCTGCGCCGACCGCGCCAGCCAGCCCGTCACCAGTGCCACCGCCAGGACCATCGGCAGCATGGCCCAGCCCGCAAAGACCAGCGCCAGCACCAGCGCAAGACCCGTCCCCGCCAGCGCCACGCCGGCCGAGGGGCGGCCGGTCGCATGGGCCAGCCCCGCGCCGCGCGCATTGGGCAGGGCGGACATGACCAGCCCCATCGGTGCCCGCGACAGGGCCCCCACCGCGACCAGCGCCAACAGGTTCCCCGCCGCCAGGATCGTCACCAGCGCCGACCAGCGCGCCAGCGTGACCAGGACCAGCGCCAGCACGCCATAACTGCCGACCCGGCTGTCCTTCATGATCTCCAGCCGCCGCTCGCGCGTCCAGCCGCCGAACAGGCCATCCGCCGTGTCCGACAGCCCGTCCTCATGCAGGCCCCCGGTCATCAGTGCCCCCAGGACCAGGACCAGAACCGCCGCCACGCCGGGCGTCAGCCCCAGCCACAGCGCCAGCCCGCCGGTGAGTGCCGCCAGTGCGCCCAGGACCGCGCCCACCACGGGCCAGGCCCAGGCCGAGGCCGCGCCGCTGGTCTGATGGTTCGGCACCGGCAGCCGCGTCAGCAACGCATAGGCCGACCACAGGTCGGGCAGAATCCGGGGGGCGATGTCGCGGTTGGTGGGCAAGGCGGCTGTTCCCGGCTGGCATTCGCAAGGACCCTGGGGTAGCCCCAAGCGCATCAAGGATCAACAGCCGAGACGCCCATGCCCTTCCAGACCCTCGCCGAGTTTCGCGCCCTCCTGTCCCGGCTTCCCGCCGCCGACCAGACCGCCATCGCCGCGGCCCAGACGCGCAACGGCCAGCTTACCAAGCCGCCGGGGGCGCTTGGCCGGCTGGAGGGGCTGGCGATCTGGCTTGCAGGCTGGCAGGGGACCGAGAAGCCCCGCGCCTCGGCGCCGCAAATCGCGATCTTCGCCGGCAATCACGGGGTTACTGCCAAGGGCGTCTCGGCCTTCCCGGCCGAGGTCACGGTGCAGATGGTCGCGAATTTCGCCCATGGCGGGGCGGCGATCAACCAGCTTGCCCGCGCCTTTGGGGCCAAGCTGGACGTCCATTCGCTGGACCTCGACCGCCCGACCGCCGATTTCACCGAAGCCCCCGCGATGACAGAGGCCGAGGTTGTCGCCGCCCTCCGCACCGGATTTGCGGCCGTGAATCCCAAGGCCGACCTCTTCGTCGCCGGCGAGATGGGCATTGGCAACACCACTGCCGCCGCCGCCATCGCCACCGCGCTTTACGGCGGGCTGGGCTGGGCCGGGCGCGGGACCGGGGTGGATGACGACGGCTTGCGCCGGAAAGAGGCCGCCGTTGCCGCCGGGCTGGAGTTGCACCGGGCGCAGCTTGCCGACCCGTTGCAGGTGCTGCGCTGCCTTGGCGGGCGCGAGATTGCCGCGATGACCGGCGCCATCCTGGGCGCGCGCATGGCGCGGGTGCCGGTGATCCTGGACGGGTTCATCGTCTGTGCGGCCGCGGCCGTGCTGGAAAAGGCGATGCCGGGCGCGCTGGACCATTGCGTCGCCGGCCACCAAAGCGCCGAGGGGGCTCATGCCCGGCTTTTGGAGAAGCTGGGGAAAGAACCGCTCTTGTCGCTGGGCCTGCGGCTGGGCGAAGGCTCGGGCGGGGCGCTGGCGATCGGGGTGGTGCAGGGCGCGGTGGCCTGCCATTCCGGCATGGCGACCTTTGCCGAAGCCGGGGTTGCCGCTGGCTGACGGCTCCTCGTGCGACTTCGTCTTCTCGTCGCGGGGTGCGGTGCGCGCCCCTCGCGAGGAGTGACGAAGTCATCGACGAGCAAACCTTGCCAAACGGTTAATGCCCGCGGCCAAGTTCTTGATTTGATTGCGCAATCAGAAAATGCCCACCGTGGACAGCGTCAGGCCTTCGGCATCTTCAGGCTGATCAGCCGCCCGCCCTTCTGATAGCGGACCTCGGTCTCGGTGATCGCTTTCACCGTCCCCCCATCGATCCGGTCGCCGACCGAGACCTTCTTGAACCGCCCGTTCGACTGCCGGATCAGCGCATACCGGCGCGAGTCGGTGCCATAGGTGCCGATCAGGTTGATCTTCGACAGGTTGATCGCATTCGCGAAGGTCGCCTGCTTGGCGACGCTGGCCCGGGTCGGGATCGACGGCGCCGCCGCCGCCACCTCCGGCTCGTCCGAGGTCGCCTCGTCCAGTTCCTCGGGCTTCAGGTCCGGGGCCGGCGCCGTTGCGGCGACTTCCTCGGGTTCCGGCGCGCGCACGGCGGCCGCCACCGCAGCCTCGACCGCCCTGCTGAAGTCGCGCGGCCGCGCCTCGGGCCGGCGCGAGATGGCCACGACCGAGGGATTGCGCGCCTCCAGCGCGGCGGCGGCGGCCAGCTCGGCCTCGGCCTGCGCGGTCAGCGAGGCACCCTGTGCCCCAAGGTCAGCGGGGGCGGCAGCGGGGGCAGCGGCAGCTGCGGCGGCGAGGATAACCTCGGGCCGGGGCAGGGGGCGCTTGCCGGCGAACTCTGCGGCCACGGCGGGGTCGGGGTCCAGGCTGGCCCCGTCGTCGGTCGCCGGGACAGCAAGGCTCTCAGGCCGGGCGCGGGGGCGGAAGCCGGCCAGGGCCGGGTCGGAGGCAACGGGGGTCTCGGCAGCCCCGGCGACCGTCTCTGCCGCGTCGGTCGCGCCTGTCGTCACCAGCGAGGCGTCTGCGGCGGTGGTCGGTGCGGGTCCGCCAGCGGGGTCGGCGGCGGGGTCGACCGCTGCGGCCACCGGCTCATCGGCGGGGTCGGCAACGACCGGAGCTGCAGCGGCGGCCAGCGCGGCGGCGGCCTCGCTGCGTGAAGGCGGGACCAGCGGCGGCGGGCCCGCGATCAGCAGCACCCCATCCGGGCTGACGATCCCCTCGGGCGTCGGGACCAGCAGACCCTTGGCATCGAAACGATAGACCGTCCCGAAGGCCGGCGGCGGCATGACCGGGGCTGGGGCGGCATCTGCGGTGTCGATCGGCGCGGGCAGCGCCAGGGCATCAAGCGCGGGCGGCGGCGCGTCCATCGCGGACAGGAAGATCTCGTCCTGGTCCTCAGCCGGGGCTTGCGCTGCCGTCACATCGGTGGCGACGGCAGTGCCCGGAGCAGGCTCGGGCGCGGCAGCAGCGGCCTCGGCTTCCGCGGCAGTTTCGGCTGCGATCAGCGCCGGGTCCTCGGCCGCCATGTTGACGGCACCCGGATCGGGAGCCGTCTCGGTGGCCAAGGTGGCGAGATCGACGCCATCTGCCACGGCCTCGGCCTCGGGAAGCGGCTCGGTCAGGCCCTCGGGGTCCTGCATGTCGGCCAGCATCTCGTCCTCGACCGCGGGGGGCGAAGTCCCGGCCGGATCGGCATCGGCGATCGCCGCGACCTCGGTGGCGGATGCTTTCGTATCGTCGGCCGAAAGATAATAGGACGACCAGGCCGCGATCAGTGCCAGGAACAGAAGCAGCAAGGCGACGAGGATGGTGAACACCATGCCGCCGCGACCCCGAGCAGGGGCGGCGGTACCGAACGTGCCGCCGGGCCGCGCCGGGGATCTCACCGTTGTCGGTCCGGGCCCGATCGGCCGGGGAATCTCGGCGCCGGGTTTGGCCTTGGGCTTGCCGCGCGTGCCGGGGATCGACGGTGCCGTCACCAATCCCTGGACGGTCTTGGCCGGGGCCGGACGGACCGGAGCCGGCGTCGCGGAACCAAGCTTGGCCGCGCCAGAGGCGTCGGGCCGGGCGGTGGATGGGGCAGGAACGGCCGGCGCGGCCCCGGCAGTGGCACGCCGACTGGCGAAAGCCACCATCGCGGCCGAAGGCGGTGCGGGCGGAATATCGTCGTCAAGTTCGGTCGCGGTGACGCTGGTCTTGGGTCCGACCCTGGGCGGCGCGGCCGGGGCCGGATCAATGGGGGCGGGACCCTCATCCTCGGCCTGCGAGTCGGGGACATGGGCAAACGGCGCCTCGTCCGCCTCATCAGACTGACGCGAGTCGACCGTCTTGGCTGCGGGTTGCCCGGTTTGGGTGAACAGAAGGCCGCCTGGCAGGTCGTCGGCCAAGTCCTCCTCCGGGGCGGGCGGTTCCGCGGCGGGGGCAGATGCACTTGGGGCCAGTGCTACCGGGGCCGTCGCACTGGGGGCCGATGCAATGGGGGTTGGCTCTGGCTCGGGCAGATCGGCGTTCAATGCCTCTTCGAGACCGGGAAGTGGATCATCGTCGGGCTGGACATGGGCCGGGGGTGGGGCCGGGGCCGGAGTGTCGGGTTCCGGTGCTACGGCTGCGGCTTCGGGCGTCGAGAGATCGGCTGCCGAGCGTTCCGCAGCTGTGGGCTGCGCGGGTTCGACCGATGCCGGTTCAGGCGCTGGTTCCACCGCCTCGGTCACCGGATCTGCGTCCCGAGGTGCGGCAAGTGGTGCGGCGGCGGGAAGTTCGCGTTGCAGGATGCTGACCGGCTCGCGGTCCTTTTCGACGGTCTCACCCTCGGCCAGCAGGGTGGTGGCGGCGGCAGTCGGTCCGAAGAACGGCTCGCCGACGAATTCGTCACCCTCGGGGATCGCGACGAAGCCGACCGGGTTCAGCTTGTGCTGGACGGCAAAGGCCTCGGCCTCGTCCAGGGTCTCGCGGGCGACGACGGCGACCTTGACTGTGGCACCCTTGCCGGACCAGTCGAACACCAGATCGGCCACGTCATAGGGCGTCCGCCCCTCAAGCGCGGTGGCGATCTGGCGGCGCTTCTCGTCGCGGCTGGGGCCGGGGGCGGTGACCTCGGTATACAGGATCTGGCTGTTCGGCAGCACGATCTTGGTGGCAAGGCCCAGCGGCGACAGGCCAAGCGCGGTCTTGCGCAGGTAATCCAGCGCCTCGTCCAGGTCGGGGGCGTCAAAGGCCACCTCGCCGACCGAAAGCCAGCCCTTCGGGGTCCGGTGCAGCAGACCCACGACGTCGCGGGTCAGATCAAGTGCGAAAGTCGGTTTCATGCGGCGGGTCTAGCACGGATTCTTTAGGCGCGGGAACGTGCCGCGCAGGGCTGGCGCAGAACTACAGCAGCTTTTCGCCGAATGAAAGGAAAACGGCCAAGGATCGGCTTGCAGGAAACGTCACAAGTCCGAAATCTGCCGCGCAACCAAGGAGAAACCCGATGCGTGTCCTTTCTGCCCTTGCCCTGGCCTCGGCCCTGGCGCTGCCTCTGTCCAGCCCCGCTTTGGCACAAGACGCCCCGGCCCCGCTGCTGAACGTCACCGGCATCGGCACGGTCGAGGCCGCGCCCGACATGGCCAGCCTTTCGATCGGGGTGACCACCCAAGGCGAGACTGCCGTGGCCGCGCTGGCCGCGAACTCTGCCGCGATGGAGGCGGTGATGGCGCGCCTGGCCACTGCCGGGGTCGAGGCACGGGACATGCAGACCTCGAACCTGTCGGTCAATCCGAACTGGACCGGCTATGACAGCGGCAGCCCCACCATCTCGGGCTATCTCGCGGCGAACATGCTGACGGTGACGATCCGCGACCTTGCCGGGTTGGGGCAGGTGCTGGATGCGGCCGTACAGGACGGGGCCAACACGTTGAATGGATTGAGTTTCGGCTTCGTCAATCCCGGTCCGCTGCTGGACGAGGCACGGAAAGAGGCGGTGGCGGATGCCCGCGCCCGGGCCGAGTTGCTGGCGGCGGCGGCAGGGGTCAAGCTGGGCCGGATCGTGTCGATCAGCGAAGGCACGGCGTCCGAAAGCCCGATCCCGCTCTACAAGGCCGAGCTGGCCGCCGCCCCGGTGCCGGTTGCCGGGGGCGAGATGAACGTCGAGGCGGCGGTGACGATCTTCTACGAGATTGTGCAATAAGCGCGCTAAGCCAAGGGAATCAGGCCGAAATCGCAACTGTTCCGCCGTTTCGGCCTGATTTCGCCCAAGTTTGACGGGATGAGGGCGCTGACGCCGGACAAGGGGCAGGAGCAGGCAGATGGTGCGCGGTCCGATCAGCATGGCAATCGTGGGTGCGATTGCGCTTGCGGCCGTTGCGCTTGTGGTCGGCGGACCCCGGGCTTTCGAAGGCATCTTGCCGCCTCAGGTGCTGGATATGGTCGAGGCCATGGCCCAGCCCACCGACTTTGACCTTGCCGGCCGGTCAGGCGATTCGCCCGCGGACTTTCTGGACGATGACACCGATGGTCTGCAGGCCAAGGGGCCGATCGCTGCGGCCGCAGGGAACGAGCCGGTCTTCATCAAGGATGTGATCACCGGCTATACCACCCGCGCAGGCAGCGATACCCCGGCCGAGATCACGACGATTCGTCAGATCATGGGCTGCCGTCCGACACCACCGCAGGCGGGCAGCACCGTCGCGCATGTGCGGGCCGGGGCCAGCAAGATCGACCTGGCGATGTCGACCTATAACGACAGCCATCTTGCCGCTGCGGTCCAGCAACTGGTGAACGCTTACCGCAGTTCCGGGACGACGGCGCTGCTGAACCTCTCCGGGCCCAGCTATCAGGCCTATGACGTTGCCGTTACGGAAACTGCGGCCCCGATCTATCTGGTGCTGGAAACCGGGCCGGGCCTGCGGATGTGGAACCTGCACCTTGCCCCCGGCGCCCGGATCGAAAGGGTGGTCCTGCTGGGCGGCAGCCAGGCCGGGATCGCCAACCTGGACCCCGTGGTCCCGGTCGAGGTCATTCTGGACGATGGCCTGCAATCCTGCGGTATCCAGCCTGCCTACGCCTTGAACCAGGGCGCCATGTTCTTTCAGTCGGTCGAACTTGGCGTGATCTCGGACGAGGAAGCCGAAACCCGGCTGGCGCAGATCAACGACCGCGTGGCGGCCTATGATACCTGGTTTCGCGATACGTTCGGGATCGAAGCCTCGACCAGCCGCATCGGCTTTGACCAGGGCACCCTTTCGGTTGTCGGGCCGGTCCCCGCGGCAGAGGAGCCGAAAGCCGTCTACGCCTCGATCGAAGGTGCCAAGATCCGCATGACCCAGGACCGCTTCTTCGAAATCCGTGGCCAGGTCGCCGAGGGCGAGGATTTTGCCGCCCGCGTCAAGGCTATCGCCCTGACCTTCGCCTTTGGCGATCTTCAGTACCTGCGCCAGGGGGCAAGTTTCTGATGCTGCGGCTGCTGATCGGAACCGGGGTGCTGTTGATGGCCGTGGGCTTTGGCGCGGCCGGCTGGCAATACTACCAGTCGCTGCCCGCCAGTGCCGCCGAAGCGCCTGAGATATCCCCCGATCCCGCCGTGCCGGTGCCCAGCCAGGACTGGCTGATTTCGCCCTCGGGCGGGCTGGTGCCCCGGGCCGAGGCGTTGGCCTATCTGCGTCAGGACCGGTTCCGGCCCGAACGGACCGCAACGGTCGTCCGGTCCGCCCGGCTGATCGACCTGCTGGCCCAGGGCGAAAAGTTGCCCGACGAACCCTATCTTCAGGTGCTGGCCGATATCCGCGCCCCCATGCTGGCGGCGTCGCTGTGCAAGGTGCTGACCGACTCGGTCGCGGCCGATTGCGCCGTCAATGCCGCCCGTGTCGAAGAGGGCAGCGTCGATCCTATCCAGGGGACGGCGCGCTTTCGGCTGGAACTGGTCTATCGCCTGCAACCCGAGGCCGAGCCGCTGCCCGACCTGGGTGCGCATGTGCTGAACATGAACCGTGTGCAGGTGGAACTGGACCCCGGCGTGGACGGCACGGCGACGGTCGAGGCCGCGCTGGCCGCCGCAGTTTCGCAAGCGCAAGCCGCCTGTCCCGAGGGGGGTCTTACCTGCCGGATGCAGTCGCTGACGGTGGATTGGGCCCCGGGTGCCCCGGCCCGGCTGACGGCCCGGATCGCATGGCTTGCGCCGCTGCCCGACGGTGTTTTCCCCGCCCCGCCGCTAGAGGCAGCCCCTGGGGGCTGACCTCCTGCTTTTGCGGACTTATGCGGTGGCCTTGGCCAGCGCCTGATCCAGGTCGGCGATGATGTCACGCACATCCTCGATCCCGATCGAGACACGCACCACATCCGGCGCGGCCCCCGCCCTGACCTGCGCCTCTTCCGACAACTGCCGGTGCGTGGTCGAGGCCGGGTGGATCACCAGCGACCGGGTATCGCCCAGGTTCGCGACGTGGCTGAACAGTTTCAGGTTGTCGACCAGCTTCACGCAGGCCTCGTACCCGCCCTTGATGCTGAAGGTGAACAGCGCCCCCGGCCCCTTGGGCGTGATCTTCTGCGCCAGATGGTGAAAGGGCGAGGATTTGAGGCCCGGATAGGTGACCTTGCCGACCCGCGGATCCTGCTCCAGCCATTCGGCCACGATCTGCGCGTTCTCGATGTGACGCTGCATCCGCAGGGCCAGGGTCTCGATCCCCATCAGGGTGTAGTGGGCACCCTGCGGGTTCATCGTCATGCCCAGGTCGCGCAACCCGATGGCGATGGAGTGGAAGGTGAAGGCCATGTTGCCCAGCGTCGGGTGGAAAACCAGGCCGTGGTAGGCCGGCTCGGGCTGGGAGAGCGAGGGGAACTTGTCGTCCGCCGACCAGTTGAACTTGCCGCTGTCGACCACGATGCCGCCGGTGACGGTGCCGTTGCCGGTCAGGTATTTGGTCGCCGAATGGACGACAAGGGTCGCGCCGTGTTCAATCGGGCGGCACAGGTAGGGGCTGGCGGTCGTGTTGTCGACGATGAGGGGGATGTGCGCCTGATCGGCCACGCGGGCGATGGCGGGCAGGTCGGACAGCGCGCCGCCCGGGTTGCAGATCGTCTCGCAGAACAAGGCCCGGGTGTCGCCGTCGATGGCGGCCTCGATGGCCTTGGGGTCGTCGAAGTCGACGAATTTGGCCGACCAGCCGAACTTGCGGATGGTATTGCTGAACTGCTGGATGGTCCCGCCGTACAGCTTGGTGGAGGCGACGATGTTGCGGCCGGGGGCCATGATCGGAAACAGCGCCATGATCTGCGCCGCGTGGCCCGAGGAACAGGCGATGCCGCCCGCTCCGCCTTCAAGTGCCACCACCCGGTTGGCGAGGGCCGACACGGTTGGGTTCGTCAGGCGCGAGTAGATGTAGCCGACTTCCTGCAGATTGAAGAGCTTCGCGGCGTGGTCGGCGTCCCGGAAGACGTAGGCGGTGGTCTGGTAGATCGGCACCTGCCGCGCGCCGGTCGCGGGGTCCGGCTCGGCGCCGGCATGGATGGCGAGGGTTTCAAAGGCGAGGGGTCTGTCGGTCATGGGGTCCTCCGATGTTCGGGGCGGGAGGGTAGGGGGGAATGGCCCGGCTGGCAACGGGGTGCTGTCCACGGTGGACAGCCGCCTGGAGATTAGGGAAATCAATGGCTTGGCTTCGGGTGTTTACGGAATTTTCATCCTTTCCGGGGCCTTTCGGCAGAAGGATTGTTGCGGCGGGCAAGCCTTCCTGCTTGGATTGCCCGGCCGAAACCCGGAGTGCGCGCGATGCTGACCCCCTTCCACCTGGCCTATCACGTCACCAGCCTGAACGAGGCGCGCGCCTTCTACGGCGGCATCCTTGGCTGCCGCGAGGGGCGCAGCACCGACACCTGGGTCGATTTCGACTTCTTCGGCCACCAGATCAGCCTGCATCTGGGCGAGCCGTTCAAGACCACGAACACCGGCAAGGTTGGTGACCACCTGGTCCCGATGCCGCATCTGGGGCTGGTCCTGCACCTGCCGGACTGGCGTGTGCTGGCCGACCGGCTGACGGCGGCGGGCGTGGACTTTGTCCTGCCGCCGCAAGTGCGCTTTCAGGGCCAGCCGGGCGAGCAGTGGACGATGTTCGTCCGCGACCCCAGCGGCAACCCGATCGAGGTGAAGGGGTTCCCCGAGATGGAGGCCGTGTTCAAAAGTTAAGCGAAGCGATCCAGCACGCTGACCTGATACTGGGAAAAGGCTGTCGCCTTGATCTGCTCAAGCGCCAGATAAGCCGGGCTTTCAAAGACCTGACGCAGGGCAGCTTCGGACGGATACTCCATAATCGAGACAAAGCGTGCCGGGATGGTGCCAGCCAGGGTATCTGCGACCGAATGACGGCTGACAAGGCGCGCGCCGGCAGCCTGCATCAATGGGCCAACCACATCCAGATAGGATTGCAGGGCCATCTCGCCGCCAGGGCGAGGGGTGGTGAGCGCAAGGACGGTCACGGTCATGCTTGATGGTCCCGAATAAGTTGACTGCCTGGTTCATTCAAGGTGCGCAGGCGCAACGGCAAGTGCGCCATTCCAGACCAGGGCCGCGTGGGCGTCAGTAGTGATACCGGCACTGGGCAATCTGGATGCATTGGTCGGAGCCAGAGCCTGACACGCGATAGACCTGCCGATGTTCCGAGGTGATGCGGCGCGACCACCAGCCGGTGAGGTCGCCCTTCAAGAGTTCAGGCTTGCCGGTGCCGGTGAAGGGGTGGCGGCGACATTCCTCGATCAGGGTGTTGATCCGGGTCAGGATGGGGGGCATTGGCTTGCCATTGCAGGTCATCAGCCCAGGCGTGGGCCGCGAAGATCAGTTTCAACCAAGCGTCCGTCCATCGTCGCCACCGGCGTTCAACTGGGCGATGGCGTCATGCAGACGAGACGCGTTGCGCGGCGAGGACAAGAGATGCAGCGTCGTCTGGATCGCATCCCATTCACTTTGCGCCACCAATACGACGGATTCGCGCCCGGGACGGGTGATTATCGCAGCCTCCCGGTCTTGCACGACGCGGTCCAGTAGGCTGGCGAGGCCGTTGCGGGCGTCGGTATAGGTAAGGATGGTCATCTGCCGGCGTCCTGTGGTTCGTCACTCCTGTACGTACAGAATTCTGTACGGGTCAAACCCTAAGCCCGGTCATCCTTCGGGCTGCCCATCACCACGAAGGTGGTGATCGACTGAACCTGCGGCAGGACGCCAAGGACCTCGGTGTGCCAGTGCTTGTAGGCCGCAAGGTCGGGGGTCTCGATGCGCATAAGGTATTCCACGGTGCCGGTGATGTTGTGGCATTCGCGGACCTGCGGCGCGCGGGCGATGGCGCGTTCAAAGCTTTCCTGCGCCTGCTTGGTATGGGCGTTCAGGCCCACGGTTACATAAGCGACAAAGCCGATCCCCAGCTTTTCGGGGTCCAGCACGGCCCGGTAGGAACGGATCACGCCAGCACGCTCCAACGCCTGCACCCGGCGGAGGCAGGCGGAGGGCGAAAGGCCCACCCTCTCGGCCAGGGCCAGGTTGGGCTGGCGCGCGTCGCGTTGCAGTTCGCGCAATATCCGCTGGTCTGTGTCGTCAAGCTTGGTCATTTGTTGCGAAAGATGCGTCATGGGCCGCATCTTTGCAATCCCGACGCGGTCCGAACGGTGCAGGATTGCGCGCATGACACAAGAACTGCTTCTGGCCCTGCTGGGCTTTGCCTTCGTCACCTCGGTCACGCCGGGGCCGAACAACATGATGCTTCTGGCCAGCGGGGTGAACTTCGGCTTTCGCCGGACCGTGCCGCATATGCTGGGGATCAGCGTCGGCCATTCGCTGATGGTGTTCCTGGTGGGCCTGGGGCTGGCCGGAGTGTTCCAGACCTGGCCGCCGCTGCTGACCGGGCTGAAGCTTGCCTCGGTTGCCTATATGCTGTGGCTGGCCTGGAAGATCGCCCATGCCGGCGCGCCGGGCGAGGGGCGGGTGAAGCCGCAGCCGATGAGCTTTTGGCAGGCGGCGGCGTTCCAATGGGTGAACCCCAAGGCCTGGGCCATGGCGCTGGGCGCGGTAGCGGCCTATGTGCCCGAGCCTTCGGTCGCGGGCTATGCGATGGTGGCGGGGGTGTTTGCGCTGGTGAACCTGCCCTCGGTGTCGGTCTGGGCCGGGGCGGGGCAGGCGGTGCGGCGCTGGCTGGAGGCGCCGGGGCGGCTGGCGCTGTTCAACTGGACGATGGCGGGGCTGCTGGTGCTGTCGCTGTGGCCGGTGGTGACGCTGGAGATGTAGGGTGCGACGCGCCCTACCGCAGCCAGAGGCCCTCGCGTTTCAGGGTGTTGCGGATCACCTGCTCGCGGTGGGGCAGCCGGTCGCGGTCGAACAGCGCGCGGGCCTTGCGGCCCTTGTTCTGGTAGACCATCGCCTTCATCGCCTCCCAGTCGCGCAGGGTGGGACGCAGGGCCTTGTCCTTGGCCACCTCCTCCAGCACGGCGACGGCCAGGTCGCTTTCGCGGGCGTAAAGCAGGGGCAGGGTGCGGTAGTGGCAGGTCGCGGTTCCGTCCAGCGCCGCCAAGTCCGGGCCGGGCCGCCCGCCGCCCAGCGAGTGGATGACCAGCGGCAGGGCGATCTGGTCCAGCCAGGGGAAGATTTCCTGGCAGACCAGTTCGGCGGGCGGGTTGTCGCGAATTTCCTTGGCCCAGGCGAGGAAGCGGTTGCCAAAGCGCGCGGGGCTTTCGTGGAAGAACCAGCCCGCGTTGAAGTAAAGGTGGCGCTGCCAATAGTCGTCGGGCTGTGTCGGGTCGAGCGAGCTTTCGAAGTCCAGCCCGAACCGGTCGTAGAGCGCCTTCCAGGTCTGGGCCAGGCTGGGGCCGTAAAGTTCGACCTTGGGCCAGGTATTCTCGCGCCGCATCGAGGCGGCGGGGCGGGCGAAATCGAAGGGGATCGCGGACAGCGGGCCGGTGATCAGCGTGTCGGTGTCCAGGAACAGGAACGGCGCGTCGGGCAGGGCCTGCAGTGCCTCGATCTTGTTGCCGTGCGGGTAGTCCTGGCCGAAGAAGCGCGCCTCGAACGGCAGGATCTCAGCGCTAAGCTCGGCCAGAAGCGCGCGGCTGCGCGGGGCCATGCGCGGGTCTTTCGGCCATTTGCCGCCCGGCTGCGGTTCGGCGATGAACAGCGTGCCGGCAAAGCCGGGGTCCGCGTGGCGCAGCGAGGCGGCCAGAAGGATCGCCTCGTATTCCAGGCGGCCGGCCTGGCCGACGGCGAGGATGTTGAAGCTCATTTCTGCGGGGTGAAGCGCAGCGAGAGGCAGGACATGCCGCCGTCCAGCTTGGCGCATTCGGAATTGCCGATCTCGCGCACGGTAAAGCCCGCTGCGGCGATGGCGTCGCGGGTCTTGGGAAAGCCCGCGGGCATCAGCACCAGGTCGTTGAAGCGGATCGTATTGGCGGCCGCCTCTTCGCCGTCCGGCACGTCGATGACCCGGTATCCGGCAAAGCAGCCCGAGGCGGACAGCCGGGTGGTCGAAAGGATCGTCTCGGCATCCAGAAGCGAGCAGTCGGTCTTGAAATGCAGCACGCCGGGGGGCGTGTGGACCTCGCGGACCTTGTGGCCCCAGGGGGCGGTCAATGCGGTCAGTTCGGCGATCCCGGCGGCATTGGTGCGGGCCGAGCGGCCGACCAGGATCTCGCGTTCCGTCACCAGGATGTCGCCGCCTTCGATGAAGCTGTCGGCGCCGGTGATCGCGACCACCTGGCCGTAAAGCGCGCGGAGGTGCGGGGCCATCTCGGCCGCCTCGCCGAGGCGCGAGGGCGCGCCGGGGCGCATGACGACGGCGCCCTGCGGCAGACAAAGCGCGGTATCCTCGACAAAGACCGAATCGGGATAGGCCTCCAGCGGCGGCAGTTCCACGACGGTCGCCCCAGTCTCGCGCAGGGTGGCGATATAGGCGTCGTGGTGGGCCTGCATCAGGGCCAGGTCGGGCGTGCCGATGTCGACAGCGCGCAGGCCGCGGATGATGCTGGCCGCCGGGCGGCGGGTGATGGCATGGGTGAAATGGGTCGAGACGGACATGGGGCACCGGGCCTTGCTGGTTTCTGTCTGTGTCGCATCGCTTTGGTGCAGGGCGCAAGGGGCGGTCTTGCAATGGACGCTGGAACCATGGCGACCTGCGGCGGGCAGGACGGCAGGGGCGGCCGTCGGCAAAATGACGGGAACGGCTGCGGCGACGCGACGGACCGAGTACACAGGACGCGCGGCAAGCAGACGGGGATGCAGGGGTCATGAAACCGGCCAAGCAGATGCGCAGCACGCGCGACCGGCTGCGCCATGCGGTGCTGTTCGAGATGATCGCGCTGGCCCTGGTCGCCCCGTTGGGCGGCTGGGTCTTTGGGGTTGCAGCCGGGGAGTTTGGCGTCGTGGCGCTGGTCAGCACGACGCTGGCAATGCTGTGGACCTATGCCTACAACCTGGGTTTCGATCATGCGCTGGTCCGGCTGGGCCTGGACCTGCGCAAGACGCTGCGGATGCGCATGCTGCATGCCGTCCTGTTCGAAGCGGGGCTTCTGGTCCTTTTGGTGCCCTTCATCGCGTGGTATCTGGCCGTGCCACTAGGCCAGGCCCTGCTGATGGACCTGTCGCTGGCCGGCTTTTATCTGGTCTATGCGTTCGGCTTCAATTGGGCCTACGATCTGTTGGTGCCTTTGCCCGGTCCGGCTGATGTGCCGGGACCGGGTGCCAGAGGCGAAGGACAAGCGGCGGGGCCGCAGAAAGGGCGCGCGCCATGACCATCACCCGGGCCGAGGAACTGGCGGGCTTGCAAGCCATCGGCCGCATTGTTGCCGACACCCTGCACACCATGGCCCGCGCGATGGAGCCCGGGATGACCACGCGGGAACTGGACGGCATCGGTCGCGCGCTGCTGGAGGCGGCGGGCGCGCGGTCGGCACCTGAGGCGACCTATGGCTTTCCGGGTGCCACCTGCATCAGCGTGAACGAAGAGATTGCGCATGGCGTTCCCGGTGACCGGGTGCTGGCGGCGGGCGATCTGGTGAACATCGACGTCTCGGCCAGCCGCGACGGCTATTTCGCCGATACCGGGGCCAGTTTCCCGCTTGGCCCGGTGCGCCCCGAGGTGGCCCGCCTGTGCCGCGACGGGCGGCGGGCGATGCAGACCGGTATCGCGGCGGTCCGGCCCGGCCGGCCACTGGCGGACCTGGGCAATGCCATCGGCCGCTTTGCCGAGCGGCGTGGCTATACGCTGATCCGCAACCTGGGCAGCCACGGGATCGGCCGCGCCCTGCACGAGGCGCCCGAGACGATCGCGACCTGGCCGAACCGCGACCGGCGCCGCATCCAGCGCGGGGCGGTCTTTACGGTCGAGCCGTTCCTGTCGCTGGGCGGGCATTGGGCGGACACGGGCAGCGACGGCTGGACGTTGCACGCGCGCCCTGCGGCGCTGGCGGTGCAGTATGAACATACCGTGGTTGCGACCGAGCAGGGCCCGCTGGTGTTGACGCGGCCGAGTGTGGCCTGATCGGCCGTTGATCCGAAGGCGGCGGACAAGCCAGGATGGGGGCGCATAGCCGCAGGCTGATCGCAATCAGCGAATGACTCTGGCAGCAGTCCGCACCAAAAATTCGGAAGTAGGCCCGGCTTTGGAACACCATTCGAAACGAATGGTGGGCGACCCTGGAATCGAACCAGGCGTGGGTCGCCCCGGGGGAGTTACAGTCCCCTGCCGCACCTTGCAGCTCGTCGCCCGCCGGGGGTTCGTCTACTCAAGGGGGCGGGGGGCGTCAAGGGTTGTCGGGCAAGTTTTCGGCTTGCATCGGGACGCGCGGGCAGGCCAAGGTCCGGGCCACAGTTTCGGGGGTTAAGGACATGGCGGCGGGCGGCAAGAAACCGGCCTGGGTGGTCGACAAGGAACGCGGGCAGAAGGCCGAGGCGCGCGAGACCGTCTGGCTGTTCGGGCTGCACGCCGTGCGCGACGCCCTGATGAACCCCCGGCGGGAAAAGCTGCGTCTGGTGCTGACCAAGAACGCGCTGGACAAGCTGGAGGCGGCCGTCGCGGCCTCGGGCATGGCGCCAGAGGTGGTGGAGCCGCGCCGCTTCGACGTGCCGATTGACGAAGGCTCGGTCCATCAGGGTGCGGCGGTCGAAGTGCGGCCGCTGAACTGGGGCCGGTTCCAGGACGTCTGCGCCGCCGGTGAGGGCTTGCCGCTCGTCGTGCTTCTGGACCGGGTGACCGACCCGCACAACGTGGGCGCGATCCTGCGCTCGGCCGAAGTGTTCGGTGCCCGCGCGGTGGTCGCGCCAAAGCACCATTCGGCGCCGGAAACCGGGGCCCTGGCCAAGACCGCCAGCGGCGCGCTGGAGCGTCAGCCCTATCTGAAGGTCACCAACCTGGCCGAGGCGATGGTGGCGCTGAAGGACATGGGCTTTACCCTGATCGGCCTGGATGGCGAGGCGCCGGTGACGCTGGCCGAGGCGGTTGCGGGTGTTGGCGGGCGGCCGGTCGCGCTGGTCCTGGGGGCCGAAGGTCCGGGCCTGCGCGAAAAGACGCGCGAGACCTGCGATGTCCTGGCCCGCATTCCCTTTGCCGGGGCGTTCGGCAGCCTGAACGTCTCGAACGCCGCCGCTGTGTCGCTTTATGCGGCTTCGTCTGCGCTGGGGCAGAAGTGATCACGACTCTGCGACAGGTCTTTAACGGACCGTTCAGCTTTCTAAATGACAGTAAGGAGGCACGGGCCGGAACCCCGTCCTTGACTTCACTGTCCCTCGTTCCGCGACTGGCGTCCGGGGTTTGCCCCGGGCGCCTTTTTCTTTGGGTGATGCCATGCCGTCCGACAGCGAACTCCGCGACATCCTGAGCAGCGTCAAGACCATCGCCCTGGTGGGCTGGTCGCCGAAGCCCGACCGCCCCAGCCATCGGGTGGCCGATTATCTGAGGCGCAAGGGCTATCGGGTGATTCCGGTCAATCCGGGCCAGGCGGGGCAGGAAGCCTTGGGCGAGACGGTCGTCGCGACGCTGGCCGAGGCCGGACCGGTCGACATGGTCGATATCTTCCGCCGCAGCGAAGAGGCGGGGGCCGTGGCAGACGAGGCGGTGCGGCTGGGCGCGAAGGTTGTCTGGATGCAGCTGGGCGTGGTGGACGAAGCGGCAGCCTCCCGCGCGCGGGGGGCTGGGGTGCACGTGGTGATGAACCGCTGCCCGGCGATCGAGATTCCACGGTTGGGCCTGTAGCGCCGCAAAATCCTTGAGTAAGGATTTTGGCAAATTTCTTGCTTAAGAAATTTGGTCAGCGCCCGGCTTTCTCGGCGATGCCCGAGGTGCCCTCACGTCGGTCGAGTTCCGCCAGGACATCGTCAAGCGTCACATCCCGCGCGGCAAGCATGACCAGAAGGTGGTAGAGTACGTCTGCGGCCTCCGAGGTCAGCCGCGCGCGGTCGCCCTTGACCGCCTCGATGATTGCTTCGACAGCCTCTTCCCCGAACTTCTCGGCGCATTTCTCCGGCCCCTTGGCAAGCAGCTTCGCAGTCCAGGAGGTTTCGGGGTCGGCGCCCTTGCGGGCGGCGATGGTGGCGGCCAGACGTTCCAGGGTCATGACAGCCTCACCGGGATGCCGGCAGCGGCCATGTGGGCCTTGGCCTGACCGATCGTGAAGGTGCCGAAGTGGAAGATCGAGGCGGCGAGGACGGCCGAGGCGTGGCCTTCGGTGATGCCCTCGACCAGGTGGTCAAGCGTGCCGACCCCACCGCTGGCGATGACGGGGATATCAACGGCGTCCGCGATGGCGCGGGTGAGGGGGAGGTTGTAGCCACCCTTGGTGCCGTCGCGGTCCATGCTGGTCAGCAGGATCTCTCCCGCGCCCTTCGCGGCGACGGTGCGGGCGAACTCGACGGCGTCGATCCCGGTCGCGCGGCGGCCGCCGTGGGTGAAGATTTCCCACCGGCCGGGTTCGACGGTCTTGGCGTCGATGGCGACGACGATGCATTGCGACCCGAAACGGTCGGCGGCCTCGGCGACCACATCTGGCCGCGCCACGGCGGCGGAGTTGAAGCTGACCTTGTCGGCCCCGGCAAGGAGGAGTTTCCTCACGTCATCCGGCGTGCGGACCCCGCCGCCGACGGTCAGGGGCATGAAGCACTGCTCGGCGGTGCGGGTCACCAGGTCGAACATCGTGGCCCGGTTATCCTCGGTCGCCATGATGTCGAGGAAGCACAGCTCGTCCGCGCCGGCGGCATCGTAGGCTTTCGCGGCCTCGACCGGGTCACCGGCGTCGATCAGGTCGACGAAATTGACACCCTTCACCACGCGGCCGTCGGCCACGTCGAGGCAGGGGATGATGCGGGTCTTGAGCATGGGGGAGAGATGGCCCGAGAGGGGCAAAAAGGCAAGACGGTTTGAATGCCGGGGTGTCCACGGTGGGCAATTCGGGATTGCGTATTGGAATCAATATCTTGGCCGTGGGTGTTAGGGAATTGGAAACCCGATGGTTAACGCCCGGTCGCCATCCGCGCCACCGCCCCGCGCGAGATCAGGATGTGGAAGGGCATCACCAGCCGCAGATAGGCGCGGCCCCAGCGGTTGTGGGGGTGGACCCAGGTGGACATGTAGATGCGCCCCTGGTCGCGGAGCAGCCCGATACGGAAGTTCAGGTGCTTGTCGTCGGTGCCAAGGATGATCTCGTTTTCGGTCTCATGGCAGGTGGGGAAGATCGGGCGGTCGGCTTCTCCGGTCTTGAGGCCGAAGGGGCGGACAAGGGTGTTGCGCAGCCGCAGGAGCGCGCCGGCCCAGCCTGGCATGGCAAGACCCCGGTCCGCCGCCTCGCGCGGGGTGAGGGTCGAGGGGACCGAGTAGCAATCCATGAAGTCTCCGGGCCGGTGCAGGGTCCAGAGGGTCGAGGCGCGGGGCAGGGTGTCGGTGCGGACGGACATGGCGAGAGGGTGGCGCGTCGGCTCGGCTTTGAAAAGAGGGCATAGGGTCGCGTGCCGGACCGCTGGTCGACCTGATGTCCCGCTGTCCTGCCCTTGGAAGTGGGTGGGCGGCGGCACATGCAGGCCGTCGGGTAAAAATCACGGTTCGGCTGCAAATAGACTTGCGTGGCGGCCAGGACGTGCTTTCGTGTAGCAGATGGTGAAGCTGGTTCTTCTGCACAAGGCCGGTTCGATCTACGATGACGAACCGGATCGCGTCTACGACTTTCCCCGCACTTACCTGAGGGCGGTGGAGGAAGGCGTGGGGGATTGGGTCGTCTATTACGAGCCGGTCAAGGCCGGTCCGCGCGGCTATTTTGCGGTGGCGAAGATCGCACGGGTGGTCGTTAATCCCGGGGTCAAGGGGCGGTATCTGGCGCTGATCGAGCCGGGGAGTTTCCTGCCGTTTGACCGCGAGGTGCCCCGGCTGGTCGAGGGGCGGCCCTGGGAAGCAGCGCTGACGGGGCTGGATGGTGGGCCTGCCTTTGGTGGGGCCGTCCAGTTGGCTGTCCGGCGGCTACCGGAGGCGGAGTTTGCGGCGATTGTCCGGGCGGGTCTGCCGGTGGATCTGGAGGCGCTGGAGGCGCGGCGGTATGAGCCGACAGGTCCGATCGTTTATGACCTCACCATACCCTTCGAGCGCCCGGTGATCGAGCGCCTTGTGAGCCGTCCCTACCGAGACGTGGCGTTTCGTCGGAAGGTGCGGGAGGCGTATGACTACCGCTGCGCGATGTCTGGACTGCGGCTGCGCAATGGCGGCGGGCGGCCAGAGGTGAACGCGGCGCACATCCGGCCGGTGGAGCGTCAGGGAAGCGATGCGGTTCGCAACGGCCTTGCGCTCTCGGGAACCTTGCACTGGATGTTCGACCGGGGTCTGCTGTCGGTGGCCGAGGACCATACGATCCTTGTGTCGCGCAACAAGGTGCCGACCGAAGTCTCTGACCGGCTGATTGTTGCAAGCAGGCGATTGGTTTTGCCGAAGGACCAAAGAGACTGGCCGCATCCCGAGAACCTGAAATGGCATCGGGAGAATGTTTTTGGTCAAATCAGCCTGGACGGGCCGTCGCCCTGGGACTGACGGGACTGCTCGTCGATGACTGCGTCACTCCTCGCGCGGGGGATGGGGCGCGGTCGCGACGAGGAGACGAAGTCGCACGAGGAGCAGCGCCGGGCCGAGGCGCAACCGACCGAGGGGCGAGGCTTTCGCGGCACGGCAGGCGGGGGGCAGTGGGCCGCCGGGCATCGTTTGCGCGGCCCGGTGCGGGTGTGCCGGGTGTTCGGCCGCGGGCTTTTGTCGGGGGCGGATGACCACAGGATCCCGCTCTCGCACAACAAGGGTCCGGGTGGGCCGTCAGATCGGCGGATGCTGCTGGAGAGTCGCCACTGGGACTGGGCAACCCGGGAGAACCCGTCCACGGGGCCGAGCAATGCACCCCTCAATCGGTCCGACTTGACCGGCGCGCGGCGGGTGGCCTTAGAGTGCGAGAAAGGCCGGGAGGCAGGAATGGAAGCCTGGCGCTATGCGCTTTTATCGCTGTTACTGGGTGGGCTGACGGTCTGGGGGTCGGAGAACCTGTTCTGGTCGATGCCCGCGGCTGACCTGACGCCGGTGCAATGGGGGCTGACGGTGGTCGCCTATGCCATCGCTGCGGCGGTGGCGCTGTCGGCGGTGATCTGGGCGGGGCTGGGCGGCTGGCCTGCGGTGTTCCTTGGCGCGGCAATCGTCGGCTACATGTCGGAAGGCGTGATCGTGGGGACGATCTACCAGCCGAGCCCGCCGCTGTTCTTCCTGGTCTGGACGCCCTTGGCCTGGCATGCGCTGATCACGGGTGGGGTGGCTTTTGGTCTGGGGCGGGCCGGGGCGGCGCTGGGGCCGTGGCGGATGGCGCTGGTCTGGGGGGCTTATGGTCTGTTCGGTGCCTTCTGGGCGCAGTACTGGGTGTCGGAACGGTCCGACCTTGGCGCGACCCTGGCGCTGGCGGTCTATCTGATCGGCTGCGGGCTGGTGGTGGTGCTGGCGCATGTGGTGATGGACCGGATCGGCACGCTGCCGCGCCCGAAACCCTGGGTCTTGTGGATCGCGCCGGGGATTGCGGCGGCGGTCTGGGTTGCCCAGTCGATCGCGGATCCGAACCCGATGCGGGTGGTGCTGCCAGTGATCCTTGCGCTGATCCTGTGGGTGATGCGGCGGCTGGGCGACCGGTCGCGGCCGGTCAGCCTGGGCGGGCCGGTGCCGGTCTGGCAGCACGGGCTGTTCCTGATCACGCCTGTGCTGGTGGTGGTTCTGGCCCCCATGGGCTGGGCGCAGGGCTGGGGGACGCTGGGCGCGAACTGGATCGTGGCGGTGCTGTCGATCCTGGGGTCGGTGGTCTGGCTGGGGCGGCTGGTGTGGCGGGCGGCGCGGACGGCTCGTCGATGACTTCGTCACTCCTCGCCCCTGCGACGAGGAGACGAAGTCGAACGAGGAGCTATCCCTTGAGGGCGGTGAGTGCTTGGCCAAGGTCGATGGCCCCGTCGTACAGCGCGCGGCCCGAGATGGCGCCGGCGATGACGCCGGTGTCGCGCAGCGCGATCAGGTCCTCCATCCGGCTGACGCCGCCGCTGGCGATGACGGGGATCGTCACTGCGCGGGCCAGCGCCTCGGTCGCCTCGATGTTCGGGCCCTGCATCGCGCCGTCGCGGTCGATGTCGGTGTAGATGATCGCGGCCACGCCGGCGTCCTGGAAGCTGCGGGCAAGGTCGGTGGCCATGACGTCGGTCTCTTCGGCCCAGCCCTTGGTCGCGACGCGGCCCTTGCGGGCGTCGATGCCGACGGCGACCTGACCGGGGAAGGCTTTCGCGGCGTCACGAACCAGGGCCGGGTTCTCGACCGCGACGGTGCCGAGGATGACGCGGGACAGGCCCTTGTCCAGCCACATCGCGATGGTGGCCATGTCACGGATGCCGCCGCCAAGCTGGGCGGGGACCTTGACGGCCTTCAGGATCGCCTCGACCGCAGCGGCATTCACCGGCTGACCGGCGAAGGCGCCGTTCAGGTCGACAAGGTGCAGCCATTCGCAGCCCGCGTCCTGAAACTTCAGCGCCTGGGCGGCGGGGTCGTCGCCAAAGACGGTGGCCGCGGACATCTCGCCGCGCAGGAGGCGGACGCATTGGCCGTCCTTCAGGTCGATGGCGGGGTAAAGGATCATCGGCGGGCCTCCGTTCCGGTCGGGCCGGTCTTTGGCATGGGCCGGGGTGAAAGAAAAGGCCGGGCGCGCGACCCGACGTCACGCTTGATCGGTTTTGCGGTCAGCGCAAAGTCGCGGGCAGGGACATTGCGAGGAGGACGCAAGGATGAAGGTATTCGCTTATGCGGCGGGGTTTGTAGTCATGGCCGGGATGGCACTTGCTGATCCGGTCGAAGGGATGTGGCAGACGAAAAAGGACGACAACGGCAATTTCGGGCATGTGCAGATCAAGCCCTGCGGCCCGGCTTTCTGCGGCACGCTGGTCAAGGCCTTCGACGGCGAGGGTAACGCGATCGACAGCCCGAATGTTGGCAAGCGCATCGTCTGGGACATGCAGGCCTATGCAGGCGGGCTTTACGACGACGGCAAGATCTACTCACCCGACCGGGACAAGACCTACAACGGCGACATGACCCTGGCCGGGGACAGTCTGTCGGTGCGCGGCTGCGTGCTGGGCATCTGCCGCGACGGGGGCACCTGGAAGCGGGTGAAGTAACGCAGGTTTCGGGTCGCCTTTGGCGCTGGCTTAGGCCATGCAGGGCGGATGAAAGCCATCGACTGGATACTTCTGTGGACCCTCTCCCTGCTGTGGGGAGGGTCTTTCCTGTTCAACGAGCTGGCTTTGGCCGGATTGCCAGCGCTGACCATCGTCTGGGGGCGGGTGGGACTTGCGGCGGTGCTTCTGGTGCTGGTGGTGCGGGTGTCCGAACAGGGACTGCCGCCACTGGCCGTGTGGCCGGCGCTGGCGGTGATGGGGGTGTTGAACAACCTGGTGCCGTTCACTCTGTTCGTGCTGGCGCAGGGGCAGATCACCGGGGCGCTGGCGAGTGTCCTGAACGCGACAACACCCTTGTTCACCGTGCTGGTGGCGCATGTCGCGACGGTTGACGAGCGGTTGACGCCTGCGAAGGCGGCGGGGGTGGGGCTGGGGTTCGGCGGCGTCCTGGTGATGATGGCGGGCGAGGATCTGGGCGGCGACGGGCTGGCGATGCTGGCCTGCCTGGGCGCCGCGCTGTCTTATGGGGTGGCGGGGGTCTGGGGGCGGCGGTTCCGCGCGGCGGGGGTGACGCCCTTGCAGACGGCGGCGGGGGTGCTGACCTGCAGCACGGTCCTGCTGACGCCGGTCTGGCTGGCGGTCGACCAACCCTGGGCGCTGGGCTGGCCCGGCTGGGGGCCGGTGGCGGCGGTGGTGGCGCTGGCCAGCCTGTCCTCGGCGGTGGCATACCTGATCTTCTTCCGCATCCTGGCGCGGGCGGGGGCGACGGCAATCTCGCTGGTCACGTTCCTGATCCCGTTCAGCGCCGCGGGGCTGGGCTGGGTGGTGCTGGGCGAACGCCTGGAGTTGCGGCATTTCGCGGGGCTTGCGCTGATTCTGGGCGGGCTGGCGCTGATGGAACGGGTGCGCGCCGCACGGCGTTGAGGCGGCGGTAAGAGGGAGGGGGCCATGACACCTTCGGCAATTCTGGAAACCGCGCTTTATGCCAGGGACCTGGCGGCGGCGGAGGCGTTCTACACCGGCCTGCTGCGCCTGGAGGTGATTGCCAGGGTCGAGGGGCGGCATGTGTTCTTTCGCGTAGGTCCGGGGGTGCTGCTGGTGTTCAATGCCGACGCAACGGTGGTGCCTTCGGGCAATCCTGCAATGCCGGTGCCCGTGCATGGCGCGCGGGGGGCGGGGCATGTCTGCTTTGCCGCATCGCGTGAGGAAATCGAGGGCTGGCGGCTGCGCTTCTTTGCGGCGGGTGTCGAGGTCGAGGCCGAGTTCGACTGGCCGAACGGGGCGCGGTCGCTGTATGTGCGCGATCCGGCCGGGAACTCGGTGGAGTTCGCCGAGCCCCGACTCTGGGACGCCTAGCCGAAGATCGACCAGCCGGTGCGGCGGGCCAGCATCTCCAACGCCTCGGTCCCAAGCTGGGAATTGCCTTGCGCATTCAGGCCCGGCGACCAGACGGCGATGGAGGCGTGGCCGGGCGCGATGGCGAGGATGCCGCCGCCCACCCCCGATTTGCCGGGCAGGCCGACGCGGAAGGCGAATTCGCCCGATCCATCGTAGTGGCCGCAGGTCAGCATCAGGGCGTTGATCCGGCGCACCCGCTCGGGCGCGATCAGGCGTTGGAAGCCGGCCAGAAAGCGGCCGGCGCGGGCGAGTTGCGCGACGTTCATCGCGATGGCGCATTGGTGGAAGTAGGCACCCAGCACAAGGTCGGGCGGGTTCATCAGGTTGCCCTGCGATTTCAAGAAATGCGCCAGGGCAAAGTTGCGGTGGCCGGTTTCGGTTTCCGATTTCGCCACGGCGCGGTCGATGTGGATATCCTCGTCCCCCGCCGCCGTGCGGACGAAGGTAAGAAGTTCGGCCAGATATTCGCGCGGCGGGCGGTTGCCGAGGGCCGCGTCGGTGGTGACGATGGCCCCGGCGTTGATGAAGGGATTGCGGGGGATGCCCTGTTCGCTTTCCAACTGCAGGATGGAGTTGAAGGCCAGGCCCGAAGGCTCGCGCCGGACGCGGGTCCAAAGCTGGTCGCCCAGGCGGCCAAGGGCGATGGCAAGGCCAAAGACCTTGGAGACGGACTGGATCGAGAAGGGCGTGGCGCTGTCGCCGGTGGAGTGTTGCGTGCCGTCGGCCAGGACCACGGACAGACCGAACTGGCCGGGGTCGATCGCGGCAAGTTCGGGGATGTAGTCGGCGACCTGGCCCCGGTCGGTGCTGGAGGCCATTTCCTCGGCGATTTCGCTGAGGATCTGGGGAAGGATCACGGCGTCCAGCGCAGGAAGTTGCCGATCAGGCGCAGGCCGGCGGCCTGAGATTTCTCGGGGTGGAACTGGGTGCCAAGGATATTGTCGCGACCCACGATGGCGGTGATCGGCCCGCCATAATCGCAGAAGGCCAGCCGATGCGCCGGATCGGTGACGCGGAAATGGTAGGAGTGGACGAAATAGGCGTGGTCACCCGTGGCGATGCCACCGAGGACGGGGTGCTGGTGGTCGATGACAAGGTCGTTCCAGCCCATGTGCGGGACTTTCAGCGCGCGGTCGGCGGGTTCGATCCTGACCACGTCGCCGGGAATCCAGCCGAAGCCTTCGGTCAGGCGGTATTCGTGGCCGCGGCTGGCAAGCATCTGCATGCCGACGCAGATGCCAAGGAACGGGCGGGCCTTGCGGAGGACGGCCTCTTCGATGGCCTCGAACAGGCCGCCGTATGCGCCAAGCGCCGCGCGGCAGGCCGGGAAGGCGCCGTCGCCGGGCAGCACGATGCGGTCGGCGCGGGCGACATCCTCGGGGCGCGAGGTCACGAGGATGCTGCCGCCGCCCGTTTCGGCCGCCATGCGCTGAAAGGCTTTCTCGGCGGAGTGGAGGTTGCCGGAATCGTAGTCGACGAGGACGGTCAGGGGCATGTGGGTCGTCTCGTGGTGCGGGCAAGAGTTTTCGAAAACTCTTGCAAATCTTTTCGAAAAGATTTGCGGCGCCCGGTGGTTACAGGGCGCCCTTGGTGGAAGGAAGCGCATTGCCAAGGCGGGGGTCGGGTTCCACCGCCTCACGCAGGGCGCGGGCGACGGATTTGAAGGCAGCCTCGGCGATATGGTGGCTGTTGAAGCCGTGCGGCTTGTCCACATGCAGCGTGATGCCGCCGTGGGTGGCAAGGGCCTGGAAGAATTCGCGCACAAGCTCGGTGTCGAAGGTGCCGATCTTGGGGGTGGGGAAATCGACATTCCAGATCAGGAAGGGCCGGGCCGAGAGGTCCAGCGCGGTGGCGATCTGCGCGTCGTCCATCGCCAGCCGGAAGTGGCCGTAGCGGCGGATGCCGCGCTTGTCGCCAAGCGCCTTGGCGAGGGCCTGGCCGAGGGCGATGCCCACATCCTCGACCGTGTGGTGGTCGTCGATGTGCAGGTCGCCTTTGGCGCGGATGGTCAGGTCGATCAGGCTGTGCCGCGCCAGCTGATCCAGCATGTGGTCGAAGAAGCCGACGCCGGTCTGGCAGTCGTGGCTGCCACTGCCGTCCAGGGTGACGGTGACCGAGATGTCGGTCTCGGCGGTCTTGCGGGTGATCGTGGCGCTGCGCATCGGGGCCCTCCGGCGGTTCCCTGTGGCTGGTAAACCCTTGGGGCGCATGGGGCAAGTCTTTGAGACGCGAAAGGGCGCCCGGTGGGGCGCCCTTTGGCTGGTCCCAGACTGGAGCGGGCGATGAGATTCGAACTCACGACCCTAACCTTGGCAAGGTTATGCTCTACCCCTGAGCTACGCCCGCGCCGGTCTGGACGAGGGGGGATGTATAAAGAGCCGCGGGTGGCTGCAAGAGGGAAAGTGCAGGCGGGGCGAAAATTTCTGCGTCGGGGGGCGGGCCGGGCTGGGGAGGGGTGGATTTCGCAGGGCGAAATCGTTCAGAAGAACCAATGCGGCTGCAGCGTCAATGGCCTTTGCATGCGCAGTAACATCGGCGTGATAGGCGCGTTCGGAAGCGCCGACTCATCTTGGATTCTGTTTTGATTTGAATAGGTTCCGCCGCGAAGGCAGATTGGCCTTCTTGCGCGGCCGCTAATGCTGCGATGCCGCAAACTGGAGAAAGACAATGACGAAATTCGCTCTCGTTCTGGCCGCTTCGGCTCTGACGGCCACCGCTGTGTTCGCTGAAGAAACCGCTGCTCCGGCCGCTGACGCTGCTGCTCCGGCTGCGGAAGTCGTGGACACGGATGCCAACGGGACCTTCTCGCTGGTGGAAGTCCAGGCGGTCTATGCCAACGTGACCGAAGAGACCTTCACGGCCGCTGACACCGACGCCTCGGGCGAGCTGTCGGCCGAAGAACTGGCCGCTGCGGTCGAAGCCGGCGCCTTCGCCGCCTGACCCTACCCGGCCGCAAGGCAAGGGGGCCGTCCTTCGGGGCGGCCCTTTCCATTTGCGCTGTATCCCGCCGACCCCCGACGCGCCGGGGGAACCGGGGGGCGGGGCCGGGCGTCTTTCTGGGGTAGGCCGCAGCAGCGGTGCAAGTCTCAGGAGATGACGATGAACAACGACCAGATCGCCGGCAAGTGGAAGCAGATCAAGGGCGAGGCCAAGGTCCAGTGGGGCAAGCTGACCGATGACGAGCTTGATATCGCGGATGGCCACAAGGACAAGCTGGCCGGCAAGATCCAGGAGCGGTACGGCCGCACCAAGGAAGAAGCCGAGCGGGAAGTCGACGACTTCTTCTCGCGTTACTAAGGCACGGGCGTAGGGTGGGCGATATCGCCCACCCTACTCCCTTACTCCAGTTCGACCAGCAGGTCCTTCGCCTCGATCTGCGCGCCGGGGGTGACGTGGATCGCCTTGACCACCGCTTCGCGGTCGACGTGCAGGCCGGTTTCCATCTTCATCGCCTCGATGTTCAACAGCAGATCGCCGGCGCGGACCTTCTGGCCCACCGTCACCGCGACCGAGGCGATTGCCCCCGGCATCGGCGCGCCGACATGGGCCGGGTTGCCGTCCTGGGCCTTGGGCCGCGCGGCGGTCTTGGCCTTCACGGCGCGATTCGGCACGCGGATGACACGCGGTTGACCGTTCAGCTCGAAGAACACCTTCACTTCGCCGTCGTCCGTCGTTTCGCCCACGGCCTGCAGGCGCACTTCCAGCGTCTTGCCGGGGTCGATCTCGGCCGAAATCTCGTCGCCAGGCTGCATGCCGTAGAAGAAGGTCAGCGTCGGCAGCACGCGCACCGGGCCGTAAAGCCGGTGGCGGGTGCGGTAATCCATGAAAACCTTGGGATACATGAGGTAGCCGTTCAGGTCCTCGTCATCCACGGTTTCGCCCTCGGCCTCCTCAGCGCCAAGGCGCAGGTCCTCGGCCAGACGGGCGCGGGTGGCTTCCAGGTCCACGGGCGGCAGGTGCTGGCCGGGACGGTCGGTCATCGGGGCCTCGCCCTTCAGGACCTTGGCCAGGATGCCATTGGGCCAGCCGCCGGGCGGTTGGCCAAGGTTGCCTTTCAGCATGTCCACCACCGAATCGGGGAAGGCCACGTCGATGGCGGGGTCCTCGACCTGCGCGCGGGTCAGGTTCTGGGCCACCATCATCAGGGCCATGTCGCCGACGACCTTGGACGAAGGCGTCACCTTCACGATATCGCCGAACATCTGGTTCACATCGGCATAGGTCTGGGCGACCTCGTGCCAGCGGTCCTCCAGCCCCAGGGACCGCGCCTGGGCCTTGAGGTTGGTGAACTGGCCGCCGGGCATTTCGTGCAGATAGACCTCGGACGCAGGGGCGGGGATGCCGGATTCGAAGGCGGCATACTGGGCGCGGACCTGTTCCCAGTAGTTCGAGATCTCGCGGATCGCCTTGATATCAAGGCCGGTGTCGCGTTCGGTGTTCTTCAGCGCCTCGACGATGGAGCCAAGGCAGGGCTGCGACGTGCCGCCCGAGAAGGCGTCCATCGCCGCGTCCACGGCATCCACGCCGGCGTCGCAGGCGGCAAGGATCGTGGCCGCGCCCGCGCCCGAGGTGTCGTGGGTGTGGAAGTGGATCGGCAGGCCGACCTCTTGCTTCAGGGCCTTGACCAGAACGCGTGCGGCGGCTGGCTTCAGCAGGCCCGCCATGTCCTTCAGTCCCAGCACATGCGCGCCGGCGGCTTTCAGTTCCTTGCCCATCGCGACGTAGTATTTCAGGTCATACTTGGGTCGCGCGGGGTCCAGAAGATCGCCGGTATAGCAGATCGTGCCTTCGCAGACCTTGCCCGCCTCGACCACCGCATCCATCGCGACGCGCATGTTTTCGACCCAGTTCAGGCTGTCGAAGACGCGGAACACGTCCACGCCACTGACGGCGGCCTGTTTCACGAAAGCCTGCACCACATTGTCCGGGTAGTTGGTATAGCCCACGCCGTTCGACGCGCGCAGCAGCATCTGCGTCATCAGGTTAGGCATGGCCGCGCGCAGGTCGCGCAGTCGCTGCCAGGGGCATTCCTGCAGGAAGCGGTAGGCCACGTCGAAGGTGGCACCCCCCCAGCATTCGACGCTGAAGAGTTGCGGCAGGTTCGCGGCATAGGCGGGCGCGACCCGGATCATGTCGATCGAGCGCATCCGGGTGGCCAGCAGCGACTGGTGTCCGTCGCGCATCGTGGTGTCGGTGAGCAGGACCTTGGTCTGCGCCTTCATCCAGTCGGCGACAGCCTGCGGGCCCTTCTGCTCCAGCAGGTTGCGGGTGCCCATCGCGGGTTCGGCTTTCAGCGCGGGGGGCTTCGGAGCCTTGGCCTCGGCATGGGGTTTCGGGCGGCCGGCTGTTTCGGGGTGACCGTTCACCGTGATGTCGGCGATATAGGTCAGGATCTTGGTCGCCCGGTCCTTGCGGCGCTTGAAGTTGAAAAGCTCGGGCGTCGTGTCGATGAACTTGGTCGTGTAGGTGTCGTTCAGGAAGGTCGGGTGTTTCAGCAGGTTGATGACGAATTCGATGTTCGTCGCGACCCCGCGGATGCGGAATTCGCGCAAGGCCCGGTCCATGCGAGAGATCGCCTTTTCCGGCGTCTGGGCGTGGGCGGTGACCTTCACCAGAAGCGAATCGTAATAGCGCGTGATGACCGACCCGGCATAGGCCGTGCCGCCATCCAGCCGGATGCCGTTGCCGGTGGCGCTGCGATAGGCGGTCAGGCGGCCATAATCCGGGATGAAATTGTTCAGCGGGTCCTCGGTCGTCACGCGGCATTGCAGCGCGTGGCCGTTCAGCTTGACCTCGGCCTGAGAGGCGACGCCGGTGGCTTCGGGCAGGGACTTGCCTTCCTCGATCAGGATTTGCGCCTGGACGATGTCGATCCCGGTGACTTCCTCGGTGACGGTATGCTCGACCTGGACGCGGGGGTTCACCTCGATGAAGTAGAACTTGCCCGAATCCATATCCATCAGGAATTCGACCGTGCCCGCGCATTCATAGTTCACATGGCCGGTGATGCGCTTGGCCATCTCGCAGACTTCCTCGCGCTGTTCCTGCGTGAGGTAGGGGGCGGGGGCGCGTTCGACGACCTTCTGGTTCCGGCGCTGGACGGTGCAGTCGCGTTCCCACAGGTGCCAGACGTTGCCCTGCTTGTCGCCCAGGATCTGCACCTCGACATGCCGGGCGCGGAGGATCATCTTTTCCAGATACCCCTCGCCGTTGCCAAAGGCGGCCTCTGCCTCGCGCCGGCCTTCGCGGACCTTGGCCTCCAGTTCGTCCTCACTCAGGATCGGCCGCATCCCGCGCCCGCCGCCGCCCCAGGAGGCCTTGAGCATCAGGGGATAGCCGACCTCTTTGGCCTGCCGCTTGATCAGGGCCATATCCTCGCCCAGGACCTCGGTCGCGGGGATGACGGGCACGCCCGCCTCCATCGCCACCCGGCGGGCGCTGGCCTTGTCGCCAAGGGCGCGCATCGTCTCGGCGCGGGGGCCGATGAAGGTGATCCCGGCCTGGTCGCAAGCATCGACGAAATCGGGGTTCTCGGACAGAAGGCCATAGCCCGGATGGATCGCATCGGCCCCGGCCATCTTGGCGACGCGGATGATCTCGGGGATCGACAGATAGGCGCCCACGGGCGACAGCCCCTCGCCGATCCGGTAGGCCTCATCCGCCTTGAAGCGGTGGAGGCCCAACTTGTCCTCTTCGGCGTAGACCGCGACGGTCTTCTTGCCCATCTCGTTCGCCGCCCGCATCACGCGGATCGCGATTTCCCCACGGTTGGCAACCAGGATCTTCTTGAACTCGGGCATCTACGGGCCTCCCCCAGGCTGGACGGAAGGACGTTACAGGTGCTGCAATGCAGCGCAAGTGTCTTTGCCGCCGAATCCCTACGGAAATGCGACATGGGCGGCGGGTGTGGTGTTAGCGCAAACATCACGTTGGGCGCTGGCCTGAACAATCGGTGAACGCGGGACTTTCCCCGGGCGGGGATGCGTATATACTGCAAGGCATGACCGGTTGGGATGAAAATGAGGCCTTTGCGGCCGCCGCAGCTGCCCCCGTGCCCCTGTCGCAGCGCGCGATGGCGGGGCGGGCGGCGCCATATCTGGACGACCTGAACCCCGCACAGCGCGCGGCGGTCGAGGCTCTGGACGGCCCGGTGCTGATGCTGGCCGGGGCGGGGACCGGCAAGACCAAGGCCTTGACCGCGCGGATCGTGCATCTGCTGCGCCAGCGGCAGGTCCGCCCGAACGAAATTCTGGCGGTGACCTTCACCAACAAGGCCGCGCGCGAGATGAAGGATCGCGTCGGCCGCCTGCTGGGAGAGGTGGCCGAGGGGATGCCCTGGATGGGCACCTTCCACTCGCTGTCGGTCAAGATCCTGCGGCGGCATGCCGAACTGGTCGGGCTGAAGCCGAACTTTACCATTCTGGACACCGACGATCAGCTGCGGCTGCTGAAGCAGTTGGTGCTGGCCGCGAACATCGACGAAAAGCGCTGGCCGGCGCGGATGCTGGCCGGGCTGATAGACGGCTGGAAGAACCGCGCCTGGACGCCCGAAAAGGTGCCGTCCTCGGAAGCGGGGGCTTACAACAACCGGGGAACCGAGCTTTACGCGGCCTACCAGGACCGGCTGAAAACGCTGAACGCCACCGATTTCGGCGACCTCCTCCTCCATTGCGTGACGATCTTTCAGACCCACCCGGACGTGCTGCAGCAATACCAACGCTGGTTCCGCTATATCCTGGTGGATGAGTATCAGGACACCAACGTCTGCCAGTACCTCTGGCTGCGGCTGCTGGCGCAGGCGCACAAGAACATCTGCTGCGTGGGCGATGACGACCAGTCGATTTATGGCTGGCGCGGGGCCGAGGTGGGCAACATCCTGCGGTTCGAAAAGGATTTTCCCGGCGCCACGGTGATCCGGCTGGAGCAGAACTATCGCTCGACCGGGCATATCCTGGCGGCGGCCTCGGGGGTGATCGCAAAGAACGCCGGGCGGCTGGGCAAGACGCTGTGGACTGATTCACGTTCGGGACAACAAGTTAAGCTGATCGGCCTTTGGGACGGCGAAGAAGAAGCCAGATCGATTGGGGAGAAAATCGAGGAACATCACTCAGGTCGATCACCAGAGGCAAAAGACAGGTTCAATCCTCGGCTTACTAGCTTTCAACAGGAACTCGATCGCAGAGCCAAGGCGGGACTTGGGCCAGTTGACGAGCAACAATACATCAAGGACGCGTTCGAGAGTGGGCGGGTGTATCGAGACCTGAAGACGTGCAACCTCGTGATTAATCTTCTTCGCGACGAGCCGAACGCAGAGAATATGATCGGAGCGCTTCGAGCGTATGGTTTGAAGAAGTTCTCGTTAGACGAAATGGCGATCCTCGTCCGCGCCAGCCACCAGATGCGGGCGTTCGAGGATCGGTTCCTGACCATCGGTCTGCCCTACCGGGTGATCGGCGGCCCGCGCTTCTATGAACGCCAGGAAATCCGCGATGCGATGGCCTATTTCCGATTGGCGGTCAGCCCCGAGGATGATCTGGCGTTCGAGCGGGTGGTGAACCTGCCGAAGCGCGGCTTGGGCGACACCGCGCAGTCCAAGATCAACGTGCTGGCCCGGGCGGCGGGGGTCTCACTCCTCGACGGCGCGCGCGAGGCGCTGGCCAAGGGCGTGATCCCGGGCAAGGGCGCGTCGCAACTGCGCGCCTTTGTCGACGGGGTGGATCGCTGGCACATGGCCACGCTGCACCCGGAGTACGACCATATCCGCCTGGCCGAGACCATCCTGGACGAGAGCGGCTACACCGAGATGTGGCAGAACGACAAGACGCCCGAGGCCCCTGGCCGGCTGGACAACCTGAAGGAACTGGTCAAGGCGCTGGAGCAGTTCGACAACCTGCAAGGCTTCCTGGAACACGTCAGCCTGATCATGGACAACGAGACGGAAGGCGCCGAGGAGAAGGTCACGATCATGACCCTTCACGCGGCCAAGGGGCTGGAGTTTCCGGTCGTGTTCCTGCCGGGGTGGGAGGACGGGTTGTTCCCCAGCCAGCGCAGCATGGACGAAAGCGGGGTGAAGGGATTGGAGGAGGAGCGGCGGCTGGCTTACGTTGGCATTACCCGGGCCGAGGAGCTGTGCACGATCAGCTTCGCCTCCAATCGCCGGGTCTATGGGCAATGGCAAAGCCAGCTTCCCAGCCGCTTCATCGACGAGTTGCCGCCCGATCATGTCGAGGTGCTGACCGCCCCCGGCCTTTATGGCGGGGGCTATGGCGCGGCGGCGCATGTCGGCTTTGGCTCGGCCCTGGAAGAGCGGGTGTCGAAGGCCGATGTCTACAACTCACCAGGTTGGCGGCGAATGCAGGAACATTCCAACGTCCGCCCGATTCGCCAGCCGCAAGAGGCGCGGCATGTGGTGATCGACGCCGAGGCGGTGTCGCCTTACGTGCTGGGGGACCGGGTGTTCCACCAGAAGTTCGGCTATGGTGAGATCATCGGGATCGAAGGCGACAAGCTGGATATCGAGTTCGACCACGCCGGGTCGAAAAAGGTCGTCGCGCGCTGGGTGATCCCGGCGGACCAGGCGGATGAAGTGCCGTTCTAAGGCGCCAAATTCCTTCGATGGAATGTGCAGATCTTTTCGAAAAGATTTGCGCCCGGCCGGTCAGGCGGCGCGACGTGTGGGGTGCGTCGCCTCGGCCTTCGTGGCCAGGCCTTCCAGAACCTTGCGCATCGTCCGCCGGATCATCGGGCGCAGCAGCACCGGCTCGACCAGACGGCCGGCCAGGCCCCAGCGCGGCCGGTAGGTCATGGTCATCCGCAGGACCGCCCCCTGAAGGTCCGGCGCGACCGCAAGTTCGGCCGTGATATCGTCCATCGGCATGGTGCCGCCGAACACCGCGATCCGGTAGGACCGCCCTTCCTGCCAGTCGATGACGCGTTCGTGGATGTAGTTGCTGCCGTCCTTCAGCGTGCATTGCCGCTCGGCCCCCAGACCGATCTCGCAGGAGCCCTCCAGAAGGTGCGATTCCTTGAGCGTCGGGTTGAAGGCGTCGATGGCGCCGAAATCGGACAGCAGCGCCCAGGCGGTTGCCGGAGTGGCGCGGGTCTTGCGGGTGACGGTGATCGCTGGCATGGTCGCTCCTGAGAATGGTTGTTCTCTAGTGGTGGGGAATGATCGTTCTCTTGTCAAGGCGGAGGTTTCAATGCCAGACCTGAAGGAGGATGCTGCCTTGGCGGCTGCGCTGGCGCTGTTCTGGTCCAGGGGCGCCGAGACTGCGGCCTATGGCGAGATTGTCCAGGCGACCGGACTGTCGCGGAAGGCGCTTTACGCGCGTTGGCCCGACAAGCAGCACCTGGTGGCCGAAACGCTGACCCTGTACCGCAACGGCGTTCTGGCCGGGATGCTGGCCACGCTGCGCGACCAGGGGCCGGGGGCGTTCTGGGACCGGCTGGCCCTGGGCGTACGGGCCGAAGGCTGGCGCGGCTGCTATCTGATGCGGACCGGTTCCGGCCCCTTGCGGGGCGAGCCGGCGGTGGCGGCGGCGATGGGCGAATATCTGGACGCCCTGCAATCGGGGTTCGAGGCGGCGCTGGCCGGCCGGGCCTTGCCGGTCCCGGCAACGCTGGCCGCGACGCAATGCGTGGCGCTGTTGACGCTGATCTCGCACCGGGGGGCGGCGGGGGGCGATGTCGAGCCGCTGATCGAGGCCGGGCGGCAGACCTGCGGGGTTTAGCGCCGCAGCCGCTCCAGCAGCTGCACTGCGATGCCGGCCACCAGCCCCCAGAACGCCGCCCCGATCCCGAACGCCGCGACGCCGGATGCGGTGACGGCCAGGGTCAGGGTGGCGGCGAAACGCTGCGACGGTTCGGCGAAGGCGCCGCTCAGGGCGCCCATCAGGGGGGAGAGAAGCGCCAGCGCGACCAGTGCCAGCACCACGGGGGCAGGCAGGGCGGCAAGGAGTTGCAGGACGGTCGGCGACAGAAGCCCCAGGATCACCCAGGCGGCGGCATAGGCCAGGCCGACGATCCAGCGGCGGTCCTTGTCGGGGTGGACGTCGGGGCCAAGGCAGATCGCGGCGGTGATGGCGGCCATGCTGACGGTATGCGCCCCGAACGGCGCGGATAGGGCGGACAGAAGCCCGGTCACGGTCAGGGCGGGGGCGACCGGCGGCTCATACCCCGCCGCGCGCAGGGTGGCGAAGCCGGGCAGGTTCTGGCTGGCCATGGTCACAAGGTAAAGCGGCAGGCCCAGGCCCAGGACCACCGACAATCGGAACTCGGGCAGGATCGGCTCCAAGACCGGGGCGGCGAGGGTGAGGGTCGACAGGTCCGTCCCCGTGACCAGCGCCAGAATGACGCCCGTGGCGAAGGCCGCCAGCACCGCCAGCGCGGGGTTCAGCAAGCGCACCGCCAGAAAGACCGCGACCATCGGCAGGATGATGGCCGGCAAGGCCTGGGCCGCTCCGGCGCCCTTCAGGCAGAAGGGCAGCAGGACCCCGGCCAACATCGCCGCAGCGATGCCGTCGGGGATCTTCGCCACCAGCGCCCCCAGCGGGCGCACCAGCCCGGTTGCGGCGATCAGAAGGCCCGCGACGATGAAGGCGCCCACGCCTTCGGCCAGGGTAATGCCCTCGGTCGCGGCGATCAGGGCCGCACCGGGGGTGGACCAGGCCAGCACCACGGGCACGCGCGATTGCCAGGACAGAAAGGCCGAACCCGCCGCCTTGGCCAGCGAGACGGCCAGCAGCCAGCTTGCCGCCTGTGTCGGCGTGGCCCCCAGTGCGGTCGCCGCCGCCAGCACGATCGCCACGCTGGCCGCATAGCCCACCAGCGCCGCCACCACCGCCGCCGAAATCACCGATAGCCGCATCCCGCCCCCTGCAAAGGTCGCCGGACTATCCGGTGGCAGGTGCTGGTCCGCAAGGGGGGAAGGACGGGGCGAGACGCGCGGCCGTCTGGCTTGACGATGGGCGGTCGGGCGGTGCGGGAAAAAGGCGGCGGTGCCTGGGAGGAGGAGTGGCACCGCCGCGATATGAGCCGCCCAGGGAGGAGGAGAGGGCGCTCAATGACGTGGACCTTGCGGCCCGGAATGGGGGCGGCGGTGCCCAGGGAGGAGGAGGGGCACCGCCGCAGTATCGAACACCCAGGGAGGAGGAGAGGGTGCCCAATGGTTTGGACCTTGCGGCCCGGAATGGGGGCGGCGGTGCCTGGGAGGAGGAGTGGCACCGCCGCAGTATCGAACACCCAGGGAGGAGGAGAGGGTGCCCAATGGTTTGGACCTTGCGGCCCGGAAGAAGATGCGGCGACCCCAGGGAGGAGGAGAGGAGCCGCCGCCTGTTCAGATGCCCAAGGGAGGAGGAGAGGGCATCCAAAGCGGGTGGACCTTGCGGTCCGAAGGTTTTTGCGGCGGCCCCGAGGGAGGAGGAGAGGGGCCGCCGCGGCCAGATGACCCAAGGGAGGAGGAGAGGGTCACCCGGTTTGAAGATGCGGCGATGCCAGGGAGGAGGAGGGCATCGCCGCTGATCGCACAGGCCCCGGGGAGGAGGATCGGGACCTCACGAAACCTTACTTGCCGTAGGCGGCCTCACGGGCGACCTGGGCGATCGACAGACGGCTGATGCCCAGATCGGACAGCTCGCGGTCGGTCAGGGCGTTCAACTCGGCCACGGTGCGGGCATAGACCCGGCGGGTGTGGATCGCGGTCAGGGCCACGGCCTTCAGGTCGGCCAGGCGGTCCAGAAGGCCCTTGCGGGCAAAGCGGGTGCTGTTGACATAAGCCATGGTGTTCGAAGCCTCTATTCGGTTCAGCAACGTTCTGTTGCGCTGTTGCCGGTAACATGGGCCGATTGCTGCGACTGCACAATACCGCCCCATCGCAATGCTGCCATGCAGCATCCGCATGGCTGAGGTCACGAAATTGTCATGCTTTATTAATCCCTTCGCCGAATATTTGAGCGTTTGGTCAACAGCCCTTGCCTAGCTGCGCAAAGATCACGACCTTAGTGGAAATCTTGTGCGACGGGGGAAACGATGGCAGTCGATCGGAACGCGGTGATGCAGGTGCTGGCTGGGGTCGCGCACCCAGGCGGGGGCGATCTGGTCAGCCGTGACCTGATTCGCGCGCTTGCGGTGGACGATGGCGCCGTGCGCTTCGTGATCGAGGCCGCGACCCCTGACGAGGCGCGCGCCCTGGCCCAAGCCCAGGCCGAGGCGGAGGTTCGGCTGAAGGCGCTGGCGGGGGTGACCTCGGTCCAGGTGGTGATGACGGCGCATGGCCCGGCCCCCAAGGCTGCGCCGCCCAGCCTGAAGATCGGCCAGCACCCGACCCCGCAGCAGGGCGGGCCGCAGCGGATCTCGGGGATCGACCGGATCGTCGCCATCGCCTCGGGCAAGGGGGGCGTGGGCAAGTCCACCGTCGCCTCGAACCTGGCGGTTGCCCTGGCGCGTGAGGGGCGGCGCGTGGGCCTGCTGGACGCCGATATCTATGGGCCAAGCCAGCCGAAGATGATGGGCGTCAACCGCCGCCCCGCCTCGCCCGATGGCAAGACGATCGAGCCTTTGGTCGCGCATGGCGTCACGATGATGTCGATCGGCCTGATGCTGAAAGAGGACGAGGCGGTGGTCTGGCGCGGGCCGATGCTGATGGGGGCCTTGCAGCAGTTGCTGGGGCAGGTGGCCTGGGGCAAGCTGGATGTGCTGATCATCGACCTGCCGCCCGGAACCGGGGATGTGCAGCTGACGCTGTGCCAGCGGACCCAGCTGACCGGGGCGCTGGTCGTCAGCACGCCGCAGGATGTGGCGCTTCTGGATGCGCGCAAGGCGCTGGACATGTTTGCCAAGCTGAAGACTCCGGTCCTGGGCCTGATCGAGAACATGTCCACCTTCTGCTGCCCGAACTGCGGGCATGTCACCCCGATCTTCGGCCATGGCGGTGTGAAGGCCGAGGCGGCCAAGCTGGACCTGCCGTTCCTGGGCGAGCTTCCCCTTGCGCTGGATGTGCGGGTTGCCGGCGACAGCGGCACGCCCATCGCCGCGACCGACAGCCCCCTGGCCGAGCCCTACCGCGCCCTGGCGCGCCGTCTGGTCGCCGGCGGCATGGCCTGACCAATCCTTTGCCCGGCAGGCTTTCGCGTGCCGGGTTTTCTTTGGGGTTGAATACATACCAACTGGTTGGTATTGTCTTTGTCAGAGGAGGACCAGACCCATGACCCATTCCATTCGTACTGTCCTGTGGTTCAACGGCCGTGGCCGTGAAGCCGCCGCGTTCTACTGCAGCCTGATCCCGAACAGCCATGTCGGCGCGGTGTTTGTCAGCGACAACGGCGGCCCCGAAGGCAACATGCATTTCGAGGTGATCGACCTGACGTTGAACGGCGTCGCCTATCAGCTTCTGGACGCGGGCCCGATGTTCCCGCTGTCGGAATGCGTCTCGATCATGGTCGAAACGCCGGACCAGGCCGAGACCGACCGCCTGTGGGAGGCGCTGGCCGCCGATGGCGGGAGCCACGGTCCCTGCGGCTGGCTGAAGGACCGCTACGGGTTGTCGTGGCAGGTGGTGCCCGAGGAAGCCTCGCGGCTTCTTGCCTCGCCCGACCGAGAAAAGGCAGAGCGCGTGCTGCAGGCGGTGATGGGCATGGGCAAGATCGACCTGGCGGTGGTCCAGGCAGCGGCGGCATAGGTGGCGATGATGGACGACATTCCCGCAGACCAACGCTATCGCCCCGAGGATCGGGTGATGCAGGGGGTGATCCCCTATCTTTGCCTTGCCGGCCAATCCGGCGCGGCGGCGGATTTCTACATCCGCGCCTTTGCGGCAAAGGACCTGGGCCGGATGCCCTATCCCGACCGGCCGGGCCAGTTCATGCACCTGCAGGTCGAGATCAACGGCGGTGCCCTGATGCTGACGGACGAGACCGGCATGTCCAGCGTGGATGGCGGCGGCGACCCCTTGCCGCGCGGGCATCTGCAACTGGTGGTCCCGGACGGGCAGGCCTGGTGGGACCGGGCCGTCGCGGCGGGCTGCAAGGTTGTCGCCCCGTTCGAGCGGCAATTCTGGGGCGATACCTGGGGGCTCTTGTCCGATCCGTTCGGGCTGAAATGGGCCGTGTTGACACCTGATCCCGCCCTCTGGGACAAGGGGGCATGAGTTTGCCGGTGCCCATGTGACCATAGTGACCCGCGTTCCCCGGGGCGAAGCGCGCGCGCGGCTGTTGGCGGCCGCGCGCAGCCTTGTGCGCCACAAGGGCTTTGCCGCGACCAGTGTCGATGACCTGTGCGCCGCCGCCGGAGTGACGAAGGGCGCCTTCTTCCACCATTTCCCCAGCAAAGAGGCGCTGGGCGTGGCCCTGGTCCAGGACTGGACCACCACCACCGGGGCGATGTTCGCGGCCCATCCCTACAACAGCCTGCCCGATCCGCTGGACCGGGTTTTCGCCTACATCGACCTGCGCCGGCAGCTTCTGGACCAGCCGATCCCCGAATTTTCCTGCGTCGCCGGCACCACGGTGCAGGAAGCCTATGAAAGCTCGCCCCCGATCCGGCAGGCAGCGGCCGAGAGCATCGGCTCGGGTGCCGAGCATGTCCGCCCGCATCTTGTCGCCGCGCTGGCCGCCCATCCGGTGCCGGGCGTCACGGCCGAAAGCCTGGCGCAGCTGTTCCAGGTCGCGGTGCAGGGCGGCGTCGTCGTCGCCAAGGCGCTGGACACCCCCACCCCCGCGCGCGAGGCGTTCGACCACCTGGAACGCTATCTGCGCCTGCTGTTCGACCGCCCGCCGACCTGAGTCTTTCGAATCACATCCCCTGGGAATTTATGGGACCGGCACGGGAAACCGGTGGCCGCGGTGGCTGATTCTGCGCAGATACCGTCTGGAAACCCGGGAAAGCGCCGGTCGCGGCGTGCTTGGCGGGGGCGTCGAGGGAATTCACGGGACGGTTACTGTGCGTGAGGGGCCACTACATCTAGCGGAGACCTGGGGGCATACTTCCTAGAGTTTGCATTTTCCCCCGCCCGCGCAGCCACAAGATGCTGCTTCACCCCCCGGCGCGGTACCAGATGGTGGGGTGATCTCCCAACATTTCCCTTGATTTCCCATACGATCCCAGTCATCACTATCTCACGACGATGAGATGGGCACGTGAAAGTCAGGGGCGGACTAAAGACCCCGAACCAAAGGCGTAAGGCAGCTTCATACAGGCAGCCCCTTTCATCGGACGTACAGATCCGGCGCGCGAGCGAGCAGACATCTCCCCCAGGTGGCGCGCGTAGCTGGACGCCCAGCGATGGGACAGCGGCGGATCGGGTAGTGGCAGCAACCCGGTCCGCCATTTTATTTCCATCGCCTCGGGCTTGACGTGAATTTGAAAAGGCCAGGCAATGGCAGAGGCGTTCAGAGGCGAGTTCTACCAGAAGGTAGACGGAAAGGCGCGGGTCTCGATCCCGGCGGCCTTTCGTGCCGTTCTGAACGCGGACGATCCCCAGAAGGGCGAAAAGGGCGGCGCGCGGCTGTACATGGTCTATGGTGGCAAGTCGCGGACCTTTGTCGAATGCTATTCCAAGCGCGGCGCCGACCAGCTGGCGGCGGATATCGAGGCGATGGACATGGGCTCGCCCGAGCGGATGCGCGCCGAGCGCGACCTGATCAGCCGGTCGGTGATGGTCGAGATCGACGCCGACGGCCGCATCGTCCTGCCGCCGAAAGTGCGCGAGAAGATGGGGTTCGCCGGCGACCTGCCGGCCGAGGCCGAGGCCGCCCTTGCCGGTTTCACCAACCGTTTCCGCCTGTATCGCAAGGAAGTCTACGAGGCTGAACTGGCCGCCGAAGATGACGATGACATCGATCCGCTGACGCTGGTCGGGCGGCACAAGCGGGCGGGGTAGGGCCATGAAGGGTCCGCTGCCCCGGTCTCCTGACGCTGTCCGCTCCTCTGATGATCCCCATGTTCCGGTCTTGATCGAGGCGATCGTGCGGGAGTGTGCCCCGGTCCAGGGTCTTTGGCTGGACGGCACCCTGGGGGCGGGCGGCTATACCCGTGCGCTTTTGGCGGCGGGGGCCGACCGGGTGATCGGCGTGGACCGCGATCCCCTGGCCTTGCAGATGGCCGCCGCTTGGGCCGCGCCCTTTGGCGACCGGGTGCGGCTGGTGGCGGGGACGTTCTCGGACCTGGACAATCTGGCCGGTGAGGCGCTGGACGGCGTGGTGTTGGACCTTGGCGTCAGCTCGATGCAGCTGGACCAGGCGGAACGGGGCTTTTCCTTCATGAAGGACGGCCCGCTCGACATGCGGATGAGTCAGGCCGGGCCAAGTGCGGCGGACCTGGTGAACACCGCCGATGAGGGCGTGCTGGCCGATATCCTGTATCACTATGGCGAGGAGCGTGCCTCGCGCCGGATTGCCCATGCCATCGTCGCGGCACGGGCGGTGGAACCGATCACCACGACGGCGAAGCTGGCCGAGATCGTCTCGAAATGCCTGCCACGCCCGAAGCCGGGGCAAAGCCATCCCGCGACCCGCAGCTTCCAGGCGATCCGCATCGCGGTGAACACCGAATTCCAGGAACTGGCCGACGGGCTGGCCGCCGCCGAACGGGCGTTGAAACCGGGCGGGCTTCTGGCCGTGGTCACCTTCCACAGCCTGGAGGACCGGATCGTCAAACGCTTCTTCCAGCTTGCCAGCGGGCACGAGTCCAACGCCAACCGCTACGCCCCCGCCAAGGCCGATACCGAGGCGCGGTTCCAGATGGTCACCCGCAAGGCCGTGGCCCCGGATGAGGCCGAGGTCGCCCGCAATCCGCGCGCCCGCTCGGCCAAGCTGCGGGTCGGTCGGCGGACGGAAGCCCCGGCAAAGACCCTTTCGGCGGCCGAGCTTGGCCTGCCCGAGATCCAGAAGAAAGGCCGTCGCTGATGCGCCCCGTGTTGTATGTGCTGTCGTTTCTTGCCCTGATCGCGCTGGGATTCTGGGCCTACCGCGAGAACTATGCCACGCAATCGGCGCTGAAAGAGGTGGAAAGCCTGCAACGCCAGATCGTCGGCCTGCGCGAGGCGCTGTCGGTGCAGCGCGCCGAATGGGCCTATCTGAACCGCCCCGACCGCCTGCGCGACCTGGCGACGGTCAACTTCGACCGGCTGGGCCTCTTGCCGATGGAACCCAGCCAGTTCGGCAGTGCCGCCCAGGTCGCCTATCCGCGCCAATCGCTGCCCGCGATCGACTTCCCCGTCGACATCCAGGGCGAAACCCCCAGCGAGGAGGGCCTGTAAGATGCGCACCCCCCTGCGTCCCCTGGCCCGCATCCTGCAGGCCCGCGAGGACGGGCTGAACCCCGACCAGATCGAGAAGGAAAACCTGCGCCTGCGACACGAGGCGCAGCGCGAGAAATCCCGTTCGCGGGCCGAATTCCGCCTGTTGATCCTGTGTGTCAGCTTTGTCTGTGCCTTCGGTGCCATTGGCGCGCGGATGGGCCTGATGGCCGCGACCGACCCGGTGGAACCCCGCGCCCGCGCCCCGGGGGCCGAGATCCTGGCGCAGCGTGCCGACATTACCGACCGCAACGGCCGCATCCTGGCGACCAACATGACCACCCACGCGCTTTATGCGCATCCCAAGGTCATGGTCGACCCCAAGGGCACCGCGCGGAAGCTGGCCGAGATCTTCCCCGACCTTGACCCCGCCGCGCTGGAGCGCCGCTTTACCGACGGGCGCAGCTTTGTCTGGATCAAGAAGGTCCTTTCCCCCGAACAGATGCAACTGGTGCATGAGATCGGCGATCCCGGCCTTCTCTTCGGCCCGCGCGAGATGCGGCTTTACCCCAACGGCACGCTGGCCGCGCATGTCCTTGGCGGCACCTCGTTCGGGGCGGAAGGCGTGCACTCGGCCGAGGTGATCGGCACCGCCGGCGTCGAAAAGGCGCTGGACGCGCGGCTGCGCGATCCGGCCCAGGCGGGCAAGCCCCTGACCCTGTCGCTGGACCTTGGCGTCCAGGCCACGGTCGAGGAAGTGCTTTACGCCGGTATGACCATGCTGAATGCCAAGGGCGCGGCCGCGATCCTGATGGACGCGCGCACGGGCGAGATCATCGCCCTTGCCTCGCTGCCGAACTTCGACCCGAACGACCGGCCGAACCCGCTGGTCGATCCCAAGGCGGAACCGGGTGACAGCCCGCTGTTCAACCGGGCGGTGCAGGGGGTCTATGAACTGGGTTCGACCTTCAAGATCTTTGCCACCGCCCAGGCGATGGAGTTGGGCCTGGTCGGGCCCGAGACGCTGGTCGATGCCAATGCGCCGATGCAATGGGGCCGTCACAAGATCAAGGAGTTCGAGGGCAAGAACTATGGCCCGCTTCTTTCGGTGACGGATGTCATCGCCAAGTCGTCGAACGTCGGCACCGCGCATATCGCGCTGATGATCGGCCCCTTGCGCCAGCAGGCGTTCCTGAAAAGCCTTGGCTTTTTTGAGCCGACCCCGGTCGAATTGGTCGAAGCCCCCGGCGCCCGGCCGCTGATCCCGAAGAAATGGCCCGAGATCGTGACGATCACCACCTCGTACGGGCACGGCATGTCGGCCAGCCCGATGCACCTGGCCGCCGCCTATGCCGCCATCGCCAACGGCGGGGTGATGATCAAGCCCACGCTTCTGAAGCGCGAAGGCCCCACCACCGGCGTCCGGGTGATGAGCGAGACGACTGCGATGGAGTCGGTCAAGATGCTGCGCCGCGTGGTGACGGAAGGCACGGCCAGCTTGGGCGAAGTGCCGGGCTATGAGGTTGCCGGCAAGACCGGCACGGCGGACAAGCCCAAGAAGTCCGGCGGCTATTATGACGACAAGGTGATCAACACCTTCGCCTCGGTCTTTCCGGCCAGCAATCCGCAATATGTGCTGATCGTGACGCTGGACGAACCCATGGACACCACGCTTTCCGAGGCGCGGCGCACGGCGGGCTGGACGGCGGTGCCCGTCGCCTCCGAGATCATCCGGCGCGTCGCCCCGCTCATGGGGCTGCGGCCCAAGCTTGAACCCCCGGCAACGGATGCGGTAACAGCCGCCAGCAACTGACGGGGGCCTTGCCATGACAGCGCGCGCGATACGGCTATCCGACCTTGGGTTGACCGCCCGGGCCGGCCGCGACCCGGCGCTGTCGGGCCTGACGGCCGACAGCCGCGCGGTGCGGGCGGGGATGCTGTTCGCGGCCCTTCCCGGAAGCGCGGTGCATGGGGCCCAGTTCATCCCGGCGGCGCTGGAGCAGGGCGCGGCCGCGATCCTGACCGATGCCGAGGGGCTGCGCCTGGCCGCGCAGTCGCTGGCCGATGGCGATGCGGCCCTTGTCGTGGCCGAAGACCCGCGCGCCGCCCTGGCCGGGGCCGCCGCCCTGTGGTTCGGTGCCCAGCCCGAGGTGATGGTCGCGGTGACCGGAACCAACGGCAAGACCAGTGTCGCGACCTTCATCCGGCAGATCTGGACTGCGCTGGGACACGAGGCGATCAACATCGGCACAACCGGGATCGAGGGGGCCTGGACCGCGCCGTCCAGTCACACGACGCCGGACGCGATCACGCTGCAAAAGCTGTTGGCCGCCGCTGCAAGCTCGGGCGTCACCCATGCGGCGATGGAGGCCTCCTCGCACGGGATCGACCAGCGGCGGCTGGACGGGGTGCGGCTGCGGGCGGCCGGGTTCACCAACCTGACGCAGGATCATCTGGACTATCACGGCACGATGGAGGCCTATTTCCAGGCCAAGGCCCAGCTTTTCACCCGACTTCTGCCCGAGGATGGGGTGGCGGTGGTCAACCTGGACGGCGCGCGCGGCGATGACATGGCGGAACTTGCGCTGGCGCGGGGGCTGCGGGTGCTGACCGTGGGCAAGGGGCCGGGCGCTGACCTGCAGATCGCCGCGACCCGGCCTGATCCGACCGGGCAAGAGGTGCGCTATCTGTGGCAGGGCCGGGCCTTCCAGACCCGGCTGGGTCTGATCGGTGCCTTCCAGGCCGAGAATGTCGCAGTGGCCGCCGGGCTGGCCATCGCGGCCGGCGAGGCGCCCGAGGCGGTGCTGTCCGTCCTGCCACGCCTTGCCGGGGTGCGCGGCCGGATGCAACTGGCCGCGACCCGGAAGAACGGGGCGGCGGTCTATGTGGACTATGCCCATACCCCCGACGCGCTTGAGACCGCGCTGAAGGCGCTGCGCCCGCATGTGATGGGCCGGATCATCGTTGTTTTCGGCGCAGGCGGCGACCGCGACCGCACCAAGCGCCCGCTGATGGGGGCTGCCGCCCGGGCCCATGCCGATGTGCTGTATGTGACCGATGACAACCCCCGGACCGAGGCCCCCGCCTCGATCCGCGCCGCAATCCTGCAAGCCTGCCCCGACGCGCATGAGGTCGGCGACCGGGCCGAGGCGATCCTGCGTGCGGTCGATGCCCTGTTGCCGGGCGACGCGCTGCTGATTGCCGGCAAGGGCCATGAAAGCGGGCAGATCGTCGGCACCGACATCTATCCTTTCGACGATGTGGAGCAGGCTTCCGTCGCCGTTGCCGCTTTGGATAGGGTGATCTGATGCTCTGGACCTCGGCCGATGCGGCGCAAGCGACGGGCGGGCGGGTCACGTCCGACTGGCAGGCCACCGGCGTCTCGATCGACACGCGCACGCTGCAACCGGGCGAATTGTTCGTCGCGCTGAAGGATGTGCGCGATGGCCATGATTTCGTCGCCCAGGCGCTGGAGAAAGGCGCGGCGGCGGCCTTGGTCAGCAATATCCCCGAGGGCCTGTCGCCGGATGCGCCGCTGCTGATCGTGCCAGATGTCCTGCGGGCGCTGGAGGCGCTGGGGGCCTTTGCCCGCGCCCGGACCAGCGCGAGGGTGGTGGGGGTCACCGGATCGGTCGGCAAGACCTCGACCAAGGAGATGCTGCGCGCGATTCTGGCGGGGCAGGGCAAGACCCATGCGGCGGAAGCCAGCTACAACAACCATTGGGGCGTGCCGCTGACCCTGGCGCGTATGCCTGCCGATACGGATTTTGCCGTGATCGAGATCGGGATGAACCACCCGGGCGAAATCGCGCCCCTGGCCCGCCTGGCCCGGCTGGACGTGGCGATGGTCACGACCGTCGCGCCCGCGCACCTGGAGGCTTTCGACAGCGTCGAGGGCATCGCCCGGGAAAAGGCCGCGATCTTCGACGGGCTGGTCCCCGGCGGCGTGGCGATCTTCAACGCCGATATCGCGACGACGCCGATCCTGCGGGCAAAGGCTGCGGCGGTCGGGGCAAAGCCGATTGCCTTCGGCCTGGCCGAGGGCGCGGACTTCCGCCTCCTCGACGCCCGCATCGCCGACGAGGCGACGGTCTGCCAGGCCAGCCGCCGGGGCGAGCCGATGCTGTTCAAGGTCGCGACCCCCGGCCGCCACTTCGCGCTGAACGCGCTGGGGGCGCTGGCAGTGGCCGAGGCGCTGGGGGCCGACCCGATGATAGCCGCGCATGACCTGGGCCGCTGGGCGCCGCCCGCCGGGCGCGGCCAGCGCGAGCGGATCGTGCTGGATATCGTCGAAGAGACCTTCTTCGACCTGATCGACGACGCGTTCAACGCCAACCCCGCCTCGATGGCCGCCGCCCTGGATGTGCTGATCGCCGCCACCCCGACCGACGGGATCGGCCGCGTCGGTGGCGGGCGGCGGATTGCCATCCTGGGCGACATGCTGGAGCTTGGACCGACCGAGGCCGCGCTGCACGCCGACATCGCCCAGCATCCGGGCCTGTCGGCCGTCCACCTGATCCATTGCGTCGGCCCCCGGATGCGGGCGCTGCACGACGCCCTGCCGCGCCAGCAGCGCGGTGACTGGGTCGAGACCGCGGCCGAACTGGCCCCCCGCGCCCGCAGCCTGGTCGATGCGGGGGATATCCTGCTGGTCAAGGGCTCCAAGGGGTCGAAGGTCAGCCTGGTTGTTGACGGCTTGCGCAAAATGGGGCAGGCCGCTGGCCCGAAAGAAGGGACCCTCTAGATGTTTTACTGGCTGGCCGAGTTTGCCGATGGCGGCGGTGTGTTCAACCTGTTCCGCTATATCACCGTCCGGGCCGGCGGGGCCTTCGTGACGGCGCTGATCTTCGGCTTCATCTTCGGTCGCCCGCTGATCGACCTTCTGCGCCGCAAGCAGGGCAAGGGCCAGCCGATCCGCGATGACGGGCCGCAATCGCACCTGTCCAAGGCGGGCACGCCGACGATGGGGGGCCTTCTGATCCTGTCGGCGCTGATGGTCTCGACCCTGCTTTGGGCGCGGCTGGACAATCCCTTCGTCTGGATCGTGATCCTGGTGACCCTGGCCTTTGGCCTGATCGGCTTTGCCGACGACTATGCCAAGGTCACGAAGCAGAACACCAAGGGCGTCTCGGGCAAGGTGCGGATGGGCCTTGGCCTTCTGATCGCGGCGCTGGCCAGCTATGCCGCGTCGATGTTCCACCCACCCGAGTTGACGAACCAGCTGGCCTTTCCCTTCTTCAAGGATGCGCTGCTGAACCTGGGGCTTTTCTTCGTGCCCTTCGGCATGATCGTGATCGTGGGCGCGGCCAATGCGGTGAACCTGACCGACGGGCTGGATGGGCTGGCAATCATGCCGGTGATGATCGCGGGCGGCACCTTGGGCATCATCGCCTATGTGGTCGGCAACTCGAACTTCACCGAGTATCTGGACGTCCACTTCGTGCCCGGGACCGGCGACCTGCTGGTCTTTACCGCCGCCCTTTTCGGGGCGGGGCTGGGGTTCCTGTGGTACAATGCGCCACCCGCGGCGGTGTTCATGGGCGATACCGGGTCGCTTGCCCTGGGCGGCGCGCTGGGGGCCATCGCCGTCTGCACCAAGCACGAGATCGTGCTGGCCATCGTCGGCGGCCTGTTCGTTGTCGAGGCGCTGAGCGTGATCGTCCAGGTCCTGTACTACAAGCGCACCAAGAAGCGCATCTTCCTGATGGCCCCGATCCACCACCATTTCGAAAAGAAGGGCTGGGCCGAGCCGCAGATCGTCATCCGCTTCTGGATCATCAGCCTGATCCTGGCGATGGTCGGCCTGGCGACGCTGAAGGTCCGCTAGACCGCGCAAGGGTGGGTGAATCACCCACCCTACGCCCGCGTCAATTCACCCTTGGGTTGAGTCTCCATCCCGCGCCGCAGCCCCGAGACAAGGAACTGCGGCCCGACCGCAGGCGCGGCGTAGGGTGGGCGATCCGCCCACCACCCGATCCTTGTCCTCGTCCGGCACGAAGTTTCCCATGCGGAAACAAGCTTGGCGATTTCCTTGTTTCTGCCACAGCATTGCAGAAGTATCGGCCCATTCCTGATCATTCCTTGATCCCAAGAAACAATAATCAGGGAGTCTTCATGTCATTCACCATTCACCGCGCCCGCCTTGCGGCCTTTGCCGGCCTTGCGCTGCTGGCACCCCTTGCCGCCGCCGCGCAGGAAGCTTGCACGACCTACACCGTCAAGGAGGGCGACACGCTGGGCGCGATCGCCTTTGCGGCCTATGGCTCTTACAACTATCAGATGATCTTCAACGCCAACCGCGATGCGGTGGGGCGGAACTTCAACAACCTGCCCGTCGGCCTGCAACTGATCCTGCCCTGCGAAGATGGCCGGTTGACCGCCGACAGCGAGCTTTCCGCCATCATCACCGCCGAGACCGAGCGCCAGGAAGCCAATCGTCCGGCCGAGCGCGCCTATGCCCCGGCGGTCAAGTTCGTCACCTCGAACGACTGGAAGCCCTTCACCGACCAAAGCCTGCCGGGCGGCGGGATCTATGTGCAGATGGCCTCGACCGCGATGCAGCGCGGCGGCAATGACCGCGACTACAAGATCTCCTACGTCGATGACTGGGGTTCGCATATCGACACGCTTCTGCCGACGAATGCCTTCGACATGTCGATCGCCTGGTCGCGGCCCGACTGTTCGCGCATCGACCTTCTGGGCGAGTTCGCGGTGAAGATGTGTACCGAGTTCGACTTCTCGCTGCCGATCTATGAGGTGGCCTATTCCTACCACACCCTGGTCGACAGCCCCTATGCTTCCGCCCGCAGCTTTGGCGACTATGCCGGGGCGCGGATCTGCCGGCCCGAAGGCTGGCCGACCTCGGACCTGGAGGTCGAGGGCCTGGCCGCGCCGGCGGTGACTTTCGTCCAGCCGAAAAGCCCGATGGAATGCGCGCAGATGCTGCTGGCGGGCGAGGTGGACCTTTATTCCATCGAGATCGAGACCTCGACCGCGAATTTCGAGGAACTTGATGCGACCGACAAGGTTGCGCTGAACCCCGCGCTTGCGACCTTCAACACGCACCACTTCGTGATCTCGAAGAAGAACCCGCGGGCAGGCGAGTATATGGAGATGGTGAACCGCGGCATCTCTGAAATGCGCGAGACGGGGGAATGGTACGACCTGGTCGCCACCGGCCTGTCCGCCTGGACCAAGTCGCAGGAGTAGCCTTTCCCTTTCCCGCGTCCTGACCTATCCCTGTCCCCTGGAAACAGCAGGGGGCAGGCATGATCCCGGTCAAGGGCTTTGCGGGGGCGAAGGTTGCGGTGCTGGGGCTGGGCCGGTCGGGCCTGGCCACGGCCGCCGCGCTGCGGGCCGGCGGGGCCGAGCCGCTTTTGTGGGACGACAGCCCCGAAGCCCGCCAGAAGGCCGAGGCCGAGGGGTTCACCCTGACCGACCTGACCCGCCATGCCGCGCTGGAAGGGGTGGCGTGTCTGGTCACCTCGCCCGGCATCCCGCATCTTTACGCCGCGCCGAACCCGATCATCGCCCGCGCGCTGGACCAGGGCATTCCGGTCGACAACGACATCGGCCTGTTCTTCCAAAGTGCTGCCAGCAGCGAATGGGCCGAGATGGAGACCCCGCCAAAGGTGATCGCGGTCACCGGGTCGAACGGCAAGTCCACCACGACGGCGCTGATCCATCACATCCTGCAGGTCGCCGGCCGCGCGACGCAGATGGCGGGCAATATCGGCAAGGGGGTCCTTTCGATCGACCCGCCGATCGATGGCGAGGTGGTGGTGCTGGAACTTTCCAGCTACCAGACCGAACTTGCCCGGGCGCTGACCCCGGATGTGGCGGTCTTTACCAACCTGTCGCCCGATCACCTGGACCGGCACGCCGGGATGGGCGGCTATTTCGCCGCCAAGGCGCGGCTTTTCACCATGGGCGGCCCCGACCGGGCGGTCATCGGCGTGGACGAGGTCGAGGGCCGCTTTCTGGCCGGCCAACTGGCGCAGGGCGCTGCCGATGACCGGGTGATCCGCATCTCCTCGGGGCAGAAGCTGGAGGGGTTCGGCTGGTCGGTCTTTGCCCGCAAGGGGTTCCTGTCGGAATGGCGCAAGGGGCGGCAGGTGGCGTCCATCGACCTGCGCGAGGTCAAGGGCCTGCCCGGCGCCCACAACCACCAGAACGCCTGCGCCGCCTATGCCGCCTGCCGCAGCCTGGGCCTGGCACCCAAGCTGATCGAAGGCGCGCTGCACAGCTTTGCCGGCCTGCCGCACCGCAGCCAGCTGGTCGGTGAACGCTCCGGGGTCCGCTTCATCAATGACTCAAAGGCCACCAACGTCGACAGCGCGGCCAAGGCGCTGCAAGCCTTTCCAAAGATCCGCTGGATCGCCGGTGGCCTGGGCAAGGACGGCGGCATCGCCGCGCTGCAGCCGCTTCTGGGGTCGGTCGTGAAGGCCTATCTGATCGGCCATTCCGCCCGCGACTTCGCCCTGCAACTGGGCGAGACCCCGCATGAAATCTGCGAGACGATGGACCGCGCCGTCGCCCGCGCCGCCGAGGAGGCCGAGCCGGGCGAGGTCGTCCTTCTCGCCCCGGCTGCCGCCAGCTTCGACCAGTACCCGAACTTCGAAAAGCGCGGCGAGGATTTCACCGCCCGGGTCAAGGCGCTGCTCTGACACGGTCAAGCACGTCGCGCACGCGTCGCAGAACCGCGAGGAGCGCACGACGTGCCCGAAGAGTAGCCCCTAAAGGTCCAGAAGCCGCCCACCCTCGACCGAAGAGTCCACGGCCCGGTCCAACAGACGCTGCAAACCGGCACCCCGGGCAAAGTCCGGCTCGGACGGCCCCTCGCCCCGGATCGCGGCGATGAAGCGCTGGTAGATCGTCGGCACCGGCGGGCAGTCCACATCATGCCAGACGGCGGTCTGCACATCCGCCCCAAGGCAGGCGCGCAGCCGGCTTTCGGCCTTCTCGAAACTGACCTCCAGCCCGCCGGTCAGACCGTAGAGGCGCAGCCGCAGGTCGTTCAGGTGACCCGTGGCAAAGCGCGTCGCGGCCACCGTTCCCAAGGCGCCGTTGGCCAGCCGCAACTGCATCGTCGCACTGTCGTTGGCGTCCAGCACATACTCCCCGATCCGCCCGCCCGGCGCCTTGTCGAAGGTCTGCAACAGGCAAGAGACCTGCGTCGCCTCGACCCCCGCGATATAGGTGGCGAAGTCCAGGATATGGATGCCCACATCCCCCAAGACGCCCTTCGATCCATGCGCCGTGGACAGTCGCCACAGCCATTGCGGCTCGCGGTCCCACTGGCCCCAGGCGGGCTGGGTCAGCCAGCTTTGCAGGTAGGAGGCCTCGAAATGCCGGATCTCGCCGATGGCCCCGTCGCGCACCATCTCGGCCGCCTTTTGCAAGGCGGCGACGTTGCGGTAGGACAGGTTCACCATGTTCACCACGCCCGCCTTGCGCGCCGCTTCGGCCATCTCGTCGGCATGGGCGGCGTTGGTGGCCAGCGGCTTCTCGCACAACACATGCTTGCCAGCGGCCAGAAGGGGCAGGGTTGTCACATGATGCGCCGCATCGGGCGTCACGTTCGTCACCGCGTCGAACTCGCCCCAGGCCAGGGCCTCGGCCAGCGAGGCAAAGCCATGCGGGATGCCATGCGCCGCCTGAAAGGCCGCCAGCGGCTCGGTCCGCGTGTCGACGCCCCCCACCAGGGTGACGCCGGGAATGGCCGTGAAATGCTCGGCATGGTTCTTTGCCATGCCGCCAGTGCCAAGGATCAGAAGCCGGACAGGACGCATCAGCGGTATCCAGCCTCGCCGTCATGGTGCAGCCGCGGCCCGCGTTCGACGATCGGCTCCAGCGCCTGTGCGACAGGGCGGTTCGGGGCATCGGTCGGGTCCACCAACCGCGCTTCGGGATTGTGCGCCCAGCGGACGGCGTTGGCGATGACCTGCTGCACCAGGGGCTGGTGATAGGTCGGATAGGTCTCGTGCCCCGGGCGGAAGTAGAACACGTTTCCGGCGCCCCGACGCCAGGTCAGGCCCGAGCGGAACACTTCGCCGCCTTGGAACCAACTGACAAAGACAGTCTCCATCGGTTCCGGCACGCCAAAGGGCTCGCCATACATCTCTTCGTTTTCCAGCTCGAAATGGTCCGGGATGCCACGCGCGATCGGGTGCTGGCGGCTGGTGACCCAGATCCGCTCGCGCTCGCCCGCCTCGCGCCACGACAGGTTGCAGGGCGTGCCCATCAACCGCTTGAAGGGCTTGGCGAAATGGGCCGAATGCAGAAAGATCATCCCCATGCCGGACCAGACCGCCTCGGCCACCCGTTCGGTGACCGCGTCCGACACATCGCCATGCGCGGCGTGGCCCCACCAGATCAGCACATCGGTTTCCGCCAGCCGTTCGGCCGTCATCCCGTGTTCGGGGTCCTGCAGGGTGGCGGTGGTGGCGGTGATGCCGTCCTGCCGGTTCAGGGCTTCGGCGATCGTGCCGTGCATGGTCTTGGGATAAATCTCGGCCACGACACGGTTTTTCTGTTCGTGGACATTCTCGCCCCAGACGGTGACGCGGATGGTCATGGCGGTCTCCTTTTGGCTTGGCGCGGACCCTAGGTTCCAAAGCGCTTTGAGTCAACGAGGCCGGCCCCACCTTGTTCCCTCGTGCCGGGTCGTCCGCCCCAACGAACCGGCAAAGGGCAGTCCGGCCGCCAGTGGCCCCCCCTTTTCACCTGGCACCAAATATCCCCGCCGGAGGCCGCCCGAGGTTTTGCGCGTCCTTCACGCGCAAAGCCGACACAAAGGGCTTGCGCCGCAAGGCGCTCAATCTGCTAGCCGCCCTGCACCCACGCAACTGCCAGCCAACCGCCTGCGGGCAGCCCCAGGCCGGGCTTGCGTCGCCCGGCCTGGCGGGGGATGCTGGCGCGCATGACCCCCCCTGACGTGACCCTGCGACTGCGGCTTCTGTTCGGCGACCGGCTGGTCTTTGGTCCCGGCAAGGCCGAACTTCTGGCGCGCATCGCCGAGACCGGCTCCATCGCCGCCGCCGGCCGCGCCATGGGGATGAGCTATCGCCGCGCCTGGACCCTGGTCGAGGAAATGAACGCCGCCTTCCGCGCGCCCCTGGTGACCAGCGCCCGCGGCGGGGCCGGGGGCGGCGGTGCCAGCCTGACCGAAGCGGGGGACGAGGTGCTGGCGGCCTACCGCGCCGTCCTGGCCGCCACCGAGACCGCCGCCGCGCCGGGGGTCCAGCGCATCGCGGCGCTTCTGGCGGATATGTCCGGCGGGAAATAACGCTTGGCCCTGCCAGCCCCATGCCATATGTTTCGCCAAACATATCGGACCGCCATGCGCCTTGCCCTTCTCGCCCTATTCCTCTCGGCCCAGACGGCCCTGGCCGAGGTCACGGTCTTTGCCGCAGCCAGCCTGAAGACCGCGCTGGATCAGGTGGCGGCCGATTTCACCCAGGCGACCGGAACGCCTGTGACCCTCTCCTATGCCGGCAGCCCGGCCCTGGCGCGCCAGATCGCCCAGGGTGCCCCGGCCGACCTCTTCCTCTCCGCCTCGACCGAGTGGATGGACGACCTTGCCGCGCGCGGCCTGATCCAGCCCGCCAGCCGCCGCGATCTTCTGGGCAACCGGCTGGTCCTGATCGGCCCGCCCGATGCCGCGCCGGTGATCCTGTCGCCCGACCTGGACCTGCCCGCCCTGCTGGCCGGGGGCAAGCTGTCGATGGCGCTGGTCGATGCCGTCCCCGCCGGCCAATACGGGAAAGAGGCGCTGACCACCCTTGGCCTCTGGTCCTTTGTCGAAAAAGACGTCGTGCAATCCGACAACGTCCGCGCCGCGCTGCACCTTGTCGCCCTGGGCGAGGCGCCCCTGGGCATCGTCTATGCCTCGGACGCTGCCGCCGAGCCGCGCGTCGCCGTCCTTGCCACCTTCCCGGCCGACAGCCACCGCCCGATCACCTATCCCGCCGCGCTGACCGCCACCGCCGGACCAGAGGCGGCGGCGTTCCTTGACCACCTCGCCAGCCCCCAGGCGCTGCGGCAGTTCACCGCCCACGGTTTCCTTCCGCCATGATCCCCTCCCTCCCGCCCGAGGCCTGGCAGGCCCTGACCCTGTCGCTCAAGGTCTCGCTCTGGGCCACGCTGGCCAGCCTGCCCCTTGGCCTTTTGACTGCCCATGCACTCGCCCGCTGGCGCTTTCCCGGCCACGGGCTGCTGAATGGCCTAGTCCACCTGCCGCTGATCCTGCCGCCGGTGGTCACGGGGTACCTCCTCCTCCTTGCCTTCGGGCGGCAGGGCTGGATCGGCGCACCGCTTTGGGACTGGTTCGGCGTCACCTTCGCCTTCCGCTGGACCGGGGCCGCGCTGGCCGCCGCTGTCATGTCCTTTCCCCTGATGGTCCGCGCCATCCGCCTGGCGATCGAGGCGGTGGACCCAAGGCTGGAACAGGCCGCCGCTACCCTGGGTGCCCCGGCCCCCGTCGTCTGGCTGACCGTCACGCTGCCCCTGATCCTGCCCGGCATCATCGCCGGCGCCATCCTCGCCTTCGCCAAGGCGATGGGAGAGTTCGGGGCCACCATCACCTTTGTCGCCAATATCCCCGGCCAGACGCAAACCCTGCCCACCGCGATCTACAGCTTCCTGCAAATCCCCGACGGCGAAAGCGCGGCCTGGGGGCTGGCCCTGGTCTCGGTCGCGGTGGCCTTCCTCGCGCTGGCGCTGTCCGAGGGGTTGTCGCGCCGGGTCGCGGCGCGGATTGCCGGCCGATGACGCTGGAGATCCGCCTTGCGCATCACTTCCCCGACTTCCGGCTGGAGGTGGACCTGACCGCGCCGCCGGGCCTGACCTGCCTGTTCGGCCGCTCCGGCTCGGGCAAGACCACGATCATCAACGCGGTCGCGGGGCTTTTGCGCCCGGACCAGGCGACGATCCTGCTGGACGGCCAGCCGCTGCACCACCTGCCGCCGCACCGGCGCGGGGTGGGCTATGTGTTTCAGGACGCCCGGCTTTTCCCGCACCTGACCGTCCACGGCAATCTGACCTACGCCGCCCGCATCCGCCGCCGCGCCCCGCGCGATCTGGACCGGATCGTGGCCCTTCTGGGCCTCGCCCCGCTTCTGGACCGCCGCCCCGGCGCGCTGTCCGGGGGGGAACGGCAGCGCGTCGCGATTGGCCGGGCGCTTCTGTCCGAACCCCGGCTGATCCTGATGGACGAACCCCTCGCCGCGCTGGACGAGGCGCGCAAGGCCGAGATCCTGCCCCATATCGAGGCGCTGCGCGACGAATTGCGCCTGCCGATCCTGTACGTCAGCCACGCCCTGCCCGAAGTCGCCCGCCTGGCCACCACCATCGCGGTGATCGAGGCTGGCCGCATGGTGGCGCAAGGCCCGGCGGCGCAGCTTCTGTCCGACCCTGCGACGGCCGCGCTTCTGGGCCTGGCGGATGCCGGCGCAATCCTGAGCGCCCGGATCGCCGCGCAGGAAGCGGACGGTCTGACAAGGGTCGAAACCGGGGCCGGCCCGCTGTGGCTGCCACGCCTGTCTGGCGCGCCGGGCCAACCCGTGCGCCTGCGCATCGCCGCGCAGGACGTGATGCTGGCGCTTGACCGGCCCCTTGGCCTGTCGGCGTTGAACATCCTTCCGGTCCGGGTTCTGTCCCTGCATCCGGCCGATGCGGCGGGCGCGCTGGTGCAGCTTGACCTTGGCGGTCAGTCGCTCTTGGCGCGGGTCACCCACCGCTCGGTCCAGGCCCTGGGGCTGGTGCCGGGGCAGGGGGCCTTTGCCATCGTGAAGTCGGTCGCCATGGCGCGCGATGGGGTAGAGGGTGGCCCGCAATCGCCCCAGGGTTGAGGCGCTGATTCTGTCCCGCTGCCCGAAAACCCGGCAGCTCCCGGCCCCCGACCCCTGGCGATGCCCGCAAAGCCGGCCCGCTGCAGCCTTTGGTTGACTGGCGCATCAATAACCGGTGTCCGGGGGTGGCCGCGACGCATCTGTGCGTTGACAGCATGACCTGCAGCCAGAGTAGACTTTCGCGGCACGGGGCGCGCGCATGGGCGTCGCGCCCGGCATCCAACAACGCCGCGGGCCAACCCGCGCGAGCAACGATGAAACCAGGGAGACCATTCGTGACACACCGCACTTCTGCCTTCAGCCGCCGTCGCTTCCTGCAAGGCTCCGCCGTCGGCGCGGGCGCCCTTGCCGCCCCGGCGCTGATCTCCTCCAAGGCGCTTGCCTCCTCGGGCGAGATCAACTTCGTCGGCTGGGCCGGCTATCCGGGCCTGGTCGAAAACGTGTTCCCCGCGTTCGAGGCCGCGACCGGCATCAAGGTCAACTTCAAGGAACTGCCCGACCAGGACACCATGTTCGGCGAGGCAAAGGTCGCGCTTGAGGCTGGCGGGATCGACGTGATCGAACCGACGATCGACCGCGTCGGCGCCTGGGATTCGAATGGCCTGCTGGGCGCGTTCGACGAATCCAAGCTGGCGATGGACAACTACCTGCCGGGCCTGGCCGATGGCGCGGCCGGGGAACGCTCGCGTCCCGGCGGGATGCTGAAATATGTCCCGTCGAACTGGGGCACGGAATCGCTGGTGGTGAACACCGCCGACGCCAAGCTGTCGACCCCGCCGTCGCTGGGCGACCTATTCAACCCGGAAAACCCCTCGACCGTCCGCCCGCACTCGGCGCTGGCGGCGATGGGCCGCTGGCTGGATGCGACCGGCAAGCTGCCGCGTCCGTGGATGGACGGCTACAGCGACATGGCCGCCATGGTCGAGCTGTGGGACATCGCGCTGGCCGAAGCGATCAAGGCCAAGGGCAACATCGTCCAGTGGTGGTCGGGCGAGAACGAAGCCAACGCCGGCTTCACCGCCAACGGCGCGACCGTGGGCCTGTGCTGGGATTCGACCGGCTACAACCTGCGCAACGACGGCTATGCCTATGTCGCCCCGGTCGAGGGTGCCTTTGCCTGGCACCAGGGCTTTGTCCTGATGAAGAACGCCGCCAACGTCGAACAGGCGCATGAGTTCGTGAAGTTCGTCTCGACGCCCGAAGGGGCTGCGGGCTGGGCCACGGCCTTCTCGTCCAACCCGGTGGCCAAGGGCGCGGCGGACCTGATGAACCCGGACGTCTCCGCCTATTACAACGGCACCTTCAACGAAGATGCCCTGTCCAAGCTGTGGTGGTGGCCCGACCAGTCGGCCGAGTTCCTGGCCAAGCGGGCCGAGTACTCGGACAAGTACAAGGCGGCTTGATGCCAGCCTGATCTGCCACACGCCGGGCCCGTCTTGGGTCCGGCGTGCCTTTTTTCGCGCCTTGCAGGTCGTTCTGGACCGACCAGCCGGCGCCAACTGGCGATAGCGTTTGCGCCCAAGGGGCGGACTGCTAGCCTGAAACAAAAGACCACCAGGGGGACCACACGGGAATGAGCGCCGGAATCGATCTAGAAAACGTGTGCTGCGACTTCGGCACCTTCCGCGCGGTGGACAACGCCAACGTCTCGATCCGGCCGGGCGAGTTCTTCTCGTTCCTCGGCCCCTCGGGCTGCGGCAAGACGACGATCCTGCGCATGGTCTCGGGCTTCATCGAACCGACGCAAGGCGTGATCCGCATCGGGGGCGAGGATGTGCGCGGCAAGCGCCCGAACCAGCGCCCGACCGCGCTGATCTTCCAGAACCTGGCCCTGTTCCCCTTGATGCCGATCTGGGAGAACATCAGTTTCGGGCTGGAGGTCCGCGGCGTCGACAAGGCCACCCGCCGCAAGAAGGCCGAAGACCTGCTGCAACTGGTCGACCTGCCCGGGGCCGCCGACAAGATGGTCAGCCAGCTTTCCGGCGGCCAGAAGCAGCGCGTCGCCATCGCCCGCGCCCTTGCCGTCGAGCCCCAGGTCATGCTGCTGGACGAACCCCTGTCGGCGCTTGACCTGAAGCTGCGCCAGCACATGCGGGCGGAACTGCGCGCCATCCAGCAGCGCACCGGCGTCACCTTCATCTACATCACCCACGACCAGGGCGAGGCCTTGGCCATGTCCGACCGCGTCGGCGTCATGTCCCAGGGCAGCATCCAGCAGATCGCCGACCCGCGCGAGATCTACAACAACCCGGTCAACGGCTTCGTCGCCAGCTTCGTCGGCGAAAACAACGTCTTTCAGGGCGAGGTGCAGCACGCCGCCGCCGGCATGGCCAGCTTCACCACCCCCCACGGCCAGTTCCGCGCCCGGCTGGGCGATCTGTCGGGCAAGATCGGCAAACTCTACGTCCGGCCCGAGCATACGATCATCACCGCCACCCCCGCGGCCGAGAATTCGGTCCCCGTCACCGTCAGCGACATCTCGTTCGAAGGCAGCTTCATCGCCGTCCACGCCACCAGCGACACCGGCGCGCATCTGACGTCCGAACTGCGCAACGACGGGTCCGCCACGGTCCCCGAAAAGGGCGTGCGGGTGCATATGTCCTTCGATCCCGCGCGGGCCGCGATCCTGCCCGATGCCAATGTGCGGGGCTGACCCATGCAGGATCTGATCCGCCGCTACGGTCCGGGCCTGACCCTGCTGATGGGCCTTCTGGTCGCCTTCTGGCTGGTGATGCTGGTCATCGTGCCCAACATCACGCTCTTCGAACAAAGCTTCCGCCCCTACCTGCCGGTGGTCGAGGTCGGCGGCCCGAAGGACACCTACAGCCTCAACAACTACCTCAAGGTCTTTGACGGCAACGTCGACCGCAGCTTCCTGGGGTTCGAATTCTCGATCCCGGTGCATGTGCTGACCTTCTGGCTGACCATCTTCTATTCGATGGTCGTGACCTTCCTGTGCTTCCTGCTGGCCTATCCGCTGGCCTATTACATGGCCAAGATCGTCAACCCGCGCTCGCTGCCGACGCTGATCCTGATGCTCTTCATCCCGCTTTGGGTGTCCGAGGTGCTGCGCGCCTTCGCCTGGTGGATCATCCTTGCCTTCAAGGGCCCGCTCAATGCGCTGCTCCTCGGTCTCGGCCTGATCGAGGACCCGATCCGCTGGACCAACATGGGCTATACCGGCGTCGTGATCGGGCTGATCTACACCTATGTCCTGTTCATGCTGTTCCCGATCTACAACGCGATCCAGTCGCTGGACACCAACCAGATCGAGGCGGCCGAGGATCTGGGCGCCCCCTGGTGGAAGATCCACTGGCGCATCGTCCTTCCCCATTCCAAACCCGGCATCGCCTCGGGCTCGGTCATGGTGTTCATGCTGTCGGCCGGCTCGCTTCTGGTGCCGTCGATCCTGGGCTCGACCACCTCGCAATGGTTCACCCAGACGATTGACCAGTGGTTCAAGGACGCGCTCGACTGGAACACGGCCAGCGCCTATGCCTTCCTTCTGCTTCTCCTTTGCACCGTTTTCGTGACCATCGCGATGCGGCTGTTCCGGGTGAAGCTGTCTGACATCGCGAAGTAAGGGGGGCATCATGCACAAGTTCCGCCAGAACCTCGCGCATCTCTACATGCTGCTGTTCCTCGTGTTCCTGCTGGCGCCGCTGGTGGTGATGTCGGGGGCGGCCTTCAACGACTCCAAACTCCCGTCGGTCGTGCCCTGGCGCGGCTTCACCACCATGTGGTTCTCGGAAATGATCCGGGACGAGCGCATGATGCTGGCCTTTGCCAACACGCTTTGGGTCGCGGCAGCGGTGGCGCTGCTTGCGGTGGTGGTCGGCACAGCGGCCGCGATCATGGTCAATTCCATATCCGGCCGGCTGCGCACCATTCTTTACGGGATGATGATCTCGACGATCCTGATCCCCGGCGTGGTGATCGGCATTTCGACGATGATCCTGTGGACCAAGATGGGCAATGCCATGGGGACGGAGTTCTTCCTGTTCAACCCGGGCCTGCATCTCTCGGTCCTGGGTCAGGTCAGCTATATCGCCGCGATGGTGATGCTTCTGGTGTTGGCCCGGCTGCAAAGCTTTGACTCCGGGCTGGAAGAGGCGGCGCTCGATCTCGGGGCGTCCCATGCCCAGGTGATGCGCCGGATTCTCTTGCCGCATCTTTACCCGGCCATCGCGGCCGGGGCGGCGGTGGCCTTCTTCCAGTCGATCGAGAATTTCAACGTCACCCAGTTCACAAGGGGCGGGTCGGATACGCTGACGGTCTATGTGTTCTCCAAGGTCCGCTCGGGGATCACGCCAACGATCAACGCGCTGGCCTTCCTGCTGATCTGCGTGACGCTGGTGCTTGCCGTGCTGTACGAGATCAACCGCCGGCGCCGGGCAAGGATCGAAGCCGCGCGCGAGGCCGAGGCCCGCCGCGCCGAAGAGGCGGCCCTGCTTTAGGGTATCGGGCGGGGTGGCCCCGCCCGCGCCTTACCCCATTGGCGGCAGCCCACGGCCGGCATGGACATGATAGGCCTTGGTCACGATCTGCCAGCGCCCCTCCGCGTCGGGCCGGTCCTTCACCATGACCAGATAGTCGGTGAAGTCAGTCCCGAAGCAGGTGTCGGTCAGTTTCGCCACCGCCACCGTCCCGGTTACCTCGATGGACAACAGCTCCGCGATGATGGGCGAGCCGGCGGGCGCCGTCTCTTCCGCCTTCAGCCAGTCGATGAACTCCTCCAGCGGAAAGAATTCATAGGTCTCGGCGAAATGCCCGACCTGTAATGCGCCCGGGTGAAAGGCCCGCCGAAGCTTCGCCGCATCGCCCCAGCACATGCCTTCCAGATACTCCACCACGACCGCGCGCACCGCGTCATGTTCGGTTCCCCAGGCCATCCCGTCCTCCGCCGTAACCCCGCATCAGCATGGCGCAACTGGTCGCCGCCGCAAAGCCCTCCAGCCGCCCTTTCATCTTTGCCCAAATATCCCCGCCGGAGGCAGCACCATGTCCCCCTGACACGCGGCCCGCAGACCCGCCCGAGGAGAAGGGCGTCAAGCCCGCCGACGAGACAAGGGACTTCGCGCCGCAAGGCGCTCAATATGAAAACCGCCCGCATCCGGCGGTGCCCTCAGCAGGTTAAGAAATCCTGAACGGCCGCGGCCAAGATGCTGATCGGAAAAGGAAAACGGAAAATGTCCACCGTGGACATGCTCACCCCAGCGCGTAGCCCGCCCCCCGGACCGTCCGCACCGGATCGGACCCGCCGAACTGCATCAGCGATTTCCGCAGCCGGCCGACATGGACGTCCACCGTCCGGGTGTCGACATAGATGTCCCGCCCCCAGACCAGGTCCAGAAGCTGCTCGCGGGAAAACACCCGCCCCGGCCGCTCCATCAGCGTGACCAGCAGCTTGAACTCGGTCGGCCCCAGCTTCAGCACATTCTCGCCCCGATAGACCCGGTGGCTTTCCGGGTCCAGCCGGATATCCTCATGCTCCAGCACCACCCCGGCGGTGGAGGGCCGCACCCGCCGCAACTGCGCCCGCGCCCGCGCCATCAACTCCAGCACCGAGTAGGGTTTGATGACGTAGTCGTCCGCCCCGGTCTCCAGCCCGCGGATCCGGTCCACCTCTTCGGCCCGGGCCGACAGCATGATGATCGGGATGCCCCGCGTCTCGGGCCGCATCTTCAGCCGACGGCATACCTCGATGCCCGAGACCTTGGGCATCATCCAGTCCAGGATGATGATGTCGGGGTCCTCTTCGTCGACCAGGACCATCGCATCCTCGCCGTTGTCGGCCTGGGTGACGGCAAAGCCCTCGGCTTCCAGGTTGTAGGCCAGCACGGTCCGTTGCGCCGGTTCGTCCTCGACCAGCAGGACGCGCGGCTGCCCGCTGCGGGCCATCTCAGGCCACCGTCCCAGTGCTGTCGACCTTCGGCCGCTCCTCGTCCGGCAACTCGCCGGTGACCAGGTAGATCACCTGCTCGGCCACGGCGGTCGCATGGTCGCCCACCCGCTCGATGTTCTTGGCGATGAAATGCAGGTGCATGCAGGCCCCGATGTTGCGCGGGTCCTCCATCATGTGGGTCAGGAACTCGCGGAAGATCGAGTTGTACATCTGGTCGATGTCCCGGTCCCGCTTGCGGACATCCTCGGCCAGGGCAAGGTCGCGCCGGATATAGGCGTCCAGCGCGTCGGTCAGCATCTGCACCACCGCCTTGGCGAGCCGCCGGATCGCACCCGAGGCGCCCGGTATCTGGGCCATCTGCGCCAGCACGGCGGTCCGCTTGGCCAGGTTCTTGGCGTAATCCCCCGACCGCTCCAGCGCGGCGGCGATCTTCATCACCGTCAGCACGGTGCGCAGGTCGGTCGCGGCAGGTGCGCGCAGCGCCAGCAGGCGGGCGCAACCGGAGTGGATCTGTTCTTCCAGCGCGTCGATGGCGGCATCCCCGGCGCGGACCCGTCTGGCCAGCTCTTCATCACGGGTGTCCAGCGCCTCGGCCGCGTCCAGAAGCGCGGTTTCCACCAGCCCCCCCATACGCATCACCAGGGCCTGCATCGATTCAAGGTCGCGATCGAACGCCGACAGGATGTGGGCGGAATTCATGGGCAGTCTCCTTAGCCGATCCGGCCGGTGATATAGGCCTCGGTGCGCGGGTCCTTCGGGTTGGTGAAGATCTGCGCGGTCTCGCCGTATTCGACCAGGTTGCCCAGGTGGAAGAAGGCGGTCTTCTGGCTGACCCGGGCGGCCTGCTGCATGGAATGGGTGACGATCACGACCGAGAAGCTGGCGCGCAATTCGTCGATCAGTTCCTCGACCTGGGCCGTCGCGATCGGGTCCAGGGCCGAGCAGGGTTCGTCCATCAGCAGGACCTCGGGCCCGGTCGCGACGGCGCGGGCGATGCACAGTCGCTGCTGCTGGCCGCCGGAAAGGCCGGTGCCCGAGGCATCCAGGCGGTCCTTCACCTCGTTCCAGAGCGCGGCCTTGCGCAGCGCGGTCTCGACGATCTGGTCAAGCTCGGCCTTGTTGCGGGTCATGCCATGGATGCGGGGACCATAGGCCACGTTGTCGTAGATCGACTTGGGGAAGGGGTTCGGCTTCTGAAACACCATACCGACCTTGGCGCGCAACTGCACCGGATCGACGCGGGGGTCATAGATATCCTCGCCGTCCAGCAGGATCTTGCCGCCAATCCGGGCGGAAGCGACGGTGTCGTTCATCCGGTTCAGGCAGCGCAGGAAGGTCGACTTGCCGCAGCCCGACGGTCCGATGAAGGCTGTGACCGACCGGTCGAGGATGTCGACATCGACGTCGCGCAGCGCATGGTTCTGGCCGTACCAGACCTGCACACCTCGCGCCGAGATCCTGGTCTCCCCGGCGGTCAGTTCCTGCTCCATCGCTCGCATTCCGTCCATCGTTCCGCTCCACGCCGACGCCCCCGGGTCTAGGGACGCTGGGTAAAGCCTATGCGACGAAAGTGTAACAGGCCTGTGACGGCCGGTCACCCACGGGCAAGAAGCGCGTCGATTTCGCTGCGCGCGGGCATGGCGGGTGCGGTGCCGGGGCGGGTCACGCTGATCCCGGCGGTCGCGCAGCCGAAGCGGACGGCCTCGACCACGTCGCGGCCCTCGGACAAGGCGACGGCGAAGCCGCCGTTGAACGCATCGCCCGCGCCCGTGGTTTCCACCACCGGCCCGGCGCTGATCACCGGGACATGCGCGCTGCGCGTCCGGTCCCGATACAGCGCGCCGTTGCCGCCCAGCGTGATGACCACGGCGCCCACGCCGCGCGCCAGCAACGCATCGGCAGCGCGTTCCGCCTCATCCAGGTTGGTCACAGGCAGGCCGGTCAGGGTCTCGGCCTCGGATTCGTTGGGGGTGAGGTAGTCGCACAGTGCCAGAAGGTCGTCGTCGAGTTCAGCGGCCGGGGCGGGGTTCAGGATCGTGGTGACGCCTGCCGCCCGTGCGATCTCCAGCCCGCGGCGGGCGGCGGGGATCGGTTGCTCCAACTGGGTGACAAAGACCGCGGCGCTGCGGATCAGCGCGGCCTTCGCCTCCAGATCCTGGGGGGTGATCCGGGCGGCGGCACCGGGGGCGACGATGATGGCGTTGTTGCCGGTGGCCTCTTCCAGGAAGATGAAGGCCGCGCCGGTATAGCTGTCGGCATCCTCGGTCACCTCGGCGATGACGCCGGCCTTGTCCCAGGTCGAGCGCGCGATCTGGGCAAAATCATCGCGGCCAAGCCGCGTGATGATATGCGTGCGCCCCCCCGCCATGGCTGCGGCCACCGACTGGTTCGAGCCCTTGCCCCCCGGCCCCAAGGCGAAGGTCCGCCCCAGGATGGTCTCGCCCATCTTGGGCATGCGGTCGGCGCGATAAGAGGTGTCGGCAACGAAGATGCCAAGGATGACAATGGGTTTCATGGTTCAGCCCTCCGGTGGGATCACGCCCTTGCGCAACATGAAGCAGCCATAGAACCGGCGCTCTCCGGTCTGGATCACGGCATAGGACTGGCGGGCCAGATCATAGAAGGCGAAGCGTTCGATGCTGACCATCTTGCGCGGGCGGCCTTCGGCCCGGTCGACCTGGGCCTGCACCTCTTGCTGGACCGGAGGGATCTCGTCCGGGGCGCCCACCACTTCCATCCGGCCGGCGAAGTCCTCGACGAAGGTGTCCAGCGGCAGGACCGACAGGATCGCACCCACCGCTTCGGCGGCGGTCAGATTCTCCATGGTCAGAAGCTTGCCCGCGACGGTGGCCCGCGCCACCTGATCGGCGGGAAAATTGGTGTCGGCGATGATCAGCACGTCGCCGTGGCCCATGGCCCGCAGACAGCCCAGCACCTCGGCGTTCAGCCGGTTGTCGATCCCCTTGAGCATGTCAGGCCCTCCCCAGCATTTTCTGTCCACAAATATCCCACGGGGGTGCGGGGGTGTGAAACCCCCGCTTCGCCGCTTGCCCGGGGCGCACGCTCGGGGCCTTGCCGTAGAGATGCACCTTTTCCGCGTCGGGTGCAAAGGTCGGCTGCGCCCTGAACCGCCGGACCTAAAGCCGGGCCCGAATCGCCTGTTCGTCGATCTGGTGGCGCTGTTCGGGTGACAGGCTGACATGCAGCGCAGCCGCCGCCTGGCCGAAGGCAGCCGCCTCGTCCGGTGCAGCCCCCCGGCCCCATTCCGCCGCAAGCGCCCCCACAAACGCATCGCCCGCGCCCTGGGTCGAGATCACCGGGACCGGCTTGGCCGCCTGCCGCTTTACCCCGCCGGAATGCGCGACGACCAGGCCGTCACCGCCCAATGTCACGATGACCGAAGCCGGGCCATGGCTGGCCAGATCCTCTGCGGCGCGCAGGGTGTCCAGGTCGCCCTCGGGCCTGCCAAGCAAATTGGCGGCTTCGCTGCGGTTGACGACCAGAAGGTCGGTCAGTGCCAGAAGCGTCTTATCCACGTTGCGGGCTGGTGCAGCGTTCAGGACGGTGCGCACCCCCGCCTCGCGCGCGCGGCGGGCAAGGTGCAGGTTCGCCTCCTCGGGGAGTTCGCTTTGCAGCAGCAGGACGCGGCAGTCGCGCGGAAAGCTGACTGATTCGGCGCGCAGAAGCAGGTTCGCACCCGAGACGATCACCGCGCCGTAATTGCCGTCGGGCAGGCTGATCGCCACCGACATGCCCGACGGGCCGGGATGGGTCTGCACGGCGGCGCGCCGGACGCCCGCATCCTCCAGCGCGTTGCGCAGGATGATGGCGTGGTGGTCCGAGCCGACGGCGCCGGCCATGTGCACCTCGGCCCCGGCGCGGGCGGCGGCGGCGGCTTGGTTGCCGCCCTTGCCGCCAAAGGCAGTACGGACAGAGTGCCCGGCGAGGGTCTGATGGGGGACGGGCAGGGCCGGCGCATCGACGATCACGTCGTGGTGCAGCGAGCCTGCGCAGAGAATCACGGGTCTAGACGGCATGCGCATTCGGGACTGGGGTGGCGTGCCTTTCGGCAGGTCGGAACATTGATATCAAGCGGTTGCGCATGATGCGGCTGCAGATTGTAGGCGGCGCTAGAATTTAGGCAAGAGGGCGCGAGAAAGCAGCAGTGCGCCAGTTGCAGCGCGGCCATCACGAAGGTCGTACTTCGGGATGCACGTTGGCCAAGGGCAAAGGCTGGAACGGTCGTGGATGGCCGCATGGCGCGGGTGGTTCTGGACTAGGCCAGGGATTTGGCCGGGTTGAAAAGGTCGGGGCGGTCCCGCTCCAGCGGTTCCAGATAGGTGACCAGCTGGCGCAGATGGTGCTGCACGGCGGCCCGGGCGGCGGCGGGATTGCGGGCCTCCAGCGCGGAGAGGATCGCCTGATGTTCGGCCAGGGTCGCCGGGACCCGGCCGGGGACCGGCAGGATCAGCTGGCGGGCGCGGTTGACGTGCAGCCAGGCGGTCTCGGCCACCTGGGCGAGTTTCGGAAAGCCGGTGAAGGACAAGAGCAACTCGTGCATGGCGGCATCCAGGGCATAGAAACCAGGCGCGTCGCCATCGGCGGCAAGCGCGGCCTGCACCGTCAGGTTCCGGCGCAGGAGTTGAAGCTGGTCGTCGGTGATCTGTTCCGCGACCCGCTCGATGGCGGCGACCTCGATCGCCTCGCGCAGGAAGGCGCCTTCGCGGATCTCCTGCATGGAAAACCGCGCGACGAAGGTGCCGGCCTGGGGGATCACATCGACCAGCCCCTCGGCCTGAAGGCGCGCGACCGCGTCGGCCACCGGGCTGCGGCTGACCCCCAGCGCCTCGCAGATGTCTGGCTTGCGCAGGATCTCTCCCGGGCGGTAGGCGAGGGACAGGATCGCGTGGCGCAGGGTCTGGTAGACCCGCTGGCCGAGCGAGCCGGAAAAGGCGGATAGCGGCCGCAGACGGTCGGCGGCGGATGGGTCTTGTTCGGCGGGCACGGGTGGTTGTAACATGCTAACATGTTAGGCGACTGCAACGCGGTGTCAAGGAAGGGGCTGCCATGGCGGAGGGGGTGATCCGGCTGCACGGGTCGGACAGTGTGGTGGTGGCGCTGAAGGATCAGGCGGCAGGCGCGCAACCGGAGGGGCTGGCGGTGCCGCTGCCGGGGCCGGTGCCGCGCGGCCACAAGATTGCGGTCCGGGCGATTGCGAAGGGCGAGCAGGTGGTGCGCTATGGCCAGATCATCGGCCAGGCGACCGAGGATATTCCGGCCGGTGCCCATGTCCACAGCCACAATCTGGGCATGGGGCCGCATTCCAGCGATTATGCCATCGGGTCCGAGTGCCGGCCGCTGCCGCCTTTGGAGCCCCGGACCTTCCAGGGCTATCACCGCCCGGATGGGACGGTGGGCACACGGAACTATCTGGGGATTCTGACCTCCGTCAACTGCTCGGGGTCGGTGGCCCGCTTTATCGCGGAGGCGGCCGAGAAGGACCCGGTGCTGGCGGCGGCGAACATCGACGGGATCGTGCCCATCGTTCACCAGACCGGCTGCGGCATGTCCGGCACGAACGAGGGCTATCAGACCCTGATGCGGACGTTGAAGGGCTATGCGCGGAACCCGAATTTCGGGGGTATCCTGCTGGTTGGCCTGGGATGCGAGGTGATGCAGGTTCCCGATCTGGTGGGCCAGGGCCGGCTGCGGCCGGACGGCAACTTCCGCTACATGACGATCCAGGGCGAGGGCGGCACCCGCGCCACCATCGAGCGCGCGCTGACCGTGCTGCGCGAGATGGCCGAGGTCGCGGGCCACGTCACCCGCCAGCCCGCGCCGGTGTCGAAGCTGATGATCGGGCTGCAATGCGGCGGGTCGGACGGCTATTCCGGCATTACGGCCAATCCGGCGCTGGGCCATGCCAGCGACCTGCTGGTGCGGATGGGCGGGACGACGATCCTGTCCGAGACCCCGGAAATCTATGGGGCCGAACACCTTCTGACCCGCCGCGCGGTCAGCCGCGAGGTGGGCGAAACGCTGTTGGAGCGCATCCGCTGGTGGGAGGATTACACCGCCCGCAACGAGGGCGAGATGGACAACAACCCCAGCCCCGGCAACAAGCGGGGCGGGCTGACCACGATCCTGGAAAAGTCGCTGGGCGCAGTGGCGAAGGGAGGCACGGCGCCGCTGGCGGGGGTCTACAAATTCGCCGAGCCGATCACGACCCACGGCTTCACCTACATGGACAGCCCCGGCTATGATCCCTGTTCCGTCACCGGCCAGATTGCCAGCGGGGCGACGATGATCGTCTTTACCACCGGCCGCGGCTCGGTTTCGGGCTACAAGCCCAGCCCTTGCATCAAGCTGGCGACGAACTCGGAAATGTATGCCCGGATGAAAGAGGACATGGATATCAACTGCGGCGATATCCTGGACGGGGTCAGCATCGAGACAAAGGGCGAGGAGATCCTGGAAAAGATCATCGCGGTGGCGAGCGGTCAGCAGACCCTGTCCGAGGAGTTGGGCTTTGGTGGGGCCGAATTCGTGCCGTGGCAGATCGGGGCGGTGATGTGATGGGGCCGCTTTTCGGGGCCTCTGGCCCTCATCGCTGGGGTGGCGCATGAGCCGGCCGGGGTACGCCTGGCCCGATCCCGACCGCGACTATGCCAACGGGGCCTTCATTCCGGGGGCGGCAGACTATCCGGGGCGCTGGGCGGCGAAGGCGGCGGCGTTTCGGGCGGCGCTTGGGGCGCGGGCGGAGGTGGACCTTGCCTACGGCCCGGTTGAGCGGCAGCGGCTGGACCTGTTCCTGCCGGAAGGCGTGCCGCGCGGGGTCGTGGTCTTTGTCCATGGCGGCTATTGGCATCTGTTCGGAAAGTCCGACTGGTCGCATCTGGCGGCCGGTCCCTTGGCGCATGGGTTCGCGGTGGCGATGCCGGGGTATACGCTGGCCCCCGCCGCCCGCTTGTCCGAGATCACGGCCGAGATTGCCCGGGCCTGCCGGTTCGTCGCGGGCCGGGTGGCGGGGCCAATGGTGGTGACGGGTCATTCCGCCGGGGGGCATCTGGCGGCGCGGATGGGCTGCGCGGACCTTGACGTGCCGGTGGCGCGGGTGGTGCCGATTTCTCCGTTGGCGGAACTGGGGCCGCTGATGGCGACCGGGATGAACGCGACGCTGCGGATCGACGCCGAGGAGACTGCGGCGGAAAGCCCGGCGCGGATGGGCTTGCGGCCGGGGGTCTCGGCCCATGTCTGGGTCGGGGCGGAGGAGCGGCCAGCCTTTCTGTGGCAGGCGCGGGTCTTGGCCGAGGAATGGTCCTGCCCTTGGACCACCAGCCCCGGACGGCACCATTTCGACGTGATCGACGGGCTGGAGGATGCCGGGTCGGACCTGTGCCGGGTGCTGCTGGCGGGGCTTTAGACCCCCGGCAGGATACGGTCGAGCGTGGTCAGCACCTGGTCCACGTCGGCCAGCGAGAAGGGCAGCGGCGGTCGGATCTTCAGGCTGTCGCCACGTGGGCCGGTGGAACTGATCAGGATGCGCGCGTCGCGAAGCGCGTTCACCAACCGGGCGGTGCGGGCGGGGTCGGGCTGGCCGTCGGTCAGGATGGTCTGGCCGATGAAAAGGCCGGCGGCGCGGGTCTCGCCCAGGGTTTCATGCCGCTGGGCCAGGCTGCGCAGCCCGTCCGCAAAGGCCTGGCCCACGGTCGCGGCGTTCTGCTGCAAGCCCTCGTCCCGGATCACGTCCAGCACGGCAAGACCCACGGCCGCGGCCACGGCATTGCCGCCGAAGGTGTTGAAATACCGCGCCTTCGCGCCGAACTCGGCGATGGTCTCGGGCTTCAGGACCAGACCGGCCAGCGGATAGCCGTTGCCCATCGGCTTGCCCATGCTGACCATGTCGGGGAGGATGCCGTGGCGCTGAAAGCCCCAGAACTGGCCGCCGGTGCGGCCGAAACCCGGTTGCACCTCATCCGCAAGGAAGAGGCCACCTCGCGCGCGGATCGCGGCTGCGGCGGGGGCAAGGAAGCCCTGTGGGTCGGGGTAGACGCCGTCCGAGGAGAAGATCGTGTCGACGATCAGAAGGGCGGGTTTGGTGCCTTGCGCCTGCATCCGGTCACAGGCTTCGCTGACGGCGGCGGCGAAGCCTGCGGCGATGCCGTCGGGATAGTTCTGCGCGCTGGGTGCGGGGATCGGAAAGACCGAGGGGCCGGGGGCGACGGTGGGGCCGATCGACATCGACATCTCGGCCGTGGCCAGCGTCACGCCGTGATAGGCGTTGTCGGTGACGATGACCCCGGTCCCCCCGGTCGCGGCGCGGGCGATGCGCAGGGCCAGGTCATTCGCCTCGGACCCGGTGCAGGTGAACATGACGTGGGCCAGTTCAGGCGGGAAAAGGGCCAGAAGGCGCGTCGCATAGTCAAGGATGCCGACGTGCAGATAGCGGGTGTGGGTGGCCAGGGTCGCGGCCTGCGCCGCCAGCGCCTGCACGACGCGGGGGTGACAATGCCCGACCGAAGCCACGTTGTTGTAGCAGTCGAGATAGGCATTGCCTTGCGGGTCGTAAAGGCGGGTGCCCTCGCCCCGGACCAGGTGGACCGGGGTTTCGTAAAACAGTCGGTAGGCCGGGCCAAGCGCCTTGGCGCGGCGCTGGGCAAGAGCCTCATCCGCTGGGGACAGATGGCCCGCGCCGGGGGTGTAGGCGTTCAGCATGGTGGTCTGTCGGGTCATGGCACAGGGCTTTCGCAGGCGTTCAGCAGGATCGTCGCAAGGGCGGCAGGGTCGGGCAGGGCGGCAAGTCCCGCGCGTGAGGTTGGGGCGTTCCGCAGGATGTAGGTTGCGTTCTCGGGATAGCGGGCCGCGCGCCAGGCCGAGATCGTGAGGGTCGTGGCGAGGCGGGCCGTGATCAGATCGGGCAGAAGGGCGACTTCGGCCGGGGTCAGGGGGTTGGCCCGATGGTAGGCGATGACAAGCGGGATCAGGAGGGACGCAGGCTCTGACGGCGCAATCAGGTAGGAGGCGGCGACGGCCAGATCGCAGATCCTGTGGCTTAGTGTCATGTCACCGAAGTCGAGAATCCCGGTCAGGCGGGTGGGCTCGTCAGGGTCGCCAAGCAGGTTGTGCGGGTTGAAATCGCCGTGGATTACCTGGCGGGGAAGCTGCGCCAGCAGAGGGGCGGTCTGGTCCCGGAAGTGGTCCAGGAAAGCCGTGATGCGAGGGCGCAGGGCATCAGGCAGCGCCGGCAGCAGGGGTTCCAGGTCCAGCGCGTTGCGGATGTCCCACAGCAGGTGATGGTCGGCGGCGGGGTGTGTGAACCCGGCCAGGGCCGCGTCGATCTGGCCAAGCGCCGTGCCAATGGCCTGCGCCAGCGCCGGACTGCGGGGCAAGTGGGCCAGTGGCGTCCCGGGAAGCCAGCCCAGAAGCCGCAGTGCGCCGTCAGGCGTGGGGATCACGTTGCGACCGTCCAGCGCAGAGATAACGCGGGGAACGGGAAGCGCGGGCGCGGCGGCTGAAACGTGGATAAGGGCGGCGGTCTGGAATTCGGTCAGCGCAACGGGTTCGGCCGGGTTGGCCAGCTTCAGCGTGAAACTGCCTGCGTCGGTTTCCAGCCGGTGGTTCTGGTCCCGCTCGGAGGTCAGCGGATGCAGCGTGCCGGTCAGGCCCCAATGCGCGGCGACAAGGGCGGCAAGCGCCGGCACGGGCACTTGCGGTGGGGGAAGGGACAGAAGGCTGCCGGCGGGGTCTTGGGTCATCTTGCGTCTCGCCCGGCAGGATAGCGGTTGCGGCGTGGGGGGCCAGCGGAATATGCGTTGACATGGTTGAGTGTTTTAGTAAGGATAATTTCAGAAGCCTAGCCAGCCCGGTTCGGGTCCGCCCGGTGTGTCGATCATCAAGAGGTCATCATGCCCGAACGTCACGCCTTGCGGGGCGATATTGTAGAACTGCTGTCGGGCGCTGCGGGGCTGTTCCCCAGCGCGATGCTGGAGGCGCTGATCGCGCGACTGGAGGGCACGCGATGAACGCCCATGTCGAGCCCTGGCTGACCACGGACGCGACCCCTGTCCATGACGCGCGCGCCTTGACCGAGGGCGGTTCACTGGCGCGGATCGTGCTGGACGGACAGGTCTATTCCCTTCGCATCACGCGGGCGGGCAAGTTGATCCTGACGAAATAAGGCGTGCCGGTCGGGCCGGGGCAAATTCCTGACTCAGGGAATTTGGGTCATCAGCCGCCGGTGTGGCTCATGTGGCGGGTGATCTGACCGGCGACTTTCTGACGGCTGTAGTCGAAGTCATGGCCCTTGGGCTTGCGCGCGATGGCGGCGCGGATCGCCTGTTCGACCACTGCGTCGTCCGGGCTTGCGCGCAAGGGGGCGCGCAGGTCGGCCATGTCCTCTTGCCCGAGGCACATGTAGAGTTGCCCGGTGCAGGTCAGCCGCACGCGGTTGCAGCTCTCGCAGAAATTGTGGGTCAGCGGCGTGATGAAGCCGACCTTCTGGCCGGTCTCCTCGATGCGCACATACCGGGCCGGGCCGCCGGTGCGTTCGGTCAGGTCGGTGAGGGTCAGGCGTTCGGCGAGGCGGGCGCGAAGGTCCTTCAGCGGCCAGTACTGATCCAGGCGCAGCGCGGTCATATCCTCGCCCATCGGCATGACCTCGATGAAGGTAAGGTCGTGGCCTTCGATGGCGCACCAGTCGAGGAGGGGGAAAACCTCGTCCTCGTTGAAGCCTTTCAGCGCGACGGCGTTGATCTTGACGCGCAAGCCGGCGGCGCGGGCGGCCGCGATCCCCTCCAGCACCTGGGGCAGGCGGCCCCAGCGGGTGATCTGCGCGAACTTGTCGGGGTCCAGGGTGTCCAGCGACACGTTCACCCGGCGGACGCCGAGGTCGGCCAAGGGTTGGGCGAACTTCGCCAGCTGGCTGCCGTTCGTCGTCAGGGTCAGTTCCTTCAGCGCGCCGCTTTGCAGATGCCGGCCGATGGCTTCGAAGAAGGTCAGGATGCCCTTGCGGACAAGAGGTTCGCCCCCGGTGATCCGCAGCTTCTGCACGCCCATGCGGACGAAGGTGGAGCAGAGGCGATCCAGTTCCTCAAGCGACAGAAGGTCGGCTTTGGGCAGGAATGTCATGTGTTCCGACATGCAATAGGTGCAGCGGAAATCGCAGCGGTCGGTGACCGAGACGCGCAGGTAGCTGATTGCGCGGGCAAAGGGATCGACAAGCGGCTGCATGATTGGAAGGTAGGGGTGGGCGGCCCCCCGCACAAGCCGGAAAGCGGCGATTGCGGGGCCGGCAGCGGCGGGCTAGTCTGACGGCATGAGACATATTCCGCTGATTTCGCTTCTTGTCCTTGGCCTTGCCGGCTGCGCCGCGTTGCAGGGCGAGGGCAATGGCCCGGTGACCGGGCCTTCGGCCCCGCAACCGGCAACCGAGTTTGCGCCGGCTGTGACCACGACGGCGCTGGGGGCGCAGGCTGTCAGTGCGGATGCGCTGGACAGCACCACGGCCGAGGAGAAGGCCGCCGCTCTTGCCGCGCCGGCCGCCGGGGGCGAACGGGCGCTGGGCAAGGTCGTGGTGGCGCTTGGCCCGCCGGCCGAGCAGGGGATCTGGCTCTCGACCACGCTGGTGGACAAGCTGGTTCAGGGCCGGATCGAAACCTCGGCGGGCAAAAGCCTGACGCTGGAGTTGCGGCCGGGCAGCGGCGGGGCGCTTCTGTCGCTGGCGGCGTTCCAGGCGTTGGGGCTGTCGCTGACCGACCTGCCCGAGGTGACGGTCTACGCGCGCTGAGGGTCTAGCCCGTCAGGAGGCGCGCGGCTTCGTTCCGGGCAAAGGGTTTCAGACGCTCGCCATGTTCCGCCATGAAGGCGCGGGCGCGCGGCGCGTCGTGCTTTGACAGGTCGCGGACCCACCAGGCGACGGCCTTCTGGATGAACCAATCCGGGTCGGAGGCCAGGGTCGCGCACCAGCCCAGCACCCGGTCGCGCACCGCAAGCTCGTCCGGTTTCGGGAAGTTCTGCTTGGTCCAGGGCAGCGTCATCACCAGTGCCGCGCGGCGGGTCCACATGTGTGGGCTGGTCACCCAGGTCTCAACCCAGTCCAGCCGGGATGGATCGGCCACCAGCCGCTTTTGCCCGGCGATGCTGGCGTGGTCGGCGATGGCCCAGGCGTCGAAGTCCGGCACCCAGGTGACGATCAGATCCCACGCAGCGTCGTCGGGGCGGATGCGGGCCTGGGTCAGAAGTTTCGCGGCGGCAATCCGCGCCTCGTGGATGTTTGTGCGCCAGAGGTCCGCCGCCAGCGCCAGCCGGTCGTCCAGCGACAGGTCGGCGCGCCAGCGGTCGGTCAGTTCTTCGACCTGCGGAACGGCTATGCCGAGATAGGGGCGGTCGATCTTGTGATAGGCCCGCATCTCCTGCGCCTTGGCGAGGTCGGACAGGACGGAAAGTTCGTCAAGCGGGGTCACAGGTTGGCCTCGATTCCGGTCGGCAGGCCGTCGATGGACTGGCGGTTGCGGGTGTCCCAATAAGTGCGCAGGCCATCGGGTCCCTTGTCGGTCGCCCATTTTTGCAGAACGAGGCGGTCCTCGACGAAGTTCATGAAGGGGACGGCAAACCCGCATGAGGATTGCACCAGGTCGATGGCGACATCGACGATCTGTCGCGCGCCGGGCTGGTCGGGCAGGTGCGGGGCAAGGGCGGACCAGTCGGCATCCCCGCGATGGACCACACGGGCGGTGCCATAAGCGCGCAGGATCAGGGGCCGGGTGGTGAAGCTGCACCACATCAGCGTGATCCGGGGATCAAGCGGCAGATGTGCCGCCGTCTCGTTCCCCGAGCCGGTGAGGTTCAGCCACAGGATGCGGCTGGGCGAGAGAACGGCAAGCGAGTCCATCCCCTTCGGCGACAGGTTCACCCGGCCTTCGGGGGCGGCGGTGCCCACGAAATACAGGTGCTGTTCGCCGATGAAGGCGATCTGGTCGGGTTGCAGGTCGTCGTAACGCTTGCCCATCGGCCCCTCCGGCTGTCGCGGGGGACAGTGCCAGCGGGCCGGGGGAAGGGCAAGTCAGCGCCGGATGACGAAGCGGACCGAGGCGACGGGAATCCCCGCGCGGCTGACCACGGCGTCATTTATGATCGTGCCGTCGGGCGCGGCATAAAGGATGTCCTGGAACCCCAGCCGGTTCACCCCGGACGGTGAGCGGAAATCGGCGGTATAGGTCAGGGTGATCCGGCCATCGGCCTCGATCACGGTGGCTTCGCCCACGGTATCCTCGCGCTTGCCGGTCCAGCGGCCGGGGCCTTGTTGGCGGAAAACCCAGGTCAGCCGGTCCTTCTGGCCGTCATCGTAGAGGAAATCCTCGACCACGGTCAGGGTGCGCGCGCCGTCGCGGCCGGTCACGGTGCCGTTCAGCCGCGCGGTGAAGCGGCGTTCGTCGCCGGTCAGCCAGACGCGGAAATGGCCCCGCCCGGTGGTGCGGCCCCGAAAGGCGGAAACAAGGTCAATCGCCGGGCCTTGGGTCGCGGGTGGCGTGGGCGCGGCGGCGCAGGCGGCCAGGGGCAGGGCGGCCAGGCCGAGAAGTAGGGTTCTGCGCTGCATCGTGTCCTCCACAGGGTTCCAAGGTGATACGCGGGCCGGGGCGGTGCGGATCAGCCGGCTCGCGGTGGCGTGGCTTGACCTTTCCCCCCCACTCGCCGAAGGTCGCGCGGCATAAAGGCGGGGCAAATGGCAGCGAAAACGGCACCTTTCTCGGGCTTCGAATTCATGATCGCCTGGCGTTACTTGCGCGCGCGGCGGGCGGAAGGCGGGGTCAGCGTGATGACCTGGATTTCCCTGATCGGGATCACGCTGGCGGTCTTTGCGCTGATCCTGACGCTGGCGGTCCGCGCCGGTTTCCGGGCCGAGTTCGTGGACACGATCCTGGGCGCCAACGCCCATGTCACGGTCTATTCGGCAGGCGAGGTCGGGGCCGAGGGGCAGTTGGTCCGCGGTTTTTCGCAGCCCGACGCGATGGCCGCCGCGATCCGCGAGGTGCCGGGCGTGGTCCGCGCCGCGCCGTTGATCCGCGGCAAGCTGATGGTCTCGGACGGCGAGGACACCACGGGGGCCGAAGTCTATGGCCTGCTGCCGGAAGATTTTGCCTCCATCCCCAGGATCGGCCGCGGATCGGACGCGATTGGCGAGTTGGAGCGGTTCCCGGACGGCATCGCCCTGGGGTCGGGTGTGGCGCGCGAGTTGGGGGTGACCGTCGGCGACCGGGTGCGCCTGATCGCGCCGGGGGGCGTCAAGACGGCGATGGGCACCAGCCCGCGCGTCAATGCCTATGAGGTGGTCTATATCTTCACCGCCGGGCGCTATGACATCGACACGACCCGCATCTACATGCCCTTCACCGAGGCGCAAAGCTACTTCAACAAGGAAGGCCTGGCCGACGAGGTCGAGGTGATGGTCGAAAACCCCGACGCAATTGACGACTATGGTCTGTCGATCCTGCAGGCGGCGGGGCCGACGGCGATGCTTTGGACCTGGAAGGACAGTTCAGGTGCGTTCCTGCGCGCCCTGGATATCGAGGATAACGTGATGTTCGTGATCCTGTCGGTCCTCGTGTTGATCGCGGCGATGAACATCGTGTCGGGCCTGATCATGCTGGTGAAGAACAAGGGCCGCGATATCGGCATCCTGCGGACCATGGGTCTGACCGAAGGCAGCGTGCTGCGGGTGTTCTTCATCTGCGGGGCGTTTACCGGGGTGATCGGCACCATTGCCGGCGTCGCGCTGGGCTGCCTTTGCGCGATCTACATCGACCAGATCATGTCCTTCATCAACTGGCTGAACGGGGCCGAGGTCTGGGACCCGTCGATCCGCGGCATCTACTCCCTGCCGGCCAAGCTGCAGATGGCGGATGTGCTGTCGGCCGTGGCGCTGTCTCTGGGGCTTTCGTTTGTCGTCACCTTCTTCCCGGCGCGGCGTGCCGCGCGGATGAACCCGGTCGAGGCGTTGCGCTATGAGTGAGCCGATGCTGGAGCTTGCGGGGATTGAAAAGGGTTATAACCGGGGCAAGCCGTCCGAGGTTCTGGTCCTGCGCGGGGCGACGCTGACCGTGGCCAAGGGCGAGGTGGTGGCACTGGTGGCCCCCTCGGGCGCGGGGAAATCGACGCTTCTGCATATCGCGGGGCTTCTCGACGTGCCGGATACCGGCAGCGTGCGGCTGGACGGGCGCGAGATGGGCAACCTGTCCGACCGCGCCCGAACCGAGGCGCGGCGGGCCGAGGTCGGATTCATCTACCAGTTCCACCATCTTCTGCCCGAGTTCACGGCGCTGGAGAATGTGGTGATCCCGCAACTTGCAAATGGCGTGCCGAAGCCGCAGGCCGAGGCGCGGGGGCGCGAGCTTCTGGAGAAGGTCGGCGTCGGTGCGCGCGCCACCCATCGCCCGGCGGCCCTGTCGGGGGGCGAGCAACAGCGGGTGGCCTTCTGCCGGGCGCTGGCCAATGCACCAAAGCTTTTGCTGGCGGATGAGCCTACCGGCAACCTGGACCCTGCCACTTCGGACCAGGTGTTCGGGGTGCTGATGGACCTCGTCCGCTCGACCGGGCTGTCGGCGCTGATTGCCACGCATAACCTGGAGTTGGCGGCCCGGATGGACCGGGTGGTGCGGCTTTCGGCGGGGCGGGTGACCTAGATCAAGGCGGCTGGCCGGCGCGCTGCGCAGGCTGGCGAAACGGAGGGATAGCACATGCGATGGATCATTCTGGCCCTGCCCCTGGCGCTGGCTGCGTGCATGGAACCCGACCAGCCGACCGGGGCCGAGGATTTTGCCAATTTCTGCGCCAGTTGCCACGGGATGTCGGGCAAGGGCGACGGCGATGGGGCGGCATTCCTGGACCGCAAGCCTGCCGACCTGACCCTGATCGCAGCCCGCAACGGCGGAACATTCCCAAGCACCAAGGTGATGGCAAAGATCTGGGGCTATACCGGGGGGCGCGATGGATCTTCGGTGATGCCAGAGTTCGGGCCACTCTTGCAGGGCGACCTGGTGCCCTATGATGGCGGCGACGGCATCCAGACGCCGACCCCGGTCCGGCTGGTGCAACTGGCCGAATACCTCAAATCCCTGCAACGGGAGTAGGGTGGGCGATATCGCCCACCTTACGCCCGTGTATAGCGGATGAACGGGGTTACCTTGGCGATGCGGTCATAAAGCTGCCGTGCCTGGCTGTTGAACTCTTGCGTCAGCCAGTAGACCGAGGGGCAGCCCGCCGCATCGGCCCGGGCATAGACAGCCTCGATCAACGCGCGGCCCAGTCCAGTGCCCCGCGCCTGGGGGGCGACGAACAGGTCCTGCAGGTAGCAGACATTCTCGATCCGCCAGCAATGCCGGTGAAAGAGGTAATGCGCCAGACCCAGGGGCCGGCCGTCCACCTCGGCGATCAGCGCGCTGAAATCCTGCGGATCATCGCCCAGAAGCCGGGCAAAGGTGGTGGCGTAGACGGGTTCGGCGACGCTTGCTTCATAAAAGGTCAGATAGTCGGTCCACAGCCGACGCCAGTCGGCTTCGTCGCCGGGCAGCAGCGGACGGATGAGGATGGTCATTGGCAGGCCTTTCCTTGCTCATGCCAGAATCCGCCAAGGCAAGAGGCTTGGCAAGCGGTTGGAAATCCTGACTATGTTGCCCAAGTCCCGGCTTGATAAGGGACTGCAACAACGAGGGAATGGTATGACGGGTGCATTGCAGGCCCGGTGGACCCTGACGCTGGTCGGGGCGCTTGGTGGTGTCCTGGCCTGGGCGTTGGTCGAGGCGACGTCGCGCGGTCTTATGGACGAACGCCCGGCCCTTGCGCTGTCGGTGCTTGTGGCCGTGGGCTTTGCGGCAACGCTGGCGATGGCCGGCCCGATCGGCCTGGCCCGCGCAGCCCCGCGCGGCGCGGCTCTGGGCGTGGTCGTGGGGGGGCTGACCGGCCTTTCGCTCTTGCGCTATGCACTTGTCGGCGAGTTTCTGGTCACCCCGATGCCCGGCCTTGCGGTCATCGTCCTGGCAACCCTGCCGGTTCCCTTCCTGATCGCGGCAGCGCAGCCCGGCTGGCGCGATTATCCTGCCCTGTTTCAGGAGGCCTGGTCGATCCTGGTGCGCCTTGTCGCGGCCCTGGCCTTTACCGGGTTGGTCTGGCTTGTGGTGCTCTTGTCCGACGCGGTCTTGCAGATCGTCGGTCTGGATGTGATCGCGCAGCTGCTGGACCATGGCTTGGCCGGCTATGTGCTGACCGGCGCGGCCCTTGGCCTTGGCACCGCTGTCGTCTGGGAGTTGGCCGGTCCAGTCGCGCCGCAATTGATCCTGCGATTCTTGCGTCTGCTTCTGCCGGTGGTGCTGGCGGTGACGCTGGTCTTTCTGGCCGCCCTGCCGTTTCGTGGGCTGCAGGGGCTGGTCACCGGCGTATCGCCGGCGCTGCTGCTCTTGACCATGGTCGGCGCGGGCATCGCGCTGGTCTCGGTCGCCGTCGACCGCAGCGATGCCGATGCTGTCGATGGCCCGCTGCTTTTGCGCGCGACGCAGGCCATGGCGCTGATCCTGCCAATCCTGGCCGCCCTGGCGCTGTGGGCGCTGTGGCTGCGGGTGGACCAGCGCGGTTGGACGCCCGAGCGGTTGTTCCTGTCGGTGGTCGCCCTGATCGGTCTGGGCTACGGGCTGACCTATGCCGTCTCGGTTCTGCGCGGGGCCAGCTGGATGGCGCGCATTCGGCGCGGCAACCTGGCGATGGCGCTGGTGGTGATCGTGGCGGCGGCGCTGTGGCTGACGCCGCTCTTCAATGCCGAGGCGATCTCGGCCCGCGACCAGTTGGCCCGATACGAGGCGGGCCGCACGCCGGTGGCAGAGCTTGATCTTTGGACCATCGGCCGCTGGGGCCGGCCGGGCGAGGCGGCCGTTGCCCGCCTGACCGAGCTTGCGTCTCAGCCCGGGCACGAAGCTCTGGCTGCGCTTCTGGCCGGCACCGATGCACCGACCGAGGACCAGCGCGCTGCTGATCAGGCCGCCCTTGCCGCGCTTATTCCGCTGCAGCCGCCCACCGCCACCGGTACCCGCGACATGCTGCTGGCCGCCGCCGAAGGCTATCAGCTGCGCAGCTGGATCGAGGTTTGCAGCCGCACCCTGGAAACCGGCCAGCCCGCCTGCGTGCTGGTGGTGGCCGATCTTCTGCCCGCAGTTCCGGGGGAAGAAGCCATGCTGTTTCTGGAGCATCGACCGGATTGGGCCGAGGTGCTGGGGCTGTATCTGGACGCCGATGGTCGTCTGGCTCAGCGCGCGGTGACGCAGCCCGATCTGGGCTTTTTGCCCGCCACGACCGCAAGTGAACTGCTGCGCGCGGCCCAGGCCGCCCCGCTGCCGCTGACGCCCGCGCTGGTCAACCAGCTTGGCACCGGCGAGGGCGGCCTCCTGATGGTGCCCTGAGCGATGAAAGCCGTTTGTTAACCGATGCCCGCTAAGGTCATAGTCAAAGGTGCCGAAGGATCGTTCATGGACGCGCTGATGCTGCGTTTTCTGCAAGGCTATGTGCGCGAGACCTTCGGCGCACCTGTCTGGCAATCCGTCTGCCGCCGCGCCGCCCTGCCGGTCGAGACTTTTGAACCCATGCTGCGCTATCCCCCCGGCCTTGCCGATGATGTTGCGGCCCATGCGGCCGCTGTGCTTGGCAGACCGGCCGACACCATATGGGAGGATATGGGTACCTACCTGGTCACCAGTCCTGGCCATGAAGGTGTTCGGCGCCTGCTGCGGTTCGGCGGCGTGGGTTTTGCCGATTTCCTGCACTCGCTTGAGGAATTGCCGGGCCGGGCGCGTCTGGCGATGCCGGACCTCGACCTGCCCGAAATCCACTTGACCGAACGCGCCGCCGACCGGTTCGTGCTGGAATGCCGCTCGCATCTGAAAGGCACATTGCGGGTGATGAGCGGGATGCTGACAGCCATGGCTGATGATTTCGGTACGCTGTGCCTGATCGAACCTGCCGGCGATGACCGGATCTCGATCCGCGTCCTGGACCAGGATCACGCTGCCGCGCGTCCGTTCGACCTTGCCCGGCCGGAGGAGTGACGGTGGTGCTTGCCCTGCAAGGTCCGTTGGTTGCCCTCGACAGCAGCGTGCTGGCGCGCTTCATGCCGATGCACCTGCTTCTGGATGCCGGGGGGCGGGTGCAAAGCGCCGGGCCGACGCTGGCCCGGATGCTTTCGGGCACCCCTCTGATGAACGCCCGGTTCGAGGATCTGTTCGAGGTCCGCTCGCCCGGTGGCGCGGTCACCGCAGATGAGGTGCTGGCCCGTGCAGGGCACCGGTTCCGCCTGATCGCGCGCAATGGTGTGCGGGCCGGCCTGCGGGGTCTGGGCCAGCGGTTGCCGGATGGGCAGATGCTGCTGAACTTCAGCTTTGGCATCGACCTGATCGCTGCCGTCCGCGACCTGGGCCTGACCGATGGCGATTTCGTCGCGACCGACCTCGCGATGGAACTGCTGTATCTGGCCGAGGCGAACTCGGCCGTGACGCGCGAGTTGCGGGGGCTGAACCTGCGGCTGGAAGGTGCGCGCATGGCGGCCGAAGAAGAGGCGCTGACCGATCCCTTGACCGGCCTGCGCAACCGCCGCGCGGCGGACCTGGTGCTGGAGCGGCTGTGCCTGACGCAAAAGCCCTTCGGCGTGCTGCATATGGACCTGGATTTCTTCAAATCCGTCAACGACACGCTGGGCCATCCCGCGGGCGACTTCGTGCTGGAGCAGGTCGGACGCATCCTGCGCGAAGAGTTGCGGGCCGAAGACTGCGCCGCCCGGGTTGGTGGGGATGAGTTTCTGGTGCTGCTGACCAGCCGGATCGACCCCCATGTGCTGCAAGGGATCGCCGACCGGATCATCCAGCGGATCAACCAGCCGATGGCCTTTGGCGATGAACAGGCCCGCGTTTCGGCAAGCATCGGCATCATCCGCTCACCGGACGCGCAAACCGACGATCCTGTGAAGTTGATGGCCCTGGCCGACCGGGCGCTTTATGCCGCCAAGGATGCCGGGCGGGGCCGGGCGGTGCTGCTGGTGGCCAGGGCGCCGGGCGCACCCTAGCCGGGTAGCCGCCACAACGCCTCGGCCGGCAAGTCCAGCGCCACATCGGCGCCCACCGCTGGTCCCTCTGACCCGAAGGCCTGGACCAGGGCCATCAGCGGTTGCCCCGCCACCGAAAGCTCGACCCGGTATTGCGTGCCCAGGAAGGTGACCCCGGTGACACGCCCCCGCAACTCGCCGCGCCCCAGGCGCAGCGCCTCGGGGCGGATCGTGACCCGGGCCGGGCCCTTCGGACCGGGAGTGGCCAGCGGCAGCGACCCCAAGGCGCAGGTGAAGGTTCCGCCCGTCACCTGTCCGTCAAGGAAATTGACCCCGCCAAAGAAGCGCGCCACGGCCTCGGTGGCGGGGCGGCGGATGATTTCGGCGGGACCGGCCACCTGCGCCAACCGACCCTCCAGCAACAGCGCGACCCGGTCGGCCATGACGACGGCCTCGGACTGGTCGTGCGTCACGATCAGCGTGGTTACTCCGGTCTCGGCCTGCAGGCGGCGGATCAAGCTGCGCATCTCGTCGCGCAGGCCCGCGTCAAGGCTGGCCAGTGGCTCGTCCAGGAGGAGAAGGTCCGGCCGCAAGACCAAAGCGCGGGCCAGGGCCGCGCGCTGCTGCTGACCGCCCGAAAGCTGGTGCGGGCGGCGCGCGCCCAGGCCCGCAAGCTGCACCCGGTCCAGCATCGTCTCGACCTCGGCCGCGACCTCAGCCGGGGGCAGGCCGCGCAGCTTCAACCCGAAGCCCACGTTCCCGGCCAGCGTCAGATGCGGGAACAGCAGGGGGTCCTGGAACACCATCGCCACCCGCCGACGTTCGGGAGGCAGGCCCAGAAGCGAACGCCCGCCCAGCCGGATCTCGCCCGCATCGGGGGCCAGATGGCCCGCGATCAGCTTCATCACCGTGGTTTTTCCACTGCCCGAGGGGCCAAGGAGCGCGGTCAGGCTGCCAGCCTCGACCACCAGGTCCAGGTCGCGGATCGTTGCCAGCCCGGCGCCAAGATAGGCGAGGCGCAGGCCCTGAACCTCCAGCCTCATGGCCGCAACTCCAATCCGACGCTGTGCCCGGTGATGCGGCGGGCGGTGAACAGCAGGATGACAACACCCGGCAGCAGGTAGATCAACGCGATGGCACCCGCGACATCGTTCCGCCCCGCGGCGGCGTAGCTGTACAGGACCAGGGGCAGCGTCTGCACCCGCCCGCCGCCGATGGCCAGCGTCAGCAGGTATTGCGACCACGACACAAGGAAGGCGAATAGCGCCCCGGTCAAGAGGCCCGGCAGGATCACGGGCAGGGTCACGGTCAGGAAGGTCCGCCAGGGCCCCGCGCCCAGACTGCGGGCCTGCGCCTCGATCCTGGTGTCAAAGCCGGTGAATACAGCCGCCATCACCAGTGTCATGTAGGGCAGGACCGGCACCAGATGCGCCAGGATCACGCCCCCGGCGCTTCCCACCAGCCCCAGCCGCAGGAACAGGTCGTGCAGCCCCAGGACCAGCGCGATCCCCGGCAGGATGGCTGGGGCAAGGAGCAAGAGCAGCACCGCCCGCTTGCCGCGGAACTGGTACAGTCCCAGCGCGCGGCCCGCAGGCACCCCGACCAGCGCCGCCAGCGCCGTGGTGGCCAGTGCGATGCCCAGCGTCAGGCCGAAGCTTTCCAGCACGCCCCCCCGCTGCGAAAGCGCCAGCGCCCAGGCCTTGCCCGACCACGCCTGCGGCAGCAGATCGGGAAAGCGCCAGCCATGCGCCACCGACCAGATGGCCAGCGGCACCAGTGGCAGGACCAGGGCCAGCGCCACCACCAGACCGGCCAGCAGCCGCAAGGTCTCAGCCCGCATCGCGGTCTCGATTTGGCAGGATCAGGCGGGCGTAAAGCCACAAGAGGCCCGCACCCAGGGCCGCCACCAGGACCGAGATCGCAAAAGCCTCGGGCCGGGCGGAAAGGTCCACGTCGGTAAAGCTGCGCCAGGCGCGGACCGGCAGCGCCTCGGGTGCATGGGCGCCCAGGATCAGCGGGATTTCATAGGCGCCGAAGGCAAAAGCAAAGACCAGGGCCGAGGCGGCGGCCAGGGCCGGCAGCAGTTGCGGCAGCAGGACCAGGCGGAAGGACTGCCAGCCAGTGGCACCCAGGCTGCGGGCCACCTGCTCGGCCCCGTCGCCAAGGGTCTGCAGTTTTGCCAGCAGGATCAGGGTGATGAAGGGCACCTCCTTCCAGACATAGGTCAGGATGATGCCGATGGCATAGGGGTCTTGGGTCAGGACCGGAAACTCGGAAGGCCGTGCGATCAGGCCCGCCGCATGGGCCAGCCGCGCAAAGGCGCCCGATTGCGAGACAAGGTAAAGGATGCCGACCGCGCCCACGACATGCGGCACGGTCAGGTTCAGCTGCACCAGAACCGACACCACTTTGAGCCCCGGAAACCCGCGCCGCAACAAAAGCGCAATCGCCAGCGCCAGACCCGCCGCCAGCGCGGTCGAGACGGTCGCGATCCAGGTCGACAGCGCCAGCGCGGCCAGAAACCCCGGTGAGCCAAGGACCGCGACATAGGCCGACAGGTCCGGCGCAAGCTGTGGGAAAAGATGCAATGACCGCAGAAGCGCCAACCCGAGGGCAGACAGCACCATGCCGCCTACCAGCAACAGCGCCGGGCCGAGAAGCAGCAGGATGCGGGTCCGGTCGGTCACGTCATGTCCCTTGCGATTGCCCCAAGGGTGCCGCGCCAGCCGGGCCTGCGCAAGGCTCAGTTCCCGACGTTTGCCCGCCAGCCGTCCTCGATCGCGGTCAGCCAGTCGGCCTGAAGTTCCGGCAGCGCGGCCTTGGCAAGGTCTTCCGCCTTGACGACCGAGGGGTGGCCAGTGATGGCGGCAAAGCCGGCCTGCACTTCGGCCGACGTGCGGCCTATCTCGACGGCCGGGGCGGCGCCCCAGACCTCGGTCTTGGCCTTCTCAAGCTGCGCCTCGCCCGACAGCAGCAGATTTTGCACCACCATCGCTGCCGCCTTGTTGGGCGAGTTGAACGGGATCAGCGTGTAGTTCGTGTTGCCGATGGTCCCGTCCGCCAACCCGTAAGAGCGCACCGTTTCCGGCCAAAGCCCGTCCTGCACCGCCAGGCCGAACTGGGCGGGGTCATAGTTGAAGCTGAAGGCCACCTCGCCGTTGGCAAAAAGCTCATTCAGCTGGGTGACGGTGGTCGGATAGGTCGCGCCCTCGCGCCACAGGAACGGCTCCAGCTCGTTCAGGATTGCCCAGGTCTTGGCAGATACCTCGTCGAACCTGGCCTGGTCGAAGGGGCCAAGCAGGGCGTCCGGCCCGCCCGCCGCGTGGTAGAACACATGCCGCACAAAGACCGAGCCGGTGAAATCCGGCGGCGCGGGATAGGTGAAGCGGCCGGGGTTGGCCTTGATCCAGTCGATCAGCCCGGCCATGTCGCGCGGCGGTTCGGCCACGGCGGCACTGTCATGGGCAAAGGCAAACTGGACGGTGTTCCAGGGCACCTCGCATCCATCGACCGGGACGCCGAAGTCATTGGCGATGGCCGGGTTGTCCCAGTTCACCAGCGCGTCGTTCGGCAAAAGCGTGGTATAGCCACAGAAGGCAAGGTCGGCCGCCTTCATCGAGCGGAAGTTCTCGCCGTTGATCCAGATAAGGTCGACGGTCCCCGCATCAGTGATGCCGGCCTCTTTCTCGGACAGGATCAGGTTCACGATCTCGGCCGCGTCGGTGATCGGCACGCGATTCAGGGTAATGTCGTATTCGGCTTTCAGCTGACCCGCGACATAGTCCGAGACATAGCTGTTGATGTTGTCCGCGCCGCCCCACATGAACCAGTTGACCGTACCGCCGCGCGCTTCCGTCACGATCTGGTCCCAGGTCATGCCCTTCAGCGCCTCGCCATCGGCGGTGTCGGCGGTCGCAGTGGTGGTCAGCAGCAGCAGGGCGGCAAGGGGGCGCAGCATCGGGAGCTCCAGTTCAAAGATCGCGCCCATCAAAACGATATGGCCTTGAAACGCCAGTCACATGGCCGTTTTCAGGCTGTAACCTTTCTACGGCAGCAAGTGCTGGCACGGCAGGGACAAAATGGTTTCCAGCTGGCAGAGGACTTGAATGCGCGGTCAGCGGCGCACTCCGAGAAATCAGCAAAGGTCGCCAACCCCGACGCATGCCTGCGGCATGACGATCCACCAACAGTCTGGGCGCAGAATCCCCACCTGTCTGGACCTTGGCAATCTTGGAGAGATGGTGGCAGCCCGTAGGGGAGTCGAACCCCTCTTACCTGGTTGAAAACCAGGTGTCCTAACCGATAGACGAACGGGCCACTGGCGCGGTTCCTACCCGGCCACGCGGCCGGGCGCAAGGGGTCAGCTGTCGATCTTTGCTGCCATGATCGCGATGGCCTGCTGATAGACCTTGGCCGCGTTCCATTCCTTGATCACGGCAAAGTTCGGCTCGCCTTCCTGATAGCCCTTGCCGGGCTTCCACCCCTTCTTCTTCAGGTAGTTGGCCGTGGTCGCCAGCGCGTCGGCCTGGTTGTAAAGGTCGACCACCCCGTCGCCGTTGCCGTCCACGCCATAGGTATAGGCATTGCCGGGCAGGAACTGGGTATGCCCCAGCTCGCCATGCTTGGCGCCCACCGTCTTGGCCGAGATCATGCCCTTGTCCACCATCTTCAACGCGCCGATCAGGTGCGGGCGGAAGAAGTCAGAGCGGCGGCAGTCATAGGTCAGCGTGGCGATGGCGGCGACGACATTGGTGTCGCCCATGAAACCACCGAATCCGGTCTCCATTCCGTGGATCGCGATCAGCACGCCGGCCGGGATGCCATAAGCCGCTTCCAGGCTGTCGTAGAACCCAGCGTTCTTCGCCTTGCGGCTGCGACCCTGCTGCACGATCGTATCCGCGCCGCGCACCTGCAGAAACTTCTCCAGGCTGTACTTGAAGCTTTTCTGGTTGCGGTCGGCCCCGATCGTGGCCTTGGAATACGAGGTCGCCATCAGCGCGTCGATCCCGCGCTTGCCGACGCCTTCGGCCTTGGCCTCGGCCGCCATTTCCGACTTCCAGTCGTTGTATTGGCCGCCGGTATCGCTGCAGCTTGCCGCCTGGGCAGCCAGCGGCAGGGTCGAGATCAGAAGGGCAGCGGCAAGACGCGGAAGGATATTCACTGTGGCACCCACATGATGGTTTTTGGCAGAATATTGATAAGGCTGAAACAATCAAGCATCGCACCGGGGGCGGTGCTGGAAAGCTATCTGACAAAGTGGTGAAGTGGTGAAGTGGCAGCCCGTAGGGGAGTCGAACCCCTCTTACCTGGTTGAAAACCAGGTGTCCTAACCGATAGACGAACGGGCCGCGCTGTCGGTGCGCGGTGTCTAGAATCTGCGCCCGCGTTCTGCAAGAGGAAAAATGCACCTCATGCCGGGGCGGCGTCGTCCAGTCGCAGTTGCACCCGCGTGCGGCCATTCCACTGGTTCAACTCCAGCTTGCCCGCCAGGTGAAAGCGCCGGTGGCTGGGGGTCTCCAGCGCGGGGCCGAGGGGGCCGTCGAAAGCACCGAAGGCAATTGCGTCCAGGGCCGGGCCAGTGCCGTCGCTGATCGACAGCTTCAGGTGGCTGTCCCCGATCCGGCGGGCGCTGACCGCGACATTGGCGAAAGCAAAGCGCGGGGCGGGGGCGGCGGCGCCGAAGGGCCCGGCATTTTCGATCTCTTCCACCAGCGCGACGGTGGCGGCCGTCGGGGTCAGCAGGCTGTCGATCCGCAGGTCCTGCGGCCCGCCCGCGCCGGCACCCTGTCGGGCCAGCACTTCACCCAGCCGGCCCATGGCGGGCTCCAGTTGGCTGCGGGTCAGGGTCAGGCCGGCGGCCATCTTGTGCCCGCCACCCTTCTGGATCATGCCCTCGGCCGCCAGGCGCTGGATCGCGGCGCCAAGGTCCACCCCCGGCACCGAGCGGGCCGAGCCCTTGCCGATCTCACCCTCGAAGCCGATCACGACCGAGGGGCGGTTCGCAGCCTCTTTCAGACGGGCCGCGACGATGCCGACGACGCCCGGATGCCAACCCTCGGCTGCGGCCCAGACCAGCGGGCCGTCCAGCCCCCGGGCCTCGGCCTGGGCCATGGCCTCGGTCCGGACGGCCTCGGTGATGGTGCGGCGGTCGGTGTTGAGTTGGTCGAGGATCGCAGCCAGGCGAGTCGCTTCCATCTCGTCCGCCGTGGCCAGCAGGCGCGCGCCCAGGTCGGCCTGGCCGATCCGCCCGCCGGCATTGACCCGAGGGCCAAGAAGGAACCCCAGGGCATGACAAGTCGGGGCCTGGTCCATCCGCGCCACATCGGCCAGCGCGCGCAGGCCGGGGCGGTCGCGGCGGGCCATGACCTTCAGACCCTGACGGACGAAGGCCCGGTTGACGCCGGTCAGGGGGGCCACGTCAGCCACGGTGGCCAGCGCGACAAGGTCGAGAAGGGCCATGAGGTCCGGGCCTTGTTGGCCCTGGGCCTTCAGCCGCCGGTTCGCCTCTACCAAGAGCAGGAACACCACGCCGGCCGCGCAAAGATGGGCCAGTGCCCCATCTTCGTCCTGGCGGTTCGGGTTCACCACGGCCAGCGCGGGGGGCAGGGTCTCCAGCGCGAGGTGGTGGTCCAGGATCACCACGTCTGCCCCTTTGGCCGCCGCGATCGGCTCGTGCGAAAGGGTGCCGCAGTCGACGCAGAGGATCAGATCATGCGCGGCGGCAAGTTGGGTCATCGCGGGGACGTTGGGCCCATAGCCTTCGTCGATGCGGTCGGGGATGTAGAGGGTCGCGGCCAGGCCAAACCCGCGCAGCCAGGTCAGAAGAAGCGCAGCGGAGGAGCCGCCGTCGACGTCGTAATCGGCGAAGATCGCGACCCGCTCTTTCCGCGCCACGGCCCGCAGCAGCCGGTCGGCGGCGGGGGCCATGTCCTTCAGGGTGAGGGGGTCGGGCAGAAGGTCGCGCAGGGCCGGGGCCAGGTAGGCGGGCGCGGCCTCTGGCAGGATCCCGCGGGCGGCCAGGATCCGGCAGAGGGGGAGGGGCAGGCGGGTCTGCTGGACCATCGCCTCGGCCAGGCGGTCGGCCTGGGGGTCGGGGCCGACCCAGCGGCGGCCGGTGAGAGAGGTCTCGACGTTCAGGAAGGAGTTCATGGGCAAGGGGTGCCGCAAAGGGTCGCCCCGCGCAAGGGGGTGCCGGCTGTCCACGCTGGACAGGATGTGTCGTTGGTTTGAAATCAAAGGGTTGGGCGTGGGCGTTTACAATGCGTTAGGCACGATTGTGCTGGTTGGGCAGGCCGAGGGCGGCGGCTCGTCGTGCGACTTCGTCTTCTCCTCGCGGGGTGGAGAAGGTTCGTCGTGGGACTTCGTCTTCTCCTCGCCGGGGCGCGCGCACCGACGAGTGACGAAGTCATCGAGGAGGGGGGCTAGGAGCGACCCTACGGCGCGGGGGCTGTGACCTTCATCACGAAACCGCCGGTCGCCTCGCCGGGGCCGAAGGGGCCGGGGACGGCGTTGGCGACGGCGGGCAGCGTCTTGAGGTAGGCCGCAATGGCCAGGGCGTCCTGGTCAGTCAGCGCGGCATAGCCCATCCAGGGCATCGCGGGGGCAAGCTGGCGGCCATCGGGGCGGATGCCGGTTCGGATCGCGGTCACGATCTGATCCTCGGTCCAGCCGCCCAGGCCGGTCTGATCGGGCGTCAGGTTCGGGCCGTGAAAGGTGCCAAGGCCGGGAATCTCGAACCCGACGTCAGAGCCGCCAAGGAAGCGGGCCATGTCGGGCTGGCCCAGGAAATGGCCGGGCGTGTGGCAATCGGTGCAACCCATGATGGCGACGAGGTATTGGCCGCGCGCCGCGTTCTGAGCCTGGGCGGCATGGGGCAGGAGGGCGAGGAGGAGGGCGGAAAGTCGGGTCATGTCAGACTCCTGGAAGTGGGCGCCCGAGGGGGCGGGCGCCGTTTGGGTCAGACGGCCTGGGCCGCGTCGAAGACGAAGCGCAGGTTGAACTGTTCGCCGATCTGGCAAATCCGGTCCGGCGTCGCACCAGCTTCGCGGGCCACGGCGGGGAAGAACCCCTCGAACCCGCCGGGGGTCATCACCACCATAAGCCGGCCCATCGACTGGCCGATGTTCTGGAAGCGATGGATCGCGCCGCGCGGCACGCAGATTACCGCGCCCTCGGCCAGATCGACGCGGGCACCGTTGCACCAGAAGGCAAAGCGCCCCTCAAGCACGCGAAAGAATTCCTCTTCCTTTTCATGGATATGGAACGGAGGGCCTTCGCCTGCGGGAACCTCGGCCTCGAAGCAGCCAAGGCTCCCGCCGGTCTGATCCGCAGTAATGCGGATGATGTGGCGCCCGAAGGCAAGGGCCTCGACCCCCGCGCCGGAATGGGAAAAGGCAGCCTGATCAAAGGCGGTCATTCTGTATCTCCTGATGAAAAAACCGTTGCGAAATCGCTTTGGTGGGTGGCGTATAGGGCAAAAGGCCGCAGCGGATAAATCCCGTGGACCTTGCAGGATTGTCTGGATGATTTGACAGATGAAAACAGTTGATCCCTTGCATGGGTTGGCCGCCTTTCTGGCCGTGGCCGAGCATGAAAGCTTTACCGCTGGTGCGGCGTCGCTGGGGCTGACGCGGGCCACGGTCAGCGCGCAGGTGGCGGAGCTGGAGGCGCGGCTGGGGGTGCGGCTTTTGCACCGGTCGACCCGCAGCGTGCGGCTGACACCGGCCGGGGCGGCCTATCGCGCGCGACTGGTCGACCTGCCGGCCAGGATGGCCGAGGCCGAGCGCGCGGCGCGGGCCGAACAGACCGCGCCGGAGGGGCGGCTGCGGGTGACGGCACCGCCCGATCTGGCGATGCGGTTCCTGGTGCCCTGGGTGGCGGAGTTTCTGGCCTTGCATCCCGGCATTTCCATCGAGATGGAACTGTCGAACGCGCCACGGAACCTGATCGAAAGCCGGTTCGATCTGGCGATTCGGGGCACGCTGGAGGTGGGGCCGAACCTGATCACCCGGGCGCTGGGGCAGTCGCGGCTATATACCTGCGCGCGGGCGGATTACCTGGCGCGGCACGGGGTGCCGGAGGCCCCGATGGACCTAGCGGCGCACGACCTGCTGCATTTCGCGGGCCTGCGGCAGGGGCGAAGCTGGACCTATCTGCGCGGGGAAGAACGGGTGGATGTCCCGATTTCGCCCCGGCTGGAACTGTCGGACGGCTGGGCGCTGCGGGCGGCTGCGCTGGAGGGGGTGGGAGTGGTGCAACTGCCGGCTTTCATCATCGGGCATGACCTGCGCGAAGGGCGGCTGGTACCGATCCTGCAGGGCTGGCAGGGCAGGCCGGTGCCCTTGCACGCGGTCTATCCCGACAATCGGCTGATCGCCGCGCGGGTCAGGGCCTTTGTCGGGTTTCTGGCTGGCAAGGCGAAAGCGGAAGCGGACCTGCAGCCGGGGTGAGGTTCTGCGCCCGGTCGGGGTGATCCCGACCTACTTGACCGGCGTCTTGTAGGTCATCCGGCGGATCGAGCCGGATTTGGAGCGCATCAGGATCGTCTCCAGCGTCACCCAACCCGGATCGCGTTTGATACCGGCGAGAAGCGAGCCGGAGGTGACGCCGGTTGCCGCGAAGATTACGTCGGCGCGGACAAGGTCGTCGCGGGTGTAGACGCGGTCGAAGTTGGTAATGCCGGCCTTGCGGGCGCGGGCTTTCTCGTCCTCGTTGCGGAACAGAAGCTTGCCGTAGAACTGGCCGCCCATGCATTTGAGGGCCGCCGCCGCGAGGACGCCCTCGGGTGCGCCGCCAGAGCCCATGTACATGTCGATGCCGGTGATCTCGGGCTCGGCGCAGTGCATGACGCCGGCGACGTCGCCGTCGGTGATCAGGCGGATCGCGGCGCCGGTGGAGCGGACCTCGGCGATCAGGTCCTCATGCCGGGGGCGGTCGAGGATGCAGACGGTGATATCCTCGGTCGAGCAACCCTTGGCGGCGGCAAGGGCCGAGACGCGTTCCGAGGGGGTCATGGAGAGGGTGACCGTGCCGGGTTTCAGGCCGGGGCCGATGGCCAGCTTTTCCATGTAGACGTCGGGGGCGTGCAGAAGCGTGCCGCGCGGGGCCATCGCGATCACGGTCAGCGCGTTCGGCATGTCCTTGGCGGTGAGGGTGGTGCCTTCCAGCGGGTCGAGGGCGATGTCGACCTCCGGCCCGTTGCCGGTGCCGACTTCTTCGCCGATATACAGCATCGGAGCCTCGTCGCGCTCACCCTCGCCGATGACGACGACTCCCTTGATGTCCAGAAGGTTAAGCTGGTCGCGCATGGCGTTGACGGCGGCCTGGTCGGCGGCCTTTTCATCGCCGCGGCCGATCAGGCGGGCAGAGGCGAGGGCGGCGGCTTCCGAGACGCGGCCAAGGCCGAGGGATAGGAGACGGTCCTGGAATTGCAGCTTGTCAGACATGGGTCCCCCGGGGCTTGGCGCGATTTTGCCCCGTGTAGCCGGGGGTTGGGAACGCGGCAAGCGTGGTGGCGCTAACGGCGTCAGACTTCCTCGATGCGGATCGCGACGGGGGCGCCCACCAGCACTCCGGTCGCGGCGAAGCGGGTCATGGCGTGGGCGACGTCGTCGGGGGCGGCCTTGTGGGTGACGATCAGGACGGGGGCGTTGGTGCCCTGGTGGCCGTACTGGCGCATCTGGTCGATCGAGACGCCGGAATCGCCCAGGCAGGTGGCGATCTTGGCCAAGGCGCCGGGTTTGTCGAGCAGCGTCATGCGCAGGTAGTAAGGGGCCGGGGTGGCCGATTTGGCGGGTTGGGCGGCGGCAAGCGTGCTGGCCGGCTGGCCGAAGGTGGGCAGGCGGAAGCCGCGGGCGATGTCGATGACGTCGGCCATGACGGCGCTGGCGGTCGGGCCCATCCCGGCGCCGGGGCCGCGCAGGACGATCTGGCCAACCGAGTCGCCTTCCAGGACGACCATGTTGGTGCCGCCCTGAAGCTGGCCGAGCGGGCTGTCGGCGGGGACAAGGCAGGGGGTCATGCGCTGTTCAAGGCCCCGGCCGGTCATCTGCGCGACGCCCAGAAGCTTGATGCGATAGCCCATGTCCTCCGCAAGGCGGATGTCGTCGATCGAGACATTGCCGATGCCTTCCAGTTCCACGGCGTCGAAGGCGACCTTGGTGCCAAAGGCGATGGAGGCGAGGAGCGAAAGCTTGTGGCCCGCATCGATCCCGCCGACGTCAAGGTTGGGGTCGGCTTCCAGATAGCCAAGCTGGCGGGCTTCCTCGAACACGGTCTCATAGGGCAGGTTCTCGGACTGCATCCGGGTCAGGATGTAGTTGCACGAGCCATTCATCACGCCCATCACCCGTTTCATGCGGTTACCCGCCAGCCCCTCGGTCAGGGCCTTGATCACCGGGATGCCGCCCGCAACGGCGGCCTCGAACCGCAGGGCGAGATTTGCCGCCTCGGCAGCTTCGGCGAGGGCCTGGCCGTGGTGGGCCAAGAGCGCCTTGTTGGCGGTCACAACATGTTTGCCTGCGGCAAGGGCCGCTTCGGTCGCATCCTTGGCCGGGCCTTCGTGGCCCCCCATTACCTCGACGAACAGGTCGATGTCGGCCCGGCGGGCCAAGGCAACCGGATCGGTTTCCCAGGCATAGCCGGACAGGTCGGCGTCGCGGTTCTTTTTCGGGTCGCGCGCCGAGACGGCGGTGATCACCACCGGGCGACCGGCGCGGGCGGCGATCAGGTCGGCGTGGGCCTGCACGATCTTGACGACACCGATGCCGACAGTTCCCAGACCGGCCAGACCAAGACGCAAAGGGGCAGACATGGGGAACCTCGGGCTTCGAAACAGGCTGAAGTCTGTTAGCCCGAAGCCGGCCGGGGTGCAACGTGGTCCGGTCAGGTCATGGGGCAGGGGCCCTGGCCGCAACGTCGGCCTGGGCCAGAATCTCGTCCATCGGAATCAGTTGGGGATACTCGGCCTTGCTGTCCGGGGCCGTCCAGGGCAGCGCGCATCCAGCCAGCAGCGGCACCAGGGCCGCAAGGGCAAGACCTGCAAACAGCCGCGCCGGCCGTCCGGGGGATGCGCTGCGGGTCACGGCATCAGGTCCGGTCAGATCCCGACCGGACAGCCCGCCGCCTGCAGGCAGATCGCCGTGCGGAAGCGCGGTGGGGTCACCACAAACTCGTCGAATACGCTTGATCCCAGGGCATCGGAAAGGTTGAAAAGCCCGGTGTCGAACGGCGGCATATAGTCAACCAGCGTCTCGACGACGACGACCGAGTCGTTGTCGTTCATGATTGGAATCCGGTCCCGGAGGGACTCAAGATCCGTCTCGACGTACGGCGTCAGTCTGTTGCCAGGCGAGACTGAGAAGATCAGCCGGTATTCGTCGTCGTCCGCATCATAATACAGGCTGGTGATCCGCATCCGGCTGTTCTGCGCGGTGTTCAATGTCAGATAGTCGAACACATCCTGCATGCCATCCACGAAAGAAGTCGACAGGTTGTCCTCTTGCCGCGAGATCAGGTCCGAAACGGAATAGGCCGCCTTTTGCGCGGTATTGATCGTGCGAAACACGTCCCAGAACACCACGACGGCGATCATCGTCCAGATCAGGAACGGGAAGAACAGCAGGAATTCCAGCAGCACGCTACCGCGTTCGTTCCGAAGAAAGCGTTTGAAACTGGTCCGGATCATCCTGCGTCCTCAGGTCCTGGGTTCGTTCACGAAGGTCGAGGTCGAGATCAGCGAGTAGTTGCCATCCGCCCCGGTGCGGTTCATCCGGGCACCAAAGACGGTGGTTCGGAACATCGGCTCGGACTGAAAGCACACCCGCATCAGCATGATCTGGTTGCCGTCGCCCAAGGCATATTCGTCGGTGCTGGGTTCGACCGCGGGGTCGATCGGTTGCCGCCGGTCGACACAGGCGTTGGGGACGGTGGGCATTGCGAAGCTGGCCGTGTCGATCGGCTGCAACTCGATCCGCATCCGTTCGACGCAATCCGCCGGCTCGCCCAGGACGGCAGCGCGGCTGCAGATCTGGGCCTTGAGCTGGTTGTGCGAGATCGACCCCAGCGTGCCAAGGCGCAGGTCGCGGATCACAAGGTCAAGGCTGCGCTCAAGGCTGACGCTCTTGATCATGTAGAAGCTGCTTTCGAACGCGGCGCAGAAGATCACGATGACCACCGGGAAGGTCAGCACGAACTCCATCGTCGGGTTGCCGTCCTCGTTCGACAGGAAGCGGCGGAAGGACTGCGGCAGGCGGATCATTGCGTCAGCCTCAGCTTCGAGATCTGCGAGGCGATGTCGCGGAACACCGTTGCCAGTTCGGCGCTGGTCTGCGGCTGGAAGTAGTAGCCGGTCTTGTCGCTGGGATCGCTGCCCTTGGCCGAAGCGCAGCCGCGGATCTGGGTTTCCCCGCTGGATCCGGCACCGAAAGCGATGCCGTAGACTTCCATCCCCGTGGCCTTGGCGGCCGCGCAGTTGGTTTGCAGCAGAGAGTTCATGGTCGCTACCGGCACATAAGCGGTGGCGTTGCTGCTGTCGTCGCCTTTGAACGCCAGCATCTGGTTGTTGTAGATCGTGCTTACGCCGGTGCCGTTATAGTTCGAGCGACCGTAAAGCTGGCGCGCCACCCAGGTGATGCGCACGGACTGCCAGACCTCGCTCCAGTCCAACTGGCGGAAGGTGCCGCTGTTGCTGGAGTTGGACCAGGGCTGCGCGCGCCATCCGGCGGTGCAGGCATGGCTGCCGGTGCACAGGTGCGGAACCCAGTAGTCCAGGGGGGTGCCGGCACGATCGTGGAAGATCGAGAAGTTGTTGTCGACATCGCTGCGGTAGATCGGCGAGATGCCGGTCTTGTAGGGTTCGCGCACATAGCTGGTGGCGACGTGCGCGCCGTCGGTCATCAGCACGATGATCTTGCGGGTCTCCGCGTCGGTGTTGTTGGCCGGGCGGCCGACCATGGAGGATTCACCCGCCCGCAGGTCGCTGTAGATCGGACGGGCGGTTTCATCCAGAAGGGCCACGCCCCAGCGCATCCCCATCATGATCGACGTCCGACCGCCGGGCCGCAGGCTGTTGATCTTGTCCAGCATCGCCGTCTTGTCCATCGTCGGCAGAAGCACTTCGGAATAGGCGTTGGCCGGGCACATGTAGTTGCTTTGGCCACCCACCGTGGTCCAGTTCGTCAGGACGGCGCTGCCGGTGTTGTTCCAGGCGACATAGTAGGATGTGCTACCCGTCGAAGTGCCGCCTTCCAGGTCGGCATGGACCGACATCGGCAAGGGAAGGTCCGTCGGGATCGCGGTCTGCTGGAAGAAGGTGGTGGTGGTCGGCACCTCAAGGCAGTTCACGTTCGTCACGCCGGCGTTGGCAATGCCGGCGACGGTGGGGATGTTGGTGGCGGCGAATTTGGCGCGCAGGGCCGGGCCGAGGTTGACCTGGGTGTTGTAGGGGACGATCCCGATCGAGACCTGGTTCAGGTCGTCGTTATCCTTCACCTCGTTCACGAACAGGGTCGCGGCTTCGATCAGGCCGGTGATCTTCTTCTTGGTGTCGTTGGGCAGGGCCGAATCCATCGAGCCGGTGATGTCGAGGACCAGCATGACCTCGACCTGGCTGGCACCCTGGACCGCCTTGGTCAGCGCCGGGCCTTCCAGATAGTCGACCGGCATGAAGCCCATGCCCATGAAATAGTTGTAGGACCGCACATCCGCGCGGATCGACACCTGCTTGGACGAGTTGTTCTGGCCCTCCAGAACGGTGACGACCGGGGTGGAATACTCGGCCTTGACCAGGCCTTCGCCCAGCTTGGCCTTGGCCCAGTAGTCGTTGACCACGTCCTGCGGGTTGCGGGTGTTTTCCAGGTTGGCGGCGGCCAGCGCGGCACGGTCCATGGTCTGCTGCAGGGCGACGCGCCGGATCTCGAACCGCATGTAGTCGACCGCGATGCCGCCGAAGACCAGCATCAGGAAGAACACGGTAATCATGAAGATCGCCATCGCGCCGCGTTCGTCGTCGCGGAAATCGCGCAGCGATGCGGCAAAGCGGGTCGACAGGGTTGCAGAGCCCGGAGCAATCGGTTTCGGCATCATTACACCTTCCCACATGGCAAACTAACCCCGCCGGAAGGCAGGGATTCCCGCAGCCATTAAGACATAACTTCTGGCAGAAGTGTGGCATTTACTCTGGAACAACCGGAAATCGCGCGTTTTTGGAAACAATTTCCACGCTGTGCTGCGCGTCTGTTCAGCGAAAGCGCAAAATCCGGGGCAAAGGCGATCCGACCCGGGATCGGACGATTCGCCTTGTCGGCCGGGCAATTGGCCAGGTCAGTGCCGGTCACACGCAGCCAGGTGCAGGCTTCACAGAAGGCAATTGTGCGATAGGCTGCTCCGGGGCACCGCGCGTGTCCGGTCTGCAAGGAGGGATCACATGCAACATGCCGCCGAGCCGAGTTTCCGCGAATCCGTCGACCTGATGTTCAACCGCGCCGCCCGGCTTATGGACCTTAGCCCGGGGCTGGAGCAGAAGATCCGGGTCTGCAACTCGACCTACACGGTGCGCTTCGGGGTGCGGCTGCGCGGCAAGATCGAGACCTTCACCGGGTATCGCAGCGTCCATTCCGAACATATGGAACCCGTGAAGGGCGGCATCCGCTATGCCCTGTCGGTCAACCAGGATGAGGTCGAGGCGCTGGCGGCGCTGATGACCTATAAATGCGCGCTGGTGGAAACGCCGTTCGGGGGATCGAAGGGCGGATTGTGCATCGATCCGCGTCAGTGGGACGAACACGAACTGGAGCAGATCACCCGCCGTTTCGCCTATGAGTTGATCAAGCGCGACCTGATCCATCCGGCGCAGAACGTCCCCGCCCCCGACATGGGCACGGGGGAGCGTGAGATGGCCTGGATCGCCGACCAGTATGCGCGGATGAACACGACGGACATCAACGCCAAGGCCTGCGTGACCGGGAAACCTCCGCATGCCGGCGGCATCCAGGGGCGGGTCGAGGCGACCGGCCGCGGGGTGCAGTTCGCCCTGCGCGAGTTCTTCCGGCATCCCGAGGATGTGGCCAAGGCGGGGCTGGCCGAGGGGCTGGAAGGCAAGCGGGTCATCGTCCAGGGCCTGGGCAACGTGGGCTATCACGCGGCGAAGTTCCTGAGCGAGGAGGATGGCTGCAAGATCATCGCGGTGATCGAGCGGGATGGGGCGGTCCTGGACCCGAAGGGGCTGGATATCGAGGCGCTTCGGCAGTGGATGACCAAGAATGGCGGGCTTCTGGCCGGCTATCCGGGCGCGCGCCACGTTCCCGACGGCGCTGCTGTGCTGGAGGAGCCGTGCGACATCCTGATTCCGGCCGCACTGGAAGGCGTGATCCACCTTGGCAATGCCGGGCGGATCAAGGCCCCGCTGATCATCGAGGCGGCGAATGGCCCGATCACCTTTGGCGCCGACGCGATCCTGCGCGAGAAAGGCTGTGTCATCATCCCCGACATGTATGCCAACGCGGGCGGCGTCACGGTCAGCTATTTCGAATGGGTGAAGAACCTGAGCCACATCCGCTTTGGCCGGATGCAGCGGCGGGCCGAGGAAGCGCGGTCACGGCTGCTGGTCGAAGAGTTGGAGCGTCTTTCGGCCGACCAGCACCTGGGATGGACCCTGTCGCCCGACTTCAAGCAGAAGTTCCTGACCGGGTCGGACGAACTTGCGCTGGTGCGGTCGGGTCTGGATGACACGATGCGCACGGCCTACCAGGCGATGCGCGAGGTCTGGCACAATCGCGAGGGGGTCGAGGACCTTCGGGTTGCGGCCTATATCGTCTCGATCAGCCGGGTGGCGGCGACCTATCGGTCCAAGGGGCTGTAAGGCGGTGCCGGGGGGCGTTGGCGGCTGTGGATCGGGTCGCCCCCCGTGCCGTTGTCAGGGCTGTGATCGGGGAAAGCGCCGTCTCCGACACATCATGTCGCGGCCAGCCAAGGATTTCGCGGCGGCGTCTTGAATATCCCCCCAGCTGCCGGTCTTATGGTGGCCAGGGGGACGCTGACGCATGCGCTATTCCGGTCTGAAAGTCATCACCGAGGGTCTGTTCGGCAACAAGGGCTGGACGCCGGCCTGGCGCGATCCGTCGCCCAAGGCGGATTACGATGTGGTGATCATCGGTGGTGGGGGGCATGGGCTGTCCACGGCCTATTATCTGGCGAAGAACCACGGGATCACCAATGTTGCGGTGCTGGAGAAGGGCTATCTGGGGTCTGGCAACATCGGGCGGAACACGACCATCGTGCGGGCCAACTACTTCCTGCCGGGGAACAGCGAGTTCTACAGCCATTCGATGAAGCTGTGGGAGGGGTTGGAGGCCGACCTCAACTACAACGTGATGCATTCGCAGCGCGGGCTGATCAACCTCTTCCACAGTGATGGCCAGCGCGATGCCTTCGTGCGGCGCGGCAATGCGATGATCAACCAGGGCGACGACGCGATCCTTCTGGACCGCGACGGGGTGCGCGAGCATCTGCCCTATCTCGATTTCGACAACACGCGGTTCCCGATCAATGGCGGGCTGTTGCATCCCCGGGGAGGAAGCGCCCGGCATGACGCGGTGGCCTGGGGCTATGCGCGCGGGGCGGACCAACGCGGGGTGGACCTGATCCAGAACTGCGAGGTCACCGGGATCGACATCCAGGGCGGGAAGGTCGTGGGCGTCCAGACGACTCGCGGGGCGATCCGGGCGAAGAAGGTCGGGATCGTGGTGGCGGGGCGGTCGTCCCAGGTCGCGGCGATGGCCGGGATGCGGTTGCCGATTGAAAGCCATGTGTTGCAGGCCTTCGTGACCGAGGGGCTGAAGCCGGTGATCAACCATGTGATCAGTTTCGGGATGGGACACTTCTACATCAGCCAGTCGGACAAGGGCGGGTTGGTGTTCGGCGGGGACCTGGATTTCTATGCGAGTTACGCCGCGCGGGGGAACCTGCCGATGGTCGAGCATGTGATGGAAGCGGGCATGACCCTGATGCCGATGATCGGGCGGGCAAAGGTGCTGCGGTCCTGGGGCGGGATCATGGACATGTCGCCGGATGGCAGTCCCATCATCGACAAGACGCATGTGGACGGGCTCTTCATCGACTGCGGCTGGAACTACGGCGGGTTCAAGGCGGTGCCTGCGTCGGGCTGGTGCATGGCGCATCTGATGGCGACCGGCGAGCCGCACGAGGTCGCCGCCAAATTCCGGCTGGACCGTTTTGCGACGGGGCATCTTCTGGACGAAGAAGGCACCGGGTCGCAGCATAACCTGCATTGAGGGGGCGCATGATGACGGACCACCTGCGCCTAGCGCCGATTGCGGGAGCCTCCGGCGGGGATATTTTTGGACAGAAAATGAGGGTTGGCCGATGCGCCTGACATGCCCCCTTTGCGGTGAGCGGGACCGGCGGGAGTTCTACTATTATGGGGCGGAGGATTATCTGCACCGGCCCTCGGAGGGCGCGCCCTTGGCGGAGTGGGACAGCTACCTGCACCTTCGGGACAATCCGGCGGGGGTGACGAAGGATCTTTGGTATCACGAGGCGGGGTGTTCGCAGTGGCTGTTGGTCACGCGGAACACGGTGACGCATGAGATTTCCAGCGTCGAAATGGTAGCGGGGCGCAAGGCATGAGGATCGACGGCAAGGGGCTGATCGACCGGACGAAGCCGGTGCGTTTCCGTTTCGACGGGAAGGATTACGCCGGGTACAAGGGCGACACGCTGGCCTCGGCGCTGCTGGCCAACGGTGTGCGGCTGGTAGGGCGGTCGTTCAAGTATCACCGGCCCCGGGGCGTGCTGACCGCTGGGTCGGAGGAGCCGAATGCGCTGGTCGAGGTCGTGGGGCCGACGAACCAGACGCCGAACGTCCGCGCCACGATGCAGGAGGTGTTCGAGGGCCTCGTGACGCAGTCGCAGAACCGGCTGGGGTCGCTGCGCTTTGATTTGATGGCCGTGAACGACTACCTGTCGCCGTTTCTGTCGGCGGGGTTCTACTACAAGACGTTCATGTGGCCCCGCGCCTTCTGGGAAGGCCTCTACGAGCCGATCATCCGCCGCGCGGCCGGGCTTGGCAGTCTGTCGGGCAAGCATGACGAAGGGACCTACGAGAAGGCCTTTGCCTTCTGCGACGTGCTGGTCATTGGCTCCGGTCCCTCGGGCCTGATGGCGGCTTTGACGGCGGGGCGCGCGGGCGCGGATGTGATCCTGTGCGAGGAAAGCCATGCGCTGGGCGGGCGTTTGCTCTCGGATGGCGGGACCATTGGGGGGGTGCCTGCGGGCGAGTGGGTGGCTTCGGTTGTGGCCGAGTTGCAGGCGCTGCCGAACGTGCGGATCATGCTGCGGACCTCGGTCACCGGGGCCTATGACCACGGCACCTATGGTGCCTTGGAGCGGGTGGGTCTGCACAAGCCCGCGCGTCCGAACCTGCCGAGGGAGTGTTTCTGGCGGATCGTCGCGCCCCATGCGGTGCTGGCCAGCGGCGCGCTGGAGCGGCCGGTGGCGTTCGAGAACAACGACCGGCCCGGGATCATGATGGCCTCGGCGGTGCGGACCTACCTCAACCGCTATGGCGTGGTGCCCGGCCAGCGGGTGACGCTGTTTGCCAACACCGACCAGGCGCGGGCGACGGCGCGCGATCTGATGGCAGCGGGCGTCCAGGTAGCGGCAATCATCGACCCGCGCCCCGATGCCTTCAGCGTCGAGGATTGCCCGGTCCATGTCGGGGCCGAGGTGATCGGCACGCGCGGGCGAATGGGCCTGCGCGGGATCACGGTGCGCAAGGGCAGCGAGACGTTCGAGGTCGAGACCGATTGCCTGGCGATGTCGGGCGGCTGGAACCCGACGATCCACCTGACCTGCCACATGAACGGGCGGCCGCGCTGGAACGAGGATCTCGCGGCCTTTGTCCCGATGGAGGGCGCGGTTCCAGGGCTGGTGGCGGTGGGGGCGGCCAATGGCTCCATGTCCACCCACGGTGCATTGGTCACGGGCCATGCGGCGGCGGTGCAGGCGGTGGAGGCTTTGGGGCGAAAGGTATCCGTCCCGCTGCCCGAGGCGGAAGATGCGCCGTATCGGCTCAGGGCTTTGTGGGCGGTCGAGGGCAAGGGCCGGGCTTGGTTGGACTTTGCCAATGACGTGACGACGAACGACGTGAAGTTGGCCGCGCAAGAGGGCTTCCGCAGCGTCGAGCACATGAAGCGCTACACGACGCAAGGGATGGCGCCGGATCAGGGCAAGAACTCCAACGTTGCGGCTTTGGCGGTGCTGGCGGATGCGACGGGCAGGGGGATTGCCGAAACCGGGGTCACGACCTTCCGGCCGCCCTATGTGCCGGTGTCGATCGCGGCGATGGGCGCGGGGGGCCGGGCCGAGGGGTTTGCGCCCCAGCGGTTCCTGACCAGCGACCAGGCCAGCCGCGACCGGGGCGCGCCGATGATCGAGGCGGGGCTGTGGTATCGGCCCAGCTATTTCCCGAAGCCGGGCGAGACGACCTGGCGTGAGGCCTGCGACCGGGAAGTGAACATGGTCCGGCAGGCGGTGGGGGTGGCCGATGTCTCGACCCTGGGGAAGATCGACATTCAGGGGCGCGATGCGGGGCGGTTCCTGGACTTCGTTTATACGAATACGTTCAGCACCTTGCCGGTTGGCCGGGTGCGCTATGGGTTGATGCTGCGCGAGGATGGGCTGGTGCTGGATGACGGCACCAGCGCCCGGTTGGGGGATGACCATTACCTGATGACCACCACCACTGCCGCGGCGGGGCTGGTGATGCGGCATCTGGACTTTGTGCATCAGGCGTTCTGTGCGGATTGGCAGGTGCGGTTCATCAGCGTGACCGAAAGCTGGGCGCAGTTTGCCGTCGCGGGGCCAAAGGCGCGGGCGCTGGTGAATTCCTTCCTGGAAGAACCTGTGGAGCTGCCGTTCATGGGGGTCGCCCCCGTGCGGATCGGGGGCGTCGATGGGCGGCTGTTCCGCATCTCGTTCAGCGGCGAGGAGGGGTATGAACTGGCCGTGCCGACGCGCTTTGGCGAGGCATTGTTCCGCGATCTGGTCGCCCGGGCCGAGACGATGGGCGGCGGCCCCTACGGGATGGAGGCGCTGAACGTCCTGCGGATCGAAAAGGGATTCATCACGCATGCCGAGATTCATGGCCGGGTGACGGCGCATGATATCGGGATGGAGAAGATGGTTTCGGCCAAGAAGGACTGCATCGGCAAGGCGGCGGCGACGCGGCCCGGCCTTTGGGGGCCAGAGCGGGAGCAGCTGGTCGGCCTGAAGGCCAGCGCGCCGATCAGCGCGGGGGCGCATCTGTTCGTGCCGGGGACCGAAGTGCATCGCGAGACGGATCAGGGCTATGTGACCTCGGTCTGCTGGTCGCCAACCGTCGATGCCTGGCTGGGCCTGGCCTTCCTGAAGGACGGCCGCGCCCGACAAGGCGAGAGGGTGCGTCTGGTCGATCACCTGCGAGGCCTCGACGTGATCTGCGAAGTCTGCCACCCCGTGTTCCACGACCCGGAAGGGGAGAAGCTGCGTGCCTGAGCTTATCGCGAAATCCGCCCTTGAGGGGCGCAGCCTGACCCTTGGCGGCGTGACACTGGCCGAAGTCGACGTCGGCCCGATCACCAGCATCGCCCTATTGCCCGGAGGGGCGAAGGCGGTGGCCAAGGGGTTGAAGCCGCTGGGGTTGTCGATGCCCGAGCCGAACAGCTTTGCCGAAAAGAAGGGCGCGCGGATCGTCTGGACCGGGCGCGATCAGGCTTTCCTGACGGGCGCGGACTGCCCGGATATGGAGGGCGCGGCGGTGACGGACCAGTCGGACGGCTGGGCGGTGCTGGCGCTGTCGGGGGCCGCGGCGGTGGATGTTCTGGCGCGCTGGGTGCCGGTGGACGTGCGGCTGGCGGCCTTTCCGGTCGGTCGGGCGCTGCGGACGCAGTTGAACCATATGAACGTGATCCTGTTGCGCTCGGGCGACTATGCCTTCGAGATCATGGTCTTTCGGTCCATGGCCCGGACCGCCTGGCACGAGCTGGAAGCCGCTACCCATATGGTCGCGGCGCGTGCCGGGGTGAAAATCTAGGCGGAAACGCGCAGGCAGCGGAAATTGTCACTGGCATGTCGCCAAGCGGGTGTTTACACCTTTCCTGAACCTGAGTTTCAGAAAAGGTGCAGGAATGGCCCCCGACGGTCAGATCATCGCCCCCAACGTTTACGACTCCGAACCGATCCCCGAGGCCGCACGGGCCGAGATCGACCGGCTGCTGCTGTCTGGTGACCTCTTCCGCTATACCGCGCCGGCCGATGCCCCGGTCGCGCTGCTGGAAAAGGAATTCGCCGAGCTTCTGGGCGCACGCTACGCGCTGGCCGTGTCGTCCTGTTCGGCGGCGCTGTTCCTGTCGTTGAAGGCGCTGGACCTGCCGAAGGGCGCCAAGGTTCTGATCCCGGCCTTCACATTCGCTGCCGTGCCGTCGTCGGTGGTGCATGCAGACTGTGAGCCGGTGCTGGTCGAAGTGGGCGAGAACTACCGCGTCGACATGGCCGATTTCGCGGCGAAGCTGCCGCAGGCACAGGCGGTGATGATCAGCCACATGCGGGGGCATACCTCGGACATGGACGCGATCATGGCGCTGTGTGATGCTGCCGGCATCCCTGTGATCGAGGATGCGGCCCACAGCCTGGGGACGGTCTGGGCGGGGCGGAACATCGGGACGATCGGCAAGGTCGGCTGCTTCAGTTTCCAGTCCTACAAGCTGGTGAACGCGGGCGAAGGCGGCATCATGGTCACTGATGACCCCGAGATTGCCGCGCGGGCGATCATCATGTCGGGGGCCTATGAGACGAACTGGAAGAAGCATCCGGGCCTGACCAATTCCTGCGCGCACTGGCAGAACAAGCTGCCGCTTTATAACCTGCGGATGCAGAACCTGTCGGCGGCGGTGATCCGGCCGCAACTGCCGCTGGTGGCCGAGCGGGTCGCGAAGGGCCGGGCAGGGCATGACCGGGTGGCGGCCGCGCTGAACCTGTCGGCGCATCTTGCCGTGCCGGAGGCCCTGGGGCCGGAGGAACGTGCGCCCGACTCGATCCAGTTCAATCTGGTCGGGGGCTGGACGGACAGCCAAGCGCTGGACTTCCAGGCGGCGGCGAAGGCGCGGGGCGTGTCGGTCCAGGTCTTTGGTCTGAGCGAGGGCAATGCGCGGGCCTTCTGGAACTGGCAGTTCCTGGGCGAGGTGCCGGACCTGCCGCAAACCCGCGCCATGCTGATGCGGGCCTGCGACGTGCGGCTGCCGACGCGGCTGACCGAGGCCGAGCTGGACTATATCGCGGCGGCCATCACCGATGCGGCGGCCGAGGTTCGGGGCTGACTCTGTCCACGGTGGACAGATCGTGAGAACGTCATCATTTCAAGGGCTTGACGATTTCCGTTAAGGAATCGGAAAGGTTTCCCAGTGGCCCGTTCATCCCCTCCCTACGGAGGGGGCAGCGGCTTTTTGCCGGCCTGCGGTCCCGGGTGGCCGGGGCTGCGCCTGGAGCAAAGGAAAAGGCCTCCGGCGGGGATATTCGGGCAAGGATGAAAGGCTGGGGGCTTGGCCGATGGGGGAAGAAGAGCCTCCGGCGGGGATATTTAGGCCAGTATGAAAGGCGGGCCTGGGGTTTTTCGGCTTTGGCGGGTCAGAGGACGCGCAGCGCCGGGGCGAGCCAGGGGGTCGCCTTCAGCGCGGGGGCGATGACCACCTCGGCGATCAGCGGTTTCAGGCGCTGGGCGATCTGGGCAGGCACGTCGTGCAGGATGCCGGCGCGGGCCGAGAGCGACAGGGTGCGGGCCAGCGCCGGAAAGGGCAGGGGGCGCACCTCGACCTGAGAGCGGAAGGCGCGGGCCTGGTGGAGCGCGAGCGGGGTCAGGATCGTCCAACCCTCGCCCCCCGCGACCATGGCAAGGATCGCGGCGTAGCTGTCCAACTCGAACCGGTGAGCGGGTTTCAGGCCCTGGCGGGTAAGGTGCGTGGCGATCTGGCGGCCCATGAGGTGGCGCGCGGTGTAAAGGATCAGCGGCAGGTCGTCGATCCTGGCGCCGGGGGGCGCGACGGCGACGAAGGGTTCGGACATCAGGGGGTGGACCTCGCGCCAGGCGGCGTCGGTTTCGGTCGCGGCATCGGCTGCCACGACGATGTCCAGCGCGCGGGCCTCAAGCTGGTCCATCAGCCGGTGGCTGGCCCCGGTTTCCAGAAGGAAGCGGCAGCCTTTCAGGTCGCGGGCCAATGCGGACAAGAGGCGGGGCGTTACGTCGCTGTCGAAATCCTCGATCACCCCGATGCGCAGCGTGGTCAGGCCGGAGAGGTCGGCCATTGCCAGTTCGGCCTTCGCCTCGGACGCGGCGTTCAGGATGGTCTGGGCGTGGCGGCGGAACATCGCGCCGGCGGGCGTCACCTGCATCGGGCGGCCGGAGCGATCCAGAAGGACCGCGCCCAACGCGGCTTCCAGACCGGAAAGCTGCTGGCTGACCGCTGAGGGCGAGACGCCCAACCGCCGCGCGGCGGCCGAGATCGAGCCTTCCTCGGCGGCGGCGACGAAAACCTCGACCCCCCAAAGCGTGACGCGGCCCTCGGCTTCCGGCATCGGTCAGAGCTTGGAGAGTTTCTTCTGCAACTCGGCCAGCTGCTTCTTGATCTCGGCGATATCGTCGGCGGGCGGGGCGTCTTCCGACTTGGCCGGACCCGAGCCGGACCAGCCCGGCATGCCACCCATGACCGATTTCAGAAACGCCTCTTGCTGCTTGCGCATCGCCTCGAACCCCGGCACGGCGGCCATCGGGTTCGGGAAGGCGGTCAGATTCTCCATCATCTTGCTTTGGCTGTTGCGCAGCATCTCGAAGCTGGTGGCCAGGAACTGCGGCACGATCGAATTCATGCCGGAAGTGTAGCTGCGGACAAGGTCGGTCAGCACATCGACGGGCAGGACGCTTTCGCCCTTGGATTCATGTTCGGCGACGATCTGCAGAAGGTATTGCCGCGTCAGGTCATCGCCGGTCTTGAGGTCGACGATCTGCACCTCGCGCCCCTGGCGGATGAAGCCGGCGATGTCTTCCAGCGTGACGTAATCCGAGGTTTCGGTGTTGTAGAGCCGCCGGCTGGCATAGCGCTTGATCAGCAGCGGCTTGTCGGTATCGGCCATGGTTCCCCCCCGGGATTATGCGCTTGCAGAGAAGTCTAGGGGAGGCTGCGGCAAAAAGAAAGCTTAGCCTTTGGCCGGTGCAGCATCGGCCGCAGCGAAGTGGTCAAGCTGGTCCTGGTGGGCCTTGCGGAAGGCCGGGCGGTCCAGCGTGCGGGTGATGAAGGCGGAGAGGGCGGGGTAGGCGTCAAGTTCGGCCCGCAGTTTCGGGACGCGCAGCACGTCGGCCATCAGAAGATCGGCGACGGTAAAGCGGTTCGCGGCGAGGTGGTCGCGGCTGGCGAGGACGGCGTCCAGCCGGGCCAGGCGGGACTGAAGCCAGCCTTCGAGTGGGTTGTCGGGCGGGCTGGACAGGCCGATGAACCACCAAGGGACCGAGACCATCTCGATCGAGTTGAGGCCGGCGATCAGCCATTCCAGCGTCTCGGCCCGGCCTTGCGGGTCGCGGGGCATCAGGGTTTCGGACTTGTCGGCCAGGTGCAGCAGGCAGGCGCCGCTTTCAAAGAGGGTGACCGCGCCGTCCTGCAGGGCCGGAACCTGGGCAAAAGGCTGGCGGGCCAGGTGTTCGGGCGCGGTCCGATCTTCGAACCGGACGGGGTTGATGCGGTAGGGCAGGCCAGCCTCTTCGCAGGCCCAACGCAGGCGGATGTCGCGGACATGGCCGCGCGGGGGCGGCGGCACCCAGTCATAGGTCCAGATCACCAGCTTCGTCATGCGCCAGAGCCTGGACGCGAATGGCCGAAAAAGGAAGGGCCCAGGGTTGCCCCCGGGCCCGATGCGCGAAACTGCGCGGTACTTGTTAAGCAAGTGCCTTACTTGGCAGCCGCAGCGGCCTTTTTGGCAGCGGTGGTCACGTCAGCGGTGGCTTTCTTGACGGCGGCGGTCGCGTCTTCCGACATGTCCTTGCCCGCAGCCAGCATCAGCTCGACGGTTTCCATCTGGACCTTCTTGGCCACTTCGGCGAAGGCGGCCATGTTCTCGGCAGCCATCTCGGCAGCGGCCGAGGCGAAGTCGGTCATCGACTTGGTGTAGTCGGCCGGTTCGGTCTTGGCCTTGGAGACGTCCGACAGCTTGGCGATGGAGTCCTTGGCCCACTTCGAGGTGATCTCGGTGGACTTTTCGGCGGCTTCCAGCGCGACTTTCGAGAACTTCTCGGCGAAGGCGGCCTGGGTCTTGAAGGCGTTCTGGAACGCCGAGGCGTCAACCGGAATGGAGGCCATCATGTCCTGCACGACCTTGGTGAAGTCAGGGGTCTTGGTCATTTCTATTCTCCGTTATGTCCGGGTATCAGCCGGGTTCGACATGACAGAGATATAGATGCTGCAGCGCAGCATTTCAAGTATTATTCTGCGGTGCAGCAAAACTGACGGTTGCGGCGGTTAACCTTGCGGAAAGCCGGTGAAATGTCAGCTGTCGGGCTGGGCCACCACATAGGTTCCGGGCGCGGCGGCCAGCGAATCGCCTGGCACGCGGGCCTTGATCAGGGGGCCGGAGCGGGCCTTCAGCCAGTCGGCCCAGCGCGGCCACCAGCTGCCCTTGTGGAAGGTCGCGGCCTTCAGCCAATCCTCGGGCGCGCCGTCGACGGGGGCGTCGTTGGTGTAGTGGCCGTACTTGTCCTTCGAGGGCGGGTTGATGATCCCGGCGATGTGGCCGCTTTCGGACAGGATGAAGGTCTTGTCCCTGGAGCCCATCTGCCGGATGCCGTTGAAGCTGCCCTTCCAGTGGGCGATGTGGTCGGTCTCGCAGGCGATGGCGCAGATCGGGAGTTTCACGTCCGCAAGGCTGACCGGATTGCCGAACACCTGGAACTCGCCCTTGGCAAAGCCGTCACCCTGGCAGAGGCCACGCAGGTATTCGACGGCCATCTTCGCGGGCAGGTTGGTGCCGTCGCCGTTCCAGTAGAGGAGGTCAAAGGCCGGCGGCGCCTCGCCCAGCATGTAGGACTTAATGGCGGGGGTGTAGATCAGGTCGTTCGAGCGCAGGTAGGAGAAGGTCCGCGACATGAAGAAGCGGGACAGGATCCCGTCCTGCTGCGTCTGGCGTTCGATCCCGTCGACGAAATCGTCGTTCAGGAACACGCCGACTTCGCCGGGATCGGAGAAATCGGTCAGCGTGGTGAAGAAGGTCGCGGACTTCACGCTGTCGTCGCCGGCCTTTTGCAGATGCGCCAGCGTCAGGCCCAGCGTGGTGCCGGCGATGCAATAGCCGGTGGCGTTGATCTGCTTTTCGCCGGTGATCCGCCGCACCTCGGCCATGGCGCGCAGATAGCCGTCGCGGATGTAGTCGTCCATCGCGGTCCCGGCATAGCTGGCATCGGGGTTGACCCAGGAGACGACGAACAGCGTGAATCCCTGGTCCACGATCCACTTGATCAGCGAATTCGCCGGCTTCAGGTCCATGATGTAGAACTTGTTGATCCACGGCGGGAAGATCAGGAGCGGGGTCTTGTGGACCTTTTCGGTCGTGGGTTCGTACTGGATCAGCTCCATCATCCGGTTGCGGTAGACGACCGCGCCGGGGGTGGTGGCGATGTTCTGCCCGACGTGGAACGCTTCCTTGTCGGCCAGCGTGACGAGGAGATCGCCGTGGTTCGATTCGATGTCGCGGACCAGATTCTCCAGCCCCTGGACCAGGCTTTCGCCATCGGTCTCGACCGCCTTTTCCAGCGCATCGGGGTTGGTGCCCAGGAAATTCGTCGGGCTGAACATGTCGACGATCTGCTTGGTGAAGTACTCCACCCGCTTGCGGTCGGCGGGGTCAAGGTTGTCCATGTCGCCGACCGCGGTGCTGATCGCCTCGGCGTTCAGCTGGTACTGCTGCTTGAGGTAGTTGAAGAAGGGATGCGTTTCCCACAGCGGATTGGAAAAGCGCCGGTCGCGGGGGTTCGGATCGGGCGGGGCCTTGAACTCGCCCTTGGCAAGGGTCTGTTGCGCCTCGACATAATGCTTCAGGGTCTTGCCCCAGTAGTTGATCTGATGCTCGACCACCTTGGCGGGGTTCGACATCATCTCGGCCAGATAGGCGGCGGCGGCCTTCATGTAGACGTCGGGCGCGGGGCCATGCAGCGCGGGGTCGACGGTGCGGCGGTGGGTCAGCGCGGCCGTGAGGCGCTTTGACAACTCGTCAACCTTTGCAAGGTTAGCGTTGAGCCTTGCAAGGCGCACTTCGCCGTCATCAAGGGCAGGGGGCTTCTCTTCTGTTGTCATGCGAATGGTTCCCCCCTATTCTTGCCGCTATGCAGCATTGCGTCGCCCGTTCCAAGCCCGCTGTGTGAAATTCGCCCGCGAGGGTCAGGAGACACCATGAAGTATATGTTCACCTATGACCTGATGGAAAGCGCCCGCAACACGAATGAGTGGTTGGGCGCCTCGGCCAGGGCCTTTGCCAGTTATCCTGCCTTCGCCATGTCGATGAACCCGATGCTGCCGATGATGGCCGCCTGGGGCGAAGTGACCGAGCGGACCTTCGGCCGCATGATCGCCAAGCCCGACTGGGGCATCCGGTCGATCGTCGGCCCGGATGGCCAGGACCACCTGGTCGATGTGAAGCCGGTGATCCAGAAGCCCTTTGGCGACCTGGTGCAGTTCTTTGTCCGCCGCCGCTCGCCCATGGCGCGCAAGGTGCTGCTGGTGGCGCCGATGTCGGGGCACTATGCCACGCTGTTGCGGTCCACCGTGGCCTCGCTGCTGCCGGATGCCGATGTCTATGTGACCGACTGGCACAATGCGCGCGACATCCCGGTCAGCGCCGGCAAGTTCGACGTCGAGGATTACACGCTGTATCTGGCCGAGTTCATCAAGGAACTGGGGCCGGAGACCAACGTGATCGCGGTGTGCCAGCCGGTGCCGCTGACGCTGGCCGCGACGGCCTATCTGGCCGCCGAACACCCCGAGGCGCAGCCGCGCAGCCTGGTGCTGGTCGGCGGGCCGGTCGATCCGGACGCCGCCGCGACCGAGGTCACCGATTTCGGCCGCCGGGTCACCATGGGCCAGCTGGAGCATTGGGCAATCCAGCGCGTCGGGTTCAAGCACAAGGGCGCGGGGCGGCTGGTCTATCCGGGGCTGTTGCAGCTGCAAAGCTTCATGACCATGAATGCGGAACGCCACGGCAAGGCCTTTACCGAGCAGATCTTCCGCGTGGCGCGCGGCGAGGCGTCGGACCACGATGCGCACAACCGGTTCTACGACGAATACCTGGCCGTGATGGACATGACGGCCGAGTTCTACCTGTCCACGGTCGAGCGGATCTTCAAGAACCGCGAGATCGCGCGGAATGAATTCGTGGTCGCGGGCCGCAAGGTCGATTTCAGCGCAATCACCAAGGTTTCGGTGATGACGGTAGAAGGGGCGAATGACGATATCTCGGCCCCCGGCCAGTGCGTCGCGGCGCTGAACCTGCTGACCGGGTTGTCGGATGCGAAGAAGGCCCATCACCTGGAGCCGGGCGCGGGCCATTACGGCATCTTTGCCGGCAAGAGCTGGCGCCTGAACATCCGGCCACTGGTGCTGAACTTCATGGATCAAGCGGCGGGCAAGCCGAAGGCGAAGATCGCGCTGGCCTCGGCCTAACGGGCTGCTCGTCAAGCACGTCGTGCACTCCTCGCGGGGGTTGCGCCGACGGGTGCATGAAAGGGCTTTGGCAGGGTTAGCCGAGCATCAGGGTCGGCAGCCGCCCGGCGAGGAAGGTCTGCAGCGCCTGGGTCACGGCCTCGGGCTGTTCCAGTTGCGGCAGGTGGCCGGCCTCGGCGATGACCTCAAGACAGCCCTGCGGCATCATCCCGGCCAGGAATTCCGCCCGACGGCGGGGCACGATGCTGTCGCCGACGCCGGACAGGATCAGCGTCGGCACATTGGCCTTGCGCAGGGTCTTTTGCTGGTCCGGGCGGCGCTGCATCATCCGAAGCTGGCGCTGGAACTGCTCGGGCCCCAGGGTCGCGGCCATGTCCTGGACCAGCGCCAGCACCTCGGCCCGCCAGGGGGCGTCGTGCAGGGCGGCGACGGGCAGGAGTTGCGCGATGCAATCGGCCATGCGGCCGGTCTTGGCGGCGACAATCAGCGCCTCTTCCCGGGCGGCCTGTTGCGGGGGTTCTGGCAGGGGGTCGGTGGACAGAAGCGCGATGCGGCTGACCGATTGCGGCGCCTTGCGCAGGATCTCGATCGCGATGTTGCCGCCAAGGCCGTGACCGACAAGGGCAAAGCGCGGGGGAAGGATGGGCAGGGCGGCGGTGGCCACCTGTTCGACCGTGTCGCCCTGGGCGGTGGTCAGCAGGATCACCGGCCGCGCGGTTCCCAGCGCGACAAGCTGCGGCATGAAGCTGCGCGCATCGGCCATGAAGCCGGGGATCAGGACGACGGGTTCGGTCACCATTGGGCCTGTTTGTAGGATTTGTGAAAATAGCCCGGTACTGCCAGGAGCGAAGGGTAATCTACAACGGTCTGATAGAGAAGCGGAATTTTGTGAAGCGTCTTTTTTGGGCCAGAGATTGTTTTGCAGGATCTGTCTGGATCAAGTGGTGGAAAACGACCGCGCAAACTCCTCCATCAGCCGTTGCGCCGCGCTGCCCATGATGTGCGAACGGCGGCGGCAAAGGCACATCCGGGTGTCGGTCTTTTCCGCCCCCTCCAGCGCAAGGACCACCAGATCGCCCGAAGCGGCATCGGCCAGCACCGTCAACTCGGGCACGATCGCGGCGCCGAGGCCGGCCAAGGCATAGGCCTTCAGCGCGGCGGTCGAACTGGCTGTCATCTGCGGTTGCAGGTCGCGCAGGCTGTCGGGCACCAGGCTGTTGAAGGCGACGCGGCTGTTATAGGTGGCGGGCAGCGCGGCGAAGGGGGTTGTCACCAGCTCGGCCGCGCTGATCCGGCCGCGCGCGGCGAAGGGGTGGGTCCGGTCAACGATGGCCACAACGCGGTTGCTGCGCTCGGCCACGATTTCGATGTCGGGGTGGGTGGGCACAGTGATGATGACGGCGAAATCGGCCCCGTCCGTCAGCAAAGCACGTTCCGCTTGCCGGCCGACGGCGACTTGCAGGTCGATTTTCACCTCGGGGAACTCGGCCGCCATTTGCAGGACACGGGGCATGACGATGTGTTCGACCAGCGCCTGCGAGGTATAAAGCCGCACCGACCCCCGCCCGACCGCGCAGATGTCGTCGATGTCGCTGGCCAGCCGCTCCATCCGGGTCAGCATCTGGCGGGCGGCGTCGATCACCAACTCGCCCGCGTCTGTGGGCCGCATCCCGCGTGAGTGGCGTTCGAAGAGGGCGACGCCAAGCTCATGCTCCAGCAGCGCGATCTTCCGGCTGAGCGAGGAGGAGGTGAGGTTCACCGTCTGCGCCGCCGCCAGGGTCGAGCCTTTCTCGGCGATCAGGACGACATAGCGCAGCACCTCTAGCGGGAGGCGGGGAAGCGCCCCGACGATCTTGGTGCGGCCCATGCCCATTCCCCCTATCCGGCTGGTCTGGTTTGCAGGATGCGCAAAGCAGTTGTCAACATTAACGAGTTGTCACCCGGGGGGCGGGGTGCAGATAGTCGTGCAGCCGAAGGGGGAGGGGCTGGCGCAATGGTGACGATTTCCGTAGCGACCTGGGACCATGACCGGTCGCTGCCCGTGCTGAACGGCGACGTGCCGGTGCCCGGTTTCACGGTAGAGCCGCATATCCTGCCGACCACGCAGCTGTTTCCCATCGCCGTGCAGGAAGCCCGGTTCGACGTGACCGAGTTGTCGCTGTCCAGCCATATCCTGCAGGTCGCGCGGGGGGACAACTCCTATCTGGCGATCCCGGCCTTTCTGGCGCGGGCCTTCCGGCACAACGGCTTTTACCGCCGCGCTGGCAGCGGGATCGAGACGCTGGCCGATCTGGCCGGGCGGGCGGTCGGGGTGCCGGAATACCAGATGACGGCGGCCCTGTGGATGCGGGGGCTTCTGTCGGACGAGTTCGGGGTTCCCGCCGAGGCGATCCGCTGGCGGACGGGCGCGCTGGACAAGGGCGTTCGGCACGAGCGGCTGGCGTTGCAGCCGCCGCCGGACCTGTCGATCACCCCGATCAAGGATGGCGAGACCTTGCAGCAACTGTTGTTTGCGGGCGAGGTGGATGCGCTTTTGGCCCCGAACCCGCCTGCGGCGTTTCTGGCGGGCGACCCGCGGATCGAGCGGATCATCCCGGATTTCGAAGCGGCCGAGCAGGACTATCACCGGCGCACCGGCTTTTTCCCGATCATGCATGTCGTGGCGGTGCGGCGCAGCTTGTGCGACCAGCACCCGGACCTGCCGGGCCTGTTGTTCCAGGCCTTTTCGGCGGCGCGCGACCGGGCGCTGGGGCGGTTGGTCGATGTCTGGCTAGGCTCGGCCAATCGGCTTAGCCTGCCTTGGCTGAACGCCTGTCTAGAGCGGACCCGCGCCACGATGGGCGCGGACTATTGGCCCTATGGCTTTGGCGGTGCCCGGGCCGAGTTGGAAGCGGCCTGCCGCTATTCGGTCGAACAGCATCTGGCCGGGCGTCTGGTCGCGCCGGAAGAGCTGTTTCACCCATCCGTGCTGAGCACCTGAGGAGGAGGGCCCGGCCGGCAATCAGGAAAGACACTTGACCTTGTTTCTGGGAGGAGACTGACAATGTCGAAGATGTGGAGTTTTTGCGGGACGCTGGCCTTTGCGGCCGCCGTCGCGGTGACGGCGCAGGCGCAGGACATGCGGGCACCGGAAGGACCGATCGAGTTCACGGTCGGGGCGGGTGCGGGGGGATCGCCCGACGTGATCATGCGCACCATCGCGCAGATCATGAACGAGGAGGGGATCGTCGAGAACCCCATCGTCATCCAGAACCGCAGCGGGGCCGGGCACTCCAACGCCTATAACCATGTGCTGGGCCTGCCGGGGGACGAGAACACGCTGCTGACCATGGCCTCGCCGGTCTTTACCACGCCGATCGTGCAGGGCACACCCTCGGTCGTGGATCAGGTGACGCCGATTGCCGGGTTCATCCAGTCCGAGCTGATGCTGCTGACCACGCCGGACAGTCCCTGGGGCAGCCTGACCGACATGGTCACGGCGGCGACGGCCGAGCCGGGCCGGGTGCGGGTTGCGGGCGGGGCCTCGGGCGGCAACGACCACATCGCGACCGGGCTGATCGAGACGGCGGCGGGGATCACGCTGACCTATATCCCGCATGAAAGCGGGGGTGCGGCGCGGGCGACCTTCCTGGGCGGGAATGTGGAGCTGCACTTTGCCACCCTGGCCGAGGGGATGGAGCAGATCGCGGCCGGCACGGCGAAGCCGCTGGCGATCCTGTCCGAAGTGCGGCGCAGCGAGGAAGCCCTGGCCAATGTGCCGACCGCCAAGGAGCAGGGCGTGGACGTGGTCTATACCCAGTTCTGGGGCGTGGCGGGGCCGGCGGGGCTTGACCCGGCGGTGGCGGCCTGGTGGGCCGACAAATTCCGCAAGGCGACCGAGACGCAGACCTGGCAGGATGGCCTGAAGGCCAACATGCAGCTGGGCCAGTTCTATGCGCTGGACGAGGCCGGGGCCTATTTCAAGGCCGAGCAGGAGACCTTCCGCACGGTGCTGACCAAGATCGGCCTGGCCAAGTGACGGACCGGGGGGAAGGGCCGATGCGCAAGCTGGAGATGGTGCCGGCGCTGTTCATGATTGCCGCCTCGCTGGCGGTGATCCTGGGCACGGCCGGGCTGGCGGTCTGGGACGGCTTCACGCCGGGCGCGCGGTTCTTTCCCCTGTTCGTGGGCGGGGTGGGGCTGCTGCTTGCTGCCCTGCTTCTGTGGCAGCAATGGCGCGGGGCGGACACCGGGTTGGTGGACCGCCCCGGCCGCGACGCCCTGGTGCGGGTGGGGCTGACCGTCGTGGCGCTGGTGGCGCTGTCCGCTGGCGCGCCGGTGATCGGGCTGGTGCCGATGCTGGCGGTGTTCGCGCTGTTCCTGCTGCTGGTGGTGCTGCGGCAACGTCTGCTGCCGTCGGTGGTGACGGCGGCCGTGATCGCAGGCGGCACGCATGTCGTCTTTGTGCGGCTGCTTTCCGTGCCGCTGCCCGCGCCCTTCGGACTGTAAGGACCGCCGATGTTTGACCTTCTCTTCCAGGGCTTTGCCATCGCGCTGCAGCCGGAGAACCTGCTTTTCATCTTCCTTGGTGTGGTGATCGGACAGGTGGTCGGGGCCTTGCCGGGGCTGGGTCCGGCGGCGGGCATGGCGCTTTTGCTGCCGCTGACCTTCGGGCTGGAGCCGGTGACGGCGATCATGATGCTGGCCGGGATCATGTATGGCGGGCAGTACGGCGGGACGCTGACCTCGGTCCTGATCAACGTCCCGGGTGAGGCGTCGGGCGTGATGACGGCGCTGGACGGGCACGCGATGGCGCGGCAGGGACGGGCAGGGGCCGCGCTGGCGATTGCGGCCATCGGGTCGTTCCTGGCCGGGATCTCGGCGGTGGCCGCCGTGGCGCTGATCGCGCCGCCCCTGGCCGATTTCGGGCTGAACTTCAACGCGCCGGAGTATTTCCTGCTGGCGGCGCTGGGCATCATTGCCACTGGGTCGCTTGGTGGCTCGCCGGTCCGGTCGCTGATCGCGGGGGTGATGGGGCTGATGATCGCGCTGATCGGGGTCGATCCCCTGACCGGCGCGCCGCGGCTGAGTTTCGACATGCCGGTCCTGTTCGAGGGGATCGACTTCATCCCCGTCGCGATCGGTGTCTTCGGGATCGCCGAGGTCCTGTCCTCGATGGAGCGGATCGCATCGGTGCAGCCGATCAAGACGCGGCTGAAGGACATGTGGCTGACCAAGGCCGACTGGGTGACCTGCCGGTTGTCCATCGTCCGGGGCGGGATCATCGGCCTTTTCGTCGGGATCATGCCAGGGGCGGGGGCCTCGGTCGCCTCTCTGCTGGCCTACTTGAGCGAGCGGAAGTTCAGCAAGGCGCCGGAGAAGTTCGGGCATGGAGCGATTGACGGCGTGGCGGCGGCCGAGGCTGCGAACAATTCGGCGGCGCATGGCGGGCTGATCCCGATGCTGTCGCTGGGGATTCCGGGATCGGCCTCCAGCGCGGTGCTGCTGGCGGCGCTGATCCTGCATGGCATCCGCCCCGGCCCGATGCTGATGACACAAGAGGCGCCGTTGGTCTGGGGGCTTATCGCCAGCATGTTCATCGGCAACATCATCCTGCTGGTGCTGAACCTGCCGCTGGCACCCCTGTTCGCGGCGATCCTGCGGGTGCCGTATGTCTATCTGGCGCCCGGTATCCTGGCGGTGTCGCTGGTCGGGGCCTATGCCGCGACGCTGGACATGGGCGAGGTGTGGAAATGCATCCTGTTCGGCGTGCTGGGCTGGCTGATGATGAAGTTCGACATTCCCCGCGCGCCATTGGTTCTGGCGCTGGTGCTGGCCTCGCTGATGGAAACGTCGCTGCGGCAGTCGCTGCTTTTGTCCTTCGGCAGCCCGATGATCTTTGTGGAACGCCCGATCTCGGCGGTGCTGCTGGTGGCTGTGCTGATCGCGCTGTTCCTGCCGCTGATCGGTGCCTTGCGGCGGCGGCGGCGGGCTTAGGCGCTGGCGTCCCGCATCGTCACGGTGACCGCACCGATTCCGTCGATCACAACGCTGACCTCGTCCCCCGCCTTGACCGGCCGCGCGCCGATCGAGGTGCCGACGGCGATCACATCGCCGGGCGACAGGGTCATGTCCTGCGACAGAAGCCGGACGATCTCGACCGGCGACAGGATCATGTCCGACGCTGGGTAGGCCTGCCGCTCTCGCCCGTTGACCAGGGTGCGGACCGTCAGATCGCGCCAGTCCAGGCCCGTCGCGATGACCGGACCGATCACGCCAAAGCCGTCAAAGCCCTTGGCCCGCGTCCATTGTGGAAAGGCCGGGTCAGCGTTCAGGATGTCCAGCGAGGTCAGGTCGTTGATGCAGGTATAGCCGAAGATCGCCGCCTCGGCCTCGGCCGCTGAGGCGTTGTGGCAGGGGGCGCCGATGACGATGCCAAGCTCGCCCTCAAAGACGACGCGGCCGGCGGACGGCGGCAGGACAACCTGCGCGCCGTCGCCGGTGATGCTGGAGGCGGGTTTCATGAACCAGAGCGGATGCGTTGGAGCCGCCCAGCCGTTGCGGGCGGCCGAGGCGTGGTAGTTGTTCCAAAGCCCGATGAACTTGGACGGCACGCAGGGGGGCAGCAGGCTGGCCCCCGCCAGCGGGATCGCCGCGCCAAGGGCCGTGTCGCTGCCAAGGGCCGCCATCGGGCGCAGATGCTCGCCGTCGACAAGCCCGGTCAGGATGCTGCCGTCAGCCGCCTTGATCCGCGCCCAAGCCATGTGTCCCCCGATGTGCTGTGGTGGCCAGACCCCGGCGGGCGGGGTCTGGCTTGCCGTTTTAGCCGATGATGTCGGCGAAGGTCTTGGAGGGCCGCATCACCGCGTCCGTCTTGGCCGGATCGGTGTGGTAGTAGCCGCCCAGATCCGCCGCCTTACCCTGATCGCGGGCCAGCTCGGCCACGATCTTCGCCTCATTCTCGGCCAGCGCCTTGGCGACGGGGGCGAAATGGGCGGCTAGGTCCTTGTCCTCGGTCTGCGCGGCAAGGGCCTGGGCCCAGTAGAGCGCAAAGTAGAAGTGGCTGTCGCGGTTGTCGGTCTGCCCGACGCGACCCTTGGGCGACTTGTCGTGGTCCAGGACGCCCTGCGTTGCCACGTCGACCGCCTTGCCCAGCACGCGGGCCTTGGCGTTGCCCTTCACGTCGGCCAGGAACTTCAGGCTTTCCCCCAGCGCGCAGAATTCGCCCAGCGAATCCCAGCGCAGGTGGTTTTCCTCGACCAACTGCTGGACGTGCTTCGGGGCCGAGCCGCCCGCGCCGGTTTCGAACAACCCGCCGCCGTTCATCAGCTTGACGATGGACAGCATCTTGGCCGAGGTCCCAAGCTCCAGGATCGGGAAGAGGTCGGTCAGGTAGTCGCGCAGCACGTTGCCGGTGACGGCGATGGAGTTTTCGCCGTTGCGGATCGTTTCCAGCGACACCCGGGTCGCTTCGCGCGGGGCGAGGATCTGGAACTTGTCCGCAACCCCGGCGGCCGCAAGGATCGGGGTGACGTATTTGATCAGTTCGGCGTCATGCGGGCGGGCGGCGTCCAGCCAGAAGATCGCCTGGCAGCCCTCGGCGCGCTGGCGGTCGATGGCCAGACGGACCCAATCCTCGATCGGGGCCTTGCGGGTCGAGGCGGCGCGCCAGATGTCGCCGGCCTGAACCTCGTGCTGGTGCAGCACGTCGCCGTTGGCGGCGATCAGGCGCACGGTGCCGGCCTTGGCGATCTCGAACGTGGTGGGGTGCGAGCCGTATTCCTCGGCCTTCTGGGCCATGAGGCCGATGTTCTGCACGGTGCCTGCGGTGGCAGGGTCCAGCGCGCCGGTCGCCTTGAAGTAGCTGATCGCCTCGTCATAGATCGATGCGTAGGAGCTGTCGGGGATCACGCATTTGGTGTCGGCGGCCTTGCCGTCCGGGCCCCAGCCCTTGCCGCCGGCGCGGATCAGCGCGGGCATCGAGGCGTCGACGATCACGTCCGAGGGGACATGCAGGTTGGTGATGCCCTTGTCCGAGTTCACCATGTACAGCGCCGGGCGGTCCTGCATCGTGGCGGTGATGTCAGCCTCGATCGCGGCGGCGTTGGGCAGGGTGGCGACACGTTCCAGCAGGGTGCCGAGGCCGGAGTTTGCATCGACGCCCGCCGCGTCCAGCGCCGCGCCGTGCTTTGCGAACACTGGGGCCAGGAAGGCCTTGACCGCATGGCCGAAGATGATCGGGTCCGAGACCTTCATCATCGTGGCCTTGAGGTGGATCGAGAAGAGGACGCCTTGCGCCTTTGCCTCATTGATCTGGGCGGCGAGGAAGTCCTGCAGCGCGCGTGCCGACATGAAGGTCGCGTCGACCACGGTGCCGGGCAGGTAATTCACGCCGTCTTTCAGGACGGTGACGCTGCCGTCCTTGGCCGTCAGCTCGATCTTCGCGGGCCCGGCCTGGGCGGCGCTGACTGTCACCGACTTTTCGTTCGACCGGAAATCGCCAGCGGACATGGTCGAGACATGGGTCTTGCTGTCGGCCGCCCAGGCGCCCATCGAATGTGGGTTGGCCTTGGCGTAGTTCTTGACCGCAACGGCGGCGCGGCGGTCGGAGTTGCCTTCGCGCAGCACCGGGTTCACGGCCGAGCCCTTGACCGCGTCATAGCGGCGGCGGGCTTCCTTTTCCTCGGCCGTCTGGGGGTCTTCGGGATAGTCGGGCAGGTCGTAGCCCTGGCCCTGCAATTCCTTGATCGCGGCGACCAGCTGCGGGCCGGAAGCCGAGATGTTCGGCAGCTTGATCACGTTCGCCTCGGCCGTGGTGACCAGCGCGCCAAGGACGGCCAGGTCATCTTCCTGGCGCTGGGCGGGGGTCAGACGCTCGGGGAAGGCGCTGATGATGCGACCGGCGAGGGAAATGTCGCGCGTGCCGACCGTCACGCCAGCCGCGGCGGCGAAGGACCGGATGATCGGCAAAAGCGAGGCGGACGCCAGTTGCGGGGCCTCGTCAACCTTGGTGACGATGATGTCGGGCACGGAATGGTCGGTCATTTGCAGCCTTGCTGTTGCTTGTCCATCAGGCGGACGGGGCCGCGCGATCTGCGCCGCCCCATCCTTGCGCGGAACCTAAACCGCTTGCCATCGCTGCGAAAGCGGCAAGTCGCCGGTTCGGCGGCCCCGCGTCCGGTCAGAGGACCTTGACGACCAGGGTGCCGAGACCGTCGATCGTGGCTTCCATCGTGTCGCCGCGGACGACGGCGCCCACACCGGCGGGGGTGCCCGACATGATCACGTCGCCGGCCTGCAGTTCGAAGTACTCGGACAGGTACGAGATCATTTCCGGCACTTTCCAGATCATCTGGTTCAGGTCGCCTTCCTGCCGCAGCGCGCCGTTGACCTTCAGCTCGATTCGCCCGTGGTCGGGGTGGCCGACCTCGGACACCGGGCGCAGCGGGCCGACCGGGCCGGAGCGTTCGAACGCCTTGCCGATTTCCCACGGGCGGCCCATCTTCTTGGCCTCGCCCTGCAGGTCGCGGCGTGTCATGTCCAGCGACACGGCATAGCCCCAGACATGGTTCAGCGCGTCGGCGATGGCGATGTTCGTGCCGCCGGACTTCAGCGCGACGACCAGCTCAACCTCGTGATGCACGTCGCTGGAATGCGGCGGATAGGGGAACTCTCCGGTCGAATCGAGGTTGTTGGGGTTCTTCTGGAAGAAAAACGGCGGTTCGCGGTCCGGGTCGTGGCCCATTTCGACAGCGTGGGCGGCGTAGTTCCGCCCGATGCAATAGACGCGACGCACGGGAAACGCCCCGCCGCCGCTGGCAGGAATGGAGGGGGTCGGGGGCTGCGGGATCACGTAGTCGGTCATGTTTCACCTTTTGCGGGATGTTCCGGCCGGGACGCTATCGCAGCGCCCGGGTGAAATCAATCGGGATGGTTCAGCATGAAGCCGGTTTTTCGAACCAATTTGCGATTGATTTTGAATCTTGCGGGGTCTAACGTCAAAAAATCAAGTGAATTGGTTGACCAATGCGGGGCGGTAGATGCGCGATCAGACGTCCGAAGTGCTTGACCCCGTGGCGCGGTTGCGCGGGTTCATCCTGGACGGCGGCTATGCCGGCGGGGCCAAGCTGCCGCCCGAGCGGGACCTGTCGGACCAGTTGGGCCTGTCCCGCGCCACGCTGCGCAAGGCGCTGGACGCGCTGGAGCGGGACGGGATGATCTGGCGGCATGTCGGCAAGGGCACCTTCGTGTCCGGTGATCTGCCGAAGTCCGCGCCCTCCAGCGCCATGGTGGAACTGGGGCGGCAGTTGACGCCCTTCCGCATGATGCGCGCCCGGCTTGCAATCGAGCCGGCGATTGCCCGCGAGGCGGCGGTCAATGCCTCGGGCGAGGCGATGCACAAGATGCAGCGCGCGATCGAGCGGGCGAAGGCGGCGACGACCTGGAACGAATACGAGGTGCAGGACGACCTTTTTCACCGCGCTATCGCCGAGGCGAGCGACAACCTGCTGCTGCTGGCGCTGTTCGACCAGTTGAACGAGGTTCGGCGTGCGGTGGTCTGGGGCAGCGTCACCCGCCAAAGCACCAAGCCCTCGCCCGACCATTCCAGCTTTGCCGAACATGACGCGATTGCCGCCGCGATTGCCAGCCGTGATCCGGGCGCCGCCTATGACGCGATGCGGCGGCATCTGGGATCGGTGGCAAACCGGCTTTTTGGCGAGGTGTGAAGCAGAAAGACCGTCCGGGCCAAGGACGAAAGGAAGCCAAGCCCGGACATATCGGTAGTGAACTGAATTCTCAGGGAGGAGAATCATGAACGCCTTCATCGCAAGACTTGCAGGGGTCGCCCTTGCAACCGGCATGACCCTGTCGGCCGCGCAGGCCGAGACGATCCGCATCGCGCTGGCCGAGCCGCCCTCGGACGAAATGGCGGCCTTCTTCGTGGCGCTGGACCGCGCCAAGGCCAATGGGCTGGACTATGAATGGACCGCCTTCGCCGAGGAAGAACTGGCCATTCAGGCGGTTCTGAGCGGCGACATGGATATCGCCTTCGGCACGCCCTACGCCGCCATGCAGCGGTCGAAAGCGCCTGTGCGGATCATCTTCCAGTTGTCCAAGCTGGTGTTCTTCCCGGTCACCACCAAGGAATTCACCACGCTTAAGGACCTGGATGGCCAGCCGATCATGCTGCACTCGCGCGGGGGCGGGACGGATTCCATCGCCAACGTGATCGAGCAGAAAGAGGGCATCACCTTCGGTGAGCGGTCCTATGTGCCGGGCTCGGGCAACCGGGTTGCGGCGATGCTGGCGGGGCAGGGGAACGCCACCATCCTGGATCTGTCCAACCGCAACAAGATCATCGAGGAGGCGGGCGACCGCTTCAACTCGCTGCCGATGTTCGAGGTGAAGGCCAGTGACGAGGCGCTGTTCGCCAACCTGGACTGGATCAAGGAAAACGAAGAGGCGGTGAACATCCTGGTCAAGGCGCTGCACAGCACCTGGTCCGACATGGCGAAGGACCCGACGATCATCCGCCGCGAGACCAGCCCGGACGGCCCGATCGGCCAGCTTCCGGCCGAAGTGCTGGCCGAGATCGACGAGTTCTACACCGAAGCGGTGGCCGGTGGTCTGTACGATCCGAACGGTGGTGGCCGCGAGGCGGCGAAGGCCGACATGGAATGGTATGTCGAAGCCGGCCAGCTGGAAGGCGATCCCGCGACGCTGAACCTGGAGGACTTCTGGTACTTTGCCCCGCTTGACGCGGCGATGGCCCAGTAAAGTCCCTGACCGTCGGCGGCCCGGCTGCCGACGGTTCCCCTTCCCTGGCCCAAGGCGGACCGCGACGTGCTGAAACACCGTCCTCTCATGCTGAAGCTTCTCTCGGCCCTGATCGTGTTCGGGGCCTGGGAGATCGCGGGGCGCGTCCCCGTCAGCTATGCCTTTCCCACCTTCATCGACTCGATGGCCGCGCTGGCGCGGATGACCTTCGACGGGTCCATTTTCGTGGCCTATGCCGAAACCCTGCAACCCCTGGTGGTGGGCGTCCTGATCTCGGCCGTGTTCGGCATCGGGCTTGGCCTGTGGATCGGGCTGAGCAAGGGGTTCGAATGGCTGTTCTCGCCGATCTTCATCGTCATGCAGGCCGCCCCGCTGGCGGCGCTGATCCCGCTTCTGGTGATGGTCTATGGCATCGGCCTGACCTCCAAGGTCTTTGTGGTCTGCATCATGGCGATGCCGGTGATCGTGTTGAACACCGCCTCGGCCGTGCGCAACACGCCGGCGTCGCTGAAGGAAATGGCCACCTCGTTCCTGGCGCATGACCGGGACGTGCTGTTGAAGATCATCCTGCCGGCGGCCTCGCCCGTCATCTTTTCGGGCCTGCGCCTGGGTGTTTCGGCGGGGTTCATCGGGGCCATCCTGTCCGAACTGAAAATCACGCCGACCGGAGTTGGCGATATCATCACCTACAGCCGCTCGATCGCCGACTATCCCAGCATGTATGCGGCGATCTTCTCGATCATCCTTCTGGCAGTGATCTTCCTGAACCTGCTTGAGAAGCTTGAAGACATCCTCTTCGAAGGGAACAACCGTGGATATGCAGCCGATTAAGCCAGATACACGGCAGGCCGTGACCGATAGCGCCGTTTCAGTCCGCAACGTCTCGAAGGTCTATGGCGACGTTCAGGCGCTGAAGGACCTGTCGCTGGAATTTCCGCGCGGCGAGTTGACCTCGCTTCTCGGCCCCTCGGGCTGCGGCAAGACCACGCTGCTGAAGATCATCGCGGGCCTGTTGCCGGCGACCTCGGGCGAGATCGAGGTGAACGGGGTCAAGGTTACCGGCCCCGGCCCCGACCGGTCCTTCGTGTTCCAGGACTTTGCGCTGTTGCCCTGGGCCAGCGTGATCCGCAACGTGGCCTTCGGGCTGGAATTGCGGGGCGTGGCCAAGTCGGAACGCGAGGCGATTGCCGAGAAATACATCCGCGAGGTCGGGCTGGCCGGGTTCGAGAAGAAGTTCCCGCACCAGCTTTCCGGCGGCATGCGCCAGCGCGTGGGCCTGGCGCGGGCGCTGTCGGTGAATGCGCAGGTGCTGCTGTTGGACGAGCCGTTCTCGGCCGTCGACGAGCAGACCCGCCGCAAGTTCCAGGAGGACCTGCTGGAACTGGTGAAGAACGAGAAAAAGACCTTCATCTTCGTCACCCACTCCATCGAAGAGGCGGTCTATGTCTCGGACCAGATCGCCATCCTGCTGCCGCGCCCCAGCCGGGTGTCCGAGATCATCCGCCCCTCCAGCTTCCGCGACAAAAGCGTGGACAACATCCGCCGCGACCCGGAATACCTGGATATCGTCGACCGGATCTGGGCCTCGCTGCGCAGCTATGTGGAGTAGGGTCCAATGACGCTTTATGGCTTCAAGCTGCCGGCTCTGTCGTCGCTGCTCATCTGGGCGCTGTTGTGGGAGGTGGTGGGTCGCCTGGAACTGACCTTCTTCATTCCGCCGTTTTCCGAAGTGCTGGCAACCCTGATTGGCCTGATCCCGACCCCGGCCTTCCTGAACGCGCTTTGGGTCACGTCCTATGCCTTTCTGGCGGGGGTCTTTTTCGCCATCGTGATCGGTATCCCGACCGGCATCCTGATGGGCAAGAACCGCATCGTGGACGAGCTTTTGTTGCCTTGGGTCAACATCTTCCTGTCGGCGCCGCTGACCGCGCTGGTGCCTGTGCTGATGGTGCTGTTCGGCTTTGGGACCAAGACGGTGATCATCACCACCACGCTTTTCGCGATCTGGATCATCATTCTGAACGCCCGCGCCGGGGTGCGGCAGATCAACCGGTCGCTGGTGGAGATGGCGCGCAGCTTCGGGGCCTCGCCGATGGATGCCTTCGTCAAGGTCTACTTCTGGGCCGCCCTGCCGGAAATCCTGGGCGGCGTGCGGATCGGGGTGATCCGGGCGGTGAAGGGGGTGATCATCGGCCAGTTGCTGATCTCGATCGTCGGGTTCGGCGCCCTGTTCGAACTTTATTCCAGCAAGTTCCTGATGGCCGAATTCTGGGCGGTGCTGATCGTGCTGTTCGGCCTGGCCTTCGCCCTGTCGGAATTCCTGGCTTATCTGGAGCGCAAGGTTTCCTACTATGCCGCATCGCGCTAACTCCGTCTGGCTGACCCTGTGAACGAAAGAGAACACCCATGACCGCCACAGTTTCTGCGTTGCTGGCCGACACGCCGGCCGGGTCAAATGCCATCGGGGCACCGGGCCGCGCCTGGCTGACCTATGGCGGCCTGCGGTCCCTGGCGGCCGAGGTGGAAGCCGACCTGCGCCGCTTTGGCATTGGCGCTGCGGACCGGGTGGCGATCGTGCTGCCGAACGGGCCAGAGATGGCCACGGCCTTCATCACCATCGCGCAGGCGGCGGTGACGGCACCGCTGAACCCAGCCTATCAGGAGAAGGAGTTCAGCTTCTATCTGGAGGATCTGAAGGCCAAGGCCATCGTCGTGCCCGACGGCTATGACGGGCCGGCGCTGGCGGCGGCGAACCCGCTGGGGATGACCGTCCTGCGCCTGCACAGCGATGCGGGCGCCCCGGCCGGCCAGTTCCGGCTAAGCGGCCCGCAGTCCGCCACGCCCGCCCCGGCCGGCCAGCCCGGGCCGGATGCGACGGCGCTGATCCTGCACACCTCGGGCACCACGTCGCGGCCGAAGATCGTGCCCTTGTTGCAGTCGAACCTTGTCGCCTCGGCCCGGAACATCGGAGCGTCGCTGGCGCTGACCGCCGGGGATCGCTGCCTGAACGTGATGCCGCTGTTCCACATCCACGGCCTGATCGCCGCCGTCACGGCCTCGCTCGCCGCTGGCAGTTCGGTCTGGTGCGCGCCGGGGTTCGACGCGCTGAAGTTCTTCGGCTGGATGAAAGAGGCAGAGCCGACCTGGTACACCGCCGTCCCGACCATGCACCAGGCGATCCTGTCGCGTGCCGCCCGCAACCGCGACGTGATCGAGGCGCATCCGCTGCGGTTCCTGCGCTCCTCCTCGGCCTCGCTGCCGGCGCAGGTGATGCTGGAACTGGCCGAGACCTTCCAGGCTCCGGTGATCGAGGCCTATGGCATGACCGAGGCCACGCACCAGATGGCCTGCAACCCCCTGCCGCCCCGCGCGCAGAAGCCGGGGTCGGTCGGTGTGGCCGCCGGTCCCTTGCTGCGCATCGCGCATGAGGTGGAGAACCGCCTGATCGATGGCACGGGCGAAGTGGTGATCTCGGGCCCGAACGTGACGCCGGGCTATGAAGGCAACCCCGACGCCAACGCGAAGAATTTCTTTCAGGCCGACGGTCTGCGCTGGTTCCGCACCGGCGACCAGGGTGCCCTGGACGACGAGGGCTATCTGCGTCTGACCGGGCGGCTGAAAGAGATCATCAACCGTGGCGGCGAGAAGATCAGTCCGCTGGAGGTGGATGGGGTGCTGCTGGATCACCCGGCGATCCAGCAGGTGGTCGCCTTTGCCATGCCGCATCCGAAACTGGGCGAAGAGGTCGCCGCCGCCGTCGTCCTGCGCGAAGGCCAGACCGCGACCGAACGCGAAATCCGGGATTTCTGCGCCAGCCGCATGGCCGATTTCAAGGTGCCGCGCCGGGTGGTGATCCTGGAGGAGATTCCCAAGGGGGCGACCGGCAAGCTGCAGCGGATCGGGCTGGCCGAGAAACTGGGGCTTGGCCAACCGGCCTGAAGGAACGGCACATGAAAATCTGCATCTTCGGCGCCGGCGCGATCGGCGGTTACATGGCGGCCAAGCTGGTGCAAGCTGGGGCCGATGTCAGCATCGTCGCCCGCGGGCCGCATCTGGCGGCGATCCAGTCCAAGGGCCTGACCTTGCTGGAAGAGGGCGCGGAGCCCGTCACCGTCCCGGTCCGGGCCAGCGCCAATGCCGCCGACCTTGGGCCGCAGGACTATCTGATCGTCACCCTCAAGGCCCATTCGGTGCCGCCGGTGGTCGGCGCGATGCAGCCGCTGATCGGGCCAGAGACGACCATCGTCAGCGGCGTGAACGGCGTGCCCTGGTGGTATTTCCACAAGATCGGCGGCCCGTTGGAGGGCACACGCCTGCACAGCGTCGATCCCGGCAATGTGCAGTGGGAGGGCTTCGGCCCCGACCGCGTGCTGGGCTGCGTCGTCTATCCGGCTGCCGAGGTCAGCGAGCCTGGCACGATCCGCCATATCGAGGGCAACCGCTTTTCGCTGGGCGAACCGGACGGGTCGAAATCCGACCGCGCGACCGCCTTGTCGCAGGCCTTGCAGGCGGCGGGGTTGAAGGCCCCGGTCCGGCCCCGCCTGCGCGATGAGATCTGGGTCAAGCTGTGGGGCAACCTGTCCTTCAACCCGATCTCGGCCCTGACCCATGCCACTCTGGACGTACTTTGCACCGACCCCGGCACCCGCGACGTGGCGCGGCGGATGATGGTCGAGGCGCAGGTGGTGGCCGAAAAGCTGGGCGTCAGTTTTCCGATTGATGTGGAGCGTCGGATCGACGGCGGGGCGGCAGTCGGGGCGCATCGCACCTCGATGCTGCAGGATCTGGACGCCGGCCGCCCGATGGAGATCGACGCGCTGGTCGGCTCGGTGCAGGAGTTGGGCCGGATCACCGACACGCCGACACCCACTATCGACACGGTTCTGGCTCTGGTCGCCCTGCGCGGCCGGGTGGCGGGGCTGTATTAAGGGGCTGCGGGCATGAAGATCGCGATTGTCGGGGCTGGCGTGGCCGGGCTGACCTGCGCCCGGGCTATGGTAAAGGCCGGGCTGGCGCCGGTCATCTTCGACAAAAGCCGGGGGGTGGGCGGACGGCTAGCCACCCGCCGGGCCGAGCCGGGGTTGCAGTTCGACCACGGCGCGCCCTATCTGACCGCGACCGGGTCGGGCTTCGCCGAGGTCTTGCGGCAGGCCGAGGAGGCCGGTGCGCTGGCGGGGTGGCAGGGGCCGTTGCGCGCCGCCGATGCCGGGGCGGCGGCCTTTGTCGGGCTTCCGGGGATGTCCGGTTTCGCGCGGTATCTGGCCGAGGGGCTTGAGGTTCAGGCGGGTGCCACGGTGACTGCCGTGACGGCGGAAGGCTCCGGTTGGCGCGTGGCTTGGGGCGATCAGGCCCAGGTCTTTGACCGCGTGATCCTGACGCTGCCCGCGCCGCAGATCCTGCGGATGATCGCCCCGGACCTTTCTTTGGCCTCGGCGCTTCGTGCGGTCGAGATGGCACCCTGTCTGACGCTGATGGCGGCCTTCAAAGGGGTGTGCGCATCGCCCGCACCTGAGCGGACGGAGACTGACGATCTCGACTGGATTGCGCTGGACAGCGCCAAGCCGGGGCGGGACGGGGGGCGGCAGTGCTGGGTCGCGCAGGCCAATGCCGCGTTCAGCCGCCGCCACCTGGAGCTTGAACCGCCGCAGATCGCCGAACGGATGCTGCCGCTTCTTTGCCGCCATATCGGCAGGCGGCCGGCCGAGGCGACCCATGCGGTCGCGCATCGCTGGCGCTTTTCCCAGGCCGAGCGGCCCCTGGGCCAGCCCTTCCTGGCCGATCCGTCGCAAGGCTTGTTTGCGGGCGGGGACTGGTGCCTGGGTCGAACGGTCGAGGATGCCTGGACCAGCGGCCGGGCGCTTGCGGCGCAGTTGCTGGGCGCCTGACGCCTAGCCCAGGTGCGTCAGCGACAGGACCTCGGTCCCCTCGGCGCCCTGGCCAGCGTCGCGGACGGCCAGCACCTCTTCGACGCTCTGGGTCAGCAGGGCCAGGCAGGCGGGGGTCGAGAAGCGGTGGTCCGCCTCCTTGACCAGCGTCAGCCGCAGGTCGGGGCTGGAGATGTGGTCCAGAAGACCGACCGCCACGGCCGGGGGCACGTCCACATCTGCGGTGCCCTGCAACAGGCGTACCGGGATCGGCAGGTGCAGCGGGCTGCGCAGAACCAGGTTCTCGCGCCCGTCCTCGATCAGCCGGCGGGTGATCGGGTAAGGGTCGGCGGAATAGTCCGAGGGGCGATAGAAGATGCCGTCCTCCATCAGCCGGGTCCGTTCGGCCAGGGTCAGCTCTTCGTCCCACATCCGTTCGGTGAAATCCGGTGCGGCGGCGATGCCGACCAGCCCGGCCACCTTTTCCGGCATGTCGCGCGCCAGCAACAGCGCGATCCAGCCGCCCATGGACGACCCCACCAGGACCTGCGGCCCTTCGGTCAGCACCTCCAACAGCGCGGCCGCATCCGCGCGCCAGTCCGACAGGGCCAGTTCCTCGAACACCCCGCGTGAGGCGCCGTGGCCGGAATAGTCGAACCGCAGGAAGCTGCGGCCCGTCGCCTCGGCCCAGGCTTGCAGGTGCAGGGCCTTGGACCCGGTCATGTCCGAGCGGAAGCCGCCCAGAAAGACCACGCCCGGCTCGCGGCCGGGGGTGCGGTGATAGGCGATGTGGCGGCCTTGCGGGGTGGTGAGGAAGGTGGTCATGGGGGTGAATATAAGCCGCATCGCGGCGGACGTGAGGCAGGCCGCGACCGCCGGGCGAAGTTCCGCGCATGGCTTGACTTCGCCCCCCCGCTTGGGCAAGACGATGCGACATAACCCGCAACCGGGCGTTTCGTAGGCGCCAAACTGACGAGGAGACGGCCATGAGCCAGATTTCCCTGACATTTCCCGACGGCAACATCCGCCAGTATCCGGCGGGCGTGACCCCTGCCGAAGTGGCGGCAAGCATTGCCCCCTCTCTGGCCAAGGCGTCGATCTCGGCGCAGGTCAACGGCAAGCACTGGGACCTGGCCTGGCCGATCCCCGCCGACGCGACCATTGCGCTGAACACGCTGAAGGACGACGCCCCGGCGCTGGAGCTGATCCGGCACGATCTGGCCCACATCATGGCCCGCGCGGTGCAGGAAATCTGGCCGGACGTGAAGGTCACCATCGGCCCGGTCCGCGACTATGGCTGGTTCTATGATTTCGACCGGGAAGAGCCGTTCACGCCCGAGGACCTTGGCCAGATCGAAGCGCGGATGAAGCAGATCATCAACGCCCGCGACCCGGTGCGGACCGAGGTCTGGGACCGCGCCCGCGCGGTGGAATATTACCGGGGCCGGGGCGAACCCTTCAAACTGGAGCTGATCGACCGCATCCCCGAGGGCGAGGATCTGCGGATGTATTGGCACGGGCCCTGGCAGGACCTGTGCCGGGGGCCGCACCTCCAGCACACGGGCCAGGTTCCGGCGGATGCGTTCAAGCTGACGCATGTCGCGGGGGCCTACTGGCTGGGCGATGCTTCGCGGCCCATGCTGCAGCGGATCTACGGCGTGGCGTTCAAGAACCGCGACGACCTAAAGGCGCACCTCACGATGCTGGAGGAGGCCGCCAAGCGCGACCACCGCAAGCTTGGCCGTGAGATGGAACTGTTCCACCTGCAGGAAGAAGCGCCGGGCATGGTGTTCTGGCACCCGAACGGCTGGACGATCTATCGCCAGCTTGAGGATTACATGCGCGGCCGTCTGCGGCAGGCGGGCTACAAGGAAATCAAGACGCCGCAGGTCGTGGACCGGGTGTTGTGGGAAAAGTCGGGCCACTGGGAGGCCTACCGCGAGAACATGTTCATCGTGGAGGTCGACGAAGAGGGCGCCAAGGAAAAGCGCATCAACGCGCTGAAGCCGATGAACTGCCCCTGCCATGTGCAGGTGTTCAACCAGGGCCTGAAGTCCTACCGCGACCTGCCCTTGCGGCTGGCCGAGTTCGGGTCGTGCCATCGGTATGAATCGTCGGGGTCCATGCACGGGCTGATGCGCGTGCGCGGCTTCACGCAGGACGATGCCCATATCTTCTGCACCGAGGATCAGATCGAGGCCGAATGCGCCGGGTTCATCGCGCTTTTGTCCAGCGTTTACAAGGACCTGGGGTTCGAGAAGTTCGACATCAAGTTGTCCACCCGGCCCGAGGTTCGGGTTGGCAGCGACGAAGTCTGGGACAAGGCCGAAACCGCGCTGCAAAAGGCGATCGAGGGTCTGGGCCTGCCCTATACGATCAACCCCGGCGACGGGGCGTTCTATGGGCCGAAGCTGGACTTCAAGCTGACCGACGCCATCGGGCGCGAATGGCAGTGCGGGACGTTCCAGGCCGACTTCAACCTGCCGGTCCGGCTGGATGCGGAATATGTGGGCGAGGACGGGGCCAAGCACCGCCCGGTCATGCTGCACCGCGCGGTCCTGGGCTCGTTTGAACGCTTCATCGGCATCCTGCTGGAGAACTACGCCGGCAAACTGCCGTTCTGGCTGGCGCCGCGGCAGGTTGTGGTGGCCAGCATCGTCTCGGACGCCGACCCGTTCGTGCATGAGGTCGTGGCCGCCCTGCGCAAGGCGGGGGTCCGGGCCGAGGCGGACGTGCGCAACGAGAAGATCAATTACAAGGTCCGTGAGCATTCCGTCGGCAAGGTCCCGGTGATCCTGGCCATCGGGATGCAAGAGGTCGAGGGCCGCACGGTCAGCGTCCGCCGCCTGGGTGAAACCCGGACCGAGACAATCTCGCTGGACGAGGCCATCGCCCGCTTCGGCCTTGAGGCGCTGCCCCCCGGCTGATGCAGGCCTGCCCGCAAAACAGGCGTCCCGGTTGCCGACCGGGCCGACTGTTCGCGTTGCGGCTTGATTTTCAGCGAATGATTGGCATCATCGCCGCAGTGACGACAGAATTCCTGCACGGCTCTCTGAACGAAGCCCTGGAAGACCTGGTGGCACGGCTCGCGGCAATGACGCCGCGGGGGGTTCTGAGAGGAGAAGCGGAATGCCGACAGGCACCGTGAAATGGTTCAACGCTACCAAGGGCTATGGCTTCATCGCGCCGGATGACGGCGGCAAGGATGTGTTCGTCCACATCTCGGCCGTGGAACGTGCTGGGCTGAAGGGCCTTAGCGACAACCAGAAGATCGGCTACGAACTGCAGTCGGGCCGCGACGGCAAGCAGTCGGCCGGCGACCTGCGTCTGCTCTAACTGGTCAGCGCGGCTTCGGTCGCGCTGTCCCATCCCAGATACCAGCGCTCACCGTCCTGGATGACCGGCCGTTTCATCACGGTCGGCTGCGCCATGATCTGTGCTTCGGGGTCCGAGGCCTTCAGGAAATCGTTGAAGCTGCGATAGGTGGTGGATTGCTGGTTCACCGCCTTCGACCCGAACTCCTGCACGATCCGGTCAACTTCATCCTGGGTCAACGGGTTGGCCCGGATGTCGCGAAAGCTGACGTCCTTGCCCGCCCGCTCCAGCGCCTTGAGGGCCTTTTTGCAGGTGTCGCAGGTCGGGATGCCGTAAAGGATCATGGAACTTCCTTCCGTCCGCGCGGGACGTTCCGTATCAAGGGCTTGACCTTACGGGTAGCATGGCAGGCCGGTGGCCGCAAAGGCCCTTAGCCATGGATCATCCGGGTGATCGTCACCCCAGCCCAGGCCGAAAACGCCGTGAGGAACCCGCCCCAGGCGACATCCGTCGCCACCATCGTCCAGTGCCAGTCCCGCATCACGCTCCATGAGGTGAATTCATAGGTGCCATAGGCCATCAATCCGATGACCAGTGCGGGCAGAAGAAGCGGCGCGCCGGTTTTCAGCGCGGGAAGGGATACCAGGTAGACCAACCCCGCGATGTAGGCCAGATAGAACAGCGCCGCCGGGGCGATGCGGATCGGCTCGGCCAGAAGCGGGCCGATGTGGCGGCTGAAAAGCGGCTTCATCACCAGGGTCAGCATGATCGCATCCAGGATCAGGAACACGGCGGCGGTGGCGGTGTACAGGGTAAGGGTCATGCGGGGGCTCCTTCGGCAAGAAAGGTAGCATGCCGGCACGGGCTGACCAGCACCCGCTTGCAACCGACGGCCGATCCCGGTGTTATCCCAGCAAGCGCGGCGGATGCCGCTGTGGGATGGAAAGGATGTTCCGATGCGGTTGCTTTCATTGCCCCTGGCCATGGCGGCCGGCCTTGCCCTTACCGGTCCTGCCCCCGCGCAGGATCTGGGCGACGTGATCGGCGGGATCGCGCAAGAGCTGATCCAGCAAGAGCTTGATCGCAACGCCTGGATCGCGGCGCAGGAGGCGAACACGGTCCGCGCCTACCGCGACTACCTGGCAAAGTTCCCCAAGGGGGCCTATCGCGCCCGGGCCGAACAGGCGCTGGCCCGGCTGGGCGCCCCGGCCGAGGGCACGGCCGATGCGGCCGCACAGGCCGAGGCGCGGCTGCGGATCACCACCGCCCAGAAGGTCGCCGTCCAGCGCGAACTGACGCGGCTGGGCTACCGGACCTACGGGACCGACGGGGTCTGGGGCCGCAATACCCGGACCGCGATCGCGACCTGGCAGCGCGACCGGGGGGACAAGGTGACGGGCTATGTGACCGAGGCCCAGCTGAAGGTCCTGCTGCGCGGGGCCGTGGTGACGCCGCCCGAGGACGAGGATGACGACCTCACCCCGGCGCAGGTCGAGGCCGCGCTGAAACTGACGCGGACCCAGCGGGTGACGATCCAGCGGCAGCTTTCCGACCTGGGCTATGATCCCGGGGTGGCGGACGGGCTGTGGGGGGCCAAGACGCGGGCGTCGATCCGGGGCTGGCAGCGGGCGAACCGGCAGGCCCAGACCGGCTACATGACGGCGGCGCAGGTCAAGCTTCTGGCCAGCCAGGCGGGGGCGGAGGCACCCGCTTCGGGGGCCGACAGCGAGGCCGCGCTGGAGGAGAGCCTGCTGGGCCTGACCCGGACCGAGCGGGTCGACCTGCAACGCCGGCTGACCCGCCTGGGCTATGACCCGCAGCGGACCGACGGGACCTTCGGGCCGGGCACCCGCCGGGCCATCGCCGAGTGGCAGGCCGACGGCGGAGAGCCGGTGACGGGCTACCTGACGGCCGACCAGGTGCGGCTGATCCGGGTCGAGACGGGCGGGTGACGGGGGCCGCAAGGACCTCTGTCCACGGTGGACATTTTGGGATTGTCGTTCGGGTCCAATGGGTTGGTCGTGGGCGTTAGGGGTTTGTTAAGGCGGTGGTTAATGCCCCGTTAGCCAGCCTTCGCCTTGTCGCGAAGCCAGTTGGCAAGGTCGCCATCCTCCATCAGCCCTTGAGCGCAGCGGATGATGATCTGGCCGATTTCTTCGGTCAGGTCTCCCGGGCGTTGAGGGCTGCGAAAAGCTCGTCGAAGGAGTCGTAGCCCGGGTGCGTCGGGTCAGCCCATTCGGGGTGGGCGAGTTCGGCGGGGATCAAATAGGCCGCGACTTCGGAGTTCTTCAGGATTGCCACAGGCTCTCCCTTCGCCCGCGCGAGGACTTTGTGCGGTTCGCGGAGTTCGGTGATCGTGGCGATCTGGCGGGTGAGGAGGTGGGTCACTTGGTGATGTCCTGTGATATGAAGTGAAATGTATATTAGAATGTGGGTTTTGGCAAAAGTGAGCACCGGCACCGCGCGCCCCTGCGTTTGGGGCGACAGCGGTCCGGTGGACTGTTTTCAGGGGTGATGGGCCGGGTGGGGTTGCGAGGGCCGGGCTGGCGGTGGGTTTAGTATCCACAAAGCTTCAAAGCAGCTGCATGAAGATCTTCGGAACGTTGGTTTCGAAAGGCTCGGAAGTCATCTGCCAGCAGGTGATCAAAAGCCGCTGGCGAGATAAGGTTTGAGGCCAACACCTCAGCAAAATCGGCACCAATCCGCTTCTCACAATCTCGGATGTATTGAGACGGAGCTTGGTCGGAGATTGTTTTGTTGGACACCGAGGACAGCAGAGCAAAATTGCTCAAGGAGTTTATCTCCGGGGGATGAAATCCACGCTCTTTCAGAAACGCTTGAGGAAAGATGTGATGAAATTCACGATTGTTCTGCCAAGCCAGCGCTTGGGCCAACTTCACCTTCTGACCAGAAACAAGATCACGCGGATCATGCTGGGTAAGTAGCAAGCCAAGTAATTTCGAAAGCGAGGTATTTGCTCGGAATGATCGACTCTTCCAAATAGAACTCGGTGGAGTCCCAGAGCCAATGTCTAGCTCCTTTGATCCTCCCGAAGTAAATTCTTCAATCTTCTGCAAATCCATGTCCATTTGGCCGGAACTCCAGCCACTGAAATAGGTCGAGAGTGTAGTCCTCCAAAACCAGTGCTTAAGCGCGTTTACCTCTTGTGCACTTAGAGTCTGTTTTCTGCGAAAAAGTTCAGCCATCACGACAATTTGGTTCACATAAGGAACAACTTCAGCATTCGGAATCTTTAGCTGGTCATGAAGGAAGTCCGTAGCTAGCTTAAACGCTGTGACCGTAGAATCAGCGGCGGCCTTCAATTGATCAGCTGTACGGTCGCGAAGCTTGTCAATTCCACTTGTACTGAACGAAAATCCCGAGGCTGACGACATTACCCTCAATACCGCTCGACGATCAATGGTTTCAAACCCTTTGCCTGAAACGGCTTCTAGAACCTGTTGGTCGATGGTATCAACTAAGTCAAACTCTTCACTCCAAGTCGCCGCACGCATGAGGTCTACAATTGTTAGCTTCGTGCCAGTGCTGTTGATTCTTTCAAAAATCGGTGCCACATCTTCAATTGGCATATCATGCAAAGTTACTGAAGCGATCGAGTAGCTTTTGAGCAAAGCAAAAAATCGCTCCGCTTCTGTGGCGAGACCTGCTTCCCCAGCTTGCTGCAAACTTGCGACATGTGCGAAATATTTTGAGGCATCGGGAAACTTATTTAGGCGAATTTGATGTACTGGCGGCTCATCTGTTGTTGAAAGATGAATGAACTTCTTTGTCTTCAAGTCATATGCAATATTCCAAACACTATCTTCGTCACCGTGCACAGGTTTCCAAAAAAGAGCGCCGCAAATACAGGAAAGACGTTGTTGGCCATCAAGCAGATAATTTACTGGATACTCATCAGGTCTTTCCTTGAATGGAAGGCCAGCAATGTTCACCTCTGAACGAAGTTTCTGTTTACTGAGCCACAGAAGAATGCTTCCGATTGGGTAATTCTTGGAAATTGAGTCGAAGAGGTCGATTATCTGGGCGCGGTTCCACACGAAATCTCGTTGAAACTTCGGCAAGAGTATGTCGCTCTCAATAATTCGTCTTGCGAGCTCTTCAATTCTTTCGACGGATGGTTTCGGATCTCTGATAGCTGCATCCATATCTTTTTACCCCCAAACCTCCACAAACTCCCGCCATTCACCCTTCGACATGCCGGAGTCTTCCTGGCTCACGGTCTCACCAGCAAGCCTTCGTTTCAAGGCGGAAATCGCCTTGGAGGAGAGCGTCACTCCCCCCATCCGGTAGTCCTCGAATGCCCCGTAGGCCAGGGGGACCCAGTCCTTCACACAGGCCGCAATCGCCTCGGCGTAGACGCGGATTTCGTATTGGGCGTGGGGGTCGGCGCGGAGGCGGAGGAAGTGGAAGAGGTTGTGCAGGTCGACCTTCCAGTACCACTGGGTGTAGATGTTGGCGGGGAGGTTCATGCGGGCAAGCTCTCGGGCGAGGCCCTGCTGGCCGTCCTGCGACAGCATCGCCTCGTAATGGTCATAGGCGCGGTTGGCGTCGGATTTGAGGAGGTCGAGGACGCGGGCGGCTTCTTCGCCGGTCAGCACCTCGCCCCGGCCCTGGTTGTTGACGGTGGACTGGGCGGCGAGGTGTTCGGGGGCGGGGATGTAGAACTCCCGGTCCAGGATCGAGTAGCGGGCGGAGTATTCGTTGACGTTGGCGGTGCGGTGGCGGATCCACTGGCGGGCGACGAAGACGGGCAGTTTGACGTGGAGCTTGACCTCGCACATCTCGAACGGGGTGGAGTGCCAGTGGCGCATCAGGTAGCGGATCAGGCCCTCATCGTTCTGGACGTGCTTGGTGCCGGCGCCGTAGCTGACGCGGGCGGCCTGGACGATGGCCGCATCGTCGCCCATGTAGTCGATGACGCGGATGAAGCCGTGGTCAAGCACGGGGTGGGCGCGGTAGAGATGGGCCTCCATCCCTTCGGAAACGGCGCGGAGGGTGGGGCGGGGGGTGGCCCGTGCGGCCTGAATCTCGGCGAGCTGGTCGGGGGTGAGGGGCATCGGGGCCTCCGGTTGTGGCGAGTCGGGGTCTACTATAACTTGGGGTCAGGGCGGGTGATACTCGCTAGATGGATGGAGGATGAGATGGGGATCAAGTACCTGCACACGATGGTGCGCGTGAAGGATCTGGAGGCGTCGATGGCGTTCTACCGGCTGTTGGGGCTGGAGGAGACGCGGCGCTATGACAACGAGGGGGGGCGGTTCACGCTGGTGTTCATGGCACCGCCCGGCCAGCCGGAGTGCCCTGTGGAGCTGACCTACAACTGGGACGGCGACGAGGGGCTGCCGTCGGACGGGCGGCACTTCGGGCACCTGGCCTATGAGGTGGACGACATCTATGCGACCTGCGCGCATCTGCAGGCGAACGGGGTGCTGATCAACCGGCCGCCGCGGGATGGGCGGATGGCGTTTGTACGCTCGCCGGACAACGTGTCGGTGGAGTTGCTGCAGGCGGGTGGGGCGAAGGAGCCGGCGGAGCCTTGGCTGAGCATGGGCAACACCGGGCATTGGTGAGGTTAGCGGGGTCAAGCGTCTGGCATGTGTCCAGACGATGGGCGGCATTTCCGGTCATGGGCCGGGGGTGCCCCACCCCCATCCCCTGCCCACGGGGGGCGGAGCGTTTGGTGATCGCGCAGGACGGTGCGGTGGGTACCCTATGATCGGGTCGTCCGTTCATTGGGAGTTGCGATGACTGGATATCGGGCAACTCTCAAGTTAAGGATAACCGTGGGGGTTATTCTGTTCGGAATAGCCTTCCTGGATGCAGATTACGATCCATTCAGAGACCGCAGTGACTTCTTAAATTCGGCTATTGTCCTATTCATCATATTTCTTGGGGATAGGCTGTGGGCCTGGATCAGGGCGCGGATCGAGTAATGAACCCAACCTGAATCGGCTTACGGTTCGCTCAGGAATGGGTAAAAGCCCAGCGGGACAGGGTGTCTTGCCCCAGTGCCGCAGCCTCACGCAGGACAGGTCGGTGGGCTTCTCCCAACTTCAGAAGCGAAAGTGGCCCCAATGACGAATGACCCTCTGATCCGATCAGTACCCCCCCACTGAACAACGCCAATTCATCCACCAGCCCCGCCTTCACCAGCGCCGCTGCAACCGTCGCGCCGCCTTCGCTTAGGATGCGGGTGAGGCCTTTCTGGGCCAGTGCTTGCAGGGCGGCTTGCAGGTCGAGGTGGCCGTTGGTTTCAGAGATCTCAAGTAGCGTCGCTCCTGTCGCCAGCCATGCCTTGCGGGCCGGTTCGGGGGCGTTGGGGCCGTGGAGGAGCCAGACCGGGTGGTCCTTGGCGGTGCGGCCCAAGCGGCTTTCGGGGGAATGTTTGAGGCTGCGGTCCAAGACGATGCGGACGGGTTGCCTCACTGCGCCCATGTCGCGGACGGTGAGGTCGGGGTCGTCGGCCAGCGCGGTGCCGGAGCCGACCATGACGGCGTCGTGGCTCAGGCGCATGGCGTGGACTTTGCGGCGGGCTTCGGGGCCGGTGATCCAGCGGGACTCGCCTGTGGCGGTGGCGGTGCGGCCGTCGAGGGAGGCGGCGAGTTTCAGGGTGACGAAGGGGAGGCGTTGGGTCACCCGTTTCAGGAAGCCGGCGTTGAGAGCGGTGGCATCGGTTTCCAGCACGCCTTCTGTGACGGCGATGCCGGCAACGCGGAGAATGAAATGGCCCTGGCCCGATACACGGGGATCGGGGTCGGTCAGCGCCGTGACGACACGGGCCACCTTGGCCGCGATCAAGGCATTCACGCAGGGCGGAGTCTGGCCGTGGTGCGCGCAGGGTTCGAGAGTGACATAGGCGGTGGCACCCTCGGCCAGGGGCCCGGCCTGTTCCAAGGCGCGGACCTCGGCATGGGGGCGGCCGCCCGGCTGGGTCCAGCCGCGACCGACGATCACGCCGTCACGAACCAGAACGCAACCGACGGCCGGGTTCGGCCAGACATTGCCAAGACCCCGCGCCGCAAGGCGCAGGGCGTGGGCCATATGGGCCCGATCCTGGGCGGGGTCGCTCACTCTTCGGTGGCCGGGGCGGGCCGGAGTTCGCTGACGAAGCGGTCAAAGTCGTCCGCCGCCTGGAAGTTCTTGTAAACGCTGGCGAAACGGACGTAGGCGACGGTGTCGATCCGGGCCAGCGACTCCATCACGATCTCGCCGATCTGCTTGGACTGGATGTCGGTATCGCCCAAGGATTCCAGCCGCCGCACGATGCCGCTGATCATCTGGTCGATGCGTTCCGGGTCGATCGGCCGCTTCTGCATCGCGATGCGGATCGAGCGTTCCAGCTTGGTGCGGTCGAAATCCTCGCGCTTGCCCGAGGATTTGATGACCACAAGGTCACGCAACTGGACGCGTTCATAGGTGGTGAAGCGGCCGCCGCAGGCCGGACAGAACCGACGCCGGCGGATCGAGACGTGATCCTCGGCCGGGCGTGAATCCTTCACCTGCGTGTCGATGTTGCCGCAGAATGGGCAGCGCATCGGCCCCTCCTTGCTATGGTTTTCCTGCCTCAAGGCCGGGTGTTCCCCCCGGTCCCTGCCACAGACTATAGGGCAGGGGCTTGGATTTGGGGAAGGGCTATATTCAGGCCACTGGATATGGGGGCAGGGGTGTGGCGGCGCGGACTCAGATCAGTTGCAGGTCGTGGTCCAGGCCTGCGCGTTCATGTCCCAGCACTGGCCGATCCCGGCCTTGAGGTCGTAGAGCGTATCCATCGGCGTGGCGGTCCCGCGGTCGCAGATCAGGTCAGCGACGGTCTGGTCACCCTGCAGGACGCGAACCCCGCCCGAGCGTGGTTCGGTCGCCTCGGGGTCGCGTTCGACGCTGGTCCAGACCTCGTAGGTATAGCCGTCGTTCTGGAAGGCCACGGTTTCCCACAAGGAGGAGCCGATGCCGGGCCAGGGGGTGAAGGCCACGGTCTCCAGCCGTTCGTTCAGGAAGAGGTCCGGCTTGCCCTCGGGTCCGAAGCTGTAGGTCAGCATGCCCTTCCAGTAGCAGACCTGCAGGGTCTTGGCGCCGATCTGGCAGGAGAAAGCCTCGTCGCCCTGGCAGGCCGCGTGTGCGGGGGCGGCGAGGAGGGTGAGGAGAAGGGCTGTGCGCATGCTGGGTTCCTTTGGCCCGAGTGTGCGGCGGCGGGAACCGGCGCGCAAGGTAGGGAAAGGCGCGATGCCGGCTTGCCGTGGGGCGGGGGTCGGGCGCATGCTGGCGGCCTGGTCAACGGGTAGGAGCATCAGATGAAAACGGTCAAGGACATGCTTGCCAGTGCCAATGCCGAGGTTCTGCGGATCGACACCGAAGCCGCGCGGGCGATGATGGCCGAGAAGGATGCGCTGCTGCTGGACATCCGCGATGCGCCAGAGCTGGACAAGACCGGCCGCGCCGAAGGCTCGCACCACATCCCGCGCGGGATGCTGGAGTTCCGGGCGGACCCCGAGTCGCCCTATCACGACCCCGCGTTGCGCAAGGACCGGCCGGTGATCCTGCACTGTGCCTCGGGCGGGCGGGCGGCGCTGGCGGGGAAGCTGTTGCAGGAGATGGGGTTTCAGACCGTGTACAACCTGGGCGGGCTGAAGGACTGGAAAGAGGGCGGCGGGCCGGTGGAGGAGCCGCTGGATCAGGGGATGTAGGGCTGGGGACCGGCCGGGCCGACCGGGGTGGTGGCGGTGTAATAGATACCGAAGCTGTTGCCCCAGCCGTGCAGGTCGATGATGGCTTTCGGCCCCATTGAACGAGCCGCCGTCTTGTCTTCCCGGCTGTCAAAGCACAGCCGGCCATAAAGACTGTCCATCCGGTCGGCGATCACCGCCTTGTAGCGGCAGCCGCTTGAGGGTGCGTCGACGCTGCCGACGAAGTTCATCTGCGCGGTGACTTGCTGGGTGATGGGGCCGCCAAGGGCCAGTGCCGCAACGCCGGGCAGGGTGATGTAGCCGGTGATGAAGATCAGCCCGAAGACGGCAAAGGCCGGGAGGATCCTGAAGACCCAGAAGTTGTCTGGAAGACCAGAGGGGGAGCGGCTGGGGCCGTCAGCCTCGCCAAGCCGGCGGATCAGCCAGACGGCGGGCAGCAGGATCGCGAGGATCAGCGATGGTGTGAAGGCCGTATCCTGCCACCAGGGGGCAGGCAGGAAGTGGACGTACTTTCTGGAAAGCAGAAGGACTGGTGCCAGCAGCACCAGTCCCACTCCCAAAAGGGCCCATTTGTCGCGTGTCACTGATCCAGGAAGCTGCGCAGTTTCCGGCTCCGCGACGGATGCTTCAGCTTCCGCAGCGCCTTGGCCTCGATCTGGCGGATGCGTTCGCGGGTGACGCTGAACTGCTGGCCGACCTCTTCCAGCGTGTGGTCGGTGTTCATCCCGATGCCGAAGCGCATGCGCAGGACACGTTCCTCACGGGGGGTGAGGGAAGCCAGCACGCGGGTCGTGGTTTCCTTCAGGTTCTCCTGAATGGCGCTGTCCAAAGGCAGGATCGCGTTCTTGTCCTCGATGAAGTCGCCAAGCTGGCTGTCTTCCTCGTCCCCGATGGGGGTTTCCAGGGAAATCGGTTCCTTGGCGATCTTCATCACCTTGCGGACCTTTTCCAGCGGCATCTGGAGCTTTTCGGCCAGCTCCTCGGGCGTCGGTTCGCGGCCGATTTCGTGCAGCATCTGGCGGCCGGTGCGGACCAGTTTGTTGATCGTCTCGATCATGTGGACCGGGATACGGATGGTCCGCGCCTGGTCGGCGATCGACCGGGTGATCGCCTGACGGATCCACCAGGTCGCGTAGGTGCTGAACTTGTAGCCCCGGCGGTATTCGAATTTGTCCACGGCCTTCATCAGGCCAATGTTGCCTTCCTGAATGAGATCAAGGAACTGCAACCCGCGGTTCGTGTATTTCTTGGCGATGGAGATCACCAGACGCAGGTTCGCCTCGACCATTTCCTTCTTGGCCTGACGCGCCTCTTTCTCGCCCTTCTGGACCTGGTTCACGATCCGGCGGAATTCGCTGATGTCGACGCCGATATATTGGCCGACCTGCGCCATCTCGTTGCGCAGTTCCTCCACCTTCTCGCGGCTGCGTTCGATCAGCGCCTGCCAGCCGCGACCAGCCTTCTGTGACATGCGGTCCAGCCAGGAGGGGTCGAGTTCATACCCCTGGTATTCCTGGATGAATTCCTGACGGTTGATCCGCGCGGCATCGGCCAGCTTCACCATGCCCGAGTTGATCGACATGATCCGCTTGTTGATGCCATACAACTGGTCGATCAGCGCCTCGATCCGGCTGTTGTTCAGGTGAAGTTCGTTGACCAGAAGCACGATTTCCGAGCGCAGCTTCTGATAGGCGGCCTCGTCGGCGGTGGAAAACCGCTGCGAGGAGGACAGCGTCGCGTCCATCCGGCTTTGCTGCATGTCGGCCAGCTTGTCATAGTCGCGGGCGATCAGGTCCAGCGTTTCCAGCACGCGCGGCTTCAGCGCGGCTTCCATTGCGGCCAGCGACATGTTCGCGGACTCGTCATCCTCGTCCTCGTCCATCTCGCGCAGGATCGGGTTGCCGTCGGCGTCCAACTCCGGCTCGGCGCTGGAGGCGCGGCGGGGGGCTGCTTCGCCGACGCCCACGTCGTCAAGCGGCGGGCCGTCCAGGTCTTCCTCGCCGTCCAGGCTGCGGCCGAAGGTGGCCTCAAGGTCGATCACGTCGCGCAGAAGGATCTCTTCGGACAGAAGTTCGTCGCGCCAGATGATGATCGCCTGGAAGGTCAGGGGCGATTCACACAGGCCCGCGATCATCGTGTTGCGGCCGGCCTCGATCCGCTTGGCGATGGCAATCTCGCCCTCACGCGACAGAAGCTCGACGCTGCCCATCTCGCGCAGATACATGCGCACCGGGTCGTCGGTACGGTCCAGCGTTTCGGTGGTCGCGCCGGCGACGGCGATCTCGCGGCTGGTGGAGGTCTCGACCAACTCACCCGTGGGGGCTTCGCCTTCCTCGACCTCTTCGTCCTCGATGATGTTGATGCCCATCTCGGACAGCATCGACATGACGTCCTCGATCTGCTCGGAGGACACCTGCTCGGGCGGGAGGACCGTGTTCAGCTGCTCGTAGGTGATATAGCCGCGCTCTTTGGCGTCGGCGATCATCTTCTTGACGGCAGCCTGGCTCATGTCGAGCGAGACATCGGGTTCTTCCGCTTCGGGCTTGGCGTCGTCGTTGTCCTTGAGGGCCATGGAATCTCCTAAGGGGCGCGAATCGGGCGAGGCTTGGTCGAATCAATAACGCGAATCAGACCAGTTGAAAGGCCGAATCAGCGGTTTTTCTTGACCCAGACCTGGCTATCGATCAGGGATTGCAGATGTCTTGACAGTGCGGTGCGGTCTTCGCCCAGGTCTGAACTGTCGCGGGCGGCCCCATGTTCCGAGCGATGACGCGCCTCGGCGGCCTTGGTCAGGCGCCAGGTCAGTCCCTCGTCGGGCAGGCCTTCGAAATCCTCCATGGCATCTTCGATCTCGCGTCGGGCGCCACGGCGGGCTTCAAGCTTGGCCAACTCTTCCGCCAGGCAAAGCGCAGCCAGATCGTCGTCCTCGCGGTTTCGCACCGGGGGTGCGATGGCGACATGGGGACGCTGAAGCAGGGCGTCAAGGGCCGCGGGCGCAGTATCGCGGATGCGGGCGTGCAGATCGGCGCAATCGGCGCCGGTCAGGATCAGGTGGCGCAGGTGGTCGTGGTCGGCTTCGGTCAGGTCCAGCCGTTCCAGCGCGGATTCGAACCGGTGGATGAGCGCGGGGTGCAGGATCAGGGTGGCCAGGATCACCGCTTCACGCAGGCTTTCTTCGACCGCGCCCTGGGCCTGGGCCAGCAGGGACGAGCGGGTGGTGGCCAGGGCGCCACCCGGCGGGGCGAACTTGCCGCCACGGGGGCGGAAGGGCCCGGGCTGGAAGGGGCGGGCCTGGCCGGTGCCGAACAGCTCCAGCCGCAGACGCTTCATCTCCTCGGCATAATGGCTGCGGATCGAGGGGTCGGCGATGCGGGCCAGGTGGCCGCGCAAGGTCTTGTCCAGGGCCGCCCGGCGTTCGGGGCTGTCGAAGACGCGGCCCTCGGTCTCGCGCTGCCACAGAAGCTGGACCATGGGCCGGGCCTGGTCCAGCACCGCCTGCATCGCGGGCGCGCCTTGCGCCTTGATCAGGTCGTCGGGGTCCATGCCCCCGGGCAGGATCGCAAAGCGCAGGGCCTTGCCTGCCTCAAGCAGGGGGAGAGCCAGGTCGATCACCCGCTGCGCGGCCTTGAGGCCGGCGTTGTCGCCATCAAGCGCGATGATCGGCTCGTCCGCGATGCGCCAGATCATGCGCAACTGCTCATCGGTGACGGCGGTGCCAAGGGGGGCGATGGCGGCGGTGAAGCCGGCCTCGGACAGGGCGATCACGTCCATGTAGCCTTCGGCGACGATCAGCGGCTTGCCCTTGCCCGCCGCTTCCCGCGCGGGGGAGTGGTTGAAAAGGCTGCGGCCCTTGTCGAACAACTCGGTTTCCGGGCCGTTCAGGTATTTGGCTTGCGCATTCGGGTCGAGCGAGCGGCCGCCCAGGCTGATCGGCCGGCCGCGCGGGTCGCGGATCGGAAAGATGATGCGCGCGCGGAAGCGGTCGTAGAGGCTGCCGTCGTCACCCTTGGCGATCAGGCCCGAGGCGACCATCAGGTCAGGCGCGACGCCCTTGGCGGCCAGCGCATCCTTCAGGGCGTGGCGGCTGGACGGCGCCCAGCCGATGTCCCAGCGGTCCCAGGCGGCCTCGCTCAGGCGGCGTTTCTGGGACAGATAGGCGCGCGCCTCGGCCCCGGCGCTGGTTTTCAGCTGCAGGCGGAAGAACTTGACGGCCTCGTCCATCACCTGCTGCAGTTGGGTCCGGCGATCGGCCCTCTCCGCCGCCTTGGGGTCGCGGGCGGGCATCTGCATCCCGGCTTCACGGGCCAGGATTTCGACCGCTTCCATGAAGCCGAGGTTCTCGGACTCTTTCACGAAGGTGACGGCGTCGCCCTTCGCGTGGCAGCCGAAGCAGTAGTAAAAGCCCTTGCGGTCATCGACGTGGAAGCTGGCCGATTTCTCCTGGTGGAACGGGCAAGGCGCCCAGAAATCGCCCTTGGCCATGTTCGACTTGCGCATGTCCCAGGTGACCTTCCTTCCGACGATGGAAGAAAGCGTGACGCGGGTGCGCAGCTCGTCGAGGAATCCGTTCGGCAGGGACATGCCCCCGCTTATACCAGATCGCGCGCCCTGTGCAGCCCCCGGGGGCCAGCCCCCGGACCCCCGGGATATTTTTCGACAGAAAATGGCAGGTGACTTTCCATTTTCTGTCCGCAAATATCCTCGGGGGGGCCGGGGGGCGAAGCGCCCCCGGGGGTGGTCAGAGGCCCAGCCGGTCGCGCATCGCGTACCAGGTCATCGCGGTGGCAAGGAGCGGCCAGCGCAGGGCCGCGCCACCGGGGAAGCGGTGCTGGGGCAGGCTTGCCATCAGGTCAAAGCGTTCCATCTGGCCCGCCGTGGCCTCGGCCATCAGCTTGCCCGCAAGGGTCGCCATCGCGACGCCGTGGCCGGAGTAGCCGGAGGCGGACAGGATGTTCTGGCCAGGACGGGTGAAGCAGGGCATCCGGTTCACCGTGATCGCAAGCGTTCCGCCCCAGGCATGGGTGATCCGGGTTTTCGCCAGTTGCGGATAGACTTGGAGCATCGGTTTCGAGACGGTCTTGAGGATGTCGGGGAAGCGGTAGCCGTAGGACTCACCGCCACCGAAGAGGAGGCGGTTATCCTCGGACAGGCGCCAGTAATTGACGACGAAGCGCGTGTCGGCGACGGCAACGGGTTCGGCGAGGAGGTCTTTCGCAGCCTCTCCCAGAGGTTCGGTTGCGAGGATGAAGTTGTTGATCGGCATGACTTTCGCCGAGACCTTTGGGGAAAGCTGGCCCAGGTAGCCGTTCCCGGCCAGGATCACCGTCGCGCAGTCGACATGGCCTGATGCGGTGCGGACCACGGGGCGCGGGCCGGGTTCCACGCGGTGGACCTCGGACAACTCGTGGAGGCGGACCCCGGCCTTCGCGGCGGCCTGTGCAAGGCCGATGGCATAGTTCAGCGGGTGCAGGTGGCCCGCGTCGCGGTCGATCTCGCCGCCGACATATTGGGTCGAGCCGATCAGGTTACGGATGCCCGCGCGGTCGAGCGGTTCCAGATGGGTATAGCCATAGTCGCGGCGCAGTTTCTCGGCATAGGCGTGGGTGTCGCGGACCTCGGCGTCCGACCGGCAGGCATGGGCGATGCCGGGGTGGAAGGTCACCGGCATGGCGTGGTCGCTGATCAGGGATTTCACCAGGGCTTTCGCCTCTTCCGCGAGATCCCAGAGCCGGTGGGCGTTCTCGCGGCCGACAGTCTTTTCGATCCAGACCTGGTCCTGACGCTGGCCAGAGCCGACCTGTCCGCCGTTCCGGCCCGAAGCGCCGAAGCCGACGCGGTGCGCCTCCAGCAGGACCACGTCAAAGCCGCGCTGGGCCAGATGCAGCGCCGCCGACAACCCGGTGTAGCCGCCGCCGACGACGCAGACATCGGCGCGCTGCTGCCCCTTCAGGACCGGGAAACGGTCAAGCGGGGTGGCAGTCGCGGCGTAGTAGCTGGCGGGGTATTCGCCCCGCCGGTCGTTCGCGTGAAGAAGGTTCAGCCGCATCAGACGTTCAAGAGCAGATGCTCCCGCTCCCACGGGCTGATGACTTGCAGGAACTCTTTGTATTCGTTCCGCTTCACGCTGTCGTAGACCTTGACGAACTCAACGCCCATCACCTCTTTCAGGGCCATGTCCTCGTCCAGAAGGTCCAGGGCATCGCCAAGGTTCACCGGAATATCCTCGGAATCGATATAGGCCGAGCCGGTGAATTCGGGGCGCGACTGCGTCTTGTTCATCAGGCCAAGATAGCCGCAGGCGAGGGTGGAGGCGATGCCAAGGTAGGGGTTGCAGTCCATGCCTGGCAGGCGGTTTTCCACCCGGCGGCCGGCCGGGCTGCTGATCGGGATGCGCAACCCCGTGGTGCGGTTGTCGCGGCCCCATTCCAGGTTGATGGGTGCGGCGAAGTCCGGGACGTAGCGGCGGTAGCTGTTGACGTAGGGCGCGAACAGGGCCACGGCCGCGCCAAGGTGCTTTTGCAAGCCGCCGATGAAGTGCATGAAGGCTTCGGTCTCGACCCCTTTCGGACCGGCGAAGATGTTCTTGCCGGTCTTGGTGTCCACGACCGAGGTGTGGATGTGCATGGCCGACCCCGGCTCCCCGGCGATGGGTTTGGCCATGAAGGTGGCGAAGCAGTCGTGGCGCAGCGCCGCCTCACGGATCAGGCGCTTGAAGAAAAAGACCTCGTCGGCCAGGCGGATCGGGTCGCCGTGGGCCAGGTTCAGCTCGATCTGGCCGGCACCGCCTTCCTGCAGGATGCCGTCGATTTCCAGGCCCTGCGCCTCGGCATAGTCGTAGATGTCGTCGATCACCTTGCCGTATTCGTCGACGGCGGACATCGAATAGGCCTGCTTGCCCGCCGCCCGGCGGCCCGAGCGGCCCATTGGCGGGATCACCGGCATGTTGGGGTCGATGTTGCGGGCGGTCAGGAAGAATTCCATCTCGGGCGCGACTACGGGGCGCCAGCCCTGGGCGGCATAGAGGTCCATGATGCGGCGCAGCACGTTGCGGGGGCTGAACGGGACGAGGTTGCCCTGCTGGTCCTTGGCGTCGTGGATGACCTGCAGCGTCACATCCGCGGTCCAGGGGGCGGCGGTGGCGGTGGACCAGTCGGGTTCCAGGATCATGTCGGGTTCGGTGAAGGCGTCGAAGGGGTTGTCGGCCCATTCGCCGGTGATCGTCTGCAGGAAGATCGAGTTCGGCAGGAAGTAGTTGGTCTGCTTGCCGAATTTCGCGGCCGGCATCGCCTTGCCGCGCGCCACACCGGCGATGTCGCCGATGATGCATTCGACTTCGTCTACCCGGCGGTTGCCGATGTAGTCACGCGCTGCCTGCGGCAGCTGATCGGTCCATTTGGACATATGTCACACATTGTTGGGGGGTGGCCCCCGCGGCCGAAGGATCAGGCGCGGAGCTTCTCGGCCCCAGATTTGGCTTGGTGGGTCAGGAAGAAATCCGCGATCCGGTCGGCCATCGACGGGCTGTCGGTGGGCGTGTCGAGCCTTTGGGTGGCATCGGCAAGAAGCGCGTCGGGGACCAGACCCGGCCCCCGGTGCTGGATCAGCCCCGCCATGAACTCCTTGCGGAATTCTGGGTGCGGCTGGACGGTAAACATGCGGTCGTCATAGAGGAGGGCCGCGTTCTCGCAAAACGCGGTCGAGCCAAGGACCTTGGCCATCTCGGGCTTTTGCACCACCTGGTCCTGGTGCCAGGCGTTCAGGGTATAGGTCTGGTCGCCGAAGTCGTATTCGGTGGGGCCGACCGACCAGCCGCCGGCATATTTCTCGACCCGGCCCCCCATCGCCTGGGCGATGATCTGGTGGCCAAAGCAGATGCCGACCACCGGCACATGCTGGGCATAGGCGCGGCGGATGAAGTCCTCCAGGGGCGGAATCCAGGGGTGCGGCTCATAGGCGCCGTGGCGCGAGCCGGTAATCAGCCAGCCGTCGCAGTCATGGACGTCCGACGGGAAGTCATTGTGCAGGACGGCCCAGCGGCGGAAGGTCAGGCCGCGGCCGGCCAGCAGCGTCTCGAAGAAATCCGGGTAATCGCCCTGGTCGCGGAGCGCGTCGGGGCTTTCGCCGGTCTGGAGGATGCCGATCTGCATCTTGATCCCTTTGGTTTTCCTCAAGGTGGGTGCGAAGGGTGGGGGCGGTCAAGGGGGGAGTTGGGGATGGGGGAGTTGGGGATGCTCGTCGTGCGGCTTCGCCTTCTCCTCGCCGCGGGCTTCGCGACGAGGAGACGCAGTCGAACGAGGAGCGGTCAGACGGTGTCGAGGTAAAGTTCCAGCCGCTCTTCCGCCGAAAGCTCGGCGATGTAGTGCAGTTCCTGCCGCTTGGTCTGCACCAGGTTGCGGATCAGTTCCTTGGGCAGGAAGCGATAGAGGATGTCCGAATGTTCGAACGCCTCGATCGCGGCTTCCCAGTTGGCCGGAATCGACGGCAGGTCCATCGCATAGGCATTGCCGGTGACGGGGGGTGGCGGCTCCATCTCGTCCTCGATCCCGGTCAGCGCAGCGCCAAGGATCGCGGCCAGCATGAGGTAGGGGTTCACGTCGCCCCCGGCCACCCGATGCTCGATCCGCCGGGCGGCAGGGTTGCCAGCCGGGATGCGGATGGCTGCCGTGCGGTTCTCATACCCCCAGGAGATGGCGGTGGGCGCGTGCTTGTCGGGGACCAGACGCTCATAGCTGTTGAAATGCGGGGCGAAAAGCAGCGTGGAGTCATTCATCGCCGCCAGGCAGCCGGCCACCGCGTGGCGCAGTTGCGCGGTGCCTTTCGGGCCGCCGCTGTCGAAGATGTTGTCGCCCTTGGCATCAAGGACCGAGAAATGCGTGTGCAGCCCCGAGCCGGAATATTCCATGTAGGGCTTGGCCATGAAGCTGGCGGCAAAGCCGTGGCGGCGCGCCAGGCCCTTGACCAGCATCTTGAACAGCCAGGCATCATCGGCGGCGCGCAGGGCGTCGTCGCAATGCATCAGGTTGACCTCGAACTGGCCCAGGCCGGTTTCCGACGTGGTGGTGTCGGCCGGAATGTCCATCGCCTCGCAGGCGTCGTAGAGGTCGGTGAAGAAGGTGTCGAAGGCATCCAGCGCGCGGATCGACAGAGTCTCGGCCGCCTTGCGGCGCTTGCCGCTGCGCGGGCTGGCGGGGACCTGCATAGTCTTGCCGCTGTCGTCGATCAGGAAGAACTCCAGCTCCATCGCGCAGACCGGGGTCAGACCCTTGGCCTTGTAGCGCTGGACGACAGCGTTCAGCGCGTGGCGCGGGTCGCCCTCGTACGGTGTGCCGTTCTCGCGGAACATCCAGATCGGCAAAAGGGCGGTCGGCGCCTCCAGCCAGGGCATCGGCATGAAGCCGCGCTCGGTCGGTTTCAGGACGCCGTCCTGGTCGCCCTGTTCAAAGACCAGCGGGCTGTCATCGATATCCTCGCCCCAGATGTCGAGGTTCAGGACCGAGAACGGGAAACGGGTCCCGTTCTTTACCACGTTCTCGGCAAACCGGGCCGGGACGCGCTTGCCGCGTGCCTGGCCGTTCAGATCGACGGCGGCCACGCGAATGGTCCGCACGTCGGGGTGCTTTCTAAGCCAATCCTTCATCGTCATGTTCAAACAGGAAGGGCACGATCCCCGCGCCCGGGGCACGGATGTGCCCGCCTGATGCGCAGGATGGGACCATGCCCTTGGTCCTTCCCCTGGTTTCGATCGCCTTCCCCCGCAGGCCTTCTTTTCGGCATTTCCACGGGGTCCGGGCGGGTGCCCGGATAATTTGATCAAAAGTAGCCTACTACCGGATCAACTGCGGACGCAAGCGAATTCTGCTTTTGACATTCGACGGCAGGTGCCGGTTCAGCCGCCGGTTCACCACGGCGAAGATCCAGGTGACCAGCAGGGTCAGAAGGATGAAATAGACCGCGACGATCGGGTAGGGGACGAAGGGGTTGAAGGTCTTGTCGGCAAAGTAGTTCGCGTAATAGAGCGCGTCGCCCATCTGCCGAAAGGCCGGAAAGCCCGAGAAGAACACCAGCGTCGTGGCGTGGAACAGGAAGATCGCCTCGTTCGTATAGGCGGGCCAGGCCAGCCGCAGCATGGTCGGCCACTGGATGCGGCGGAACTTCTGCCAGCCGGTGATGCCATAGGCCTCGGCCGCCTCGAGGTCGCCCTTGGGGATGGACTTCAACGCGCCGTGGAAGATCTCGGCAGCATAGGCCGAGGTGTTCAGGAACAGGACCAGAAGCGCCCCGGCCCAGGCGCGGGTGGTCCAGGCGGTTTCGACGGTGATCCCCAGAATGTTGATTCCGGCCTTGGGCAGCATCTGCAGCGCCTCATAAGCCAGGAAGAACTGGATGAAGAGGGGCGAGCCGCGGAAGAGAAAGACGAACCATTCGGCCGGCTTGCGGACCAGGGCGCGCGGTGAGGATTTGGCAAGGGCCACGGCGACGGCCAGGAAAAAGCCGAAGGCCAGGGCGAGGACGCCGAAATAGATATTCCAGAGCATCCCCGACCCGATCAGCGTGATCTGCTGGCAAAGGGTGAAGTCGGACCGGGGCAGAAGGTTCTCGCCGAACCCGAGCGAGCGGAAGGCATAGGCCTGGACGGTCTCCCAGCAGGTCATGCGGTGTCCCCCGGCGCGGGCCAAATTCCTTCGAAGGAATTTGCAAAAGTTTTGGAAAACTTTTGGTCGCTCATGCTGCGGCCTTTCGCAGGGCTTCACCGCCCGCCGTGGCCTGGCCGTGGTTCAGCCGGGCCGAGATGCGCGCCAGCACGATTTCCGAGACCTTGGTGAAGAGAAGGTAAAAGACCAACAGGCCCAGGAAATACCACAGCCGCCAGTCGGGGTGCGGGTATTCATAGGCCTGCGTCTTGGAGCCGCCCAGCTCTCGTGCCCAGTAGACGATATCCTTGACGCCCAAAAGGAACAGCAGCGGCGTGGCCTTGATCAGGATCATCCACAGGTTCGACAGGCCGGGCAGGGCATAGACCCACATCTGCGGCACCAGGATGCGGCGGAAAACCTGGCCGTGGGACATGCCGTAAGCCTCGGCCGTTTCCAGTTGCGCCCGGGGGACGGCATTCATCGCGCCGTAAAGGACGTTGGCGGCAAAAGCCCCGAACACCAGCGCGAAGGTAAAGACCGCCAGCGCAAAGCCGTAGGCCTGATGCCAGAAGGCCGAGGATTTGCCCAAGGGGATCTTCGCCTCGGGGCAGACGCGGAACTCCAGCCCCTGCCAGGGCCAGACGGGGTTTTCACAGACGGCAAGGCTTTTCAGGTATTCCAGCCCCTGGTCCAGCGCGATGACGAAAAACAGGAAAAACACGATGTCCGGCACGCCACGTACGATGGCGGCATAGCCCTTGCCAAGAAGGCTGACGGGCAGAAGGCGCGAACGGGCGGCGGTGGCACCGGCGAACCCCATGGCCAGCGCGGCCGGCGCGGTCAGGGCCAGCAGCAGAAGCACCGTCAGGAACGACCAGTAGAAATCCAGGTGCTTGCCCGAGGTCAGGTAGCACATGGCCCAGGTCAGGCCCTCGATGGATTTGGGATCGGCGCAGCTTGCGAACATCTGGGGACGGGGGCGCGGCCGGAACCGCGCCCCTTTTGATCAGAACTTGGCGGCTTCGGCGCCGAAGTGCTTTTCGATCAGCGCGTTCAGGCTGCCGTCATCCTTCATCGACTGGATGGCGGCGTTGAACTTGTCTTTCAGCTCGGTGTCGCTTTCGCGCAGGCCAAGGCCCACGCCGCCGCCAAGCTGCACTTCCTCGCCGACGAACATCAGCTCGCCGTTCGATTCGGCCACGATCGGGACCAGGAAGTCCTTGTCGGCAAAGACGGCGACCGCTTCGCCGTTGCGCACGGCGGCGACGGATTCGTCGGGGGTGGCGAATTCCAGCACGGTGGCACCCGATTCCGCGACATAGCCAGCCTGGATGGTCGAGACCTGAGCCGCGACGACGCCCTTGAGGTCGGCATCGGCCGCCATCGCCACATAGGCCGAGGAGGCTGGCGGGAAGTAGTTCTGGCTGAAGTCGATGACTTCGTCACGTTCGTCGGTGATGCTCATCCCGGCGATGATGACGTCATAGTTGCCCGACTGCAGGTTCGGGATGATCGAGTCCCATTCGTTGGTGACCCATTCGCAGGTCAGGCTGGCGCGCTTGCACAGCTCGTCGCCCACTTCCCGCTCGAAGCCCGCGACTTCGCCGGCGTCGTTGATGAAGTTGAAGGGCGGGTAGGCGCCCTCGGTGCCCAGGCGCACGACGTCCTGAGCGAAGGCTGCGCCGGAAACCGCGATCAGCGCGGTGGCAAGAAGCAGGTTTTTCATCCTTGGTCTCCTTCTAGGATGGTTCAGCCGGTTCACTGGAACCAGCGGGATTCGATGGCGGCCATGCTGCCGTCCTGACGCATGGCATCAAGTGCTGCGTCCAGCCTGTCAAGCAGCGGATTGCCCTTGCAGACGGCCATGGCGACGCCGTCGTCGGGGATCAGCTCGGAATACAGGTAGTCAAGGCCCCGGGCTGCGGCGAAATCCTGGATATCGGCCCGGGTCGAGAACGGGCCGAGGGCCAGGTCGACACGGCCCTCCGCGACGGCGGCCAGGGCTTCGGCCTCGGTCGCAAAGACGCTGTGGTCATAGCCCATGCGGCGCAGGTGCGATTCGTGGACGGTGCCGGACTGGACGGCAGTCCGCGCCTGGGAGGGGGCCGGGGCGCCGGGGCGGCCGATGTACCATTCCTCGGGGTCGGTCAGGTGGTAGCTTTGGGTGAAGTCCACCAGCGCGCGGCGTTCGTCGGTCACGGCCATGCCGCCCAGCACGACGTCAAAGCGCCCCGACATGACGCCGGGGATCAGCTCGTCGAAATTCGCCAGCTCCCAGGTGCAGTCAAGCGCGGCGCGGTCGCAGACCCCGTCCATCAGGTCGCGCTCATAGCCGATCACCTGGCCTTGCGGGTCAAGGGCGGTGTAGTCGGGAAAGGGCGCGTCGGTGCCGACCACCACCGGCTCGGCCGAGGCCAGGACCAGCCCGGTCACCAGCCCCGCGATGGTGCCGGCGCAGACCATCAGGCCGCCGTGGCCGACAGAAAGCCGCGCAGGCGGTCGCTTTGCGGGTTGCCGAACAGCTGGGCGGGCGGGCCCTGTTCCTCGATCAGGCCCTTGTGCAGGAAGATGACGTGGTCGCTGCAGTCGGCGGCCAGCTTCATGTCATGCGTCACCAAAAGCATGGTGCGCCCTTCATCGGCCAGGGCCTTGATGACGCGGACCACCTCTTGCTCCAGTTCCGGGTCCAGGGCACTGGTCGGCTCGTCGAACAGCAGAGCGCGCGGCTCCATGCACAGGGCGCGGGCGATGGCGGCGCGCTGCTGCTGGCCACCCGAAAGCTGCGCGGGCCAGGCGTCGGCCTTGTCGGCGATTCCCACCTTGGCCAGGTATTCGCGGGCCTTGGCCTCGACCTCTTTCGGATCGCGGCGCAGGACGGTGACCGGCGCCTCCATCACGTTCTGCAGGATCGTCAGGTGCGACCACAGGTTGAACTGCTGGAACACCATCGACAGGTTGGTGCGGATGCGCGTGACCTGGGCGCGGTCGGCGGGGTGGCGGTGCAGGCCCTGACCGCGCCAGTGGACCGCCTCGCCCTCGAACCGGATCTCGCCTTGCTGGCTGTCCTCCAACAGGTTGCAACAGCGCAGAAGCGTCGACTTGCCCGAGCCGGAAGAGCCGATCAGCGACACGACATGGCCGCGCGGGGCGACCAGATCGACGCCTTTCAGCACCTCAAGCGGACCATAGCTTTTGTGCAGGTCGCGGATTTCGATGACCGGGGTGTCTGAGGGGGCTTGTGGCATCTGGCTTGGGTCTTGGGGCGTCTGGCCCGGCAGTAGGGCAGGGATTCCGCGCCATTGCAACGTGGATTTGCCCGAGGTGCGGGCCGTTGACGCGGCGATCTGGTCAGTCGGCCGGCGAAAGTGGCAGCGGTGCGGGGGGATTGGGCACGGCAAGATAATCGGCCACCGGGATGCGGACCAGATCGCGCAGGCCAAGCGCCGCGCGCGATTGCGGGGCAAGGGCTGCGATGGCCTCGGCAACGGCGGCAAAGGTCGCCTCGGCGTCGCGGCTGGGGGCGGCGATCAGGGGCAGGCCGGGGGTCGGGTCGGTCAGGCCCACGGGTTTCAGCCGGGTGACCACCGGGTCGTCCTGCAGCAGCCGCCAGGTCACCGCATCCAGTGCGGCCAGGTCGGCCCGCCCCTCGGCCACGGCCAGCGCCGACAACCGGTGCCCGCCGGTTCGGGCCACCGGGCGCAAGGTCAGGCCCAACGTCGCCGCATGGGTCTGCGGTGCGGCCCAGCCGGATTGCGACAGGTCGTCGTTGAAGGCGAAGGGCGCGCCCGTGAAATCCTGAACCCGGTCGCGGGGGTCGTCGGTGCGGGCGACGAAAACCGACCGGTAATAGCCCGGCGGGCAGCCATCGACGCCGTAGTCGGGCGTTCCGACATAGGCCACGCGGTCATGCAGCCGGGCCCGGAACGGATAGCCGCAGGTCTGCGACAGGACGAGGTCGGGCGACTGCCAGGCCGGCCAGTAGGCGCCCTCACCACGGGTCAGCTCGTCAGGGGCGGACTGCCCTCGGGCGCGCAGGCCGTCGCGGATCAGCGCCCACAGTTCGTCATTCGCGGCCGTCGCCGGCCCGAAGTCGTACATCGCAAGGCTGGCGATCATTCCCGGGCGTCCCGCCGTTCCGCGCGTTGCCGGGCCTGGGCCGATTCCACATCGGTCAGGCCCAGAAGGCTGGCGACCATCCGCATCAGCCGGTCCTCCTCGGCATCGCGCAGGCCGTCGGCCAGCGCCACCGACCAAAGCGCGGCCATCAGGTCGGCCCGATCTTCCAGCGCGACGGCGGCCTTCAGCGCGCGGGTGAAGCGGACGGTGTCGGGGGCCTGACGCTCCATCTCCTCGGCCTCGGTGCGCAGGCGGGCGGCCTCGAACGGGCCAAGGCCGTGGTATTGCGCCAATGTTCGGTCGATCCGCTCCACCTCCTCAGCTGCGTAAAGCCCGTCGGTGCGGGCGATGCGGACCAAGAGGGCGGCGAGGGCCAGACGCGAGTCCGGTTCCGGCAGGCGGGCGGGTTCGGGGGCAAGCAGCTTGCGCAGGATATCGATCATCAGGGATATTTACGGTCTGGGGCCGGGTTTGGAAAGCTTGGCGAACCGGGTTGTGATCGCGGCCAGTTCTGCGTCCAGACCGAAGGGCGGGTTGACGATGAACAGGCCCGAGCCTTCCATCCGGTGCCCGTCGCGGGCGGGGGGGAAGCGGACCTCATGCTTCAGGCCGTCGGGGAAGGCGGTTTCCAACGCCTTCAGCATCGGGCCATGGGCGCCGCCGCGCAGCAGGGGATACCACAGGATCAGGGTGCCCACATTCCACTTGCGGTGGATGTTCGCCATGTGGCGCGGGATCGCCTCGTAATCCGCCTTCACCTCATACGAGGGGTCGATCAGCATCAGCCCGCGCCGGGGGGTGGGCGGGGTCAGCGCCAGCGCCAGCTGGAACCCGTCCTGCCGGTGGACATGCGCGCCCCAGGGCTGGGCGGCGGCCTGGAGATGGGCGAACTCTTGCGGATGAAGTTCGGCCAGGTGGATCGTGTCGCTCTCGCGCAGTCCCAGCGCGGCGATAAGGGGTGAGCCGGGATAGGCCGCGCGGCCATGTGCGGCGCGGGTCTCGTCCAGGCGCTGGCGGTAGGGGTGGTCCTTGGGGAACAGCGGTTCGGCCAGGGCGACGCCGGCCGCAGCCTCGCCGGTCTTGAGCGCCTCTTCCGCCGCCAGGTCATAAAGGCCCCGGCCGGCGTGGGTCTCGATATAGGACAGCGGTTTGTCCTTGCGGGTGAGGTAGTCCAGCACCCAGGCAAGGACCGCGTGCTTGTGGACATCGGCCAGGTTGCCGGCGTGGTAGAGATGTTGGTACGAGAGCATGGGCCTGCCTACCCCGGCCGCCCGGTCTTGGGAAGCGGCAACCGACTTGCGGGCCCGGCGTTGTGGGCGTAGGACCGGCGCAAACGGACGGGGACAGGCATGGAAATCTTCACATACGAGGGCTTTGTCGCCCTCATGCAGGTCATTGGCATCGACCTGGTGCTGGCGGGCGACAATGCCATCGTGATCGGCCTGGCCGCAGCCGGCCTGCCGAAAGAGCAGCGGGCCAAGGCGATCCTGGTCGGGATCGGTGCGGCGACGGTGATGCGGATCGGCTTTGCGCTGATCACGACGCAGCTTCTGGCCATCGTCGGCCTGTTGCTGGCGGGGGGCATCCTGCTGCTTTGGGTCTGCTGGAAGATGTGGCAGGAACTGCGCGCCGGCGCGCATGAGCATGACATCGAGGCGATGGAGGCCCTGGCCAACCAGGATCTTGACAAGGACGGCGCGATTGCCGACGACGCGCCGAAAAAGACCTTCCGGCAGGCCGCGACGCAGATCGTGGTGGCGGACGTGTCGATGAGCCTGGACAACGTGCTGGCCGTGGCGGGCGCGGCCAAGGATCACCCGACGGTGCTGATCATCGGCCTTGCCCTGTCGATCGCAATGATGGGCCTGGCTGCCAGCTACATCGCCAACCTGCTGAACAAGTACCGCTGGATCGCCTATATCGGCCTGATCATCATCCTTTACGTCGCCCTGAAGATGATGTGGGAGGGCTGGCACGAGGTCGAGCCCTTTGTGCTGAGCCAGCTGGGCTGACCACACGGGGCAGGCCTATCCGGCCCTTGTCTGTCAAGGGGTTGGGTGTGGGCCTTCAGGATGCGGTTACCAAGGGCCGGGGCCGGAAGGGTCCCGGCCCTTTTCCTTGGGTCGGGTGGACCTGCCTTGGCGGACCGATCCGGCCGTGACAGGCTGATCCCGTTGCGAAGGAGACCGCCATGACCCGACTTCTGACCCTTGTCCTGTCCGCCAGCCTTGCGGGCAACCCCGCACTGGCGGTCTGTGACGACCCCGCACCGCCACGCTTTGACGGTGATCCCGGCACCGGCGTCTCGGTCTCGGTCTCGGTCGGGCGGATCGCGGACCGGGTCTGGGAGCCCAGGTTGATCGCCGGCACGCCGGTGCCGCAGGGCGAGGGGATGTACCTGTTCGTCAGCTTTGACGGCAAGGTCGAAGGCGTGGGCGGCTGCAACCGGTTCTCGGGGTTGGCCGAGATGGATGCGGGTGTGCTGGAACTTGGTCCGCTGGCCGCGACCGAGATGGCCTGCCTGGACCCGGCGCGGATGGAGCGGGAGGCGGCCTTTCTGCAGGCCCTGTCCGAGGTGCGGTTCTTCGTGGTGGCCCCGGGGGAACTTTGGCTGACGCGCGAGGATGGCTCGGTCGCCGTCTGTCTGGAATAGGCCGCGCGACACGGTGCGGACCCGATAAATGAAAACGGGCGGCAGGACACCCTGCCGCCCGTTCTGTTTCGTCCGACCGGGATCAGAACGCGCCGGTCAGCGCCGTGTTCACCGCACCGTGGCGCGGGTTGAAGATCGAGTCGGCCACGCTGTTCAGCGGCGCTTCGCTGCCCGCGCCGCCCAGCGGGATGGTCCAGCCCAGACGGATGGTGTCGAGGTCGGTGCTGTCGCCACCGGCCGAGAGGTCGGTCCGGGCCAATTCCAGCGAGACGGTCGAGGCAACGCCGCCGAGATCGACGTTGTAGCCCAGGCCAAGGCCCATCGTGGTGACATCGCCGTCCAGCTCGTCCACCGAGGTGCGGCTGTACCCGCCAAAGACCGAGAACTGCTCGTTGATGTCATAGGCCGCCGCCAGACCGATCAGGTCGACGTCGACATCGGTGCCGCCCGAGCTGAGCGTGGCGCGCTGGAAGGCACCGGCGATGGCCAGGTTTTCCATCGGGCGGTACTTGGCGGTCAGGCCCAGGTTGTCGATGTCGATGTCACCGAGGAAACCAATGTCCGGGCTGGTCGAGGTGCGGCCGATGTTCATGCCGAACTCAAGATTGCCGGTGGTATAGCCGACTTCCGCGCCGATGGTTTTCAGCGAAAGATCGATCGGCAGGAGGCTGATCTGGCCGTTCAGCTGTTCGGCATAGGCGCCAAAGGACAGGCCATTGGACATCCGGTAGCCGACTTCAAGGCCGACGAAGGTCGCGTCGATGCCAATGGGCGTCCCGTCGATGCCGACGTCCAGATACCCGGCGTTGACGCCGAAGGTCATGCCGTTGTCAAAGGCCAGGTTCACGCGGCCATCAAGGCTGGCCGTGGACAGGTCCTGGTCGAAGTCGTCCAGCGAATGCTCGCCGAAGCCAAGGGTCACGGCGCCCGAGAGGTCCTGCGCAAGGGCCAGGTTGGGGGCGGAGACGGTCAAAAGGAGGAGTGCAAGGCTGCGTTTCATGGCAAGATCCTGAGGGAGGGGCCGAAAAAGGCCGGGGGTTAATAAGTATTAATAATATATTAATGTCCGTATGTGGCGCAATGCGGGGCTGGGGGTTTTCGGCGGCCTGTGTCGCCCGGGACATGGTTTGCCAAGGAAAAAGCGTATGGTTGCCGCCCTGTGCAACCACAGGTTTCAAGCTGCTGCCGAAGGGCCGCGAGGGGTAGGTGGCTGCCTTTCCCGGGCAGGTGCGAAGCCTTGGACCTGGGTCCCGCGCCAGGGCGGCGCGGGCAATGGGTCAGACCAGGCGCGACACCTCAACCGCGGCGCGCACGAAATCGGCGAACAGCGGATGGGGGGCGAAGGGCTTCGACTTCAGTTCGGGGTGGAACTGGACGCCGATGAACCAGGGATGGTCCTTGACCTCGACGATCTCGGGCAGTTTGCCGTCGGGCGACATGCCCGAGAAGATCAGGCCGCAGTTTTCCAACTGGTCGCGGTACTGGATGTCCACCTCATAGCGGTGGCGGTGGCGTTCCTCGATCACGGTGGTGCCATAGATGCGGGCGACGGCCGAGCCTTCCTTGAGGTTCGCGGTATAGGCCCCAAGGCGCATGGTGCCGCCCTTGGCGTCATCGGCCTTGCGGCGGACGGTGTGGTTGCCCTGGACCCATTCCTTGAGGTGGTAAACCACGGGGGTAAAACGCTTTTCGCCGGCCTCGTGATCGAATTCCTCGGACCCCGCGTCCTTCAGGCCGACAAGGTTGCGGCTGGCTTCGATCACCGCCATCTGCATGCCAAGGCAGATGCCCAGGTAGGGGATCTTCTTTTCGCGGGCAAAGGTCGCGGCGCGAATCTTGCCCTCGGTCCCGCGTTCGCCGAAGCCTCCCGGCACAAGAATGGCGTGGAAGTTTTCCAGCCAGGGGGCGGGGTCCTCACGCTCGAAGATTTCCGCATCGATCCATTCGGCGCGGACCTTGGTGCGGTTCGCCATGCCGCCATGGGTCAACGCCTCGGCGATGGATTTGTAGGCGTCTTCCAACTGGGTGTACTTGCCTACGATGGCGACGCGAACCTCGCCCTCGGGGTGCGAGATGCGGTCCATCACGTCTTCCCAGCGGGCCAGGTTGGGCTTGGGCGCGGGGGTGATGCCGAAGGCGTCAAGCACCGCCTGGTCAAGCCCGGCCTCGTGATAGGCGAGCGGGGCCTGGTAGATGGTTTTGAGGTCGTAGGCCGGGATCACCGCCTCTTTGCGGACGTTGCAGAAAAGGGCGATCTTTTCCCGCTCGCGGTCCGGGATCGGGTGTTCGCTGCGGCAGACCAGGACATCGGGGGCAAGGCCGATGGATTGCAGTTCCTTGACGCTGTGCTGGGTGGGCTTGGTCTTGAGTTCGCCGGAGGCCGCGAGGTAGGGCAGAAGCGTCAGGTGCATCAGGATCGACTGCCCGCGCGGCCGTTCGTGGATGAACTGGCGGATCGCTTCGAAGAAGGGCAGCCCCTCGATATCGCCGACGGTGCCGCCGATCTCGCACAGCATGAAGTCGACCTCGCCGTCGCCGACGCGGAGGAAATCCTTGATCTCGTTGGTGACGTGGGGGATCACCTGGATGGTCTTGCCAAGGTAGTCGCCCCGGCGTTCCTTCTCCAGCACGTTGGAGTAGATCCGGCCGGAGGAGATGCTGTCGGTGGTGCGGGCCGAGACGCCGGTGAAGCGTTCGTAATGGCCCAGGTCAAGGTCGGTTTCGGCGCCGTCGTCGGTGACGAAAACCTCGCCATGCTCGAAGGGCGACATCGTTCCGGGGTCGACGTTGAGGTAGGGATCAAGCTTGCGCAGGCGCACGGTGTAGCCGCGGGCCTGGAGGAGCGCGCCCAAAGCGGCCGAGGCCAGACCCTTGCCAAGCGAGGAGACCACGCCGCCCGTAATGAAGATGTAACGCGCCATGGGCAGCCCCCGTGTTTCCAATGCGATTCGGATCGGTGGAATCGCTGCACCACGGGAGTCGAGGTATAACGACTCCCACGGCAGGAGGCAACGCCCGCCGCTAGATCATGCGGGGCTTGGCCGAAGGCGGCCAAGCAGTTGTGGGTCAGGGATTTGAGGCCGGGGCGGTTGCCGGTTCATCCGCGCGGGGGGGCGTGGCCGGGGCATCGCCAGCGGTCGGCGGCAGGAGGTTGCCACCCAGGCCCGGCGTGGCGGGGGCCTCTTCCGCCGCCGGGGCTTCGGTGGCGACGCGGTCCACGACCGAGCCGCCTTCGCCGCCGCGGGTCGCCAGGATGGTAAGCGTGATCGAGGTCACGATGAAGGCCGAGGCGAGGATCCAGGTCAGCCGGGTCAGCGCGGTTGCGGCACCACGGGCCGAGACGGTCCCGCCGCCCCCGCCGATGCCCAGCCCGCCGCCTTCGGAGCGTTGCAGCAGGACCACCCCGATCAGGAGCAGCGCGAGGATCAGGTGGACAGTAAGGACAACGTTTTCCATGGGGCTTCCCGCAAGGTGACGCGCCTATCTAGGCGGAAGGGGCGGGGGGCGCAAGGGGCGGGGGGGCGCAACGGTTGTGCCGCCTTTCCCGGACCGGGTGCCGCCTTGGGGGGCATCGAGCCCCCCAAGACGGCGCTGCCGGGGATATCGGGCCCGGACCGGGGCGCGTGGGGGAGGTGTCGGAGCCTCCGGCGGGGATATTTGGGCAAAGATGAATGGGGCTCGGGGTATGGGCGCATGGGGTGTAGCACCTTTCCCGGACGGGGGTGCCGCATTGGGGGCATCGAGCCCCCCAAGGCGGCGCTGCCGGGGAAATGCGACCTGGCCTTGGCGCAGGGGGAGGTGTCGGAGCCTCCGGCGGGGATATTTGCGCCAATGTGAATGGGGGCGCGGGGGCTGGTGCAGGCGCAGTTGCGGCGGGTCAGCCTTCGTGGACGGCAGAAAGCTTGTTGCCGTCCGGGTCGCGCACGAAGGCGGCGAAGAAGGCCGGGCCGTAGGGGCGCAGGCCGGGGGCGCCTTCGTCGGTCCCACCGTGGGCCAGCGCGGCCTTGTGGAAGGCAATCACGGCGTCCTGGCTGGGCGCGACAAGGGCGGGCATCGAGCCGTTGCCCACGCTTGCGGGCTGGCCGTCGAAGGGAAGCGTGATCCAGAGCCTGGTGCGGCGGTCGGCGGGATTGCCGTAGCCGACCTCGGTTTCCAGGGTTGCGCGGCGGACCAGGCCCAGGGTGGCAAGTGCGGCGTCATAGAAGCGGGCGGCGCGGGCAAGGTCGTTGGTGCCGAGGGTGAGGTAGAGGAAGGTCTCAGCCATCGACCTCGTCCGTGGTCTGCTGGCCGGAGAGGCGCTGGCGCAGGATCGACCAGCTCATCCCGACGCCAAGGATCAGCGACAGGGCCAGGATCGCGAGCCAGGTGTTCAGGGCCGGGTTGGCCAGGCCAAGGAAGCCCCAGTCCATCAGCACCCAAAGGCCCGCCGCGAAGATCGCGGCGATGATGATCGCGCCGAGGAGGCCGATCGAGCGCATGGTGGCGACAAGGTAGACCATCGCCAGAACCGCGAGGATCAGGCCAAGGAACACGATCAGCGGGGTCTGGCTGCCCCAAGCGACCTGGGCCCAGCGGACATAGTTCCAATCGGTCGGGTTGAAGATCACGGCGAGCAGGACGAAGGCGCCCAGCCAGCGCAGGAGGATGCCCATCGGTTTGCCCTTCTTGGTGTCGGTCGGGCCATGCTAGCCTTGTCCGCGTGGAAGGCAAAGGGTTGGAATGGACGCGCTGTATGACGATCCCGCGCAGGTGGCCTTTTACGACTGGGACAATCCCTGGCCGGAGGATTTCGACTGGTTCCTGACCTTGGTCGACGGGGCCGGCTCGGTGCTGGATCTGGGGTACGGGACCGGGGTTTTCTCGGTCGCGCTGGCGGCGCGGGGGGCAAGGGTGGTCGGGGTCGATCGGGCGGGCGCGATGCTGGCGATCGCGCGGGCGCGGGAGGGCGGCAACCGGGTGTCCTGGGTCGAGGGCGCGGCGCAGGGGTTGGATCTGGAGCGGCGGTTTCAGGCTGTGGTGATGACGGGGCATGCGTTTCAGACTTTGCTGACGCCGCAGGACCGGGCCGCGTGTCTGGCCACCATCGCACGCCAACTTGCGCCGGGCGGACGGTTCTTTTTCGACAGTCGCAACCCTGCGGCGCGGGAGTGGGAGCAGTGGACGCCCGCGGCCACGCGGGAGGTCCGGGCGCACCCGGACTTTGGCCTTGTCGAGCGGTGGAATGCAGCCGAGGCGACCGACGGTGCGGGGGTGATCGAATACCAGACGCAGTACCGGCTGCAGGACGGCCGGCACTGGCAGGCCCGGTCGCGGATCGCTTTTCCGGCCTTTGACGAGTTGGAAGGGGCGATTGCGGCGGCGGGGTTGCGGGTGGATCGGTGGTACGGCGATGCCTCGGGCGGGCCGTTGCGACAGGGATGCCCGGATTTCATTCCGTTTGGGGGGCTGGCATGACCGGGCGGATGCGGGTCGGCGGGGCGATCTTTCTGCTGTCGGGCGCGGCCCTGGTCTGGATCGGGGTCTATCTGTTCAGCGGTATCCGGCATTGGCGGATCACGCCGGACGGGGCCGGGCTGGCGGCGCTGTGGCTGCTGGTCACGGGCGCGATGGGCGGGCGGATGCTGGCCACGGGGCAACGGCCGCGCTGGCTGTTGTGGGCGTTTGTCGGACTGATGGCGGTCCTTGTCGGGGCGGGGATCGTCGTCACCCTGCAATCGGGCGGGCGGATGCTGCGGCTTCTGCGTCAGGCTGCATTTGTCGGTTTCCACCGCGGCGGGGCGCCGCTATACCCCGCGTGGTTTGACACGTGACTCGGGGGAATGAATGGCCAACGTCGTCGTGGTGGGTGCCCAGTGGGGCGATGAGGGCAAGGGCAAGCTGGTCGACTGGCTGTCCGAGCGCGCCGATGTGATCGCGCGGTTCCAGGGCGGGCACAATGCGGGCCACACGCTGGTCATCGGGGGGACGGTCTACAAGCTGTCGCTGCTTCCGTCCGGGATCGTGCGCGGCGGCAAGCTGTCGGTGATCGGCAACGGTGTGGTGGTCGACCCCTGGCATCTGGTGGCCGAGATCGAGAAGCTGCGCGGGCAGGGGGTGGAGATTTCGCCCGAGAACCTGATGCTGGCCGAAAACGCCAGCCTGATCCTGCCGATCCATGGCGAGTTGGACCGGGGGCGCGAGGCGCAGACCAGCGTTGCCAAGATCGGCACCACGGGGCGGGGCATCGGTCCGGCCTATGAGGACAAGGTTGGCCGTCGGGCGATCCGCGTCGCGGACCTGTTCGATGCGGCGACGCTGGACACCCGGATCGGACGGCTCTTGACGCATCACAACGCGCTGCGCGCTGGCCTGGGGCTGGACCCGGTGGATGCCGAGGCGCTGAAAGCCTCGCTTCTGGAGATTGCGCCGAAGATCAGGCCCTATGCCGGGCCGGTCTGGAAGGTGCTGAACGAGGCGCGGCGGGCGGGCAAGCGGATCCTGTTCGAGGGCGCGCAGGGCTCGCTTCTGGACATCGACTATGGGACATATCCCTATGTGACGAGTTCCAACACCATCGCGGGGCAGGCGGCGACCGGGACGGGGGTGGGGCCGACGGCCATCGACTTCGTGCTGGGCATCGTGAAGGCCTATACGACTCGGGTCGGCGAAGGCCCGTTTCCGGCGGAACTCCACGACGCCGATGGTGAACGTCTGGGCGAGCGGGGGCATGAGTTCGGCACGGTGACCGGGCGCAAGCGGCGCTGCGGCTGGTTCGACGCGGTGCTGGTGCGGCAGACCTGTGCCACCAGTGGGGTGTCGGGGATCGCGCTGACCAAGCTTGATGTGCTGGACGGGTTCAAGACGCTGAAGATCTGCGTCGGCTATGATCTGGACGGCAAGCGGATGGATTACCTGCCGATCGCGGCGGATGAACAGGCCCGCTGCACGCCGATCTACGAAGAGATGGAAGGCTGGTCCGAGACGACCGCCGGGGCGCGGTCCTGGGCGGAACTGCCGGGTGCCGCGATCAAGTATGTGCGGCGGATCGAGGAGTTGATCCAGTGCCCGGTCGCGCTACTGTCCACCTCGCCCGAGCGGGACGACACGATCCTGGTGACCGACCCCTTCGCGGATTGACGGGGCTCCTCGCGTCACTGCGTTCGCTCCTCGCAAGGCGAGTGGGCGCGGGGCAGGGTGGAAAGGGACTGGACGATGGCACTCAGCTACAAGGCGCGCAGGCGCTGGGCCCTGGTGATCCTGCTGATCGGGATGCCGCTTTATGTGGTGGTCGCGGTGAACCTGATCGACCTGATCGAGCGGCCCTCGATCCCGGTGGAACTGGCGATCTATGTCGGGCTGGGGTTCCTGTGGGCGCTGCCGTTCCGGTTCATCTTTCGCGGCATCGGCCAGGCTGACCCTGCGGCAAACACGGACGGTGGGGGGCCGGCAGACTGATCGGCCCGACCCTTATGGCGACGCGGGCTGCCGGTCGCGTGGGCGTGGTCCACGCAAAGTCCTGACTCTGGACCTGGCGGCGCTACCCACCTTGGCCGTGGGCAAAGCGGTTCCGGGCAAGCGTCGGCTTTTCTTTGTGGGCCTGCGGCCTGGCGTCGTGGCCCCAGGTTGCGCAGGCGAGAGCGTCCGCCAATCACGCCGTCTTGCTGACGGCCCGCACAACAGGGCGGGCCGCCCAGACGCGGATCAGGCCATCCGGCGGGCTTCGGCCAGGTAGGGCGACTGGTCGGCCAGTATATAGTGGCCACGGCTGACCTTTTCGATCCGGCCGGTGCGCAGCAGCGTGCCAAAGCTGCGCAGGCCCTCTTCGCGGCTGACGGTCTTGCCGCCCGCGCTGGCCAGAAGGCGGCGCATCAGTTGCGGCCGGGTGAACTGGGCGCGGTTCTCGATGCAGGTGGCATAGGCGGCGGCGGCTTCCAGCATGTCGACCATCGACTTCACGCCCATCTGCTCGGCAAAGCGGGCCAGGCCAACCTCGTCCTCGGCGCTGAGTTCGTCGACCAGGTCTTCATCTTCGTCCTGATCGGAGGGCGCGGAACGCTGTTCCAGCACCAGTTTCTGCACGGGCATCGCCGGTTTGGCGGCGGCACCGATCCCGATGGCGCCGGTCAGCCGGCCGGTGCGCAGGGCGACCATCGGCTTCGGCTCTGGCGCGGGGGCCGGGGCCGGGGCGGGCGGGGCCACGCGGTCGATGCGCTGTTCGGAAACAAGGACCAGCGGCGGCGGGCTGATCATGCCGGGGCGGATCGTGCCGGGGCGCGGTTCCTGCGGGCGGACCGAGATGGTCTTGCGGCGCGGCTTGACCTGCGGCTCTGGCGCGGGGGCCGGGGCCGGTTCGGGCTGCACGGATTGGGCGAGGTCGTCGCGATAGCGGTCCTCTTTCGTGCCGGGCTTCTTCTCGGTTCCGGCGGCGCGGTCGGCCTCGGTCGCGGCGACGGCGGCCTTCAGATGCGCGATGGAGTCCAGGCGGCGGCGGTTTTCCGAATCCGACATGACATCGTCGGCCTGCCGCAAAAGCCGGGCAAAATCGTCGTCGTTGCCGTCCAGGATGCGGGTGGCGCTTGCATCGCGCGTGGCGGGGGCGTCCTCCTCGGGGTGGATGCGGACCACGCGCGAGTTGACGCGCTTGGTCTTGCTCTTCGCAGCCGGTGCGGGCGCTTCGGCTTCCACCGGGGCCTCGGCCTCGGCGGTCTCGGCTTCCGGGGCAGCTTCCGGGGCGGCTTCCGGCAGCGGATCGGCGACGGCGACATCGGCAAGCGACAGCGGTTCATCCGCCGCAGCCTCGGGCAGCGGGTCTTGCAGCAGCGCTTCGTCCAGGGTCAGGGCGGGCTCGGCCGCTTCGGGCAAGAGGTCGGCGGCTTCGGCCGGGAGGTGGGAGGCTTCGGACGACAGGTCTGCCGTGTCCAGTTCTGCGGTTTCCGGCGCCACGTCCACGTTGGACAGCCAGGTTTCGACCAGGGCCTCCACCGGCTCTTGCGGCACATCCTCGGCCATCGGGGCGGCATCGGCATCGGCTGCGGCGTCAGTTGCGATGGGCGCGGCGGGCTCTTCCTCGTCCATGTCCCAGATATTGACCGGCTCGGGGTCGGAGACCAGCGCGCCAAGACGGCTCAGCACCTCGGTCTCAGCCGGGAGGCTTTCGTCATCGGAGGTTGCGGTTTCGGGCAGGTCAGCTTCGGGCAGGTCAGCTTCGGGCAGGTCAGCTTCGGGCGGGGCGGTTTCCGACACGGCCGCGTCCGACTGCAAGGTCTCGGCGTCGTCGGTTTCGGACCGGGCTGCATCCGCCACGACATCCACGGCTTCGTCACTCGATGCGGCAATATCTTCGGAAACCGGCGGTTCGATCGCCAGATCGGCCACAAGCCGCGCCGGGGGTTCGGCGGCATCGGCAGAGGGTTCGGCGGGCGCTGTCGCCTCGGCCGCGCCGGGGACATAGCCGGGGGCCAGGGTCGAGGGGTTCACCGCCTGGCGGATGCGTGCCAGCTTGGCGGCGACGCCGGTCGGGATCAGGTCCTGCAGGGTGGGTTCGGCCGCAGCCTCGCCCAGTGCGGTCGCGGCCTTTGCGGCAAGGTCGGCGGCTTCGCGGGTGGGGCGGGGCTGGGTGCTGACCCGGCGGATCGCGGCGGGGGCGGCCTCCTGGTCCTGGGGACGCAGGACGACAGAGTTGTCGCGCATCCGGCTGTCGACCAGGCGGCTTACCTCACGCTCGGCAATCCGGTGCAGCATGGCGGCGTCGGGTTGCGGCGGTTCGGCGCCGAAATACCGATCCTCGGCGGCAAGGTCGCGGAAGTATTCGGCGATGGCTTTCATGGTGTTGAACGGGTCGTCGAACCCTTCCAGCGTGCAGCTGAAAGTGCCATAGGACACCGTCAGGATCTTGCTTTCACTGGCCATGACTGGACCACCTTTCGTATTCCACTAGAGCCGAAGTCTACTCAACACACGCCCTAATCCATGGACAGACATGGGTAATTTGATGGATTGATTGTGGCCGGGGCCCGAGAATCCTGCCTTAATTGGAGACAGTTTTGCATGAATGCGCCGATTGTCCAGACGGAGGCGGGGGTTACGCTGGCCGGAGGCGGGCCGTTCGGGCGGCGGGATCTGGCGTTTTGCCTGGTGCGGGCCCCGGTGGCGGTGGCGGCGGACGGGGGGGCGGACGGGCTTTTGCGGCTGGGAGTGATGCCCGAGGCAGTGATCGGGGATTTCGATTCGCTGTCGTCGGCGGGGCGGGCGGCGATCCCGGCGGGGCGGCAGCACCGGGTCGCGGAACAGGCGACCACCGATTTCGACAAGGCGCTGCGCTCGGTCGAGGCGCCCTTCGTGCTGGCGCTGGGCTTTGCCGGCGCTCGGCTGGATCACGGGCTGGCGGCGATGAACACGCTGGTCACCCGGGCGGAGCGGCGCTGCATCCTGGTCGGGCCGAAGGATGTGGCCTTCGCCGCGCCGCCGCGGCTGGAGCTTGACCTGGCTCCTGGCGAGCCGCTGTCGCTGTTCCCGATGGCGCGTGTTTCGGGCATCAGCCGGGGACTGGAATGGCCGATCGACGGGCTGGACTTCGCGCCGGACGGGATGATCGGCACCTCGAACCGGGTGACGGGGCGGCGGGTGGTGCTGGAGTTCGCGGCACCCGGCATGCTGGTGATCCTGCCGCGCCGGCGGCTGGATGCGGCGATCAGGGCGCTTGGGTAAGCCCCTCGGTCGCGGGGTGGGCCTTCTGGCGGGCCACGCCCCGCTCGCGGTGGATGATGTATAGGCCCGAGGCGACGATGATCGCGATGCCGGTCCAGGTCAGCGCATTGGGCCAGTCGCCGAAGATCAGGTAACCCAGAATTACCGCGATCACGATTTCGGAATAGTGCAGCGGCGCGAGGGTGGCCGAGGGGGCGTATTTCAGCGCGTAGGTCATGCACATGTGGCTGACGGCGGCCCAGAAGCCGACGCCGAAAAGCCAGAGCCAGTTCAGCCCCTGCGGCCAGACCGGGTCCAGCGCGGTGATGCCGCTGCCGTTGAAGCCGACCATGATCGGCAGGCAGAGAAGAAGGCCGGTCCAGGAGGTGTGGAACTGCATCGCGACCGGGTGCATGTAGGCCGAGATCGCGCGGGTCACCAGCATGTAGAAGGCGAAGAAGAAGGCGGTCCCCAGCGGCCAGAGCGCCACCAGCCCAAAGACCTGGATCGACGGCTGGATCACGAGAAGCGCGCCGCCGAAGCCCACCGCGCAGGCCGCGATCCGGCGCGGGCCGACCTGGTCGCCGAAGATCAGGCTGCCAAGGATCAGCAGGATGAACGGCTCGACAAAGGCGATGGCCAGCGCATCGGCCACCGGCATCACCGCGATGCCCGAAACGAAGGAATAGGTGGACAGGATCAGGAACACCGCACGCAGCGTGATGAAGCCAAGCGCGCGCGGCGACAGGCGCAGGGTCACCCCCATCGCCAGCACCACGGGCAGCATCAGAAGGCCCTGGACCAGGAAGCGGGCCGTGGTGATCTGGCCCACCGGCATGCCGTTTTCGGCTGCAAGCTTCGACGCCACGTCAAGAAGCGGCGCCAGCATGCAGAAAAGAAGCATCAGCACGATGCCGCGAAGAGTGGTGTCCCGGGCCATGTCCCTGCCTAGCTTGGCCGGCGCGGGCCTGCCAGCCTGAAAGCGACATCGCGGGGGTGGGGGCGGTTTTCAGAAGGAGCGCGTTCCGCGCAAGTCCTTTGTCTCGTCGCCGGGGCTTGCGCCCTCCTCCTCGGGGATGGGGGCCTTGCCCCCAAACCCCCAGGATATTTGTCGAAGGGAAAGCTCAGCAGTTCGGGACGTTGACGGCAAGACCGCCGAGGCTGGTTTCCTTGTATTTCTCATGCATGTCGCGGCCGGTCTGGCGCATCGTCTCGATGCAGACGTCAAGACTGACAAGGTGCTGGCCGTCGCCGCGCAGGGAAAGGCTGGCGGCGGAGACGGCCTTGATCGCGCCCAGGCCGTTCCGCTCGATGCACGGGACCTGGACCAGGCCCTTGACCGGGTCGCAGGTCATGCCGAGGTGGTGTTCCAGCGCGATTTCGGCGGCGTTTTCCACCTGTTCCGGCGTGCCGCCCAGGACGGCACACAGCCCGGCGGCGGCCATGGCGGCGGCCGATCCGACCTCGGCCTGGCAGCCACATTCGGCGCCCGAGATGCTGGCGTTGTGCTTGCAAAGCCCGCCGATGGCGGCGGCGGTCAGCAGGAAATCACCGACCTTCGCGGTCGAGGCGCCGGGAACATGGTCAAGGTAGTAGCGGATCACGGCCGGGACCACGCCCGCGGCCCCGTTGGTGGGTGCGGTCACGACCTGGCCGCCGGCGGCATTCTCTTCGTTCACCGCCATGGCGTAAAGGCTCATCCAGTCGTTGATCGTGTGCGGCGGCGTCAGGTTCAACCCGCGTTCGGCCAGAAGCGCGTCGTGGATGCCCTTGGCACGGCGGCGCACCTTGAGGCCGCCGGGCAGGATGCCTTCGCCCAACATGCCGCGCGAGATGCAGTCGTTCATCACCTGCCAGATCCGGTTGATCCCGGCGTCAAGATCGGCGGCAGAGCGGAATTTCAGCTCGTTCGCGCGTTTCATCTGGGCGATGGTCAGGCCGGATTTCTGCGCCATCTCCAGCATTTCCGCCGCCGTCTCGAACGGATAGGGCACATCGCCGCGGGCTTTTGATTTCGCGCCGCCGGTCTCGGCCAGTTCGGCCTCGGTCAGGACGAAGCCGCCGCCGATGGAATAGTAGGTCTCGGTCAGAATCACGTCGCCCTGGGCGTCGGTGGCTTTCAGGATCATGCCGTTGGCATGGCCGGGCAAAGCGGGGCCATAGTCGAAAAGCAGGTCCTTGCCCGGATCGAAGGACAGGGTGCCAAGGCCCGGGGCTTCGATCACATGGGTTTCCTTGATCTTTGCCAGCACCGCCTCGGCCTTTTCGGCGTCATAGGTGGCGGGTTCAAAGCCCGCGAGGCCCAGGATCGTCGCCCGGTCAGTGGCATGGCCGACCCCGGTGAAGGCCAGCGAGCCGTGCAGCGAGGCGCGCAGGCCCCGGAAGTGGAAGGGCGAGGCGCGCATCGCGTCCAGGAAGCGCGCGGCTGCAACCATCGGCCCCATGGTGTGCGAGGAGGACGGGCCGATGCCCACCTTGAACATGTCGAAAACGGAAAGGAACATCAGGGACCTGGATTGGTGAAAGGGGTGGGACCAAGCGCGTCTGACGTGGCGACGCGAAGGGCGGCGGGGCGGGCTTCAAGCGCGGCCAGGACGGAGCGCAGATGCGGGAAGTCGTCGAGGCGGATGCCATAGGGCGCGGGCGGCAAGAAGATCAGCCAGCGCACAAGGACGCCGATGTAATAGCCCAGGACGCCGGGGTGTTCGGGTGACAGCCAGCGCGGGCCTTGCGTGGCGATCAGCGTCTCGATCAGGCCCAGACGGGCGGTGATCTGGTCTTGCGCGGCGGCCTGGGCGGCGGCGGAGTTCGCCTCGCCCGCCGGGCGGTGCGGGTAGAACATCGCCAGCGCCGCCTGGTGCAGCGCGTTCGAGGTGAAGAAAAGCCAGGACAGGAAGGCGCCGCGGTCGGGGTCCCTTGGTCCGGGGCCAAGCCGGCCGGTCTGGTCCACCAGCCACAGAAGGATCGCCGCGGTCTCGAAGATCGGGCCGTCGTCGGTCTCCAGCGCGGGGATCAGGCCCACGGGGTTCACGCGGCGATAGTCCGGGCTGTTCAGCGCGCCGCCGTCGATGTCGGCCAGCGCCAGGGTGTGCGGCAGTTCCAGCTCCTCCAGCGCGAAGCGGATGATGGTCGAGGCGAAGTCGGGGGCGTGGTGCAGGGTCAGGGTCACAGGACCGATCCTTCCGGTGGATTGGGCTGTTCGGGCCGGGTGAAGGGATGGGGGCCCAGCCCCTCGGCCCGGGCGATGACGGGGGTCTCGACCCGGGCCTCTTGCGCGCGGGCCAAGGCGTGAAGCGTGGGAAAACGGGCCAGGTCGAACCAGCGGGGCCCGCCCTCAGGGTAAAGCGCGGACCAGCGGGTCAGCGCCAGGGTATAGGTGCCCAGGGGCGTGGCGGCGGCGAAAAGCCGGGGGTGCTGCAGGGCGGCGGTTTCCAGCAGCGCGAAGTGGCGCAGCATCCGGGCCGACATGATCTCGCCATGGCCGCGATGGGCGTCTGCGGGGGCGTATTGGTGCGGATAAAAGATCGTGCGCAGGTCGGCGTGGGCGGTATTCGACAGGAAGAACAGCCACTTGAGGAAGACCGGTCGGTCGGGATGGGCCGGGGCGGGGGCCAGCTGGTGCGTGTCGGCCAGCCACAGCAGAATCGCCCCGGTTTCCGAGATGGGGCCGGCAGGCGTCTCCAGCACCGGGATCAGCCCGGTCGGGTTCAGCGCGCGGTAGGCGGCGCTGTCCTGCTGGCGCTGGCTGCGGTCGACCAGCACCGTGCGATAGGGAATGCCGGCCCCGTCCAGCACCAGCCGGACGATCAGCGAGGCATTGTCCGGGGCATAGTGCAGGACGTACATCGGCTTTCCTTCAAGTCCGCGCGAGACTGACGAGTCGGTGTGAGACTGGTCCAAGTCTTGCCCCGGAACCGGCCGAAAAGCGACTCTCCTGCGGCGGTTCGCGCTTTGGCCCAAGGTGTTTGTGGTGTGGTTAACCCTTCGTCAACCCTGTTGCGCCAGCATCGCCGGCATCGGAACGGAGGATGGACATGGTAAGGATCATGGCGGCCCTGGCGCTGATGGTGCTGTTTGCGGCGAACGGGGCGATGGCTCAGGACGCAAAGGACCCGCTGGCCGAGGCAATGGAGCGAAACCCCGCGCGGTTCGAGGCGCGGATGGTCGACCTGGTGGCGGGCTTTGGCGGGCCCTCGGGCCTGACGCTGCAGGGGATCGAGGAACATGTCGCGCTGGAGCGGGCGGGGGCACGGGCGGCGGCGATGCGGCGGCTTCTGGCGCTGGACCTGGATGCCGACGGCAGCGTCACGCAAGACGAGCTTGCGGTGGCCCAGCGCGCGGCCAGCGCCACCACGCGGGGCCGGATGGAACGGCAGTTCTCTGGGGCCGACGCGGATGGCGACCGGCGGCTTTCGCCCGGCGAAATCACCGCCTCGGGCCAGGCGGCGGGACTTGCCGCATTGGATGACGGCGAGGCGGCGCTTCTTCGTGCGGCGCTGCGGCTGGACGGCAATGGCGACGGCGCGCTAACTGCTGACGAAGTGCGCAAGGCGGTGGCGCGGCTTGACCAGGAGGCGTGAGCGCGGCGAGAACCCTCTCGCCCTTGGCGGGCCTTTGCGCTATGCCAAGCGGCAAAAGAAGGGGAGTGCTGCCATGACCGCCGAGCTGTCGCCGATCGACAAGGCCAAATACGCCGCCGCGCGCCGGTCGGTGGATTTCGTCGAGGACGGGATGAAGCTGGGGCTTGGCACCGGATCGACCGCCGCCTGGATGGTGCGCTGCCTGGCCGAACGGGTGAAGGCCGAAGGCCTGACGGTCACCTGCGTCGCAACCTCCAGCCGCACCGCCGATCTGGCGCGCGAGTTGGGGCTGACGGTCGTCGGGCTGGACGATGTGCGCTGGCTGGACCTGACCATCGACGGCGCGGATGAGTTCGACCCGAACCTGAACCTGATCAAGGGTGGCGGTGCGGCGCTGTTGCAGGAAAAGATCGTGGCCACGGCCAGCGACCGGATGATCGTGATCGCCGATGCGGCGAAAGAGGTTGCTCAACTTGGCGCCTTCCCGCTGCCGGTCGAGGTGATCCCCTTCGGCTGGCAGACCACCAAGGCGCTGATCGAAGAGACGCTCTACAGCCTGGACGTGCTGAACCGCGAGATCGCGCTACGCCTGGACAACGGCAAGCCCCTGCGCACGGACGAGGGGCATTACATCCTGGACCTGCACCTCAAGCGGATCGGCAATCCGCGCCAGCTGGCACTGGTCCTGAACCAGATCCCCGGCGTGGTCGAGAATGGCCTGTTCATCGACATCTGCGACATCGTGGTCATCGGCGCGGGCGACGGGCGGGTGACGGTGCGCGACATCAACTCGGGCAAGGTCGAGGACGGCCAGGTCGATGTGGGCGACACCGGCAACATCTTTGCCGACCTTGGCGACTGATCCGGCCGCTGCCCCTTTCCCCGGCGGGGGTGAGGGCTTAGGTCAGGCAGAAAGCAGGCGGCAGGCGGGACGGGCATGAGCTTCGACTACGATCTTTTCGTCATCGGCGGCGGTTCGGGCGGGGTGCGCGCGGCGCGCATCGCCAGTGGCGAATACGGCGCCAAGGTGGGCCTGGCCGAGGAAAGCCGCATGGGCGGCACCTGCGTGATCCGGGGTTGCGTGCCGAAAAAGCTGATGGTTTTCGCCAGCGCCTTCCCCGACGCGATCGAAGAGGCGCAGGCCTATGGCTGGGACGTGCAGGCCGGCGCCTTCGACTGGACGCGGTTCCGCACCCGGCTGGAGGCCGAGCTGGACCGGCTGGAGGGCGCCTATCGCAACACGCTGACCAATGCCGGCGTCACGATCCATGACGAGCGGGCGGTGATCGTGGATGCGCACCGCGTCCGCCTGGCCTCGGGGCAAGAAGTGACGGCCAAGCATATCCTGGTCGCCACCGGCGGCTGGCCCTTCGTGCCCGACATTCCCGGCAAGGAGCTGGCCATCACCTCGAACGAGATGTTCCACCTGCCCGCGCTGCCAAAGCGCGCGCTGGTGGTGGGCGGTGGCTATATCGCCAGCGAGTTTGCCTGCATCCTGCACGGGCTGGGGGTCAAGGTCAGCCAGTTCTACCGTGGCGCGCAGATCCTGCGTGGCTTCGACGAAGAGGCGCGCGGCCATGTCGCCAACGCCATGCGGGCGCGCGGCATCGACATCCACTGCGGCACCGATGTGATGCGGCTGGAAAAGACCGCTTCCGGCATCCGCGCTGTGGCCACCGATGGCACCGAGCGCGAGTTCGACCTGGTGCTTTACGCGACTGGCCGGCGGCCGAACACCACCGGCCTGGGGCTGGAGGGACTGGGGCTGACGCTGGGTCGGCACGGCGAAATTCCGGTGGACCGCTTCAGCCAGACGGCCGTGCCCTCGGTCTATGCGGTGGGCGACGTGACCGGCCGGATCAACCTGACCCCGGTCGCGATCCGCGAGGGCCACGCCTTTGCCGACACCGTCTTTGGCGCCAAGCCCACGGCTTTTGACCACGGGCTTGTCGCCTCGGCCGTCTTTACCCAGCCGGAACTTGGGTCGGTCGGGCTAAGCGAGGAAGCCGCGCGCGAGCAGGAACCGATCGAGGTTTATGCCACCGCCTTCCGCCCGATGAAGACGTTGTTCGCGGGCAAGCAGGACCGGGTGCTGATGAAGCTGATCGTCTCTCAGGCGACGCGGAAGGTGCTGGGTTGCCACATCGTCGCGGCCGAAGCGGGCGAGCTGATCCAGCTGGCCGCCGTCGCCATCGGCATGGGGGCGACGAAAGAGGACTTCGACCGGACCGTCGCGGTACACCCGACGATGGCGGAAGAGCTGGTTACAATGAGAAAACCGACAAGAACGGCCTGACTGCGGCATCCCGGCCGCTTGATTTCCGGCCAGGGATGCACAGCTAAGGCGGAATGCGAGAAGAGAGGTTCTGATCCATGGCAGGTAGTGGCGGTCCCTGGGGCGGCGGTGGCGGCCCCGGCAACGATGACCGGGGCGGCAAGGGAAACAATGACGACGACGACCGTCGCGGCGGACGCCCTGGTCCGAACGGGCCGCAGATCCCCGAGATCGACCAGCTGGTGAAGCGGGGGCAAGAGCAGCTGCGCGTCCTGATGGGCGGGCGTCCCGGCCAGCGTGGCACGGGCGGCGGTGGCCCCGGCGGCGGCGGTCCGGTGATCACCAAGCAGGGCATCGCGCTGGGCGCGCTGGCGGCGGTGGGGCTTTGGGCCTTCATGTCGTTTTACACCGTGCGGCCGGAAGAACGCTCGGTCGAGCTGTTCCTGGGCGAAAGCTCGGGCGTCGGCAATCCGGGCCTGAACTTCGCGCCCTGGCCGATCGTGACCTACGAGAAGGTCCAGGTGACCGGCGAACGCACGACCGACATCGGCACGGGCGAGACCTCGGGCGATACCGGGCTGATGCTGACGCGCGACCAGAACATCGTGGACATCGGCTTTCAGGTGGTCTGGAACATCGCCGACCCGGAGTCCTATCTGTTCAACCTGGCGGACCCAGACGACACGATCCGCGCGGTCAGCGAAAGCGCGATGCGCGACATCGTCGCCCGGTCGGAACTGTCGCCGATCCTGAACCGCGACCGGGGCGTCATCGCCGCGGACGTGCAGGCGCAGGTGCAGGCCACGCTGGACAGCTACAACGCCGGCATCAGCGTGATCCGCGTCAACCTGCAACGCGCCCAGCCCCCGCGTGAGGTGCTGGACGCCTTCCGCGAAGTGCAGGCGGCCCAGCAGCAGCGTGACACGCTGGAAAGCGAAGCCGACGCCTATGCCAACCGCGTGACCGCAGGGGCCCGCGGTGCGGCGGCCCAGCTTCTGGAAGAGGCCGAGGCCTATCGCGCCCAGGCCGTGAACAGCGCCCAGGGTGAAGCCGCGCGCTTTGTCTCGATCTACAACGAATATGTGAACTCGCCCGAGGTCACCCGGCGGCGCCTTTACCTGGAAACCATGGAGCGGGTCTTGGGTGGGATGAACAAGGTGATCCTTGATGGCGTCTCGGGCGGCGAAGCGGGGCAGGGCGTGGTGCCCTTCCTGCCGCTGAACGAATTGGGCCGGACGACCCCGGCGCAAGGCGCGGCGGGCGGCACTACGGCCGGGGGGACCAACTGATGCGTGCAATGTATATCGTTCCCGTCCTGGTGGTGCTGGGCGCGCTGGCGCTGTCCTCGGTGTTCATCGTCGACGAACGCAAGAAGGCGCTGGTGCTGCAGTTCGGCCAGGTGACCCAGGTCAAGTCGGACCCGGGCCTTGGGTTCAAGATCCCCTTCGTGCAGGACGTGGTCTATTACGAGGACCGCATCCTTGGCCTGCAGACGACGCCGCTGGAAGTCACCATGCTGGACGACCGCCGCCTGGTGGTCGATGCCTTCTCGCGCTGGCGGATCGTCGATCTGGTCCAGTTCCGCGAGGCGGTGGGCGTGGGTGGCGAAACCCAGGGCCTGCGCCGTCTGGAAGGCATCGTGAACCCCGCGATCCAGGAAGTGCTGGGCTCGGTCCCGTCGAACCGCGTGCTGTCCGAGGACCGGACCGCGCTGATGAACCAGATCCGCGACATCGCGCGCCGCCAGGCCGCGAACCTGGGGATCGAGGTCATCGACGTGCGCCTGACCCGCACCGACCTGCCCGAGCAAAACCTGGAAGCCACCTTTGCCCGGATGCGTGCCGAGCGCGAGCGTGAGGCGGCCGACGAGATCGCCCGCGGTGGCGAAGCGGCGCAGCGCGTGCGGGCCTCGGCCGACCGGACCGTGGTCGAACTGACCTCGGACGCCCGGCGCCAGGCCGAGGTGGTCCGCGGTGAAGCCGATGCCGAGCGGAACCGCATCCTGGCCGAATCCTATGGCCGCGACCCGGAGTTCTTCGCCTTCATCCGTTCGCTGACGGCCTACGAGGTCTCGCTGCAAGGCGCGAACTCGTCGATCGTGATGCAGCCCGATAGCGAATTCTTCGACTATCTTCGCAGCGATCAGGCCCCGGCGGATCCTGCCGAGACGCCCGAGGCGGCCCCCGCTCCGGCGCCTGCACCCGCGCCATGAGCCTGGTGCTGCTGGCACTGGGGCTGGTGCTTGCAATCGAGGGGCTGGTGCTTGCACTGGCCCCTCGTCGTATCGAGGATGCCTTGCGCCTGCTGGCCAGCCTGGGCATCGACCAACGCCGGATGATCGGCCTTGGATCGCTGGCCTTCGGGGTCCTGCTGGTCTGGTTGGCCAGCCCAGGGTGACAAATCCCTTCACATCGCCTTGATGCGACGTGACGGGGTTTGCATTGCGTCTTTGGTTCACTAACTGTTTCTCTGTCCGGGGCGCGACGTGCGCGACAGGCGCCGCCCTCCGCCCGCTGCTGAACAGGAGTTCCACCCGTGCCTGACCTGACTCATTCCATCCGCTCTGCCCTGCGCTCCAGCACGATGCTGGCCCTGGTGCTGGGGCTGGGCCTCAGCCTGTCTCCGGCTGACCGGGCCGAAGCCTTCGGCGCGCCGGAAAGTTTTGCCGAGCTGGCTGAACAGATCAGCCCCTCGGTCGTCAACATCACCACCTCGGCCCTGGTCGCGGGCCCGGCCGACGGGATGCCGATGATCCCCGAGGGGAGCCCGTTCGAGGACTTTTTCGAGGACTTCGGCGGCCCCGGCCCCGGCGGTCCGCAGCGGTCCGAGGCGCTGGGTTCTGGCTTCGTGATCTCGGAGGACGGCTATATCGTCACCAACAACCACGTCATCGAAGGCGCGGACGAGATCACCATCGAATTCTTCTCGGGTAAGAAGCTGCCGGCCAAGCTGGTCGGCACCGACCCCAAGACCGACATCGCGCTGTTGAAGGTCGAGGCGGGCGAACCCTTGCCTTTTGTCAGCTTCGGCAATTCCGACCTGATGCGCGTGGGCGATTGGGTCATGGCGATGGGCAACCCGCTGGGCCAGGGCTTCTCGGTCTCGGCCGGTATCGTTTCGGCCCGGGGCCGGCAGCTTTCGGGCAGCTATGACGATTTCATCCAGACCGACGCGGCGATCAACCGGGGCAACTCGGGCGGGCCCTTGTTCAACATGGATGGGCAGGTCGTGGGGGTGAACACCTCGATCCTGTCGCCGAACGGCGGGTCGATCGGCATCGGTTTCTCGATGTCGTCGAACGTGGTGACCAAGGTCGTGGACCAGCTGAAGGAATTCGGCGAAACCCGGCGCGGCTGGCTGGGTGTGCGCATCCAGGACGTGACGCCCGACGTGGCCGAGGCGATGGGCCTGGCCGAGGCGGCCGGTGCGCTGGTCACCGATGTGCCGGACGGCCCGGCCAAGGATGCCGGCATCACCTCGGGCGATGTAATCACCCGGTTCAACGGGGAAGAGGTGGCCGACGCCGGTGACCTGACCCGCCGCGTGGCCGACGCCCCGATCGGCGAGGCCGTGCCGGTGATCGTCCAGCGTCAGGGCCGGACCGAGACCCTGGCAGTGACGCTGGGCCGGCGCGAAGAGGCCGAGGCCGCGACGATGCCTGCCTCCTCTCCCGCCCCGGACGAGCCGAAAGAGATGGAATCGCTCGGCCTGACGCTGGCGCCTCTGGACGACGACATGCGCTCGCGCCTGGGGCTGGATGCGTCCAGCGAGGGGCTGATGATCATGGCGGTCGATCCGGCCTCCGATGCCTATACCAAGGGCCTGCGCGAGGGCGACCTGATCACCGAGGCCGGCCAGGCGCGGGTGACCCGGCTGCAGGATCTGGAGGACCGGATCAAGGAAGCCAGGGACGGCGGGCGCAAGTCGATCCTGCTTCTGATCCGGCGCGGCGGCGATCCGCGCTTTGTGGCGCTGTCGGTCGAATAGCTTGGGGCCTTGGGGTTCGAATGGCGGCGGGGTCTCCTCGCCGCCAAATTTCTTGAGGAAGAAATTTGTCAAAATCCTTGAGGAAGGATTTTGGGCGGCCCGTCAGGGCTGATCGCCCGCCCGGACACCATCGGGCCGGAAGCCGGGTTCCAGCAGCCGGTCAAGGAGGGGCGACAGATCCTCGATCAGTTCGGCCACCACATGCACCACCCCCGCCTCGCGCTGCAGCTTGCCGGTGACGCGCAGAAGGCGCCCCGCGATCACCGCGCGGCGGAAGCGTTCGTAGACCTTGGCCCAGACCACGATATTGGCGGTGCCCGTCTCATCCTCCAGCGTGACGAAGATCACCCCCTTGGCGGTGCCCGGCCGCTGCCGCACCAGGACCAGCCCCGCCACCGTGACCCGCGCGCCCGAAGGCGGCTCGCCCAGCCGGGCGGCGGGAAGGGCGCGGGGCGGGCGCGGCCAGGGGTCGCGCAGGGAAGCTCGGTCCAGCATGAGAACAAGTGTAGAACATTACCGGCCGCGCGCAAGCCCCCGCCCCCTCTGGCAAAGCGGCGGGCTTTGGCCTATGTCGGGGGCAGGACATCCCCCGGAGACCCGAGAATGGCGAAGATCACTTACGTGGAACATGGCGGCAAGGAACATGTCGTCGAGGTTGCGAACGGCCTGACCGTGATGGAAGGCGCGCGCGACAACGGCATTCCGGGGATCGAGGCCGATTGCGGCGGCGCCTGCGCCTGTTCGACCTGCCATGTCTACGTCGATCCGACCTGGGTCGACCGGCTGCCGGCCAAGGACAGCATGGAGCAGGACATGCTCGACTTCGCCTGGAACCCCGATCCGGTCCGCTCGCGCCTGACCTGCCAACTCAAGGTCAGCGACGCGCTGGACGGCCTGCGGGTGCAGATGCCCGAAAAGCAGATCTGAGGGACTGCTCGTCGACGACTTCGTCACGCCTCGCGCGGGTCACCCCGACGAGAAGACTAAGTCGCACGAGGAGGGCCAGCCTTCGGGTTAGCCTTCGGCCTTGCCCAGACGGTCCGCCTTGCGCCGCACCAGGACCGTGCGCAGGTCGTGCATGGTCAGCAGCAGCTGGTCGGTGACCGCGTCCAGCTGGTCGTCTGTCGCCCGTGACTGCGCCCATTGCGCGGTCAGGTTCAGATGGTCCACCGTGCGCAGGATGTCGTCCACCTCACGCGTGGCAAGCAGGGCCTGCCGGCTGGCCAGCCAGTCGCGGATCGCGGCCAGATCGGCCTCGGTCAGTTCCACCTCGCCATGCGGCTTGATGTTGCCGTTGCGGACGTTGACCACCGCGATCTCGTCCATCTCGATCCGGCGCTGACGATTTTCGGTGCTGACGCGGAACACGGCCGCCCCGTTCTCGCGGACCCGGAAGTAATAGTCGGGAAGATCGGCGGTCATTCGGCACTCCGGACAGGGACAGGGCCATTCCTTGCCAAGGCGAGGCCCCGCGTCAAGCCGTGTGGTTCAGACGAGGCTGGCACAAAAGCGCTGGATGCGGGCGCAGGCTTCGCGCAGCACCTCGTCGCTGGTGGCATAGCTGACGCGGAAATTCGGCGACAGGCCGAAGGCCGCGCCAAACACCACGGCGACCCCGGTTTCTTCCAGCAGCGCGGTGGCAAAGACCTCGTCATTGGAAATCACCGTGCCGGCGGGCGTGGCCTTGCCGATGCAGCCCGAGATGTCGGGATAGACGTAGAACGCGCCTTCCGGCTTGGGGCAGCGGATGCCCTTGGCCTTGTTCAGCATTCCGACCACCAGATCGCGCCGGCCCTGGAAGACGCGGCGCCAGTCCGCCAGAAAGTCCTGCGGGCCGCTCAGGGCCTCAAGTGCGGCATACTGGCTGACCGAACAGGGGTTCGACGTCGACTGCGACTGGATCGTCCCCATCGCCTTGATCAGCGACACCGGCCCGCCGGCATAGCCGATCCGCCAGCCGGTCATCGCATAGGCCTTTGACACGCCGTTGCAGGTCAACGTCCGGTCGTAGAGGCCCGGTTCGATCTCGGCCGGGGTGCAGAACTTGAAGTCGTCGAACACCAGATGCTCGTACATGTCATCCGACATCACCCAGACCTGCGGGTGGCGCATCAAAACATCGCACAGCGCCTTCAACTCATCCCGCGTATAGCCCGCGCCGGTCGGGTTCGACGGCGAGTTGAAGATGAACCACTTGGTCTTGGGCGTGATCGCCGCCTCAAGCTGTTCGGGCGTAAGTTTGAAGTCGGTCTCGATCCCCGCGACCACTGGGACGGGTGTGCCCCCGGCCAGCAGCACCATGTCGGGATAGCTGACCCAATAGGGCGCGGGGATGATCACCTCATCGCCGGGGTTCAACGTCGCCATCAGCGCGTTGTACAGGATCTGCTTGCCGCCGGTGCCGACCGAAATCTGGCTTGGCGTATAGGTCAGCCCGTTCTCGCGCAGGAACTTGGCGCAGATCGCGGCTTTCAATTCGGGGATGCCGTCGACGGCCGTGTACCGGGTCTTGCCGGCATCGATCGCCCGTTTCGCCGCCGCGCGGATGTTTTCCGGCGTGTCGAAGTCCGGCTCGCCCGCGCCAAGGCCGATCACGTCCTTGCCCTCGGCCTTCAGCGCCTGCGCCTTGGTCGTCACCGCGATGGTGGGCGAGGGTTTGACGCGCGCCAGCGTGTCGGACAGGAAGGCCATCGATAAACACTCCGTCAAGCGGTTTGCGATTGTCGGCTGCAGGTCTTAGGCTGGCCCCCCAACCGACACAAGCGATATCGAAAGAAGGAGAGGCGTGATGGCGGAAACAAGCCCCGAGACCCGGTGGTATGCGGCGGAAGTTGCGACGTTTGGCGACCGGCTGGCCGGCGCGCGTGAGGCGGCGGGTCTGACCCAGGAAGACCTGGCCCAGCGGCTGGGCGTGCGGCTGACGACGCTGCAGAACTGGGAGGAGGACCTGGCCGAGCCGCGCGGCAACCGGCTGCAGATGCTGGCGGGGATGCTGAATGTGTCGCTTGCCTGGCTTCTGACGGCCGAGGGGGACGGGCTGGCCGACCCGGACCTCACTCCACGGCCCCTGAGCGGCGAGGCCGAGGCTGCGCTGGCCGAGTTGCAGCGCCTGCGGGCCGGGGCAATTGCGCTTGCGGACAATCTGCGCCAAGTGGAACTGAAGATGCGGCAGGCGATGCGGTCGGCCGCATAAGGCGGACAACGGGGGAAGCGATGGAAACGGCGGAAGCGCGGCTCAAGCGTATGCGGATGCGGTCCTGGCGGCGTGGCACCAAGGAGATGGACCTGGTGCTGGGCCCCTTTGCCGATGCACATCTGGAAAGCCTGAGCGAGGCGGATCTGCTGACCTATGACGTGCTTTTGGCCGAGAACGACCAGGACCTCATGGCCTGGATTCTGGGCCAATCGGCCGCGCCGGCGACCATCGCCTCCCTTTTGTCGCGGATCGCCAGCTTTGCCGAGACGCGGCTTTCGCGCGAAACCTAGACAAAGTTCCCCGCAAGTTTACTGAATGTTTGCCGTTTGTGCTGATTCTGCCTGCCAGTTGCCCTGGTAGAGAGAAACGGTAATGACCCATTACGCCCCCGTGCTGGACGGCTCGCAAAAGGCGTTCCTGTCCTGCTATCTGGACAGTCTGGCCCTGGTGGAACGGTTGCACCGACTGCTGCTGGACGTGATCAAGGATGAATTCGAACGGCTGAACATTCTGGAGATCAACTCGGTCCAGGCCCTGTTGCTGTTCAACATCGGCGAGAATGAGGTGACCGCCGGCGAGTTGAAATCGCGCGGCTATTACCAGGGCTCGAATGTCAGCTACAACCTGAAGAAACTGGTGGACCTGGGCTACATGCATCACCAGCGGTCCGAGATCGACCGCCGCTCGGTGCGTGTACGCCTGACCGAGAAAGGGCGTCATGTGCGCGGCCTGATCGCCGAGCTTTTTGCCCGCCATGCCGAAGGGATCGAACGGCGCGGGCTGGTCGATGCCTCGGGGATGGATGAGATCAACACCGCCCTGAAACGGATGGAGCGGTTCTGGACCGAACAGATCCGCTACATCTACTGAGCCCGCAGCGTGGTTAAGCGATCCTGAACGCCCGCGGCCAAACCCTTGATCGGAAACGAATCGTTGGTTTTGTCCACTGTGGACAGGGCCTAGTTGACCTTGCGGGTCGGCAGGAAGGGCAGGGGGGCGACGGGCAGGCCCTCTTCCAGCATCTGCCGCGCCTCCTCGGGCCGGGCCTCGCCATGGATCGCCCGGGCGGGCGCTTCGCCAGCATGGATCGCCCGCGCCTCGGCGGCGAAGTTCATGCCGACATAATCGGAATTCTCCTCGATCTGCTTGCGCAGGGCGGCGATGGCCTCCTCCAATTCGCTGGCCGGTCCGGAAAGCGTGGGGCGGTCGGTTGTGTCGGTGGGGGCCGCAGCCTTGCGGGCGGGGCGGACCATGGGGGCCATCAGTTCCTTCTCGACGCGGGTCGCGCCGCAGACCGGGCAGGCCAGTTGCCCCGCGCCCTGCAGCGCCGCGAAGGCATCGGCATTCTGGAACCAGCTTTCAAAGCCGTGCCCGGCCCCGCATTTGAGACTGTAGCGGATCATCCCCGTTCCCGCCCCGCTTCCCGTGGTGACCGCGCATAGCTATGGATTCGCCGGCCAAGGTCAATGCCCCCGGCCCGGCGGCGGCCGATCATTCGCCCGCAATCGGCGCGGGTCGCCCCTCGGACGGGGGGACGAAACCCTGGATGATGCGGGCAAGTTCCGGCTCATGCACCAGGCCCGCGGCGACCTCGGGCGGGAACCAGTGGCGGCGACGCTCTTTCACTTCGGGGAACTTTTCGGCCAGACGCTGCACCCGCAGGCCATAGACCGCCACCGCGCAGGGGACCTGCGCCGCCTCGGACAGAACCTTGTGATAGCCATAGCGACCCAGGCTGACCGGGTTCATCACCCCTTCGACGCCAGCCTCTTCCCAGGCTTCCTGCGCCGCCGCCGCCTCGGGGGCAAGGCCGGCCATCGGCCAGCCCTTGGGAATGACCCAGCGGCCGGTGTCCCGGCTGGTTATCAGCAAGACCTCGACCCCCTGGTCGCCCCTGCGCCAGCACAATGCGCCGTACTGAATCTTCGCGCCCGTTCCCCCCTCGGCCCTGGGGGAGGCGATCTTGTCTTGCCAACCCATCTTTCGCCATCCTGGCCGCCCGGTTCCCGGGTCTGGCCCTGCTCTGCCACCTCAGGCCTCACTATGCCACGGAGTCGGTGCGATTCACAGGATTTTCCCCCTGCATTGACCGTTTTCCGCTTCGGATTATCTGCCTTGCAAGGAAATCAGGCGGGAAGGGAAGGGCATGCGGCGACTTCTGGCGGCAACACTTGCGGGCACGATGGCGATCCTTGCGGCCGGGCCGCTGGCGGCGGCGGAGCGGTTCCGCTTCGCCTCGATCGACGGGGGCGAGATCGACCTTGGCGACTGGGCGGGCAAGCCGGTGCTGGTGGTCAATACCGCCTCGCTCTGCGGCTATGCCGGGCAGTACGACGGGTTGCAGGACCTGCACGACCGCTTTGGCGAAGCGGCATTGATCCTGGCCGTCCCCTCGGACGACTTCAACCAGGAGCTTGCGACCGAGGCGGAGGTCAAGGAATACTGCGCCATGACCTTCGATCTGACCCTGCCGATGACCGAGATTACGCCCGTTCGCGGCAGCGACGCCCATCCGTTCTACCAATGGGTGCGGGCCGAGACCGGCTTTGCCCCGCGCTGGAACTTCAACAAGGTGCTGCTGGCGCCCGATGGCACGATCGCCGGAACCTGGGGTGCGACGACCGCCCCTGAAAGCGCCGAGATCGCCGGCCGGATCGCGGCGATGGTCGAATGATCCAGGGGCCGCCGCCCCAAGGGGCCAGGGTGGCGCCGCTGTTCATCGGGTCCGAGATCTATCGCGGCTCGTCCTATGGCCCGGCGCATCCGTTGCGGGTGCCGCGTGTGTCGACCGTCATGGACCTGGCGCGCGCCCTGGGCTGGTTGCCGCCCGGGCAGTTTCGCACCAGTCCGCGCGCAAAGCCCGCCGCGCTGGCATTGTGGCACGACCCGGCCTATGTCGCGGCCCTGCAAGCGGCCGAGGCTTCGGGCGAGGCGACGGCCGAGATGCGGGCCCGGCACAATCTTGGCACGCTGTCGAACCCGGTCTTTCCGCAGGTCTACCGCCGCCCCGCGACCGGGGCCGGGGGAACGATGCTGGCGGCGGAACTTCTGTCCGCGACGCCGGGGGTGGTGCATGTCCCCGGTGGCGGGACGCATCACGGGCTGCCGGATCGGGCGAACGGGTTTTGCTACCTGAATGACGTGGTGCTGGGGATCAAGGTCCTGCAACGCAGCCTGTCGCGGATCGTCTATGTCGACCTTGACGCGCATCATTCGGACGGGGTGGAGCTGGCCTTTGCGGGCGATCCTGGGGTCCGCATGATCTCGGTCCATGAAGAGGGTCGCTGGCCCTTCACCGGGCGGCTGGAGGATCGGGCCGGGGGCAGCGCCTTCAACCTGCCGGTGCCGAAGGGCTATAACGACAGCGAGGCGCGTGCGGTCCTGCACGGCCTGATCCTGCCCCGCGTGGCCGAGTTTCAGCCCGAGGCCCTGGTCCTGCAATGCGGGGCCGACAGTCTGACCGAGGACCCGCTGTCGCGACTGGCCCTGTCCAACCGCGCCTATCTGGAGGCGGTGGCGGCCCTGGTCCCGCTGGCGCCGCGGGTGATGGTGCTGGGTGGAGGCGGGTATAACCCCTGGTCGGTTGGCCGCCTGTGGACGGCGATCTGGGGGCTTCTGGCGGGGCGTGAGCAGCCCGACCGATTGCCCGACGCGGCGGTGGCGGTGCTGGGCGGGCTTGGCTGGGGCGGTGGTGGGCGGCCCCCGCCGGACCCGGCGCTGCTGACGACGCTGCTTGATCCGCCGCGCGAAGGCCCGGTCCGGCCCGAGATCCGCGACCGCCTGGCCGCGCTGGCCCGGCGATGATCCGCGCCTTTCTGGGCATCGACCTGCCGCCCGAGGTGCGGGGGGCCTGCCAGGTCCAGCAGTTCCTTTTGCCCCTGCCGCGCAAGGTGGAGCCGGAGACGCTGCACCTGACGCTGGTCTTTCTGGGCGACTGCCCCGAACCTGCGCTGGAGGCCGCGCATGAGGGGTTCCAGACGCTTCGCGCCCCCGGCCTGACGTTGGCCTTGCAGGGACTGGGCCTCTTCGGCAAGGACAAGCCGCGCCTGGCCTTTGCCGGGGTCGCGCCGTCGCCCGAACTTCTGCATCTGCAGGCAAAGGCCGAGACCATCGCCCGCCGCGCCGGCTGTCCGGTCGACGCCCGGAAGTACCACCCGCATGTCACTCTGGGCCGCTTCTCTCCGCCACCTCCGGCCGACGCGATGCGCCTGGAACGCGCCGTGGCGCTGGGTGCGGGCTTTTGCGCGGGGCCGTGGGAGGCGCGCGAGTTGACCCTGTGGCAAAGCCACCTTGGCGGCAAATCCCCCCGCTACGACATCCTGGCGACCTATCCGCTAACTTGACAGCCGGGGGGCCGTCATGCAGCACCATAGCGCAGAAGGAGTCCCGCCCATGAAGATCGCCCACCGCGAAATCGGCCCCGGCCACCCGCCGCTTGTCATCGCCGAGATCGGCATCAACCACGGCGGCGACCTGTCCGTCGCCAAGGAAATGGTGCGCCTGGCCGCCGGTGCGGGCTGCGAGATGATCAAGCACCAGACCCATATCATCGAAGACGAGATGACGGACGAGGCAAAGTCGATCTTCCCGCCCAATGCCGACGTCTCGATCTGGCATGTGATGGAACGCTGTGCGCTGACGCGTGAGGAAGAGGCCGAGCTGAAGCGGTACACCGAAAGCCTTGGGGTGATCTGGATCTCGACCCCGTTCAGCCGGGCTGCGGCCGATTTCCTGGAAACGCTGGACGTGCCGGCCTACAAGATCGGCTCGGGCGAGGCGGACAACCTGCCGCTGATCCGCCACATCGCCCGCAAGGGCAAGCCGGTGATCATGTCCACCGGGATGCAAACCATTGAAACCATTCGCGCCAGTGTGGCGATCCTGGATCAGGCCGGCATCGACTATGCGCTGATGGAATGCACCAACCTTTATCCCAGCCCGCCCGAGATCGTCAGCCTGAAAGGGGTCACCGACCTGAAGACCGCCTTCCCGAAGGCGGTCGTCGGCTTTTCGGACCACTCCATCGGGCCCGAGATGGCGCTGGCCTCGGTCGCGCTGGGGGCTTCGATCCTGGAACGACATTACACCGACACGCGTTATCGCAAGGGTCCGGACATCATCAACTCGATGGACCCTTCGGAACTGCGCCACCTGATCGACCGGTCCAAGGAAATCTGGATTGCCGCCAACAACCCCAAACAGCGCACCGCCCCGGAGGAGGACGTGTACCGCTTTGCCCGCGGCTCGGTCGTGGCCGATGCCGATTTGCCCGAGGGCCACGTGATCCGCGAACAGGACATCTGGGCCCGCCGCCCCGGCAGCGGGGAAATCCCGGCCTATGACTTTGACAAGTGTCTGGGCAAACGGCTGACCCGCTCGGTCACCCGGAACACGCAGCTGAAGTGGAGTGATCTGGGGTGAGCGAAGGGATCCGCCTTCTAGCTGATGCGCGCGGAGAGTTCCGGTCGCATCTGCTGAGGCGGATCCTTAAGGATGCCGGCGGGGATATCACCCTGGCCCTGCATCTGGGCGACCGCGATGCCGATTTTCACGCCCCCTGCCTGCAACGGCTGGAGGTGCGCATGGGCCGCAAGGGCCACCTGCTGCATGGCCGCGAAGGTACCGGCGCGCAGCTTCCGCTGCTGGCGCAGCCCGATTTCCACCAGCTGATCGAAACCGCGGTGGACCAGATGCAGCGCAACGCGCAATTCTACCGCTACCGCGCGCACAACATCGTCAACCTGCAGGATTACCTGGACTATTATCACCTTCTGGCCAACGCCTTCGCACAGGAGATCCAGGACAACGGCGCGACCCATGCGCTGTTCACCACGGTCCCGCACCTGGCCTATGACGCGGTGCTGTACCAGGTCGCCCGCGCCTTGGGTCTTAAGACCCTGGTCCTGTGCCAGACGATCTTTCCCAGCCGCTACTTCTCGATGCGGCGGGTCGAGGACCTGGGCAGTTTCGTCGATGATGGCCGGTCGGTGGAGCCCTATCCGATCGAAAAGGGCTCGGCCCCGGATCTGTTCTACATGGACGACCGCTGGCAGAAGCCAAGCCCGCGTGGCCAGCTTGGTGCGCGGGCCGTCATGCAGCTCTTGCGCCACTTGGCGCTGCGCGATCCCGGTAAACTCTTCCGCCCGCGCTATCTGCGCGACACGCTGGCCCGGATGCGCGACATCTATGGCGCGCTGCCCGACTGGCGCGATCCTTTCGCGGCGTTCTTTCACACCAACGAAATGGCCTACTTCGAGCATCTGGCGCAGTACGAGGGCCAGACGGTCGATCTGACGCGCAAGTATGTCTATGTGCCCCTGCACAACCAGCCCGAGATGTCGACCTCGTCCCTTGGTGGGGTGTTCCGCGATCAGGTCCTGATGATCGAAGTGCTGGCCCGCCACCTGCCGCCGGGCTGGCTGATCTATGTGAAGGACAACCCTCGTCAGGGGGCCTTTGCCCGGGGGCCGATGCATTTCCATCGGCTGACCTCGATCCGCGGGGTGCAGGTCGTGCCGCTGGATGCCTCGACCCATGACCTCAGCAGTCATGCCCAGTTCGTCGCCACGGTGACCGGGACTGCCGCCTGGGAGGCGGTCCGCAAGGGCCGCCCGGCGCTGGTCTTTGGCAATGCCTGGTACAAGTCACTGCCCGGCATCTTTCCCTATCAGGAAGGGTTCGACCCCGAGGCCATCGCCGCCTTCCGCTTTCCCCACGACGCGCTGGAGACGGCGATGGGCCGGATCATGGCGCGCTGTCACCAGGGGGTGATCGAGCCGATCTATCGCGACATGGCCCCCGACCTGGACGAGGCGGCCAATGCCGACGAAATCTCGCGCACGGTCCTGGGGCTGTTGCGGCGCGAGGTGTCGCTGACGTTCGGCGCCCCGCATCCGGCAGAGGAGACGGCGCTGCTCTAGCCTCAGGCTGGAGCGGTCCCGCCATACTGCACCCAGTAATCCTGGACCCAGGCCACAGGACCCCGGCCCAGATGCGGAAAGCGGCCCCAGACCCCCGGGCGCAACAAGTCGGCGGGTCTTGGATCGCCGTGGTAGGCCAGGATGGCCGGGCCGGGCACCGGGGCGCGCGGAGGCACGAACAGGTCGCGGCCATAGCGGTGCACCAGATGGCGCTTGAAGCTGATCACCGCGCCCGAAGGCCACAGCGACAGGTCCGTGGCATGGGCGGCGACGAAGTCCTGCTCGTTGCGAAAGCGCGCCATGGCACCTGGGATATCGGCCTGAAAGGCGGTCAGGATCTGCTGCTGTTCGCCCAGGGTATAGGCAAAGACGCCGGTGGAGGGCTGCACCGCCTCGCTCTCGCGCCAGTCGTGGCCGGTGTCCAGCAGGACCATGCCGCCGGGCCGGGCAAAGAACGGGTCCAGCGGGCCAAGGATCATCATGTCGAGGTCGATGAACAGCGCCCGCGCACCGGGGGCCAGCGCCGCCACGTCGGGATGGAACAGAGCCAGCTTGCGCCAGACCCCCGGCGCGCGGATTTGTGCTTCTGTCAGGCCGATGTCGGGGATCGGCGCGGTGCGGATGCCTGCGTCCAGCCCTTCCGGCTGATCCGTCAGGCACAGGAACAAGAATCCCGGCACCAGGTGCGCCTTGACCGCCCGGTAAAGGACATTGGCATAGGAACAGTCGAACAAGCGGCCCCATTTCATGCAGATCACGACTCTGTCGGGCATCGCGTCCCCCAAATGTCAGCAAGAATTCGAATATGTTGGACTGCTAGACAATCTCCCGCTTCCTGTCCATACCCATGACCGGCCGCCCGGCAACCGAAGTCGCACCATGACCCGCCACCTGCTTTTCCTCACCGGCACCCGCGCCGATTTCGGCAAGCTTGAACCGCTTGCGGCCGCCGCGCGGGATGCGGGGCACCGGGTCACCTTTTTCGTGACCGGCATGCATATGCTGGAGCGTTACGGTCTGACCCGGAACGAGGTGCGCCGCATGCCGGGCGTGGCGGTCGAGGAATTCGTCAACCAGGCCGAGGGCGACCCGCAGGACCTGGTCCTGGCCCGCACGGTCACCGGCTTTTCCGCTTTCGCCACCGCCGCCCGCCCCGATCTGGTCATCCTGCACGGCGACCGGATCGAGGCCCTGGCCGGCGCGCTGGTGGCTGCCACCAACTATCTGCGCTCGGCCCATGTCGAGGGCGGCGAAGTCTCGGGCACGATCGACGAGGTCTTTCGCCACTGTAACACCAAACTGTGTACCCACCATTTTGTTTCCGCCGACTCTGCCGCACGCCGCGTCCGCGCGTTGGGAGAGCCGGAGGAGACGATCCACGTCATCGGCTCGCCCGAGTTGGACTTTCACGCGCGCCCCTCGGGCGTCACGCTGGAGGAGGTCCGCCAGCGGTACGAGATTCCGTTTGCCGATTTCGGCATCGCCACCTTCCATCCCGTCACCTCGGAACAGGACACGATCGGCCGTCAGGCTGCCGACCTGTTCGGGGCGCTGGCGGACAGCGGGCGCAACTTCGTCACCATCGCGCCGAACAACGACCCCGGATCGCAAGCCATCTTCGACGTCCTTGAAAAGCTGCCGAAAGACCGCTTCCGCCTTTTGCCCTCGATGCGCTTTTCGCATTTCAGCGAGTTGATGAAGAACGCCGCCTGCATGGTCGGCAACTCCAGCGCCGGCGTGCGTGAGGCGCCGTTCCTGGGACTGCCCTCGCTGGATATCGGCACGCGGCAGTCCAACCGCTCGGACGCGCCTTCGGTCACGGCTTGCGAGGCTGCGGACCGCGCCATCATCCTGGATTTCCTGCGCCGGCACTGGGGCCGCCAGGCGATCCCGCATGAAGGGTTTGGCCAGGGCACCGCCGCGCAACGTTTTGTCGAGACGCTGGACCGGCCGGAGTTCTGGTCGCTTGGCCTGCAAAAGGCCTTCCGTGACTAGGCCCGGCCTGGCTCTGGGCGCCTATCTTGTGGCCTCACGCGCCATCCCCTTGGCCGCACCGCGCCTTCTGCGCAAGCGGCTGGCGAAGGGGAAGGAACTGCCCGACCGCTGGCAGGAGAAGCTTGGCCAGCCTTCCGCCCCCCGGCCCGACGGCCCGCTGATCTGGCTGCACGCCGTCGGCCTGGGCGAGACGCTGGCGCTGCGCGGGCTGATCGCGGAACTGGCCACGCAGTCCGAAGCGCAGTTTCTGGTCACCTCCACCACCCGCGCCTCGGCCGAGGTGCTGGCCCGGAACCTGCCGCCCCGCACAGTTCACCAGTTCCTGCCGCTTGACGCCCCGGCCTATCTGGCGCGCTTCCTGGACCATTGGCGGCCGGCGCTTTCGGTCTGGGCCGAGCAGGACCTGTGGCCCGGCGCGGTTGCGGCGACCGATGCGCGTGGCATCCCCTTGGCCCTGATCAATGCCCGGATGAATGCCGACGCCTATGCCCGCCGCCGCCACTGGCGCAGCCTTTACGCCGATCTTCTTGCCCGCTTCCGCCTGATCGCCGCCCAGGACCCCCAGACCGCCAGCCACCTGACCCAGCTTGGCGCGCGGGACGTGCGGGTCGCCGGCTCACTCAAGGCCGCGGCACCGCCCCTGTCGGCCGACCCCCATGCCCTTGCCGCCGCGCGTGAGGCGCTGGCGGGCCGGCGCCCGGTCCTGCTGGCCTCCTCGCATCCCGAGGATGAGTTTGCCCTTTTCTCCGCGCTGCGTCACGGTCCGCGTCCCCTGACCATCATCGCCCCACGCGACCCACACCGGGGCGCCGATATTGCCGCCCGCGCGGCCGAACACGGACTGACCGCGACCCGCCGCAGCGCGGGGCAGGGGCCGTCCGGCGACGTCTGGATTGCCGACACATTCGGCGAGATGGCGCTGTGGTATCGCCTGTGTCCCACCACGCTGATCGGCGGCAGTTTCGGCCCGACCGAAGGCCACAACCCGTGGGAGCCTGCCGCCCTGGGCTCGGCCATCCTGCATGGGCCGCGGGTGGCGAATTTCGCCGCTGACTTCGCCGCCCTGCATCAGGCCGGCGCGGCGCTGCCGGTCCAGCCCGAGGGGCTATTGTCCGCTTTGGCCGCCGACCATGCCGAGATGGCCGCCCGTGCCAAGGCGCTGTCCGATGTCGCGCAGGACGGGCTTACCCCCATGACCCGCGACCTGCTGGCACTGGCGGGGCTGGCATGAGGCTTTGGTGGTTCCTTCGCCTTTGGTCGCTTCTGTGGCACCTGGGGCTGCCCTTCGTGCTGGTCTACCTCTGGCGGCGGGGGCGGAAGGACCCGGCCTATAGCCAGCATGTGGCGGAACGTTTCGGGCGCTATCGCCAGCATCTGCCGGGGGCGATCTGGGTTCATGCCGTCAGCCTGGGCGAGATGCGGTCGGCCGTGCCGCTGATCCGCGCGCTGCTGGACCGGGGCGAGCGGGTCGTGACCACGCATTTTACCCCCGCCGGCCGACGCGAGGCCGAACGGGTGTTTGGCCCCGAGATCGCTGCGGGCAAGCTGGCGGCCGTCTGGGTGCCGTTCGAGACCGCCTGGGCCTATGCCGGTTTCTTCCGCGCCTTCCGGCCGCGCGCGGGTCTGGTGATGGAAATCGAGATCTGGCCGAGGATGATCTTTGCGGCCCGCAATGCGGGCGTCCCCCTGTTCATGTGCAACGCACAATATCCCACGAAATCAATGGATCGGGACCGAAAGTTAAAGCTGCGTCACAAGTTGATGCAGGGCTATGCCGGGGCCTTCGTCAAGTCTGACCTGCAAGCCCGGCGTTTTGCGTCGGTCGGCGTGCAGAACATCCATGTGACCGGTGAATTGCGCTTTGACCAGCCGATCCCCCCGCATCTGGTGGCCGCCGCCGCGATCCGCCCGGAATTGGCCGGTGACCGCCCGGTCATCACCTTCGCCTCGGCGGTGGAGGGGGAGGACGAGCTTTACCTCGATGCCATCGTGGCCGCGCTGGCCCACCCCTCGCGCCCTTTCGTCGTCTATGTGCCGCGCAAACCGGAACGCTTTGACGAGGTGGCCGGATTGCTGGCGGCGCGGGGACTGCGGTTCCTGCGCCGCAGTCAGGCGCTGGATGCGGCCCTGACGCTTCCAGCGCCGCCGGCCGAGACCGACCTCCTCCTCGGCGACAGTCTGGGCGAGATGTACTTCTACATCGCCCTGTCAGACCGCGTTGTCACGGGCGGCGGTTTCACTCCGCACGGCGCACACAACATCATCGAACCCCTGGCCCTGAAGCGCCCGGTGATCGTCGGTCCCGAGATCCACACCATCGAATACCCGGCGGTCGAGGCCATCGCCGCCGGCGTCTGCCTGCGGGTCGAGACCGCTGCGGCCCTGACCGCCGCGCTGACCGACTGGCAGGGACCGGGCGACAGCGCGATCCAGACCTTCTTTGCCGCCCATTCCGGGGCGACGGAAAAGACCCTAGCCGCGCTGGACCGCGCGCTTACCAGCCGCTGAACCCGCCGTCGACGTTCACCAGTTGGCCGGTCATATAGCCCGCCTGCGCGCTGCACAAAAACAGCATGGCATCGGCGATTTCGTCGGGCTGGGCCATGCGGCCGGCCATGATCAACTCACCCACGCGGCGCTGGAATTCTTCGGTATGGCCGTTGAACACCGCCCCCGGTGCGATGGTGTTGACCGTCGCCTGCCGCTTGGCCCAATAGCCGGCCAGCCACAGGGTCAGCCCGTGTATCCCCGCCTTTGTCGTTGAATAGGCCGAGAAACTTTTGAACGGCATCCCTTCGTAGATCTGGTGATGCGGCCCGTTCAGGGCATACATGCTGGCCACGTTGATCAGCGTGCAGGGCCAGTTCCCGACGATGTCGCGGTCCATCTGCCGCGCGATCATGAAGGCCCCGGTCAGGTTGGTGCGCAGCGTCCGCTCCCAGTCCGAGACGCTGGTGTCAGCGAAGGACGGAAAGGGCTTGCCCGCGCCCATCAAGAGCTCGCCGGTGATGGCGGCGTTGTTCAGGACCACATTCGGCTGCCAGCCATCGGCCAGGATCCGGGCGAAGATGCCGGTCACCTGATCTTCGTCGCCGACGTCCAGATCGTAGAAGCGGAAGTTCTCGCCTCCGCCGTGTGATGCCTTCAGAGCCTCGGCCCGGTGGCCCGGCAGGTCCGACGCGATCACCCGCGCGCCTTCGGCCAGCATCCGGCGGACATAGGTGGACCCCAGCACCCCACCCGAGCCGGTGATAAAGACCGTGCGGCCCTTGAGTTGGTCAACCATTGCTGGCCTCCTGCATCAGAAATTCGACAAGACGGAAGTCGAAGGGCGTGTCGATATCGACGCACCTCTCGGGCGGCATGAGGTAGGGGATCACCCGCCCCTCCCACAGCCCCTTCGACCGTTTCAGATAGGCGGGCGAGACGACATAGGTCGAGGCCGCGTGTTCATAGACCGTGGGGGCCTGTTGCCGGGCGACCACCCCTCCGGGCAGGGGTTTCGAGACATGCAGCGCGCCAGTGGCGTCAGGCTCCACCAGGTTGAAATATGGATTCTTTCGCGCCTCGCAGCAGCTCATTACCAGATCTGGATGTTCGATTTTGTAAAGCTCCAGTGCGGCTGTAATGTCCGAGGGCAGCCGCAGGGGCGATGTGCAGTCGAGGTCCAGGAACGCATCAACCGGGCCGACCAGCGCCTCGGACGCCTCTAGTGCGTGCTGCCAGACGCCCCATTTGCCGGCCGTATCGGTGGCTAGATGCGCGGGCCTAAGGCCGATCTTCAGGCAGCCCTTGGCGATGGCGTGGTCATAGATTTCCTCGTCATCGGTGCTGACGACGACGGCATCCACCAGGGGATGCTCCAAAAGCTGGTCCAGCGACCAGTCGATCAGCGGCTTGCCGTGGATTTCCCGGAAGTTCTTGCGCGGCACACCCTTGGACCCTTTGCGCGCGCCGATATGGCCCAGAATCATGGCAAGGACCTCATCATGGGATCTCCTTCGTGATCTCGCCGACGAATGTGCGCATCGCCCAGGCCTGCGCCACCAGCCGGGCCGATGGCAGGCAGAGGTCCAGCCGCGGCATCAGCGGGTTGCCCAAGGTTGGGCCGCCGAACGCCAGCGCCAGAAAGTCGCGCATCGCGTCGAGGAACATCGCATTGCGCTCAAGCGGCAGGTCCAGTCCACGCGGGCCGTCGGGTTCGGTCACCCGGTAGACCTGGGCGGCAAGGTCGAAGTCATGCATCCGTTCCGTCCCGCGCAGGGTGGTGCGGCGATGGAGGAGCGGCGTCAGGTAGTCCATCGACACATCGCCCACAAGCCCTTTGCGATGCAGAGAAATCCGGCTGGCGAAGTCCACGCCCGGAAAGGCCGGGTGCCCCAGGCTTTCAACCCGCGCAACCTGCAACCCCGGGAACAGGCAGGCGGCAAGGTCCAGCTCGTGACAGAGGTCCAGCAGCACGCCGCCCCCCTCGGCCTTGGCGGCATAGCTGTCCGAAAACCGCCAGTTCTGCCGCCACTGGGTCACGTCATGGCCGATGGACAGCGCAAACTGGAACACATCCGTCAGGTCGATCCCGGCCAGCGCCCGCACGGCCGGATGATAGCGCATCATGTAGCCCAGCATCGACCGATCTGCGACCGGTGCGGCGACCGCAGCAATCGCCTCCACCTCCTCGGGCCGGAAGGCGAGCGGCTTTTCGATATAAAGCGGCAGGTTCCGCGCGGCGGCGGCCTCGATCAGCGGTAGGCGGATGTCGGTTGCCGTGGCCAGCACCACCGCCCGCGCATCCGTCATCGCGGCCAAGGCACCGCCAAGGCCCGCCTCGCGCCAGGACACCAGCCGGGACGAGGCGCCAAGCGCCTGAAGATTGTCGTGATGCCGGCGCCCGATGGACCCCGAGCCGATGACCAGAACTCGCATCCGCAAGACCTAGCGCGAAACCGCGCCTGCCACCAGAGGCGGGCGCTTCTGCGGCCATTCCGTCGCGCGATGCCAGGCCTGACCCAGGGCAAGGACGCCCCTGTCGTCGCCCGAGCGGCCGATGATCTGCATCCCCATTGGCAGGCCCTGGTCCGAGAAGCCCACGGGAACCGACAGCGCCGGCAGGCCGATCAGGCTGGCGGGGATTACCACCTCCATCCAGCGGTGGTAGGTGTCCATCTTGCGGTCCGCAATCTCTTGCGGCCAGCGCCAGTCGGCCGGGAAGGGCCAGACCTGGGCCGAAGGCAGGACCACGGCGTCGTAACGCTGGAACAGCCGCGCGGCATGGGCGTGCCAGCGGCTGCGGATCACGCTTGCCTCATGGACCGCCTGCGCCGACAGCCCCATGCCCTGTTCGATTTCCCATAGCGTCTCGGGCTTGGTCAGCGCCCGTTTGGCCGGGTCCTCCGCCAGCGCCCGCTTGCCCCCCGCGTTCAGCATCGCCCGCAGGATGACCCATGAGGACCACAGCTTTTCCGCCGGGAAGGGCGGCGCCAGCGGCTCGACCACCGCGCCCATCTTCTCCATCTGCCGCAGCGCCGTCTCACACAGGGCCAGAATCCCCGGCTCCATCGCATAGGCCCCGCCCCAGTCGGCCAGCCAACCGATGCGAAGGCCCTTCACGTCGCGGTCCAGCGCCAGGTCGGGCAGGGCGCGGGGAAAGGGCACCTCGGGGTTCTCTCCTGCCAGCACCTGCAAAAGACGGTCCAGATCCTCGACCGTGCGCGCCATCGGGCCTTCGGTCGAGAGCGTGGACAGATAGGTGTCGCCCTCGGCATCCTGCGGGACGAGGCCCCAGGTCGGGCGAAAGCCATAGACGTTGCAGAAGGCGGCGGGGTTGCGCAAGGAACCCATCATGTCGGACCCGTCGGCGACCCAGGCCATCCGCGCCGCCAGCGCCGCCGCCGCCCCGCCGGAAGAGCCCCCGGCGCTGCGGGTAAGGTCATAGGGGTTCCGCGTGACGCCGAAGATCGGGTTGAAACTGTGCGACCCCTGACCCCATTCCGGCACATTGGTCTTGGCCGCAATCACCGCCCCGCTGGCCCGCAGCCGGGCGGCGACAAGGTCGTCCTGCGCCGGCACGTGCCCGGCATGGATCGGTGAGCCCCAGGTCGTCCGCAGCCCCTTGGTGGCCACCAGATCCTTGACGGCAAAAGGAATTCCATGCAGCCAGCCCTGCGGCTGCACATCATCCAGCGCGCGCGCCTCGGCCATCAGCTCATCGGGATCGCGCAGCGAGACCAAGGCATTCACCGCCCCATTCACCGCCTGCACTTGCGCCAGCCAGGCCGCCATCACCTCAGACGGCGCCATCTTCCGCGCATGGATCGCGGCGGACAACTCGGTGGCCGTTCCCTCCAGCAGGTCTTTCATCTTTGCTTAAATATCCTGCGGGGGTCCGGGGGTGCAAAACCCCCGGACGGTTGGTGCTTGGACCTTACTTCTGCAATTCGGTCCAGATCGCGGTCATGTACTCCAACCCCTTGCCGCGGCAGGTGGGCAGGAACTTGCCGGCGGCCTTGTGCTCTTCCGGGACCACCACTTCGGGCGCGGTCTTCATGTCTTCCGGCATGAAGGCATCCGACCCCGCGATCCCGTTGGCATAGCGCGCAAAGGCCGAGATCATCGCCGCATTCTCGGGCAGCATGATGAAGTCGATGAACTTGTAGGCTTCCTCGACGTTCTGGGCATCCTGCAGCAGCATGACCGAGTCCATGAAGATCGGGTAGCCTTCCTTGGGATAGCCATACTGCACATCGCCGTTGGTGTTCAGCCGCACCCGCATGGTCGAGCCGTTCCAGTTCACGCTGGCCGCCCAGTCGCCGTTGGACAGCCGCTCGGTGGCGCCATAGTCCATGCTGATCCAGTTGGGCTTGGCGGCCAGCAGGACGTCGCGCGTTTTCTTCATCACTTCCGGGTCTTCGCTGCACGGCTCGCCGCCGACATACATCGTGGCCAGCGAGACGATGTCGATCATCTCGGGCACGACGTTGATCTTGCCGACAAGCTCGGGCGGAACCTCCAGGAAGACGGCCGAGGTGTTGATGTCACCGCCATAGATCTTTGTATTCACCGCGATGCCGGTCGAACCCCACTGCCACGGAACCGAGAACTTGCGGCCCTGGTCCCAGTCCACGTCCATCCATTCCGGCGCGATGTTCTTGTGGTTCGGCAGCTTGGACAGGTCCAGCTCCTGAACCAGGCCCTTCTCGACCCAGATCGGCACATAGCTGGCCGAGGGCACCACAAGGTCAAAGCCCGACCCGCCGGCCTCGACCTTGGCCAGCGCCACGTCGTTGCTGTCGTAGTCCGTCACCGTCACCTTGATGCCGGTCTCGGCTTCGAACTTCGCCAGAAGCTCGGGGCTGGTGTAGTTGCCCCAGTTGTACAGCTGCAATTCGCCCTCGGCCGCGGCAAGCGTTGCCGAGGCCAGGACCATCGCGGTCGCGGACAGAAGATGTTTCATCGGTAGTCTCCCCGTTTTTGGTTGTCAGTCTTTCTTGCGCGTCAGCAGGAAGAAGGCGGTCAGCATCACCACCGTCACCCCCAGCAACATGGTCGAGATCGCGTTGACCTCGGGCGTGAAGGACCGGCGCAGCTGGCCCAGCATGTAGGTGGGCAGGGTATCCTGGCCGCCGGACTTCACGAACTCGGTAATTACAACGTCGTCCAGGCTGATGACGAAGGCCAGCATGGCGCCGGCCATGATCCCAGGCGCCAGCAGCGGTAGCGTGACCCGCCGGAAGGTGGCAAAGGGGCTGGCGTAAAGGTCGGCGGCGGCAGTTTCCAGCGCCAGGTCCATGCTTTCCAGCCGCGCGCGGATCGGCAGATAGGCGAAGGGAATGCAAAAGGCGGTATGGGCGGCGATCAGATAGCCCAGCCCCTGATAGCCGGTCGCAACCTTCAGGATGCCGAAGAAGATCAGCAGGGCAACTGCCGTCACCACTTCGGGCACCATCAAGGGCTGGTTCAGCACGACATAGATGAAGGTCTGCCCCTTGAATGCCCGGCGTCGCGTCGTCCCCAGGGCGGCCATCGTCGCCAGCGCCGTGGACAGGACCGCAGCCGAGGCCCCGATCACCAGCGACCGCATGGTGGCGGCCTTCACATCGTCATTGGCCCAGGCGTCGGCATACCAGTGCAGCGAGAACCCGCCCCAGATCGCGACCGAGTTCGAGGCGTTGAACGAGAAGATCACCAGCGTCAGGATCGGCAGATACAGCAGCACGAAGGCCGCGATGGCAATGGTGGCAAAGCCGGGCAGGCGGCTGATCTGGAACCCGCGTCTAGCCATGACCCTGGCTCCGGTCGCGGTTCGCCACCCGGACATAGATCAGAAGGGCGGCCATCACGATGATCAGCAGGGTCACCGACAGTGCCGCGCCCAAGGGCCAGTTCTTGCCCTGCAGGAACTGCAACTCGATGAAGTTTCCGATCATCATGTTCTTGCCACCGCCCAGGATGCGCGGCGTGACATAGGCCCCAAGGCTGGGGACAAAGACCAGGATCGACCCGGCGATGATGCCGGGCTTGACGATGGGCAGGATCACCCGGCGCAGGGTCAGCCAGCGGCTGGCGTAAAGGTCATAGGACGCCTCCAGCAGCCGCATGTCGAACCGCTCGATCGTGGCGTAGAGCGGCAGCACCATCAGCGGCAGATAGACATAGGTCATGCCGATCAGGACCGCGGTTTCCGTGTAGTTGATCTGCAGCGGTGTCTCGATCACGCCCAGCCAGATCAGCAGGGTGTTCAGGATGCCCTCGTTGCGGATCACCTCGTTGATCGCGAAGGTGCGGATCAGCAGGTTGGTCCAGAACGGAATCGTGATCAGGAACAACCACATGGCGCGTTGCTGGGGCGGTCGGGTGGCGATGAACCAGGCCGTGGGAAAGCCAATGGCGAAGGTCAGCGCCGTGGTGGTCAGCGACAGCCAGACCGAGCGCCAGAAGATCGTCAGATGCGCATCGGCCAGGGCATAGCGTTCCTCGAAGATGTCATAGGTGTAAAGGATGCCCTTCCACCCGTCGGTCGAGAATTCGTGGATGACGTTGCCGGTATCGTTCGCCGTCAGGAAGGAATACCAGACGACGATCAGCAGCGGCCCCGAGGCCGCAAAGGCCAGCACCACCAGCGCCGGCAGCGACAGAAGCCAGCCGTTGCGGGCCGAGGTCCTGACGGCATTTGCCTCGGCGGGGCTCATTCAGTCCTCCACCCGCTGCACGGCGCCCTTGGCGAAGGTCACACCCACCGCTTGCCCCTCGGCCAGCCCCGCCTCGCCCGAGACGGGGTTCTGCAGCCGCGCGACCAGTTCGGTCCCGTCCGCCAGCGCCAGGTGGCAATGCGTGTCGGTGCCGAAATAGACCAGCGATTTCACCACCGCCGCCAGCCCCTGATCCGCCGCGCCCAGCCGCAACTGTTCGGGCCGCACGATCACCGTGGCCGGCCCGCCGGGGGACAGTCCCGGCACCTCGATCCGCTCGCCCGTGGCAAGCCGCAGGGCGCCATCCTCGGCCGTGCCGGTCAGGAAGTTCGTCTCGCCGATGAAGCTGGCAACGAAGCGGTTCTTCGGTTGGATGTAGATGTCCTTCGCGGTGCCGACCTGCTGGATGCGCCCTGCGCTCATCACCGCGATGCGGTCGGACATGGTCAGCGCCTCTTCCTGGTCATGGGTCACGAAGACGAAGGTGATCCCGGTTTCCAGCTGCAGCCGCTTCAATTCGATCTGCATCTCCTTGCGCAGCTTCAGGTCCAGCGCGCTAAGGGGTTCGTCCAGCAGCAACACCTTCGGCTGCGGTGCAAGCGCCCGGGCCAGCGCGACCCGCTGCTGCTGGCCGCCCGACAACTGGCTGGTCTTGCGCCCCGCCATCGTCGCAAGCTTGACCAGGGCCAGCATCTGCGCCGTCCGCGCCTTCACCTCCGCGCCGGGTTTGCCCAGCATTTCCAGGCCAAAGGCGATGTTCTGCGCCACGGTCAGATGCGGGAACAGCGCATAGCTTTGAAACACCGTATTCACCGGTCGCTTGTTCGGCGGCAGGGTGGTGATGTCGGTCCCGTCCAGCAGGATCGTGCCATCCGTCGGCATCTCGAACCCCGCGATCAGGCGCAGAAGAGTGGTCTTGCCGCAGCCCGAGGGGCCAAGCAGCGTGAAGAACTCTCCCCGCCGGATATCGACCGAGACATCGTCCAGCGCCCGAACGCTGGTGCTGCCTTGCCCGAATGCCTTGACGACATTGCGGGCCGAGATGGTCACTTCTTCCGCCACCAAGACCCCCACTTCATCCCCTGAGTTTGATCATATTGGGCGGAATAGTTTATTCCCCACAAGCGATTCCTTCCCGCTCAGCCGGCCATGGGCGCTCTTTTCCCGGCCCAGGGGGCGGCGCGCTCAACCTCTGCGCACAAGGCGATCAGGGTTTCATCCTGGCCGAATGCGGCGGCCAGGTGGATGCCGATGGGCAGGCCGGTGCGGGACCAACCCAGGGGCAGGCTGGCGGCTGGTTGCCCGCTGGCGTTAAAGACGGCGCAGAACGGGGAATAGGCAAAGATGCCCTCCGGTCCAGTACGATAGCCGACATAATCGGTGGTCTCATGGTTGAACCGCCCAACCTTGGCGGGGGGTTCGGCCAGGGTGGCTGACAACAGGATATCCGGCCCCTGGTCGAAGAACCCCGCCATCTCGCGTCCGAAGGCATGGATCTGGCCCACCGCCTCCAGATAGCGCGTGGGGTGCAGGGTCTCGGCATGGGCGACCGCACCGCGACCGACGCCCTCGACCAGATCGGGGGACAAGGGGCGGCCCTTCAAGGCCGAGCGGATGCCAAGCGCGGTCCCCACGGCGACGATATCGGTCCAGGCCCGCATCATCCCGGGCACATCGGCCTTGGGCCGCGCCGGCTCGACGATATGCCCCAGCGATTCCAGCAGCTTGCCCGCCGCACGCACCGCCTCGGCCACCTCGGGGTCAATCGGATCGCCAGTGAAGGTCGTGTCGCAAAGGCCCACCCGCAGCCGCCGCGGCGGACGGCTGATCGCGGCGGCATGGCCCCGGCCCAGCGGCGGTGCCCAGTAGGGCGCGCCCAGATCGGCCCCCTCGCAGGCGTCCAGCATCACCGCCGTATCCCGCACCGAGCGCGTGAGGAACCCGTCGATCGCCATCCCCGCCCAGCCTTCGCCGGCATAGGGCCCGTCCGGCAGCCGCGCCCGCGTCGGCTTGAACCCGAACAACCCACAGGACGCGGCCGGAATCCGCACCGACCCCCCGCCGTCCGAGCCATGGGCAAAGGCCACGATCCCCGCCGCGACCGCCGCCCCCGCCCCGCCGGAAGATCCGCCCGGGGTGTGGTCCAGGTTCCAGGGGTTCCGCGTCGGCCCGCCATAGACGGCCGATTCCGTCGCCGCACCGATCCCGCCCTCGGGACTGGTCGTGCGCCCGAAGGTCACGACTCCCGTGGCCTTCATCCGCGCGAAGATGCTGGAATCCTGCCCGTAGACCGTATTGGCCAAAAGACGGCTGCCATTGTGCGAGGGAAAGTCCTTCGCCTCGGCCCCCAGGTCCTTGATCAGGAACGGCACCCCCCGGAACGGCCCGGCTGGCAGCCCCTCGGCAATCGACCGTCGGGCGACCTCCGCCTGCAGCAGCACCACCGCGTTGATCGCGGGATTGCGCGCCTCGACCGCCGCCAGCGCCGCATCCAGCAGTTCCGAAGGGCTTACCTCGCCCTTCGCCACCAGCCCCGCAAGTTCTGTCGCATCCGCCGCACCCAGATCGCCGATCATCGCCTTCTCCTTCTTTTCGCAAAGCCTGCCCCCCGTGGCCTGCGGGGTCATGCCCATCCCCGCCGCTCCACGGTCGCTTTCCGCCACGTCTTTCCCTTCTGCAAATATCCTGGGGGTTTGGGGGTGAAACCCCCATCAGCCGAGGAGAAGGGCGCAAGCCCGCCGACGAGACAAAAGGCTTGCGCGGAACGCGCTCCGCTCAGTTGCCGCCCGCCACCCCGGGGGACAGCGCGACCTCCTGCGCCAGCCGGCCCTCGCGATCGAAGATCAGGATGCGATCATCGCGGGTCACCACGGCGGTCCACCCCTCGCCAAAGGTGACCGCCTGCGCCTCGGTGCCTTCGGGCAGGACGAACCCCTCGGGCAGCGCGGGCACACCAAGGGCCTGCGGCATCCGGGTGACAAGCAGGGCCACCACGGTTATGACACCGCCGATCATCGTCAGCATCAGGACGATCACCAGCCATTTCAGAAGCCGCAGGCTGGGCGGCAGGGCAGGATCGGGGGCGTCGGGCATGGCAGGATCGGACATGGACGAGACTTTCGATGAAGACGCGGGCGATGACGACTCGGGCGATGAAGACGCGGGCGATGACGGCGCGGGCGATGGCGGCGCAGGGGTCCTGGCCGTCACCATCGGCCCGGATGCCCCCACTCGCCTTGATAAGGCGCTTGCCGCCGCCGTGCCAGAGGAAGCCGCGCTTTCACGGTCGCGGCTGGCCCGGATGATCGCGGAGGGTGCCGTCAGCCGCGCAGGGGTGGCGGTGACCGATCAGAAGGCCAGGGTCGCCGAGGGCGAGGTCTACCTCCTGCGGCTGGACCCTGCCGTCGGGATCGAGACCCTGCCGGAAGCTATCCCGCTGAGCGTGGTGTGGGAGGATGCCGACCTCATCGTCATCGACAAGCCGGTGGGCATGGTCGTCCACCCCGCGCCGGGCACACCCTCGGGGACGCTGGTGAACGCGCTTCTCCATCACTGCGGCGACACGCTGTCGGGGATCGGCGGGGCGCGGCGGCCGGGGATCGTGCACCGGATCGACAAGGATACCTCGGGCCTGCTGGTCGTGGCCAAGACCGACCGGGCGCATCATGGGCTGGCGCGGCAGTTCGAGGACCATTCGGTCACCCGCCGCTACCTTGCGGTCGTCCTGGGGGTGCCCCAGGCCAGCGATCCGCGGCTGCGGGGGTTGCGGGGGGTGACGATGGAGGCGGCGGGGGTGATCCGGATCGCGACCAACCTGGCCCGCCACCGGACCGACCGGCAGCGGCAGGCCGTGGTCTGGGAGGAGGGCCGCCATGCCGTCACCCGGGTCCGCGTGGTCGAGGCCTTCGCCGACCAGGCCGCGCTGGTCGAGTGCTGGCTGGAGACCGGGCGGACGCATCAGATCCGGGTCCACCTGGCCTATGCCGGGCATGGGCTTGTCGGGGACCAGACCTATGGAGGCCGGCGGAAGGTGGCGGGCAAGGTCGCGGGGGCGGAGGTGGCGAACCTGTTCCCGCGGCAGGCGCTGCATGCGGCGACGCTGGGGTTCGATCATCCCGTGACGGGGGAAAGGCTGGAGTTCGCCGCCCCCCTGCCGGCCGATATGGCGGGCTTGATCGAGGCGTTGCGGGGGGTCTGAACCTGTGGGTGTCCACGGTGGACAAATTGCGATGCTGCAACATTATCAAACACTTGCTCGCGGGCGTTAGGGAAATCTTAACCCCTGGCCCCGGGCTTGCAGGGGCGGCTGCAAGGGCCTATGCTGACGCTTGCAAGGGCCAATGTGGCCCCCGAGGTGCGTATATGCCGGAGACTGTGGCAGCCAACTGATGTCATCCGCCCGCAAGGGCACGGATGACCGAACCGACCGACGAAGCGCGCCAGGCCTTCGTCCGGTCTGGCATGGCTTTCCGACTTCGGACAATCCTGATGAACATCTCACGACACGAGCAGCGCGTGCTGCACGTTCTGGCCCTTGGGGGCCGCATTGACCATTTCCGCACGGGCCGCAGGATCGCCGAGGTCCAGTGCATCACCCGAGACGGGTTTATCCTGGCTGACTGCACGCTGCCGGTCTTTCAACGGCTGCGGCGCAAGCGGCTGATCGCCTCGGAAGGTGGAGGGCCCTATCGCATCTCGCGGTTGGGCCGGCTTTCGGTGCGGGCGCAACTGGACAACCAGGGGTGACCCGCCTGCGCCGCTGCATCTGGGCCTGACGGTGTTGCAGCAAGCATGGCGGCAGGATCACGGAGCGGCGTTGCCAGGGCCGGCAGAGGCTGGATTGTGCGTCCTGCCGGATGCGTTCGCCGCATCCGGCAAGACGGTTGACCCGGCCCGCAGCCGGGTCGGCACCGTCAGTAGCTGACCCAGGCGGCGGGGCTTTCCAGCACCTCTTCCAGCTTGCAGCCCTTGGAGGTCTTCTTGCACAGCCGCATCGCCTTGCGCCGGGCCTGGCCGTTGTCGCCGCCGATATCGGCGTAGATCGTGCCGTCCTTGCCCACCACCAGGGCCAGGCTGCCATTGGCGACCGAGGGGCCAAGGTGGCAGTTGGAAAAGCCGCTGGACAGGCAGGCGTTCATCGCGCCGTTCTCGGCCTCGGCGAAGGACGAGGCGTTGACGTACCAGGCATAGGTCGGGCGGCCAGACGCATCTGTGCCCCAGGCAATTGCGCCGAAGCGTTCGACCCAATAGCCGCTGGGGCCGGGATCGACATAGTTCGGATCGACCTCGCACAGCGGCGTCGGGGGCGTGGTGCTGTTGTCCATGCCGACCAGGTACTGGCCCGGCCCAGGGCCGTTGCAGGGAAAGAGCGCCAGGGCGGGCGTAGCCAGCAGGCTGGGCAGGGCAAGGGCAAGGCCCAGGGCAAGTGAACGCAGGAGGGTGGCAAGCATGGTGGGCATGGGTGGTCCTTTGGCAGCGTGGCGGCCGGGGTAGCGCAGGGGACCTGTCCTGTCTGGTGGGGATTTCCTGATCCCTGTCCGTCCGGTGCGGTGCCGGACTGACATTCGCGTGACCCTGCTGTCACAATGCTTTGCGCGCGTGTGGGGGATCCTCACCTGTGCGGCAGGCGTTGGGAAATAAGACTTGCGGGGCTGGGTGAGTTACTTTAGGTTATCACCTTCCCCGGGGGCGCTGACGCACCGGGACACATGAGGGGGCACAATGAGCACCTACACCAACCTACCCGCACCAAGCCCGGAACAGGGCCTGAACCGGTATCTGCAGGAAATCCGCAAGTTTCCGCTGCTGGAACCGGAAGAAGAATACATGCTGGCCAAGCGCTGGGTGGACCACCAGGACGCGCAGGCCGCGCACAAGATGGTCACCAGCCACCTGCGTCTGGCCGCCAAGATCGCCATGGGCTATCGCGGCTATGGCTTGCCGCAGGCCGAGGTGATCAGCGAGGCCAACGTCGGCCTGATGCAGGCGGTCAAGCGGTTCGACCCGGAAAAGGGGTTCCGGCTGGCGACCTATGCGATGTGGTGGATTCGCGCCTCGATCCAGGAATACATCCTGCGGTCGTGGAGCCTGGTGAAGCTGGGCACGACGTCGGCGCAGAAGAAACTGTTCTTCAACCTGCGCAAGGCCAAGGCCAAGGTCGGCGCCCTGGAAGAGGGCGACTTGCGACCCGAGAACGTGGCCCAGATCGCCAAGGACCTGTCGGTGACCGAGGACGAGGTCATCGCGATGAACCGCCGGTTGTCGGGCTCGGACGCATCGCTGAACGCGACGGTCGGCTCGGACGGGGACAGCGTGACCCAGTGGCAGGACTGGCTGGAGGACGAGGATTCCGACCAGGCCGAAGCCTATGAGGAAAAGGACGAGCTGGACGCCCGCCGCGCACTGCTGGTGCAGGCGATGTCCGTGCTGAACGACCGCGAGAAGGACGTGCTGATGCAGCGTCGGCTGTCGGAGGACCCGGTCACGCTGGAGGAACTGTCGGAAAGCTATGGCGTCAGCCGCGAGCGGATCCGCCAGATCGAGGTGCGCGCCTTCGAGAAGCTGCAGGCGAAGATGCGGGAACTGGCCAAGACCAAGGGCATGGCGATCCCGGCCTGACCGGCAACCGATTTTCTGCGAAAATCGGATCGGGGCCCGAACCGGCTCCGGTCCGAAGCTAAAACTCCGGCAGCGCGACGGGTTTTCGTTGATCCGGGGGGCTGCCGGGGATAGGGAAGCGCCCATGCGCATGATCGACACCTTCCTCAAGCCGATGCACCCCGAGGGGTGGAAGTTCGTTCCCGTCTTTGCGGCGGTCAGCCTGGTCCTGTTCTGGATCTGGGACCCGCTGGGCTGGCTGGGTGTCGGGCTGACGGTCTGGTGCTACTATTTCTTCCGCGACCCGCGCCGGGCGGTGCCCGAGAATGCGGGGCTTCTGGTCAGTCCGGCGGATGGGGTGGTCAGCCTGATCGAACGCGCGGTGCCGCCGGCCGAGCTGGGGCTGGGGCCCGCGCCGCTGGTGCGCGTCAGCGTCTTCATGTCGGTCTTCAACTGCCACGTGAACCGCGCCCCCATCGCGGGACGGGTGACGGCGGTGGCCTACCGGCCGGGGAAGTTCTTCAACGCCTCCTTGGACAAGGCCTCTGAGGAGAACGAGCGCAATGCGCTGGCGATCGAGATGGCGGATGGTCGCAAGATTGCGGTGGTGCAGATCGCGGGACTGGTCGCGCGGCGGATCATGTGCTGGAAGAAGCCCGGTGACACCCTGCGCACGGGCGAACGCTTTGGCCTGATCCGCTTTGGCAGCCGGCTGGATGTCTACCTGCCCGAGGGCGTGCAGCCGCAGGTCGCGCTGGGCCAGACGATGGTCGCGGGCGAAAGCGTGATCGCGTTGATCGGTCAGGACGCCCCGGCACGGGCGGCGCGGATCGAATAGCCGATGGCGCGCCGCGAGACCGACCCCCCGCGCGAGCTTTTGCTGTTGAAGCTGCTGCCGAACCTGGTCTCGATCCTGGCGCTGTGCGCGGGGCTGACGGCGATCCGCTTCGCGATTGCGGGCAATTTCCCGATGGCGGTCCTGCTGATCGGCACGGCCGCCGCGTTGGATGGCCTGGACGGGCGGCTGGCGCGCATGCTGAAGTCGGAAAGCGCGATCGGCGCGGAACTCGACTCGCTGTGCGACTTCGTCAACTTCGGGGTGACGCCGGCGCTGGTCCTGTATCTTTGGGGGCTGCGGCCGGAAACCAGCCTGGGCTGGATCGCGGTCCTGGTCTATGCGGTCTGCTGCATGCTGCGCCTGGCGCGGTTCAATGTCGGCTCGCGCCAGGCGGGGCAGGCGGCGGAAAAGACCGTGTTCATCGGCGTGCCCTCGCCCGCCGGGGCCATGCTGGCACTGGTGCCGATGTATCTGGTGCTGGCGCTGGACCACGCGGTGACGCTGCCGCCGGCGCTGGTGGCGCTGTGGATGGTGGCCATCGGGGCGCTGATGATCAGCCGGGTGCGGACACCCTCGCTGAAACGGATCACCATTGCGGCGGACCATGCGCGCTATGTGCTGGTCGGTCTGGTCGTGGTGGTCGCGGCGCTGCTGACCTATCCCTGGGTGACGCTGCTTGCCCTGTCGCTGGCCTATCTGGCGGCGATCCTTGGCCTGTTCCTGCGCAGCTTGCGGCGAACCGCCGGTTAGACCGGCCAGGGCCACTTTGGCTTGCATCCTGCGGCGCAATGCGCAGTCTGGGGTTGAAAAGCCAAAGGAATCATGTGCATGCAAGCAGAAGCCATCCAACGCAGCTATCGCCGCTGGGCGCCGATCTATGACTTGGCCTTTGGCCGCATCACGCAAGGTGGCCGGATTCTGGCGGCGCGGCATGTGAATGCGCAGGGCGGCTCGGTGCTGGAAGTGGGGATCGGCACGGGGCTGGCGCTGGACTTTTACGGGCCGCAGGTCCAGGTCACCGGGATCGACCTGTCCGAGGACATGCTGCGCGAGGCGCGGGCCAGGGTCGCCAAGCGCGGCCTGCGCAACGTGGCGGGCCTGCATCAGATGGACGCGACCCAGGTGGCGCTGCCGGATGCCAGTTTCGACCATGTGGCGGCCATGCACATCATGTCGGTCGTCCCCGACCCCGAGGCGGTGCTGGCCGAGATGGCGCGCCTGTGCCGGCCGGGCGGGTCGGTCCTGATCGCCAATCATTTCGCGGGCCATGCCGGCGGCTGGTCGCTGGCCGAACGCCTTGCGGCGCCGCTGGCGAACCTGCTGGGCTGGCACTCGGACTTTCCGATGGCGCGGGTGCTGGGGCATCCGAAGCTGCACCTGGTCGAGCAGGTACAGGTGCGGCCCTTCGGGCTTATGACCTTCCTGCGCTTCCGGCGGCTTGAATAACCCGGCGGGTTCTGCCCAAACTGGTCCAAGGGATTCCTGGGGGAGTGACAGAATGAAACCGGTCAGATGGGGCGTGCTTGGCGCCGCGAAATTCGCGCGCGAGCATATGGCACCGGCAATCCATGCCGCGCATGGGGCGGAACTGGCGGCGCTGGCGACCTCGGACCCGGCCAAGGCCGAGGGGTTCCGGGCGTTCTGCCCGGGGATAACGGTGCATTCGGATTATGAGGCGTTGCTGGCCGATCCGACGATCGATGCGGTCTATATCCCGCTGCCGAACCACATGCATGTCGAATGGACGCTGAAGTCGCTGGCGGCGGGCAAGCATGTTCTGACCGAAAAGCCGATCGCCCTGAAGGCGCGCGAGATCGACCAGTTGATCGCGGCGCGCGACCGAACCGGCCTTCTGGCGGCCGAGGCCTACATGATCGTGCATCACCCGCAGTGGCAGCGCGCGAAGGAATGGTTCGAGGCGGGCGAGATCGGCGAGTTGGTCCATGCCGACGTCGCCTTCAGCTTCAACCTGACCGAGGGCGGCAATATCCGCAACAAGCCGGAAACCGGCGGTGGCAGCTTGCGCGACATCGGGGTCTATACCTTCGGTTGCGCCCGTTTCGTGACCGGGGCGGAACCCGTGGACCTGTCGGCCCGCATCCGCCGCGACAATGGGGTGGATGTGTTTGCCCAGGTCGCCGGGATCATGGAGGGGCCGCGCGGGCGGTTCACCTATGGCTCGGTCACCTCGATGCGGATGTACAACCGGCAGGTGGCGACCTTCCAGGGCACCAAGGGCATGATCCGGCTGGAGGGCGGGCCGTTCAACGCCAATGTGAACGACCTGGCCGAGGTGGAGCTGCACCAGAACGGCAACTGCGTGACGGTCGAGCGTTTCCCGACCGCGAACCAGTACAAGCTGCAGGTCGAAGCCTTCGGCCGCACGGTGCGCGAGGGTGTGGCCTATCCCTGCCCGCTTGAATTCGTGCGCGGGACCCAGGCGATGATGGATCGCGTCTACGACGTGGCGGTCGAGATCTGAGCGCCGCAGTGCGGCGTGGAATTGGGGTTGTGCGTCACGCCACTGTGATATGCTTGTCCCTGTCGGGGCGGGCCAGCTGGAAGGGTGGCGTCTTGCCCCGACCTGTGCCAGTGCGAGTCCCCGTTCTTCAGCTGGAAAGCATCGCCAATGCCTGAAGACATGTCTGGAATTTCCGCAGGTTACCTTGCGCCCTTGGACCGGGCGCGACGGTTCATGGAGCGGCGGGGTTCGGCGTTGCCGGACGCCGCGCTGCGGGCCCTGGCGCGCGAGGTGATTCTTCGCGTGTCGCGCGTGGCCGAAGTGCCCGAGGCGCAGCTTCTGGGGCAGCGGGCCGGCCGGTCCGAGATCGCCGCCCTGTGCGATGCGCTGCTGTCGGCGGACGAGGCCGCCGCCGCCGAGATGGTGCGCGGCGCCCGGCTGGCCGGAATGCCGGCAGCGGTGCTGTACCATGTCTACATCGCCGGGGCGACGCGGATGCTGGGCGAGCGTTGGGACCGCGACGAGGCCTCGGTGCCGCAGGTCATCATCGGGGCCGGCCGGGTTTACGGCATCCTGCGCGAGATGCGCGAGGCGTTCCTGACCGAACGGCTGACCGCCCCGCCCGGCGCACACGCGGTCTTTGCCAGCATCCCCGGCGAGGTGCATGGGATCGGCATCACCATGGCCGCCGACACGATGCGGCAGAAGGGATGGGACATCACGCTGCGGCTGGGTCTGGGCCATGACGCGCTGGTGGAAGAGATCGCGGACCTTGCGCCCACGATGGTCGGCCTGTCGACGGCGCTGAGCAGTTCGACCTTCGCGATTGCGCGGCTGATCGTGGCCTTGCGGGTGCGCTGTCCGCAGGTCTGGATCATCCTGGGCGGGCAGGCGGTCGCCGCCGATCCCGAGATTGCGGCGCTGGTGGACGCCGATGCCGCCGCCGCCGACATGGACAGCGGGCTGGAGTTGATGGCGGCGCATCTGGCCACGTTGAACCGTCTGGCGGGGCGTTAGCCCCGGCGGTGTCGCGCCGGGGCCCAGGATAGGGGGCTTACGCCTCCATCGCCTCCAACTCGTCGATGAAGCCGGCGATCATCGACAGGCCCTTGTCCCAGAAGGTCGGGTCGCTGGCGTCCAGGCCGAAGGGCGCAAGCAGTTCCTTGTGGTGCATGGACCCGCCCGCCTTCAGCATGGCGAAGTACTTCTCCTGAAAGTCGGGCAGGCCCGCCGCATAGGCCGCGTAAAGCGCGTTCACCAGCCCGTCGCCGAAGGCATAGGCGTAGACGTAGAAGGGCGAGTGGACGAAGTGCGGGATATAGGCCCAGAAGGTCTCATACCCGTCCATGAAGTCGAAGGCGTCGCCCAGGGATTGGGCCTGCACGCTCATCCACAGGGCGTTGATGTCGTCGGGGGTCAGTTCCCCTTGGGCGCGGGCAGCGTGGAGTTTGCATTCGAAATCGTAGAAGGCGATCTGCCGGACGACGGTGTTGATCATGTCCTCGACCTTGCCGGCCAGCAGGGTCTTTTTCTCGGCCGGGGTCTTGGCCTGGTCCAGAAGCTTGCGGAAGGTCAGCATCTCGCCAAAGACGCTTGCGGTTTCGGCAAGGGTCAGCGGGGTGGAGGACAAAAGTTCGCCTTGCCCTGCCGCCAGAACCTGGTGAACGCCGTGACCAAGCTCATGCGCCAGGGTCATCACATCGCGCGGTTTGCCCAGGTAGTTCAGCATGACATAGGGGTGGACGGTGGTGACGGTCGGGTGCGCAAAGGCCCCCGGCGCCTTGCCGGGTTTCACCCCGGCGTCGATCCAGCCCTTTTCGAAGAAGGGTTTGGCAAGGTCCGCCATCCGGGGATCGAAGGCGGCATAAGCCTCGGTCACCATGGCGCGGGCGGTGGGCCAGTCCACGGTGCGGGGCGTTTCGCTCGGCAGGGGGGCGTTGCGGTCCCAGACCTGGAGTTTCTCCAGCCCCATCCATTTCGCCTTCAGGCGGTAGTAGCGGTGGCTGAGTTTCGGATAGGCCGCGACCACGGCGTTGCGCAGCGCCTCGACCACCTCGGGTTCGACATGGTTCGACAGGTGGCGGCCGTGCTGGGGCGAGGGCATCTTGCGCCAGCGGTCGTGGATTTCCTTTTCCTTGGCCAGGGTGTTGTGGATGCGGGCGAACAGCTTGACATTCTTGCCGAACACCTCGGCCAGGGCCTGGGCGGCGGCTTGCCGGCGCGGCCGCTGGGGGTCGGTCAAGAGGTTGAGCGTCGCCTCAAGGTTCAGCTCCTCGGGCTCGCCGTCGACCTGGAACATGAGGGCGGCCATGGTTTCGTCGAAGAGCTTGTTCCAGGCGCTGGCCCCGACGACGGATTCGTCGTGCAGGAAGCGTTCGAGTTCGTCCGAAAGCTGGTGCGGCCGCATGGCGCGCATCCGGTCGAAAACCGGCTTGTAGCGGGCAAGGTCTGCGTTGGCGCCCAGAAGGCCGGCCAGATGGGTGTCATCCAGGCGGTTGAATTCAAGGCTGAAGAACACCAGCGGCGTGGTGGCGTTGGTCACGCGATCCTGGGCGTTGCCCATGAATTGCGCGCGTTCGGGGTCGATGGTGTTCTGATAGTAGCGCAGGCCGGCATAGGACATCAGGCGGCCGGCGATCACCTCGATCCGTTCGTATTCCTGCACGCAGGCCAGCAGGGCGGGCGCGTCGAGGCTGGCAAGCTTGCCTTCGTAAGCGGCGGCAAAGGCGGCGCAGGCGCGGTCAAGCTCGGCCATGTCGGCGGCGAATTCGGGGCCATCGGCCGAGGGGTAGAGGTCGGTCAGGTCCCAGTCCGGCAGATCGCCGAAGCCCCCGCCGCTGGCATTCGCGTCGAAAACGGGCTGGGGCAGGGACAGGGTCATCGGGTTCTCCATATCAGGCTTGGGGTTCATCTAGGGGCGCGGGGGCGGGATGTGCAAGGGCGGGCGGGTTCGCGGACACCTCCTCGTGCGACTTCGTCTTCTCGTCGGGGGATGGCGGGGGTCAGGGGGCCGCGGTCAGAAGGGCGCGCAGGCTGTCGATCGTGTCGATCTCGTCCACCCCCTTGTCGCGGCGCCAGCGCAGCATCCGGGGAAAGCGCAGGGCGATCCCCGATTTGTGCCGGGGGCTGGCCTGGATGCCTTCGAAGCCGATCTCGAACACTAGTTCGGCGGGCACTTTCCGCACCGGGCCGAAGCGTTCCAGCGTGTTCTTCTGCACCCAGCGGGTGATCTCGTTGAACTCGGCGTCGGTGAGGCCGCTGTAGGCCTTGGTGAAGGGCACGATCTCGTTGCCGTCGCGGACGCCGAAGGTGAAGTCGGTGTAAAGGTTGGCCCGGCGGCCGTGCCCGGCCTGGGCGTAAAGCATGACCGCGTCCACGGTCCAGGGATCAAGCTTCCACTTCCACCAGTCGCCGCGTTTGCGGCCCTGGAAATAAGGCGAGGCGGCACGTTTCAGCATCACGCCCTCGGCCCCTTCGGCGCGGGCGGTGGCGCGGGTTTCGGCCAGGGCGTCCCAGGTCGGGAAGGCGAGGGCGGGCGAGGCCGCGAGGGGCAGGCCGGGGGGCAGCGCGGCCAGGATCTGCGTCAGGCGGGCGCGGCGGTGGGCAAGCGGCTGGTCGCGGATATCCTGGCCTGCATCCTCGAGCAGGTCATAGGCCAGGATGCGGGCCGGGGCTTCAGCCAGCAGGGTTTTCGGCACGGTCTTGCGGCCGATGCGTTTTTGCAGCTGGGCAAAGGGATGCGGGCGTTGCGCGGCGGCGTCCCAGGCCAGAACCTCGCCGTCGATCACGGTGCCGGGGGGCAGGAAATCGGCGAGCGGGGCAAGGTCGGGGAAGCGGTCGGTGATCAGCTCCTCGCCCCGGCTCCACAGGGCAAAGGCGCCGGGGCGGGCGATAAGCTGGCCGCGGATGCCGTCCCATTTCCATTCGGCAAGCCAGTCCTGCGGCGGGCCAAGGGGCTGTGGCCCGTCCTCAAGCTGGCTGGCCAGCGCGAAAGGATAGGGCCGGGCGTCGCCGCCTTCGTCCCCGGCGATCAGGGCGGGAAAGGTGATGCGGGCGGGGTCCCAGTTGCCCATCAGGCGGTGGGCGAGGGTGGCCTCTTCCACCCCCGTCGCCTGCGCGAGGGCGCGGGTCAGGAGGCCCTGCGCCACGCCCATGCGGAAGCCGCCAGTCAAGAGCTTGTTGTAGAGGAACCGCTCGGTCGCCGGCAGTTGCGCCCAGGCGGTCAGGACGGCGGCCTTGCGCGCCTCGGCCGGCTGGCCGGTCAGGGCGATGAGGCCGCGGATCGCGTGGTCAAGCGTCAGGTCGGCGGTGGTCGCGGGGGGCGGCAGGAGCAGGGCGATGGTCTCGGCCAGGTCGCCGACGACGGTGTAGCTTTCCTCGAAGAGCCAGTCCGGGATGCCCGCGACCTCGGCCGCCCAGAGGCGAAGTTCGGTGGAGTTGACCGCGCGTTTCGGGCGGCGGCCGGTCAGCAGGGCCACGGTCCAGACGCGGTCGGGTTCCGGGGCGGCGCGGAAGTAATCGGCCAGCGCGGCGGTCTTGGCGCCGGTCTTGGTGGTGCCGTCCAGCGCGGCGAAGAGGGCGGCGAAACGTCTCATTCGGCAAGCGGGGGATCGGGAGGGGACTCGGCCTCGGCCTCGTCCCCAAACTGGGTTTCGACGATCCCGGCGTCGTAGCCCTGGCTGTCCAGCCAGTGCCGGAAGGGCGCGGTATAGCCGTGGGTGACAAAGACGCGGGAAGCGCCGGTCGCGCGGATGGCGTCGTTCAGGCCCTGCCAGTCGGCGTGGTCCGACAGGACGAAGCCTGTCCCCAGCGCGCGGCGGCGGCGGATGCCGCGCACGGCCATCCAGCCCGAGACGAAGGCCTCTTCCACCGGGCCAAGGCGGGCAGACCAGGCCGAACCGAGGGCCGAGGGCGGGGCGATGGCCAGCGCGCCGGGGTGGGTCTTGGCGGTGACGTCGGGTGTCACGCGGATCGTGGGGGGCAGGGCATAGCCCTGGTCGCGCAGGGTCTGGGTCATCTCCTCGACTGCGCCGTGGGTCAGGATGGGGCCATGCACGCCCAGCCCCGCCATAAGGCGCTGGGCCTTGCCGAAACTGTAGGCGCCCAGGATCGAGGTCTTGCCGGCAGCGGCGTTGGCTTGCCACCAGTCCAGGATGCGCTGCATGACCTGGGGCTGCGGCTCCCAGCGGAAGATCGGCAGGCCGAAGGTGCATTCCGAGATGAAGGCGTGGCAAGGGACGGGCTGGAAGCCTTCCGCCAGGCCATCGGGTTCGGTCTTGTAGTCGCCCGACACGACCCAGCTTTCCCCGCCGACCGTGACCTTGATCTGGGCCGAGCCGGGGACATGGCCGGCGGGATGGAACGAGACCCCGGCCCCGCCGATGCGGCGGGTTTCGCCGTAGGCGATGCCTTCGGCGGTGATCTGGCCCAGGCGCTTGCGGATCACCGGCAGGGCCTGGTCGGTGGCCAGATAGGCGCCCATACCCCAGCGGGCGTGGTCGGAATGGCCATGCGTGATCAGGGCGCGGGGGACCGGGCGCCAGGGGTCGATATGGAAATCACCGGCGGGACAGTAGATGCCTCGGTCGGTGAAGGTGAGGACGGGGGTGGCCATCGTCAAAGGGTAGCACGGGGGCAGGGGGCCGCAAGGGTTGGGGCCCTTGGGGGCAGGGGATCGGCGGGTTCGGCGGTGCCTTCCGGGTGGGGGCAATGCGGGCGTGGAGGTGCAGTTCGCCGACGCGGTTGGACGTTTGACGGGCGTTGGCGCGCGGGGGAAGGCTTGGGGCTGCGCCGGACCTGCTGCGGGGGCGTAGGGTGGGCGATCCCGCCCACCCTGGCGGTGATCTCAGGGTCTGGGGCCACGCGTGCGGCGGCGGGGCATCAGCTTGCGGAACCGGGGGCGGTTGGCGGCGATGAACGCCTCGAAGGTCGAGCCCAGGCCGAGGGTCAGGCCTTTCAGATAGGCCGCCCCCGCCACGGCGGCCAGCGTGGCGCCGAAGGCATTGACGATGAAGTCGCCCATCGTGTCATGCAGCCCCGACTTCTGCATGTTGAACCCGAAAAGCTGGTCCATCGCATATTCGAAGATCTCCCACAGCACCCCCACCGCCATTGCGGCGCAGAAGCTGAGCAGGCCGATCGCCCAGGGCGGCGCGGCATAGCGGTCGCCCTCGAACAGCATCAGGATCAGAAGGAAGCCCAGGATGCCGAACCCCATGGCCGAGGTGCCGTGCAGCGCCAGGTCCCACCACCAGAAGCGGTTGTAGAAGTCATGCATCTCGCCCAGGTAGATCGTCGCCAGCACGAAGGCCGCGATGGCTGCCAGAAAGCCGTTCGGCAGGAACAGCTTGACGCGACTGGCCAGAAGCTGCGGCAAAAGCGTCAGGACCAGGGCCGCGACCGCGACGAAGATCGCCAGCCAGTTGCCGCGCAGCAGACCGATCAACGCCTCGACCGCAAGGAAAAGGCGGATGCCGTTCAGGACAAGAAGCGATGGCGCGGGCATCTGGCGTTCCTGCTGGGCTGTGCCTGACCTATATTGGGATGATGACGCGGGAATCAAAGCCGTCGCTGAAAGTGGCAACCTGGAACATCCGGGCGGGGCTTGGCACCGACTTGCGGCGCGATGCGGACCGGGTGCTGGCGGGGATCGCGGCGCTGGGGGCGGATATCGTGGCCTTGCAGGAGGCGGATTTCCGGCTGGGGCTGCGTCCTTCGGCCCTGCCGCGCGAGGTGATCGAAGAGCGCACGGGCCTTGTTCCGCTGCCCATCGGGCGCAACGCGGCCAGCATCGGCTGGCACGGCAATGCGCTGCTGGTGCGGCCGGACTTCCACATGGTCGGGCTGGACCGGCTGGACCTGCCGGGGATCGAGCCGCGCGGCGCGGTGATCGTCGATCTGGACGGGCCGACGGCGCTGCGGCTGGTGGCGGTGCATCTGGGCCTGTGGCGCGGGTCGCGGCGCAAGCAGCTGGACGCGATCCGCGAGGCGGTCCTGCGGCATCCGGCGCGGCCGACGCTGATCCTGGGCGACTTCAACGAATATTCGCGGCGGGTGGGGCTGGGGCGGCTGGTACGGGCGTTCCGGCTGATGGAGCCCGCGCCGACCTTCCCTTCGCGCCGGCCGGCGTTGGCCCTGGACCGGATGGCGCACAGCCACGATCTGGACCTGGCGCCGCTGCCGGTGCCCTGGCGCAAGGGGGTGCAGGCCTCGGACCACCTGCCGCTGCTGGCCGAACTGCGCTGGATCTGAGGCGGGGGGGTAAGGTGGGCGATATCGCCCACCCTACGCCGGTGGTCTGCGGAGTGTCTGCCTCAAATTTGGGCAGTTGCGTCCGGCGCAGGCGGATTGGGAAGCATGGGGGCTTTTCGGAACGCGGGGCGGCTGCTCTAGTGCAGGAAAGCGGCAGGCAGATCGGCCGGGGGGTAACGGGTGGCGCAGTTCAACGAGATGTTTCAGGGCACCGGGGTGCGCACGCCCTATGGCCGGCTGCAGGACTGGGTGGCCGCCATGCCGCAAGAGTTGCGCAGCCTGAAACAGGCCGAGGCGGAGGCGCTGTTTCGCCGCATCGGCATCACCTTCGCGGTCTATGGCGAGGGCGGTGACCCGGACCGGCTGATCCCTTTCGACATGTTCCCGCGCGTCTTTGCCGCCGCCGAATGGGCCAAGCTGGAGAAGGGCATCAAGCAGCGCGCCCGGGCGCTGAATGCGTTCCTTGTCGATGTCTACGGCCGCGGCGAGATCATCCGCGCCGGCCGCATCCCCGGCCGGCTGGTCTGGCAGAACGAGGCCTATGAGAAGGCGGTGGTGGGGTTCGTCCCGCCCAAGGGCGTCTACAGCCATATCGTCGGCATCGACATCGTGCGCACCGGCCCGGACGAGTTCTTCGTGCTGGAGGACAATTGCCGCACGCCTTCGGGTGTCAGCTACATGCTGGAAAGCCGCGAGATCATGATGCGGATGTTCCCGGACCTGTTCCGTGAAAACCGGATCGAGCCGGTGGACGGCTATTCCGAGCTTCTGCGCCGGACGCTGGCCAGCGTCGCGCCGAAGAAGTGCAAGGGCGACCCCGTGGTGGTGATCCTGACGCCGGGCCATTTCAACAGCGCCTATTACGAGCACAGCCTGCTGGCCGACCTGATGGGGGTGGAACTGGTCGAGGGCCAGGATCTGTTCGTCGAGGGCGAGTTCGTCTGGATGCGCACGACCGAAGGCCCGCGCCGGGTGGATGTGATCTACCGGCGCATCGACGATGCCTTCCTTGACCCCTTGTGCTTCCGCCCTGACAGCATGCTGGGGGTGCCGGGGCTGATGGATGTCTACCGGTCGGGCGGGGTGACGATCTGCTCGGCCCCCGGGGCGGGGGTGGCGGATGACAAGGCGGTTTACACCTATGTGCCGGACATGGTGCGGTTCTACCTGGGCGAGGAGCCGATCCTGCAGAACGTGCCGACCTGGCAATGCGGCAAGGCGGAGGATCTGAAATACGTCCTCGACAAGCTGCCGGAGCTGGTGGTGAAGGAAGTCCACGGCTCGGGCGGATACGGGATGCTGGTCGGGCCGAAATGTAGCAAGGCCGAGGTGGAGGCCTTCCGCGCCAAGATCATCGAGGATCCCGGCAACTATATCGCGCAGCCGACGCTGGCCCTGTCGACGGTGCCGACCTTTGTCGAGCAAGGTGTTGCGCCCCGGCATGTGGACCTGCGGCCCTATTGCCTGGTGGGCGAGCGGATCGAGCTGGTACCGGGCGGCCTGACGCGGGTGGCGTTGAAGGAAGGCTCGCTGGTGGTGAACTCGTCCCAGGGGGGCGGGGTGAAGGATACCTGGGTGCTGGCGGAATGAAGGCGATGAAGGCACAATTCTTCTGCGAAGAATTAGGGTTTGGGGCAAGGGCAGGATTTTTCGCAGAAAAATCGTGGGTGGCACCATGCTGAGCCGGACCGCCGACAACCTTTACTGGATCGCCCGCTACATGGAGCGGGCCGACACGATCGCGCGCCTTCTGGAAGTGGGCAGCCGCATCAGCCTCTTGCCCAGTGCGCATGGCTATCGCAGCGAATGGGACAGCCTGTTGCAGGCCAGCGGTCTGGCCGTGGCATTTGCGCAGAAATACGGCGATCCGGTGCAGCGCAACATCGAAAGCTTTCTGTTCTTCGACCGCGACAACCCCTCGTCCATCGCCAGTTGCATCACGGCGGCGCGCGAGAACGGGCGGATCGTCCGCACGGCGTTGACCAGCCAGGTCTGGGACGCGCTGAACACCGCCTTTCAGGAGCTGAAGGCGCTGGAGCGCGAGGAACGCTCGCGTCTGGAGCTTAGCCGGCTGACCGACTGGACCATGCGCCACGCGGCCATGCTGCGCGGGGCGATCGACGCCACGCTCTTGCGCAATGACGGGTTCAACTTCCTGAACATCGGCTATTATCTGGAACGCGGCGACAACACCGCGCGCCTGATGGATGTGAAATACTATGTGCTGCTGCCGCGGCTGGAGTTCGTGGGCTCGGGTCTGGACAATTACCAGTGGTCCACACTCTTGCGCGCGATGGGGGCGCAGCGGGCGTTTCACTGGGCCTATGGCGGCGAGGTGACGGCGGCGAAGATCGCGGATTTCCTGATCCTGAACCCGCAGTCGCCCCGGTCGCTGGCCACCTGTGCGGCGGGACTTGTCAACCATCTGGGCCGCGTCGCCAAGGCCTATGGCCGCGAGACCCTGGCCCAGGCGAAGGCCCGCGCGCTGCTGGCCGAGGTCGAGGGCGCCAATGTCGAGGCGATTTTCGACGAGGGGCTGCACGAATACCTGACGCGCCACATCGCGGCGACGGCCGACCTCGCCCTGGCCATCCACGACGCCTATCTGAGTGGAGAAATGCGGCAATGCGGCTGACGGTCGATCATGTGACGCGCTATCTTTACGACCAGCCGGTGCGGTCGGTCGTGCAAAGCCACCGGCTTGCACCCTCGGCCTTTGCGGGGCAACGGGTGCTGGACTGGGAGGTGACGGTCAGCGGCGGGCTGCGCGGCGGGGCGCATCGCGACGGGGCCGGGGACATGATCCAGGCCTGGACCATCGCCGGTCCGGTGCAGGAGGTGACGGTCACGGTGCGCGGCACGGTCGAGACCGAGGATCTGGCCGGCGTCCTGCGCGGCCACCGCGAGGCCGTGGCGCCGGAGTGCTATCTGCGCCCGACCCTGGCGACGCGGGTCGACGTGGCCCTGACGGGGCTGGCGCAGTCTGCCATCGGCGCGGATGTGCTGGCCCTGTCACATGCCCTGTCCGCCGCCGTGGCCGATGCCATCGCCTATCGCCCCGGCGCGACCCACGCCCATACTACGGCGGCCGAGGCGCTGGCATTGGGCGAGGGTGTCTGCCAGGACCATGCCCATGCGCTGATCGCCTGCGCCCGCAGCCGGGGGATTCCGGCGCGCTATGTCTCGGGATATCTTTTCGCCACACAGGACGGTGTCCCGCATGAGGCCGCCCATGCCTGGGCCGAGCTGCATGTGCTGGGGCTGGGCTGGGTCGGGTTTGATCCGGCGAACCGCTGTTGCCCGGATGCACGGTATATCCGTCTGGGCTCGGGCCTGGATGCGCAGGATGCTGCGCCCATCCGGGGCATTGCCCGCGGCGGTGGGCGCGAGGCGATGGATGTGACCGTTGCGGTCCAGCAGGCGGCCCAATAGTCTGGGCCGAGGATCGGGGGACGGACAATGACTTACTGCGTCGGGCTGTTGCTGAATGAAGGCATGGTGCTGCTGTCGGACACGCGCACCAATGCCGGGTTGGACAACATCTCGATCTACCGCAAGATGTTCACCTTCGAGGACCCGGGCGAGCGGGTGATCGTGATCATGACGGCTGGCAGCCTGTCGGTGACGCAGACCACCATGGCCAAGCTGCGCGAAGCGATCGAGGACAAGGAGGCCACGCCTGAGACCAGCATCATGCTGGCACCCACGATGCTGAAGGTGGCCGAGATCGTTGGGGCCCAGCTGGCCGCGGTGCGGGCGGAAGTCGACGAGAAGCTGTCGGCGATGCAAGGCGCCAGCGCCAGCATGATCATCGCAGGCCAGCGCAAGGGCGGGGCGATGCGGCTGTTCCTGATCTACCCCGAGGGCAATTTCATCGAAGCGACCGAGGACACGCCGTTCCTGCAGATCGGCGAGCACAAGTATGGCAAGCCGATCCTGGACCGGGTGGTGAAGCCGACGACCAGTCTGGTCGATGCGCAAAAGGCGGTGCTGTTGTCGATGGATTCGACGGTGCGGTCGAACCTGTCGGTGGGCATGCCGCTGGACCTTGCGGTGATCGAGAAGGACGCCTGCAAGGTGGCCCTGCGCCGCCGGATCGAGGCGGGCGACCCCTCGTTCCGGGCGATGAGCGAGGCCTGGTCCAACGCGCTCCGCGACGGATTCGCGCGGATCACCATCTAAGGGTTGGAATCATCGCGCACGCGCCCTAGCTTTGACGGGAAGCATGGAGGGACCGATGCCCGAACTCGTCCGCCTTTACATCCGCAGCGTGGCCCTTGGCTTTGGGATCTCGGCGCTGTTCACGGCGGGTCTGGTCTGGTGGGACGTGGCGGGGATCGGGCATCTGATCCTGGGTTCGGACATCGGGCTGGTGGCGGCGGCGATGCTGGTGGTGTTCAACGGGATCGTCTTTGCGGCTGTGCAGTTCGCCTTCCGGGTGATGGCAATGGCTGAAAGCGATGACCGGCCTGCGGGGGGCCGTCCGCAGCGGCTGCCGGTTCCGGTGCCCGTGCCGGTTTCTGTCCGTTCGCAGGCCCCGCGCCGCTAAGGGCGCGCGCAGGACTTTTCCCGCAGCCCCGACCCTGTCGCTGCAACCCTTGGGTGGTCTGCCGCGTTCCAGGTCCGACGTCCAAAGGGCCAAGGGATGGATCTGCAACTGATCAAGACCTTTCTGGAAGTGGCCGCGACCGGGTCTTTCGGCGCGGCGGCCGGGCGGCTTTACGTCACGCAATCGGCGGTTTCGCTGCGGGTCCACCGGCTGGAGGACCAGCTGGGCCGTCCCTTGTTCGAACGAACGCGCGCGGGCGTGGTCCTGACCCCCGCGGGGCGTGAGTTTCGCGGCTTTGCCACGCTGATCCTGCGCAACTGGGAACAGGCGCGCCAGCGGGTCAGCGCGCTGGACGCTGTGCCGGCCACGCTGATGGTGGGGGCGCAGTCCGCGCTGTGGCCGCGGTTCGGGTTCCTGTGGCTGGACCGGCTGCGGGAAGAACTGCCCGACGTGGCGATCCGGGCCGAGACGGCGCGCCCCGAGGTGTTGGCAGAGATGATCCTCTCCGGTGCGGCGCAGTCGATCCTGTCCTATGAGGCGGTCGTGCGGCCGGGCCTACTGTCCGAACCGTTGATGGAGGATCAGCTGGTGCTGGTCAGCCCCTGGCAGGAGGCGACGCCGGACAGCCTGGCGGGGCGTTATGCGCTGGTGGATTGGGGGCCGGACTTCCTGCGCGCGCATGACGAGGCTTTGCCGATGCTGGCCGACAGCAAGCTGGTCCTGGGGCTGGGCACGATGGCGGCCTGGTATCTGCGCAACCGCCCGCTTGCCGCCTATCTGCCGGCGCGTCATATCCGCAAGGCCATAGCCGAGGGCGCGCTATTCCTGGTCCGGGACGCGCCCCGCTTTGCCCAGCCGTCCTGGGTGATCTGGCGCGAGGACATGGACCCCGGCCTGCGCGCTGTTGCAGCAAGGACACTCCGCGCGGCGGTGGAAAGTGCCGAAGCGGCCACAGCCGAGGTGCTGGACCAGATCTGAGGACGCCCTTGCTGCGACCAAGCCGCTGATCTGAAACAGGTTCTGCCCGATTGGCCAAGTGCGAAATGGTTCCCGGAGTAATTCTTGCGGGGGTCTCAAGTTATCGCAATTTTGGTAATCCGGTCAAAGGCTTACCTCATGGATACAACGGCGGTCCAGCCCGGATCGCGCAAGTTTACAGATGAGGTTTGACGATGAAGAACATCCACCTGCTTTGGTCGGTCCCGGCGCTGGCGCTGTTCGCAGCGGTCCCTGCGATGGCGCAGGACACGGTCACCGGGATCCGCGGCCTGAACGACCGCCTGGAGGATATCGAGGACGACGTGGCCGACGATCTGGACCGGGCCAACGACGAAGCGCGCTTTGGTTTCCCGGAGTATCAGCCCGGCTTCAGCGGCAGCGCTTCCTTGGGGTATTCGGCCCAGACCGGCAACACCGACACCCAAGACTTCTCGCTGGGGGTGCGGATGCGCTATGCCCAAGGCCAGTGGGTCCAGACGCTGGGGGTCGCGGCCGACTTTTCCGAGACCGAGGGCGTGAAGTCCGAGGAGGACATCTTCGCGGTCTATGACGGCAACTATTACTTCAACGACCGCTTCTACATGTTCGCCCTTGCCCGGGCGCAGCATGACGGCTTGGCGGACAGTGCGGGCGAATACGAAGGGGACGGCTTCATCGGGATCGGCCCGGGCTACCGGGTGGTCAACCGCTCGGACATGGCCTGGCGCCTGCAGGCCGGTATCGGCGTCAGCTATCTGCGCGACGGCTTGGGCGCCTCGGACACCGAGGTGGGTTACATCGCCTCGTCGCGGTTCTTCTATCAGATCAGCGACAGCGTGTTCCTGACCAATGACACCGACGTGCTGTCCTCGGACACCGCGCTGCGGGCGAATAACGATCTGGGCGTGAACTTCCAGGTCAGCGAGGCGCTGTCCACCCGCATCAGCTATCTGAGCGACTACAACGATGCGCGCGACATCAAGACGGACAACCGTCTGGGCATTTCGCTGGTCGTCGGCTTCTAGCCCTAAGGCCAGGATCAGCGGGGAACGGGGCAGGGGAATCTGCCCCGTTTTCCGTTGAAGTGGGGTGGCGGGCCCGCAGCAACCGTGGGTGCCTGGGTTTTCCCGAGAGCCAGAGGTCTCAGGTGGGCGCCAGATACCTGGACCAGGATCCAGGCAGAGCCAGCCCCCGTTCGCTTGCTTATCGGCCACTGGAAAATTGGCCCACACGCGAAGAGCAGCACCCGCCAATACTCAAGATAGGGCTTGGGGGGGCGGGCCGCAAGGCTGGACAGATGTTCACCTTTGGTTCATATTTCCAGGCATGGACAGTCCAGTCGCACCCATGCCGGATCTTTTGCCGCCCCTGCCGGGACAGCGGTTGCAGCGCGGTGTTGCGCGGGGCTTGCGGGCGCTGGACTTCGTTTGCGTCGAAGAGTTGATCCCGACACCTGGCCTGCGGGTCGACGTGATGGCGCTGGGCCCCCGGGGCGAGGTCTGGGTGGTGGAATGCAAGTCGGGCCGCGCGGATTACCGGGCGGACCGCAAGTGGCAGGGTTATCTCGATTGGTGCGACCGGTTCTTCTGGGCGGTCGATGCCGACTTTCCGGTCGAGCTTTTGCCGCCGGATACCGGGCTGATCCTGGCCGATCCCTATGACGCGGAAGTGGTGCGGATGGCGCCCGAGGTGCCCTTGTCGGGCGCGCGGCGCAAGGTCGTGCTGCGCACATTTGCCCGGGCGGCGGCCGCGCGCTTGCAGGGCTTGCGCGATCCGGGGTTCATCGGCTGAACCGTCCGCTTCTGCGGCGGGTCAGCGCTTCTTCGGTTTTCCGGCCGGTTGCACACCCATCGCCCGCGCGGCCTCGGCGGCGGCAAGCAGTTCCTCGGCGATTTCCTCGGCCTCTTCGGGGTCGAAGTCCAGCGGCAGGTCGATCCCGCCCTCGGCCTCGACATAGATCCGCACCATGCCGGCGTCGGTCGGGCCGATCTGCAGGTTCGCCGCGATTTCGCTTGGTGAGTTGATGCCCATGGCAGCCTCCTGACTTTTGCGGGGGGTAGCGGGCGGCCGGGCGGCGTGCAAGGAAAATTCGCAAGGCCAGCCCGACGAACCCCCGCAAAGCCGCTTGCAATCCGGGGGGAGGGGGGCTAAATCGCGCCCGAGTGCCGCCTTAGCTCAGTTGGTTAGAGCACCAGATTGTGGATCTGGGGGTCCCCCGTTCGAGCCGGGGAGGCGGTACCATCCTTCCCCTACATTGATTGTTCAAGCGGCAGGGAACCTGGGTCCGGCCGTCCTTGTCATGCCGCGTGCTTGCGTCGGGCCACGATCCTTGCCGCGGGCCGCCGGGCCTGCCGTTTCCTTCAAGGTTTCACGAACGCGCGATGCCTGTAATGGCCGCATGTCCTGGTGCGAACTGCTTGGTGAAGGGCAGATGGCCTTTCTGGTTCAACAGGAGTTTGACATGACTGCGATGACGTCCCGTCTGGTGTTCGGTGCTTCCCTGGCTTGCGCGCTTGGCGCGATGGCGGTGACGCCGGTGGCTGCCCAGGAAATGGAAAAGTGCTTTGGCGTGGCGCTGGCCGGGCAGAACGACTGCGCCGCCGGTCCGGGCACGACCTGCGCCGGCACCTCGAAGGTCGACTATCAGGGCAATGCCTGGAAGATGGTTCCGGCCGGGACCTGCGTGACCATGGAACTGCCGGCAGCCGAAGATGGCACCGCCCGTGCCGGCGCGCTTGAGGCGCTGGAGCGCGACGTTCCCAAGGCCTGACCCCCTGCCGGCGCGCGGGTCATCCGCGCGCCGCTTTCCCAAGGACGGATGCATCATGCTGCCAGCCCTGCCCGGAGTGGGTTTCAAGCCCGAACATTTCCCCGCGATCCGCGCCGATGCTGCCGGGGTGGGGTTCTTCGAGGTCCATGCCGAGAACTACATGGGGGCCGGCGGCCTGCCGCATGTGCAACTGACGTCCATCCGGGCGGATTACCCGATCTCGATCCACGGGGTCGGGTTGTCGATCGGGGGCGCGCGGGGGCTGGACGCCGAGCACCTGCAGCGCCTGCGCCATCTGTGCGCGCGCTATGAACCGGCAAGCTTTTCCGAACATCTGGCCTGGTCCAGCCATGGCGCGGAGTATCTGAACGACCTGCTGCCCTTGCCCTATACCGCCGAGACGCTGCAACTGGTCTGCGATCATGTGGATCAGGTGCAAGAGGCGCTGGGCCGGCGGATGCTGCTGGAAAACCCCGCCACCTATCTGCGCTTTGCGCAGTCGACCATCTCCGAGACCGAGTTTCTGGCCGAGATCGCGCGCCGCACCGGCTGTGGGCTGTTGCTGGATGTGAACAACGTCTTTGTGTCCTGCACCAACCACGGCACCGACCCGCGTGCGTTCCTGGCGGCCTTCCCGCTGCATGCAGTGGGCGAGATCCATCTGGGCGGCCATGATGCCGAGGATTTGCCCTCGGGTCCGCTGCTGATCGACAGCCATGGTGCGGCGGTGGCCGACCCGGTCTGGGCGCTTTATGCCGAGGTGATCGCGGCCGCCGGCCCGCTGCCCACGCTGGTGGAATGGGACAACGACCTGCCCGACTGGCCGGTGCTGGCGGCCGAGGCGGCGCGGGCGGCGGCGGTGCTGGCGGCGGGGGGGACCGGCCTTGCCCGCGCATCCTGAATTCGTCGCGCAGTTCGATGCGGCCTTGCGCGGGGGGGCCTTGCCTGCCGGCCTGACCGCCCGCGATGCGACCGAGGTCGAGCGCCGCTTTGCCGTCTATCGCAACAACGTGGCAGTCAGCCTGACCGAGGCGCTTGCCGCGCGTTTTCCGGTGATCCGGCGCCTGGTGGGCGCGGAGTTCTTCGCCCCGCTGGCCCGGCTTTACGCCGAGGCCGAACGCCCCAGATCGCCCATCCTTGCCGAATGGGGCGATGGGTTCGGGGCCTTTCTGGACGGCTTCCCCCCCTTGTCCGGCTATCCCTATCTTGGGGATGTGGCGCGGATCGAATATGCCCGTGGCCGCGCCTTCCATGCCGCCGATGCGCCGCCCGTCGATCCCTTGGCCCTGATCTCGGCCGATCCCGAGAAGGTTCGGCTTGCGCTGCACCCGTCCCTCCTGCTGCTGCGGCTGGCGCATCCGGCCGTATCGATCTGGGCGCGCAACCAGCCCGAGGGCGAGGGGCTGCCCCTGGCCAAGGGACCGCAGACCGCGCTGATCCTGCGCGATGCGGCGTTCCAGGTGCAGGTGCGGGCGCTTGAAGCGGGCGATGCCGCTCTGGTCACGGCGCTGATGGCCGGGGACCCCCTCGCCGCTGCGGCCTTGGCCGGGCAGGAGGCCGAAGCGGGGCATGACCCGCAACCGTTGCTTGTCTGGTTGATGCAGGCAGGCGCGATCACCGACGCAAGGGAGTAAGACATGACCGCAATCGCCAAGCTGAACCAGGCCTGCGCCAGGCTGCCAGAGGCACCTGTGGGCCTGCTGCTGCGGGTCTTTCCGGCGCTGGTGTTCTGGCAGTCGGGGCGCACCAAGGTGGAGGGGTTCTCGATCAAGGATTCGACCTGGTTCCTGTTCGAGCATGAATATGCCCTGCCCGTGATCCCGCACGAGTTGGCGGCGGTGCTGGCGACGGTGGCCGAGCATCTGTTGCCGGTCCTGCTGATCCTGGGCCTTTTCACGCGGTTTTCGGCGCTGGGCCTGTTGGCGATGACAGCGGTGATCCAGATCTTTGTCTACCCGGATGCCTGGATGACGCATGGCCTTTGGGCCGCGCCGCTGCTGGCGCTGGTGATCTGGGGGCCGGGGCGCTGGTCGCTGGACCATCTCTTGGGATGGGATGGCGGGCCGCGCGTCTGATGGACCTGGTTTTCGCATATCTTGCGGGGCTTCTGACGCTGATCAACCCCTGTGTGCTGCCGGTCCTGCCGATCGTGCTGGCCAGCAGTCTGCAGACCGACCCGCGTGCGCCGCTGGCGCTGGCGGCGGGAATGGGACTGTCCTTCGTGACGCTGGGCACGGGGATCGCGGCCCTGGGTCCGGCCCTGGGCCTTTACCCCGAGGATGTGACCCGCCTGGCGGCGCTGGCGATGATCGGCTTCGGCGCGGTTCTGGTCGTGCCGGCCGTGGGGCGCCGCTTTGCCGCGGCCTCGGCCGGGGTTGCGGCGGCGGCGGATGCGCGGATCGCAGCGGCGCCGCGCGGGATCGGCACCGAATTCATGGGCGGCGCGCTGCTTGGCGCGGTCTGGAGCCCCTGCATCGGCCCGACCCTGGGCGCCGCGATTGCCCTTGCCAGCACGGGCGAGGGGCTGGGCCACGCCGCACTGGTCATGGCCGCCTTTGCAACGGGGGTTGCGACGCTGATCCTGGCCTTCGCCTATGGCCTGCGCGGGGTGCTGCGCCGGAACATGGGGCGGCTGGTGGCGCTTTCGGCCCGGGCGCGGCCGGTCATGGGCTGGGTCTTCATCGCCGTTGGGGCGGCGCTCTTTCTGGGCGTGAACCATTTTCTTGAGGCCACCGCGCTGCGCATCCTGCCGGCCTGGCTGGTCGATCTGTCTGTCAGCATCTGAAACCGGAGTATCCCATGAACCGCCGCACCCTGCTTCTGTCCGCTTCGGCCCTGCTTCTGGCCGGCCCGCTGCATGCCGACGACCGCGTCTTCTATACCCCCGGCCTGGCCGAGGCGGCGATGGAGGCGGGCGAGGTTGTCATCCTGGACTTCTGGGCCAGCTGGTGCAGCACTTGCGCGGCGCAGGAACGGGTCATCGCCAGTCTGATGGCGGAAAGCCCGGTCTATGGCCAGAAGATCCGCCTGATCGTGGTGGACTGGGACCAGCATGGCGACGGTCCCCTCTCGCGCGGGCTGAAGATTCCGCGCCGCTCGACCCTGGTGGCGCTGAAGGGCCAGCAAGAGATCGGCCGCATCGTCGCCGGAACCGGCCGGGACGAGATCAAGGCGCTGTTCGATGCGGCGCTGGCGGCGGCAGGATGACCACAGCCTTCGCCTTTTCACCGAGGCGTGACTGTGCGGCAGGCTTCGGTTCGGCTAGGTTCGCCTGGTCGGGGATGGAGGCTAGGCTGCAACAGGATGAAGTCTGGGAAACGCTGCTCGCCCGCGCCAATGACGGGGATGGTGCAGCCTTTGCACGGTTCCTGCATCTGGTGACGCCCACCCTGCGCGCGGTGATCCGGCGCCGGGGCGACGGGCTGCCCCCCGACCAGCACGAGGACGTCCTGCAAGAGGTGCTGCTGGCGATCCACCTGAAGCGCCAGACCTGGCGGCGGGAGTCTCCGGTCAGGCCCTGGCTCTATGCGCTGGCCCGCTACAAGGTGGTGGATGCCTTTCGCCGGCGGGGCCGGGCAGTCAGCCTGCCGATCGAGGATTTCGCCGATGTGCTGCCCGAAGAGCATGTCACTCCGCCCCTGTCGGACCGGGATGCCGAGGTGATGCTGGGCCTGATCGACAGCCGTTCGGCCATCCTGGTCCGGGCGGTGGCGCTGGATGGCAAGACCGCCGAAGAGGCGGGCGCGGCGGTCGGTCTGACGGCGGGTGCGGCGCGGGTGGCGTTGCACCGCGCCATGCGTCGGCTGTCGGGGGTCGCGGAAAGGATGATGAAATGAGCGACAGAAGCTCGACCGAAGCCTTGATCCGGCAGTTGGCCGCAGCGCCCGCGCCGGTTGCGTTCCGCCCCGCCGTGGCGCTGAGCGCAACGGTGGTGCTGGTGGGATTTGTGCTGGTGCTGTTCCTGCAGGTCTTTGGCCTGCGCGCCGATCTTGTCGGCGCTTGGGCGGCGCTTCCGGCCCAGGCCAAGACGCTTCTGCCGCTGGCCTTGTCGGTCCTGGCGGGCTGGCTGGCGCTGCGGATGTCGCGCCCCGAGGGGCAGGGCGCGCTCTGGCCGCTGGCGATCCCGGCCGGGCTGGCGCTTGCCATGGTCCTGCAACGCCTGACCGTCGCCGAGGGCCCGCTGCTGGTCGAACTTGTCGGTCAGACGGCCATGGCCTGCCTGGTGTCGATCTCGGTCCTGTCGGCGCTGCCGCTGGCGGCGGGGGTGATCCTGCTGCGCCGGGGCGCGACCACCCGGCCGCGGGTGACGGGCGCGCTTCTGGGTCTTGCCGTCGCGTCGGCGATGACTGCCGGCTATGCCCTGCACTGCCCCGAGGATTCACCGCTGTTCTTCGTGACCTGGTACGGCCTTGGCATCCTGATCGTGACCGGCATCGGGGCCGCTCTGGGCCACCGTTTCCTGCGTTGGTAGGCGGGGCCTAGCCCGTCCGCCTGTCCGCCACGATACGCCCGTCCTCCAGCGTCAGGATGCGGTCGGCGCGGTCCAGGATGCGCGGATCATGCGTCACCAGCAGGGTCGTCATGCCACGGGCCGCACCGATCCGGCGCATCAGGTCGATGGCCTCGCTGGCGCTGTCCTTGTCCAGCGCGGCCGTCGGCTCGTCGGCCAGCAACAGGTCGGGATTGCCGACCAGGGCGCGGGCGATGGCGACACGCTGCTTCTGCCCGCCCGAGAGGTTGGCCGGAAGATAGTCGGTGCGGTCCGCAAGCCCGACCAGCCCCAGGATATGCCGCGCCGCGCCCCCCGCCGCAGTCTCGGCCACGCCGCGGTGGACCTGCGCGCCCATCATCACATTCTGTGTGGCAGTCAGGCTTTCATGCAGGTTATGCGCCTGAAAGATGAAGCCCAGGCGGCGGCGCATGGCGACCAACTGTGCCTCCTCCGCCCCGTGCAACTCGTGTCCCATAAGGTGCAGCGACCCCTCCTGCACCAGGCGCAGGCAGCCGATCAGGGTCAGAAGCGTGGTCTTGCCTGAACCCGAGGGGCCGACCAGCACGGTGAAACTGCCCCGCTCCAGCCGCAGGTCGATGTCGTAAAGCGCCTGTTTGCGCGCGGACCCTGTGCCGAACCAGTGGTTCAGCCGTTGCGCCAGGACGATCGGATCTTCGGTCATAAGGCCCCCTCAGAACAGGTCGGCCGGATCGGCGGCGGCAAGGCGGCGGGTGGCAATCGCGCCGGACAGGGCCGAAAAGACCACGGTCCCGACAAAGACGGTCGCCGCCATCGACCAGGTCACCGCCAGCGGCAGGGTGGTGACCTTGCCCATCACCGTCAGGATCGTGCCGCCGACCGTCACCCCCGGCACGAACCCCAGGATGCCCAGGATCAGCGCCTCTTCCAGGACGATGCCCATGAAGAAACGCTGGTCATAGCCCATCGCCTTGAAGGTCGCATATTCGCGCAGGTGGTCGGCCACATCGGTGGACAGCACCTGGTAGACGATCACCAGCCCGACCAGCACCCCAATCAGCACGCCGAAGCCGAAGATGATCCCGGTCGGGCGCTTGGTCTGCTGGTAAGTCAGTTCCTCCTGCCCGGCGTCGGCATAGCTGCGGATGCGCAATTCGGGGTCCGAGATCAGCTTGCGCAGGCGCTGGACGGTGGCGTCGACATCCGCCGAGGGGCGCAGGCGCAACAGGATATGGTCGGGCGCGGCCGAACGGCGGGCGGGAAACAGCGACAGGAAGGTCTGGTCCGACATGATCATGTAGCCGTCGCCGCCGAACCCGCCTCCGCCGGCAAAGGTGGAATAGGCCGTCACGGTGCGGCCCTGCGTCTCGAAGGCCAGGGGCGATTGCGGGCGGATCGCGGCGGCCTCGTCGCGCGGCAGGCCGCGGGCCAGGCGGTCGATCAGGGCCGAGTCCTGCACCTGAAGCAGCGCGATGTCGTCCGCGATAAGGGGCGACAGGAAATCGGGCTTGGTCGGATCAATGCCGAAGGTGGTCAGGGCGATGTCCGTGCTGGCGCGGTCCAGGGGCACGTTGCCGACGAACAGCCCGATCCCGTCGACCACATCCGGGTCGGCCATCGCCTGCAACAGCCACTGCCGCGCGACATTGCCGCCATCGGTCAGCGCGTTGGCATCCGAAGCCGAGATCATCACATCGGCGGAAAAGAAGCTGTAGGGTTGCAGGACGGCCGTCCCCATCGAATTCATGATCCCCAGCTGGACGAAAACCAGCACGTTGGCGAAGGCCACCCCGACCAGGGCCGCGGCAAAGCGCATCGGGTTGTGCGTCAGTTGCAGCCAGCCGATTGGCAGGCGGCCCAGCAGGCGTTGCAAAAGCCGCGTCACGGCGCGGCCTGCGTGTCGATCCGGGCAATCGCCTCAAGATTGGTGAACCGCGCCGCAATGGCCGAGGAGTCGGGGTCCAGCGCCACCAGAACGCGGATGACGCGGGCATCCTTGTTTTCCGCCGCATCGTCCGAGATCAGGCCCTGGCGGCCCACGGTCAGGCCGATGGCCGCGACCTGCCCCTGCAACGTTCGGCCCAAGGCCGAGGAGACCAGTTCGACCGGCTGGCCGACGGCAACCCGGGCGATGCGGTCCTGCCAGATTTCGACCTCGGCCATCATGCGGCCGGTGGCGCCCATCTGCATGATCCCGTCGGCGGGCGGGCGCTGGCCGGGGGTGGCGTTGATGTCCAGGATCGCGCCGCTGATCGGGGCGACGACGACTGCGCGTTGCAGGTCCAGCCGCGCGCGGGCCAGATCGGCGCGACTGGCCTCGACGTTGCGGGTGGCGACGACGATGTCGGGCTGCTCGTCCAGCGCGACCCCGGCAAAGCGCGCGAGCGTCGCCTCGGCGCGCGTCACCGCCAGGCGGGCGCTTTGGGCTGCGGTGCGGGCGGCGTCCAGTGTCTCTTGCGTGGCAACGCCGCGCAGGAACAACTCTTCCGTGCGCTGCTGGCCCGAGGCGGCCTCGGCGGCGGTTGCGGTGGCCTGGTCCAGCGTCGCCTGCGCCTCGTCCCGACTGGCCTGCACGGCCGCGCGGGTCTGCATCAGCGTGGCCTCGCGGACCGCAAGATTGGCCTCGGCAGTCAGGACCGCGCCTTCCAGCGCCAGGGCATTGTCCAGCCGCGCCAGTTCCGCACCCTTTTCCACGGTCTGGCCGACCGCGACCAGGATTTCCGCGATCCGCGCATCGCCCGCGCCATAGGGGGCAGCGACGACCGAGACATCGCCCTCGGGCATCAGGCGCGCCAAGCCGACCACGTCGCTGGGCAACATGGTTTCGGCCATGCGCGGCGGCAGTTCGACATTCGGCGGCAGGGCGATGGGGGTGTCCGACCCGCCGCCCGGCTGCAATCCGGTCAGGCCGTAGAAGGCCCGCAGAAGCGGCGGCTGGAAATACATGCCGATCACCGCGCCCGCGAACATGAGGGCCGGGACCAGCAGCACCAGCAGGTAGCGCCGCGCAAAGCGGGCCCGGGGCGGGGCGGTGGTCCCGGCCTCCGCTTGCGCGTGGATCTCCAGCGGGAGGTCGGTATCGCTGCGCTGGGGCATGTCGGGACTTTCTGGATGCAGGACGAAGGTCGGCCGACCGTCGCACGGGCGGCGGCAGTCGGCCTTGATGTCGGTCAACCCGTGCCCGGCACCCGCGACAGGCCCGGCACCAGCTTCAGGTCTGCGGGTGCGGCCGGGCTCGGTGGCGACCCCGGCCGCACCTGTCACGGGGCCGCGTGCGGCTTCTTGCAGAACGTGTCGCGCAGGGCGGTCACGATGGTCGCCACCTCGTCTCGGGCCAGGTGGTAGATCACGCTTTTCCCTTCGCGGCGGGTCTGCACGATACCCTCGGCCCGCAGGCGCATCAGTTGTTGCGAGACGCTGACGGGACTGGACCCCAGCGCCTCGGCCAGTTGGGAGACATTGCGCTCGCCATCGACAAGAAGGCAGAGGATCTGCAACCGCCCCTCATGCGAAAGCGATTTCAGAAGCGCCACCGCACGCGATGCCTGCTCGGCCGTGCCGCCGAAGCCTTCCAGGATCTCTGCCATCTTCGCTCCTACGGCTTCATTCGAACGCGCAGCCCTTCTTCACCCCCAACGACCGGAACAGCATGGCCGCCGGGCAAAAGCCGGTGAAGGAGGACTGGATCAGGTTCAGACCGATGAACACGGTGAACCACACAAACAGGGGCGAGACATACATGGTCAGCACGACGCTGAGAAGGACCATGGCCCCGGCAAACAGCATGACGGCGCGATCAAGCGACATGATTTATCCTTTCGTGGTTGCTTTAAGTTTGTCGATGCCCAGCACCTTGAGTGCGAGGCTTTCGTAGAAGGGTTCCGACTGGCCCTTGCGCAGCTTGCGGATGAAGTATTTCTCGAACCCCGCCTTGGCCAGGTGGACCCATTTGCCCGACGAGGACCAGTTGACGTTCCGCGGCGGAATCTGGGGCTGGGCGACAAAGGCGATGCCCCCGTCGCCGAAGTCGGCAAGGCAGACCGCGTTCCAGGTGCCGACGCTGTCGGGTTCCTTGCCGCGGACGATGTTGCCGATGTTGTGCGCGGTCGCGGTGACCATGCTTTCGATCATGAACCCGGTCTTTGGCACGCCGCAGGGCACGGGCGTCGGTCCCATCGGCGGGATCGCCACGCAGACGCCCACCGCAAAGACGTTGGGGTATTTCGGGTTCTGCTGGTGCTTGTCGACGATGGTGAAGCCGCGCGGATTGCTCAGCCCCTCGATCCCCGAGACGGGCTTGATCCCCCGGAAGGCCGGCAGCATCATGGAAAACGCAAAGGGCAGGTCCTTTTCGGGTTTCGCCACGCCATCCTCGCCCACTTCCTCGACGATCATGTGGCCTTCCTCGACCCGCTTGATCCGGGTGTTGGTCATCCACTTGATGTGCTTCTCGCGCATCTGGCTTTCCAGAAGGCCCTTGGTGTCGCCGACGCCGTCCAGCCCGAGATGGCCCACATAAGGCTCGGGTGTGACAAAGGTCATCGGCACCCGGTCGCGCACCTTGGCCCGGCGGAGCGCGGTTTCCAGGATGAACAGGAACTCATAGGCCGGGCCGAAACAGCTCGCGCCCTGCGCCGCGCCGATGATGACCGGGCCGGGGTTCGCCACCAGCTTTTCGAATACCGCCTTCGCGGCCTCGGCATGGTCGATGTGGCAGATCGACTGCGTGTGCCCCTCAGGCCCCAGGCCCGGCACCTCGTCAAAGGCCAATTCCGGCCCGGTCGCGATCACCAGATAGTCATAGGCGACCGACTGGCCGTCGACCAGGGCGATCCGGTTCTCCTCCGGCACCAGCTTTTCGGCGGCCACCGGGATGAACTCGATCCCCTTCTTCGCCATGGTTGGCGCAAGGTCGACCGTGATGTCCTCACGGTCGCGCCAGCCGACGGCGATCCAGGGGTTCGAAGGCACGAAGTGATACTTCGGGTCCTTCGTCACCACCGTGACCTTGTCCTCGGGCCGCAACTGGTCCTTCAATTCGTAAGCCATGATGGCGCCGCCAAGTCCGGCCCCCAGAACAACGACATGTGCCATTTCAGTCTCCTCTTCTGATCAGGCGTGAAGTACCGGTCATGTGCGGAACACGCGGTAGATGGCCGGGATGACAAGGACGGTCAGCAAGGTCGAACTCAGCAGACCGAACAGCAGGGAAATCGCGAGACCCTGGAAGATCGGGTCCGCCAGGATCGTCACCGCGCCGATCATGGCGGCGATGGCGGTCAGGATGATCGGCTTGAACCGGATCGCCCCCGCCTCGATCAGCAGGTCCACCGTGACCGGCCCCTGCCCATGGCGGATGAAGTCCACCAGCAGGATCGAGTTGCGCACGATGATCCCGGCCAGTGCGATGAAGCCGATCATCGAGGTGGCGCTGAAGGGGGCGGCGAACAGCCAGTGGCCGAACATGATCCCCAGGAAGGTCAGCGGGATCGGCGTCAGGATCACCAAGGGCAGCTTGAACGAGCCGAACTGCGCCACGACAAGGATGTAGATCCCCAGAAGCGCGATCCCGAAGGCGGCCCCCATGTCGCGGAAGGTGATGAAGGTCACCTCCCATTCGCCGTCCCACAGCAGGGTGACCTTGCCCTCGTCCTCGGGCTGGCCGTTCAGCGCGATTTCGGGCTTGGTCCCTTCGGGCCAGTCCATCTTTTCGATCGCGTCGGCGACGGCCAGCATCCCGTAAAGCGGGGCTTCGAAATCGCCGGCCAGTTCGGCGGTGACCATTTCGGCGTCGCGGCCGTTGCGGCGGAAGATCGGGAAGCTTGCGGCTTCCTCCTGAACCCGGATCACGTCGCCCAGCTCCACCACCCCGCGTGCGCCCGGCAGGGCATTGGCCGGGATCGGCGTGGTCAGGAAGCGTTCGTCCAGCACCCGGTCCGACTTGTCGCGCCCGACAACCAGCGGGATCGGCAATCGCCCCTCGCCGCGGTGCGAGTAGCCGACGGTTTGCCCGCCATTCAGCAGTGCCAGCGTGTCGAACACGTCCTGCTCCTGCACGGCGTAGAAATCCAGATCGTCCGAGGAAATCGTCGCCCGCAGCCGCCGCGCCTGGGTGCCAAAGCTGTCGTCCACGTCCACGATGAAGGGCACGGATTCAAACGCAGCCCTGATCATCGTCGCCGCCTGACGCCGCGTCTCGGCATCCGGGCCATAGACCTCGGCCAGAAGGGTCGAGATCACGGGCGGCCCCGGCGGGGGTTCCACCACCTTCAGGCTTGTGCCCTCGGGCACCGCCAGCGCCGCCAGCCGTTCCCGCAGGTCCAGCGCAATGTCATGGCTGGCCCGGTCACGGTCGGCCTTCGGCGCTAGGTTGATCGCCACTTCGCCCAGTTGCGGTTCGGCCCGCAGGTAGTAATGCCGCACCAGCCCGTTGAAGTTGAACGGCGCGGGCGTCCCGGCATAGGTCTGGACCGAGGTCACCTCCGAGAGGCCCATCACCACATCCGCCACGTCGCGGGCCACCCGGTCCGTCGCCTCGACCGAAGAGCCTTCGGGCAGGTCGATCACGACCGAAAGCTCGGACTTGTTGTCGAAGGGCAAAAGTTTCACCGTGACATCGCGGGTGTAAAGCAGCGCCAGCGACCCGAAAGACAGTGCCGCCGCGACCAGCAGGAAGCCCAGGCTGCGCCCCTTGGTGGCCAGCACCGGCTTTGCGGCGGCGGCATAGGACCGCTCCAGCCAGCCGCCGTGATGGCCGCCGTGGGCGTCATCCTGTGCATGGTCCTTCATGTCCGCGCCGCCGGCGATCTTGACCATCAGCCAGGGGGTGATGATGACCGCCACGAAGAAGGAGAAGATCATCGCCGCGCTGGCATTGGCCGGGATCGGCGACATGTAGGGGCCCATCAACCCGCTGACGAACAGCATGGGCAACAGCGCCACCACCACGGTCAAGGTGGCTACGATCGTCGGGTTGCCGACCTCGGCCACCGCCTCGATGGCGGCCTGCAGGCGCGGCTTGCGGCGGTCAAGGCCCCAGTGACGGTCGATGTTCTCGATCACCACGATGGCGTCGTCGACCAGGATACCGATGGAGAAGATCAGCGCGAAGAGCGACACCCGGTTCAGCGTGAAGCCCATCACCCATGCCGCAAACAAGGTCAGCAGGATCGTCACCGGGATCACGATGGCGACAACCCCGGCCTCGCGCCAGCCGATCGCCAGCCACACGAGAATGATGATCGACACCGTGGCCAGGCCGAGGTGGAACAGAAGCTCGTTCGCCTTTTCATTCGCCGTCTCGCCATAGTCGCGCGTGACCGTCAGCGTCACGCCTTCGGGGATCAGCTTTTCTTCCAGCGCGTGAACCCGGTGCAGGACCTCTTCGGCCACCACCACCGCGTTCGCCCCGGCGCGCTTGGCAATCGCCAGCGTCACCGCCGGGCCTCCGGTCAGGCCGTCGTCGGTCTTTGCCAGATGCGAGACGATGGCGTCCTTGGTGTTCGCGACATAAGCGACCGTCGCCACGTCCGCGACATAGACCGGCCGCCCGTCCCGCGTGGTCAGGAGGAGGTTCGCCACCTCGGCCGGGGCGGTCAGCGTTTCGCCGGCCACCAGGTCCACCATCTGGCCCTGATCGCGCAGCTTGCCCGTGTTCAGTGTCCGGTTCGCCTGCGCGACCTTCCCCGCCAGTTGCTGCAACGTCACGCCATACAGCGCCAGCCGGTCCGGGTCCGGCTCGATGCGGATCGCGTCCTGCGCGTCGCCGACCAGATAGGTCAGGCCGACATCCTGGGTCTTGGCGACCTCGGTCTGCAGGGTACGCGCGATGCGGGTCAGGTCGTTGGCGGTCAGATCCTCGGCCGAAAGCGTCAGCGTCAGGATCGCCACATCGTCGATGCCACGGCCGACGATCAGCGGCTCGGGTATGCCCACCGGGATCGCGCCGATATTCGCGCGCACCTTGTCATGCACCCGCAGGATCGCGTCCTCGGACCGGGTGCCGACCTCGAACCGCGCCGTCACCATCGCCGCATCGTCGCGGGTCTGGGAATAGACATGCTCGACGTCGTTGATGCCCTTGACAATGACCTCCAGCGGCTCCGTCACCAGCTTGACCGCATCCTCGGCCTTGAGCCCCTGCGCCATCACATGGATGTCGACCAGCGGAACCGAGATCTGCGGCTCTTCCTCACGCGGAAGGCTGACCAGCGCGACGATCCCCGCCGCCAGCGCAGCCAGGATGAAGAGCGGCGTCAGGGCCGAGTTGATGAAGGCCTTGGTCAGGCCCCCGGCAATGCCCAAGGGGTGCTTGCGGTCAGTCATGGCCCACCTCGCCACCGGCTTCGGCGGCCGGAACGACCACGTCGCCCGCGACCAGACCCGTAATCACTTCGACCATCGCCACGCCGTCCACCTCATGCGCCTCGCCCGGCACGATGCTGCGCAGGGCCACGCCTTCGGGCGTCTGCAGGCGGACGAAATCCAGACCCGCGCGGGTCACGATGGACGCGGCGGGGACCAGCAGGGCCTGACGCTCGCCCACCGGCAGGCGCACCAGAAGCCGCGCGCCGACATGGGTGTCGGGCAGGTCAGCGACCTCGACATCGGCGACGACGCGGCCGCCCTCGATCAGCGGATATACGCGGGCCAGACGCCCCTTTGTCCCTTCGGACAGGCGGATCGTGTCGCCCTCCTGCAAGGCCGTGGCATGGCGTTCGGGCACCGCGATGCGCAGGTAGGTTCCGCCGCCGCCGATCACCGCGACCACTTCGCCGGGCATGGCCACAGCGCCTTCGGTCACCGGCACATCCAGCACGCGGCCCGCGACCGGCGCCAGCACCACCCCCTCACGCGCCTGCTGCGAGATCACATCGGCCTGCGCCTCCAGCGCGGCGATCTGGCCTTTCAGCACATCGACCTGGGTGCGCAGGGCATCGACCCGCTGGGTCGTGGTCACGCCATTGGCCAGCAACTCCTCACCCCGCTTCAGGTCGGTCTCGGCATTGGCAAGTTGGGCGGAAAGGGATTCCCGCTGGGCCGACAGCGCGGCCAGCTGGAAATCCAGCTTGTCGTCGACGATTCGGGCCAGTTCCTGCCCGGCCTCGACCACGTCGCCTTCGGCCACCGCCAGGGCAACCAGAGTGCCGCCGATCCGGGCGCGGGCCGGGATACGGTCGCGCGCCTCGACCGTGCCGTAGACCGCCTTCCAGTCGGTGACGGCGACGGGCGACAGGGTCAGCGGTTCGGCCAGGGCCGAAAACGGGAAAAGGAGGGATGCCGTCAGCATCAGCTTGCGCAGGAGGGGCATGCGAGTCGGGTCCTTCTCATTGGCTCTTTATCTATAAAGCTTTGAAGATGTAAAATGCAAGGCCCTTGTGCGAAACGGAAGCGCCGGGGCAGGGCGGCGGCCGCAGGGACGCCCCCGCCACGCGACCGGGCGGGCGGGCGGTCGCGGCAGCCAATCCCTCGCCCCCGCCTTCCAGGCGCACGTGATCGGCCGGATCAATGCAGCTTGCGCTGCGGCGTCGTTCACAATCAACCTTTCGACCGATATTGCTGATTGACAGGAATTGGATCGTTCCAGTAATGATTTGGAACGATCCAGAATCAAGGGGGCGAGGATGCGCTGGGGGCTGATCGGGGCCAGTACGATTGCGGCCGAGCATGTGATCGGGGCCCTCCGCGCCGCCGGGCAAGAGGTTGCGGCCCTGCACAGCGGTGATCCGACCCGGGCGCGGGACTATGCGGCGACCCATGCCATTCCGGCGGTCCATGACCGTTTGGACGACCTCCTGGCCGATCCGATGCTGGCGGCGGTCTACATCTCCTCGACGAACGAAAAGCACCGTGATCAGGCGCTGGCAGCCATCGCGGCGGGCAAGCATGTGCTGTGCGAAAAGCCGCTGGCGATGACCGTGGCCGAGGCGGCCGCGATGGTCCGCGCCGCCGAAAGCGCCGGCCTGGTTTTTGCCACGAACCACCATCTGCGCTGTTCCGGCAGCCACAGGGCGGTGCGGGACCTGATCCGCGCAGGCCGCATTGGTCGCGTGCTGTCCCTGCGCCTGTTCCACGCCGTCCACTTGCCACCGCACCTTCAGGGCTGGCGGATCAACGATCCCTCGGCGGGGGGCGGCGTGATCCCCGACATCACCGTGCATGACGCCGACGTGGCCCGCTTCCTTTTGGGTGAGGACCCAGTCTCGGTCGTCGCCCAGATGGGGACCAGCGGCTTGGGGCAGGGGGTCGAGGATTCGGCCATGTCGGTCTGGACCATGCCCTCGGGCGCGATGATCCTGGCCCATGAAAGCTTCACCCATCCCTTCGCCGGCTCGGGGCTGGAGGTGCATGGCGACAAGGGGTCGATCTTCGCGCGGGGCGTGATGACGCAACAGCCGGTGGGCGAGGTGGACCTGGTCACCGCAGCGGGGCGTGAGGTCGTGGCTTACGCGTCGCACAACCTTTACGTCCAGGCGATCACGGATTTCCTGGCCGCTGTCCAGGGCAAGGGCCAGCCCGCCGCGACCGGTTGGGACGGGGTTGCCTCGCTGGCCGTGGCGCTGGCGGTGCGGCAGGCCGCAGAGACCGGCACCCGCCAGCACGTCGACTATGGAAGGGCCGCATGACCAAGCTTGTCACCCCAGCCCAGGCCGTGGCCCGCATTGCGGATGGCGCGGTTGTCACCGTCTCGTCCTCCTCGGCGCTTGGCTGTCCCGACCTGGTGCTGAAGGCGCTGGGCGACCGGTTCCGCGCCGAAGGCCATCCCAGGGCCATCACCACGCTCCACCCCATCGCGGCGGGCGACATGTATGGCGTCAAGGGCATGGAATGGATCGCGCAGGACGGGCTTCTGGCGCGGGTGCTGGCCGGGTCCTATCCGTCGGGGTCGTCAAACCTGCCGATGCCGGAAATCTGGAAGATGATCGTCGAGGACCGGGTTGCGGCCTACAACGTGCCCTCCGGCATCCTGTTCGACATGCACCGCGAAGCCGCTGCCCGCCGTCCCGGTGTGCTGACCAAGGTCGGGATGGACACCTTCGCCGACCCGGTGCGCGAGGGTTGTTCGATGAACGCCCGCGGGGCCGCAGCGCCCATCGTGCAGCGCGTCGACTTCGGCGGCGAGACCTGGCTGCACTTCTCCAACATCCAGCCCGACGTCTGCATCCTGCGCGCGACGACGGCGGACGAAAACGGGAACCTGACCTACGAACACGAAGGCGCCTACCTTGGGGGCCTCGAGCAGGCCATCGCCGCACGGAACAACCGCGGACTGGTGATTGCCCAGGTCTCGCGGATCACCGCCAAGGGCAGCTTGCGGCCGCATGACGTGCGGGTGCCGGGGCATCTGGTGGACCTGATCGTGCTTGACCCCGACCAGCGCCAGACCACGGAAACCCCCTATGACCCCGCCATCTCGGGCCAGATCATGCGCCCCTGGTCCAGCTTCTCCCTGGCCGAGCAAGGCGTGGAAAGGGTCATCGCCCGCCGCGCCGCGCTGGAACTGAAGGGCGGCATGACCGCCAACCTCGGCTTTGGCATCAGCGCGATGGTCCCGCGCATCCTCCTGGAAGAAGGCCACCCCGAGGCGGTGACCTGGGCCATCGAACAGGGTGCAGTGGGGGGGATGCCGCTGACCGGCTTCGCCTTTGGCTGTGCGTCGAACGCCTGGGGCTACGTCCCCTCGCCGCAGCAGTTCATCTACTTCCAGGGCGCGGGCTTCGACCTGTCCTTCCTGTCCTTCCTGGAGATCGACATCGAGGGCAACGTCAACGTCTCGAAACTGGGCAAGAAGCCCTACCTTACCGCCGGCTGCGGCGGCTTCGTCGACATCACCTCGCACGCCCGCAAGATCGTCTTTTCCGGCTGGTTCGAGGCCGGGGCAGGGGTCGCCCTTTCCCCCGCCGGGCTAAGCGTCACCACCCCCGGTAAGTTCTGCAAGATGGTCGAGAAGGTCGAACACGTCACCTTCTCCGGCACCCGCGCCCGCGCGCAGGGGCAAGAGGTGCTGTATGTCACGGAACGCTGCGTGATCCGGTCCACCGACCAGGGCCTTGTGGCAACCGAGATCATGCCGGGGATCGACCCCGCCCGCGATATCATCGCCGCGAGCCAAGGCCGCGTGAGCGTGGCCGAGAACGCCACCACCATGCCCCTATCCCTTCTGTCTGATGGCCCGATGGGGTGGCAGCCATGAGCGGCGTCCGCCTTCACCTTGCCGGTCCCGTTGCGACCCTGACGCTGGACAATCCGGCGAAACTGAACTGCTTCACCGTGGACATGCTGGCCCAGCTTGCCGGGCACCTTGAAACCATCGAAGCGAACCCCGACCTCCGCGCCGTGATCGTGACCGGCGAGGGCGACCGCGCCTTCTGCTCCGGCGCCGACATCAACGCCTGGGGCGGCCTGAGCCCCGCCGACTTCGCCCGCACCTGGGTCCGCGGCGGCCACCGGATCTTTGACCGCCTCGCGCGCCTGTCGAAACCCACCATCGCCGCACTGAATGGCCATGCGTTCGGCGGCGGGCTGGAACTCGCTGCGGCCTGCGACATCCGCCTGATCACGCCCAAGGCCACCATCGCGCTGCCAGAAGCAGGCGTCGGCATCGTTCCCGGCTGGTCGGGCAGCCAGCGCCTGGCCCGCCTGATCCCGGAAGGCATGGTCAAGGAAATGGCCCTCTTTGGCCGCCGCATCGGCGCGGACCGCCTCCTCTCCTGCGGCTTCGTCGCCGAAGTGACCGACGCCCCCCGCGCCGCCGCCCAGGCCATTGCCGAGACCGCCGTCCCCCTCTCCCCCCGCGCGACCGAGATCACCAAGGCGATGATCCACGCGGGTCAGGGCGAGGACCAGGCCGCCCTGATCGAGGCGCTGGGGTCCGCCGCCATCGCCGCCAGCGCCGACCGGCAAGAGGGCGTCGCCGCCTTCCGGGCCAAACGCAAACCAGAATTTCCGGGGACTTGAATGCTTGACCTGACCATTATCCCGGCCCTTGCCGTCACCCTGCCCGAGGTCCGGGTCAACCGCCACTGGATCGACGGAGCATCCGCATCCGGAGACACTGGCTGGATCGAGCGCACCTCGCCGTCGCATGGCGTGGTCGTCAGCCGCTCGGCTGCAGGCTCGGCCCAGGACGCCCAGACCGCCATCGCCGCCGCCCGCGCGGCCTTTGACGATGGCCGCTGGAGCCAGCTTTCCGGCAAGGCCCGCGCCACGGTCCTGCTGAAAGTCGCCGACCTGATCGAGGCCAACGCCGACCGCATGGCCCTGATCGAGACGCTGGAATCCGGCAAGCCGATCACCCAGGCGCGGGGCGAGATCAGCGGGGCCGCCGACCTCTGGCGCTATGCAGCCTCGCTTGCCCGGACGCTGCACGGCGACAGCCACAACTCGCTTGGCCAGGACATGCTGGCCGTGGTGCTGAAGGAACCCATCGGCGTCGTCAGCATCATCACGCCGTGGAACTTCCCGTTCTGGATCCTGTCGCAGAAACTGCCCTTCGCGCTGGCGGCAGGCTGCACCTGTGTCGTCAAACCGTCGGAACTGACGCCCTCGACCACCGTCATGCTGGCAGAGCTTCTGGCCGAAGCGGGCCTTCCCGCCGGCGTCGTCAACATCGTCCTTGGACACGGCCAGCCGGTCGGCGCGACGCTGGCCAGCGATCCCCGCGTGGACATGGTCACTTTCACCGGTTCCACCGCTGTCGGACGCGGCATTGCGGCGGCCGCCTCCAGCACGTTAAAGAAGGTCGCCCTCGAACTTGGCGGCAAGAACCCGCAGGTGATCTTCCCCGACGCCGATCTGGAAAGCGCCGCCGATGCCGTGGTCTTTGGCGTCTATTTCAACGTGGGCCAATGCTGCAACTCGGGCAGCCGGATCATCGTGCATGAGGAAATCGCAGAAGCCTTCACTGCCCGCGTGGTCGAGTTGTCGCAACAGGTCGCCTTCGGCGATCCCCTCGACCCCGCCACGCAGGTGGGGGCCATAGTCAGCCCCGAACATGGGCAGCGGATCGACGCCTATGTCACCGCCGCCCGCAAGGCCGGGGCAAACGTCGCAATGGGCGGCGCGGCGCTGACGGTTCCGGGCCTTGGCCCGCAATTCTACCAGCCCACCGTCGTGACCGGCGTCACCCCGGATATGGCCATCGCGCGGGAAGAGGTGTTCGGTCCGGTCCTTACCGTCCTCACCTTCCGCACGCTGGACGAGGCCCTGCATCTGGTGAACGACGCCGACTATGGCCTGTCCGCCGGCGTGTGGAGCGAGAACATCCACACCTGCCTGGCCTTCGCCCGTGGCGCGCAGGCCGGCACGGTCTGGACCAACACCTGGATGGACGGCTTCCCCGAAGTGACCTTCGGCGGGGTCAAGCAATCGGGCCTGGGTCGCGAGATCGGCCGCCAGGGCCTGGATGAGTTCATGGAAACCAAGTCGCTGGTGATGCGGATCGGCCGCACGCGGGCGCCTTGGGTAAGACCCCGCAGTTAGCGGGCAAGACGCATAAAGGGAGGAACCAACATGCGCTTTTTCGGAAAGACGATGACCGCTGCGGCGGCACTGGTGATGACCACCTCGATCAGCTTCGCGGAAGATGTGGAGGTCCTGCACTGGTGGACCTCGGGTGGCGAGGCCGCGGCGCTGAACGTGCTGAAGGACGACCTTGGCACCAAGTCGATCGGCTGGGTCGACATGCCCGTCGCCGGCGGCGGCGGCGAGGCGGCGATGACCGCCCTTCGCGCCCGCGTCACGGCCGGCGACCCGCCGACCGCCGTGCAGATGCTGGGCTTCGACATCCTGGACTGGGCCGGCGAGGGCGCCCTGGGCGACCTGACCGAAGTGGCGACCGCCGAGGGTTGGGATGCCGTGGTTCCCGCCGCCCTGCAAGGCTTCTCCAAGTCCGACGGCAAGTGGATCGCGGCCCCGGTCAACGTCCACTCGACCAACTGGGTCTGGATCAACAAGGCCGCGCTCGATGCGACCGGACTTGCCGCGCCGACCACCTGGGAGGAACTCGTCGCCGTCCTCGACAAGATGAAGGAAGCCGGGATCACGCCGCTTGGCCACGGCGGCCAGGCCTGGCAGGACGCGACCGTCTTCGACGGGATCGTTCTGGGCATGGGCACCGACTTCTACAAGGCCGCCTTCATCGACCTTGACCCCGCAGCCCTGGGCGGCGAGCAGATGGCGGAAGCCTTCAACCGCCTGATCAAGCTTAGCACCTATGTCGACGCGAACTTCTCGGGCCGCGACTGGAACCTGGCCTCGGCCATGGTGATCAATGGCGAAGCCGGGATGCAGATGATGGGCGACTGGGCCAAGGGCGAGTTCCTGAAGGCCGGCAAGGTCCCCGGCACCGACTTCGTCTGCATCCGTTTCCCCGGCACGCAGGGGGCGGTGACCTTCAACTCTGACCAGTTCGCGATGTTCAACGTCGAAAGTGACGCGGCAAAGGCGGCACAGGCGGCGATGGCCAGCGCGATCATGAACCCGACGTTCCAGTCGGCGTTCAACGTGGTCAAGGGCTCGGTCCCGGCGCGGACGGATGTGCCGAACGACGCGTTCGATGATTGCGGCAAGAAGGGCATGGCGGACCTGGCCGAGGCGAACACCAGTGGCAAGCTCTTCGGCTCGATGGCGCATGGTCACGCGGCCCCGGCCTCGGTGAAGAACGCGACCTATGACGTGATCACCGCGGCGTTCAACGGCGAATACGCCGATGGGGCCGCCGCTGCCGCAGCACTTGCCGAGGCCGTCGCCGCCGCGCAGTAACCGCATGGAAAGGGGGCGGGCCATCTGCCCCCCGACCCAAATTCCTTCGAAGGAATTTGCCAAAAGTTTTCGAAAACTTTTGTGCCCCAGAACCAACGGGAGGGACCGATGGCCACCAAGGCCGATTTCCGCACGACGCTACAGGATTGGCTGCCAAAGCTGGTGCTTGCCCCCTCCTTCGCCGTGACGCTGCTTTTCGTCTACGGCTTCATCCTCTTTACCGTGGTGCTGTCCTTCACCGGCTCGAAGATGCTGCCCCGCTATGACTGGGTCGGCTTCGAGAACTACGAGAAACTCTTTGCCCTTCCCGCCTGGACCACCGCGATCACCAACATCGCGATCTTTGCCACGCTTTACATCGTGATCTGCACCGTCATCGGCCTGATGCTGGCGATCTTCCTCGACCAGAAGATCCGGGGTGAGGGGATGCTGCGTCCCATCTACCTTTACCCGATGGCCCTGTCGTTCATCGTCACCGGCACCGCCTGGAAATGGTTCCTCGACCCCGGCATTGGCCTTGAACGCATCATGCACCAGTGGGGGTGGGAGTCCTTCTCCTTCACCTGGATCAAGGACGGCGAGATGGCGCTTTACACCATCGTCATCGCCGCCGTCTGGCAGACCTCGGGCTTCGTGATGGCGATGTTCCTGGCAGGTCTTCGCGGGATAGACAACGAGATCCTGAAGGCCGCCCAGATCGACGGCGCGTCGAACTGGCAGCTTTACCGCCGCATCGTGATCCCGCTTCTCCGCCCGGCCTTCCTGTCGGCCTTCGTCATCCTGTCGCACCTCGCGATCAAGTCCTACGACCTTGTCATCGCGCTGACCGGCGGCGGCCCCGGCCGGGCCACCGAAATGCCCGCGACCTTCATGTATTCCTACACCTTCACACGCAACCAGATGGGCATCGGCGCCTCCTCTGCCGTGATCATGCTGATGACCATCGCCGCGATCATGGTCCCCTACCTATACGCCGAGTTGAAGGAGAAGAAGGCATGAGCGTCGCGACCCAAGACACCGCTGTCTCCACCGGCCGCTTCACCCGAGCGCTGATCTACCTAACCCTCCTCCTCTTCGCGGTGTTCTACCTTCTCCCCCTTTACGTGATGGGCGTGAACTCCCTCAAACCCCTGGCCGAGATCACCGGCGGCAACATGATGGCCCTGCCGTCCGAATGGACGCTGGACCCCTGGCGCAGCGCCTGGTCCACCGCCCAGATCGGCGTCGAACCCACGGGCCTGAAGCCCTATTTCATCAACTCCATCCTGATGGTCGTCCCCGCCGTCGCCATCTCCACCATCATCGGAGCCCTCAACGGCTACGTCCTGACCAAATGGCGCTTCCGGGGCGATACCTGGGTCTTCGGGCTGATGCTCTTCTCCTGCTTCATCCCGTTCCAGATCGTCCTGATCCCGATGGCCGTGGTCCTGGGCAAGCTTGGCCTCGCCGGAACCGTACCCGGCCTGATCCTGGTGCATGTGGTCTACGGGATCGGCTTCACGACCCTGTATTTCCGCAACTACTACGCCAGCTTCCCCACCGAACTCGTCCGCGCCGCGATGATCGACGGGGCAGGGTTCTTCCGCATCTTCTGGCGCATCCTGTTGCCGGTCAGCGGCCCCATCGCCGTCGTCTCGGTCATCTGGCAATTCACCAACATCTGGAACGACTTCCTCTTCGGTGTCTCGTTCGGAGGCACCAGCCAGCCGATGACCGTCGCCCTCAACAACCTCGTCCAATCCTCGACCGGCGTGAAGGAATACAACGTCCACTTCGCGGGCGCGATCCTTGCCGCCCTTCCCACCCTCTTCGTCTACATCGTCGCAGGCCGCTACTTCGTGCGCGGGCTGATGGCGGGGTCGGTCAAGGGGTAAGGCCGACCGCCGGGCGGCGGCAACCGCCCGACGGTCTTTGTTCAACCCAAGCCCGCTTTCACACCAACAAGGGCGAACACCGGAAGGAATACCGCATATGAGAGCCTTGTCCATAACTGCCCTCCTCCTCGCGACCCCCGCCTTCGCCGAGCCGTCGGTCGAGGTGATGCACTTCTGGACCTCTGGCGGAGAGGCCGCCGCTCTGGGCGCCGTCCGCGACAAGGTGGTGGCCGAGGGCGTCGCCTGGACCGACGCGCCCGTCGCCGGGGGTGGGGGCGACCAGGCCAAGACCGCGCTGCAGGCCCGCATCGCCTCCGGCAACCCGCCCGCGGCGATGCTGATGCTGGGCCAGACGATCACCGACTGGGCGGCTGAGGGGATGCTGGGCAACGTCGACGCCCTGGCTTCGGCGCAAGGCTGGGACGCCGCCCTGCCGCAGGCTGTCAAGGACTGGACCAAGATCGACGGCCACTATGTTTCTGTCCCCACCAACGTCCACCGCACTGACATGATCTGGGCCTCCAAAGCCGCCTTCGACAAGATCGGCGCGGCCTATCCCACCACCTGGGAAGAGCTGAACGCCCTCGCGCCAAAGTTCGTGGAGGCCGGGATCATCCCCTTGGCCCACGGTGGGCAGGCCTGGCAGGAAGCCTACATGTTCGAAGCCGTCGCCGCCGGGGTCGGGGGCGCGGAGTTCTACCGCAAAGCCCTCATCGACCTCGACGACTCCACCCTGCGCGGCCCCGAGATGATCGCGGTCCTTGCCCAGATGGCCGAATTGCGCGGCATGGTCGACCCGAACTTCCCCGGCCGCGACTGGAACCTTGCCTCCTCGATGGTCATCAACGGCGAGGCCGCGATGCAGATCATGGGCGACTGGGCCAAGGGCGAATTCACCAATGCCGGCAAAAAGCCCGGCGACGACTACGCCTGCATCCCGGTCCCCAAGGCCAAAGGCGATGCCTTCGTCTACCTGGTGAACTCGCTGTCCCTGTTCACGCAAACCGACCCCGACCTGATCAAGGGCCAGGAAGTGCTTGCCTCGGCCATCATGGACGCGTCCGTCCAGATCGCCTTCAACCAGGCCAAGGGCGCGATCCCGGCCCGCACTGACATCGACCTTTCGGCGATGGACGTCTGCGCCCAAGCGACGAGCACGGCCCTTGCCGCCAATGACGCGGGCGGAACCGCTCTCCCGACCTTCGCCGGCACCCACGCCGCCAACGCCGCCGTCGTGGGCGCCGCCACCGACGCCATCACCGCCTTCTTCAACTCTGACCAGACCCCCGAAGAGGCCGCAACCGCCCTTGCCGACGCCATCGCGGCGGCCCGGTAAGGCAACCGGCCCCATCCCTCCCTCCCGTGGGATGGGGCCACCCAACGACATGAGGACGAACATGGGCTTTCTCGACATCCGCAACGTTACCAAATCCTACGGGCCGGTCCAGGTCCTGCACCGCATCGACATCGCGGTTGAAGAAGGCGAGTTTCTCGTCCTCGTCGGCCCTTCCGGCTGCGGGAAGTCCACGCTTCTGAACATGATCGCGGGGCTGGAAGGGATCACGGGCGGCGAGATCGCCATCAAGGGCCGCGTGGTCAACGGGGTGCATCCGTCCAAGCGCAACATCGCGATGGTGTTCCAGTCTTACGCGCTTTACCCCAACATGACCGTCGGCCAGAACATGACCTTCGGGCTGGAGATGCACGGTGTCCCCAAGCCCGAGCGTGACCGCGCGCTGGCCGATGTCGCCAAGCTCCTGCAAATCGAGACCCTCCTCGACCGCAAGCCCGGCCAGCTTTCCGGCGGCCAGCGCCAGCGCGTCGCGATGGGCCGCGCACTCGTGCGGAACCCTGACGTATTCCTCTTCGACGAGCCGCTTTCCAACCTCGACGCCAAGCTCCGCGTCGACATGCGGACCGAGATCAAGAAGCTCCACCAGAAGCTGCGCACCACCATCGTCTACGTCACCCACGACCAGATCGAGGCGCTGACCCTCTCCACCCGCATCGCGGTGATGAACAAGGGCCATGTCCAGCAACTGGGCACTCCGAAGGAAATCTACGACACGCCGGCGAACCTGTTCGTCGCCACCTTCATGGGCAGCCCCGCGATGAACATCGTCCCCGCCACGGTGGTCATGGAAAACGGCCACCCCCACGCCGCCATCACCGACGCCGACGGCACCCCCCGCACCTTGCGCTTCTCCCAACCCAACCTGGCACAGTGGCAGGGCAAGCCCATCCTCCTCGGCATCCGCCCCGAGGCGATCACCGATCCCGAAGGCGCGGACCGCAAGTCCGGTAACATCCAGCCCCTGACCAACCGCGTCGCCGTGATCGAACCTGCCGGGGCAGACACCTTCGCGACGATGGCCGTCTCTGGCCGCGACGCCATCGCAAGGATGCGCGCCGACGCTTCCGTCGCCCCCGGACAGACATTCGAGTTCGCGGTGAACATGGAAAAGGCGGTAGCCTTCGATCCGACAACCGAGGAACGGATCACCACCTGAATGCAACCCGACATCATCATCATCGGCTCCGGCATGGGCGGCGCGACCCTCGCCGCCGCACTCGCCCCCACCGGCCGCCGCATCCTGATCCTGGAACGCGGCGATTACTTGAAGGACTCGCCCGAAGCCCGCGACCCCGCCGCCATCTTCCAGCGCGGCCATTTCAAGCCGAACGAGACCTGGCGCGACATCTCGGGCGAGCCCCTGCAGCCCGGCAACTACGCCTATGTCGGCGGCAACACCAAATTCTACGGCGCGGTCCTCCTGCGCTACCGGGCCGAGGATTTCGCCCCCCTCCGCCACCTCGAAGGCACCACCCCCGGCTGGCCCATCGCCTACGCCGACCTTGAACCCTGGTATTCCCAGGCCGAAACCCTCTACCGCGTCCGGGGCGACGTTGCGAACGACCCCTCCGAACCACCGCACTCCGCCCCCTATCCCTTCCCCCCCGTCCCGGATGAGCCCGATATCCAACGCCTCCGCGCCGCATTCCAAGCCCAAGGCCTCCACGTCTCCGCCCTCCCGCTGGGCGTGGACATCGACGCCTGGCTGAAACGCGCAAAGACCGGCTGGGACGCCTTCCCCTGCACGACCGGAGCGAAATCCGACGCCGAATCCTGCGCGCTGGCCGAGGCGCTGACGCACCCCAACGTCACGCTGCAAACGAACACCAAAGTCACCCGCCTTCTCTCCGACGCCCGCCGCATAACCGGCATCGAGGTGGACCGCCAAGGCACCCGCGAGACGCTCACCGCCCCCCTCGTGGTCCTGTCTGCCGGAGCCATCCTCTCCTCCGCCCTCCTCCTCGCCAGTGCCAACGACCACTACCCCACCGGCCTTGCCAACCGCTCCGACCAGGTCGGGCGCAACTTCATGAACCACAACCTGACCGGCATGGTCGCCTACAACCCCTTCCGCCGCAACCGCACGACCTATGAGAAAACCATCCAGATCAACGACCTCTACCTGACCGGCGGTCCCAATAACGAACCCCTCGGCAACATTCAGATGCTCGGCCGCATCACTGGCCCGATCCTTGCGGGCGAGGCGGGCCTTCCCCTCTGGCTCGCCCACCACATCGCCGACCACTCGATCCACATCATGGCCATGTCCGAGGACCTGCCCGACCCGAACTCTCGCGTCCTGTGGCGGAACAACGAAGTCGTCCTCGACTGGAAAAAGACCAACACCAAGGCCCACGACCTCCTCGTCCAGCGCCTGAAACAGGCGATGAAGAAGGCAGGCTGGCCCATCACCTTGGCCCGGGGCTTCCCCAAATCCAAACCCTCCCACCAATGCGGCACCAACCGCATGGGCGCGGACCCGCAGACCTCCGTCGTTGACCCCAACCTCAAGGCCCACGACCTGGACAACCTCTACATCGTCGACGCCTCGGTCCTGCCGACGTCGGCAGCCGTGAACCCCTCGCTCACCATCGCAGCCCTCGCCCTCCGCGCGGGTGACCACATCGCGAAAGCCCACACATGAAACCCCTCGCCCTGATTACCGGAGGCCAGCAAGGCATCGGCCTCGGCATCGCCCAGGCCCTTGCCACCCAAGGCTTCCGCCTCGCCATCGCCTCCCGCTCGGCCCCCGAGGACGCGACCGTCCAACAAGCCCTGCAATCCCTGCCGGACGCCCGCTACTACCAGCACGACCTCTCGAACGTCGCTGCCATCCCGGCGCTTCTGGACCTGATCGAAGCCCAGCAAGGCCCCCTCGACGCCCTGATCCAGAACGCCGGAGTGGCCGCCAAGGTCCGGGGCGACATGCTCGACCTCACGCCTGAAAACTTCGACTGGATCCTGAACATCAACCTGACCGGAGCCTTCTTCCTCGCCCAACAGGTCGCCAAACGCATGCTCGCCACCCCAGCCGGGCACTACCGCTCCATCACCTTCGTGACCTCCGTCTCGGCCCAGATGGCCAGCCCCGAGCGTGCCGATTATTGCATCTCCAAGGCCGCCGCCGCGATGGCCGCGCAGACGCTGGCGCTAAGGCTCGCCCCCCACAACATCGGCGTCTTCGAACTGCGCCCCGGCATCATCGAAACCGGCATGACCGCAGGCGTGAAGGACAAATACGACACCCGCATCGCGCAAGGCCTCGTCCCCGCTGGCCGCTGGGGGCAGCCATCGGACATCGGCCAGGCCGTCCTCCCCCTTGTCACCGGACAGTTTGCCTTCGCCACCGGGGCGGTGATCCCGGTCGACGGCGGCCTCTCCATCGAAAGACTGTAGCAATGACCTCTCCACCCCGCGCACCGCAAAATTCTTCGAAGAATTTTGCCCGGAATTTTCGAAAATTCCGGCTTCCCGGCCGCACCAAGGCGCCCCAATGACCTACGACTACATCATCATCGGCGGCGGCAGCGCAGGCTGCGTCCTCGCTGCCCGCCTGTCTGAGAACCCCACCGCCAAGGTCCTCCTCCTTGAAGCCGGGGGCCGTGATCGCCACCCGTTCTACCACCTGCCCGCAGGCTTCGCGAAAATGACCAAGGGCATCGGAAGCTGGGGCTGGCAGACCGTCCCGCAGCGGCACATGAAGGGCATGCAGATCCGCTACACGCAGGCCAAGGTGATCGGCGGCGGCTCCTCGATCAATGCCCAGCTCTACACCCGCGGCAACGCGCAGGACTATGACGACTGGCGGCAGATGGGCTGCCCCGGCTGGGGGTATGAGGACGTGCTGCCCTATTTCCGCAAGTCGGAACACAACGACACCCATGACAACCGCTTTCACGGCACCGACGGCCCGCTCGGCGTCAGCCAACCCCGCGCGCCCCTGCCGATCTGCGAGGCCTTCTTCGCCGCCGGGGCCGAGCTTGGCATCCCCCGCAACCACGATTTCACCGGTGAGACGCAAGACGGCCTCGGCTACTACCAGCTGACCCAACGCTGGTATCGCCGCTCCTCGACCTCGACCGCCTTCCTGAAACCCGCCCTGGGTCGCCCGAACCTGACCGTGAAAACCGGCCAGCAGGTCCTGCGCATCGTCACCGAAAAGGGCAGGGCAGTCGGCGTCGAAACCACGGAAGGCACCCGTCGCGCCAGCACCGAAGTCATCCTCTCCTCCGGCGCCATCGGCTCCCCCCGCCTCCTGCAACTCTCGGGCATCGGCCCCGCCGACGACCTCACCCGCCTCGGCATCCCCGTGGTCCTCGACCGCCCGCAGGTCGGCGCGAACCTGCAGGACCACCTCGACCTCTTCGTGATCGCCGAATGCACCGGCCCGCACACCTACGACCGCTACGCCAAACCGCACTGGTCCGCCCTCGCAGGCCTGCAGTACCTGCTGACGCGCAAAGGCCCGGTCGCCTCCTCCCTCTTCGAGACGGGAGGTTTCTGGTACGCCGACCCCTCCGCCCGCAGCCCCGACATCCAGTTCCACCTCGGCCTCGGCTCGGGGATCGAGGCCGGCGTCGCCGCCATGCCCCAGGGCGGCGTCACCCTGAACTCCGCCTTCCTTAGACCCCGCTCGCGCGGAACTGTCAGGCTCGCGTCCAATGACCCGAACGCCGCCCCCCTGATCGACCCGAACTACTGGGAAGACCCCTACGACCGCGAGATGTCGATCAAGGGCCTCAAACTCGCGCAAGAGATCATGCGCCAACCCGCCCTGAAACCCTTCGTCCTGGCCGAACGCCTCCCCGGTCCCGAAGTCAAAACCGACGAGGACTACTTCGACTACGCCGTGAAGAACGCCAAGACCGACCACCACCCCGCCGGCACCTGCCGCATGGGCGCGGATATGGAGGCCGTCGTCGACCCGCATCTCCGCTTCAATGGCATCGAAAACCTCCGCGTCGTCGACGCTTCGGTCATGCCCACTGTCGTCTCGTCGAACACCAACGCCGCCACGATCATGATCGCCGAGAAAGCCGCCGACCTCATAAAGGAAGCCCGCAAATGATCCGTCACATCGTCCTTCTCAAAGCCCGCCCCGAAGTCACCGACGCCCTGATCGCAGGCATCTTCGCCGACCTCCACGCCCTGAGCCTCCCCGGCATCCTCGCCATCCACTCCGGCCGCTCCGAAAGCCCCGAGAAGATCGAACGCGGCTACCTCCATGGCTTCACCGTCGACTTCGCCGGTTGGGACGCGCTGGCCGCCTACCAGGCCCACCCCGACCACAAGCGCGTCGGCGCCGCCCTCGTCGCCGCTGCCCAGGGTGGCATCGACGGCCTCCTCGTGTTCGACCTTCCGATCCCATGACCATTTTCTGTCCCCAAATATCCTCTGGGGGTTTGGGGGGCGAAGCGCCCCCAACGTCCGAGCCGTTGCGCGTTCTTCACGCGCAAAAGGCGAGACAAAAGCCGTGCGCGCCAGCGCTCAATGTCAAACCCGCCCGAGAGGCAACCTCATGCTGACCCTGCCCACCGCCGACGCCCGCCTGGACCCCTACTGCCTCGCCGGCAGCCCCCTTACGCCGCGTGCACCCCGCACACCGCTTACCCGTACCGCCTTTGCCGCGGCCCATGTCATCAGCGATCCCCTGCGCGAACGTTCCCCCTGGGACACCAGGCCCGCCGTCGACTGGGAGGCGACCCTGGCCTTTCGCAGCCAACTCTGGGACCAGGGCCTCCACCTCGCCGAAGCGATGGACACCGCCCAACGCGGCATGGGCGTCGACTGGCCGACGGCGCTTCAACTGATCCAGCGCACCATGCGCGCCGCCAAGGCGCACCCGATGCGCCCCCGCGTCGCCTGTGGGGCAGGGACCGACCACGCGCAAGACCTTGCCACCCCCGACGCCATCCGCGCCGCCTACACCGACCAGGCCGAGGCGATCGAGGCCGCTGGCGGGCAACTCATCCTCATGGCCTCCCGCGCATTTACCGCGATCAGGGCGCCCCAGGACACCTACCACCATGTCTACCGCCACCTGATCGATGGCGCGAAAGACCCGGTCATCCTGCACTGGCTGGGCGACATGTTCGACCCCGCGCTTGCAGGCTATTGGGGCACGACGGATATTGCCAAGGCCTCGGACTTCGTCCTGAACCTGATCCGGGAAAACCCCGCCAAGGTGGACGGCATCAAGATCTCTCTCCTCGACCAGGCCCACGAAGAAGCCTTCCGCGCCCGCCTTCCCGCCGGCGTCCGCCTCTATACCGGCGACGACTTCAACTATGCCCCGCTGATCGAAGGCGACGGCGCCCACCACTCCCACGCGCTCTTGGGCATCTTCGCCGCAATCGCGCCCGCCGCGGCACAGGCGCTTGAGGCGCTGGCGCAAGGCGACCACGCCACCTACCACCGCCTCCTGGCCCCGACCGTCCCCCTTTCCCGTGAAATCTTTCGCGCCCCCACCCGCTTTTACAAGGCAGGCATCGCCTTCCTAAGCTGGCTGAACGGCCACCAGAGGCACTTCATCATGCCCGCAGGGTTCCAGTCCAGCCGCGACATCACCCATTACGCCCAGGTGTTTCGCCTTGCCGACGCCGCAGGCTTGCTTTCGCGGCCCGATCTGGCAGAAGCGCGAATGAAGGTGCTGCTCACGCTCCACGGGATCGACCAGGACTGATGGACAAACGGCCGACGATCATCGACGTGGCGACGCTTGCGGGCGTCTCCAAATCGACCGTCAGCCTGGTGCTGCAACAAAGCCCCCTGGTGCGTGAGGAAACGCGCAATGACGTGCGCCGGGCCATGGCGCAGCTTGGCTACGTCTACAACCGCGCCGCCGCCAACCTGCGATCCTCCAATGCGGGCCTGATCGGCGTCGTCATCAACGACCTGCGGAACCCGTTTTTCACCGAGTTCGCCACCTCGCTGCAGATGGCCCTCTCGGCCCGGGGCTATGCCACCGTCCTTGCCAATACCGACGAAGACCCCGCACTCCAGGCGCAGGTCATCGGCGCGATGCTGGAACACGGCGTCTCGGCCCTGATCGTCTCGCCCGCCTATGGCGACGAGACCGCCTTTGACGCCATCGCCCGCGCCAATGTGCCTGCGTTGCAGGTCCTGCGCCAGGTCGTGTCCAGCGAACGTGTCCCCTTCGCGGCCCCCGATTACCCGACCGGCAGCCGCCTGGCCACGGAACACCTCCTTGCCCAAGGTGCCAGGCACATCGCTTTCCTGGGCGGCCTCGAAGGCCGCGCCGTCACACAGCTTCGCATGTCCGGCTACCTTGCGACGCTTGCTGCCAATGGCCGGACACCGCTTCACCTTCCCGGCCGCCCCGGACGGGCCTTCGGACGCGAAGCCGCCCGCCGTCTGTCCGAGGAAAACCCCGGCGTCGACGCTGTCCTGTGCTTCAACGACCTGACCGCCCTTGGCCTCTTGACCGGCTGCGCCGAACAGGGCCGCAGCATCGGCACCAGCCTCAAGATCGTCGGCTTCGACGACATCGAAGATTGCGCCCAGGTCTATCCCGCGCTCTCCTCGGTCCGTTGCGATATCGCGGGCTTTGGCCGGCAGATGGCGGAAACCGTGCTGAACTGGCTGGAAAACGACCGTCGCCCGCCGCCGGAAACGATTACACCGGTCACCCTGATCCCCCGCGCGTCGAGCCTGTGATGATTCCTGACCCCGCCCGCTTCCTTCGCAGCCTCTTTGACCGCGCGGTCGAGGTGGCCGATCCCATGCGCTCGCTGGCCGGGTTCCTGCCGGACAAGCCCAAGGGCCGCGTCCTGGTGATCGGCGCCGGCAAGGCCTCCGCCCGCATGGCCGAGGCGGTCGAGGCCGTCTGGGGACCGTGTCAGGGTCTGGTCATCACCCGCTATGGCTATGGCCGCCCCTGCCAGGGCATCCGCATCGTCGAGGCCGCCCATCCGGTCCCCGACCAGGCCGGGGTCGAGGCGACGCAGCAGATGCTGCACCTCCTCCAGGGTCTGACGAAACACGATTTCGTCCTCGCCCTCATCTCGGGCGGGGCCTCTGCTCTCCTTTGTGCGCCGGCCACCGGCATGACGCTGGCCGAAAAGCAGCAGGTCAACGCCGCACTCCTTGCCTCGGGCGCGCCGATTTCGGCGATGAACACCGTGCGCAAGCACCTGTCCCGCGTGAAGGGCGGCCAGCTTGCCGCCGCCGCCTACCCAGCGCGGATGCTGTCGCTGATGATCTCGGACGTGCCGGGCGACGATCCGGCCTTCATCGGCTCGGGCCCCACGGTCGGCGACGCCAGCACGGCGCAGGACGCCCGCGCCGTGCTGGACCGCTGGCAGATCCCGGTTCCCGAATCCGCCCGTGCGGCCCTGGCGAAATCCCAGGTCGTCCCGCCCGGCGACCCGCGCCTTTCCCGCACTGAAAACGTCATCTATGCCGCGCCCGCCCAGTCCCTCGCCGCTGCCGCCGCGCTGGCTGACCCGCTGGCCGAAGTGCGCACCCTTGGCGACCGGCTGGAAGGCGAGGCGCGCGACGTGGCCCGCGATCAGGCCGCCATGGCAACCGCAATCGCCGCCACCCTGAAACCCGGCGACCGGCCGATCCTGCTGCTTTCGGGCGGCGAGCTGACCGTCACCCGCACCGGCGACGGGGTAGGGGGGCCGAATGCCGAATTCTGCCTGGCCCTCGCGCTTGCCCTGCAAGGCCACCCCGGGATCCACGCCATCGCCTGCGACACCGACGGCGTCGACGGCGCGGCCGAGGTTGCGGGCGCGCTGGTCAGCCCCGATACCCTGCACACCCCCGGCGCGGCCGAGGCGCTGGCCCGCAACGACGCCCACAGCTTTTTCGCCACGGCCAACGCTCAGGTCATCACCGGCCCGACGCTAACCAACGTCAACGACTTCCGCGCCATCCTGATCCAGCCGCCCGCCGCCTAGTTCCCGGCGCCTAGTTCCCCGTGTCGCGGTCCAGCGGCACCACGGTCAGCTTGTGCAGCGCCGCCGTGTCGCGCACGGCCCGCGCCACCTCGTCGCAGTCGATGCGCTGGTCCAGCCCTGCTGCCAGCAACTTGTAGCGCCGCAGCCCCAGCGCCACATCCTGCGACAAGGAAATCGGCCCGGCCTTCAGCCCGATCCGGTCCAGCACCTTGGACAAGACCGCCGCATCCAGCGCGCTGGCCTGTGGCACCACCACGTCCAGCCGGATCACCGGCCGCGCCGGCAGCACCCGCTGCAACAGCCGGAACAGCACCAGCACCAGCAGCGCCACCACCGTGCCGATCACCCCCAACTCCAGCAGACCCGCGCCAAAGACGATCCCCAAGGCCGCCGTCAACCAGACCGAGGCCGCCGTGGTCAACCCCTGCACCGCCGGCCCCTCGCGGAAGATCACGCCCGCGCCCAGAAAACCGATCCCGGTCAGGATCGCATGCGGCATCCGCGCCATGTCGGTGACGATCTGCGCATCCGGGGGCAGGGTGGTCAGCCATTCGTCCATCCGCAGGCCCAGCAGCGTCATTAACGCCGAGGCGAGGCAGACCAGTGCATGGGTCCGCACCCCCGCGGGCTTGCCGCGAAACTCGCGCTCGATGCCGATCAGAAGTCCGGCAAGGACGCTCAGGCCCAGGGGCAGGGTGATGGTATGGTCTTGCAGCAGGGCAAGCAGGCTGTCTAACGTCATTATCCGGTCCGAAGTTAATTCAATTCAACGCAGCCACGTCCGCCAAAGTTCCCGCCTGGCCCAAGAGCAGCGACCGGCACTCGGCCGTCAGGGCCTCGGCCCGCGCCATCGCTACCGCGGACAGCCGGGCATCCGTCCTGAACCGCGCCTGATAGAGGAGCGCGCGCTGCGCCACCTTGGCCTTGATCCGCCAATCCATCACCCGGACCCCGCTGTCCGGCGGCATCAGGGCCTCGACCAGCGCGACCATGGCCGCAAGCTCGTCCCTGGTGTGTTCCGAGGCCGGGCCGTCGAACATCCACTGATCTTCCATCACGGCCGACAGCCGACCGGCGCAGACGGCAAACTGCTGAAGCAAGGCCTCAGCCGCCCCGGGACCGCTGGAAACCCCAAGCAGAAAGACGGCAAGACATGTTCGCAAACCACGCGCCATTTCAGCATTGGGCGCGCAGAAAAGCACTTTTTCAAGGCAGAATGAAAACTTCTGCGGCAGGCAGCTGGCGGTCAGGGTGGCGTGGTGTTGTACGATTGCGGGAAGTTGGCGCGGACCATCCGGTTGAAAAGCCGCATGCAGTCGGCGCAACCTTCATCCACCATGCAGGCTTCCAGACGAAGATTGCCGCGATAGGTGTCCGCCAGTTCGATTAGACGCTCTTCTGCAAGGGCATGCCGTTCCCCACTCAGGTCTTTCGGACCGACACACAGGACCAGACTTAACAGTGGCGCGCGGTCGCTGCTGCAGCCAGCCCAAAAGGTTGGAGAGCGCATCTCGGCAAGATGCAAGAACAGGTCGGCCCGCCCCGAAAGAAAGGCAAGATGGCCCGCGTCCCCCTGCCCAAGGACTCCGGCATAGGTTGCACGTGCCTCGTACTCGGCCGCGCAGGCCAGCAATTCATCCGCCGTCGCTTGGGCGGCGGCCGCACCCGGAGCGCAGGAGAGCGCCAGGGCAAACCCGAAGGCCTGCCCCGCCCGCATCACTTCATCGCCATGCTGGCCGCCGACTCCGGCAGTTCCTCGGCAAAGCAGCGCTGGTAGAACTCGGCCACGGTCTGCCGCTCCAGCTCGTCGCATTTGTTCAGGAAGGTCAGCCGGAAGGCATAGCCCACGTTGCGGAAGATCTCGGCATTCTGCGCCCAGTTCAGCACCGTCCGGGGCGACATGACCGTGGACAGGTCGCCGTTCATGAAGGCAGTCCGGGTCAGGTCGGCCACCGCCACCATCTGGCTGATGGTCTTGCGGCCCTTCTCGGTGTTGTAATGCGCGTTCTTGGCCAGCACGATCGCGGTTTCCGCGTCGTGGGACAGATAGTTCAGCGTCGCCACCAGGCTCCAGCGGTCCATCTGCGCCTGGTTGATCTGCTGGGTGCCGTGGTACAGCCCGGTCGTGTCGCCCAGACCCACGGTGTTCGCGGTGGCTAACAGGCGGAAGCAGGGATGCGGGGTGATGATCTCGTTCTGGTCCAGCAGCGTCAGCTTGCCGTCATGCTCCAGCACGCGCTGGATCACGAACATCACGTCCGCGCGGCCCGCGTCGTATTCGTCGAACACGATGGCGACGGGGTTCCGCAGCGCCCAGGGCAGGATGCCCTCGTGGAACTCGGTCACCTGCTTGCCGTCGCGCAGCTTGATCGCGTCCTTGCCGATCAGGTCGATCCGGCTGATGTGACTGTCCAGGTTGACCCGGACGCAGGGCCAGTTCAGCCGGGCGGCGACCTGCTCGATATGGGTGGATTTCCCCGTGCCGTGATAGCCCTGGATCATCACCCGGCGGTTATAGGCAAAGCCTGCCAGGATGGCCAAAGTGGTATCGGGGTCGAACTTGTAGGTTGGGTCGATCTCGGGCACCCGGTCGGTGCGGTCGGCGAAGCCCTTCACACGCATGTCGGTGTCGATCCCGAACACATCGCGGACCGAGATTTCCTCGGTCGGTTTCATCACCTGATCCAGCATCGTGAAGGTCCATCTTTCGCCGGCAGCGCCCCATTGCACCGCACCACGGCATCCTTGGAACATAACGCCGGGGGGTTCAAGGGGAAGGGCGGACTTCCCGATTGCGTGATCCTGAAACTTGCCGCTTCTTGCGTGCGTAGCTTGGCGCATATCCTCTGCCCACGAAAGGACCGCCAATGCACCGCCGCCTGTTCCTTCTCACCGTCCTTGCCGCGCCAATGGCCCGGGCCGAAAGCTATGAGGTCTCCCTGACCGAGGCCGAATGGCGCGCGCGCCTCTCCGACATGGCCTACCGCGTCCTGCGCGAGGAAGAGACCGAGCGTCCGAACACCAGCCGCCTGAACACCGAAACCCGCGCCGGCACCTATCACTGCGCCGGCTGCGACCTGGCCGCGTTCTCGTCACAGACCAAGTACGACAGCGGCACTGGCTGGCCCTCGTTCTGGGAGCCCCTGCCGGACGCGATCCGCACGCGTGAGGACGGCGGCCTGTTCGGCGCCCGGACCGAAGTCCACTGCCGCCGCTGCGGCGGTCATTTCGGCCATGTGTTCGACGACGGCCCCCAGCCCACCGGCCTGCGCTACTGCATGAATGGGGCCGCGCTGACCTTCAGACCGGCCTAGTCGCGGAAATACCGGCTGTCCTTCAGCTGGTCCCAGGCCCAGACCACTTCCTGCAGCTGCTCCTCGTGGCTGCGGTCGCCGCCGTTCATGTCGGGGTGCAGCACCTTTATCAGGCCCTTGTAGACCTTGCGGATCTCGGTCTTGGACATCGTGTCCCGCGCATCCAGGATCTCGATCGCCTTGCGTTCGGTCGGCGGCAGCTTCCGCGTCGCGGCCGAGCTTGGGCGCCCCGGATTCTGCGTCGCCTTCTCGCCCAGAAGCGCCATCGGGTCGTTCACCCCCAGCCGCGCCCAGGCATTGCCATCCCCGATCCGGCTGAACGGCTTCGTCTCCCGCTCCCAGACCCGGTCCTTGTCCAGGAACTTCTGGAACTCCTCGTCCGTGGTCCCCTGAAAGAAGTTCCACTTCAGATTGTACTCGCGGATGTGGTCCTTGCAGAACCAGAAGAACTCATCCAGCAGGTCCGGCGATTTCGGCGCCCGGTAGGCGCCCTTTTCCTTGCAGCCAGGGTAATCGCAGGGCCGGTCGGCGGTGTCGAACGCCCCCGACATCCCGCGCCGCCCGGTTTTCTTGCGCTTCTTGTCAGCGGCGGCGCTGATGTTGAACTCGAATGGCGGGCGACTGGACATGCGAACTGGGCCTTTCCGACTCGGGGCCACGAGTTTAGGGCTTTCCACAGGGTTTTGAAGGGGGTGGCACTGACATGGCCGTGAAAGACGAAATCGAGGCGCGCCTGACCGCTGCCTTCGCGCCATCGCAGCTGGTGGTCGAGAACGAAAGCCACAAGCACGCGGGCCACTCTGGCGACGACGGCTCGGGCGAAAGCCACTTCCGCATCATGATCCGCGCCGCGGCCTTCCAGGACATGACGCGCATCGCCCGCCACCGCGCTGTGCAAGCCGCGCTGGGGGATCTGAACCAGCGCATCCACGCGATCGCACTGGACATCGGCTAGCGCGCCCCTCCTCGGCGCGCGCGCCCTTTTGCCGGGGGTAGCGGAAACGTGCCTGCATTTCCCTAAGATGGCGGGAACTTAACCGGTCGCAACCGGTTAGCCTTGTACACCTAAGCCCCCGTAAACCCATGCAGGAGGACACATCATGGTCCCGCATCTCCGTCTATGGCTGATCGCACTCTGGGCCTCGTCCGTGGCCGGAGCTGTCGTGATCGCCGGCCTCGTTCTGGGGCATTACGAATGGGCCACCTTCCTGTGGGCCGCTGTGTTCGGCCTGCTGATCGGTGTCCCCGCCGCGCTTCTGAACTGGGTCCGGCTGCGCCCGAACCGCGCACGTCAGGTGGGCGTGCTGGGTCAGGTCCCGCCCGACCGGACCTAGCCCGACCGGACCTAGGCCCCCCCGGACCTATAGGCCCCTAGTGTCCCTCAAAGGACATGGTCACCCGGTCCCAGCGACCCGCTTCCAGATCGGCAGGCCGCAGCCAGAACTGCAGCACGCCGGCATCGCCCCAGTGAAACCCGGCAAGATCGTCGCATTGCAACTGCAACAGCAGGTAATACCCCATGTAGGTCGAGGCCGCGTCCTGCACGCTGTCCGGTTCGCCGAACATCTGGTGAAACCCGCGGTCATAGGGCTGACGCCAGGCACCGTTGACTGCCTCCTGCACCGGCTGGGGCAGGGCGGCAAAGACGCGGTCCTCGGCCACCGCCATCACCAGCAGCGTTTCGGACACGCAGTCGCCCATACGCCGGTGGATGCCATAGCATTGGTCCAGATGCACATGGCCCAGCCCGCGATGCTCGGTCCAGGGCGCCAGCAGCGGCGCCAGCGTCTCCTGCTCGGCCTCGGTCAGGGGCGCCCAGCGGTCGCCCGTCCGGGCCCAGGTCTCCATCACGTCGCGCTCGGCCGCAAGGGCCGCGACGGCGGCCGGGAAATCGGCCAGGTTCCGCTCCAGCCGCCCCAGGGCGGTCCGCAGCCCCTGCAACCGCGCCTCCATCTCCTCGCGCCCCTCGGTCGCCGTCTCCAGCTTCGCCACCAGCGCCGCTTCGGACGCGGTGTATGAGGCCTGCATCTTCCGCAGCGCCGCCTCGGCCTTCTCGCCTGCGCCAAGCGCGATCTTCGCGCCATGCAGAAACCGCAGCAGGCTGTCGCGGTTGAAGGGGCGGTCGGGCGAGAAAGCCTCCTTGAACAGGGTTGCATCCAGGTTGTAGTGGCGCGCCGGTCCCAGCACCCGCTCCACCTCGGCCTTCTGTTCAGCGCGCTTGCCGTGGACTGGCACCAGCTCCAAGGCCATCCGCGGGAACAGAAGCTGACCGTCGCCCGGCTCGCCCCGGCGCAGGGGACCGCCGACCGTATGGTCCTCTACCGGCCGCAGCGCCCCCGGCGGCTTGGTCGTGGCGCCGACCGGCCCCGCGACATGGCGCACCCTGCCGACCCATTCGCCCTTTTCCGGCAGCGCCGCAAAGAAGGCCAGGCTTCCCTCCGCTGGCAGGCCGGGCACCTGCAGATGCGCCGCAAGTCCGGTCAGGTCGATCTGCGCCAGTGGGGTCATCGGCCGCCCCTCGTCGTCCAGGGGCCAGGTCATGTCGCCCAGGGCCGGCAGCCCGCCGAACCAGCTGGTCCCGTCGCGGCTGGGGTCGAACCCCGCCCCGCGCCGCCGCCGCGCCAGCACGATGGATGGCCCGTCATGCGCGCCCTCAGCCGCCTGACGCTCGCGCTGGATTGCGGGCAACTCGTTGCGGATCGCGCGTTTCAACAGCCGGAACATGTCCGTCTCTTTGCGCCCACCGCCGTATTTCTTGAACAGCGCAACCATCCAGGTTGTATCGGCGGGCGTGACGGGTTCGTTCACCGACAACTGGCGGACGATGCCAATCACGCGCTCACGCTCTTCCGCGGTCATCCTGTTGAACGGGTTCCGCACGGCCAGAACCAAGATGGCGACGGGGATCAGGGGGATGCCCAGCCAGATCAGCACATACCACCCCAGCGTGCCCATCGGGACGGTCTCAAGCTCTTTCAACACGTAAAGCCAGATCCCGGCTACGAACCAAGGCAGGGCGACAACCAAAGCCAGTGCTTTCACCAGTGACGCTCCCACCCGCACGGCCCAGGGGCGCCGCTCCCCGTTGCAACCGCAAGATAGTGCTTGCTCTCTTGCCGGTGGACTTCTGTCAAGCATCCGCCGGTCGATGACCGGGCGCGCCGTTCTGGCCTGACCCGTGGCGGATTTCCCCCGACCACTTCACGGACAGCCGCCCGTGCAAGGCGGGATGGCTTTCCCTTCGGCAAATATCCTCTGGAGGTTTGGGGGGCGAAGCGCCCCCAAGCAGCTGAACCCTTTGCGCGCCCTTCGCGCGCAAAGGGTGAGACAAAGGCGTGCGCGTCAGCGCTCCTTTTGAAAACCGCCCGAAGCCACCCGCGGGCCAAAGGTTGAGAAACCCCTAACGGCCACGCGCAAGGCATTGAAGGAAAAAGAAAATCAGATTCTGTCCACCGTGGACACTACCCCGCCTTCACCCGCAGCCGCCAGGCATGGAGAAGCGGCTCGGTATACCCCGAAGGCTGCTCCCGTCCCTTGAAAACCAGATCGCAGGCCGCCTGGAACGCCGCCCCCTGGAAAGCCGGGGCCATCGGCCGATAGAGGGGATCGCCCGCATTCTGCCGGTCCACCACGGCGGCCATCTTCTTCATCGCCTCCATCACCTCGTCGGCCGAGACGACCCCATGATGCAGCCAGTTCGCCACATGCTGGGCCGAGATCCGGCAGGTCGCCCGGTCCTCCATCAGCCCGACATCGTTCACGTCCGGCACCTTCGAACAGCCCACCCCCTGATCGATCCAGCGCACCACATAGCCCAGGATCCCCTGGGCGTTGTTCTCGACTTCCCGCAGGACCTGGGCGCGGTCCCAGGCCTGGAAACTGGCCAGCGGGATGTCCAGGATCCCGTCCACATGCGCCCTGCGGCCCCCCTTCGCCAGCCGGGACTGCACCGCGAAAACGTCGACCTTGTGGTAGTGCAGGGCATGCAAGGTGGCCGCCGTCGGCGAGGGCACCCAGGCCGTGTTCGCCCCCGCGCGGGGATGGGCGATCTTCTCGTCCAGCATCGCCGCCATCAGGTCCGGCATCGCCCACATCCCCTTGCCGATCTGCGCGCGGCCCGACAACCCGCATTCCAGCCCGATATCGACGTTCAGGTTCTCATAGGCCGTGATCCAGGACTTCCGCTTGATAAAGTCCTTCCGGCTGAACGCCCCCGCTTCCATGCTGGTGTGGATCTCGTCCCCGGTCCGGTCGAGGAAGCCCGTATTGATGAACGCCACCCGCCCCTTCGCTGCCCGGATGCATTCCTTCAGGTTGACCGAGGTCCGCCGTTCCTCGTCCATGATCCCCAGCTTCACGGTCGCCTTGGGCAGCCCCAGCACCTCTTCGACCCGCGCCATCACCGCGTCGGCAAAGGCCACTTCCTCGGGCCCGTGCATCTTGGGCTTCACCACATAGACCGACCCCAGGACCGAGTTCCGCATCCCCTCGGTCTTCTTCAGGTCATGCAGCGCGATGGCCACCGTCACCATCGCGTCCATCAGGCCCTCGGGAACCTCGGACCCGTCCGGCAACAGGATCGCCGGGTTGGTCATCAGGTGGCCGACGTTGCGCACCCACATCAGCGCACGGCCTTTCAGGGTGAAGGGGCTGCCATTCGGGTCCAGATATTCCCGGTCGGCCGCAAGCCGCCGCTCTACCGTGCGGCCAGCCTTCTGGAACGCCTCGGACAGGTTGCCCTTCATCAGCCCCAGCCAGTTCCGGTAGGCGCCGACCTTGTCCTCGGCGTCCACACAGGCGACCGAATCCTCGCAGTCCATGATTGCCGTAAGCGCGCTTTCCATCTGGACGTCGGCCAGCAGGGCCTGATCGCGCGAGCCGATGAAATGCGCCCGGTCAAAGACCAGTTCGACATGCAGGCCATTGTTGCGCAGCAGCACCGCGTCGGGCGCCTTGGGGTTGCCCCGGTAGCCGGCGAACTTCGACGGGTCCACCAGCGGCAGGTCGTCGACCAGAAGCTGGCCGTCCTTCACCACATAGCGGCGCACGTCGGCGTGGCTGGCCCCAGCGATGGGGAAGGCCTCGTCCAGGAATACCCGCGCCCGGGCCACGACCCGCGCGCCCCGGCCACGCTCATACCCGCCCGAGGGGGGCAGCGAGCCCATCGCGTCGGTTCCGTAAAGGCAGTCATAAAGACTGCCCCAGCGGGCATTGGCCGCGTTCAGCGCGTAGCGGGCATTGGTGACCGGCACCACCAGTTGCGGGCCGGGAATGGTGGCGACCTCGGGGTCGACATTCGTCGTCTCGATGGTGAAGTCGGGGCCTTCGGGCAGCAGATAGCCGATCTCGGTCAGGAAAGCCTTGTAGGCTGCATGGTCGTGCGGCTGGCCGCGCCGCGCGATGTGCCAGGCGTCGATCTTTGCCTGCAGGTCGTCGCGCTTGGCCAGCAAGGCGCGGTTCTTCGGCGCGAAACCGGCCAGAAGCCCGGCGAGACCCGACCAGAACGCCCCCGCCGCCACCCCGGTGCCGGGCAGCGCCTCATCCTCGACAAAGCGGGCCAGGACCGCATCCACCTGAAGCCCCGCCCGATCCAGACGTTCGGTCATCGCAAGTCCTCCGCAAGGCCGCCGGGGCCGTTCTGTATGCTATGGCACACAATATGCGAGCCCGCCGGGGTTCGGCAAGAAAAGCAGGGGGATAATTTCAAGCACAGCCGAAAATCACTTGTCGGGAAAACAGGAAGGTGAAAACTTTCCCAAGTGGCTAAGTTTTACTTTTCCCAAGCCGAAAAGGGTATATAGTTAGCAGCATGGCTAAGCATGATCCACACCTGGACCTTCTGTTCCACGCCCTGTCCGATCCGACCCGGCGCATGATGCTGAACCAGTTGGCCAAGGGCCCGGCTCCGGTTTCGGAGCTGGCCGGGCCGTCGGGGTTCAAGCTTCCGACGATCCTGCGGCACCTGTCGGTGCTGGAAGAGGCGGGCCTGGTCGCCACGCAGAAGGACGGCCGCGTCCGGTCCTGCGCGTTCCAGCCCAAGGCCTTGCAGCCGATGACCGACTGGCTGGACGAGCAGCGCAAGGTCTGGGAGTCGCGGCTGGATCGGCTGGACGACTATGTCACGAAACTTATGAAGGAACGCGAGCAATGACCCCCGATCTGGACCCTGCGACCGACCTCAGCTTCACCCGCACCCTGGCCGTGCCCCGCGCGCTGGTCTGGGAGTGCTGGACCGAGCCGAAGCACATCCCTCATTTCTTCGTGCCGAAGCCGCACAAGGTGACGGCGGTGGACATCGACCTGCGGGTCGGCGGGCGGTTCAACACGTCCTTCGATGTGGACGGCAACGTGATGGACAACAAGGGCGTCTACCTGGAAGTGGTTCCGGGCGAAAAGCTTGTGTTCACCGACGCTTATACCGAAGGCTGGAAACCTGCGCCGGAACCCTTCATGACCGCGATCCTGCTTCTGTCCGACGCGCCCGGCGGCGGCACGACCTATACCGCGATCGCCCGGCACCGCAGCCCCGAAACCAAGGCGGCGCATGAGGACATGGGCTTTTTCGATGGCTGGGGCACGGTGGTGACGCAGCTTGAGGACTATGCCAAGGGGCTGGTGAAATGAGCCGCGACCTTCCCGCTGACCGCTTCGCCACGCTGACCTTCCAGCGCAAGGTCGCGGCCCCGGTGGCGACGCTCTACGCGGCCTGGACCTCTCCGGCCGCGCGGGCGGTCTGGGCCGCGCCCACGCCGTCGGTGACGGTGGAATTCCTGGAAGCCGATGCCCGCGTCGGGGGCCGCGAAGTCTTGTTGTGCAAGGTGGCCGGCGAGCCCGATCTGCGGGTCGAGGGCGGCTGGCTGGACCTGGTGCCAGAGACCCGCTCGGTCGGGTATGAGGTCGTCTCGAAAGAGGGCGACCGCCAGTCCGCCGCGCTGGTCACGGCCGATTTCGCGCAGGCGGGCGACGAAAGCCGGATCACGGTGACGGTCCAGCTGGCCTCGCTGGCCGAGGATATGACCGAGGGCTATCGGCAGGGCTTCGATGCCGGGATGGCGAACCTGGGCGGGGTGGCCGAGCGGACGATGGTGCTGCAACGGCTGATCAAGGCCCCGGTCCCGGTGGTCTGGGGTGCCTGGATGGACGCGGAGTCCTTGCCGAAATGGTGGGGGCCGGAGGGGTTTTCCTGCCGAACCTCGCGGATCGACCTGCGGGCCGGGGGCGAATGGGTGTTCGACATGATCGGGCCGGACGGGACGGTCTTTCCGAACCACCACAAATACGGCGCCGTGATCCCCGAGGCACGGCTGGATTACACTCTGCACTGGGGCGAGAACGGGCCGAAGCACGCCGATGCCTGGGCGTCGTTCGACGATCTGGGCGGGGCGACCCTGGTGACGCTGGGCATGGTCTTTGCGACCGGACAGGAGTTCCGGGACGCCAAGGGCTTTGGCGCCGAGGCGCTTGGGTTGCAGACCCTGGGCAAGCTGGCGCGGATCGTCGGGGCAGACTGACGCGGCGATGGGGGGCGGAATTCCGAAGGGGAATTCCGTCACGATTTCCGTTCGGAAATCGCCTTGCGCCCGGCCCGGCAGCGGTCCGAGCAATAGCGGACCTCATCCCAGACCTTTTCCCATTTCTTCCGCCAGGTGAAAGGCTTGCCGCAAGTCGCGCAGGTCTTTTGCGGCAGGTCGGATTTCCTCACGCCCTTTGGCATCCTAAAGGTCCAGCGTCAGTTGTGCCGACGAAGCGCGGCGGCGGGGGGTGCGGTCGTTGACGAAGCGCGCATCGGCCCGGCTGGCGTGGCGCTGGACGATCTGCGCGGCGGTGGGGGCAAAGCCGGGGGCGCGGCGGGCGGTCCAGACCGCATCACGCGCGGCACGGGCGGCGGTGGCGATGTCGATGATCGGCTCGGGGTAGCGGTGGCCAAGCAGGCGGCGCGCCTCGGGCCATTTCCAGGGTTCGTGCAGGAAGGCGTCGGGAACCGGGGCCAGTTCGGGCAGCCAGCGGCGAGTGAAGGCGCCGGTCGGGTCCTGGTCCAGGCCTTGTTTGACCGGGTTGTAGATCCGGGGGATGTTGATTCCGGTCGTGCCCGATTGCATCTGGACCTGCGGCCAATGGATGCCGGGTTCGTAATCGGTGAACATCCGCGCCAGGTGCTGGCCCGTCACCCGCCAGTCCAGCCACAGGTGATAGGAGGCGACCGAGGTCACCATCGCCCGCATCCGGAAGTTCAGCCAGCCCGTCGCGCGCAGGTAGCGCAGGCAGGCGTCCAGGAAGGGCAGGCCGGTCTCGCCGTTGCACCACGCGGTCAGGCGGGCCGGGTCGCTGTCGCGGGGGCGGGTGACAGCCAGGGGATGCAGGTCGCGCAACTCGATCGAGGGCTGATCCTCCAGCTTCTGCATGAAGTGGTCGCGCCAGGCCAGGCGCGACTGGAAGCTGGAGAGTGCGCCGCCCCAGCGGCCGCCCGGACGCTCGGCCTGCCGGATGGTGGTGGTCTGGACCCCTTCTCGCAGGCTCAAAGTGCCCCAGGCTAGGTGTGGCGAGAGGCGCGAGCAGGCACGTTCCGCCGTCAGCGGCGAGGACATGGCGGTGCGATAGGGCTCTCCCCGCCGGGTCAGGAAGCTGTCCAGAAGCTCCAACGCGCGGGTGCGGCCGCCAAGCTGGCGATGCGGGCAGGGGTCGGGTGGCAGCTTCAGGGCCCGGGCGGTGGGGATCTGGCCGGGTTCCACCCCCGACACGGCACGGAGGGCGGGCAGGGGCAGGAACGGCTGCGACATGAACCCGTCGCGCCGGGACGCCCAGCCGTCGCGGTTTGGCAGACGCCGGGTGACACCGGACTGCGGCACCTCGGCCCAAGGGATGCCGGCCTGCCGCGCCCAGGCAGCGACGGCGCGGTCGCGGGCATAGCTGGCAAGGTTCCCCGTCTCCTCATGGCTGACGATGCGGGCGATGTGGTGCTGGCGGCACAGGCGGTCCAGCACCTCCACCGCCTCGCCCACCCGGACGATGAGGGGCAGGCCCAGGGCCGCCATCGCCTCGCGCAGGTCGGCCAGGCTTTCGGCGACAAAGTCCCATTGCCGGGCCGAGGCATCCGGCAGCGACCAGAGCGAAGGTTCCACCACAAAGACCGGCAGGACCGGGCCAAGGCCTGCCGCCAGGGTCAGCGCCGGATGGTCATGCGTGCGCAGGTCGCGTTTCAGCCAGACAAGAACATTCATGGAACATAGATGTAGCGTCTGCCCCGGATTCGTAAAGCACCCATTGCGCGCTGCCCCCTACTTGCACGCGCGGACCAAGGGCTTAGCTTGTCGGGAAAGGAGTCTTCGCATGACCGACGCGCCTGCCACCGTCCATCTGGCCGATTACCAGCCCTTCACCCATCTGGTGAACGGGGTGGAACTGACCTTCCGGCTGGCGCCCCAGGCGACGCGGGTTCTGGCCCGAATCCGCTTTGCCCCGAACCCGGCGCGCCCCGGGGTCCATCCGTTGCGGCTGGACGGCGAAGGGCTGCGCCTGCTTGCCTGCAGCGTGGACGGCCAGCAGGTCCAGGCTGCGCTGGACGCCAAGGGCATGACGATCTCGGCCGCCGACCTGCCGCCGGATGGCTTTCTGCTGGAGACCGAGGTCGAGATCGCGCCCGCGGACAATACCGCGCTCGAGGGGCTTTACATGTCGAAGGGCATGTACTGCACCCAGTGCGAGGCCGAGGGCTTTCGCAAGATCACCTACTACCCCGACCGACCCGACGTTATGGCGCGGTTCAAGGTGCGGATCGAGTCCGACCTGCCGATCCTCTTGTCGAACGGCAATCCGGTCGCCAAGGGCAAGGGCTGGGCCGAGTGGGACGATCCCTGGCCGAAGCCGGCCTATCTTTTCGCGCTGGTCGCGGGCGAGTTGCGGGCGCGGTCGGGCCGGTTCCGCACCTTCTCGGGCCGCAAGGTCGACCTGAACATCTGGGTCCGTCCGGGGGACGAGGACCGCTGCGCCTATGCGCTGGACGCGCTGGTCAGGTCGATGAAATGGGAAGAAGAGGTCTATGGCCGCGAATACGACCTGGACGTGTTCAACATCGTCGCGGTCGACGACTTCAACATGGGCGCGATGGAGAACAAGGGGCTGAACATCTTCAACTCCCGCTATGTCCTGGCCTCGCCCGAGACCGCGACGGACGACGATTTTGCCCGGATCGAGGCGATCATCGCGCATGAGTATTTTCACAACTGGACCGGCAACCGGATCACCTGCCGCGACTGGTTCCAGTTGTGCCTGAAAGAGGGGCTGACGGTCTTTCGCGACCATCAGTTCAGCGGCGACATGCGGTCTGGCGCCGTGCGGCGGATCGAGGATGTGGTGGTCCTGCGCGCCCGCCAGTTCCGCGAGGATGCCGGGCCGCTGGCCCATCCGGTGCGGCCGGAAAGCTTTGTCGAGATCAACAACTTCTACACCGCCACGGTCTACGAGAAGGGGGCCGAGGTCATCGGCATGCTGAAGACCCTGGTCGGGGACGACAGCTATAAACGCGCGCTGGACCTGTATTTCGACCGGCATGACGGGGATGCGGCCACGATCGAGGACTGGCTGAAGGTTTTCGAGGATGCGACCGGCCGCGACCTGGCGCAGTTCAAGCTGTGGTATTCCCAAGCCGGGACGCCGCATCTGAAGGTGGCCGAGGATTGGGCCGACGGGGTCTATACGCTGACCTTCACCCAGACCAACCCGCCCACACCGGGCCAACCGAAAAAGGCACCCAAGGTGATTCCGATCAACCTGGGCCTGCTGAACCCGAACGGGGACGAGGTGCTGCCCACCACCACGCTGGAGATGACCAAGGCCAAGCAGTCCTTCCGCTTTGAGGGGCTGGCGGCGCGGCCCATCCCTTCGATCCTGCGCGGGTTTTCCGCGCCCGTGGTCCTGGACCGCAAGGCCCCGCCCGAAGAGCGGGCGTTCCTCTTGGCGCATGACACCGACGCCTTCAACAAATGGGAGGCGGGACGGGCGCTGGCCAAGGACGTGATGGCAGAAATGGCATTGAAGGGCGCGCCGGTCAGCCGCGCCTGGCTGGATGCCGTCGCGGCGGTCACTTTTGACGAAAGCCTGGACCCGGCCTTCCGGGCGCTGTGCCTGCGCCTGCCGGGCGAGGATGACATGGCGCAGACGATCCATGCGCTGGGCCGCGTGCCCGACCCGGCCAAGATCCACGCCGCCCGGCGCGAGATGTCGGGGGCCCTGGCCGTCCGGCTGGGCGAAGGATTGTCGCAGCTTTACAAGGCGCTGGATGACGGCGCGCCCTTCAGCCCCTCGGCCGCGCAGGCGGGGCGGCGGGCGCTGCGGCTGGCGGCGCTGGCGCTTCTGACGCGGCGGGACGGGGGCAAGCTGGCCGCCGCCGCCTATGCCGCCGCCCGCAGCATGACCGAGGAGATTGGCGCCCTGTCCGCGCTGCTGGATATCCGCGAGGGCGAAGCCGAGTTGCAGGCCTTTGCCGACCGCTGGGGCAAGGACGCCAATGTCATGGACAAGTGGTTCGCGCTGCAGATCGCCCATGCCGAACCGGCCGAAGCGGCAGCGCTGACCGGCCGCCTGACCGCACGGCCCGATTTCGACTGGAAAAACCCCAACCGCTTCCGTTCGGTCATCGGGGCCTTGGCGGCGAACCACGCAGGCTTCCACCACCGGTCGGGCGAGGGGTACCGGATGGTTGCGGACTGGCTATTGCAACTGGACCCGCTGAACCCGCAGACGGCGGCGCGGGTGTCCACCGCCTTTGAGACCTGGCCGCGCTATGACGCGTCACGCCGCAAGCGGGCAAAGTCTGAACTGGAACGTATCCTGGATGCCCCGAACCTGAGCGGCGATCTGCGCGAGATGGTGGAGCGGATGCTGGCGGCGGGCTAGTCAGGCCGGCATCTGGGGCGGGGGCAAGAGTTTTCGAAAACTCTTGCAAAATCCTTTGAAGGATTTTGGTCCCGGACGCCCCGGCCCACCCCGGTTAAACAGTCAGGTCGCCTTGCAGTAGGGCTGCGCGCGGGTCCAGGCCGCCATAGCGGCACGCTTTTCAGCCGAGCGCAGCGGGGCCCAGTCGCGGCCGATCCCACGGTTGCCGCCGCCGGCCACCAGGTTGTCCTTGGCGACCTGGGTCGACATGATCTCAACCGCGCATTCAAGGTTCTGCTCGCCGTCTTTCAGCGCGTTGACCGACGTCGCCTCGCAGCCATAATTCACGGCCGAGCGTGGCGAAATCTGCATAAGACCGATCCAGCGCCCACCCCCGCCAGAAGCGTTTTCGTTCCAGGTGCTTTCATATTTGGCCACCGCCGACAGGAGCCCGACCCAGAAGGCCCGACGCTCTTCGACCGAGGCTTCGGGATAGCCTGGGCACCAGGTTTCAATATCGGCCGGCACGCGCTGCGACAGAATCGGGTCCTTGGTCGAGATGGCGACCATGGTCGATTCGGTCCATTCCTCGGCCTCGGGATGGTGATCCCACTGCATCGGCGGGGCGACGAAGGACATTTGGTCCTCGGTGTTCATCGGAACGCAGCCTGCCAGCGAAGTTACCGCAACCATTGCCGAAATTCCGGCAAGCCGCCAGGACCTGACACCTGAAATCCACCGCATTTCCATCATTCCGCCCTGATCTAAGCCATGCTGTACACAATGGCAGCCCGTGAACTGCCCAGGAATTCCAGTGATGCTGATTACCCCCTCGCTTCTGCATGTGAAAACCCGCACCGGCCGGCATCGGCAGGAAGACGCCGTTGTGCTGCAGGCAGGCGGTGCCGGCTCGGGGTTCCGGGTGGAGGGGTTGGGGGCCGATCTGGTGCTGTCGCGGCTGGACGCGACGGTGATGCGGGTGGGGCCGGAAGCGACCGAATGGCATTGCGTGCGGGCCGATCACGCGGCCATGGCGGATGCGGGCGAATGGGCCGACCTGCTTGAGGCGCTGCGCTATGCCGACCAGGAACGCACCATGGCCTCGGGTGGGCGGCGCGTCGCGGCCCTGATCAGCGAAGGTGTCCGCACCATCCTGGCCGAGGCGTTGGCCCGCCAGGATTGGCGCGGCGCGCGGGCGGAACTTGACCGGTTTGAAGCCGTGATGGCCATGCACCCCGAGAACTACGCCGCAGCGCATCTTCTGGCGCAGGCGCATCTCGACATCGGCGCGGCGATGCTGGCGGCCGCAAGCCAGGGCCAGTTGTCGCGCGACCTGATTGCAGAAAGTTCCGCACATTACGCCGCAGCCGAGGATATCCTGACCGCCTTCGACCCGATCGAACAACTGTCTCCGCTGCTGGCCGGCAGTCGCTATCTGTTGGTCCGCGGGATTGAGGACGGGGCCGATCTGTGCCGCGACTGGTTCGAGGATTGGTGCGATCTGGACCCCGAGGATGCGACCGTCCATGCCACGCACGCGGTCCACCTTCTGCCCGACTGGTTCGGCACCCTGGGCGCCTTCGAGAAAGAGGCCCGCCGCGCCGCGAACATGACCGCTGGCACCACCGGCCGTGCGGCCTATGCCATCTTCCACATCGCCGCCGCCGAGGCGCTGGGCGATTTCGTTCCGACGCTGGACCTGGAATTCTTCATCGAGGCGCTGGGCGACTATCAGGATGCGACCGGGTGCCAATACCGAGCCAACGTCGCCGCCAGCCTTCTGACGCGGATGGTCCATGACTACCGCGAGGCTGGACCGGCCGCGAACTGGCAGTTGACCAAGGCCCGCGCCGCCCTGTCGAACGTGATCTGGAACCGCCTGCGCGAAATCCATCTGGATTGCTGGATTCATGGTGCCGATGGCCTGGCCTATGCCTTGGCCGAGGTTTTTGGTCCCGCCCTTCAGCGCGGTGCGCGGATCGGACGCTGGGGCGAAGGACTGGGCAGCCGCATCCCGCGCCAGTGACGCCCCCTTGCCCCGCGCGGCCTTGCGGCCTAAACCCGGGCGCAAGACCGCAGTCCCGGAGGCGACCGATGCTTGACCTGACCTATACCGCGCCCACGCCCAAGGTGATCGCCGGGGCCAAGCATGACTGGGAGCTGGTCATCGGGATGGAAATCCACGCCCAGGTCTCGTCCAACGCCAAGCTGTTCTCGGGCGCCTCGACTGCCTTTGGGGCTGAACCGAACTCCAACGTCGCCTTCGTCGATGCCGCGATGCCGGGGATGCTGCCGGTCATCAACGAATTCTGCGTGGAACAGGCCGTCCGTACGGGCCTTGGCCTGAAGGCACAGATCAACCTGAGCTCGGCCTTTGACCGCAAGAACTATTTCTACCCCGACCTCCCGCAGGGCTATCAGATCAGCCAGCTTTACCACCCCATCGTGGGCGAGGGTGAAGTGCTGGTCGAGATGGCCCCCGGCGTCGCGCGTCTGGTGCGGATCGAGCGTATCCACCTGGAACAGGACGCCGGGAAATCCATCCACGACATGGACCCGAACCTGTCCTTCGTCGACTTCAACCGGACGGGCGTCGCGCTGATGGAGATCGTCAGCCGCCCCGACATCCGGGGACCCGAGGAAGCTGCCGCCTATGTCACCAAGCTGCGTCAGATCCTGCGCTATCTGGGCACTTGCGACGGCAACATGCAGAACGGCAACCTCCGCGCCGACGTCAACGTCAGTGTCTGCCGCCCCGGCCAGTATGAGAAGTACCAGGCCACCCAGGACTTCTCGCACCTGGGAACGCGGTGCGAGATCAAGAACATGAACTCGATGCGGTTCATCCAGGCCGCCATCGAATACGAGGCCCGCCGCCAGATCGCCATTCTGGAGGATGGCGGCAAGGTCGTGCAGGAAACCCGCCTCTATGACCCCGACAAGAACGAGACCCGCTCGATGCGGTCCAAGGAAGAAGCACACGACTACCGCTACTTCCCCGACCCCGACTTGCTGCCGCTTGAGATCGAGCAGGCCTGGGTCGACGACATTCACGCCAGGATGCCCGAACTGCCCGACGCCAAGAAGGCCCGCTTCATGGCCGATTACGGCCTGACCGACTATGACGCCAACGTCCTGACCGCCGAGCTCGACAGCGGCCGCTATTTTGATGAGGTGGCAAAGGGCCGCGACGGCAAGATGGCCGCGAACTGGGTCATCAACGAGCTTTTCGGCCGCCTGAAGAAGGAAGGGCACGACATCACGTCAAGCCCGGTTTCGGCTGCGCAACTGGGCGGGATCATCGACCTGATCGCCGCCGGCACCATCAGCGGCAAGATGGCCAAGGACCTGTTCGAGATCGTCTACACCGAAGGCGGTGACCCGGCGGCCATCGCCGAAGCGCGCGGCATGAAGCAGGTCACCGACACCGGTGCCATCGAAAAAGCGGTGGACGAGATTATCGCCGCCAACCCCGAACAGGTGGAAAAAGCCAAGGCAAATCCAAAGCTTGCCGGCTGGTTTACCGGCCAGGTCATCAAGGCCTCGGGCGGCAAGGCGAATCCGGCCACGGTCAACGCGTTGGTGGCGAAGAAACTGGGGCTCTGATCCGGCCCGGCGGGCAAGGACCCGCCGGAAACATTTGCGTTATTTGCCGACTTCGTGAAAATCGCCTATCAGATCTGCCAACACAGGCAGGAGACGCCCGATGCTGCGGTTTGAGTACAAGGTCATCCCAGCCCCGAAGCGGGGCGAAAAGGCGCGCGGTGTCAAGACGACCGAGGATCGCTTTGCCCTAGCGCTGACGCTGCTGATGAACGAGCTTGGTGCAGACGGGTGGGAGTATGTGCGCTCTGACGCGCTGCCCTGCGAAGAGCGGGTCGGTCTGACCGGGACGAAGACCAACTACCAGAACATGCTGGTCTTTCGCCGCACCCTCGCCTCGGCGGCCGCCACGCCTTCGGGCGCACGGCTGATGCTGCAAGAGCCGCAGGCCGGACCCACCCCGCGTCTTGGGCCAGCCGAACTGCCGGTTCCCGCCTCGGCGCCGTCGGTGGGTCCAGCAAAGCCCGAGCTTGCGGCCGAGTAATCAGCCCGCGGCCTTCAGCGCCATTGGCAGGGTTTCCTCAAGGATGTCAAGCGTCTGGTCGTCTCCCAGGCTGATGCGGATGCATCGGTCGAGGGGGGCGAGACCGGGCATCCGGATAAAGACGCCAAGCGTTCCCAACTCGGCCAGCACCTTCCGCGCGTGATCCCCGTCGCGGCCACAGTCGATGGTCACGAAATTGGTGGCCGAGGGCAGGGGGCGCAACCCGTTGGCGGTTGCGATAGCTGAAAGCCGGTCGCGCGCCGCAAGGGTCCGGCTTTGCACGCTTTTCAGCCAGTCCTGATCCGCCAGCGCCGCCAGCGCCCCGGCCTGGCTGATCCGCCCCATCCCGAAATGGTCGCGCACCTTGTCGAAGGCCAACGCCAGGTCCGGGTTGGTCACCGCATAGCCGACGCGGGCGCCCGCCAGACCGTAACCCTTGGAAAACGTGCGCATCCGAATGACCTGCGGATGGTCCGCCGGTATCATTGGCACCGTGCCGGGCGGGGCAAGGTCGGCATAAGCCTCGTCCAGGATCAGCAGGCTTTGCTCGGGCAGGTTCGCGACCATGTCCTCGATCACCGCGGCGGGATGGTGGCTGCCCATCGGGTTGTCTGGATTGGCCAGGTAAATCAGCTTGGCGCCAAGGGATTTTGCCTTAGAAACAAGTGCTTCCGTGTCCTCGTGGTCAGCCTTGTAGGGCACGCGCGTCAGCGCGCCACCATAGCCTGCGACGTGGAAGTTGAAGGTCGGATAGGCGCCAAGGCTGGTGACGACGGGGGTTCCCTCATCCAGCACCAGGCGACACACCAGACCCAGCAAGCCGTCGATCCCCGGCCCTACTGCGATATGGGCGGGCGTGACGCCATGGTGCGCCGCAAGCGCCTGCTTCAGATCATGATTTTCCGGGTCGCCATACATCCAGGCCCCTTCGGCCGCCGCCTTCATCGCATCGATTGCACGGGGCGAAGGGCCGAAAAGCGACTCGTTCGCGCCAAGGCGGGCACGGAAAGGAATGCCCGTCCGGCGCTCCAGCGCCTCGGGGCCGGTGAAGGGCACGGTCGACGGCAATTGCGCGGCGTGGGGGGTGAGAAAGCGGCTCATTCCGGCAGGCTGGCATGGGGCAGGGGGCTGCGCAAGAGGGGTGCTGCGGGCGGTCCGGTTAACGAAAGGTGAAGCGTCTGGAATGCGTCCGGCATCCGTCTGGCCGGACGGGGGCATCTTTTCAGACTGTGACTGTCGCCGTCAGGGCCGGAGCATGCGCCCAGTCGTCACCGCAGTCCCGCCAAGCCAAAGGCAGCGGCGGGCCGGTGCGCCCGGCTATGCCACCGCCCGCCTGCGGCTGCCGCCGCGGATCGGTTCCCTGAAAACCTATCCCAGGTCGGCAAGCCGCTTCAGCGCGTCCTGAATCTTGCTGGCTTCCTCCTGGCGGGCTTCCAGGTTCGCTTGCGCCTCCATCACCACATCCTCGGGTGCGGACTTGACGAAGTTCGGGTTGTCGAGCCGACCTTTCAGCCCGCCGATTTCCTTGGCCAACTTGTCCAGCGCCTTTTGCAGACGGGATTTCTCCTCGGCAATGTCGATCAGCCCCGCCAGCGGGATCGCGAAAGCAGCCCCTTCCGCCGCCACGGCGATGGAGCCCTTCGGGGCCACGCCTTCGGTGACTTGATCAACGCGGGCGAGGCGCTTGATCAGCGCCTCGTTCCGCTGGAACGCTTGCCGGGCCTCGTCGGTCAGGCTGGTCGCCACGAGGTCTGCCTTCAGCCCCACCGGCACATGCACCTGCGCGCGGGCGCTGCGGATATCGTCGATCAGCGTGGTGACGAAGGACATTTCCCGGTCGGCAGCCGCGTCGATCAGGCTTTGCGGCAGCGTCGGCCAATCCGTATGAACCAACAGCTTCTCGCGCTTCCCTGTCGTGCCCCACAGCTCTTCGGTGATGAACGGCATGAAGGGGTGCAGCAGGATCATCGACTGGTCGAGGACCCAGGCCATGGTTTGACGGGTTTCAGCGGCATCGGGGCCGTCGAACAGGGGTTTGGCGAATTCGACGTACCAGTCGCAGACCTTGCCCCAGACGAACTTGTAAAGCGCATCGGCGGCGGTGTCGAAGCGGAACGCCTCCATCGCCTCGTTGACCTCGGCCAGGGTGCGGGCGGTCTCGCCGATGATCCACTTGTTGGCGGTGGCCTTGGGGCTGGGGGCTGGGCCGGTCGCGTGACCCTCCCACACCCCGTTCATCTCGGCAAAGCGGCAGGCGTTCCACAGCTTGGTGCCGAAGTTCCGATAGCCGGCGAAGCGCTGGGTATCCAGCTTCAGCACGCCACCAAGGCTGGCCATCGCCGCATTGGCGAAGCGCAGCGCGTCGGCGCCGTATTCGTCGATGATCTCCAGCGGGTCGACGACGTTGCCCAAGGACTTCGACATCTTCTTGCCCTTGGCGTCGCGGACGAGGCCGTGCAGGTAGACGGTGTGGAACGGGATATCGTTCACCACGGCCAGCTGCATCATCATCATCCGGGCGACCCAGAAGAAGAGGATGTCCTGCCCCGTCACAAGGACCGACGAGGGGAAGTATTTCTTCAGTTCCTCGGTCTGTTCGGGCCAGCCGAGCGTGCCGATCGGCCAGAGGCCGGAGGAGAACCAGGTGTCAAGGACGTCGGGGTCGCGGCGTAGGCCCACCCGGTCAAGCTTTCTGCCCGAAGTACTGAACGTGTAACCTCTGATCGGAGCCTCATCGTTCCATTCATCAACGATGACATCCGAGCCGTAATAAGATTTCGCCATCGCCTGCGCTTCAGCGAAATTACTTGCGCAGAAACGCATTTCTGGACCGTGGTAGACGGCTGGATAAGCCTCGATTTCTTCAAGTGATGGCCCGTACCAAACCGGGATCTGGTGCCCCCACCAGAGCTGGCGAGAGATGCACCAGGGTTCAATGTTTTCCAGCCAGTGGTAATAGGTCTTCTCGCCCGAGGGCGGAATGATCTTCGTGCGGCCCGAGCGCACCGCCTCCAGCGCGGGTTCGACGATCTTGGCGGTGTCGACGAACCACTGGTCCGTCAGCATCGGCTCGATCACGACCTTGGAGCGGTCGCCGAAGGGCTGCATGATCGGCTTGGACTCGACATACGGCACCAGTTCCAGATGCTCGGCCCCGGTTTCCTTGTCGACGGATTTCTTCAGGGTGGTGACCGCCAGCCCCTCGGCTGTGATCGCCTCGACCACGCGCTTGCGGGCCTCATACCGGTCGAGGCCACGCAGGTCGTCGGGGACGAGGTTCAGGGCGTCGATCTCGGATTCAGACAGGGTGAAGGGCTGCTCGGCGATGCCGGGGGTGGCGTAGCCCTTGGCGACGAGCCAGGCGCGGGATATGCGGCCGGCGATCTCTGCCGCCTCGGCATAGGGCACCCCATCCGCCCGCATCTGGGCGCGGGTGTCCAGCAAACGGTAGCACGGGATATCGCCGCGCTTGGCGACGGCGTAGTCGTTGAAGTCATGCGCGCCAGTGATCTTGACGGCACCCGAGCCGAAGGTCGGGTCCGGATATTCGTCGGTGATGATCGGGATCAGGCGGCGGTGTTCGGCAGGCCCCACCGGGATTTCGCAAAGCTTCCCGACGATTGGCGCGTAACGTTCATCCGATGGATGAACTGCCACCGCGCCGTCGCCCAGCATGGTTTCAGGGCGCGTCGTGGCAATGGAGATGTAGTCCCGCGTCTCGCGCAGGGTCACATTCCCCTCGGCGTCCTTCTCGACGTATTCGTAGGTCTCCCCCCCGGCGAGTGGATACTTGAAGTGCCACATATGGCCAGGAACTTCGGTATTCTCGACCTCAAGATCGGAAATCGCCGTCTCGAAATGCGGGTCCCAGTTCACCAGCCGCTTGCCGCGGTAGATGAGGCCTTTGTTGTACATATCCACAAAGACCTTGATCACCGCGTCGTGGAAGTGTCCCGACATGGTGAACGCCTCACGCGACCAGTCCATCGAGGCGCCAAGCCGCTGGTCCTGCCCGACGATGGTGCCGCCGGACTGTTCCTTCCACTCCCACACCTTGGCGATGAACGCTTCGCGTCCCAGCGTACGGCGGTCGGGCTGCTGGTTCTTGGCCAGTTCCCGCTCCACCACCATCTGCGTCGCAATGCCGGCGTGATCGAGGCCGGGTTGGAACAGCGTGTCGTCGCCCATCATCCGGTGCCAGCGGATCAGGATGTCCATCAGCGTGTGGTTGAAGGCGTGCCCGACGTGCAGCGTGCCGGTGACATTGGGGGGCGGCAGCAGGATGCAGAAGGGCTTGCCGTCCGGCTTGGCGTTGGCGCCCGCCCGGAAGGCCTTGGCGTCAAGCCAGAGCTTCGAAATCCGGGCCTCGGCCTCGGCGGCGTTGAAGGTCTTTTCCATCGGCATTTGCGTTCCCCTACGGTCAGCGGGGTTCTAGCGTGACCTTGGCGGAAGGAAAAGCGTCAGAAGGGCGGCAGACCCATCAAGGCGCGCGCAAAGCACCACAACGTGAGGCCCGTAAACCCTGCCGCCGCCACCCAGACGGCCGCGCGGCTGCCGGTCAGGCCCGCCAAGGGGACGGCATGCAGGGCGTGGGTCGCCAGGAAGTGGGGCAGGCGCAGATCGCCGACCTCCGTCGACCAACCCATCAGGGGGAAGCGGGCCCCCGTGACGGGGGTGCCGATCAGGTGGCCGGTGCCCGAGGACATGGTGCCGGCAATCGGCACGGTCAGCAGGAAAGTCAGGATCAGCCCCAGCGCCACCGACAGCATCAGGGCGTCGGTGCGGTGCCGCCAGAAGGCCAGGCCCATCACCAGCGCCAGCGAGGTCAGGATCACCGCCGCCGCCCCCATCAGGCTGTAAAGCGGGGCCCAAAGGCCGGTCTGGTTGAAATGCGATGCGGTGCCTAGCGCCGCCGCGCTGCCGATCCAGGCAACCTCGGCAAGGATGCAGGCGGACACGACGCCAAGGTAGATCCGCCAGCGGCGCGAGGTGAAGGTGCCCTCGGGCAAAAGCATCGCGAACAGGGCCAGTGTGCCGGTATATACCGCCAGGGCCAGGTGGAACTTCAACGGCTTGAGCCAGATGTTGTCGCCTTGGAACTGCCGGTCGTCCAGGACATGTGCGGCCATCAGGGGCAGGGCGGCCAAGGCGACGAAAAGGGTCAGGCGCACAAGTTGCCGGTTCGGGGCCGAGACGGCCGCAAGACGTGGGGCGGCAAGGGTGGCGGTCATGGCAGGACCTTTCGGACAAAGGTGAAACGCAGGATCGCAAAGGCAAGCAACCCCGCAGGGCCGAAGAGGAACGTCAGCACCAGGCAGGGGATCACCGTCCAATGCGGGATGCCCTCGGCCCGGGCGGTGCGGACGGCCCAGGCGCCCAGGAACAGGTCAAAGGCCAGGTAGTGCAGCCACCCGGCCAGCGCGATCTGGGGGTGGGTGAACAGGGTTTGAACCTCGGCCAGACTGCCGAACCCGCCGGGAGCTTGCCACCAGAAAGCCAGGACCAGCCCGGCATAGGCCAGCGAGAGCAGAAGCGGGATCGCCGCCGCCGCCACCGCCTGCGCCGCGCGGGGCGCAAGCGGTGCCGCCAGCAGGGCGACCCAGCCCAGCAGGGCAAGCGGGTTGGCAAGTTGGAACAACTGGTCGGGGGGCATTGCGGCCTCATTTATCTTTACACTGTCAGGATGGGGCGGCGACTTGGCTGCGTCAAGAAAAATCTTTACGCTGGAAAGATGGACGGCTAGGTGTATGACATGGCGTCGAAACCCTATCATCACGGCGATCTGCGCGCGGCCCTTCTAAGCGCGGCCGAGGCCGAGTTGGCCGACCGGGGAATTGAAGGGTTCTCGCTGCGATCGGTCGCCAAGCGGGCCGGGGTCAGTCACGCGGCCCCCGCCCACCACTTTGGCGACGCCCAAGGCCTTTTGACCGCGCTGGCGGCCGAGGGGTTCCGCCGGTTTCAGGCCACACTGGATGCGCGCGAAGCGGGGGCTGCGGATGCGCGCGACCGCGCCGTGCGGGCGGGCCTGGGCTATATGGAGTTCGCGGTGGCCCGGCCGACGCTATTCCGGCTGATCTTCTCGTCCAAGAAGCCCGATTTCGCCGACCCCGAAATGCATGAGGCAGCCGAGGCGGCCTATCGCCATCTCGTCGGGCTGATTGACGACATGGGCGGCGGGCTTGCCGATGTCGCCGCGCTTTGGGCGATGAGCCACGGGCTGGCGGACCTGGCGGCGGGCCAGCGGATGCGCAGCCTGGCGGCCCTGTCCGAAGCCGAGCGCCAGGCAGTGTTGGGCGACCTGTTGCGGCGGGTGCTGCCGCCGGTCAGTCCAGTTGCAGGATCGGCGTGAAGCCGCCCCAGACCATCCGCTTGCCGTCGAAGGGCATCTCCATGCCTTCCATCGCCGGGTCGGCCATCATCTTGGCATAGGCGGCATCGCGCATCGCCTTGTCGGGCCAGGTCATCCAGCACAGGACCACCGTTTCGTCGTCCTTCAGGTCAACGGCGCGGCGAAAGTCGGTCTGCTGGCCTGCCGGCACGTCGTCGCCCCAGCCGACAACCAGCGACTGGGCGCCCATCTCGCGGAACCGGGGCCACCAGTGCTGTTCATGGGCGCGGTAGGTCTCCTGGTCGGACGTGCGGACCGGGATGAGGAATCCGTCGAAGTACATCGTCGCCTCCCTTTGGTTGGGCCGGGGGTAACCGCCGGGGCCGGGATCTGTTCCCTAGACGGCGCGGTCGATCTTGGTCGACAGGTGGATCAGGCTTTCGGAACTGCGCACCCCGGCCATCGCGCCGATCTGGTCCAGCACCTGGTCCAGCACCTGGGTGTTGGGGCAGGCGATCTGTACCAGAAAGTCGAATCGGCCCGAGGTGGTAAAAACCCGTTCGATTTCCGAGATCGACTTCAGCCGCGTCAGCACGGCCGCCTGCGAGCGCGGCTCGATCGTCAGAAGGACGCTGGCCCGCAGCCGGCCTTCACGCGCGCCTTCGCCCAGTTTCAGCGTGTAACCCGCGATCACGCCGCTGGTTTCCAGCCGTTCCAGCCGGGCCTGGATCGTGGACCGCGCCACCTTCAACCGCCGCGAGAGCGTGGCAACCGACATCCGCGCGTCGGCCCCCAGAAGCCCGATGATGTTGCGATCCAGCTCGTCCATTCAATCTGCCATCCTTTTCGTCATTATAACGAGGTTTGACCGCATTTATACAGTTTTGTTCGGTGAGTTTGTAACCCATATGCGGCATCCTCATTGCAGGAAAAGGGCGGCTCATACGCACCTGGCCTGGTTCACTTGAAACCACGCTGGTGCCCGGTCCCATGTCTTGCAAGGGGAAGGGCGAAGCGTCTTGTTGGCAAAGGGAAATACGCCGATGGGACTCTCCAAGACGATCTGGACCAATCCGACCGAGTATCTGAAGAACCAGCAGCCGGAGAATCCGGTGCTGTTCTTTGCACCCTCGGCCGCACAGGCTGCCGCGCGGCGATTCATCGACGGGTTTCCCGGTCTGGTGACCTATGCCGTCAAGTCCAACCCCGGTGAGGCGATGGTCGAAAACCTGGCCGCCGCGGGCATCCGGGGCTATGACTGCGCCAGCCCGTTCGAGATCGACCTCATCCGTCGCCTGGCACCCGATGCGGCGATCCACTACAACAACCCCGTGCGCTCGCGCGCCGAGATCGCCTATGCGGTCGAGCGTGGGGTGAAATCCTACAGCGTTGATTCCAAATCGGAACTGGCCAAGCTTATCGAGATGGTCCCGGTCGAGGGCACCGAAATCTCGGTCCGCTACAAGCTGCCGGTCGCCGGGGCGGCCTACAACTTCGGCGCCAAGTTCGGCGCCACGGTCGAGTTGGCGGTGGAGCTGCTGAAGGACGTGGCGGCAGCGGGTTACATCCCCTCGCTGACCTTCCATCCGGGCACACAATGCACCGATCCCCACGCCTGGGAGGCCTATATCCGCGAAGGCGCCAACATTGCGCGCGACGCTGGCGTGACCATCGCCCGGCTGAACGTCGGCGGCGGCTTCCCCAGCCACCGGATGAATGCGGTCGTGCCGCAGCTTGAGGAAACCTTCCAGCTGATCGACCGCGTCACGACCGAGGCGTTCGGCGCCGACCGGCCGCTTCTGGTCTGCGAACCGGGCCGGGCGCTGTGCGGTGACGCCTATGCTCTGGCGGCCCGCGTCAAGGCGCTGCGCGACGGGACGCATGTGTTCCTGAACGACGGCGTCTATGGCTCGCTCACCGAACTGCCGATGATCGGCGTGATCGACCGGATCGAGGTTCTGTCGCCCGAGGGCCAGAAGCGCAAGGCCGAAACCATGCCGCGCATCATCTTTGGCCCGACCTGCGATTCGGTTGACCGTCTGCCGGGCGAGATCCCGCTGCCGGCCGACTTGACCGAGGGTGACTTCGTGATCTGGCAGGGCATGGGGTCCTACTCCACCGTCACCAACACCCGGTTCAACGGGTTTGGCGACGTGCAGATGGCCACGGTGCTGTCGCTGAAACTCTGACCCCTTTTCCGGGGAAACGCGGGCGCCCGGCTGGACATTCCCGGCCGGGCGTCTAGCGTTTGCGGCCGGAGGTGCCGCATGGAGCAGCTGAGATTCGGAACGGCCCAGCCGCTGAAGCGGCGCGAGGACGTGCGGTTCCTGACCGGGACCGGCCGCTATGTGGCGGACCTTGTGCCGGCCGGGGCGTTGTGGGCGGTGTTCCTGCGCTCGGACTACGCACATGGCGAGATCGTCACGCTGGACGTGTCCGAGGCGCGCGCCATGCCCGGGGTGCATCTGGTGCTGACGGCCGAGGACCTGCTGGCGCGGGGCGTGAAGCTTGGCATGAAGGGCGAGCGGATCAAGGGCCGCGACGGGCAGCGGGGCCAGGGGCCGGAGCGCCCGGTGCTGGCGCAGGGCCGGGTCCGCTTCGTCGGCGAGGCGCTGGCCATGGTGGTGGCCGACACGCCCGAGGCCGCACGGGATGCGGTCGAGGTTATATCTTTTGATATCAACCCACTCGATGCGGCTCTTCACCTGAACTCTGAACACCCCGTCATCCACCCGGAAGCTCCTGGCAACCTGGCGCTGGACTTTGTCTTTGGCGACGAAGCCGCGACCGAAGCTGCGCTGAACGCGGCGACCCACCGCGTCGCGCTGGAGGTGATCCACAACCGCGTCACCGCCGCCCCGATGGAACCCCGCGCCGCCTTTGCCGAATGGGAGGGCGACCGGCTGCACCTTTGCGTCAACGGCCAGGGCGTCTGGACCCAGCGCAACGAGCTGTCGCGGATGCTGGGCCTCCCGCGTGAGGCGGTCCGGGTGACCAACCCCGACGTTGGCGGCGGTTTCGGGATGAAGGCGATGACCTACCCGGAATACGTCGTCCTGGCCGAGGCCGCGCGGGCCCTGGGCCGGCCGGTGGCCTGGGTCTCGACCCGGACCGAAGGGATGCTCACCGACAACGCTGGCCGCGATCTGGTAGCGCGGGTCGAGCTTGGCTTTGATGCCGACCACCGGATCACGGGCTATCGCGTCGACCTTGTGTCAAACCTTGGCGCCTACAATTCGCAGTTCGGACAGGGCATCCAGACGGAGCTTTTCGCCAAAGTGCTGACCGGCGTCTATGACATCCCCGCGGCCGCGCTGACGGCGCGCTGCGTCTATACCAACGCCACTCCGATCGACGCCTATCGCGGCGCCGGCCGGCCCGAGGCGATCCTGACCATCGAACGCGCGATGGACCAGGCGGCGCGAGTGCTCGGCGTCGATCCGGTGACCCTGCGCCAGAAGAACGTGATCCGCAGCTTTCCCCACCGCACGATGGAGGGGGAAGAGATCGACGGCGGCGACTTCGCGGGCCTCCTGGACACCGTTGCCCCCCGGATGCAGGGCTATGCCCAGCGTCAGGCCGAAAGCCGCGCCAGGGGGCTCGTGCGCGGGATCGGCCTAGCCTCGTATATCGAGGCGATCCTGGGGGCCCCGGACGAAATCGCCCGGCTGGTGCTGGACGCGGATGGCGGGGCCACCCTCTTTGTCGGCACCCAGTCGAACGGGCAGGGCCACGAAAGCGTCTATTCCCGCATGGTGGCCGAGGCGACGGGCATCCCGCAGGACATGGTGCGGATCGTCGAAGGCGACAGCGACCGGATCGGCAAGGGCGGCGGCACCGGCGGCTCGCGCTCGGTCACTGTGCAGGGCACGGCCACACGGGCGGCGGTCACCGCGATGATCGAGGCCTTCGAGGAGTTCCTGGTCGAGGAATGGGACGCAGCCGAGGTCAGCTTCACCGACCACCGCTTTGTCGCACCGGGGACCAACCACAGCATCACGCTGGCCGAGGCCGCAGCGCTGGCGCGGGCCAAGGCGCGGCAGGATCTGATCGACCGCAGCGAGAAGATCACACTGGACGGCCGGTCCTTCCCCAACGGCGTCCACCTGTGCGAGGTCGAGATCGATCCGCAGACCGGCCATCTGCGACTGGACCGTTACTCGGTTGTGGATGATTTCGGCGTGCTGGTCGCGCCGAACCTGGTGGAGGGGCAGGTGCATGGTGGCATCGCGCAGGGCTTTGGCCAGGCGGTTACCGAATGGCTGGTCCAGGACGACAGCGGCCAGGTGGTGACCGCCAGCTTCATGGATTATGCCATGCCGCGCGCCACCGACTTGCCGATGTTCTCCTTCGCCGAGCAGGGGGTGCCGACGCGAACCAACCCCCTGGGCATGAAAGGCTGCGGCGAGGCGGGAACCGTCGGCGCGCTGGCCGCGATATCCAATGCGGTAAGGGACGCCCTGGCGCCGCTGGGGGTCGACCGGGTTGACATGCCGTTCACCCCGTCCCGGATCTGGACCTGGATCAAGGAGGCCCGCCACGCGCCTGTTTGACCGCCTGCGCAGCTTTTTCCGCCGCGCCCCCGAAGTTACGGCGGAACCCGCCCCCGCGCCCGAACCGGGCCGGGTGCGCGGCCGGGTGGACCATGTGGTGATCCTGGACGGGACCATGTCCAGCCTGGAGCCGGGGCATATCGGCAATGCGGGCCTTCTGTTCCAGCTGTTGCACGAGGCCGGAGTCCACGCGCATCGTCGGCTGTACTACGAGCCCGGCATGCAATGGGAGGGCTGGCTGCGCGGTCTGGCGCTGATCGAGGGGCGGGGGATCGCGCCGCAGATCCGCCGCGCCTATGGCTGGCTCGCCTCGGGTTATCGCGAGGGGGACCGGATCTTTCTGTTCGGCTATTCGCGCGGGGCTTTCGCCGTGCGCTCGCTGGCCGGGGTGATCGACCGCGTGGGGCTTTTGAAACGCGAACATGCGACTGAACGGGCGGTGACGCTGGCCTGGCGGCACTATGAACGCGCGCCCGACAGCACGGCGGCCCAGGCTTTTGCCCGCCGCTTCTGCCACCTGGAGGCGCCGATCGAGATGGTGGGGGTCTGGGATACGGTCAAGGCACTGGGATTGCGGCTGCCGTTCTTCTGGCTGTTCGCCGCAGACCGCTATGCCTTCCACAGCCACCACCTTGGCGCCAGCATCCGGCACGGCTTTCACGCGCTGGCGCTGGACGAAACCCGCATGGCGTTTGAACCCGTCTTGTGGGACTGCCCGCCAGGCTGGGAGGGCAACGTGGAGCAGGTCTGGTTCCGCGGCGCGCATGGCGATGTCGGCGGACAGATCGGGGGATTCGAGCCGGCCCGGGCGCTGTCGAATATCCCTCTGGTCTGGATGCTGGAACGGGCCGAGGCGCTGGACCTGACGCTGCCCGAAGGCTGGCGCGACCGCTATGCCTGCGACCCAGAGGCACCAATGGTCGGCACCTGGAAAAGCTGGGGCAAGGCCTTCCTCTGGCGCCGGCGCCGGGTCATCGGGCGGGACCGGTCGGAACGGCTGCATCCGACCGCCACCCCCACTGCCGGCGCACGCTGGCCGCGCGGCCTGCCGGCAGAGTGACCGATTTCCGAACGGAAATCGGACCGGAATTCGTTCGAATTCCGGCCCCTTCCGATCAGCGGTGGCGCAGGTCGACGTAGTCGCGCTGGGCCGGGCCGATGTACAGCTGCCGCGGACGCCCGATCTTCTGGTTCTTGTCGGCGATCATCTCTTTCCACTGGCTGATCCAGCCAACGGTCCGCGAAATCGCGAAGATCGGCGTGAACATCGAGGTCGGGAAGCCCATCGCCTCCAGGATGATGCCCGAGTAGAAGTCGACGTTCGGGTAAAGCTTCTTCGAGACGAAGTATTCGTCCTCCAGCGCAATCCGCTCCAGCTCCTTGGCGACTTGGAGAAGGGGGTTGTTCTCGACCCCAAGCAGCCCCAGCACTTCGTCGGCGGATTCCTTCATCACCTTGGCGCGCGGGTCGAAGTTCTTGTAGACCCGGTGGCCAAAGCCCATCAGGCGGAAGCCCGAATTCTTGTCCTTGGCCTTGGCGATGTATTCCGGGATGCGGTCGACGCTGCCGATTTCCTTCAGCATCTCCAGGCAGGCCTGGTTCGCCCCGCCATGCGCCGGACCCCAAAGGCAGGCAATGCCAGCCGCGATGCAGGCAAACGGGTTGGCACCCGAGGAGCCGGCCAGACGGACGGTCGAGGTCGAGGCGTTCTGCTCATGGTCCGCATGCAGCATCATGATGCGGTCCATCGCCTTTTCCAGGACCGGATTGACGACGTAATCCTCGGCCGGGACGGCAAAGCACATGTGCAGGAAGTTGCCCGCATAGCTATGGGCGTTCTTCGGATAGACGAAGGGTTGGCCCACCGAATACTTGTAGGCCATCGCGGCAATGGTTGGCAGCTTGGCGATCATGCGGATCGCCGCGACCTCACGCTGCCAGGGATCGTTGATGTCGGTACTGTCGTGGTAGAAGGCCGCCATCGCGCCGACCACGCCCACCATCGTCGCCATCGGATGCGCGTCGCGGCGGAAACCGCGGAAGAAATAGTGCATCTGTTCATGCACCATCGTGTGGCGGGTCACGCGCTGGGTGAAATCGGCCAGTTGCGCGGCAGTCGGAAGTTCACCGTACAGCAGCAGATAGCAGACTTCGAGATGGGTCGATTTCTCGGCCAACTGCTCGATCGGGTAGCCGCGATACAAGAGTTCGCCCTTGTCGCCGTCGATATAGGTGATCGCGCTTTCGCAAGCGGCGGTCGAGGTGAAGCCCGGGTCGAAGGTGAACACGTCCGCCTCGCCGTAAAGCTTGCGGATGTCCAGCACATCGGGGCCGATGGTGGGTTTGTGGACCGGCAGGTCGTAGGTCTTACCGTCCAGTTCAAGCTTCGCGACTTTGTCCGACATGGTTCTCCCCGGTCATGGCGGTCGCACCCTGGCAGGGGCGGCCATTGGCTATCCTGCACCCCGGCAGGGGCGGCTGCAAGACCGGGGGGCGGGCCTAGCCGGCCGCGTCCATCAGCCTTGCGACGGTTTCTTCCCGACCGATGGTAAGCATCATGTCGTAAACCGAAGGCGTCACGCTGCGGCCCGCGATGGCGGCGCGCAGGGGCGCTGCAAGCTTGCCGAACCCGATGCCGTTTTCAGTGGCGATCTCGGTCAGGATGGGCTCCAGCGCGTCCTTGGTCCAGCTAGCATTTTGCAGGCGCGGCGTCAATGATTTCAGTATACCACGGGATACCGTATCGAGGGACTCCGCCGCCTTGGTCTCGGGGGAAATGGGGCGTTCGATCAGCAGAAATGCCGCCTTTTCCATAAGTTCCGGGAAGGTCTTCGCAGATTTCTTCAAGAAGGGCAGCGCCGCCGCCATCCGCGCCTTTTGCATGTCCGTCAGCGACTCACGCCCGGCCGCGGCCAGGAAAGCCTGCAATTCATGCAGCAGTGCGGCATCATCGGCCATCGCCATGTGGTGGCCGCAGGTATTCTCCAGCTTCTTGAAATCCAGCCGCGCCGGGGCGCGACCGATTCCCTTCAGGTCGAACATCTGCATCGCCTCGTCGCTGGTGAAGATCTCGGCGTCGCCATGCGCCCAGCCCAGACGCGTCAGATAGTTGCGCATCCCGGCGGCCGGATAGCCCATCGCCTGGTATTCCTCGACGCCGGTCGCCCCATGGCGCTTGGACAGCTTCTTGCCGTCCGGCCCGTGGATCAGAGGGATATGCGCCCAGATCGGCACGGTCCAACCCATCGCGTCATACACCATCTGCTGACGGGCCGCGTTGTTCAGGTGATCGTCGCCGCGAATGACATGCGTGACCCCCATGTCGTGGTCATCGACGACCACGGCCAGCATGTAGACCGGCGTCCCGTCGCTGCGCAGCACTATCATGTCGTCCAGCGTCTCGTTCTTGATGACCACGCGGCCCTGGACTTGGTCCTCGATAACCGTCTCACCGGTGCGGGGGGCTTTCATGCGGATGGCAAACGGGGCATCCGGGTGGGTCGCCGGGTCCGCGTCGCGCCAGGGCGACAGGAACACCGGGTAGCGGCCCGCAGCCTCTTCCGCCGCGCGGAAGGCGGCGATTTCTTCCTGCGTCGAGAAGCACTTGTAAGCCGTTCCTCGCGCCAGCATCTCATGCGCCACCTGCGCATGGCGATCGCGACGTTCGAACTGGCTGACCACCTCGCCGTCCCAGTCCAGGCCCAGCCAGGTCAGCCCGCGCAGGATCGCGGCCGTGGCTTCGGGGGTCGAGCGTTCGCGGTCGGTATCCTCGATCCGCAGCAGGAACTTGCCGCCGCGACCCCGGGCATACAGCCAGTTGAACAGCGCCGTCCGCCCGCCGCCGATATGCAGATACCCGGTGGGCGAGGGCGCGAAGCGGGTGACGACAGGTGCGGACATGACGGCATTAACCTTTCGGAAACCATGCGAGGTGTAGGAGTCCAGCGGGTTTAGGCAATCGCGGGGTGGGAAACAAGGTGGGCGTGGCCAGGGCCCTGATCGCGCCGCTCGTGGCGTTGCAGACGATGCAGGGGATGCTGTTCCCCTGGATCGCCGTGCTGATCGGCTGTGGCGTCGGCGTCTGGTTTTCGGTCTCGGTCGAGCCGGGGGCCGGCAGCTATGCGCTTGCAGCCGGGCTGGGGACTGCCGGGCTGGTCCTTGCCGCAAAGCTGGACCTCGCGCGTCCGCTTGGCCTGGCGGTGGCGGCCCTGGCGGCTGGCTGGATCGCGGCCGGCATCCGCGCCCATGCGCTGGACGCGCCGATGCTGACCTTCCGCTACTATGGCCCGGTCGAGGGGCGGATCGTCGAGATCGACCGCTCGCAATCCGATGCGCTGCGGCTGACGCTTGACCAGGTGGTCCTGCGCGAGGCGCCGCCCGACAGGACGCCGGCGCGGGTCCGGGTCTCGTTGCAGGGCGAACAGGCCTGGCTGCAACCGATGCCCGGACATGTCGTGATCCTGACCGCGAACCTCGCCGCGCCCGACGGGCCGGTGGAACCCGGCGCCTTCGACTTTCGCCGCATGGCCTTTTTCGACCAGTTGGGCGCGGTCGGCTATACCCGGACGCCGGTCTTGCTGCTGGAACAGCCCCTGGACGGCGCGCTGCCCATCGACCGGCTGCGCAGCTGGCTGACGCAAGGGATGCTGGCCCATATGGACGGCCAGGCGGGTGCCTTCGCGGCGGGGGCGATGACCGGCGACCGCTCGGCGATCACGGAAGACACGGTGCAGGCGCTGCGCGACAGCTCTCTGGCGCATCTTCTGGCGATCTCGGGCATGAACATGGCGTTCCTGACCGCCTTCGTCTTTGCGCTGTTCCGCTATGGTCTGGCGCTGATCCCCTATGTCGCGCTGCGGGTGAACACCAAGAAGGTCGCGGCGGTGGTCAGCTTGGGCGTGGCGCTGTTCTATCTCCTGCTCTCCGGGGCCAATGTGGCGACCGAGCGGGCCTTCATCATGATCGCGGTGATGCTGGGGGCGGTGCTGCTGGACCGCCGCGCCCTGACGCTGCGGTCGGTGGCTGTGGCGGCGATGATCCTGCTACTCCTGAAGCCCGAAAGCCTGCTGGAGCCGGGATTTCAGATGTCCTTCGCTGCCACCATCGCGCTGATCGTGGGCTTTGCGGCGCTGGACGGCAGCATCTACCGCGAGCGGGTGCCGCGATGGCTGATGCCGGTGTTCACGCTGGTCCTGTCCTCGCTGATCGGCGGGCTGTCGACCGCGCCCTACGCGGCGGCGCATTTCAACCGGTTCACGGACTATGGGCTGCTGGCGAACGTGCTGACCGTGCCGGTCATGGGCGCGGTCATTATGCCGGCCGGCGCGGTGGCGGCGCTTCTGGCCCCGCTGGGCCTGGCCTGGCTACCCCTGTGGTTCATGGAGCAGGGCGCGCGCTGGATCCTGTTCGTCGCCCACTGGATTGCGGGCCTGGAGGGGGCGGTGACCGCGATCCCGGCGCCCGGCCCCTGGGTGCTGCCGCTGTTCACGCTGGGGGCGATCTGGCTGATCCTTTGGCGGGGCAGGGTGCAGTTGGCCGGTGTCCTGCCCATGCTGGTGGCGCTGGGTCTGTGGGCCACGGCCGAGCGGCCAAGCCTGCTGATCTCGGGTGATGGACGCCTGGTGGGGCTGGCCGGACCGGAAGGCCGGGCGCTTTCCGCTGCGAAGGGCGGTGGATTTGCGGCCGAAAACTGGTTGCAGAACGACGGCGACCTTCTGGCGCAGGCAAAGGCGGCCGAGCGTCCGGGCTTTGACGGGCCGAAGGGAGAGCGTTGGTTCGATCTTGCCGGGCTACGGGCGGTCGCGCTGTCGGGCCGGGGGGCCGAGGCCAAGCTGGAGGAGCTATGCCGAACCGCCGACCTGGTCATCCTTGCGGCAAAGGCAGAGCGTCCGCCCGAAGGTTGCCCGCTTCTGGAGCAACCGGCGTTGGCCCAGACCGGACCGCTGGCGATCTGGGTTGACGGCGAAACCCTGCGGATCGAGCAGACGAAGGGCGCACGCCGCCTTTGGTCGCCGCCCTCTCGCCGGGTAGAGTTGCCGGACCTGAACCGAAAGACCCTGGATCTGGCGCGTCAGTAGCTGCGGATCAGGCCGACCAGCCGGCCCTGCACCTTGACCAGGTGATCGGGGAACACCCGTGTTTCATAGGCGGGGTTCGCGGCCTCAAGCGCGATCATGGTGCCGCGACGGCGATAGCGTTTCAGCGTCGCCTCGTGATCCTCGACCAGCGCCACGACGATGTCGCCGTTGTCGGCCGTCGATTGCTCGCGGATGACCACGATATCGCCGTCGTTGATCCCGGCCTCGATCATGGAATCGCCTTTGACCTCAAGGGCATAGTGCTGCCCTTTGCCCGAGAGCATCGAGCCGGGGACCGCAACATGGTGCGACACCTCGGAAATCGCCTCGATCGGGACACCTGCGGCAATGCGGCCCATCACCGGCAGTTCCATCGCATGGACGGACGAGATCGGCAGCGCGCCACGCGGCGGGTCGACCTTGTCGCCGGCGATCACCTTGGGCGAGAAGCCGGGCTTTTCCATCGCCTCGGGCAGCTTCACAATCTCCAGCGCGCGGGCCCGGTGGGCAAGGCGGCGGATGAAGCCCCGCTCCTCAAGCGCGGTAATCAGGCGGTGGATCCCCGATTTCGAGCGCAGGTCCAGCGCGTCCTTCATCTCGTCGAACGAGGGCGGCACCCCGTCGCGGTCCATCCGGTTCTTGATGAAGTCCAGAAGTTCCAACTGCTTGCGCGTCAGCATATGCGGGCCCCCAACAGCATGTGTTAACGCAATGTTCTGCCCGTGTTCCCGGTTTGTGTCAAGAAATATCCACAAGGGGTTAAAGCGGAAGGTAAGGCACCGTGTCCCCCGCGCGACAGGCTGGCGCATCGACCGGACGAAGAAGCAGCGCATCGGCCTGTCCCAGGATCGACAGAAGCGCCGAGTCCTGCCGGTCGAAAGGCGCGATCTCGGGCATCCCGTCGCCGGGCGCCAGCCGTGCGCGCATGTAATGCGCGCGCGGTCCATTGGCAGGCAGATCCACGGTCAACCGCGCCATAAGGGGTTTCGGCGCGGGCGCGGGGTCGCCCAGCATCGCCCGGACCATCGGCAGCAGAAACAGATGGCCGCAGACGATCGCGCTGACCGGATTGCCGGGCAGTCCCAGCATCGGCACCCCGTTCAACCGGCCCGCCATCAGCGGTTTGCCCGGCCGCAGCGCCAGTTTCCAGAAGCTGTGCTCCAGCCCCGCCACCTTGCCCACCAGATCATGGTCCCCGACCGAGGCCCCGCCGATCGTGACGATCAGATCCGCGCCTTCCGCCAGCCCCAGGACCGTGGCCAGTTCCGCCTCTGTATCCCGCGCGATGGGAAGAAGACGCGCTTCACCGCCGGCAGCCTCGACCATGGCCTTCAGCGCAAAGCTGTTCGAGGCGATGATCTGATCCGGCGCCGGGTCTTCGCCGGGCATCACCAACTCGTCCCCCGTCGCGACCAGGGCCACCACGGGCTTTCGGGTCGCCTGCACCGCCGAGATGTTCATCGCCGCCAGCAAAGCCAGGTCGTTCGGCCGCAGGCGCCGGGGCGAGAGGCTATCGCCGGCCCGGAAATCCTGGCCCTGCGGCCGGATGTGCAGGCCAGCGTCCAGACCGTCCTTCAGGATGATCCGGTCACCCACGCGCACCACATCCTCCTGGATGATCACGCGTGTTGCACCGGCGGGTACCGGCGCGCCGGTGAAGATGCGCACCGCCTGGCCAGAGCCAACCGGGCCGGCAAAGGCGTGGCCTGCCCCCGCCTCGCCGATCACGACGAAGGTGTCATCCGGGCCGGGGTCGCCTTGCACCGCATAGCCGTCCATCGCCGAGGCCGGAAAGGGCGGCTGGTCGCGGCGGGCGGTGGCCGGGCTGCACATCCAGCGGCCGGCAGCCTGGGCCAGCGGCACCGTTTCGTGCGGAAGCGGCGCGGCAAGGGCCAGGCAGCGGGCAAGCGCCTCTTCAACCGAAATCATCACTTCGCCTCGTATCGACCTGATTTGCCGCCATCTTTCAGGATCAGCTTGACCCCGTCGATCACCATCGACTTCTCGACCGCCTTGACCATGTCATAGACCGTCAGCGCCGCGACCGAGACGGCGGTCAATGCCTCCATCTCGACCCCGGTCTGGCCCGAGGTCTTGACCGTCGCCTCGATCCTGATGCCTGGAAGGGCGGGATCGGCGGTCAACTCAAGCGCGACCTTGGTGATCGGCAGCGGGTGACACAGGGGGATCAGGTCGGCGGTCCTCTTGGCCGCCATGATGCCGGCCAGCCGCGCGACGGACAGGACATCGCCCTTCTTTGCCCGGCCCTCGGTGATCAGGGCCAAAGTCTCGGCCGTCATCCGCACCGCGCCGATGGCAACGGCCACCCGGTCGGTGACGGGCTTGGCCGAGACGTCGACCATATGGGCCTGGCCGCGGTCGTCAAAATGGGACAGGCCGCTCACAGCCCGCCCTGCGCGGTCAGGGGCCGCGCCAGGATCGCGCGGGTCGCGGCGGTGACGTCGGCTTGCCGCATCAGGCTTTCGCCGATCAGGAAGCAGCGCGCGCCGTATTGCGCCAGATCGGCCAGGTCGTCGGCCGTGTAAAGCCCGCTTTCGGCGACGATCATCCGGTCCTCGGGAACCCGCCGCGCCAGTTTGCGCGTCGTGTCCAGCGTCACCTCGAACGTGTGCAGGTTGCGGTTGTTGATCCCGATCAGCGGCGATTTCAGCAGCGCCGCGCGGTCCAGTTCCTCTTCGTCGTGGACCTCGATCAGGACGTCCATGCCAAGCGCCATCGCTGCCGCTTCCAACTCGGCCGCCTGGCTGTCGTCCAGCGAGGCCATGATGATCAGGATGCAGTCCGCGTTCAGGGCGCGCGACTGTGTGACCTGCCAGGGGTCGTAGAGGAAGTCCTTGCGCAGGCACGGCAAGGCGACGGCGTTATGCGCCGCCACAAGGTATTCGTCGGCCCCCTGGAAACTTGGCGCATCGGTCAGGACCGACAGGCAGGTCGCGCCGCCGGCCTCATAGGCCTTGGCCAGGGCGGGTGGGTCGAAGTCGGGGCGGATCAACCCCTTGGACGGGCTGGCTTTCTTGATCTCGGCAATCAGACCGTATCCGGTCAGCGTCGCCTCGCGCAGGGCGCGGGCAAACCCGCGGGGCGGGCTGGCGGCTTTGGCAGCGGCTTCCAGATCGGCCAGCGACGTGGCGGCCTTGGCCTTGGCCACTTCCTCCAGCTTGTAGGCCTTGATGCGGTCGAGGATGGTGGACATGAAAGGCCTCTCAGGCGTTCGTCAGGCGGCGGAGCGCGTCGACCTTTGACCTGGCCGCACCGGAATCGATCGACTCCCGGGCCAACGCCACGCCGTCGCGCAGGGTTCCCGCCTTGTCGGCCACCACAAGGGCCGCGGCGGCGTTCAGAAGGACGGCGTCGCGGTAGGCCCCCGGCGCGCTGTCGAGGAGGGCTCGGAAGGCGACGGCGTTTTCGGACGGGGTGCCGCCCAGGATCGCTTCGAACGGGTGGGGGGCTAGGCCCGCGTCTTCCGGGTGGACGGTAAAGTCGCGCACCGCCCCGTTTTCCACTGCCGAGACAGAGGTGGGGCCGCAAATGGTGATCTCGTCCGTGCCGTCCGAGCCGTGGACAAGCCAGGCCTTCTCGGACCCCAGGGTCAGCAGCGTCTCGGCCATCGGGCGGATCAGCGCGTCCGAGAAGGCGCCGGTCAGCTGGCGCTTCACCCCGGCGGGATTGGTGAGAGGGCCAAGGATGTTGAAGATCGTCCGCGTCCCAAGTTCCGCGCGGACCGGCATGACATGGCGGATCGCGGGGTGGTGCATCGGGGCCATCATGAAGCCGATCCCGGCCTCGGCCAGGCAGCGTTCCACGACCTCGGGGCCGATCATCACGTTCAGGCCCATCTCGGTCAGCGCATCCGCCGCGCCGGACTTGGACGACAGGTTCCGGTTGCCGTGCTTGGCGACGGTGACGCCCGCCCCGGCCACCACGAAAGCTGTGGCGGTCGAGATGTTGAGCGTGCCCTTGCCGTCGCCACCGGTGCCGACGATGTCCATCGCGCCCTCGGGGGCTTTCACCGGGTTGCATTTCGACCGCATCACGCTGGCGGCGGCGGCGTATTCGTCGACCGTCTCGCCTCGGGTGCGCAGCGCCATGAGGAAGCCACCCATCTGGGCCGGGGTGCCCTCGCCTTCGAAGAGCGCGTTGAAGGCGGCCTCTGCCTCGGTGCGGGTGAGGGGGCGGTTGGCGGCGATGCCGATCAGGGGCTTGAGGACGTCACTCATGCCGGGACCCGGGCCTTGGCCTCGTCCAGGAAGTTGCGCAGCAGTTGGTGGCCGTGTTCCGAGGCGATGGATTCGGGGTGGAACTGGACGCCCTCGATCAGGTGCTGGCGGTGGCGCAGGCCCATGATCGTGCCGTCCTCCAGCCAGGCGGTCACCTCCAGCTCGGCCGGGAGGGTGGCGCGGTCGACGACGAGGGAGTGGTACCGGGTCGCCTGGAAGGGTGAGGGCAGGCCGCGGAACACGCCTTTCCCGGACTGGTGCATGGTCCCCATCTTGCCGTGGACGATCTCATGGCAGCGGACGACGTTGCCGCCGAAGGCTTCGCCGATCGTCTGGTGGCCGAGGCAGACGCCGAGGAGGGGGATGCCGGCCGTCGCGGCGGCGCGGGTCAGGGGCAGGCAGATCCCGGCGGCGGCGGGGTCGCAGGGGCCGGGGGAGAGGACGATCACCTCGGGCGCCATCGCGATCACGTCCTGGACCTGCAGGGCGTCGTTCCGCTTGACGACGACCTCGGCCCCCAGCTCGCCCAGGTAGTGGACGAGGTTGTAGGTGAAGCTGTCGTAATTGTCGATCAGGAGGAGCATGGGCGTCACCTTCGGGCCGGTTGCCGCCGGTTATCGCCGATGCAGGGGGCGGTGTAAACCGGGGGGCTGCGAGGGTGTCCACGGTGGACAAATCCGGGTTCAGGAGCGATATCAGTGGCTTGCTCGTGGGCGTTCAGGAAGTGTTAACTTTTGCCACGGTACGATTTTGGCCCGGAAGTCGCGCCGCCGAACCCAAGAGGCCCCGGCTTACGCCTGGGGCGTCGGTGCCATGGCGAAAGCGTCAGGAGCGGGCGTAGCGATCCTGGTAGCGGATGATGTCATCCTCACCCAGATAGGTGCCGGTCTGCACCTCGATCAGGTCTACGGGCACGCGGCCGGGGTTTTCCAGGCGGTGGACCTCGCCCAGGGGGACGTAGATCGACTGGTTCTCGGCCACCAGACTGACCTGATCGCCCACGGTGACCCGCGCGGTGCCTTGCACGACGACCCAGTGTTCGGCCCGGTGCAGGTGGGATTGCAACGACAGCGCCGCGCCGGGATGGACGTGGATGCGCTTGACCTGAAAGCGGTCGCCCGCGCCGATGGTTTCATACCAGCCCCAGGGCCGCAATTCGCGCGCAAAGCCGGTGGCCTGTGCCGCACCCTGGGCCTTCAACGCCTCGACCGCCAGCCGCACTGCCTGAGAAGAACCGGCGTCGGCCACCAGAACCGCATCCTTCGTCGCCACGGCGACGACGTTCTTCAGGCCGATCCCGATCAATTCCACCCCGTCGCTTTCCGAGCGCAGGAGCGTGTTCTCACAGTCCATCGCCGTGGCGCGGCCGTGGACGGCGGTCCCCGACCCGTCGCGCGGGGTTTCGGCAAAGACCGCGGCCCAAGAGCCAAGGTCGTTCCAGCGCCCGTCATAGCGGACGACCGACAGGCGGTCGGTCTTTTCCATGATCGCATGGTCGATCGAGGTGGCAGGCACCTTGTCCCAGGGGGCCGGGGCCAGGCGGATGAAGCCAAGGTCGGCCTCGGCGGCGGCGACGGCAGCCTCGGCCAGGGCAAGGATCTGCGGGGCATGCAGGCGGGCGGCTTCGATCAGCACATCGGCGCGGGTCAGGAACAGGCCGGCGTTCCACAGATAGCGCGGGTCTTGCAGAAGCTGCGTCGCCAGGTCCAGCGGCGGCTTTTCGATGAAACGGACCAGAGCCTGCACGCCGGGGTGGGTGGGTGTCCCACATTCCAGCCAGCCATAGCCGGTTTCGGCCCGGCTGGGCGCGATGCCAAAGGTGACGATCCGGCCGTCACGCGCGGCAGGCGCGCCACGGTCCACGGCGGCGCGGAAGGCGGCGGCGTCGGGGATCATCTGGTCTGAGGGCGCAAGCAGCATCAGCGCCTGCGGTTCGGTCGCCGCCAGGAGGAGGGCGGCGGCAAGGGCGGCGGGGGCGGTGTTGCGGCCCGCAGGCTCGATCAGCAGGGTCTGGGGGGTAACCCCAACCTCCTCCAGTTGCTCGGCGGCTATGAAACGAAAATCCTCGCCCGTGACGACAAGGGGAGCGGCGAAGCCTTGGGCGTCAAAGCGGCGGGCGGCGGCCTGGAATAGGCTTTCCTCACCCACCAGGGGCACGAATTGTTTGGGGAATTTCGCCCGCGACACCGGCCAAAGCCGGGTGCCCGATCCCCCTGCAAGCAGAACGGGCGTAATCAGGCCCGCACCAATCCTGCCGCCGGCAAGTGCCGGGCGGTCCTCATAACCACTGCCGTCCACGTCAACCTCACCCGTAGTCCCTGCCGTACCCTGGCTGCGGAATGGTTACCAAATGGTAAAAGCCTTCCGGTCTTTCCGAGGTCTTTCAAGGGCATAGCGGCGGCAAATGCCCCCGGTTCGCCATCTTTGGACCAAGGCCGCCCAAGTATTCGTGCGGCCCGAACCATCCCCGGTAGGGGGCGTGGCCCGGACCACAAGCCATGGTAGGCAGAAAGGTTAACGCCAGTCCAGCACGACCTTGCCCGACAGGCCCGAGCGCATGGCGGCAAAGCCCTGCTGGAAGTCGTCCACTGTGAAGCGGTGGGTGATCACGCGGCGGATATCCAGGCCGTTTTCCAGCATGGCGATCATCTTGTACCAGGTCTCGAAGATCTCGCGGCCGTAGACGCCCTTGATCGTGATCGCCTTGAACACGATGCGGGACCAGTCGACGGGGGATTTCCCTGGCGGGATGCCCAGCATGGCGATGCGGCCGCCCATGACCATGTGTTCGACCATCTGGTCCAGGGCGGCTTGCGAGCCGGACATTTCCATCCCCACGTCGAAGCCCTGGGACATCTTGAGGCTGGGGTAGACGGATTTGAGGTCGGTGGTGGCGACGTTCACCGGGACTACGTCGGCGACCTGTCCGGCAAGGTCGAGGCGGGCCTGGTTGATGTCGGTGATGACGACATGGCGCGCGCCGACGTGCCGCGCGACGGCGGCGGCCATGATGCCGATGGGGCCGGCGCCGGTGATCAGGACATCTTCGCCGATCAGGTCGAAGGACAAGGCAGTGTGGACGGCGTTGCCGAGGGGGTCGAGGATCGCGCCGATCTCGTCGTCGATGGCGTCGGGCAGGGGGACGACGTTGAAGGCGGGCAGGCGCAGGTATTGGGCGAAGGCGCCGGGTTCATTGACGCCGATGCCGCGGGTTTCGGGGTCAAGGTGGAACTTGCCCGAGCGGCTTTGGCGCGAGGTCTTGCCGATCAGGTGACCTTCGCCCGAACAGCGCTGGCCGATGCTCAGGCCTTCGACATTGCGGCCGATCTCGACGATCTCGCCGGCGAATTCATGGCCGGTGACGAGGGGCACGGGGACGGTCTTTTGCGCCCAGTCGTCCCAGTTCCAGATATGGATATCGGTGCCGCAGATGCCGGTCTTGTTGATGCGGATCAGCACGTCGTCGGGACCGATCTCGGGCACCGGGCGGGTTTCCATCCAGAGGCCGGGTTCGGGACGGGCTTTGACGAGGGTCTTCATTTCGTTGGTCATCTGAGGACTCCCGTGGCGTGTCCGGCCTTGGTGAAGGCGTCGAGGGCGAAGTCGAGGTCGGCGCGGGTCAGGGCCGCGTTCATCTGGGTGCGGATGCGGGCCTGGCCCTTGGGGACGACGGGGAAGAAGAACGGGGCGACATGGACGCCACTCGCGTTCAGGTCGGCGGCCATGGCCTGCGCAAGCTTGGCGTCGCCCAGCATGACGGGGATGATCGGGTGGTCGCCGGGCAGGAGAGTGAAGCCGGCTTGGGTGAGGCCCGCGCGCCAGTAGCGCGCGTTTTCTGTAAGCTGGACGCGCAGGTCGTCAGCCTGTTCCACGATGTCGAGCGCGGCCAGGGCGGCGCCGACGACGGCGGGGGGCAGCGCGTTGGAGAAAAGGTAGGGCCGGGCGCGCTGGCGCAAAAGGTCGATCACGGGCTGCGGCCCGGCGATATAACCCCCCAGCGCGCCGCCAAGCGCCTTGCCAAGGGTGCCGGTCAGGATATCGACCTGAACACCCGCGCGGGCTGGGGTGCCACGGCCTTGCGGGCCGGTGAAGCCGGTGGCGTGGCAGTCGTCAACCATGACCATCGCGCCGTAGCGGTCGGCAAGAGTGCGGATCGCGGGCAGGTTGGCGTAGAAGCCATCCATCGAGAAAACCCCGTCGGTCGCGATGAGGATGAAGCGGGCGCCGTCCGCGCGGGCCTGCTGCAACTGCGCCTCAAGCTCGGCCATGTCGTTGTTGGCGTAGCGATAGCGCTTCGCCTTGCACAGCCGGATGCCGTCGATGATGCTGGCATGGTTCAGCGCGTCGGAGATGACGGCATCCTCGGAGCCGAGGAGCGGCTCGAACAAACCGCCGTTGGCGTCGAAACAGGCGGCGAAGAGGATGCTGTCGTCCTGGCCAAGATAGGCGGCCAGCCGCGCTTCCAACTGCCGGTGCAGGTCCTGCGTGCCGCAAATGAAGCGCACGCTGGCCATGCCGAATCCGTGGTCGTCCATTGCCTGCTTTGCCGCCGCAATCAGGCGGGGGTCGTCGGCCAGGCCAAGATAGTTGTTGGCGCAAAGGTTCAGCATCTGCCGCCCGGCCATCTGCACATGTGCAGCCTGCGCGCCGGTGATCAGACGCTCGCGCTTCAACAGTCCGTCGGCCTCGATCTGGGCCAGTGTCGCGCCAAGGTGGCTGAGGAAGGCGCCCCGATCCATCGAAATTTCCGTCATTACAGAATCCCCTCCGGTTTGTCGGAAAATGGCAGGCTGCAGGCCTTAAGTCAATATTGCGGAATCAACTCCGTTAAGCTGGAATTTTCTGTCCTCAAATATCCCACGGGGGTCCGGGGGTGTGAAACCCCCGGTCCGCAGGTTCAACTGTCCTGCACGATCAGGATCGCGCGCGCCGGGCCGGGGTCGGCGGCAATCTGATGCGGGCGGTCGGCCGGGTAGCGGGCGACATCCCCGAGGGCGAGCCTTTCGGTCGCCTCGCCCGAGGTGACGGTCAGGCGGCCCTCAAGCACTGTGAGGTGTTCGCGACAGCCGGGGGAATGGGGGTCCGAGGTCAGGCGGGCGCCTGCGGTGAAGGCCAACTCGTAAACCTCGTGCTGGCCGATGCTTTCGGGCGCCGAAAGGATGCGGATGGTCACGCCGCCGCGCTGGATGACCGGGGCGGTGCCGGCGCGGGTCACTTCGATCCCGGGCGTGGGGCGGCCTTCCAGCAGCCCGGCAAAATCAAGTTGCAGCGCCTGGGTCAGGGCCCAGAGCGTGGCGACCGTGGGCGAGGACTCGCCACGTTCGATCTGGCTGACCATAGACCGGCTGACCCCGGACAGTTTGGCGGCGGCATCAAGCGACAGGCCGCGCGCCTTGCGGGCGGTGCGCAGGCTGGCGGCGAGGCGGTCATGAATGTCGGAACGGTCGGCCATGGCCCATGGTGGCGGGGAAGGGCGGGGGCGTCAATCTGGGGGTTCGCGCGTCGTCGACTTCGTCGCTCCTCGCTTGGGTCGCCCACGGACCTCCCGTCGTCGACTTCGTCGCTCTTCGCTCAGGTGAGCCACGGACTGCTCGTCGTCGACTTCGTCGCTCCTCGCTGGCGACGAGAAGCCGAAGGCGCACGAGGAGCGGCCGGTCAGGTGCCGCAGAAGGTGACGTAGTGGCCAAAGCCGGTCGGGGCGGGAAGCATGTAGGGCTCGGACTCGGCAAACGGCGCCTGGATCGCCGCAAGAAGCGCGTGGAAGGGCGTCATGTCGCCATCGGTGGCGGCGGAAAGCGCCTCTTCCACCTGGTGGTTGCGCGGGATCACGGCGGGGTTGGCCTGGGCCAGACGATCCGCGACCCCAGCGCCGACCCCAGCGCCAACCCCAGCGTCGGCACGGGCGCGCCAGCGGGGAAGCCAGGCCTCCATCGGCGTGAAGTCCGCGAAGAGGGGGCGCAGGGCGGCCTCATCCGCGAGGCGGCGGAAGGTCAGGGTCCAGTCCGCGCCCTGCATCGCGGTCAACAGGTCATCGGCCAGGGCCGCATCGCCCTGGTCCGTGCCGAGCAGCCCAAGCTTGCGGCGCATCACCGCCAGCCACGCCTCCCGGTAGCGGGAGGCAATGCCGGTCAGGCGGTCGTTGGCGATCTCGATCGCCTTGTCCTGGTTCGCGTCCAGCAGCGGGACCAGCGTTTCGGCCAGGCGCGCCAGGTTCCAGGCCAGGATCAACGGCTGGTTGGCATAGGCATAGCGGCCCTGATGGTCGATCGAGGAAAAGACGGTGCCGGGCGCGTAGCCTTCCATGAAGGCGCAGGGGCCATAGTCGATCGTCTCGCCCGAGATGGCCATGTTGTCGGTGTTCATCACGCCGTGGATGAAGCCCAGGCCCATCCATTCGGCGACAAGCGCGGCTTGCCGGTCGATCACAGCGTCAAGGAGGGCCAGATACGGGTTCGCGGCCTCGGCCAGGTCCGGGTAGTGGCGGGCGATGGCATAATCGGCCAGCGCCTTGACCTGGTCCCGGTCGCCACGGGCGGCAAAGAACTGGAAGGTGCCGACGCGCAGATGGCTGGCGGCGACGCGCGCCAGGACCGCGCCGGGCAGCTTCGTCTCGCGCCAGACCTCTTCTCCGGTTGCCACGACAGCCAGCGAACGGGTGGTGGGCACGCCGGCGGCGGCCATGAATTCCGAGATCAGATATTCCCGCAACATGGGACCGATGGCGGCCTTGCCGTCGCCCCCGCGCGAGAACGGGGTGCGGCCCGAGCCCTTCAGCTGGATGTCGACGCGGCGACCGTCCGGGGCGACCACCTCGCCCAGAAGATGCGCGCGGCCGTCGCCGAGTTGCGGCGAGAAGCCGCCGAACTGGTGGCCGGCGTAGGCCTGCGCGATGGGATCGGCGTCTGGTGGCAGGGCCGCGCCCGAGAACCAGTCGGTCGCCTCGGCCTCGGTCAGGTGCAGGCCGAGGTCGGTGGCAAGGGCCTGGTTCAGCACCAGAAGGCGCGGGGCGGGGGCGGCGTCGGGCCGGGCCCGCAGATAGGTGCCGGGCAGGTCGCGCGCGTAGGAATGTTCGAAGGCGATGGTCATGCAGGGGATATGCGCCTTGCCCCCGGCGATGACAACCTGCGAGACGGCGATTTCCGAACGGAAATCGGGCCGAATTCCGTTCGGAATTCGCGGCAGCGCCAGGGGCGGCGGGAGGGCCAAGCTGGAGAAGGTGGTCGGGGCGGAGGGATTCGAACTCTCGACCTACGGTACCCAAAACCGTCGCGCTACCAGGCTGCGCTACGCCCCGACAGCGCCCCCATACCCGGAAGCGCAGGGAATGAAAAGCCTTTAGCGGTCGCAGGGCCAGGCAGCACTGCCGGCAGGGATAGCGGGGTGGCGCAACTGGGCCCCGGGCGTGATACCCAGCCGTTCGGCCAGGCCGCCGTTGATTTCCAGGACATAGGCCACGCCCTCGCCGCCGTCGATCGGGGTCAGGTCGCCGGGAATGGCGTTGGAATGGACGCGCGTCACCGCGCCGGTCGCGTCGGCGAAGATCATGTCCAGCGGAATCAGGGTGTTCTTCATCCAGAACCGCGCGCGGCGCGGGCTGTCATAGACGAACAGCATGCCGGCGCCTGCGTCCATGCTTTCGCGGAACATCAGGCCGCGCGCCCGTTCGGCATCGTCGTCGGCAACTTCCACGGCAAAGCTTTCGCTGCCGCCCTGCCAGCGCAGGTCAAGCCGGTCGGGCGCACAGGCCGCTTCGGCCCGCGCTGCACCAGGCAGCGCGAGCAGAAGGGCCAGTGCGAGACCAGCCGCACGCCGCATCAGGACACATCCCGTGCGGCGGCTTCCCAGGATACGACCTGAACGGCCATCCGCCCGCGCCGCCCCTCGATGATCCGAAGGGCGACCGCCTCGCCGGCCGTAAGGTCGGCAAAGCCCGAGACGCGCAGCACCTCGGCATGGATGAACACGTCCTCGGGCCTGCCGAAGACATTGGCAAAGCCGAAGCCCTTGCCCTTGTCGAACCACTTCACACGCGCTGGTTCCAGCGCGAGCGTCAGAATGTCCTCTCCGACCAGCTCGCTGGCTTCTTCGCCCAGAGGAAACACCGCGCCTTCCGGCGGGTCGATCCTTACCACTTCCACAGCCTGAACCCCGCGTTGCGTCCGCTGGACGCGCACCACGATTCCTGCCCCGTCCGCCACGGACCCCTGCCCGAAGTTCCGAAGAACGTTCGCGTGCAGAAGGATATCCGAGTCGGTGTGTTCCGAAACGATGAAACCAAAACCCTTGGAAGGATCAAACCACTTAACGCGACCATGCACGAGCTGCATGACCTCTTCGTCTTCCGTCATGTGCAGAGCCTTCTCCCCAGAATGAGCCCCTTAAGTCGCACAATTGCGGCCAAGTCGGCGCCGGGTTCAAGGGGAAATTGCCATTTACCTTGCGGAGTGCAGGCGAGCCCTTGAAAACTAAGGGTTAAGCCGAAGGACCTGCCAGGCCGCATCCACCGAACTGCGCGACCAGCGAAAGCGGTCGTGCAACCGGAAGTTACCGTCGGCCCAGAATTCGATCTCGACCGGGCGAATGCGGAAGCCACCCCAGAAGGGCGGGCGGGGCGGATTCGGGCCCTTGGTGACGGCGACCTTCGCCGCCTCGGCCATCAGCGCCTCACGCGAGGAGAGGGGCTGCGATTGCTGGCTGGCCCAGGCGCCAAGGCGCGATTTCAGGCTGCGGCTGGCGAAATATTCGTCGGCCTGCGTCCCTTCTTCGCGGCTGACCAGCCCGCGGACCCGAATCTGGCGGCGTAGCGATTTCCAGTGCAAGACGAAGGCCGCCTTGCCCGAGGCCGAAAGCTCTTGCCCCTTCTTCGAGGTGTAGTTGGTGTAAAAGACGAAGGCGCCGCCGCCTTCGCCTGCGGTCTCGATCTCTTTCAGCAGCACCATGCGGACATTGGGCAGACCGTCCTGGTCCACCGTGGCCAGCGCGATGGCGTTGGGATCGTTCGGCTCGACGGCCTCGGCCTCGGCCAGCCAGCTTTGCGCCAGCGCGAAGGGGTCCTCGCCTGCGAAGATGCCGCTGCGGTCCATGGGGAACTCCTTACCCTGGCGCTTCGGACCTGCCTTGAAGGACGGCCGCGCTTCGCCTACACGTCATTGCCAATGAAAAGTGGGCGAGGGGTCAGGAATGTCAACCGGACTGATGCAGGGCAAGCGTGGCCTGATCATGGGACTTGCGAACGACAAGTCCATCGCCTGGGGGATCGCGCAAGCCGTCGCCGCACAGGGCGCAGAGCTGGCGTTCAGTTACCAGGGCGAGGCGCTGAAAAAGCGGGTTGAGCCTTTGGCGGCCAGCCTGGGCAAGCCGATCCTGCATGAATGCGATGTCGGCAGCGACGAAAGCATCGACGCGCTGTTCACCGCGCTGAAGGCGGAATGGGGCCAGTTGGACTTTCTGGTCCATGCCATCGGGTTCGCCGACAAGAACGAACTCCGCGGCCGCTATGTCGACACCAGCCGCGCGGGGTTCGCGCTGGCGATGGATATTTCGGTCTATTCCTTCACCGCCGTGTGCCAGCGTGCCGCCGGGATGATGGCGCAGGGCGGCAGTCTGCTGACGCTGACCTATTACGGCGCGGAAAAGGTCATGCCGCATTACAACGTGATGGGCGTGGCGAAGGCCGGGCTGGAGGCCAGCGTCAAGTATCTGGCCGAGGATCTGGGCCGGGACGGCATCCGGGTGAACGCGATCAGCGCCGGGCCGATCAAGACGCTTGCCGCCAGCGGGATCGGCGATTTCCGCTATATCATGAAGTGGAACGAGTTGAACTCGCCCCTTCGCCGCAACGTGACGCAGGAAGAGGTCGGCAAGGCCGCGCTGTACCTGCTGTCGGACCTGGGGTCCGGCACCACGGGCGAGAACCTGCATGTCGACGCGGGCTATCACGTGGTCGGCATGAAGGCGATCGACGCGCCGGATATCGACGTCGTGACCGGCAAGAAGGAAAACGGCCAGTGAGCCTTGCGGCCTTCCTGGCCTTTGCCGGCCTGGTGATCTTTGCCGCCGTCTCTCCTGGTCCGGCGGTCCTTATGTCGGCCCGCACCGGGCTGACCGAGGGCTTTCGCACCGGCGTGATGCTGGCGCTGGGCATCGCCTCTGGCGCGGTGATCTGGGCCGTGGCGGCGATGTTCGGGCTGCATCTGGTGTTCGACGCGGCCCCCTCGCTGCTGTGGGTGCTGAAGATCGGCGGCGCGGCTTATCTGTTGTGGATGGCCTGGCATCTGTGGCGCGATGCGAAGGTGCCCTTCGTCACGCAGGACAGCCGGCCGGTCCCACGCTCGGCTTTCGCCGCGTTCCGGCTGGGGCTGTGGACCAACCTGGCGAACCCGAAGGCGGCGGTGATGTTTTCGTCGATCTTCCTGGGCACACTGGACGCGGCCACGCCGGTCTGGGTGCTGGGCCTGCTTCTGGCGGTGATCTTTGCGGCCGAGGCGGTCTGGAACAGCCTGGTGGCGCGGATCTTCTCGCTGGACCGGACGCGGGCGCGGTATATCAGCCTGAAAACCGTTATCGACCGCAGCTTCGGCGGGATGCTCGCCCTGCTGGGGGTCAAGATCGTCGCCACCTGAAGGAGCGCGCGCCATGTCCGCCGACCGCCTGCCGCATGAAAAAGGGTTTCACGTCAGCTGGGACCAGATCCACCGCGACGCGCGGGCACTGGCCTGGCGGCTGGATGGCAAGGGCCCGGGCGAGGGCGGCACCTGGAAGGCCGTGGTCGGGATCACCCGGGGCGGGCTGGTGCCGGCGATGATCGTCAGCCGTGAGCTGGACATTCGCGTGGTCGACTCGATCTCGGTCAAGTCGTACCACTCGGGCGGCGGCAAGCAGGACCAGCGGCGCGAGGCGCAGGTGATCAAGGCCCCGAATGCCGAGGTGATGGGCGATGGCACCGGCGTCTTGATCGTCGATGACCTGGTGGACAGCGGCAAGACGCTGGAGCTGATCCGGGGCCTGTATCCCAAGGCGCATTTCGCCTGCGTCTATGCCAAGCCCGAGGGTGAGAAACAGGCCGATACCTATATCACCAGCGTCAGCCAGGACACCTGGATCTTCTTCCCCTGGGACATGGCGCTGCAATATGTCCAACCGATGCGTGGGACCGACTGACCGCTCCTCGTCGCATTGCATGCGCTCGTCGCTGGCGGGCGCTTCCGACGAGACGCGAAGCGCACGAGGAGGTGTCGCGATGAGCCTGCCGCTGAACCCTGCTTTCGCCGCGACCGAGCCGCCCCCGGTGATGGAGGCGCGGCGCTGGCTGGAGGGGGTGGTCCATCCCGAGGGCCGGCCGCTGATCAACGTCAGCCAGGCCGCCCCGGTGGAAAGCCCGCCGCTGGGCCTGCGCCAAGCGCTGGCGGATGCGGCGCTGAACGATCCGGCGGCGCATCTGTACGGGCCGGTCCTGGGCCTGCCGGCGCTGCGCGACGAAATCGCGCGCCAGTTCTCGGTCGCCTATGGCGGGACGATTGGCGCACAAGAGGTGGCGATCACCCAAGGGTGCAACCAGGCCTTCTGCGCGGTGATGGCGACGCTGGCCGGGGCGGGGGACGAGGTGATCCTGCCGACGCCGTGGTATTTCAATCACAAGATGTGGCTGGACATGACCGGCGTCCGCGCCGTGCCGCTGGATACCGGGGCCACGCTGATCCCGGACGCGGCGGCGGCCGAGGCGCTGATCACCCCGCGCACCAGGGCCATCGTGCTGGTCACGCCGAACAACCCCGGCGGGGTGGAATACCCGGCCGAGACGGTGGCGGCCTTCCGCGACCTCGCCCGCGCCCATGGCCTGGCGCTGATCATCGACGAGACTTACCGCGATTTCGACAGCCGCCATTCCATCGAACTGGGCGGGCGGCCGCATGACCTGTTCCTCGACCCCGGCTGGCAGGATACGGTGGTGCAGCTTTACAGCTTCTCCAAGGCCTACCGGCTGACCGGGCACCGGGTCGGCAGCATCGTGGCGGGCGCAGCAAGGCTGGCCGAGGTGGAGAAGTTCCTGGATACCGTCGCGATCTGCCCCAGCCAGCTGGGCCAGATCGGCGCGCTGTGGGGGATGCGCAACCTGGGCCAATGGGTCGCGGGAGAGCGGGACGAGATCCTGGCCCGCCGCACCGCGATGGTCGGGGGCTTCGCCGCGCTGGCGGGGTGGAAGCTTCTGGGCTGCGGGGCGTACTTTGCCTATGTCGAACACCCGTTCGACATCCCCTCGGACGCCTTGTGCAAGCGGCTGGTCACGGATGCCTCGCTTCTGATGCTGCCGGGGACGATGTTCCAGCCCGAGGGCAGCGCGGCCGGCAAACGGCAGATCCGCATCGCCTTTGCCAATGTCGATGCGGCAGGCATCGCGGAAATGTTCCGCAGGCTGGCGGCCTTCCGGCCCTGATGCGGCCTTGCCGCGCTGCGCCCCAGCCACTATTCACCTTGTCCAGACAGGATCCAAAGGCAGACCCATGGCCAAGACCCCCGACCACGAGGACGCGAAACGCCCCAGAGGCAAGGTGAAGGAGGCCGCCGTCTGGCTGATGATGGCCATGCTGATCCTGGGTCTGGGGGGCTTTGGCGTCACCAGCTTCTCGGGCGGGGTCACCCGCGTCGGCAGCGTGGGCGAGGTGGACATCACCACCGACGACTATGCCCGCGCCTTGCAGAACCAGGTGGCGCAATTCTCGCAGCAGATCGGCCAGCCGATCTCGACGCAAGAGGCGCTGGCGTTCGGGATCGACCGGCAGGTGCTGCAGGGCCTGGTCACCCGCGCTGCGCTGGACAATGAGGCCGACCGCATCGGCCTGTCGGTCGGCGACGAGGTCGTGGCGACCGAATTGATGGGGATGGATGCGTTCAAGGGCATCTCGGGCAGCTTTGACCGCGAAGCCTATCGCTTTCAGCTGGACCGCACCAATCAAAGCGAGGCCGAGTTCGAGACCAACCTGCGCCGCGACGTGGCGCGTGAGCTGATGCAGGGCGCGGTGGTCGGCGGCTTTGCGGCCCCGGCGGCGCTGACCGATACGCTGTACGCCTGGATCGGTGAACGGCGCGGCTTTTCCATGCTGCGTCTGACCGAGGCGGACCTGACCGCGCCCCTGGCTGAGCCGACCGACGAGGCGTTGAAAGCGCATTACGACGCGCATCTGGACCGGTTCACCAAGCCCGAGGCGAAGCGGATCACCTATGCCGCACTGCTGCCCGAGGCCATCGCCAAGGACCAGCCGGTCGATGACGCGCTGCTGAAGGAAATGTACGAGGACCGGATCGACGAATTCGTCCTGCCCGAGCGTCGGTTGGTCGAGCGGCTGATCTATCCCGATCAGGCCGCAGCGGATGCCGCGCGCGCCAAGCTGGATGCCGGCACGACCTTCGAGGATCTGGTGACCGAGCGCGGCCTGACGCTGGAGGCGATCGATCTGGGCGACGTGACCCGCGACGATCTGGGCGAGGCCGGCGAGGCCGTGTTCAGCGCCGAAGACGGCGCAGTAGTCGGCCCGCTGCCCAGCGATCTTGGCCCGGCGCTGTTCCGCGTCGTCACGGTGCTGGCGGCGGAAGAGACGACCTTTGATCAGGCGCGCGACATGCTGGCCATCGAGATCCAGACCGATGCCGCCCGGCGCGAGATTGCGGACAAGGTGGAACTGATCGACGACCTCTTGGCCGGTGGTGCCTCGCTGGAGGATCTGGCCAAGGAGGCGGCGCTGGACATCGCGACGCTGGACTTTGTGGCATCGCAGCAGGGCGAGGCGGTGATCGAGGGCTATCCCGCCTTCCGTCAGGCCGCCGAAGCCGTGCAGCAGGACGATTTCGCCGAAGCCATCCTGCTGGAGGACGGCGGCGTCGTCGCCCTGCGGCTGGACGAGGTGGTGCCCGCCGCGCCGATCCCGTTCGAGGAGGCGCGCGATCAGGTGGTTGCGGACTGGCGGCAGGACGCGCTGACTGCGGCCCTGTCCGCCCGCGCGGCCGAGATCATGGCCGAGATCGAAGGGGGCGCTGCGATTGGCACATTCGGCATCGTCGAGGTGACGCCGGAAATCGCTCGGGATGGCTTTGTCGCGAATGCGCCCGAGACGCTGCTGTCGGGTGTCTTTCAGATGGAAGAGGGCGCGGTCGAGGTCGTGGAAGGCCCCGGCTTCGTCGGGGTCGTCAAGCTGGACCGCATCCAGCCCGCCGCGACCGAGGGCGACGAGGCGCTGGCCCTGCGCGACGCGCTGGCGCGGCAGGCCGAGCAAGCCATCGCCGCCGACGCCTTTGCCGCCTTCACCAACGCCCTGACCACCGAGGCCGGGGTCACCCTGGACCAGGCGATGATCAACGGCATCCACGCGAGCCTGCCGTGATGCAACTGTCGCCCACCTTTGCCGAGTTCGAGGCCGCCTGGAACCAAGGCTGCAACCAGATCGTCTGGGCCCGTCTGGCGGCGGACCTGGATACGCCCGTCAGTCTGATGCTGAAGCTGGGCGATGCGCGCGCCGACACGTTCATGCTGGAATCGGTCACGGGGGGCGAGGTTCGGGGCCGCTACTCCATCGTCGGGATGAAGCCGGACCTGATCTGGCAGTGCCGGGGCGAGACCAGCCGCATCAACCGCGAGGCGCGCTTTGACGCGCAGGCCTTCACCGACCTGCCGGGCCATCCGCTGGAGACGTTGCGCGCCCTGATCGCCGAATGCCGCATCGACATGCCCGAGGGGCTGCCAGCGGTGTCCGCCGGGCTGTTCGGCTATCTTGGCTATGACATGATCCGGCTGGTGGAGCATCTGCCGGACGTGAACCCCGACCCACTGGGCGTGCCGGATGCGGTGCTGATGCGGCCTTCGGTCATCGCGGTGCTGGACGGGGTGAAGGGCGATGTGGCCGTCGTCTCGCCGGCCTGGGTCGCCTCGGGTCTGACGGCCCGGGCGGCCTATGCGCAAGCGGCAGAGCGGGTGATGGACGCGCTGCGCGATCTGGACCGGACGCCCTCGGCGGCGCGCGATTTGGGGGATGCGGCGGTGGCGGGGGCGCCGCGGTCGAACTTCACGCATGACGGCTATAAGGCCGCGGTCGAGAAGGCCAAGGAGTATATCCGGGCCGGAGACATCTTTCAGGTGGTGCCAAGCCAGCGCTGGGCGATGGACTTCAAGCTGCCGCCCTTTGCGCTGTATCGGTCGTTGCGGCGGACGAACCCGTCGCCCTTCATGTTCTTCTTCAACTTCGGCGGCTTTCAGGTCGTCGGCGCCAGCCCTGAAATCCTGGTGCGGCTGCGCGACGGCGAGGTGACGGTGCGCCCCATCGCCGGAACGCGAAAGCGGGGGGCGACGGTGGAAGAGGACAAGGCGCTGGAGCTGGACCTCTTGGCCGATCCCAAGGAACGGGCGGAGCATCTGATGCTTCTGGACCTGGGCCGCAACGACGTGGGCCGGGTCGCCAAGGTCGGCACCGTGCGCCCGACCGAGACCTTCATCATCGAACGCTACAGCCACGTCATGCATATCGTGTCGAACGTGGTGGGCGAGATTGCTGACGGCGAGGATGCGCTGTCGGCGCTGCTAGCGGGGCTTCCTGCGGGCACCGTGTCGGGCGCGCCGAAGGTGCGGGCGATGGAGATCATCGACGAGCTGGAACCGGAAAAGCGCGGGATCTATGGCGGCGGCGTCGGGTATTTCGCGGCCAATGGCGAGATGGATTTCTGCATCGCGCTGCGGACGGCGGTCTTGAAGGACGAGACGCTGTATATCCAGGCCGGCGGGGGCGTGGTCTATGACAGCGACCCCGAGGCGGAGTATCAGGAAACCGTCAACAAATCCAACGCCTTGCGCCGCGCGGCCGAGGATGCGGGTCGCTTCGCCGGGCGCGGTAACCTGTAGCCCCGGCGACGATTTTCCTGCGAAAAATCGGGGATCCCGGTGAGGCGCGGCGAGGGTTGACCCCGCCGCCGCGCCTTTGCGTCATTCCACCGTCAGGACTGCGGTGACCGGAGCCAGGGCAACGGTCGCACCGCGCCCTTCGATCGTCCATTCCAGCAGGCCCGCCACCAGTTCGGGCGTGGCGGCGGCCGCCACCGCGACGCGGCCCTCCTGGCCGGCCTTGAACACCACCCGCTCCAGCGAGCGGCGCAGGGCAAAGCGGTCGGTCCCGCCGGCGGCCAGATCGCGGAACAGCGTGGCGGCAGGCACATCCTCGCGCCGGGCGACCTGGTCGGCGGCGTTCAGGCCCGCGTCCCATGTGACCAGTCCGCGACCCTGGCCCTGGATGACCGGCACCACCAGGCTGGCCAGGGGCCGGTTGTTCTGGAACACCGGCGCGGCAAGCTCCATCACGGCCACCGCCTCGGGCAGGTTCTGCGCCATCGACTGGAAGGCGACCTCGACATCCGAGGCTTGCGCCCCTTCGGGCAGGCCGGTGGCCAGCATCACCACTTCCTTGCCCGCCGAGCGGTAAAGTGCGGCCCGTTCGGGCGTGGCCGGGTCCAGCGGGTCCAGCGCGAAGCTGACCGGGAAGGGCAGGGCAGCAAGGCCCGCGCGGTCCAGATCGGCCGCGCCACTGTCGATCAGGACGATCGCCACCAACGGCTTGGCATCGGGATTCTCGAACGCGGCGGCGTATTGTGCAAGCGGGCGGTCGTCGGTTGGTGCGACCTCGGCAGTCGCAGGCTCGGTCGCGGGATCGGGTTCGGGGGTGGCGCCGATGCGCGGCAGGCGGCCGACGACGACGCCTTCGGCTGCGCCAGAGAGGCCGGGTGCCGGTTCGGGCGGGACGACCAGTGCGCTGTCCGGCTCGGGCGCAGTGCCCGGCAATCCGGCGGGCCGGGTGCCCGGCATTTCGCTGGCGACGGCGCCGGGCAGGCGGTCGGCCGGCGCTTCGGGCAGCGGGACCATGCCGGATTCGGGGGTCTCATCCGTGGGGGCGTCGGGGGCGTCTGTCCCGGTATCAGGGGCCTCGGGGTCAGGGGTCTCGGCGCTGGGGGGCTCCTCTACCGGAGTTTCCTCCACCGGGGCCTCGGGATCGACCGGCAGCGACTCGGGCTGGGCGGGGGCGTCCACGGGCGCCTCGACCGGGGTCTCGGCCACGGGTGGCTGCGGGGCCAGTTCCGGGGTCGGCGGTTCGACAGGAGGCACGGGTTCGGGCAAGGCCTGGGCAATCTCGGTCTCGGCCGGCGCGTCGACGGGCGTTTCGGTCAGCGCCGTTTCGGGAGCGGCCTCTGGCGCCGCGTCTGAGGGCGCAATTTCGGGCGTGGCGTCCGCAAGTGCCGGTGCCTGGCCCATTTCCTTCGGCGGCACGGGCATCAGGGTTTCGGGCTGCGCCAGCGTTGCCGTATCCGCCCCTGTCTGCGGGGCCGGGTCACTTGCGGCTGAACCTTCGGCCGCAGGCTCGACCGGGGTGACGCCTTCGCTGTCTGCGGTGGCCGCAGGTTCGGTCACCGGCGTTTCCACGGAACTTTCGGCCGGAGGGATGGGGGTCGGTTCAGGCACCGGGGTTGGTTCTGGAATGGGGGTCGGTTCTGGAATGGGGGTCGGTTCGGGAACCGGAGTCGGCTCGGGAGGCGGGGTTGGTTCGGGCAGAGGCGTCGGCTCGGGCAGGGGCGTAGGCTCGGGCAGCGGAGTCGGCTCGGGCGCTTCGGCCTGGGCCAGTTCGACCTTGGGTTCGGGTTGCACCACCGGCTCGGGCGCGGTGACTTCGGGGTTGGCATTGGCATTGGCGACCGTATCGCGCGGCGGGAAGAGCGCCGCCCCGACCACCAGGCCGCCCGTCACCACGACACCACCGAAAATCGCGCCAAGGATGAATCTGCCGACCAATGTCGCCTCCGTTCCTGTGCCCGTCCAAGGGGCTTCTCGGGCCCAGCGGACCCTTGATCCATTGGACAGCTTGCCACCGCCCAGGGTGGCCCGTCATCCGTTCGGCCGCAGTATAGCCTGCGGCTTGGCCTGCTTCACCCCTTTTTCACGGTCGCGTCAACAAGTTGCGCCGCCGTGGCCGCTTTGCCCCGGCCCCGATTGCCCCGGTCAACCGGCAACGGGCGCCACGGGGCGACAGGGGCGCAAGACGCAACCCGTGCGCGAGTGCTTTTCGCGCCCTGCCAGCCCCGGTCGGGGGAGGGGCGTGCGCCGGTCGGCGTCTTGCCGCCGGCGCGCGGGTGGCGCGGCGTTTCCGGCACCCGGTCGGGAACCTTTCGCAGGTCTTGCGGGTTCACTCTCCGCAAGGTTGCAGGCCGCCCCTGGCCGGACACATCCATTCAAGAAGCAGGAGAACGCCCATGTCGGTCGCTGGTCGCGCGATGCCCAATACTCCGGTGGCGATTCTGCTGGCGGGCGGTCGGGGATCGCGGCTGCATGAGTTGACGGACAACCTGGCCAAGCCTGCGGTGGCGTTCGGGCGGCGGAACCGGATCGTGGACTTCACGCTGGAAAACCTGCGCCGGTCGGGCCTGTCCGAGGTGCTGGTCGCCACCCAGTACTGCGCCGACCCGCTGGAGGATTATCTGAACCGCTGCTGGCGGCCCGAGTTCGGGACCGGGCTGCGGCTGCGCCGGGCCTCGGGGCACGGCATGGCCGAGCGGTGCTATGCCGGGACGGCGGATGCGGTGTGGAAGAACGCGGCCGAGATCGATGCGCTGTCCCCGCGGGAGGTGATCGTGCTGTCGGGCGACCACGTCTATGCGATGGATTACCAGCCGATGATCGCCGCCCACCGGGCTGCGGGGGCGGCCGTCACCCTGGCCGCCGATGTGGTGCCCCTGTCCGAGGCCCGCGCCTTCGGCTGCATCGAGGCCCGCGCCGATGGCCGTGTCACCGGCTTTGTGGAAAAGCCCGCGCGGCCACCTGCCATCGACGGAGAGCCGGACCGGGCGCTGGTGTCGATGGGGATCTATGTCTTTGACTGGCGGTGGTTGCGCGAACGTCTGCGGCGCGATGCGGCCGATCCTGTCAGCACGCATGACTTTGGCCATGACATCCTGCCCGCCGCCGTGGCCGAGGGCGAGGTGCAGGTTGTGCGCGGCACGGCGCCGGATGGCGGGGCGTTCTTCTGGCGCGACGTGGGGACGCTGGATGCGTTCCGGGCAACCTGGTTGGCCTTTGACGGCGCAGTGCCCTGTCCGCTGCCATCGGTTCCTCCGGTTCCGGCTGCGCGGCTGGTGCCTGCGCTGCGCGAGGCCAGTGCCGCGCTGGACGACGCGGGTGCGGTTGTGCCCCTGGCGCCCGCGTTGCAGGACCGGACCGAGGTTGTGGACTCTGTCCTGATGCCTGGCGCGCGGGTGGGCGAGGACTGTCGCTTGCGCGGCGTGATCCTGGCGCCGGGCACCCGCCTGCCGGACGGGCTGGCCGTGGGCCACGACCCGCAGGAGGACGCGCTGTGGTTCCGGGTAACGCCGGATGGCACGGTCCTGGTCACGCCGCAGATGCTGGCCCGCCGCGCCCTGCTGCAACCGGGGCCGGTGCTTCTGCCGGGCCGACCCACCTTGGCGCGGAGCCGCTGACCATGCTGCAACGACTGGAGACCGCGCCGGGGCTGTTCGACCGCTCGCGCGCCAGCCCGGCCAATCTGGGCGCGACCTTTGATGGCGAGGGGGTGAACTTTGCCCTCTTTTCAGACCATGCCGAGCGGGTGGAGCTTTGCCTCTACTCGGACGACGGCGCGGTCGAAACGGCGCGCCATGACCTGCCCGAGATGGAGGGCGGGATCTGGTATGGCTACCTGCCGGGCGTGCGGCCGGGGCAGGCCTATGGCTACCGCGTCCACGGCCCCTTCGCGCCCGAGGAGGGGCACCGCTTCAACCCCGCGAAACTGGTCCTGGACCCCTACGCCCGGCAATTGGTGGGCGATCTGGTCTGGGACGAGGCGGTCTATGGCTATCCTGCGGGCGGCACGGATCTGGAGCGTGACGACCGCGACAGCGCGCCCTTCGTGCCCAAGGCCGTGGTGGCCGACCCGGATTTCGACTGGGATTCCGACCGGGCGCTGACCCGGCCCTGGGAAGAGACGGTGATCTATGAAGCGCATGTGAAGGGCCTGACCAAGCTGCATCCCTCGGTGCCCGAGGCGGACCGGGGCACCTTTGCCGGCCTTGGCGCCCCGGCGGTGGTGGATCACCTGAAGGCCCTGGGCGTGACAGCGATCGAGCTTCTGCCGGTCCATTCCTTCGCGCAGGACCATTATCTGCAGGAAAAGGGACTGACCAACTATTGGGGCTACAACACGCTGTCGTTCTTCGCCCCGCACCGGCCTTACCTGAAAACCGGGAACCCGGCCGAGATGAAGCGCGCGATCCGCGCCTTTCACGCGGCGGGGATCGAGGTGATCCTGGATGTGGTCTACAACCATACTGCCGAAGGTAACGAGATGGGGCCGACCCTGTCGTTCCGGGGGATCGACAACCGCTCGTATTACCTGCTGGCCGACAATCCCCGGCACAGTTTCGACACGACGGGCTGCGGCAACACGCTGAACGTGGCGCATCCGATGGTGCTGCGCATGGTGCTGGATTCATTGCGCTATTGGGTGCAGGTGATGCATGTCGACGGCTTCCGCTTCGACCTTGCCTCGACCCTGGGCCGCGAAAGCCAGGGGTTTGAACGGGACGGCGGGTTCCTGACCGCGATCCGGCAAGATCCGGTCCTGCGTCAGGTCAAGCTGATCGCCGAGCCCTGGGACATCGGCGAAGGCGGCTATCAGGTCGGCGGCTTTCCCTGGCCGTTCCGCGAGTGGAACGACAAGGCCCGCGATGATCTGCGCGCCTTCTGGCGGCGCGATCCGGGCAAACTGGGGCGGCTGTCGCAGCGCCTTCTGGGCTCGCCCACGCAGTTCCACCATTCGCGGCGGCCCGCGACCTCGTCCGTCAATTTCCTGGCGGCGCATGATGGGTTCACGCTGTGGGATACGCTGTCCTACGACCACAAGCACAACGAGGCGAATGGCGAGGACAACCGCGACGGCCACGACCACAACCTTAGCCACAACATGGGGGCGGAAGGGCCGACCGACGATCCGGATATCCTGCATGGCCGGATGCGGCGGGCCAAGGCGATGCTGGCCTCGCTTCTGACGGCGCAGGGCGTGCCGATGCTGCTGGCCGGGGATGAGATCGGCCATTCCCAGCAGGGCAACAACAACGCCTATTGCCAGGATAACGAGATCACCTGGCTGGACTGGTCCAAGACCAATCCCCAGCTTCTGGCCGCCACCGCCGCAATGATCCACTTGCGGGGCGAGTTACGCCTGGCCGATGCCCGCTTTGCCGTGGCGCCCGGCCACGGGTCGGGCGACCGGCCCGAAGTGGCCTGGCTGCACCCGGCCGGCCGGGCGATGGAGGATGGGGACTGGCAGGACGAAGGTCTGGCCTGCCTTGGCTTCCAGCTGTGGCGGGCCGAAGCGCCCGAGGTTCTGGTCTGGCTGAACGCCGGCGACGATGCCGAGGCCACGCTGCCCGAGGGCGAGTGGCAATTGCGCCTCTCCTCCTCGCAAGACCCGGTGACGGTCTCGGGCAATGCCAGCGGCCAGGTCCTGGTGCCGGGCCAGTCGGTCCTGATCCTGATCCGCGACCCCCTGCTTCCCCCGAAAAGGAGCCCTGACGATGCAACTTGATCCTACCCCCCTTCAGACGATGGACGACGCCGCGCTGGACAGTCTGGCCTTGGCCCATACCCGCACGGTCGATGCGTTGGCGGGGTTCGAGGTCATGGTGGACAAGGCCGAACCCCAGTTCCGCGCCACCGCGGCGCGGTTCCGCGATCTGCACCGGGCCCATGCGGCGGCGCTGTCGACGCTTTTGCAGCAGCATGGCCGCACGCCGGACGATGACGGGACCTTCATGGCGAGCGTGAACCGTCTGGTGGTCACCGCCCGCGCCTTCTTTGACGAGATCGACGAGGACGTGATGGATCAGGTCCGCAACGGCGAGGATCACGTCCTGGCCGCCTACCGCGATGCCGAAAGCGGCGTGCCGTTCCCGGTGGTCAAATCCTCGATCGCCAACCTGCGCACCGAGTTGGAGGCGCTGTTGGCCGAAACGCGGGATCTGGACTAGACCGCCGTGCGCACCAGCGCGCCTGGGGCGGCGATGACCCTTGCTGCAAGGCTGGCGCCTGCCGCCACCGCCTGGGCCAGCGGGGCGCCGTCCAGCCAGCCGGACAGGAGGCCCGCGTTGAAGCTGTCGCCGGCGGCGGTGGTGTCGACGGGGGCCGCGACCGGCGCGGGCAGGGGATGATGTGTCAGCGTCCCCGCCTGCAAGGCCAGCACGGGCCGGGACGCATCCTTGACCACGACCAGCCCTGCTCCAAGCGCGGCATAGCGTTCGGCCGTGGCTTGCGGCGTGGGGTCGCCGAAGTGCCGGGCCTCATCCTCGAACGAGGGCAGGGTGATGTCGGCAAGGCCCGCACCTTCGGTCAGGGCGTCCCGCATCTGGTTGGCGTCGGGCCAAAGCGCGGGGCGGATGTTCGGATCGAAGGCCACGACGGTTCCCGCGGCCCGCGCCATGCGCAGGGCGGAAAGAAGCGTGGACCGCGCGTCGGGTGCCAGGATGGCAAGGGTGATGCCCGACAGATAGGCCAGCCGCACCCCCGAAAGCCCCGCCGCCAGCGCGGCCGGATCATCTGCCAGGCCCCGCGCGGCAGAGGTGGACCGCCAATAGGCAAAGCTGCGTTCGCCCTTGTCCACCTGGATCAGGTAGAGCCCCACGCTGCGCCCTGGCACCCGGCGGACATGCGCGGTCCCGATCCATTCGGCGGCCATGAACCCCAGCATCCGGTCCGACACCGCATCCTGGCCCACCGCCGAGAGGTAATCGACCGCCACATCCGCCGGCAGCAGGCGGCGCAGATACCAGGCGGTGTTGAACGTATCCCCGGCATAGCCCAGCGCAAAGTGGCCATCGCCTGCGGGGGCAAGTTCCACCATGCATTCGCCGATGCTGACGATGCGGGTCATTCAGCCCTCGTCGGCGAAATAGGCGGCGTTCTCGGCGCGGATGCGGACGATCTGGTCCAGGATGCGCGACAGGTGCAGCCGCACCATCTGCGCCGCGCGGTCCGGGTCGCGGGCGCGGATCGCGGCCAGGATATCCTTGTGTTCAAGGAAGGCGCGTTCCGAGGCGAAGGACAGCGACAGATAGCGCACGCGGTCCATGTGCGACTTCATCTCGCGCGCGGTTTCCCAGGCAAAGCCCGCGCCGGCGCGTTCACAGATCTCGCGGTGGAACTGGTCGTCCAGATCGTGGAAGGCGGCGGGATCGCGGGCGGCCACGGCGCGTTCCTGCTGGGCCAGGATCGCCTCCATCGCCAGGAAATCCGCCTCGGTCAGGGTCTGGCAGGCGACGCGGGCGGTCTCCAGCTCGATCGCCATGCGGATGAAGCGGGCCTGCAGCACCGCGCGCTCCGAGATGGCCGAGACGGTGGTGGCGCGCTGTGGGCGGATGGTCAGGAAGCCCAGCTTCGACAGCCGGTAGAAGGCATCGCGCACCGGCTGTCGCGACACGCCAAGCGCGCGGGCCACGTCGAATTCCGACAGCTTGGTGCCGGGCGGCAGTTCCAGCCGCAGGATCTGGCGGTGCAACTCGTCAAAGACGGAATCGGCGATCGAGGGCCGCTGGATCGGCTCCAGCACGCTGAGCGCGTCATTGCCCGGCATCGCACATCTCCCCTGTTCCTGGGGTCAACCTAATCGGGGGCCGGGCGGGCGGCAACTGGAATATTAGTTGACTAGTCGAAAAAGTTCTCCCAAGGTGACTCGCATTCCAGACTGCGCCAGGGGGAGGGTGTCAGTTGCCGATCCTGCATCCAGACCGACTGTTTCCGGCCGATCCCGCGTCCCGCGATCTGGCGCGTGCGCTGTATGATGCGGTGCAGGACCTGCCCATCGTCAGCCCGCATGGCCATACCGATCCGGCCTGGTTCGCGGGCGATGCGGCCTTCCCGGACCCGGCGCAGCTGTTTGTCACGCCCGATCACTACGTCTTTCGGATGCTGGCGTCGCAAGGCGTGGCGCTGACCGACCTTGGGGTGCCGCGTGCCGATGGCGGGCCGGTCGAAACCGACGGGCGCAAGATCTGGCGGCTGTTCGCGGCGCACTATCACCTTTTCGCCGGCACGCCGTCGCGGATGTGGCTGGACCACGCGTTCCAGACGATCTTCGGCTTCGACCAGCGCCTGTCGGCGGCCAATGCGGATGATTACTACGACCGGATCGACGCGGCCCTGCGGACCCCGGAGTTCCGGCCCCGCGCGCTGTACGAGCGGTTCAATATCGAGGTCCTTGCCACCACCGATTCCGCGCTGGACGACCTAGGCCACCATGCCGCGATCCGCGCCTCGGGCTGGACGGGCAGGGTGGTGCCGACCTATCGGCCCGATGCCGTGGTGGACCCGGATTTCCCCGGTTTCGCCGCCAACCTGGCCCGCCTGGCCGAGATCACGGGCGAGGATACCGCCAGTTGGCAGGGCTATCTTGCCGCCCACCGCGCGCGGCGGGCCTTCTTCAAGACGATGGGCGCCACCGCCACCGACCACGGCCACGCCACCGCCCGGACCGAGGACCTGTCGCCCGGCGCGGCCGAGGTGCTGTTTGCCCGTGTGCGCACCGGCCAGGCCACGGCCGAGGAGGCCGACGCCTTCCGCGGCCAGATGCTGACCGAAATGGCCAGGATGAGCCTGGAGGACGGCCTTGTCCTGCAACTGCATCCCGGTAGCCGGCGCAACCATCATGCGGGAATCCTTGGGCAATTCGGTCGGGACAAGGGCTTCGACATCCCGGGCCGCACCGATTACGTCGCCGCCCTGCGCCCGCTTCTGAACGCCGTGGGGATGGAGTCGGGGCTGACGATCATCCTCTTCACGCTGGATGAAACCGCCTATGCCCGCGAACTTGCGCCCCTGGCGGGCGTCTATCCGGCATTGAAACTCGGCCCCGCCTGGTGGTTCCACGACAGCCCGGAAGGGATGCGCCGTTACCGCGAGATGACGACCGAGACGGCGGGCTTCTACAACACCGCCGGCTTCAACGACGATACCCGCGCCTTCCTGTCGATCCCGGCGCGGCACGACATGGCCCGCCGGGTGGACTGCGCCTGGCTGGCCGACCTTGTCACCACCGGCCGGCTTGACCGCGAGGAGGCGTTCACGCTGGCCCCATTGCTGGCCCACGGGCTGGCGAAAGCCGCCTACCGACTTTGACCAACACGAGGAGGAGACCCATAATGAAACTCAGAACCACTCTGGCCGCCCTGCTGGCCACCGCCGCCCTGTCCACCGCCGCCTTCGCCGAATGCGAAGTGACGCTGAAATCGTCCGACACCCATCCCGACGGCTATCCCACCGTCTCGGCGGTGCAGAAGATGGGCGAGATGGTCAAGGAACGCACGGAGGGGCGCATCTGCGTCGAGGTGTTCCACTCGGCCCAGCTGGGCGAGGAAAAGGACACCATCGAACAGACCAAGTTCGGCGTGATCGACCTGAACCGCGTTTCGATGGGGCCGTTCAACAACCTGATCGAAGAGACCAAGGTCGTCTCCTTGCCGTTCATCTTCCGGTCGGTCGATCACATGCACAAGGTGATGGACGGCGACATCGGGGCCGAAATCGCGGCTGCGTTCGAGCCGCATGGCTTTGTGGCGCTGGCCTTCTATGACGGCGGCAGCCGCAGCTTCTACAACTCGAAAAAGCCGATCCGGTCGATCGAGGACCTGGCGGGGATGAAGGTCCGCGTCATGCAGTCGGACGTGTTCGTCGACATGATGAGCGCGTTGGGCGCCAACGCGACCCCGATGCCCTATGGCGAGGTCTATTCCGCGATCCAGACCGGCGTCATCGACGGGGCCGAGAACAACTGGCCGTCCTTCGAATCCTCGGGCCATTTCGAGGTCGCGGGTTACTACACGCTGAACGAGCACCTGATCGTGCCGGAAGTGTTGGTCATGTCCAAGGTCAGCTGGGACAAGCTGTCGCCCGAGGACCAGGAAATCCTGCGCCAGGCTGCGAAGGACTCGATGCCCGTGAACCGCGAGCTTTGGGCCGCGCGCGAGAAGGAGTCGGAAGAAAAGGTCCGCGCCGCCGGGGTCGAGATCATCAGCGACATCGACAAGACCCCGTTCATCGAGGCGATGGTCCCGGTCTATGAAAAGCACGCCAACACGCCGAAACTGCAGGACCTTGTGACCCGCATCCAGGCGGTCGAGTGACCTGACCAACCGGGCGGCCGCGTCAGGCCGCCCGATCCAACGGGGGAAGATCGTGCAGGACGTCATGAAACGGCTGGCCCATGTCCTGGGCCTTTTGGCGACGGCTGCCCTGTGGGTGGCGGGGGCGGCGCTGGTCCTGATGACCGCGATCATTGCCGCGCAGGTCGTCTTTCGCTACGGCCTCAACTCCTCGTTGATCTGGAGCGAGCCCTTGGCCGTCATCCTGATGGGCTGGTTCATCTTCCTGGGTGCTGCGGTCGGCATCCGCGAGGGGTATCACCTGTCCTTCGACATCCTGATCCACGTCCTGCCGCAACGGGCGCGGCTGTGGCTGTTCTCGATCTCGGACCTTGCTGTCACCGGCTTCGGGATCGGGATGGTCTGGTACGGCGGCCAGCTTGCCGGGTCGGCCTGGAACATCAAGCTGCCCTCGCTGGGCATCACCGGCGCCATCGACTTTGCCCCGATCCTGGGCGGCGGGGCGCTGATCGTCCTTTTCTCGCTGGAGCGGCTGGCGCGGCGGGCGGCAGGCCTGCCCACGGCACGCTTCGGCGAAACCCAAACGGCGGAGTAAGCCATGGAACTGTGGATCCTGTTCGGCACCTTCGCCACGCTGCTGCTGATCGGCACGCCGGTTGCCTTCTGCCTGGGCATCGCCTCCTTCGCGACCGTCCTTTACATGGAACTGCCGCCGATCGTCGTGTTCCAGCGGTTGAATTCGGGCGTCTCGGTCTTTGCGCTGATGGCGATCCCGTTTTTCATCTTTGCCGGCGAGTTGATGGTGCGCGGCGACATCGCCCGCCGTCTGGTGGCGCTGGCCGGGGGCCTTGTCGGCCACATGCGCGGCGGGTTGGGCCAGGTGAACATCTCGGCCTCGGTCCTGTTCGGCGGCATCTCGGGGTCGGCGGCCGCCGATGCCTCGGCCATCGGGGGGCTGATGATCCCGCAGATGAAGGAGCGCGGCTATGGCGTGGATTACGCGGTCAACGTGACCGTGGTCTCGTCGATCATCGCGCTGATGATCCCGCCCAGCCACAACATGATCATCTATTCCATCGCCGGGGGCGGGCGCATTTCCATCGCTGACCTGTTCACCGCCGGCATCCTGCCCGGCCTGATGCTGGCGGTCTCGCTGATGGTCGCCGCCTGGCTGGTCGCCGCGAAGCGCGGGTATCCGACCGATCCCTTCCCCGGCTGGTCCGCCGTCGGCGGCCTGCTTCTGAACGCGATCCCCGGCATCCTGCTGATCGCGATCATCTTCGTCGGGGTCCGCTCGGGCGTGTTCACCGCCTCGGAATCCTCCTGCGTGGCGGCGGTCTATGCGCTCCTTGTCACCGTGCTGGCCTATCGGACGATGGACTGGAAGAACTTCGTGGCCGCCACCTTCGCCGCCGTCCGCACCACCGCGATGGTGCTGATGGTCATCGGCTGTGCGGCGGCCTTCGGCTGGCTCTTGGCGGTCCTGAAGGTTCCGGCGAACATGATCGAGGTGATGAAGGGCGTCTCGGACAATCCCATCGTCATCCTGCTGCTGATCAACCTGATCCTGCTGTTCCTGGGCACGTTCATGGACATGTCGCCGCTGATCGTGATCACCACGCCGATCTTCTTGCCTGTCGCCACCGCCTTCGGTGTGGACCCGGTGCATTTCGGGGTGATCATGGTGCTGAACCTCGGGATCGGCCTTTGCACGCCGCCGGTGGGGGCCGTCCTTTTCGTCGGCTGCGCGGTGGGGCGGATCGGGGTCGGGCAGGTGCTGCGCTCGATCTGGCCCTTCTACGGCGCGGCCTTCGCCACGTTGATGCTGGTGACCTATATCCCTGGCCTGTCGCTGTGGCTGCCCTCGCTGTTCCGGTGATCCCCATGACCTATCCCATCATCGCCACTGGCCCCGGTGTCACGCGCCAGGTCCTGTCGGACCACCCCGACCTGATGGTCGTCGCCTTCCGCTTCGACGCGGGCGGCGAGGGCGCGCTGCACCAGCATCCCCATGTGCAGGCGACCTATGTCCAGTCGGGCCGCTTTGCCTTCACCATCGCCGGGCAGGACCGCGAGGTCGGCCCCGGCGACAGCTTCATCATCCCCGGCGGGGCCGTCCACGGCTGCCGCTGCCTTGAGGCGGGGGTGCTGATCGACAGCTTCACCCCCCGCCGCGACGATTTTCTCCGAAAGGCCGCACCATGCTGACCGTCGAAACCCGCCCCGCCGTATCCCCGTTTGAGGCCAAGGGCATGGACACCACCGCCCTGCGCGGGGCCTTCCTGGGCCAGGGCCTGTTTGAGAATGGCGAAATCCGCCTGATCTACAGCCATTACGACCGGATGATCGTGGGTGGGGCGGTCCCGGCGGGCGACACGCTGACGCTGGACCAGGTCAAGGAATGTGGCACCGCCAGTCTCCTTGACCGGCGCGAGTTGGGCGTGGTCAACGTCGGCGGGCCCGGAACTGTGACCGCCGCAGGCCAGTCCTACGCGATGGAGAAGGGCGACGTCCTTTACCTTGGCCGCGGTCTTGGGCCGGTTACTTTCGCGGGGCAGGGCAGGTTCTACCTGACCTCCGCCCCCGCCCATGCCAGCCTTCCCGCCCGTCTGATCCGGCTGGCCGAGGCGAAGAACTTCACCACCGGTGCGGCGGAAACGGCGAACCACCGCACCATCTATCAGTTCATCCACCCCGAGGTGATGGAAAGCTGCCAACTGGTTCTGGGCTATACCAAATTCCACGGCGGTTCAGTCTGGAACACCATGCCCGCCCACCTCCACGACCGCCGGATGGAAGCGTATTTCTACTTTGACCTCGCCCCCGAGGCGCGGGTCTTTCACATGATGGGCGAGCCGTCGGAAACCCGCCACCTGGTCGTCGCCAACGAAGAGGCGGTCCTCTCGCCGCCCTGGTCGATCCACTGCGGCGCAGGCACCGGCAGCTATACTTTCGTCTGGGCGATGGCGGGCGACAACGTGGATTACAAGGACGTGGAGATGGTCGCGATGGGGGACCTGCGGTGAATTTCTTGCTGCAAGGCCGCCACGCGCTGGTGACCGGCGCCAATGCCGGGATCGGCCAGGCCATTGCCGTGGCGCTGCACCAGGCCGGGGCGCGCGTGACGCTGGCCGCCCGCCGCGACTGCGACGCGACGCTGGCGCTGATCCCCGGTGCGCAGGTCATCGCCTTGGATTTCGCCGACCCCCTGGCCGCCCGCGACACCTTCGCGGACCAGGACTATGACATTCTGATCAACAACGCCGGCACCATCCGCCGTGCCGACAGCCTGGACTTCACCGAACAGGACTGGGACGAGGTCATGGACGTGAACCTGAAGGCCGTGTTCTTCACCGCCCAGGCCTTCGCCCGCGCGCTGGTCCAGCGCCAGGCCCCCGGCGCGATCGTCAACATCGCCTCGCTGCTGTCGTTCCAGGGCGGCATCCGCGTGCCGTCCTACACCGCCGCCAAGCACGGGGTTGCGGGGCTGACGAAGCTTCTGGCCAACGAATGGGCGGCCAAGGGCATCAACGTGAACGCCATCGCGCCCGGGTATATCGAGACCGCCAACACCACCGCCCTGCGTGCCGATCCCGAGCGGAACCGTGCGATCCTTGATCGCATCCCCGCCGGGCGCTGGGGCCGGCCCGAGGATATCGCCGGCACCGCCGTGTTCCTGTGTTCCCCCGCCGCCGCCTATATCCACGGCGCGATCCTGAACGTCGATGGAGGCTGGCTTGCCCGCTGACCCACGCAAGCCGCAAAAGTTTTCGAAAACTTTTGCAAAATCCTTCGAAGGATTTTGGCCCTGCCGAAAGGCCACGGCATGACCCTGCAGCGCACCACCCCTGCCCCCAAGGTCGGCATCGTCCACCTGGGCCTCGGTGCCTTCTTCCGGGCCCATGGCGCGGTCTACATTCAAGAGGCCGACCGAACCGGCGACTGGGGCATCCTTGGCGTCTCGCTGCAACGCCCCGATGTCCGCGATGCACTTGCCCCGCAAGACGGCCTTTACCATGCGCTGGAGCTTGGCCCGGACGGCCAGACCGCCCGCCTGGTCACCAGCATCACGGGCGTCCTTGTCGCGCCCGAGGACCCGCAGGCCGTGCTGGAGGCGATGGCCGATCCCGGCGTCAAGATCGTCAGCCTGACCGTCACCGAAAAGGGCTATTGCCACAACCCCGCGACCGGGCGGCTGAACCCCGACCACCCCGATATCGCGCATGACCTGACGCAGCCCTTGCCCCGCTCGGCCATCGGCTTCCTGACCCGCGCCCTGCAGCTGCGCCAGCAGCGCGGACTGCGCCCCTTTACCGTGCTGACCTGCGACAACCTGCCGAACAACGGCCGTCTCCTCCGCGGTCTGGTGCTGGACTTCGCCCACCGCCTTTCGCCCGACCTCGCGGCCTGGACCCGAACCGAAGCGCGTTTCCCCGCCACCATGGTCGACCGGATCGTGCCGGCCACCACGTCCGAGACGCTTGCCACCGTCGCCCGCCTGACCGGCACCGAGGACCGTGCCCCGGTCCAGCATGAACCCTTCCGGCAATGGGTGATCGAGGATGATTTCGTCGACGGCCGGCGCCCCGACCTGGCCGCGGTCGGTGTGGAACTGGTCGGCGACGTGACAGCTTATGAGCATATGAAGCTGCGGATGCTGAACGGCACCCATTCGTCGCTTGCCTATCTGGGCTACCTGGCGGGGCACGAGACCATCGCCGACTGCATGGCCGACCCCGTCTTTGCCGCCTTCACCCGCACGCTGTGGCTGGACGAGATCATCCCGGCCCTGACCCCGCCGCCCGGCGTCGACCTTGCCGCCTATGCCGACCGGCTGGCGGAGCGCTATCGCAACCCCGGCATCCGGCACCGGACCTGGCAGATCGCGATGGACGGCAGCCAGAAACTGCCGCAGCGCATCCTGGGCACGCTGGCCGAGAACCTGGCGGCCGGGCGCGACAGCCCGGGCCTCGCGCTCGCCGTGGCGGGCTGGATGGTCTATGTCGGGGGCTCCGACCTGAGCGGCCGCCCGATCGACGTGCGCGATCCGCTGGCCGACCGGCTGCGCGTCACGGCGGCGGCCAAATCGACGACCGTGGGCAAGGTCGCGGCCCTTCTTACGGTGGCCGAGGTGTTCCCGCCCGATCTGGCCAAGGCGATGCAGACCTGCCTGACCCTGGCAATGAAATCCCTGTTGCAGAAAGGCGCACGTGGCGCCGTGGAGAGTTTGACATGATCGAAAGCTGGCGCTGGTATGGCCCCTTCGACAAGATCACCCTGCCCGAGATCGCCCAAACCGGCGCCACCGGCATCGTCACCGCGCTGCACGAGATTCCCTATGGCGAAGTTTGGCCCACCGACCGGATCGCCGCCCGCAAGGCCGAGATTCAGGCGGCGGGCTTTGACTGGGTCGTCGTCGAAAGCCTGCCGATCCACGAACGGATCAAGCGCGGGGAAGGGGACCTGTCCCAGCTTTTCGCCAACTACCGCCAGTCGATGGCCAACCTTGCGGCCAACGGCATCCACACGATCTGCTACAATTTCATGCCGCTGATCGACTGGACGCGCACCGACCTTGACGCCCCCGTTGCGCGCGGTGGCACCTGCCTGCGCTTCTCGGCCCCGAAGATGGCGGCCTTTGAGTTGCACATGCTGGGGCGACAAGCGGCCGAGGCCGACTATCCCGAGGACGTCCGCAAGGACGCCGCCGTCTGGTTCCAGCAATCGACGGAACAGGACCGCGAGACGCTTCTTCATTCCATCATGTCCGGCTTGCCCGGTGCCTATGACCGCTACGACATCGCGGGGTTGAAGCGGGCGCTGCACGGCTATGACGGGATCGACCGTGCCACCCTGCGGGCCAACTATCGCCGCTTCCTGGAGGAGGTGATCCCGGCCGCCGAAGATCTTGGCATGCGCTTTTGTGTCCACCCCGACGACCCGCCGCGCGACCTGCTGGGCTTGCCGCGCATCGTCTCGGACGCCAACGGCATCGCTTTCGCGCTGGAGGCGGTTCCGGCCCGGTCGAATGGCCTTACGCTCTGCGCAGGTTCGTTGGGCGCCAACCCGGCCAATGACGTGCCCGGCATCGCCCGCCGCTTCGCCGACCGCATCCACTTTGCCCATCTGCGCAACGTCAGGAAAGACCCGGACGGCAGCTTTGAAGAGGCGGCGCATCTGGAAGGCGACACCGACATGGTGGCCCTGATCGACGCGCTTCTGGCCGAAGAGCGCCGCCGTACGGCAGAAGGCCGGGCGGATGCGGTGATCCCGTTCCGCCCCGACCACGGGCACGAGCTTTTGTCCGACATCGGGCGCGGCACGCATCCCGGCTATCCGCTGATCGGCCGGCTGCGGGGCCTTGCCGAGTTGCGGGGCGTTGCGGCGGCGCTGTCGGCCAGTCACGGGGCGGCTCAGGCCCGGGCGTAACCCTCGACCGCCTGGCGGGCGGCGGCAAAGCGGGCCATCCGCGCGCCGCGTCGCGCAAGGCGAGCGCCCAGGTCGCGGCCGGGGCGCGGGTCGGGCAGGACCAGGCCCAAAGCCTCGGCCGCCATCCGGGCCAGACCGGCGGCGGTCTGCTCGGTCTCGTCGGGCAGGAACAGGTCGTGGCCGGCCACTTCGGCCAGGAAGTCGGTGAAATAGCCGTTCTTCGCCAGGCCACCATCGACCGAGACCGGCCCCCGGAAAGGTTGCAGCGCGGCCATCGCCTCCAGCACCTCGGCCGTCCGCAGGGCGATGCCTTCCACCAAGGCCTGCATCATGTCCTCGCGCCGGTCGGCCAGCGCCAGGCCCAGCCACGCCCCCCGCGCGCCGCGGTTCCAGTGCGGGCAGCCCAGGCCCGCCAGCGCCGGAACAAAGGCCAGCCCCCGGTCGATGGCCGGGGCGGCGGGAAAGACGGAAATCTCGCAGAAGGCCCGGAAAAGCCCCAGGTCCCGCGCCCAGTTCACCGCCGAGGCCGCAGCATAGACCCCGCCGTCCAGCGCATAGGTCACCGGCTGGCCCTGCGCCTGCCAGGCCACCGTCGGCAAGGGGCCGGGCTGGTCGGGGCGGACCAGCCGCCCGGTCAGGCATTGCACGAAGGCCCCGGTCCCGAAGGTCACCTTCGCCGCGCCGGGGGTGCGGCACCCGTGGCCATAAAGCGCGGCCTGTTGATCGACGATCGAGGCGACCAGCCGCCCGCCGCAGGGCAAGTTGCCCAACTCGCCCGAGGTCGGCCCGATCTTCGGTAGCGCGTCCAGCGGCACCCCGAACAGGCGACACAACTCCGCGTCCCAGTCGCCCGTCTCCAGGTTCATCAGCGAGGTGCGCGAGGCGGTGGCAATATCCGTCTCATACCGCCCGGTCAGCCGGTCGCGGAAGAAGGCGTCCGTCGTGCCCAGGCGCAGATGCCCTGCCCGCGCAAGCTCTGCCGCCCCCGGCACCTGGCGCAGGATCCAGCCTAGCTTCGAGGCCGAGAAATAGGGGTCCAGCGGCAGCCCGGCCCGCGCCATCACCTCTGGCCCCGCACCTTCGGCCGCAAGGGCGGCGGTCACATCCGCCGTCCGGTCGTCCTGCCACGAGATCACCGGCCCCAGAGGCCGCCCGTCGCGGGCGTCCCAGGCCAGGCAGCTTTCGCCCTGGTTCGCCAGCCCGATCACATCCGCCTCGGCCGCCTGCAGGCAGCGCACCAGATTGGACAGCAGCACCTCGGCATCCTGTTCGACATGGCCCGGCGCGGGATAGTCCTGGCCGTGCGGCAGGGACAGGACCGGGGTCAGTTGGCCGGTTGCCGCCAGCATCAGGATGCGCGTGCTGGTCGTGCCCTGGTCGAGTGCGGCAATCCTCATCGCGTCTCCTCCAGTTCCAGCCGGACCTCGGCATCGGACAGGGTCGGGGGCAGGGGCAGGGACAGGCGGCGCTCGGGCAGCGCGTCGATTCGCGCCTCGACCAGGACGCGGTCCCCTTGCGTCAGGCGCAGGCGGCCCTTCACGGCGCGGGTCAGGCGGATTTGCAGCCGGTCGTGCGGAGCGTCCGAGGCCGGTCCAAGGACCTGCGGCACCGCCAGGCGCAGGGCGGGATGCGCGACGGTCAGCCGCGCACCGCCGGGGGCGGGCAGTCGGCCCTCCAGCGCGGACAGGATCGCATGGGCGGTGCGCCGGCCCTCGGCCCAGCACCAGCCGGCGGTCTCGACCCCGCGCAATAGGTTGCCGGCGGCGAAATAGGCCGGGTCGGCAAGCCGCCCCCAGGCGTCGATCACCGGCCCGCCACCCTGCGGGTCCACGCCCAGATGGCTGGTGCGCAGCAGGGCAGATTCCGGGCGGAACCCGCCGGTGACGATGACGCCGTCAGCCTCGATCTCCACCTCTCCGTTGGGAGTGTGCAGGACCACCGCCTCGACCCTGCTGCGGCCACGGATCGCGGCAATGTCGCTCTGCAGATAAAGGGGCACGCCCATCAGGCGCGGCAGCCAGCGGGCGGCGGACCAGGCGGTGACGCGGGGACCCGGCTCGACCATCGCGGCGGGTTTGATCCCGGCGTGACGGCAGGTGAGCAGGGCCGAGAAAGCCACCAGTTCCGTCCCCAGCACAACCGGGCGGCGAAAGGGGCTTTGTCCGTTCAGATAGACCAGCCCCTGCAAGGCGGCGGTGTTCATCACCCCGCCCGGTTTTTCGCCCCCGATCAGCCGGGCGGCGCGGCTGGTTTCCCGCACCCCCATCGCCAGCAGGACCACCGGCGCGGCCAGCATCTCGGGGCCTTGGTCGCTGGTCACCTCCACCCGCCCGCCGGGCAGAAGGGCTGTCACCGTGGTTCCGGTGCGGATAGTGGCGCCCGCGGCCAGGGCGGTGTCGCGCAGGCGGGCGGCGTAGGCCGGGCCACTCATCACCCGCTTGAATTCACGCATCCCATAGGGCGAGTGCCCGCAGTGGCGCGGCACGCCGCCCGCTTCGGCCTCACGCTCCAGCACCACGACACGCCGGCCCGCGCGGGCCAGTTCGGTCGCGGCGGACAATCCCGCCGGGCCGGCGCCGACCACGATGACCTCGGGCTCAGTCATGCTCCAGCATCGGCTGCAACAGCCGCCCCTCGCTGATCCGCGCCAGCTCGGCCGAGCAGTAGAACCCCTGGCAGCGCCCCATCGTCACCCGCGTGCGCCGCTTCAGCCCCGCCAGACTGCCCGCCGCCATCGGCCCGGTCAGCGCCGCCTCGATCTCGCGCCGGGTGACCAATTCGCAATGGCAGACGATCCCGCCATGGCCCGCACATTGCCAGTCGCGTTGGCCGTCGACCGAGATGTTGGGCATCGCGGGCCAGACCGGATCGGCCGGGGCCGCCCAATCCCGCCCTGCCAGCCGCAGCACATGCGCCGCGATCCCCAAGGCCGCCGACAGGCCGGTCGAGCGGATGCCGCCCACGCAGATATAGCCCGGCGCCAGGTCGTCGCGGATGCGATAGTGCTTTTCCTCGGTCGCCGGGCGCAGGCCGGCATAGACCGCCGTCACCTCATGCTCCGCCAGCGCGGGCAGGATCTCTTCGCCCCGGCGCATCAGGGCCTGCAGGGTCTCACGCTCGACCGTGGCATGGTCGCGGTCGTCCTGTTCCTCGGCAGTGGGACCGACAAGCAGGTTGCCAAAGGCGGTCCGGCAGACGACGATCCCCTTGGTGATCTTGGTGGGCACCGGCAGCAGGATATGCCCGGCCAGCGCGGCAGCGGTCTTGTCATAGACCACGAACTGCCCCTTGCGCGGCTTGATCGTGAACCAGCTTTCGCCGGTGACGCGGCGGTCGACCTCATCGCCCCAAAGCCCGGCGGCGTTGATGACCAGATCGGCCGAAACCGCCCCTGCCGTCGTCGCCAGATGCCAGACCCCGCCCGAATGACGGCCGGCCAGCACCTCGGCCTGCCGCAGCAGGACCGCGCCGTTGGCCAGGGCCTGCGCCAAATAGCCATGCGCGGCCGACCAGGGGTCGATCAGATGCTCGCCCGGCACGCGAAACCCCGCCCTGACCGCCGCCGACAGCGCCGGTTCCAGCGCACGCGCGCCGGGGCCGGTCAGGGGCTCCAGATCGGTGATCCCGTTCGCCTCGGCCTGGGCCATCAGGGTGGGCAGGCTGGCGACCTCTTCCTCGCTCCAGGCCAGGACCATCGCGCCCGCGCGGACCAGGGGCAGGCCCAGCCTTTCGCGGACCTCGTGATACAGCGCATAGCCATCGCGGATGCAGGCCAGTTCTAGCGACCCTTCCGGCGCGTCGAATCCGGTGTGCAGGATCGCGCTGTTGCCCTTGGACGCGCCATCAAGCACGTCGGCCGCCTTTTCCAGCACCACCACACGCGCACCGGCCAACGTGAAGGCCCGCGCCAACGCGCAACCGACCACGCCCGCGCCGATCACCGCCACGTCATAGCTGCCCAGGGAGAGGGGGTCGGACATCGGTCCCTCATGTGGTTTCCGTCAGGAATTGACTATTCGGTCATTCTTGTCAAGCTGACTGCCGCGAATCCCGGCGTCTGGACCCGGGGAAACGTTTGTTCGGTCAGGGGTGCAAGAAAACTGTTGACCTGTGGCCCGGCCCCGTGTCGGCTGGCAGGCGGGGTGAAGGATGAAGCCGCACGAACGACAGCCTCAGATCGAGGCGATCATCAGGCGCGAAGGGGAAGCCTCGGTCGAGCTTCTGGCGCAACGCTTTGATGTCTCGCCCGAAACGATCCGACGCGACCTTGGTCAACTGGCCGAACGTGGCCGGGTGCAGAAGGTGCATGGCGGCGCGCGGCGGCCCCGGCTGATCCAGGAGCCCAGCCACACCCAGCGCGAGACAACAGCGACCGAGGCGAAAGCCGCCATCGGTCACCGCCTTGCCAGCGCGCTGGAGGCGGGCGAGACGGTGTTCGTCGATACCGGATCGACCACGCTGGCCGCGGCGGAATCGCTGGCATCCGTGCCGAACCTGACCATCATCACCAATTCCTGCCGTCTGGCCGAGCGCATCGCCCGCGTCGGGACCGACGCCACCATCCATCTTCTGGGCGGCCGCTATGGCGCGGACAATGCCCAGACCACCGGCACCGCCGTGGTCGAGCAGTTGCAGTCCTTTCGCGCCGACCGCGCGATCCTGACGGTCGCCGCGCTGGACCCCGACCTGGGGGCGATGGATGCCAGCCTGGACGAGGCACAGATCGCCCGTGCCATGGTCCGCCACGCCCGCACCCTGACCGTGCTGGCCGACGCCACCAAATTCGGACGCCAGGCTGCCTATGCCGTGTGCGGTATCGAAGAAATCGACCTGATCATCAGTGATGACAACCTGGACAAGGCGCACAGAGAGGCGCTGCGCGACAAGGGAGTGGAACTTTGGACCTGACGGCACCGCGGCAAACGGGGGCACCATGCCGCAACTGATTAAGGGCTATGTGCGCTTTATCGACCGCATCTCGGATTATGTGGGCTATCTGGCCGCCTCGCTGATCTTCTTCATGGGGGCGGTGCTGCTGTTCGACGCCTTCACCCGCAACGTGATCAACATGCCGGTGCATTGGGCGATCGAACTGACGCAGTTCACGCTGGCCGCCTATTACTTCATGGGCGGGCCGATCACGTTGAAGAACAACGAACATGTGCGGATGGACCTGTGGTACGCCAACCTGTCCGAGCGCGGGAAGGCCAAGCTGGATCTGGTCACCATCTGGTGCATGATCTTCTACCTGGGCGTGATGCTCTGGGGCTCCATCTCTTCGCTGCAATACGCGATTGCGACGAATGAGAAGCGGTTCTCGATCTGGAACCCCTCGACCATTCCGATCAAGTCGCTTCTGACCGTCTGCCTGGTGCTGATGCTGCTGCAAGCCTTCAGTCTGGTTTTCAAGCACATCGCCACCCTGCGCGGGGAGCGCATCTGATGTCCTATGAGATGATTGCGCTGCTGATGTTCGCCTCGATGGCGCTTTTGCTGGTCACTGGCCAGCGGGTGTTTGCCGCCATCGGCTTTGTCGCGGCGGGGGCGGCGCTGCTGCTGTATGGCAACGGCGCGGTCGAATTGCCCTACAACCAGGTGTTCAAGCTGTTCAACTGGTACGCCATGCTGACGCTGCCCATGTTCATCTACATGGGCTATATCCTGGCCGAAAGCGGGATTGCCGAAGACCTGTACAAGATGATGCATGTCTGGTTCGGCCGCCTGCCGGGCGGGCTGGCCGTGGGGACGATCCTGGTCATGGTCATCATCTCGGCGATGAACGGGCTTTCGGTCGCGGGCATGGCCATCGGCGCGACGATTGCGCTGCCCGAGATGATCCGGCGCGGCTATGACAAGGTGCTGATCTCGGGCGTGGTGCAGGGTGGCTCGTCCCTGGGCATCCTGATCCCGCCCTCGGTCGTGCTGGTTCTTTACGGGATGATCGCGCGGCAGCCGGTGTCGCAGCTGTGGTTTGCCGGCCTCATGCCGGGGCTGCTGATGGCGGCGATGTTCATCACCTACATCATGATCCGCGCCAAGCTGAACCCGAAGCTTGCGCCGCCGGTCCCGGTCGAGGAACTGGCGATGCCGCTGGGCCAGAAGCTGGCGCTGGCCAAGGCCGGGATCATTCCCTTCGTGATCTTCTTCACCATGACCGGCCTCTTCGTCACGGGCGTCACCAGCCTGGTCGAAAGCTCGGCCGTGGGGGCCTCGGCGGCGACGCTGGCGGCCTGGGTCAAGGGCCGCTTCAGCTGGCGTCTGGTGCGCGAGACCTCGATGAAGACCCTGGCCGTGTCCTGTATGTTCATGTGGCTGATCCTGGCCGCGCTGGCCTTTGGCGCGGTGTTCGACGGGCTGGGCGCGGTCAAGTCGATCGAGAACCTGTTCCTGACGCAATGGGAACTCAGCCCCTGGGCGATCATCATCATGATGCAGCTCAGCTTCCTGTTGCTGGGCATGTTCCTGGACGACACCGCGATGCTGGTGATCGTGGCACCGCTCTATATCCCGCTGGTCGGCACCCTTGATCTGGGCTTTGACAACCAGCTGGTCTGGTACGGTATCCTCTACACGATCACCTGCCAGATCGCCTATATCACGCCGCCCTTCGGCTATAACCTGTTCCTCATGCGATCGCTGGCGCCCGACGATATCTCGTTGGGCGACATCTATCGGTCCGTCTGGCCCTTCGCGGCCATGATGGCGCTGACGATCGTGTTGCTGATGCTCTTTCCCCAGATCGCCCTGTGGCTGCCCGAGCAGTTGCAAAGCGTGCGGGGCTGACCACCGACCACCCACCCGGGCCAAAGAAGCCCATAGCAACAGGAGATGGACATGACGACCGATCCCAAGAAACCCGCCAGCCCGTCCGAGGCGATCCTTGCCTCGCGGCGGAACTTCCTTCGCAAGTCGGTACTGGGTGCCGGTGCCGCTGCGGGGGCGACGCTGGCCGCACCCTACGTGAACGCGCAGACCGGGCCGATCAAGTGGCGGCTGCAGACCTATTCCGGCGCGCCCTTGGGTGCCCATGTGATCAAGCCGCAGATCGAGGCCTTCAACGCCGCTGCCAATGGCGAGATGGAGATCGAGCTTTACTACGCCGATCAGCTGGTCCCCACGGCCGACCTCTTCCGCGCGCTGCAAAGCGGGACCATCGACGCGGTGCAGTCGGACGAGGCGACGATGGCCTCGCCGGTCGATATCGCGGTCTTTGGCGGCTACTTCCCCTTTGCCACCCGTTACAGCCTCGATGTGCCGGCGCTGTTCCAGTACTACGGGCTGAAGGAAATCTGGGAAGAGGCGTATTCCGAGGTCGAGGGCGTGACCTGGCTGTCCGCCGGGGCCTGGGACCCCTTGCACATCTTCACCGTGGACAAGCCGATCCGCTCGCTGGCAGACATGCAGGGCCTGCGCGTCTTTGGCGTGCCGACGGCGGGGCGGTTCCTGTCCAAATACGGCCTCGTGCCGGTGACGATCCCGTGGGACAACGTGGAAGTCGCGATGCAGACCGGCGAACTTGACGGCGTGGCCTGGTGCGGCTTCACTGAGGCGTATGAGGTCGGCTGGGCCGATGTCTGCAAATATGCCCTGACGAACTCGGTCACCGGGGCCTGGTTCGGGTCCTACTTCGCCAATACCGCCAGCTGGCAGAAGGTGCCGCCGCATCTGCAGCAGCTGTTCCGCACCACGATCGACCAGTCCCACTACTATCGCAACGTCTGGTATTGGGGTGGCGAGGCGAAGCTGCGGGTCGAGGGCGAGAAGATGGAGCTGACCTCGCTGCCGGCCGAGGAATGGCAGCAGGTCCTGGCCGATTCCAACGGCTTCTGGGACGAGATCGCGGCCTCGTCGCCGCGGTCGGCCCGGGTGGTGGAGGCGTTCAAGAAATACGCCGCCACGATGGAAAAGGCCGGCTACCCCTACCGCTGAGGGCGCGTGCCAACCCCGGCTGTCCACGCAGGACGGCCGGGGCCAGCGCAGCAATATCAAGGGATTGCCCGCGGACGTTAACGATCCGTCAACCCGCGGGCAGACCCATCAGATGCGACATGGCCTGCGCGGCCGCCTCGGCCTCGCCTCGTTCCACGGCCTGGACCAGGGCCTCGTATTGCGGGGCCTTGGCCTCGGCCAGACCGCCGGGAGGGGCCTCGAACTCGCCCACCAGCCGGGCCTTCACGGCCACGGCCACGCCGAATTCCATCATCGCCGTCGCCGCCCGCAGGAAGGGGTTGCCCGAAGCCTCGGCCACGACGCGGTGGATCTCGAACTCGGCCATGGCAAAGGGTTCGGGCTGCTGCGCCATCACGGCGCGCTGGTTCAGCCAGTAGTTCAACAGGCGGACGTGTTCGGCCTCGCGGTGCCGGGCAGCCAGCTTCGCGGCCTCGACTTCAAGGCTTTCACGGATGGTCTGGAAAGAAGCCAGAAACGCCGGGGAGGGATCGCTTTCCAGCTTCCACGCCAGAATTTGCCGGTCGAAGAGGTTCCAGCGCGATTGCGGGAGGACGCGGGTGCCGACCTTGGCGCGGGCTTCGACCAGGCCCTTGGCTTCCAGCGTCTTGAGCGCCTCACGCAAAACGGTGCGGGAAACGCCGAAACGGTCCATCATCTCGGCATCGCCAGGCAGGCCCGACCCCACCGGCATCTCGCCCGAGACGATGGCCCGGCCCACCTCGTTGATCACATAGGAATGGTAATTCCGCGCCGCTGGCCGCCCGGAGAGCGTTCGGATCAGGCTCCCGGGTTCGCTCATACTCGTCCACGGCCCTTCAGGTTCTTCGCGGCCCGGCCCGGAAGACCAGCCGTTGCAGCAGGATGAACATAAACAAAAGCACGCCGACGACAATCTTGGTCCACCAGCTGGACAAGGTTCCGTCAAAGACGATGTAGGTTTGCACCAATCCCTGCAGCATCACGCCGATGAAGGTTCCTGCGACAAAGCCGTAGCCCCCGGTCAAAAGCGTGCCCCCGATCACCACGGCGGCGATGGCGTCCAGCTCGACCCCAAGCGCGTTCAGGCTGTATCCGGCCGAGGTGTAAAGCGAGAACACCACCCCGGCGAGGCCGGCAAGGAAGCCCGACAGCGCATAGATCGAGATCGTGGTGCGGGCCACCGGCACCCCCATCAGCGCGGCCGAGGTTTCGGACCCGCCCAGGGCATAGACGTTCGACCCAAAGCGCGTGCGATGCGCGAGCAGGATCGCGGCGGCAAAGACGGCCAGCATGATCATGCCGACAACCGTCAGGCGGCCGCCCCCGGGCAGGAGGATGTAGCTTTTCTGCACGGCGGTGAAGAAGGGATGCTCGATGCCGATGGAGTCGGGCGACAGGACGGAGGCCCCGCCACGGGCGAGGAACATGCCGGCCAGCGTGACGATGAAGCTTGGCACCTTCAGATAATGGATCGCGGCCCCCATGATCGCGCCGAAGGCGGTGGCGACCGCAAGCGCGACGGCGAAGGCGACCAGCGGGTGGAGTTGCAGCCACATGATCAGGACGGCCACGAGGACGGTGGTGAAACCGATCACCGCGCCGACGCTAAGGTCGATCCCGCCCGACAGGATGACGAAGGTCATCCCCACCGCCGCGATGCCGAGGAAAGCGTTGTCGGTCAGAAAGTTGCCGAGGACGCGGGTCGACAGCATCGCCGGTTGCTGGGTGACGGCCAGCATGTAGGCGAAAAGGAAGATCAGGGTCGTCGCCAGCAGGGGCCGGAGGCTGCGGTTCATTTTTGCGCTCCGGGCAAACGGCGGAAGAGGCGGGCGGACAGGGGCGATTGCAGGACCAGGATCACGATGATCACGGCCGATTTGACGACCAGGTTGAACTCGGGAGAGAAGCCGGAAATCAGGATGCCGGTGTTCATCGCCTGGATGATCATCGCGCCGAGGACCGCCATCGGGATGGAAAAGCGCCCGCCCATCAGGGAGGTGCCGCCGATGACGACGGCGAGGATTGCGTCGAGTTCCAGCCAGAGGCCTGCGTTATTGGCGTCGGCCCCCCGGATGTCCCCGGCGACGATCAGGCCCGAGATGGCGGCGCAGAAGCCCGCGAAAGTGTAAACGATCAGGAGGAGCGCGTTGGCCTTCAGCCCCGCGAACCGGGCGGCCGAGCGGTTGACGCCCACCGCCTCGATCAACAGACCAAGGGCGGTGCGGCGCACGAGGAGGGTGGCCAGGATCATCAGGACCAGCGCGATCACGACGGGCATTGGCAGGCCCAGGAAACTGCCGGTGCCGATGAAGATCAGGAGCGGGTCGGCGAAGGTGACGATGGTGCCCTCGGTGATCAGCTGGGCAAGACCGCGGCCGGCGACCATCAGGACCAGGGTGGCGATGATCGGCTGGATATCCAGGAGCGTGACCAGGATGCCGTTCCAGAGACCGCAGAGAACCCCGGTGCCAAGCGCGGCCAGGACAGCGACGGGGGCGGGGACGCCGTTCGTGACCAGGGTCGCAGCGGTGGCGCCGCTGATCGCCATGACCGCGCCGACCGACAGGTCCACGCCCTTGGTCGCGATGACCATCGTCATGCCGATGGCCAGGATCGCGACCGGCGCGCCGCGGTTCAGCACGTCGATCAGGCTGCCGAACAGGCGGCCGTCCTGCCAGGTGATGGTGAAGAAGCCGGGGAAGAGCGCCCAGTTGACCAGCAGGACAGCGGCCAGGGCGATGACCTGGGGCCGGGTGAAGAAGGTCGCGATGGGGCGGGGCCGGGGCAGGGGCGGCTGGCCGGTCGGGCGCAGGTCGACGGTCGGACGGGTCACGGGTGGGCCTCTTCAGGGGTTCCGGCGATGGCCTGGACGATGGCATCGGGGGCGATGGTGTCGCCGTCAAGTTCCGCCACCATCTCGCGGTCGCGCATGACGACGATGCGGTTGGAATAGGCGACGACCTCGTCCAGTTCCGAGGAGATGACGAAGAGGGCCAGGCCCTCTTCCCGCAGGCGGTTGATGGTGCGGACAATCTCGGCATGGGCGCCGACGTCGATGCCGCGGGTGGGCTCATCCAGGATCAGGAAGGTCGGGTCGATGGCCAGCCAGCGGGCGAGGATCACCTTCTGCTGGTTGCCGCCGGACAGAAGTTTCACCGGCATGTCGTGGTTTGCGGCGCGGATGTCCAGCGCCTCGGCATATCTTCCCGCCAGTTCGACCTGATCCTCGCGGTTCAGGGCCTTGAACCAGCCAAGCTTGGCCTGCAGCGCGATGATGATGTTTTCGCGCACGGAAAGGTCGCCGAAGATGCCGTCCAGCTTGCGGTCCTCGGGGCAGAAGCCGAAGCCGGCGGCGACGGCTTGGGCGGGGTTGCGGATGGTGACGGGCTGGCCGTCGACCAGCACCTGGCCCGTTTCGGCCCCGTCCACGCCGAACATCAGCCGGGCAACCTCGGTGCGGCCCGAGCCGAGGAGGCCCGCGACGCCGACAACCTCGCCTTCGTGGACGGCAAGGTTGAAGGGGGCCATTCCCTTGCGGCCGATCCCCTGGAACTGGACCCGTACGGCGCCCTTGGGGCCGCCCGCCAGGGCGGTGGGGTGGTGGTCGAAGGCGACGTCCTTGCCCAGCATCATGCGGACGACATCGGTGGTGTTCAGGGTGTTCAACGGTTGCGAGGCGACCTTGCGGCCGTTGCGCAGGATGGTCACGCGGTCGGCAAGGTCGAACACTTGATCCAGGAAATGGGTGATGAAGATGATCGCCAGCCCCTTGGCCTTCAACCCGCGCACCACGTCGAACAGGCGCTGGACCTCGTTGCGGTCCAGGCTGGCGGTGGGTTCGTCCAGGACCAGGACCTTGCCCGAAAGCTCGACCGCGCGGGCGATGGCGACGATCTGCTGGACGGCGACCGAGTATTCCGAGAGTTCCGCCCGCACGTCGATCTCAAGCCCGTAGCGGCCAAGAAGGTCGCGCGCCTGGGCGTCGATGCGCTTGCGATCGACCAGGCCAAAGCGGGTGGGCTGGCGACCAAGGAACAGGTTTTCCGCGACCGAGCGGTTGGGCAGCAGGTTCACCTCCTGGTAGACCGTGCCGATTCCGTAGGTCTGGCCGTGCAAGGGGTCGCGCAGGTGGATCGGCTGGCCGTCCAACAGAAGCTCTCCGCCGTCAGGCTGGTAGGCGCCGGTCAGGATCTTGATCAGCGTCGATTTCCCCGCGCCGTTCTCGCCCAGAAGCGCATGAACCTCGCCGGCATGGGCGGTGAAATCCACCCCATCCAGCGCACGGTGCTGGCCAAAGACCTTGACGATCGCCTTGGCCTCCAGAACCGGGGCCTCCAGAACCGGAGCATCCGTCATGCCTGCCTCCCCCACTTCGTTCGACTGTCCGCTTATCCCGCGGATAAAGCAATTCCGCCGGGCGGGGCCGTGAACCCCCGCCCGACGGCACCCTGGCTAGGAAACCTAGTAGCCAAGGCCTTTGCGGCGGTCGTACTCGCCCTGCGGGTCATCCGCGGGGGTATAGAGCTTCGACTCGGTGATGATGAACTTTGCCGGTTCCGTGCCCGCGTCCCAATAGGCTTGCAGCGCGTCGAAGGCGGGACCGGCCATGTTCGGGGTCAGCTCGACCGTGGCGTTCGCCTCACCGGCGACCATCGCGGCGAAGATATCGGGGACCGCGTCGATCGACACGACCAGGATATCCGTGCCCGGCTTCAGGCCGGCATCCTTGATCGCCTGGATCGCACCCACCGCCATGTCGTCGTTGTGGGCGTAAACGGCGCAGATGTTCGCCCCGCCGCCTTCGGCCTTCAGGAAGCCTTCCATCACTTCCTTGCCCTTCGAACGGGTGAAGTCCCCGGTCTGGCTGCGGATGATCGCAAGGTTCGCCTTGCCGGCCAGCGCCTCTTCGAAGCCCTGCTTGCGGTTGATCGCGGGCGAGGAGCCGACAGTGCCCTGCAACTCGACCACGTTGCACTGCTTGTCGCCGACCGCGCCCACCAGCCATTCGCCGGCGACACGGCCTTCCTTCACCTGGTCCGAGGCGACGGAGGTCAGATACAGATCCTCTGGCCCCTCGATCCCGCGGTCCAGAAGGACGACGGGGATATTTGCTTCCTTGGCTTCGGTCAGGACTTCCTCCCAGCCGGTGGCCACGACCGGGGCGACCAGGATCGCGTCAACGCCCTGGGCGATGAAGCCGCGGATCGCCTTGATCTGGTTTTCCTGCTTTTGCTGCGCATCGGCGAATTTCAGGTCGATGCCCCGGGCTTCGGCTTCCGCCTTGGTCACGGATGTCTCGGCCGCACGCCAGCCGGATTCCGACCCGATCTGCGAAAAACCGATGACTTTGCCTTGCAGTCCTTCGGCATAGGCTGCCGACATCAACAAGCCCGCCAGTCCCGCGCCAAGCGCGAGAGTCTTGATAAGCTTCATGTTTTCCTCCCGATGGAAAGCCCGGCCCTTCTCCCAAGGCCGGCTGAGGGGACGTTAGCAAAAGTATTACTATATGCAAGGAATCTGTTCACAGCGCCGTGTGGACCGGGGCTGCATGTGCAGCACAACGCCCCCCGAACAGGGGTTCGACCATAGGTTTCAACGGGCTGAGGGGTGCCGCGCCGCAGCGTGTCAGGCGGGCGCAGGGGTGAAGTCAAAGCGCATGACGTGGCTGTAGACCTGTCCCGGGTCCAGCCGGGCCGGGGGAAACTGCGGCTGGTTCGGCGAATCGGGGAAGCGCTGGGTCTCGGCCGCAAAGCCGGCAAAGCGCGGATAGCGCGCGCCGGCCTTGCCCGGACCGCCCGCGAAATGCGCGCCGGTGTAAAGCTGGACGCCGGGTTCGGTCGTGGAAAGCCGCATCCGGCGGCCCGAGGCGGGGTCGGTCGCGGTCAGGCAGGGGCGCAAGAAGGCGCTGTCCTGCGGGGCGGAAAGGCACAGGTTGTGGTCGAACCCGCCATCCCCCGGAAGGGTCTGCCCGATGGGACGGGGGGTGCGGAAGTCGAAGGCGGTGCCGGCCACTCTGCGGACCTCTCCGGTCGGGATCAGGGCTGCGTCCACCGGCAGGTAATGGGCGGCCTCGACCTGCAACGCGTGCCCCAGAATGTCACCTGAGCCCTGGCCGGCCAGGTTGAAATAGGCGTGGTTCACCAGGTTCACCACGGTCGGTGCATCGGTGGTGGCCTGCATCTCGATCACCAGGCCCCGGTCCAGCCGATAGGTGACGCGGGCCTGCAGCGTGCCGGGAAAGCCCATCTCCTGGTCAGGCGAGGTGGCGGTGAAGGTGACATGGGCATCGGAATGATCGGTGACGGCCCAGTGTTTCAGGTCAAAGCCCGCCCTGCCGCCGTGCAGGGTATTCGCGCCCTCGTTCCGGTCCAGCTGCACGGGTTTGCCGTCCAACGTGAAGCGACCCCCGGCGATGCGGTTGGCATAGCGACCGCAGGTGGCGCCCAGATAGGTGCCGTGGGTCTGCCAATCGGCCAGATTGTCCTGGCCCAGCACGATATCGGCAAGCTGGCCGCCCCGATCCGGCACCCAAAGCTCGGCCAGGCGGGCGCCCCAGGTCAGGACCTGAAGGCGCAGGCCCGCACCCTCCAGCGTCAGGGCCTGGACCTTGGTCCCGTCGATCTCTCCGATGGTTTCGATCCGCGCCATGTGCCCCTCCTGCCCGTCAGGGGGGCACTATGGCGGCGGCGGGGATCAACCGCAACGGGCCAGGAAGGCGGTCATCGCCGGGTCGATGAAGGCCAGCGTCTCGGCATCGGTAAAGGTGCCGTCGGTCAGCTTTTTCGGGGCGAAGGGGACGACGATTTCCTGCCAGGTGAAGGGTTCGGCCAGCATGGCGGCCAGGATCTGGCGCAGGTGCCCTTGGGCCCGCACCCCACCAAGCGCCCCGGCCGAGGTGGTGACGATCAGGCAGGGTTTCCCTTTGAAAACCGAGTTGTAGCCGGGGCGTGAGGCCCAGTCGATCGCGTTCTTCAACACGCCGGGGACGGAATAGTTGTACTCGGGCGTCACGAATACCACGCCGTCGGCCGCCTTGACCTGCGCCAGAAGCCTGGCCGTTTCCGGCCCGCCGTCATGGTCGGCGTTGTAGTGGGGCAGGGCGGCGATGTCGGCGGTCTCGGCCGTGGTGCCGCCGGGCAGGCGGGCAATCATCGCGTGCAAAAGCGCGGTGGACGAGGCCCCCGCGCGCAGCGAGCCGGGGACGAAAAGCAGCTTGGTCATGGGCGGTCCTTCACAGTCGGGCAAGCCAGGTCGAGATTGCGGGGAAGATGGCCAGGATCACCAGCGCGGCAAGCATGGCCAGGACAAAGGGCATGGTGCCCCGGAAGATGGTGCCGACCTTCAGGTCGGGGTCGTTCATCGCCGACTTGATGGTAAAGACCGACAGGCCGAAGGGCGGGGTCAGAAGGCCGATCTCGACCGCGACGACGGTCATCACGCCGAACCAGATCATGTCGAACCCCGCCGCCTGGGCAACCGGGATCGCGATCGGCAGAAGGATCAGCATGATCGAAATGCTGTCGATGATGCAGCCCAAGAGGATCACGACGGCAAGGTACAGGATCAGAAAGCCCCAGGGGCCGACCGGGCCAGAAAGCAGCACATCCCCCAGCGCAGCGGGCAGGCCGGACATGGCCAGCATCCGGCTGAAGAAGGTCGCGGCCATGACCAGGAACAGGACCGAAACGGTGATCTGCCCGGTCTCGACCAGGATATGCCACAGCCGCCCCTGACCCAGCGAGCGGCGCAGGATGGCGATGACCAGCGCCCCGGCGGCACCCGCCGCGCCGGCCTCGGTCGGGTTCAGGAAACCGCCGTAAAGCCCGCCCAGGACCAGACCCATCAGCGCCAGAATCGGCGCCCCTTTGCGCAGGGTCTCGGCCAGTCCAAGGCCGGGCAGATCGGCGGCCTGCTTCACCTCGGCAAAGACCATCTGCGGGCGAAAGCGGGCCATCAGGTAGATCGTCAGCGCAAACAGGACCGACAACAGGATCCCCGGCCCGATCCCCGACAGGAACATCCGGCCCACCGATTCCTCGGCCTGGACGGCATAGACGATCATCAGCAGCGACGGCGGAATCAGCATCCCCAGGACCGAAGAGCCGGCAACCACCCCGGTCGCAAAGCCCTTCTGATAGCCGTGGCGCACCATCTCGGGCACGGCAACGCGGCTGAACACGCTGGCCGAAGCGATGGAGATCCCGGTGATCGAGGCAAAGACGGCATTCGCGCCCACCGTCGCCATGCCCAGCCCCGCCCGCACCCGGCGCAGGGCGGATTGGAACACGTCGAACGTGTCCTTTCCCACGCCGGATATGGTGACCAGCAGCCCCATCAGGACGAACAAGGGCACCACGGCGAAGAGGTATTCCTGCAAACTGTCCCGCGCGACCGATCCGGCCATGCGGAAGGCCACGCCCTCGTTGCGGATGAAGCTGACCCCGCCGAACGAGACCGCCAGCATCGCCACGCCAATCGGCATCCCAATCAGGATCAACAGAAGCAGGACCGCGACGGCCAGAAGGCCGATTTCAACGCCGCTCATTCCAGCCCCCCGCCGGTGCGCGCCTGACCTTGCCGCAACGCGGCCCAGGCCTGGTACAGGAATTGCAGCACCGCGACGCCAAGGCCCAGCACGAAGGCCAGGCCAAAGGGCCAGGAGGGAAAGGTCAGGACACCCTGGATGCCGATGTAAAGGTCGCCCTGATACTCGCGCGCCAGGGTCAGGACGCCCGCCCAGCCGACCAGCGCCAGCATCGCGGCACCCACCAGGTCATAGACCGCCGACAGCACCGCCGCGACCCGCGGCCGCGACCGGGCCAGCGCGCCCAGCACCATGTCGGTGCGCGCCAGCCGGTTGGCGCGCACCGTGGTCGCCAGCGCCAGATAGACGATGGCCACCAGAAGCGCCGCGCCCAGTTCCGAGACCAGGGGCAGCGACGCCCCCATCGTGTTCCGCGCCACCGCATCGGCGCAGATGATCAGCATCAGGACCGCGATCAAGAGGGTAGAGACGGCCGCAAGACCGTCCCCCGCCTTTGCCAGCACGCGTCCGACCGGCCCCTCTTGCAGGGCCGCACCAGAGGGGCCGGTCATGGCTTATTCGGCCTTCCAGTCGCGGATCGGGCTTTCACCGCGTGCCTTCAGGCCTGCCATATAGGCGTTCATCACGGTCGAGCCCGGCAGGCCCTTGGCGTCCATGTCCTTGGCCCAGGTTCCAGCCAGATCGGGCAGGACGTTCACCCAGGCCTCGCGCTGGTCCTGCGGCAGGTCGGCCACGGCGACCGGCGGCGTCTGGGTCGCCCCGGCCTCGACGATCTTCTGCATCACGGCGACGGGCCGCTCCAGCAGGTCCTTGCCGTGGGCTTCGGTGTAATAGGCGCCGGCCTTCTTCATCGCCTCCTGCACCTCGGCCGGAAGCGCGTCCCAGCTGTCCTTGTTGATCGCGATGGCACCCGAGAACGCGGTGCCCATCTGCACCTTGGTCACATAGGGCGCGACTTCGTAGATCTTGGCCGGGAACACGCCCAGGGCCAGCGACAGAACGCCATCCGACACGCCGGTCTGGATATCGGTGTAATAGGTGGTCAGCGACCCATCGACCGGGTTCGCCCCGGTGCCCGACAGCCAGGTGCCAAGGACGCCCGGGGCCGAGATCTTCATCCCGTTCAGGTCGGCCAGGCTGGCAATCGGCTTCTTGGCGTAAAGGTCATAGCTGTCGGTCCCGGTCAGGCCCAGGACGACCAGATTGTGGCCCTCCCATTCCGCCTTCAGTTCCGGCACGGTGTCGATCAACTCCTGCATCACCGCCAGTTGCACCGGCGGGTTGTTGGTGGCGAAGGGCGCATAGCTAGAGACCTGGCTTAGCGGCAGTTCCGCACCTTCCAGAAGCGAAAAGACCCAGCCGATATCCGTCACCCCTTCCTCGACCGAGGAGAGCGTGGCGTTGGCCTTGTACAGGGCACCACCGAACGCCTCGTTCCAGGTGATCTTGTAGGTTCCGGTTTCCGCCAGCAGGCGGTCGGTCTCGGCCATGAAATGGGTCTGCATCATGCCGACCCACGGGATCGCCGTGGGGTGGCTTGAGGCGATGGTGAGGTCGATGTTTTCCTGCGCCAGGGCGGGCAGGGGCAGGGCGATGGCGGTCGCCAGCAGGATTGCCTTAAGGTTCATGGTCTTCCTCCTCCCAAAGGATGCCGGATCAGCCGGCTTTGCGGTGTTTCAACTCGTCACGGATGTCCGCCCCATGCTGGTCCAGCGTGGGCGGCGGCAGGACAGAGCGGTCAGCCGCCCCGTCAAAGTTGTAGGGGGCGCGGACGGTGGTGAACCGGCCCATTTCCGGGTGGTCGGCGCTGGTCTTGATCTCCAGATGCCGGGCCTGCGGGTCCTCCAACGCTTCGTCGGCGTCATAGGCGGGGGAATAGGGGACCTCGGCCGCCTCCAGCGCCGCGCACCAGGCGTCGCGCGGTTTGGTGCGGAACACCGGGGTCATGATGGCGATCAGGTCGTCCTGGTGCTTGATCCGCTCCAGCCGCTCGGCAAAGCGGGGGTCGGTGGCAAGGTGCTGCTGGCCGGTGGCGGCCAGGAAGCCCTCCCAGAACTTGGGCGGGCTGGACATGTGGATCGCCACCCATCTCCCGTCGGCGCATTCAAAGGTGTAGGACTGGCTGACCACCGGGCGGGACAGTGGCCCCATGACCTCGCCCGCGCTGAAATAATGGGTGAAACTGTCCAGGTTGAAGTGGCACATCGCTTCCAGCATCGAGATGTCAAGCCGCTGGCCGGCGCCCGTCTGCCCGCGCTCCAGCAGGGCCGCAAGGATGCCGGTCGCGGCGTAATGGCCGGTTACGGCGTCGGCCAGCGCCGGGCCGATGACGCGCGGGTTGGTGGGGGGCGTGACCAGACGCAGGAAACCGCTGGCCGCCTGGGCTACCGTGTCATAGGTCGGCCGGTCCCGTGCGGGGCCCGAGGTGCCGAAGCCAGAGATCGCGCAATAGATCAGCCGGGGATTCAGGGCGCGCAGATCGTCCCACCCTGCGCCCATCTTCTCGGCCACGCCGGGGCGGAAGTTCTGGATGAACACGTCCGCGCTGGCGATCAGGTCGCGGAAGGTGGCCAGATCGTCCGGCTTGCGGGTGTCCAGCGCGATGCTGCGCTTGTTGCGGTTGTAGGTCTGGAAATGCGGGGAATAGAGCCCGCCCTTGAAGGCGCGGAACGGGTCGCCCTCACCGGGACGTTCGACCTTGATCACATCGGCGCCCAGGTCGGCCAGATGCATCGCGGCGGCGGGGCCGGTGATATAGGTCCCCATCTCGATCACGCGGAGGGATTTGAGCGGCCTCATTTCGCGGGTTCTCCGTCATATGTGATCGCAAGGTCGGCGTTGTGCGACAGGATGAAGCCGATGGGGCGCTGGCTTTCCTCATAAAGATGCGCGGCAAGACCAGCCGTGCGGGCCAGCAGCGGGACCGCCTTCAGCGCCGCCAGGGGCCAGCCCGCGTCCAGGATCACCGCCGGGATCGCGCCACTGACGTTGATCGGCAGCGGGCGGTTCATGATGCCGGGGGCGTGCTTGCCCAGATGCCGCAGCGCCCCGATATGCGCGCCGCTGACCCCCAGATTGTCGGCAATCTCCAGCAGCTTGTCGGCGCGCGGGTCGCCCGAGGAATGTTGCGGATGGCCCAGGCCCGGCACCTTCTGCTTCTTCGCCTTCACCCTCTCCAGCGCCGCGATGGCCGCCGCTTCGTCGCCACCCGCCGCCACGACCTCGGCCAGGAAGCGCCCCGCAACCTCGGACGAGCCGGCCACGACCGTGCCCATCCCCAAGAGACCGGCGGCAATCGCGCCCTGCCAGGCGTCCGGCCCGGCCGCCAGCGTCATCCGTGCGGCCTGCACGCTGGGCACCAGCCCGTGTTCCGCAATCGCCACCAGACAGGCGTTCATTGCCGCCATCTGCGCCGGCGTCGGCCGCACGCCGCAGACCAGAAGCCAGAAGTAGTCGGTGAAATCGATCTGCCCGATCAGTTCCCCCACCAGGTCATGGCCCCTGACCGTGATCGTATGTTCGTCCGACGTGGCGATCGCCGTGAACGCCTGGTCCTGCTTGCCGATCCTCATTCTACACCTTTTCGCATGGCGAAAGAAATTTCCCTTGCCGAAGAGTATGGGCCGCACTACCGTTCCGTCAACCGCAAATCCGCCGGGGGGAAAGACGCCGATGCGCGACATCAACCAGTTCACGATCACCGAAGCCGTGAAGCAGTCCTTCAAGACCGAAGAGGGCAGCCGCCTGAAGTTCCTGTTGGAAAGCTTCATCGAGCACCTGCACGACTACACCCGCGAGGTGAACCTGACGCATGAGGAATGGATGGGAATCCTCATGTTCCTGTATGATTGCGGCAAGATCTCCACCCCCGAACGGCACGAGTTCATCCTTCTGTCCGACGTTCTGGGCTTTTCGGCACTGGTCGACATGATCAACACCCGCGGTGGGGCGACCGAGGGGTCGAACCTTGGCCCGTTCTACCTGGACGACGCACCCCGCTTTGCGCTGGGCGGCGACCTGGGCAAGGGCCGCGACGGGGCCGTGCTGCTGGTGCAGGGCCAGGTCCGCGATTCGCTGGGCAACCCGATCGCCGGCGCGGTGATCGACACCTGGCAGGCCGACAGCGCCGGGACCTACCCGATTCAGGAACAAGCCTCGGGCCAGGACAAGTTCGACCTGCGCGGCGTATTCACCACCGACGCGGACGGCAAATACTGGTACACCACCGTCCTGCCGAAACCCTATACCGTGCCCTATGACGGCCCGGTTGGCCGCCTCCTTCGCGCCGGCAACCGCCATGCCTGGCGCGCCTCGCACCTGCACTACATCGTCCGCGCGCAGGGCTACCGCGCCATCACGACCGAGCTGTTCTTCGAAAACACCGACTACATCGACAACGATGCCGTCTTTGGCGTGCGCCGGTCGCTGATCACCAAGCTTGAACCGGTGAAGAAGACCGATACTCTGCCCCCGACGGATGTGGCGCCGAACGCGCGCTGCACCTTCGATTTCGTGCTTGCGCCCGAGGGTTGAGAGTGAAGGATCTGATGGAAGCGCCTGACAGACCTGCGGAATTCGTCGAGGCGCTGGCCAAGGGGATCGCCGTGCTGGAATGCTTTGACGCCGGCCATCCCGACATGACCCTGTCCGAAATCGCGCGCCGTGTCGGCCTGACGCCCGCCGCCGCGCGCCGGTCGCTGATCACGCTGTCGGCGCTGGGCTATGTCGGGCAACAGGGCAAACGCTTCCATCTGCGGCCCAAGGTGATGACCCTGGGGTCGGGCTTCTACTTCGCCGCGCGCATCGACGAATTGCTGCTGCCCGAGTTGCGGCAGATCGTCGAGGCGCATGGCGACGCGGCCTCGGTCGCGATGCTTGACGGGACGGACGTGATCTATATCGCGCACCACTCCACCCAGCGCGCCCGCCGCGCCAGCGCCACCTTGGGCGCGCGCTATCCGGCCCATGCCACCAGCCTGGGCCGGGTGCTTCTGGCGGGCCTGCCCGACGACCAGCTGGACCGGACGTTCCAGACGATGACTCCGGTGGAACTGACCTCGCGCACTGTCACCTCCAAGGAGGAGTTGCACCGCCTGGTCTGGAAGGCGCGCGATCTGGGCTATGCCACCACGGTGGACCAGCTGGACTATGGCATCACCGCGCTGGCCGTGCCGATCCGCAATGCCGAAGGCCGGGTGGTCGCGGCGCTGAACTCCTCGGGCTATTCCGGCATGGTCACCCCGGACGAAATGGTGGCCCGCCGCCTGCCCGACCTGCGCGCGGCGGCGAACCGGATTTCCGCCGCCATCGCCCGCGTTCCGGCGCTGAACGCCGTCTTCGAATAGACTGAACCCAGGCCCCGGGGGTGGGGCTTGGCCTGCGAAATCCGCGAAGAAAACTTCGCAATGCGAAATATGGGAGAGGGAAAGATGTGCAAGTTCTGTGATGCCACGGCGAAAACGTTCGCCCGCGCCCCCGCCGACCTTGGCGGCGGCGCGGCGGCAAAGCCGGGCGCCATGCCGCAGGGCATCGGCCAGCCCGGCCGCAAGACGCTGATCCGTGGCGGCCATGTGATGAGCGTGGACCGCGCCATCGGCAATTTCGCCAAGGGCGATGTGCTGATCGAGGGCCGGAAGATCCTGGCCGTCGGCCCGCAGATCGACGCCGGCGACGCGGCAGTGATCGACGCCACCGGCCATGTGGTGATGCCGGGCTTCATCGACACCCACCATCACCAGTTCGAGACCGCGCTGCGCAGCCTTCTGGCCGATGCGATCCTGGTCAATGATGGTCGGCCGGAAAGTGCGGCGAACTATTACGAATGGATGCTGCAGAAGTTCTCGCTGCATTACACCCCGCACGACGTCTATGTATCCGAGCTTTTCGGCGGCCTGTCGCAACTGGATGCGGGCGTCACCACCGTGATGGACGTCAGCCAGATCCACCACTCGCCCGAACATTCCGACGCCGCGATCCAGGGGTTGCGCGATGCCGGGCGGCGCGGAGTCTTCGGCTATTTCGAAGGTTGGGGCGAGAAGGCGCAGTATCCGTCCGACGCGCGCCGGATCAAGGCGCAGCACTTTGCCAGCGACGACCAGCTCCTCAGCATGGTCATGGGGGCCGAGATCTACTTGCCGGGCTATGAAGCCGCCTGGGACCTGGGGCGCGAACTTGGCCTTCCCCTGGCGATGCATATCGTCGGCACCTTCGGCATGGCCCCCACCTTCGACGCGCTGGCGCAGGCCGGCAAGTTCGGCCCGGATTGCATCTTCATCCACATGACGGGGATGAGCGACCTGGCCTGGAAGGCCGCTGCCGACGCCGGCTCTCACGTCTCGCTCTCGACGCCGATCGAGATGCAGATGCGCCATGGCGTGCCGCCGATCCAGAAATGCCTGGACCTCGGGATGCTGCCCTCGCTTTCGTCGGACGTGGAATGCACGATGACGGCGGACCCCTTCACGCAGATGCGGTCGACCATCACACTGCAACGCATGTTCGCCAACGACCTGGCGTTGAACGGGAAAGACTATCCCCGGCTGATGGCGGCTGCGGACGTGATCGAGATGGCGACCCTTGGCGGGGCCAAGGGCCTGAATCTGGACCACAAGACCGGCAGCCTGACCCCGGGGAAAGAGGCCGATATCGTGCTTCTGGACGCGACCGCCCTGAACGTGGCGCCCTTGAACCACGTCCCCGGCGCGGTGGTGACGCTGATGGAACGCTCGAACGTCGCGACGGTGATCTGCGCGGGTGAGGTGCGGAAATGGCAGGGCGTACTCCTCGGCCACGACCTCGGCAAACTCCGCACCGAACTCGAGGCCAGCCGCGACGCCCTCTTCACCCGCGCCGGCGTGGAGCAGGACCTGTTCCGGGTCTGAGAACGGCCGCAGATTTTCTGTCCCCAAGTATCCTCAGGGGGTTTGGGGGCAGAATGCCCCCAACTGCCCGAGGAGAAGCGCGCAAGCGCGCCGACGAGACAAAAGCCTTGCGGCGCAAGCCGCTCCGCATGGCAACCGCTGGCCTCCCGCGGGCGTTAAGAAATCCTGAACGCCCACGGCCAAGGGATTGAAATTGCTGGTCTAAGCCGAATTGTCCACCGTGGACAGGGTCAGAAGTGGAAGTCCTCCACCACCACCCGCCGCCCCAGGGTCAGCGCGTCGGCGACATGGACCATCGGGGCCAGATCGACCTCGCTCTCCCCCGCGCGGACCAGCGCCGCCATGCGGGCGTAGAGGGCCGGATACTCGCCCATGATCGACGCCTCGCCCGACACCGGCACCCCGTCGATCTCCAGCACGTTGCCGCCCATTCGCAGGGCAAGCCGCCCCTCCGGGGTCTCGACCTCGATGTCCCAGGTCTGCGGACCCTGCTGCCGCCAGTCAAAGTCCGCGGTCACCCCGCCCGAGAAGGTCAGCCGCGCCCCGATCGGGGTCTGCCGGTTGCCTGGAAACTCCAGGTCCGCCGACACCAGATGCACGGGAGAGGGCAGGATCTCGGTCAGGATCGACAGCGCGTTGATGCCGGGATCAAAGACCCCCATCCCGCCCGGTTCGAACACCCAATCCTGCCCGGGATGCCATTTCCGCACATCCTCGCGCCAGGTGATGTGGGCGCGGGTCACGGTCTTGCCCGCCAGCCAGGCCTTGGCCGGAGCAACCGCCTGGGCCATCCGGCTGTGCCAGGTCGCATAAAGGGTCAGCCCCCGCTCGCGGGCCAGCGACTGCAGGGCGTGCACCTCGGCCAGGGTGGCGCCTGGGGGCTTTTCCAGCATCACATGCCGCCCGGCCAAAAGCGCCGCCTCGGCATAGGCAAAGCGCGGGACCGGGGGCAGGGCGAGCGAGACGATCTGCACATCCGGCCGCGCGGCCAGCATGGCCCCAAGATCGGTGAACGCCTCCACCCCCTCGACCTCGCCCTTGCGGCTGACCGTGCAGGCCAGCGTCAGGTCGGGCGAGGCGTCCAGGGCGGGGACGTGCTGGTCGACCGCGATCTTGCCGATCCCGACCAGCGCGACGCGCATCTTGCCCGCCATCAGTGGCTTTCCCGCGCGACCGCGTTGCCACGGCAGCCGATCAGGAAGTCCATGTCGGCCCCCTTGTCGGCCCCCTGGACGTGGTCGTGGTAGAGCTTGGCATAGCCGCCCGCCGGAGGCTCCACCGCCGGTTTCCAGGCCGCCAGCCGGGCGGCGAGTTCTTCGTCCGATATATCCAGATGCAGGCGGCGGTTGGCGACGTCCAGCTCGATGAAGTCACCCGACCGTACCACCGCCAAGGGGCCGCCGCGTGCAGCCTCGGGCGAGGTGTGCAGGACCACGGTGCCGTAGGCGGTGCCCGACATCCGGGCGTCCGAGATGCGGACCATGTCGGTGATCCCCTTGCGCAGCACCTTGGGCGGCAGGCCCATGTTGCCGACCTCGGCCATCCCCGGGTATCCGCGCGGGCCGCAGTTCTTCAGGACCATGACGCAGGTCTCGTCGATATCCAGCGCCTCGTCCTCGATCCGCGCCTTGTAGTCGTCGATATCCTCGAACACCACGGCGCGGCCGCGGTGCTGCATCAGGGCGGGCGTCGCGGCGGAGGGTTTCAGGACCGCGCCATCGGGGGCGAGGTTGCCCTTCACCACGACGATGCCGCCCGACTGGGCCAGTGCCTTTTCGGCCGGCAGGATCACGTCGTCATTGTGGCTGCGGACATCCTTGACCTCGTCCCAGACCGGGCCGCCGGAGACGGTCAGCGCGTCCTTGTTCAGCAGGCCCGCCTCGCCCAGCCGTTTCATCACGGCGGGAAGGCCACCGGCGTAGAAGAATTCCTCCATCAGGTACTTGCCCGAGGGCATCAGGTTTACGATCGTGGGCACGTCCTTGCCCCAGGCGTCCCAGTCGTTCAGCGTCAGGTCGATCCCGCAGCGGCCGGCGATGGCCAGCAGGTGGATGACCGCGTTGGTGGACCCGCCAATGGCCGCATTGGCGCGGATCGCGTTCTGGAACGCGTCGCGGGTCAGGATGTCCGAGGGTTTCAGGTCGTCCTTCACCATCTGCACGATGCGGCGGCCGGTCATGTGGGCCATGACGCGGCGACGGCTGTCCACCGCCGGGATCGCGGCGTTGCCAGAGAGGGTCATCCCCAGCGCCTCGGCCATCGAGGCCATGGTAGAGGCGGTGCCCATCGTGTTGCACGACCCTGGCGAGCGGGACATGGAGGCTTCCGCCTCGACGAATTCCTCGGCGGTCATCTCGCCGGCCTTCACGGCCTCGGAGAACTTCCACAGGTGCGTGCCCGAGCCGACGCGTTCGCCCCGGAAATAGCCGTTCAGCATCGGCCCGCCACTGACCATGATCGTCGGCAGGTCCACCGAAGCCGCGCCCATCAGAAGCGAGGGCGTGGTCTTGTCGCAGCCGACCAGGCAGACGACGCCGTCCATCATCTGGCCGCGGATGGTTTCCTCGACCGCCATGGCGGCAAGGTTGCGGAACATCATCGCCGTGGGGCGGAAGGCGGATTCGGACACGGAAAAGACCGGGACGATGATCGGGAAGCCGCCCGCCTCATAGACGCCATGCTTTACCCGTTCGGCCAGGTCGTTCAGGTGGGCGTTGCAGGGGTTGGCCTCGCTGAAGGTGTTCAGAATGCCGATCACCGGCCGGCCGTCGAAGAGGTCGGGCGGCAAGCCCTGGTTCTTCATCCAGGAGCGGTGATAGATCGCGTCCTTGGACGTGCCGGCGAACCATTCTTGGCTGCGAAGCTTGCGGGGCCAGGCGGCGGGTTTGAAGGTCATCTCACAGGGCTTTCACTAGGGCAGGGCCGGTTTCGCGGGGCGCGAAGGCGAGCGGGTTCTTCAGGGGCAGGCCAAAGGGCGGGGCCTCGATCTCGAACATATCCCCGGCTTCGGTCTTGATGCCATCGGCAACCGACAGGGTGGCGGTGCCGAACATGTGGACGTGCAGGTCGCCGGGCTGGCAGAAGATGCCATACTTGAAGTGGTGGTGTTCCAGGTTGGCATAGGTGTGGGACATGTTCGCCTCTCCGCTGAGGAAGGGCTTTTCCCAGATCACGCGGCCATTGCGGCGGATGCGGCTGGTGCCTTGCAGATCAGCGGGCAGGTCGCCAACCAGGATTTCCGGGCCGAAACTGGCCGGGCGCAGCTTGGAATGGGCGAGCCAGAGGTAGTTCACCTTCTCGATCACATGGTCCGAGAATTCGTTGGCCAGCGCCCAGCCGATGCGGAAGGGCTGGCCGTCGGGCGCTATGATATAGATGCCGGCGACCTCGGGTTCCTCGCCGCCATCTTCGGCGCAGCCGGGGGCGGTCAGGGGCTGGCCGGGGGCGACGGCGGCGTGGCCGTTGCCCTTGTAGAACCATTCCGGCTGGACGCCGATCTGCCCGGCGGCGGGGCGGCCGCCCTCCAGCCCCATCTTGAACATGCGCATGCTGTCGGTCAGCACCTCGGCACCGTCCAGCTTGGCGTGCATCGCGTCGCGGGCCGAGGCGCTGCCAAGGTGGGTGAGGCCGGTGCCGGTCAGGTGCAGGTGGGCCGGGTCGGGGTGGGTGACGGGCAGGGTCACGCGGCCTTCGTCCAGCAGGCGGGCCAGGTCCACCGCCTCGCCCAGGCCATGGGCGGCAATAGTGGCGGCAAGGCTCTGGCCGCTGGCGATGGCTTCCTGCGCCAGGGCATAGGTCGAGGCGGCGCCCTTGACCACCGCGGCCTCAGAGCCTTCACGCGCGACGACGGCCAGGGTGCCGTCGGGGCGGATGATCTGCGAAATCAGCATCTTGGCCTCATTTGTTCTTGTTGTAGACGTCGAAGATCACGGCGGCGAGAAGGACCAGCCCCTTGATCACCTGCTGGTAGTCGATGCCGATGCCCATGATCGACATGCCGTTGTTCATCACGCCCATGATCAGCGCGCCGATCACGACGCCGACGATCTTGCCGGACCCGCCCGCCATCGAGGCCCCGCCGATGAAGACGGCGGCGATCACGTCGAGTTCAAAGCCGGTGCCGGCCTTGGGGGTGGCCGAGTTCAGGCGGGCGGTGATGATCATCCCCGCCAGCGCGGCCAGGACGCCCATGTTGACGAAGCACCAGAACACCAATCGGTTGGTGCGGATGCCGGAGAGCTTGGCCGCCTTCTCGTTCCCGCCGGTGGCATAGATACGGCGGCCGGCGGTCGTGTTCTCGGTGAAGAAGGCGTAAAGGACGGTCAGGATCACCAGGATGACCAGCACGTTCGGCAGGCCGCGGAACTGCGCGAGTTTCCAGCCGACAAAGACCAGCGCGGCCGAAACGACGATATTGCGCGCCCAGAAGAGGCCGGTGGGTTCCGGGGTGATCCCGAACTCGATGTCACGGGCGCGGGCACGCAGGCCCAGCCAGATGAGGACCGCGGCCGCGATGACGACGACCAGGATCGCGGTGCCGTTCAGGCGTTCAAGGCCCAGCAGCGCCTGGTCCCAATCGCCGAAAAGGTCGGGGATAAAGCCGGTGGACATGCCCTGGAAGGACTTGGGGAAGGGCCCGATGTTCTGCCCGCCCAGAAGCCACAGCGTCAGGCCGCGGAAGATCAACATCCCCGCCAGGGTCACGATGAAGGACGGGATGCGCCAGTAGGCGACCCAATAGCCCTGCGCCGCGCCGATCAGGCCGCCGACCACCAGGGTCGCGGGGATCACGATCCAGACCGGCAGGCCCTGTTGCACGGTCAACGCGGCGGCAACAGCCCCGGTAAAGGCCGCGACCGAGCCTACCGACAGGTCGATATGCCCGGCCACGATCACCAATAGCATCCCCAGTGCCATGATGATGACGTATGAGTTCTGCAGGAACAGGTTGGTGATGTTCTGCGCCGACAGGAAATCGACGTCGATCGACGCGCGGACCACCACGGTAAAGAAGAACACGATGGCGACCAGCGCCAGAAGCATCCCGTTTTCCCGCAGATGCCCGCCCAGACGGGCCTTGATACCGCTGCCCTCGTTCACGCTGTCGCTCATCACGCCGCCTTTCCGCTGTCTTTCAGGATCAGCGCCATGATCGCCTCCTGGCTGGCCTGGTCGCGGGTGAGTTCGCCCACGATCCGGCCTTCGTTCATCACGTAGACCCGGTCGCACATGCCCAGAAGCTCGGGCATTTCAGAGGAGATCATCACCACGCCTTTGCCCATCTCGGCCAGCTGGTTCATGATTCCGTAGATTTCAAATTTCGCGCCAACGTCGATACCGCGGGTGGGTTCGTCCAGGATCAGCACCTCGGGGTCGGTGAAGAGCCACTTGGACAGGACCACCTTCTGCTGGTTGCCGCCCGACAGGTTCACCGCCTTCTGGAACACCCCCGGCGTGCGGATCGACATCTGCTTGCGGTAGCCCTCGGCCACCTGCGTCTCGCGCCGCTTGTCCAGGACGCCGCGCACCGCAACGCCGGCAAGGTTCGCCAGGGTGATGTTGCGGGTGATCGGTTCTTCCAGGACAAGGCCCAGGGCCTTGCGGTCCTCGGTCACATAGGAGAGGCCCGCGTCGATGGCTTTTGCGACGGTCGAGGTATCCACGGGCTTGCCACCCATAAGGATTTCGCCGCTGATGTTGCGGCCATAGCTGCGGCCGAAAAGGCTCATCGCCAGTTCGGTGCGGCCGGTGCCCATCAGGCCGGCGATGCCGACGATCTCGCCCTTGCGGACGGTCAGGCTGGCGGACTTGATCACCTGCCGCCCGGCCTGTTCGGGGTGCCAGACGTTCCAGCCCTTCACCTCCATCAGCACGTCACCGATCTTCGGGGTGCGCTCGGGATAGCGGTGCGCCATGTCGCGGCCGACCATGTCGCGGATGATCCGGTCCTCGGTGATCTCGTGGCGGTCCATGGTCGAGACGGTCGCGCCGTCGCGGATCACGGTGATCCGGTCGGCAACGCGGGAGATTTCGTTCAGCTTGTGGCTGATGATGATCTGGGTGACACCCTGGGTCTTGAGCTCCAGCATCAGGTCCAGAAGCTTCTGGCTGTCGTTTTCCTGAAGCGCGGCCGTGGGTTCGTCGAGGATGAGAAGCCGCACATCCTTGGCCAGGGCCTTGGCAATCTCGATCAACTGCTGCTTGCCGACGCCCAGCTTTTCCACCTTGGTGGTGGGGGGCTCCTTCAGGCCGACCTTGGCCAACAGTTCCTCGGTCCGTTGATAGGTCCTGGGCCAGTTGATGACCTGACCGCGCGCGACCTCGTTGCCGAGAAACAGGTTTTCGGCAATCGACAGGAGGGGGACCAGCGCCAGTTCCTGGTGGATGATGATGATGCCCTTCGCCTCGCTGTCGCGGATGCCGCGCAGGGCCAGGACCTCGCCATCGTAATGGATTTCGCCGTCGTAAGAGCCATGGGGATAGACGCCGGACAGCACCTTCATCAGCGTGGACTTGCCCGCGCCGTTCTCACCGCAGATCGCGTGGATTTCGCCCTGTTCCACGGTCAGGTTCACGCGGTCCAGCGCGCGCACGCCCGGAAAGATCTTGCTGATCCCGCGCATTTCCAGAAGTGCGGCCATGATTCCCCCTTGGTGAAGTCATGCCCGCCGGGACCACGGGGAGCGCGGGTCCGGCGGGCATGGGCCGTTCAGCTTATTTCAGCTGATCGGCCGTGTAGTAGCCGGATTCCACCAGCACCTTCTCGATGTCGGCAACGCCAAGCGAGATCGGCTCCAGCAGGTAGGACGGCACGACCTTGACGCCGTTGTCATAGGTCGAGGTGTCGTTGATCTCGGGCTCGCCGCCCTGCAGGATCGCATCCACCATCTTGACGGTGACGCCCGCCAGCGCGCGGGTGTCCTTGAACACGGTCGAGTACTGCTCACCCGCCATCATCGACTTGACCGAGGGGACTTCGGCGTCCTGGCCGGTGACGATCGGCATCGGCAGATCGCCCGAGCCATAGCCCACGCCCTTCAGCGACGACAGGATGCCGATGGAGAGGCCATCATAGGGCGACAGCGCGCCGTGCAGCTGCTTGTCGCCGTAGTTGGCGGACAGAAGGTTGTCCATCCGCGACTGCGCGACCGCGCCGTCCCAGCGCAGGGTGCCGACCACGTCCATGCCCATCTGGCCCGACGGGATCACGATGCTGCCGTCCGCGATCAGCGGGTCGAGGACCGACATCGCGCCGTTGTAGAAGAAGAAGGCGTTGTTGTCGTCCGGGCTGCCGCCGAAGAGTTCGACGTTCCACGGCTTGGCATCCGGGAAGCGTTCCTTCAGGCCCGCGACCAGGCTCTCGGCCTGCTGCACGCCGACCTTGAAGTTGTCGAAGGTGGCGTAATAGTCGACCGCGCCCGAATCCCGGATCAGGCGGTCATAGGCGATGACCTTGATCCCGGCTGCGGCGGCGTTTTCCAGCGCGTTCGACAGGGTGGTGCCGTCGATGGCGGCGATGACCAGGACGTTCACGCCCTTGGTGATCATGTTCTCGACCTGGGCCAGCTGGGTCGGGATGTCATCTTCGGCATATTGCAGGTCGGTCGCGTAGCCGGCGGCGGTGAACTGGTCGACCATCGACTGGCCGTCCGAGATCCAGCGCGAGGACGACTTGGTCGGCATGGCGATGCCGACAGTGCCCTTGTCCTGGGCAAAAGCCGGCAGCGAGGCCAGCGGCATGACGGAAGCAAGCGCGAGCAGCGCGCGTCGGGAAAGTTGCATGGGTATTCCTCCCTGGGTGGCGGGACCTTGGCCCGCGGTCTGCCTGTGCCCGGTTCGGGTCAGGTCTGTGATGGTGTTTGCAATCTGCCCACATATCCGTCAAATCATGTTTTGCGATTGATAGATAACGGGCATGATATGAAAAGCCTGCCAGCCCTTCTGACCCGGGGCCTCAAGCTTAGCCATTTGCAGATGATGGCGGCCTTTGCCGAGACCGGCCAGATCGGGTCCGCGGCCGAACGTTTGGGGATCGCGCAGCCCGCCGCCTCGCGCCTGTTGTCCGAGGTTGAGGAGATGCTGGGCCTGCCGGTGCGGACGCGGGCCGGGCGGGGGGTGATGCTGACCGAAGCCGGGCGCGTGCTGGCCGACCGGGCGGGCCGGGTCATGCAGGAACTGGCCGAAGCCGGCCGCGAGGTGGCCGAGATCGCGGCGGGGGGCGTGGGCCGGGTGCGGATCGGCGCGGTGACGGCCCCGGCGCTGGACATCGTCTTGCCCGCCTTGCGCACCGCGCGCCTGTCGCATCCGCGCATCGAGTCCGAGGTGGTCGTCGCCGCCTCGGACATTCTGTGCGACCAGTTGGCCTCGGGTCGGCTGGACTTTGTGATCGGCCGGGTGCCGGCGGGGGTGGATGCCGGGCTTTTCGACGGGCGGGTGATCGCGCCGGAACCCGTGGCGCTGGTGGTGCGCAAGGGGCACCATCTGGCGGAGCGCCCGCCGCAGGGTCCGGGCGAGCTTATGGGTTATGACTGGGTCCTGCCGGGCGAGGAAAGCCCGCTGACCCAGGCGGTGCTGGCGCGGCTGGCGGCGCTGGGGCTGCCGCGGCCCAGCCAGCGACTGTCCACCGCGTCGTTCCTGCTGACGCTGGCGCTGTTGCATCAGTCCAACGTGGTGGCCCCGCTGGCGCAGGCGGTCGCCGACCAGTTCGCGCGCGGTCCCGATGCGCCGCTGGTGCAGCTGCGGCTGGATCTTGGCATCGAGGTTGCGCCCTACAGCCTGCTCACCCGCAAGGGCGCACGGCTGACGGCGGCGGCGGAAACCGTGCTGGGGATCGTCGGGCTAAGCCTGCCGGGCGGGGATCAGGCCGGGTCCTTGGGGCGGCGCAACTCCACCACCTCACGGACGAAGGTATAGTCGTGATAGCCCAGCCGCGCGGCGGGGCGGTAGCGGGTCACGTCGAAGCGGCCATCGACCAGGCAATCGTCGCGCAGGTGGATGCCCACCACCTCGCCCACCACCAGATGGTCGTCCACTGGCAGGTCCAGGATCTGGATCACCCGGCATTCCAGCGTGGCGGGCGCGCCATCGACGCGGGGGCAGTCGATCTCGTTGCACTCGGCCTTGGGTACGCCGACGGCCTGGAATTCATCGGTGCCATGCGGAAAGCGGGCCGAGGTTTCGTTCATCAGCCGCCAGGCGGCCTCTTCCACGATGTTCACCGCAAAGACGCCGGTGGCGCGCACATTCGCCACCGTGTCGCGCGGATCGCCCGAGAACATCACCTTTGGCGGGGTGTAGCCCACCGCGTTGAAGAAGCTGTAGGGCGCAAGGTTGTCGCCCTGCGCGCCACGGGTGGAAATCCAGGCGATGGGGCGGGGCGAGACGATGGCCGAGAACGGGCTGTGACGCAGGCCGTGGCCATCGGCTGGGCGGTAGAACATGCTGATGCCTTTCAACGATTTGATCCTGACATGGGACCATGTTACGGCGCGCATCAAGCAGATTCGGGGGCGGTCGAAAGGGACGGGGCGCTGGTGTACCGGCTTGAGGAAGAGACCGAGGATGACTGGTGGGAGGTCGAGGCGCTCTATGACCTCTGCTTTGCCCCCGGCCGCACGGCGCTGTCGTCCTACCGGCTGCGCGACGGCGTGCCGACGGTCGCGCCCCTGTGCCTGACCCTGCGGGATGACGAGAACGCGCTGGCTGCCGTGATCCGCTACTGGCCCGCGCTGATCGGCGAGCATGACGTGCTGCTCTTGGGCCCCGTGGCCGTCCACCCCACCCACCAGGGCGAGGGGCTGGGGGCGATGCTGATCACCGAAAGCCTGGCCGAGGCCCGCCGCCTGGGGTGGGAGCGGGTAATGCTGGTCGGCGACGCGCCCTATTACGCCCGCTTCGGCTTTCGCAGGCTGGAGGGGGTCGAGATGCCGCCGCCCACCAACCCCGACCGTGTCCTTGGGCTGGAGCTGAAGGCCGGCGCCTGGGCCGGCGTGACCGGCAAGGTCGCGAAAGCCACCTGATCCCATTGCACGCAGGGCCGCTGGCCCCATATGAACGGGATGGACCAGACGCTGCCCGTTTCCCTGCCCGTGCCCGTTGCCGATCCCGGCCCCCGGATTGCCGAGCTTGCCCGCCGTTACAAGCGCGCGAACGGGCCGGTGATGCGGCTGGTCAACCGCATGGGCAACACGCTGGAGAACCAGCTTTCCGTCGTGCCCGACCGCTATCGCGGCCATGTCGAGCGTGCCACCGCCCAGGCGCTGGAAACCGCCTATGGGCTGGCCGGCCGCGCCCCGGACATGGGCGAGCGTGGTCCGATGATGGCGGTCCTTGCCTCGGGTGCGGCCGGGGGTGCGGGGGGGCTTGCGACCTCGATTGCCGAACTGCCGGTGACGGTGACGCTGATCCTGAACGCCATCCGGGCCGAGGCGCGGGCGGCGGGCTATGACCCCGACACCCCTGCCGTGCGCGAGGAATGCCTGCGCGTCTTTGGCGCGGGCAGCCCCTTGGCCAGCGATGACGGGATCAACACCAGTTTCCTGACCGCCCGGTTGTCGATCACCGGCCAGGCGGTGCAAAGCGTGATCGCCGCCGTTGCCCCAAGGCTGGCCGCGGCGCTTGGGCAGAAACTGGCCGCTCAGGCCGTGCCGGTGATCGGTGCCGTGTCAGGCGCTGCGCTGAACGCGGCGTTCCTGAGCTATTACCGCGAAGTCGCGCGCATCCGGTTCGAGCTTCTGCGCCTTGCGGAAAGCCACGGGGCCGAGCCGGTGCTGGACGCCTTCGCCGCCGCCATCTCCCCGCCGCGCGTCACCCGCGCCTGATCTGCGCTGCCTGACCCCGCGCGAACGATTTTTCTGCGAAAAATCTTGGGTTTCGTTCCCGGCTTGGCTAAACCGGCGCGAAAGTCGGGGGGCGGCATGAGTACGGATGTCATCGTCAAGCTGAAGGACATGGCGGCGCGGTCGGATCGCGTCTGGATTCAAGGTCGGTCCAGCTATGCCGATCTCCTGGCGGAAACCGGGCGGCTGGCCAATACCCTTGCGGCGATGGGCCTGGTCAAGGGCGACCGGCTGCTGCTTCAGGTCGAAAAATGCGAGGCGGTGCTGTCGCTTTACCTCGCCTGTCTGCGGCTGGGCGTGGTCTTTCTGCCGGTGAACCCCGGCTATACCGTGGCCGAGACGCAGCATTTCCTGACCGACGCCGACCCCGCCCTGGCCGTGACCGATCCAGACCGCGCCGCCGCCATCGCCGCGACCGGCGCGCGGGTGCTGGCACTGCCAGAGGTGCTGGCCCAGGCCGCAAGCGCCGCGCCAGAGTTCGCCGATCCAGCGCATGGTCCCGACGATCTGGCGGCGATCCTGTACACCTCGGGCACCACTGGGCGGTCCAAGGGCGTGATGCTTGGCCGTGAGAACCTGGCCTCGAACGCCGAGGCTTTGGTCGATCTGTGGCGGTTCACCGAGACGGACGTGCTTCTGCACGCGCTGCCGGTGTTTCACACGCATGGCCTGTTCGTCGCGACGAACTGCGCGCTCTATTCCGGTGCCTCGCTGATCTTTCAGCCGGGCTTTGCGCCGGAGGCCGTGCTGGCCGCCTTCCCGCAGGCCACGGTGATGATGGGGGTGCCGACCTTCTACACCCGGCTTCTGGCCGATCCCCGCCTGACGCGGGACGCCTGCCGGGGAATGCGCCTTTTCATCTCGGGTTCCGCGCCCCTGTCGCCCGCCACCCATGCCGAATGGCAGGAGCGGACCGGCCATGCCATCCTGGAACGCTACGGGATGACCGAGACGAACATGATCACCTCGAACCCCTATGCGGGCGCGCGGCGGGCGGGGACGGTGGGGAGGCCCTTGCCGGGGGTCGAGGTCCGGGTGACCGGCCCGGACGGTGCGCCGGTTCCAGTGGGCGAGGCAGGCGCGATCGAGGTGCGGGGGCCGAACGTCTTTCACGGCTACTGGCGGCTGCCGGAAAAGACGGCGGAAGAGTTTCGCGACGGCTGGTTTGTCACCGGCGATCTGGGGGCCTTCGATTCGCAGGGCTACCTGTCGATCCTGGGCCGGGCCAAGGACCTGGTGATCTCGGGCGGGCTGAACGTCTATCCGACCGAGGTCGAGTCCGCGCTGGACGCGTTGCCCGGCGTCGCCGCCTCGGCCGTGATCGGAGTTCCACACCCTGATTTCGGCGAAGCGGTCGTGGCCTGCCTGATCGCCGCACCCGGCGCTGCGTTGGAGGAAAGCGCGCTGCGCGCGGCCCTGCGCGACCGGCTTGCGGCCTTCAAGATCCCCAAGCGGATGCTGGTTCTGCCCGAGTTTCCGCGCAACGCGATGGGCAAGGTGCAGAAGGCGGAGCTTCGCCGCCAGCATGCTGGGCTGTTCAGCGAAAGCTGACAGAATCCCGTCTATACCTTTGGTTTATGACGGCGAATTAAACCTTTGATGACTTTTCGCCGCCATTTTCCTTGCGCAACGTGCCCCTACCCGACACGGGACGGGCGGTCCGCGAATGGTGCCCGTGCAGAACAAGTGGAGAGTGACATGACCGATTTCAACGACCAGATCGCATCGCGCCGCCGGGCGCTGGCCCGGATCGGGGCGCTTGCCCTGGCGGCCTATGCCGCGCCGGCCCTGACGACCCTCAGCGTGGCGCGGGCCAGCGGCTCCAGCAGCTCAAGCGGGTCCAGCAGCCCGAGCCCGACTTCCACCCCCAGCCCGACCAGCGCACCCAGCCCGACCTCGACGGCAAGCTCGTCTTCGTCCACGACGACGCCCACCACGCCGACCACCCCCAGCACCTGCTCGGGCCCGTCGGACGATGACGCGGGCTGCGGCGGCACCGGCGAGCCGTCCCTTTAAGCAGACCACCCCGGCGCGGACCGCCCGTGCCGGGGCCAGCAGCGGGTCGCAGGCTTGGACCAGGATATCCTTTTTCGCGGCTTGACTGCTCCGCTGCGGCTGGTTGATTCCCAGCCCGTGCTTCAGCTTATGCCCCAGATTGCCCGTGGCTGGCCGCATGAGGTGCGCCCCGCCGATCCCGCCGCGCGGCCGTTCTATACGATCCAAGCTGGGGCAGAGGCGGGGATGTTCCTGTGCGAGACCCATGTCGAGCCCGCGCCGCCCCGCAAGCTGGACGCGGTGAATGCGGCCTGCGACGCGATGGCGGGGCTGGCGATGGCACTTCCGGCCGAGGATGCCACGGTGATCTGCCTGCATGCGGCCGGGGTGGCGATGGCGGGGCGGCTGGTGGTGTTTCCCAACGTCCGGCGCGCGGGGAAAAGCACGCTGTCGGCGGCGCTGGCCCATGCTGGACACCGGGTCTTCAGCGATGATGTCCTGCCGCTGTCCTTCCCTTCCGCCGGCCCGCCGCTTGCCCGGTCAATGGGCATCTCGCCCCGCCTGCGACTGCCGCTGCCCGAGGCGGCGGGTCCGGCGTTCCACACCTGGGTCGCCGCAATTTCGGGTCCGGCGAACCGGCAGTACCGGTATCTGTCGCTGCCCGATCAGCCTGCCCATGGCGAGACGCTGCCCCTGGGGGCGTTCGTGATCCTGGATCGGCGGGATGAACCCACCGCCGCCCTGTTGGAGCCGGTGCCGCCGGATTTGGCGATGGATGCGCTGCTGCATCAGAATTTCACCCGGGATCGGCATTCGGGGGACGTCCTGCAGGCGATGGCGGGGGCCTTGGATGGGCTGCCGATCTATCGGCTGACCTATGCTGACCTGGCCGGGGCGGTGGCGTGTCTGGGGGCGGCCTTCCGGTCCTGGCCCGTGAGCCCGCCGCCGGGGCCGGTTGCGCCCTTCCGGCTGGCCGAGTTCGGGGCGGAGCCTGCCCCGCTGGGAGAGGGGGCGCGGCTGCGGCAGCGGGTGGGGGTGGTGGCCCGGGCGATCGGGGGGACGCTTTACCTCGCGGACCCGGAGGGGCGCGCGATCCACCGGATGGACCCCCTGGCCGCGGCGATCTGGGGGGTGCTGGAAGAGCCGGCGACGGCGGGGGAATTGGCGGCGGTCTTGGGGGAGGTCTTTCCAGAGACCCCGGCCGAGCGGATCGTGGCGGACCTGGACGGCCTGCTGGACCGGCTGTCGGGGGCCGGGCTGATCGTCGGCTAGGTCAGGCTGTCCACGGTGGACAAGGTCCGTATTGCAAGTGAAATCAGTAACTTGCTTGATTTCGTTAAGGAATTTTTCATAGTTCGGCCACGGCGGGCCAGCCCGCTTCCTGCCAGGGACCAGCCGTCCGGTCATGTCCCGGACCTTCGCAATCCTCGCGGGCGAGGAAGGCGGACAGGCTGGTGGCGGGATCATCGGCAAAGGCCACACCCGTCTGGGCCAAGGCCGCGATCCGGTCCAGTCGGAAGGTGCGGAAGTCCTGCCGCAGCTCGCACCAGGCGCTGACCATCCAGCCTTCGGCAAAGCACCAGAGCGCCAGCGGGCGGATGCGGCGGTCCGAGGGGCGCGCCTCGCCGTCGCGGTAGGCCAGCCGCAGGACGTGCCGCTGTCGGATCGCCTCACGCAGGCTGCGCAGCGTGCGCAGGCTGGGCGGCGGTGGGCGGTGCAGGCTGAAGAACGGCGCATCGGCCAGCCGCCGCGCGCCGGGATCGGGCATGCCGGCCTGCAGCTTGGCCCGCACTTCGCGCGCGGCCGAGGCCAGGACCGGATCGCCCGCCCGTTCGGCAAAGGCCAGGCCCAGGGCCAGCGCCTCGACCTGGTCATGGGTGAAGGTCACGTTCGGCAGATCGAAGCCGGGGCGCAAGAGGTAACCGATCCCGGCCGCGCCCTCGATCGGCAGGCCAGAGCCTTGCAGATGCGCGATGTCGCGGTAGACGGTACGGGTGCTGACCTCAAGCCGCAGGGCAAGATCTTCGGCCCGGGCAACACCCCGGGTCCGCAGTTCCTGCACCAGTCTGAACAGGCGTTCGGCGCGGCGAATCCCATTGTCCTCCGATTGGCCCGGCCGCAAGCCTAGCACGGCCGGGCGCAAGGGTCAGGCGGCGGCGGTCGCTTCCAGTTCGACCAGCAGCGGCGGGATCGCCAGCCGGGTGACGCCGACGACCGTCATCGGCGGGGCCACGCCAAGCGCCCCGATGCGCTGGCCCAAGAGGTCGAAGTTGCGCAGCGCCGCGTCCACATCGGTCGCATAGACGGTCAGCCGGATGATGTCGGCCAGCCCCATCCCGGCGGCGTGCAGCACGGATTCCAGGTTGTCGAGCGCCAGGCCCAGTTGCGCCCGCATGTCGCCGGGATGCTGTGGCGCGCCGGTGGCATCGACGGCGGTCTGCCCGGCGCAGATCAACTGGCGGGTGATGCCGGTCAGAAGCTCGGCCTGATGGTAGCCCAGCGGCAGGGACCAGGGCCAGGGGTTGATGGGGGTGCGGTGCATGGAGGCTTCCCTTGCTGTTGTCAGTGCCGGGAAGAAACCACATTGCCCCTGACAGCGTGCTGTCAGGAGTGTTCGGGCGGCGGCGACGATTTTTCTGCGAAAAATCGGGTCCGGGGGCGCGGGAGGAGTGGGGAGGAGTGCTGCGATTTTTCGCAGAAAAATCGTGCCCGGTGTCAGGTGCCGGATTGGGTGGCAAGCCAGTCCATGAGCAGCGGGCGCGCGCTTTCGGCCCCTTCGGCACGGGCGCGGTCGATCACCGCGCGGGCTTCGGACAGGTTCACCCGGCGCAACAGCGCCTTGACCGGGCCGACCGAGGCCGGCCGCATGGACAGCGCGCGGAAGCCGATGGCGGCAAGGGCCAGCGCCTCGATCGGGCGGCCGGCATCCTCGCCGCAGAAGGAGAGGGGGGTGCCGGTCTCGGCGCAGCGGGCGACGATCTGTTCAAGGAAGGCGAGGAAGGACAGGTTCAGCGTGTCATAGCGGCGGCGGACCAGTTCATTCTCGCGGTCGGCGGCGAAGAAGAACTGTTTCAGGTCGTTGCCGCCGACGCTGATGAAATCGGTCAACTCGAAGAAGGCGCGCGGCGCATAGGCCAGCGAGGGGGTTTCCAGCATCGCCCCGATCTCGATCCGCTCGGGCACCGGGTGGCCGAGAGAGCGTTCGCGGTGCAACTCGCGCAGGACATGGGCGCGGGCGGCCTGGAACTCGCTGAACTCGGTGATGAGGGGGAACATGATGGTCAGGGGCCGCCCGGCCGCAGCCCGGATCAGGGCCTGGACCTGCATCCGCATCACGCCGGGCTTGTCGAGGCCGACACGAACCGCGCGCCAGCCCATGGCGGGGTTTGGCTCCTCGGGCGGCTTCATGTAGGGCAGGACCTTGTCCGAGCCGATGTCGAGCGTGCGGAAGGCGACGCGCTTGCCCTTGGCCGCGTCCATCACCCGGGCGTAAAGCCGGGCGAGTTCGGCGCGCTGCGGCATCTTGGAGCGGATCAGGAACTGCAGTTCGGTGCGGAAGAGGCCGACGCCATCGGCGCCAGAGCCTTCCAGGCTGGGCAGGTCGGCCATCAAGCCTGCGTTCATGTGCAGCGCGATGGTGGTGCCGCAGGTCGTGGTGGCGGGCAGGTCGCGCAAGGAGGCATAGCGTTTCTGCGCCTCGGCCTGCATGGCGATCTTGTCGCGGAAGGCGCGGGCGACGGTTTCCTCGGGGCGCAGGTGGACAATCCCCTGGTCGCCGTCGACCAGGATCGGGTCGCCGTTCAGCGCCTCGGACGTGACGCGGGAGGCGTTGATGACCAGCGGGATGGCCAGCGCGCGGGCGACGATCGCGGCATGGCTGCCGACCGAGCCTTCCTCCAGCACGACGCCCTTCAGCTTGCGGCCATAGTCGAGGAGTTCGGCCGGGCCGATGTTGCGCGCGACGAGGACCGGGTTTTCCGGCATTTCCGCCCCGGTGTCCTTGCCCTGGCCCGTCAGGATGCGGAGAAGCCGGTTCGACAGGTCGTCCAGATCCTGCAGCCGTTCGCGCAGGTATTGGTCCGGCACCTGTTCCATCCGGCTGCGGGCGGCGGATTGTTCCTTTTCCACCGCCGCCTCGGCCGAGAGGCCGCGCATGATGTCCTCTTCCATCCGGCGCAGCCAGCCACGGGAATGGGCGAACATGCGGTAGGCTTCCAGGACCTGCTTCTGGTCCTTGTCCAGTTGCTCGGCCTCCAAGAGGTCGTCGATGGATACGCGCAACTCGCCCACGGCGGCGCGGATGCGGTCGATTTCGGTCAGGGGGTCGTCGGCGACGGGATTGGTGACGACGACGCGGGGTTCATGCAGCCAGACCCGGCCCTCGGCCGCGCCTTCCTGGCCCGAGGAGCCGCGGAAGAGGACCGGCTGCTTGTGCAAGGCCTTCATCGCGCCGTCATCGCCGATGAAGGCGCCAAGTTCGGTCATCTCGGCCAGGACCATGGCGACGACGTCCAGGGCATAGATCTCGTCTTCCGAGAACTGGCGGGCGGTCTTGGACTGGACGACAAGGACGCCAAGTTTCTCGCCGACACGCTGGATCGGCACGCCAAGGAAGGAGGAATAGATCTCTTCCCCCGTTTCGGGCATGTAGCGAAAGCCCTTTTCGGCGGGCGCGTTTGCGGTGTTGACCGGCTGGCCCAGCCGCGCGACGCGACCGACCAGGCCCTCGCCCAGCTTCATCCGGGTCTGGTGGACCGATTCCTTGCGCAGGCCCTCGGTCGCGCACAGCTCCAGCGTTTCGGGGTCGCGGAACAGGTAGATCGAGCAGACCTCGGTCTTCATGCTGTCGGCGATCAGGTGGGTGATCTGGTCCAGCCGGTCCTGGCCCTTGCCCGGGACGGACAGCATGTCGCGCAGGCGGCGCAAGAGCTTGCGGCTGTCGCTTTCGCTGCGTTCCGGCATTCGGCGGCCCCTCGGGTTTTGACGTCCTTAGAGCATAGGTCGCGCGGAAGGGGAACACGGTTGATGCGCGGGCGGCGGGTCCGGGGGGCGGGTGCCTGAAACTTGGGCAGGGGGAACTGCCGGTGGGGGGCGCGCGTAAGGCTTGGGTCTGACAGGGGGAGCCAGCGGATGCAGAAGGTCGATGTTGCGGTGGTCGGGGCCAGCTTTGCGGGCGTCTCGGCCGCCATCATGCTGGCACGGGCGCGGCGGAGCGTGCTGGTGATCGACGACGGGGTGACGCGGAACCGGTTCGCCCATAGCTCGCACGGGTTTCTGGGCATGGATGGGGCCGCGCCGGCGGCGATCCGCGAAAAGGGGCTGGCCGAGGTGCTGGCTTATCCGACCGCCCGGCACATGGCGGGCCGGGTTACCGGGATCACGGGCCAGCGGGGGGCCTTCGTGCTGCAGGGGCCCGAAGAGGTGCAGGCCGAACGGGTGATCCTGGCCTTCGGCCAGCGCGATGTGCTGCCGGACATTCCGGGGCTGGCCGAGTGCTGGGGCCAGACGGTGGCGCAATGCCCCTACTGCCACGGCTATGAACTGGCGGACCGGACCACCGGCCTTTTGGCCGTGGACGCGATCCCGATGCACCATGCGGCACATCTTCAGGACTGGACCGATGATCTGGTTCTACTGGAAAACGGCGTGCCGCTGATGCCGGAAGAGGCCGAGAAGCTGGAGCGCCTTGGCCTGCGCCGCGCGGCGGGGCGGGTGGTGCGGGTGCATCAGTCCGAAGGTGCCATCGAGGCGGTGGAGCTTGACGGCGGCACCCGTGTCGAGATGCGGGCGCTGTATCTGGTCACCTGGCAAGAGCCGGCCTCGGACCTGGCCGAGGCGCTGGGCTGCGAAGTCGAGGAGACGCCGATGGGGCGGCATCTGAAGGTGGATGACCACCAGCGGACCAGCGTTCCGGGGGTCTTTGCTGCGGGGGACCTGGCGCGGCCCTTTCCGTCAGCCACGCAAGCGGCATCGACGGGCAACCGGGCGGGGGCGGCCTGCCATCAGGACCTGCTGGGGATATTGGAGTGAGGGGGTAGGGTGGGCGATATCGCCCACCTTACGCCCGGGCAAACAGCAACGTGCGGCGCGCGAACGATACCCGGGCAAAAGCGCGGGGCGTTGATGGGCCGTTTCATTGCGACTGAAGAAGGGGGGTAGGGTGGGCGTTATCGCCCACCTTACGCCGGTGCGGTGACGCAGCTTGCGGGATTACGCCTTGTCGAGTTCAAACGTGTCGTGCAGGGCCTGCACGGCCAGTTCCATGTACTTGCGGTCGATCAGGACCGAAATCTTGATCTCGGACGTGGTGATGACCTTGATATTCACGTTCTCGGCCGCCAGCGCCGCGAACATCTTGGCCGCGACGCCGACCTGGCTGCGCATCCCGATGCCGACGACCGAGACCTTGGCCACATCGCTGTCGGTGACCAGCGAGGTATAGGCGAAGGCGCCGGCGGCGGCGGCATCCTCGATGGCCTTTTTCGCGCGGTCCACCTGATTGGTGGGCAGGCTGAAGGTCATGTCGGTATGGGCGCGCTTGTCGCTGGGGTCGTCCAGTTCCGAGATGTTCTGGACGATCATGTCAACATTGACGCCCGCATCGGCAAGGGTGCCGAAAATCGCGGCGGCGACGCCGGGGCGGTCCTCGACCTTCAAGAGGGTCATCTTCGCCTCGTCGCGGGAATAGGCGACGCCGGACACAACTTTCGATTCCATGATTTCATCCTCGTCGCAGACCAGGGTTCCAGAGTTCTCGTCGACATCCTCGAACGAGGACACGACCCGCAGCCGCACCTTGTAGCGCATCGCCAGTTCCACGGAGCGGGTCTGCAGGACCTTGGCGCCGAGGGAGGCGAGTTCGAGCATCTCCTCGAAGGCGATCTTGTCCAGCTTGCGCGCCTTGGGGCTGATGCGGGGGTCGGTGGTGTAGACGCCATCGACGTCGGTGTAGATGTCGCAGCGTTCCGCGCCGAAAGCGGCGGCGAAGGCGACGGCGGTGGTGTCAGAGCCGCCGCGGCCCAGGGTGGTGATCCGGCCTTCGGCGCTGACGCCCTGGAACCCGGCGACGACGGCGACCTTGAAGCCTTCGGCGAACTTGGCGTCGATGTTTTCGCGCGGGATGCTGACAAAGCGCGCCTGGCCGTGGGCCGAGGTGGTGTTGATCGGCACCTGCCAGCCCTGCCAGCTGCGCGCCGGCACGCCCATTTCCTGCAAGCGCAGCGCCATCAGGCCGGCGGTCACGTTCTCGCCGCTGGACACCACGGCGTCGTATTCGCGGGCGTCGTAGAGTTTCGAGGTGGTTTCGACCCAGCCCACAAGCTCGTTGGTCTTGCCGGACATGGCCGAGACGATGACGATCACGTCATAGCCGCGCTCGACCTCGGCCTGGACTTTCTTGGCGGCGTTCTCGATCCGGGCGAGGTCCGCCACGGAGGTTCCGCCGAATTTCATCACCAGAAGCGGCATCCGCGCCTCCCCCATGGGCGTTCAAAACCTGGGCTTCTTATGCGCGGGTGCGCCCATGCGCAAGGGTCAGTCGAGGCGGTAGCCGATGGGTTGCAGGGGCAGGGGCGGGGCCTCGTCCAGGTGCGGGGCGAGGGAGATTTCGGCGGTGCGGCAGATCGCGTCGAGGGGCAGCGCGTTGGCGGTCAGGCCGAAGGGGTGGGCCAGTTCCTCGGTCACCTCGGCCAGGCCGAAGAAGGTGTAGGCGACGATGACGGCGAAGAGCGGGGTCAGCCAGCCGGTGGGTTCCAGCAGCGCGAAGGGCAAAAGGAGACAGTAAAGCCAGCTCGTGCGGAAGATGAGGAGGGAATAGACGTAAGGCAGCGGGGTAAGCTTGATCCTTTCGCAGCCCGCCTGGGCGAGTGCGATGGTGGAAAGGCGGGTGGAGAGGGTGCGGGCGCCGAAGCCGTCCATGCGGCCTTGGCGCAGGGCCTCGGCCAGGTGGGCGGCCATGGCGTCCAGGGTCGCGTCAGGGGTGGCGGTGGCGGTGTCGCGCAGGGCGGCTGCGTCGTTGGGCAGGCCACGCAGGACGCAGCGGTGCTGGTGCAGGAAGGCGCGCATCGCGGTGAGAAGGCGGCGGCGGTCGGCAGGGTCGGGTAGGAAGATCTCCGCCTCGCGCGACAGGGAGCGGGTATCGGCGAGAAGGCCGCCCCAAAGGCGACGCGCCTCCCACCAGCGGTCATAGGCGGCGTTGTTGCGGAAGCCGAGGAAGAGCGAGAGGGCGACGCCGAACACGGCCAGGGGCGCGGCCTGGACATGGGGCAGGGTCAGGACGTGGCGGTCGATGGCGACGATGGTGGTGGCGAAAAGGGCGACGAACAGGAGTTGCGGCGCGATATGCGGCAGGACCGAGCACCGGACGGCGAAGAGAAGCGCGAGGATCCCGGGCTTGTCGCGCAGGATCATGGCAGCGCGCGCCAGCCGATGTCGCGGCGGCAGAACCCGCCCGGCCAGTCGATGCGGTCGACCAGCGCATAGGCGGCGTCACGCGCCTGTTGCAAGGTCTCGCCCCGGGCGGTGACGTTCAGCACGCGGCCGCCGGTGGCGATGATCTGGGCGTCGCGCGTGGCGGTGCCGGCGTGAAAGACCATGTGGCGGCTGTCCTCGGGCAACTCCTCCAGGCCCCGGATCTGGGAGCCCTTGAGGTAGCCGCCGGGATAGCCTTGCGCGGCCATGACCACGGTCAGGGCGTGATCGTCTCCCCAGTTGACCTGGACCTGGTCCAGCCGGCCTTCGGCGGTGGCCAGCATCAGATCCAGCGCCTGCGCGCCAAGGCGCATCATCAGGACCTGACATTCCGGGTCGCCGAAACGGGCGTTGTATTCGACAAGGCGCGCTTTGCCGTTTTCGATCATCAGGCCCGCGTAAAGGACACCCTGATAGGGCGTGCCGCGCAGGGCCATTTCGGCGATGGTGGGCAGGACGATTTCCTCCATCGCCTGCTGTTGCAGCGCCTCGGTCAGGACCGGGGCGGGGGAGTAGGCCCCCATGCCGCCGGTGTTCGGGCCGGTGTCGCCGTCGCCGACGCGCTTGTGGTCCTGGGCGGTGCCGATGGGCAGGGCGTGCGTTCCGTCGGTGAGGATGAAGAAGCTGGCCTCTTCTCCGGCCATGAATTCCTCGATGACCACCTCGGCCCCGGCTGCGCCATATTCGCCGCCGAACATGTCGTCGATGGCGGCAAGGGCTTCGGCCTCGGTCATCGCCACGATGACGCCCTTGCCGGCGGCAAGCCCGTCGGCCTTGACCACGATGGGCGCGCCCTTTTCGGCGATATAGGCGCGGGCGGGGGCGGCTTCGGTGAAGCGGGCGTAACCGGCGGTCGGGGCGGCGCAGGCGTCGCAGATTTCCTTGGTGAAGGCCTTCGATGCCTCCAGCCGCGCGGCGGCGGCAGAGGGGCCGAAAGTCAGCAGGCCCGCCGCGCGGCAGGCATCGGCGACGCCGGCGGCCAGGGGGGCCTCGGGTCCGACGATCACGAAGTCGATGGCGTTCTCTTCGCAGAAGGTGACCACGGTGGCGCCGTCCAGGATGTTGATGTCGGCGCATTCGGCCAGCATCGCGATCCCGGCATTGCCGGGTGCCACGATCAGCCGGTCGCATTTCGGGTTCTGCTTCACCGCCCATGCAAGGGCATGTTCGCGGCCACCGGAACCCAGGATCAGGATGTTCATGGCCGTGCCCCCGCTTGGAAATCTGCTCTTCGCGTCATAGGGTCAGGTGGGCGGGGAGGCAAGCATGGACCCGGACGCAGGCCTTGGGATCGAACCGGACAACACCGCGGGCGCCAGGCGAAGGCCGCGGCCCTCGCTTCTGGTTCGGGGTCTGGAGATGGTGGGCCTTGGTCTGGTGATCTATGGGCTGGCGACGTCTGGCATCTGGCTGGCTGCGCTGGGCGGGGGGCTGATCCTGGGAAGCTATGCCCTGTACCGCAGGACGCACGGGTCTGGCCTGGACCGGGGACGCGGCGTTGGACCCGACGGCCCGGATGCAGCGGACGCAGGTGAGTAGTCGCCGGATCGGCCCTGCGACCATCTGACAACGGAACCCTGCGGAACGCGTTGACGTTGACTGGGCGATAATCCCAAACAGCAACGGAGCATCCCATGCCGAGCATTCAAGGCAAGCGCATCGCCATTCTGGCCACCGACGGGTTCGAACAGTCCGAGTTGGAAGTGCCGCTGAAGCATCTGCGGGCCGAAGGGGCCGAGGTCCATGTCATCGCGCCGAAAGCCGGCGAGATCACGGGCTGGGAGGGCAAGGACTGGGGTCGGCCGATCACGGTCGATGCGGCGCTATCCGGGGTCAGTGCCGGCGACTATGACGCGCTGGTGCTGCCTGGCGGCCAGATCAACCCGGACCTGTTGCGGGTGGAACCCGAGGCGATTGCCTTCATCACCGCGTTCTGGGACGCGGGCAAGGTGATCGGCGCGATCTGCCATGCGCCCTGGCTGCTGGTCGAGGCAGGGATCGTGCGGGGGCGCGAGGTGACCTCTTACGCCTCGATCCAGACGGACGTGAAGAACGCGGGCGGGATCTGGTCGGATGCCGAGGTGGTGACCGACAAGGGTCTTGTCACCAGCCGCAAGCCCGAGGATCTGCCGGCCTTCTGCGCCAAGCTGGTCGAAGAAATCGCCGAGGGCACGCACCAGCGCGCGGCGGCCTGACGCGTCCCCGATTATCCTGTCCGATTCCGGCGCTTCATCTTCGCGTCGGGATCGGGCATCAATGAAGCATGAGCGAGCTTTTCGAAGACGACGGTCCCCGACCCAGCGGCAACCAGCCGGAATACACCGTGTCCGAACTTTCGGGCGCGGTGAAGCGCGTGATCGAGGGCGAGTTCGGCCTTGTCAGGGTCCGGGGCGAGGTGGGGCGGGTGTCGCGTCCGGCCTCGGGGCATCTGTACTTTGACCTGAAGGATGACCGCAGCGTGATTGCCGCGATCAGCTGGAAGGGCCAGGTCGCGCGGATGCAGGTGCGGCCCGAGGAGGGGATGGAGGTCGTGGCCACCGGGCGGATGACCACCTTTCCGGGGCAATCGAAGTATCAGCTGATCGTCGATGACGTGGCCCCGGCGGGCGCGGGCGCGCTGATGGCGATGCTGGAGAAGCGGAAGGCCGCGCTGGGGGCCGAGGGGCTGTTTGATGCGGGCCGGAAGAAGCAGATTCCCTATCTGCCAAAGGTGATCGGGGTGGTGACCTCGCCCAGTGGCGCGGTGATCCGGGATATCCTGCACCGGCTGCGGGACCGCTTTCCCCGGCATGTGCTGATCTGGCCGGTGGCGGTGCAGGGCCAGGACTGTGCGGCGCAGGTGGCGGCGGCGATCCGGGGGTTCAACGCGATTGCGCCGGGTGGGCCCATCCCGCGCCCTGATGTGCTGATCGTGGCGCGGGGTGGCGGGTCGCTGGAGGACCTGTGGGGGTTCAACGAAGAGATCGTGGTGCGGGCGGCGGCAGGGTCGGCGATCCCGCTGATCAGCGCGGTGGGGCATGAGACGGATACGACGCTGATCGACTATGCTTCGGACCTGCGGGCCCCGACGCCCACGGCGGCGGCGGAGCTGGCGGTGCCGGTGCGGCTGGAGTTGCTGGCGGTGTTGGAGGCGCTGGGCGCGCGGCTGGTGCGGGGGGTGGGGCAGGGTGTGACCCTGCGGCGGCAAAGGTTGCGGGACCTGTCGCGGGCCTTGCCTCGGGTCGAGACGCTGGTGGCGACGCCGCGGCAGCGGCTGGATACCTGCGGGATGCGGCTTGGCTCGGGGCTTGGGCTGGCGGTCGCGAAGAAGCACCGCGAGTTTGACCGGGTGGCGGGGCGGCTGCAGCCTGCGGCGCTGCGGGGGCTGGTGGCGCGACAGCGGGACCTGCTTGGCGCGCGGGAGGAGCGGCTGGCCCGCGCGATCCTTTTGCGGCTGGAACGGCGGGGGGAGCGGCTGGAGGCGCTGGCGGCCCGGCTGGCCCCGGCGCTGGCGCGGATGCTGGGCGAGGCGGGGCGGAAGGTGGGCGACGGGCGGCGCGACCTGGCGCGGCTGGGCGACCGGCTGAACGCGGCGCCCCGGCAGCGGCTGGCCCGGCTGGCCGACCGGCTGGAGGCGCTGGACCGGACGCGGGTCACGCTAGGCTATGCCGAGACCTTGAAGCGGGGCTATGCGGTCGTGCGGGGGGACGGGGCGGTGGTCACTTCGAAAGCCGGGGCCGAGAAGGCTGCGGCGCTGGAGATCGAATTCCGCGACGGGCGGCTTCTGGTCGGTGGCAGGCCAGGCAAGAAGGGCCGGGGCGAGGGCGAGAGCGGGCAGGGGAGCCTGTTCTGACCGTCCGCGCCGGTCTGGTTCTGGCGGGCTGGTAACCACAGGTCCGAGTTTGCAGACCGGCGGGGCGACGATTTTTCTGCGAAAAATCTGATCTTTCGCAGAAAGATCGTGGCGGAGCGCGGTCAGACGCCGAAGAAGCCTTCGCAGGTCACCACCTCGTCAGCGGGTTGCAGCGTGATCGGCTCGCGGCTGCGGTCGCCGTTCAGCCAGGCCACCAGCCAGCCGCCCCGGTCGTGGTAGGTCCAGCAATAGGGGAAGGGTTCGCCCAGGTAGTCGAAGCAGATCATCTCGCCCTCGGCGCGCCAGGTGCCTTCCAGGCATTGCCCCGCATCGCGCCAGATCGCGCGGCGGCCGGGCAGGAAGGTTTCCACCCCGTAGCGGCCGGAGAGGTTGAGCGTGTCGAAGGTGCGGCCCTGGACGATGGCCTCGAAGTCCTGGGCCGAGAGCGGCGGGTCTGCCCCTTCCGCCTGGGCCGTCGGCGGCTGGAGCGTCAGGAGAAGGGCGAGGACGAGGGCGAGGACGGGAGCGGCGCGCATCAGACGCCGACCTCGGGGCCGAAGCAGGCCAGGGGGGCGGTCGTCTCTTCCAGGATCACCGGGGCAGCATCCGGGGGGCTGCCGCTGAGACGGGCGTGCAGGGCGGTGCCTGCGGCGGTGATCTCCCAGCAGACCGGGTCGGTGCGGCCGTCATAGAGAAAGCAGATCGCCTGGTCGTGCGCGTACCAATGGCCGGTCTGGCAGTCGTCGCCCAGCACGGTCCAGCGGACCTTGCGGCCGGGCAGGTATTGTTCGACCCCGTAGACCTGGCCGAACTCGGCCCAGGTCAGGGTGCGGCCCCGGGTCAGGGCGTCGAAGTCCTGCGCCGAAAGCGGTGTCTCGGCCATCGCGGGGCCGGTCAGCAGGGCAAGGGTGACGAGAAGGCGCATGGGCTGTCCCTGCGTTAGACGCCGACATCCGGTCCGGGACAGGCAAGCGGCCCGGCGGCAGGGGTGACGGTCTGGGGCGGATCGGCGGGATCGGCGGTCAGCGGGCTGGCGAGGACGGTCTGGCCGTCGCGCCAGAAGCGCCAGCAATGCTCGCCGGGGAGGTCCTGATAGACAAAGCACACGGCCCCCTCGCGGGGGAACCAGCGCCCCGCGCGGCAGGGCCCGTCGGCATCAGCGTCGGTCACCCGGCGGCCGGGGTGATAGGCCTCGCTGCCCCAGACCTGGCCGCCCACGGCATAGTCCAGGGTCTTGCCGGTGGCCCAGGCTTCGAATTCCTCGGGCGTCATCGGGGTCTGGGCTGCGGCGGGCGCGGCGAGGAGCGCGAGAAGAAAGGCGCGGCGCATCAGACCCCCACATCCGGGCCGGGGCAGGGCAAGGGGGTCTGGCTACGCTCGGCCTCGGTCAATTCGGCCCCGGGGGCATCGGCGATGGAGAGGGCGACCAGCCGCCCCTCGCGCAGCCAGAAGGTCCAGCAGGACGGGTTGGGGTCGTATTCGTAGACGAAGCAGATGAAGTCGCCTTCGGGATACCAGGTGCCGTACTGGCATTCATCGGGCGCGACCGACCAGCGGACCTTGCGGCCGGGAAGGTATTCCTCGACCCCGTAGACGCGGCCGAACTGGGTGTAGGTCAGGGTGTGGCCGGAGACATGCGTCTCGAAGTCCGGGGCCGAGAGCGGGACTTCGGCCAGCGCGGGGGTGGCGAGCAGCGACAGGAGGAGGACGGCGCGCATCAGTGGGTCCGGGGGCTGGGGGCGCCAGGCTGGCGCGGGTTGCGGACGCGGCGGTGCTTGAGCGGGGAGGTGCCGGGCAGCGGCCCTGGGTGGGGCTGACCCCTGGCCCGGGTGGCCGCTGGGGGTTGGTCGATGGCACCGACCACCCCTTGCGCAGCGCCTGTCGGCAGAGCGCGGAAAGGACGGGGGCAGGTCATGCGCTTGGGCCCGCCTGCCGGGCGCGCGGGGCTGGCGGGCGGTATGGCGCGAAGGTGGATATCGCGAGGCGTGGGATGCGCCCGCTGCGCCGTGCCGCCACGATTGGGGCGGGGCTGATCCTTGGCGACACGGGCAGCAGGTGCGCGGGTTGGTGTCGGCAGCGCGGGGGGCGGACCGGAGGGCATCAGACGCCGACGTCGGGACCGGCGCAGGGCAAGGGGCCGCCGTCGCGGGAATGTTCGACGATCTCCCACCCGCCGCCTTCGCCCATGTAGCGGCCGCGAATTTTGCCGTTTTCCAGGAAGTACAGCCAGCAGGCCGGGTCGGGGTCGTTCTCGTAGGCAAAGCAGATCTCGTCGCCCGCCTGATACCAGGTGCCGTAGATGCACAGGTCGCCCTCGAACGCCCAGCGGACGCGGCGGTCGGCGAGGTATTCCTCGGTCCCGAAGAGGCCGCCGCCGTAGTCATAGGTGATCGTGGCGCCAAGGGTGGCGGCGTCGAACTCGGGCGCGGAGAGCGGCGTTTCGGCGAGGACGGGCGTGGCGGTCAGGATCAGGGCGGCAAGAAGATGGCGCATCTACGGCTCCAGCAGGTCGGTTCGGGGGGAGACTGCCAGAGACGGGAGCGATTGGCCAGTCAAGCGCCCGTGTCTTGCGCAGGGCGCGCGGAGGGGCGGTGGCGCTGGGCCGAACAGGTGCGACGGTGTCGCGTCGAGGGGGCAGCGTGCGGCGGGTCACGCGGGGCGGGTGTGGAAACGGCGTCGGGGGTGCGGGGCTATCTGTTGGCGGCTGGACTGAGGCGACGAGTCAGGCTTGCGCGGTTGCGGGTCTGGCGCGGCGATGGAGGTTGGTGGGGGCGGCAAAGCCGATGCACCGACGCCGGGTTGGTCACGCTTGGTGGGGGCGGGTGGCTGGAACGCTTTGCGGCGCCAGTCAGGCTGCGAGGCATCACTGACCTAGGGCAGGCGAGAGTGGTCACCGCGCGGATTGCTTGGCCTCGGCGGCCTGCCACTTGGCAAGATGCGGGCGAATCAGGCGCTTCCACTGGCGGGGGGCGAGGGCCAGCGCGCAGGCCAGGGGCAGGGGCCAGGGTAGGCGGGGGGCCTCGCCCTCGGGCGGAAGGCGAAGCGCGGGGAAGGGACGCCCGGGGTGGGCGTGGTGGTCCGAGTGGCGGGGGGCGTTCAGCATGAGGGCCGAGGAAAACCAATGCGCGGTGTTCCAGCTGTGGCGCAGGCCCACCGGCTCTAGCCGGCCGTCGGGCTGGCGCAGGCGGGTCAGGCCGTAGTGCTGGACATAGTCGGACAGAAGGACCTGGCTTTGCGCATGCAGGGCAAGGCCGGCCCAGGCCAGAAGGCCCGGCAGGCCAGCGATCAGCGCGGCCAGCACCAGGGCCGACAGGCTGCCGGCGATGTAGAAGTAGTAGGGGTGCAGACCCAGCCGGCTGCCGCGCGCGCGCAGATCGCTTTCCGCCCGCAGGCCCTGCAGGAAGCTGCCGCGCCAGGCGCGGAGCGCAAAGCGGTAGAACCCCTCGCCCGCGCGAGCGGTGTTCGGGTCCTCGGCGCTGCCGACATGGCGGTGGTGGACTAGCCGATGCGCGCTGGCGTGCTGGCCGAAAAGCAGCGCGACATAGACGGCGGCACCAAGCCGGAACAGCTCGCGCCGGGGGCGGTGGATCAGCTCGTGCGCGGCGGGGTGGGCGACCTGGCCCAGCCAGAAGCCGGTGGCGAAGAAGCACAGCACACGCTCGCCCGCCGTCAGGGGGCTGTCGCCGGCGATGGCCCAGGTGGCCACCGGCAGGATCGTCAGCGCGCCAAGGCCAAGGCTGACCAGAAGGATGTCGGCGGCGGGAAACTCCATCCCCTCGTCGGCCCCGGCGGTCAGGGGGATGAGTTGGTCGAGAAGGATCGTCAGCACCGCCATGTACAGGAAGGCCGCCCAAAGCCAGCCGCCGCCCAGCGTCACGCCAAGGGCAAGCAGCGGCAAAGGCAGGAGTGCGGCCAGCGCGAAACCGGCAAGCGGCAGAGGGCGGGGTTGCATCGGCGGGCAGGTCCGGTGAAGGCTGGCGGTCGGGGGGCGGAAGATCGGGGCGGAAGGTCGGGGGCGGGAGGTCTTGGATGCCGGGAACCTTGGGCGAAATCGTGGCGCTTGCAACTGCCATAGTGTCGCTGTCGGCGGCGATCGGCTATTGGCTGGTCTTTGCCGCGCGTGAGGTGAAGGGCTGGGCGGGGGTGGCGGTCAAGACCGGCTCGACCGGGCTGCTGGCGCTGGTGGTGCTGACGTTTCCCTTGGGCGACTGGTTCTGGCTGGTCCCGCTGGGCCTGGCACTGGGCGCGCTGGGCGATCTTTTCCTGGCTTTGGGCGGTATCGCGCGGTTCCTGGCCGGGGTCGCGGCCTTTGGGGCGGGACATCTGGCTTATGCGGGGGGATTTCTTCTGCGCTCGGGCGATCTGGGCTTTGACGGGCTTTCGGGTGCCGAGATCGGGGCGCTGGTGGCGCTGGGGGGGCTGGTCGCCTCGACCGAGATGTGGCTGACGCCCCGGACGGGTGTGCTGCGCCAGCCGGTGCGGGTCTATGTCGGGTTGATCGGGCTGATGGGCGTGGCGGCGGTGCTTTTGCCGGCGCATCCAGGGCAAGGGGTGCTGCGGCTGGGGGCGGGGCTGTTCATCCTGTCGGACCTGATGCTGGCGGTGCAACTGTTCGTCGCGAAGGGCGAGACGGTGCGGCGCTGGCTGGCCCTGACGCTATGGCCCGCCTACTGGGTCGGGCAGGCGCTGATTGCCTGGGGGGCGGTGCTGTATTGGCAAGGGGCGGCCTGACGGACTTTTCACCGCCTGCCAAAGCGACTAGGTGAAGATCAGGATAGCCCGGGGGCCAGGCCGATGTCGTTCTTCAAGAAACTCAAGGACCGGATGTTCCGGTCGTCGGACAAGATCGGCGAGGGGCTGGAGGCGCTGGTCGCGGACGAGGCGGCCCCTCAGACGCCGGCAGCCCCTGCGGCGCAAACGCCGCAGCCAGCAGCCGAGAAACCCGGTATTCTGGGCCGCCTGATCGGCCGGACCGAGGAGCCGCGGCGCGTACTGGACGATGCGATGCTGGAAAGCCTGGAGGAGGTGCTGATCCAGGCCGACATGGGCGTGGATACCGCTGTCCGGGTCACGGCCAACATCGCCGAGGGGCGCTTTGGCAAGCGCATCTCTACCAGCGAGTTGCGGACGGCGCTGGCCGAGGAGGTGGCGCGGATCATGACCCCGGTGGCGCGGCCGATGCCCCTTTATCCGACAAAGCCGCAGGTCGTGCTGGTGGTTGGGGTGAACGGGTCCGGCAAGACGACGACGATCGGGAAACTCGCCAGCCAGTTCAAGGCGGCGGGCAAGTCGGTGGTGATCGCGGCCGGTGACACGTTCCGCGCGGCGGCGGTGGAGCAGTTGCAGATCTGGGGCCAGCGCGCCGGGGTGCCGGTGCTGACCGCGCCCGAAGGCTCGGACCCGGCGTCGCTGGCGTTCGATGCGCTGACCAAGGCGCGGGCGGACGGCGCGGACCTTTTGATGATCGACACGGCGGGGCGGTTGCAGAACCGGGCCGACCTGATGGAGGAGTTGGCCAAGATCGTGCGCGTGATCCGCAAGGTTGATCCAACCGCGCCGCACAACACGCTTCTGGTGCTGGACGCGACCACGGGGCAGAACGCGGTGACGCAGGTCGACATCTTCCGCAAGATCGCCGATGTCTCGGGTCTGGTGATGACCAAGCTGGACGGCACGGCCAAGGGGGGCGTGCTGGTGGCGTTGGCCGACAAGTTCGGCCTGCCGATCCATGCCATCGGTGTGGGCGAGCAGATCGACGACCTTGCGCCCTTCGACCCCGAGGATTTCGCCCGCGCGCTGGTGGGGGCTGCGGAATGATCCGGGCGGCGGCTCTGTTTCTGGCGGCCGGGCTTGCTGCACCTGCGGCGGCCCAGGTCTCGGTCGTCCCGCCGGTCTGCGAGGCGGTGCTGGCGCGGCTGATCGCGATTGCCGAGCCGGTCGCTCCGCTTGCCGCGACCGTGACGCCAAGCGCGATGGAGGGCTGTCTTTACACGGACCTGCGGCTGGACCTGCCGGGCCAGTATATGCCGGATGTGCTGATGGACAGCCTGCATCTGTCCGGCGCGCTGCAATGGGTTGCCGATGGCACGACCGTTCCCGACCGGCTGTCGGTGCGGGTGCAAGGCCTGCGGATGGTGGTGAAGCTGGACGTTCCGCATTTGGATTGGCTTTACGCGGCCCAGGCGCAAGCGAAGTCGAACCTGATCCGGGTCGAGATGGACCTGGCCTGGGATGCGCCGGCGCGTGTGCTGGCCGTGGAGGGGCTGACCGTCGATCTGCCGGGCGAGAACCTGGTGACGCTCAGCGCCAAGGTTGCGGGGGTGGACCTGGGCTCGGTCGGGGCGGCGCAGATGTCGCTGACCAGCTTTGCCGTGACCGAGGCCGACCTGATGGTGCAAAGCCACGGGTTCTTCGAGACCTACCTGCTGATGGGCCTGGGGGAAAGTCTGCTGCAGAGCGAGGGCGACATCGACGCCGCCGCCGAGGCGCTGCGGCAAGAGGCGAAGGCGGGGATCGCCGATCTGCCCGAGGCGCTGGTCTCGGCCGAAAGCAAGGCCGCGCTGGTGGCGCTGGTGGAGGAGATGCCCAACCCAGCGGGCCGGTTGACGGTGCGGCTGCGGTCCGAGGCCGGGCTTGGTCCGGTGCGGCTGCTGGGGCCGGTGATGACCGGGATGCCGCAGGGTCTGGCCGAGGTGGTGCCGCTGTTGCAGGGCGTGACCCTGGACATTGGATGGAGCCCCGAGGATGCTCCGTAACCTGGCCGTTCTGGCGGCGCTGGCACTGGCGCGTCCCGCCCTGGCCGAGCCGGTTCCGGCCGATTGTGCCGCCCTGATCGCGCCCTTGCAGGGGCTGGAGGGCTATGTCCTTGCCGCCCCGCCGCAGGCCCCGGCCGATGGCTGGTGCGTGTTTGACGGGGCGACGTTGCGGACCCCGGCGCTGGACCGGCCCAATGTCAGTGTCGAGCGGTTGCGCCTGCGCGGCAGCGTCGAGGCGGGCGCGCTGGTCGCGCTGGCGGTCGAGGCCGAGGGGCTGCGGCTGCAACCCAAGGCGGGCGACCGGCAGATGGACGACCGGCTACGCTCGATTTTGCGGTTGCAGGTGGTGGATGTCAGCCTTGCGGCCAGTCTGGAGGACGGGGTGGTCGCGCTGCGCCCGCTGATTTTGCGGCTGGGCAGCGGCATGACCTTGCGGCTGGATGTGGAGGGGCGGGCCGGGGGGCTGGACCCCGCCGCGTTGCTGGCGGGGCGGCTGACCGGGTTGGCGCTGGACTGGCAGAACGACGGGCGCAGCCTGCGGCCGGTGATGGAGATGCTGGGCGAACGGCTGGTCGATGGGGCAAAGGGTAGCGCGGCCGTCGATGCGGCGCGGCTGGCGCTGCGGATGCTTGGCGACAACTTGCCCGAGACGCTGTTCGGCGAGGACGGGCGGTCCGAGCTTGCCGCGCTGCTTGCCGCCCTGCCGCATGGCCGGGGACGGCTGCATCTGGCATTCGCCGCCGAGCCGGGGATCGGTGCGGCGCAGGTGGCGGTGCTGGCGCTGTCCGGCGATCCGGCCTCATCCGAGGCGCTGGGGCGCTTTCTGGACGGCGCGCGGCTGGAGCTGGACTGGACACCCGGTCTGTCACCTTGAGCGCCTATCTGCAAAGCCTGGAGGGAACCCTTGCGGGGCAGGACCTGGCTCTGGCGCTGGCCTTGCTGGCGGCGGTGCTGCATGCGCTGTTCGGCGCGTTGCAGAAGGGTCGGCACGATCCCTGGCTAAGCCGGGCGGCGATTGATGCCAATTATGGGCTGATCGCAGTGCCCTTCGCGCTGTTTGCCGTGCCCTGGCCCGAGCCGCATATGTGGCCGATCTTCGCGGGCGCGGTGGTGATCCACTCGGTCTACAAGGTGTTGCAGGCGATGACCTACAGCCGGGGGGCCTTTACCGTGGTCTACCCGGTGGTGCGCGGCACGGGGCCGTTCTTCACGGTGATCGGTGCGGGCCTGGTCTTTGGCGAGACCTTCGCGCCGGGGCAATGGGCGGGCCTGGGCCTTCTGGTCGGCGGTATCCTGGGGCTGGCCGCCTGGAACCTGGTGCACGTGACGGTGGACCGCGCGACGCTGGTCCCGGCGCTGGGGCTTGCGGTGGCCACGGGGGCCATGGTCGCGACCTATACCACCTATGACGCCTATGGCATCCGGGCGACGGCGGACCCTTTCACTTTCCTGGCCTGGTTCTTCATGCTGGACGGCGTCTTTATCCCCGCCCTGACCTGGCGGCGCTGGAGCCGTCTGGCGCGCGAGGAAGCGGTTCCCCTGCTAAAACGGGGTGTATTGGGCGCATTCGTCGCCTATTTCAGTTTCGGCTCGATCATGCTGGCCACGCGGCTGGACAAGGTGGGCGAGGCGGCGGCGCTGCGCGAGACCAGCACCGTCTTTGCCGCCTTGATCGGCTGGCTGGTTCTGGGCGAGAAGGTGGGGCCGGTCCGGGCGGGCCTGATGGCGCTGATCGCGGCGGGCGCGGTCATCATGGAATTCGCGGGGTAAGGCGATGGCGGAAAAGAAGATCAACCCGGTCCTGAAACAGGTGCTGGAACTGGGACCGACGGTCGTCTTCTTCCTGATCTACATGTGGATCAAGGATGAGTCGTACCTGATCGCCGGCACGACATATTCGGGCTTCATTGTGGCAGCCGTGGTGCTGGTGCCGCTGCTTCTTGCCTCGATTGCGGCGCTGTGGTGGCTGACCGGCAGCCTGAGCCGGATGCAGATCTTCGTCGCGGTGATGGTGATCTTCTTCGGCGGGCTGACCGCCTGGTTCAACGACGAAAGCTTCTTCAAGATGAAGACGACGATCGTCTACGGCACCTTCGCGGTGATCCTGGGGATCGGGCTTTTGCGTGGCACAAGCCTGCTGCAATGGGTGATGGCCGAGGCTTTGCCCATGAAACCAGAGGGTTGGATGATCCTGACCCGCCGCCTGACAGTGATGTTCGCGGCGCTTGCGGTGGCGAACGAGGTGATCTGGCGCACCCAGTCGACCGAGCTTTGGGTCAAGCTGGAGACCTTTGCGATGCCCGCCGCATTGTTCCTGTTCCTGATGGTGAACTTCGCGATGCTGCAGTCCTACATCGACGAGCCGCCCAAGGACGAACCCTGAGCATTTGCACAGGAATGCCCCGGCGCGGTCCGGTTCATGCCGCAGGCCTGCCTTGATGGTCGGGTAGATCTTGAGGCGACCTGAGGGGGTTCGCCATGTACCGTCATCCGTTCGATCTTGTCCGCCTGTTCCTTAGCCTGTTTCAGGATCTGCCGCCGCTAAGCCGGGCGCTGTATCTGCCGGGCGCGGTGCTGCTGATCGGCTATCCGGTCCTGTCGGTGATGCTGGGCCCCGACCATGAGGGGCAGGCCTTCGTGACCGCGTTCCTTGCCGCGCTGGCCGTCCGGCTGGGTCTGGGCTTCGAAGGCATGGTGCGGCGGATGCTGACGCGCTACTCCACCGCGCAGGCCGTGCTGTTCGCCGTGGCTTTCGCGCTGCTGCCGATGCTGGTTCTGGCGGCCGTGGACGACCCGGTCTGGTGCCAGCGGATGCAAAGCGTGTTCTATGTGGTGATCGGCGGCGTGTTCCTGATCGACGTGATCCAGGGCAAGACCGCGACCGCCGCCAGCTTCTGGCCGGATGCCGAGATGCGTGACCATCTGCCGAACCTGACCCGGATGATGGTGGTCTACAACTTCGCGTTCCTCTTGCTGAACGAGACCCTGATCCGCGCTCTGGATACGTCGTACTGGCTGCTGTTCTGGGCGGTGCTGCCGGTGATCGGTCACATGATCCTGCGGGCCATGGTCCTGACCGTGATCAACCTGGACGACGACGCCCACCCGATCTGAGGCGATACGGTCTGATCGCCCCGTGCGGTCAGCTGGTCACCTTGCACCCAGCCTTCTTCACATCCAGACACCGCCGCAGCGCCGTCAGCACCCCTGGCGGCGCATTCGACAAGGGCAGGAAGCCCAGGCCCGACAGGCTGCGGGCATAGGCGCGGGACAGAGTGGGATCGAGATCCATCGCTGCGGCGTAATGGGCATAGGCCTCCTCAAGCCGGGCCAGGCCCACGTCGATCTGCGCCAGGGTGTCGTGATAGACCGCCTCCATCCGCCGGCCTTCGATCGCCTGGCGCAGGGGTTGGGTGACCTGATCGGCCGCCGCAAGATCGCCCGTCAGTAGAAGCGCCCGGCCCTTCACGTTCACCGCCGCAAGACTTTCGGGATAGCGCGCAAGCAGGGCATCCGCCTCGGCGGTGACGGTGGCGGCGGGGGCATAGTGCGACAGGGCCAGAAGGCGGCGCGACAGGATGTCCTCTTCGATCGCGGGGACAGGGTCGGGCACCACATCGGGGCGCAGCGCCTGGTCGGCGGTGGCCACCACCTCCTCATGCCGGCCAAGGGCTGCCAGCGCGGAAAGCTTGTTGCGATAGGCGTTCTGGTAGCCGGGGAAGAGCGAGATCGCGGTGTCGAAATAGGCCAGCGCCTCTTCCGCGCGGCCGAGGTCGATCAGGCAGCGGCCCTTCACCTCGTTGGCATAGGCGAAGCTGGGGTCGATGCGCAGGGCATTGTCGGCGTCGAAATCGCAGCGTTCGCCCATGCGGTACTGCCACCAGACCTCGGCTCGGTTGGCCCAGGCATCGACGTTATCCTCGACCGCCAGCGCCGCCGAGTAATGCGCCAGCGCCTCGGCCGCCTCGCCCTTGTCATAGGCGACGTTGCCCAGCTCGACCCAGATCCAGGCATTGTCGGCGGAAAAGCCAAGCGCCTCTTTCAGGACGGCGTCCGCCTCGTCATAGCGGCCAAGAAGGCGCAGCGCCTCGGCCTTGAAGGCAAGGGCCATGGCGGCGGCGCTGTTGTTTTCGGCCGCCGCGAAGGCCTGGTCGCAAAGGGTGATGCGGGCCGCGTAGTCCGGGCCGCGATCCTCGCAGGTCTGGGCGAGGAGGGGGTTGGGCATCAGGGTGGCAAGGACGAAAAGCAAGGGGCGCATGGAAACCTGCGGGGGCAATGGGGCGGGGCAAGCGTCCTTTACCTGTGGCTGAAAATCAAGGGCCGCGCGGCCGGGTTGACCCCGGCAGGCCACGGGCGTAAGAGGCAGGCCGTGGCGCTTTGTTACCGGATTGCGGGCCACGTTAAACAAACCGCTAAAGAGGTGAAGGGCATCGGCCCCGGCACCTTTCGGTTCCGGGGTTTTTTCTTGGCCGGGGGCCATGCTGGGGAAGATCACACGATGACGAAGGACTGGAAGACCCGCACAAGCCTGGTGCATGAAGGCAGCCGCCGCAGCCAGTATGGTGAGATGGCCGAAGCGATCTTCCTGACGCAGGGCTTCGTCTACCCGACCGCCGAGGCGGCCGAAGCGCGGTTCGTCAAGGCGGGCGAGGACGAGTTCATCTATGCCCGCTACGGCAACCCCACGACCCGGATGTTCGAAGAGCGCATCGCCGCGCTGGAGGGGACCGAGGATGCCTTTGCCACCGCCAGCGGCATGGCGGCGGTCTCGGGCGCGCTGATGGCCTGTCTGCGGGCCGGCGACCATGTGGTCAGCGCCCGCGCGCTGTTCGGGTCCTGCCTCTATGTCCTGGAAGAGGTGCTGGGGCGCTTTGGCGTCAAGGTGACCTTCGTCGATGGCGCGGACCTGGACCAATGGCGCGCAGCGGTCACGCCCGGCACCAAGGCGGTGTTCTTCGAGTCGATGTCGAACCCGACGCTGGAGTTGGTGGATATCCGCGGCGTGTCCGAGATCGCCCATGCGGCGGGTGCGCTGGTCATCTGCGACAACGTCTTTGCAACGCCGATCTTTTCCCGCGCGGTCGAGCAGGGGGCGGATGTGGTGGTCTATTCCACGACCAAGCACATCGACGGGCAGGGCCGGGCGCTGGGGGGCGTGGTTTGCGGCACGACCGCCTTCGTGCGCAAGGTGCTGGAACCCTACATGAAGCATACCGGCGGCAGCATGAGCCCGTTTACCGCCTGGATGCACTTGAACGGCATGGCGACGCTGGACCTGCGGTGCCGGGCGATGGCGGACACCGCGTTGCAGGTCGCCCGCGCGCTGGAAGGGCATGGCAAGGTGACGAAGGTGATCTATCCGGGCCTGGAAAGCCACCCGCAGCACGCGCTGGCGATGGCGCAGATGGGCTCGGGCGGGACGCTGGTCACGTTCGAGATCGCGGGCGGCAAGGACGCGGCCTTCCGCTTCATGAACGCGCTGGAGATCGCCAAGATCTCGAACAACCTGGGCGATGCCAAGACCATCGCGACGCATCCGGCCACGACGACGCACCAGCGCCTGCCGCAGGACCAGAAGGACGCGCTGGGGATCACGCCGGGTCTGATCCGGCTTTCTTTGGGGCTGGAGGATGCGGGCGATCTGGTCGCGGATCTGGCGCAGGCGCTTTCGGTGGCATGAGTGTCGCAAAGACCGCTTGTGTCCTGCGGCAAAATGCCTATCTGATGGGGACCTGCCCCGGACCAGGGTGATCCGGCGGCGGAGTTCCTGCGTAGAACATTCCGGAAATTGATGGTGGCCAACCGGCCGCCTGAACCGAAAGGACCGCCCGATGAACATCCATACCCCCGATTTCGACCGCATCCCCTCGCGCGAAGAGGCAGAGGCGGCGCTGGCCGTGCTGCGGCAGTGGGCGGGCAAGTCCTCGGACGACGAAATCGCACGGCTGGATTCCGCGCTGGGCTATCTTTTGCCCGGGCAGGGCTATCCTGCCCTGTCGCGCGACTATCCGCAGGGCTTTCGGCCCGATGCGGCCTATCGCGACAGCATGCCCGACTTGCAGAATGGGCCGTCCAGCCTGATCCGGGGCGCCAAGGCGCGTATTCAGCATGTCGGCATCTCGAACTTCCGCCTGCCGATCCGCTTTGCCACCCGTGACGGCGGCGCGCTGGTGCTGGAGACCAGCGTGACCGGCACCGTCAGCCTGGAGGCTGAAAAGAAGGGCATCAACATGAGCCGCATCATGCGGTCGTTCTATGCCCATGCAGAGAAAGAATTTTCCTTTGGCGTGATCGAGGCGGCGCTGGACGACTACATGCGCGACCTTGGGTCGTTCGATGCGCGCATCCAGATGCGGGCGTCCTTCCCGATGCAGATGACCTCGCTGCGGTCGGGCCTGTCGGGCTGGCAGTATTACGACATCGCGCTGGAACTGGTCGAGGTGGCCGGGGTCCGCAAGCGGATCGTGCATCTGGACTATGTCTATTCCTCGACCTGCCCGTGCAGCCTGGAACTGTCGGAACATGCGCGCTCGGTGCGGGGTCAGTTGGCGACGCCGCACTCGCAGCGCTCGGTCGCGCGGCTGTCGGTGGAACTGACGGGCGAGATGTGGATCGAGGATCTGGTGGACCTGGCGCGTGGCGCGGTGGTGACCGAGACCCAGGTGATGGTGAAGCGCGAGGATGAGCAGGCCTTTGCGGAACTGAACGCGGCGAACCCGATCTTCGTCGAGGATGCGGCGCGCCTCTTCTGCGAGGCGTTGCGGCGCGACGCGCGGATCGGGGATTTCCGGGTGATTGCCAGCCATCAGGAGTCCTTGCACAGCCACGACGCGATCAGCCTGCTGACCGAAGGCGCGACCTTCGCGGCCGAAAGCCTGGACCCGCGTCTGTTCCAGGGATTGATCCACGCCGGTTGACCAGCGGCGCAGGGCCGCGTAGCCATGCGCCATCATGGTTGACCTCCGCCCCGTCGCCTATGTCATTGGCCGCATCCTGATCGTCCTGGCGATCCTGATGCTGGCCCCGGCCATCATCGATTGGCGCGCGGGGCTGGAGAATGGCATCGCCTTTCTGCAATCTGCCGCGCTGACCGGCGTGGTGGGCGGGGCCTTGACCCTGTCCACCGGCAATGCGCTGGGGCGGGCGCTGGACACGCGGCAGGCCTATCTGCTGACCGCAGGGATCTGGTTCCTGGTCCCGTTCTTCGGCGCCTTGCCCTTCTGGATCGGCGCGCCCGGCCTGTCGCTTCTGTACGCCTATTTCGAGGGCGTCTCGGGGATCACCACCACCGGGGCCACGGTCATCTATGGGCTGGAGGAACTGCCGGCGGGGATGAACCTGTGGCGCGGGATGCTGAACTGGCTGGGCGGGCTGGGGATCGCCTTCATCGCGATGATCTTTCTGCCGTTGATGCGGGTCGGCGGGATGCAGTTCTTCCGCACCGAAGGCTTTGACACCTTTGGCAAGGCCCTGCCGCGCGCCACCGACATCGCGCGGCAACTGCTGGTGATCTATGTCGGGCTGACGGTGATCTGCATCGCGGTCTATTCCGCCATCGGCATGAGCGCGCTTGACGCGGTGGTCGGCGGTTTTGCCACCATCGCCACAGGGGGCTTCTTTCCGGCGGATGTGTCCTTTGAGAAATACAGCGGCGCGGGCGAGTATTTCGGCGCGCTGTTCATGGTCCTCGGCAGTCTGCCCTATATCCGCTATGTGCAGTTGGTGAATGGCCAGGCGGGGCCGCTGTGGCAGGATAGCCAGCTGCGCGCCTATCTGCGCTGGCTGGCCTATGCCGTGGTCTCGGTCACGGTGTGGCAGATGTGGACCACGGGATCGTCGCTGGAGCCGACCTTCCGCCAGGCGCTGTTCAACCTGAGTTCGATCATGTCCTCGACCGGGTTCTTCTCGGGCAGTTTCCCGACCTGGGGCGGGTTCATGCTGGTCGTGGCCTTCGTGATCGGCGTGATCGGGGCCTGTTCTGGATCATCGGCGGCGGGGCTGTCGGTCTTTCGCGTGCAACTGGTCATCGCCGTCCTGAAACGCGAGATCCGGCGGATCGCCAACCCCTCGGCGGTGGACCCGATCCGCTATGAAGGGCGGGCGGTGGAAGAAGATGTGCTGAACGCGCTGATCCTGTTCGTGTCCAGCTTCGTGCTGCTGCTGGGCATCTTCACCGTGTCGATCACGTTGCTGGGCGTGGACTCGGTCTCGGCGCTGTTCGCGGTCTGGACGACGCTGGGCAATGTCGGCTACGGCTTCGGCCCGCTGGTCGAGCGGACCGGGACCTTCATCGACTTTCCACCCGGCGCCATTGCGATCATGGCGCTGTGCATGATCCTTGGGCGTCTGGGCCTGCTGGCGATCCTGGTGATGGTGTTGCCCAGCTTCTGGCGGCGCTAGTCCCAGCAGGAGACCAGCGCCGTCATCCCCAGACCCGCCGCCGACAGGTCCGACGGCGGCAGCGCCGCGCGGCGTTCGGCTTGCAGCGGGGTCAGGCCCGAGCCGGTCAGAAGACGCGCGATCTCGGCCCCGGCGGCGGCGAAGTGGACGCCCTCGGGCAGTTGCCGGGTCGCATCGGTCGGGCGAGGCAGCAGCATCCCGATCACCGCGCCGGTGGCATCCAGCACCGGCCCGCCGGCATCGCCGGGCAGGGTGGCCACGGCCAACCGCTTCACGCCGGGTTCGCCGTTCAGGCCGGTCACCTCTTCCAGGGTGCCGAAGGTCATCACCGGGGCGGGCAGGCGGTCCTCATAGGGGTAGCCGGCAACCATCACCTCGGTCCCGGTGCGTTCGGGGGCAAGCTGGAATTCGGCCACAGCGCGGGGCGAAAGGGCGGCTGCGGGTTTCAGCAAGGCCAGGCCCGTGGCGGCATCGGTCAGGGTCACCGTCGCCTCGGTCGTGCGGTCGATGGTGACGCGGGCGCAGCCCTGCACCGCCTCGGCCGTGGTCAGCACCGCGCCGCTGGCATCGACGAACAGGCCCGAGCGGCTGAACCGGGGCTTGCGCACCTCTAGCCCCGAGAGGAGGCCGGCCTTCGTCTCGGCCGACATGGCGACCATGCCGGGGTCCAGCGCCTTGTCGTCGCGGGGGGCGAAGCTGGATTCGATCGTGCGGATGATCCGGGCATCGCGCGCCTCGTTCCCCGGCGAGGAGATGTACATCCAGCCCTTGATCAGCCCGCCCGTCAGTTCCGCATAGACGGTGGTGTCATACTTGTCCGAGGTGCCGCGGATGCGAAAGCCGCCCTCGGTCCGATCGCGCGGGCCGGTCAGGGGGACGGATTCCAGCGTTTGCAGGATGTCATAAAGCCCATACAGCGCCGCCTGGTCGCCGGGTTGCGAGATCAGCACGATCTGCGGGCCGGTGCCGGTTTTCGACCGGAAATGCACGAAGGGCGGCTCGTAATGGTCGAATTCCACCAGGCCCAGCGGCAGGGTCAGGGTGATCCCGGCCTCCTCCTCGACCAGTTCGGCAAAGCCGAAGGCGGCGGTCTCGCCGCGCCAGGCGTCCAGAAGGGCGCGGCGCTGGCGGGTGGTCAGGATGCCGGTGGCCTCAACCCCTTGCGCCTCTTGCCAGGCGGACATGGAGTTGCGGGTGCCGGGGCCATAGGCGCCGTCGATGCCGCCGTCGTAGAAGCCGAACCATTGCAGCGCGGTCTGCAATTCCTTGCGCTGGTCCTCGGACAGAAGTGCTTCGCTGTCGCGCGCCTCGGCCCGGGTTTCATCCGGCAGGTCGGCGAGGGCGGGTTCGGTCGTGTCGGGTTCGGTCGTGTCGGGTTCGGGGGCGGCCTCGGTCTCGGGCACGGGAACCACGGCGGGGCTGCCGGCGGGGGGCCAGAACGGCTGTCCCAGGTTGCGGGTGAAGGCGATGAAGCTGTCAGCCGGGATCATCCCGTCACGCGCCAGCCGGGTCATGCGCTGGCGGGCCTCCGTTTCCGGGAAGGGGCCAAGGACGATGCCATACCAGCCCGAGCGAAGCTGGAACCCGGCCGTTTCGGGAAACAGTTCGGCATAGGCGCGGGCGCGTTCCTCGGCCTCGGCCAGGGTGGGTTGCGCCTCGATCTGGATCCAGACGGTGCCGTCCTGCGCGGCTGCGGGGTGGGGCGCCGCCCACAGGGCAAGAGCCGACAGAAGCAGGGCAAACAGGGCAATAGGTCTGAACATAGGGCGTCCCGGACAGGGTTTCACAATCGCGCCGACATTAGTGGACGGGACCGCCGCGGCAAGCCATAACCGGCAGCCCGCCGGTCACAATCCCGCAGGCGGTGCGGCCAATCCGGGAATTGACCCTTGCCGGGCCAATGGATAGGGAAGGCGCGACCCTGCCACGCCCTGTCCTGAAGGTGCGCCATGCCGCATGAGACCACGACGCCCCGCAGTTTCCAGGAGATCATCCTGCGCCTGCAAACCTATTGGGCGAAGCAGGGCTGCGCGGTTCTGCAGCCCTATGACATGGAAGTGGGGGCGGGCACCTTCCACCCGGCGACCACGCTGCGGTCCCTGGGGTCGAAGCCCTGGGCGGCGGCCTATGTCCAGCCCTCGCGCCGGCCGACCGACGGGCGCTATGGCGAGAACCCGAACCGCCTGCAGCACTATTACCAGTATCAGGTCATCATCAAACCCAGCCCGCCGAACCTGCAGGAGCTTTACCTTGGCAGCCTTGCGGCCATCGGCATCGACCTTGGCCTGCATGACATCCGCTTTGTCGAGGATGACTGGGAAAGCCCGACGCTGGGCGCCTGGGGCCTGGGCTGGGAGGTCTGGTGCGACGGGATGGAGGTCAGCCAGTTCACCTATTTCCAGCAGGTCGGCGGACATGACTGCAAGCCGGTCAGTGGCGAGCTGACCTATGGGCTGGAGCGGCTGGCGATGTATGTGATGGGTGTGGACCATGTGATGGACATGCCGTTCAATGACCCCGACGCGCCGATCCCGCTGACCTATGGCGACATCTTCCGCCAGACCGAGGAAGAGTACAGCCGCCACAACTTTGACGGCGCCACGACCGAGATGCTGTTCCAGCATTTCAAGGATGCCGAAGCAGAATGCCAGCGTCTTCTGGCCTTTGCGCCGCAGGACCCCAAGTCCGGCAAGCGGATCATCATGGCGCACCCGGCCTATGACCAGACGATCAAGGCCAGCCACCTGTTCAACCTTCTGGACGCGCGGGGCGTGATCAGCGTCACCGAACGTCAGGCCTATATCGGCCGGGTGCGCGCCCTGGCGAAGCAATGCGCCGATGCCTTCCGGCAGACCGAAGCGGGGGCGGATCTGTGAATGTCGGGCGCATGGCGGTGGGGGTCATCGTGCTGACGGCTGCCCTGGGCGGGGCTTTCCTGTGGTACACGGCCGAGCGCGCCTTTTATGAACCCGTGGCCTTCACCCCCGGCGCGGAAATCCGGCTGGTCCCGCTGACCGGCGACCAGCCCGAGGCGATCCTGGCCGAGGGGGTCGAGGGGATCGACGCCGCCAGCTCTCCGATCAAGTTCCGCGCCTGTTTCACCACGCCCCTGTCGCTGGCGATGCTGACCGAGACCTACCGTGGCTATGAGGGGGCCGAGCCCCTGGTCGCGCCCTCGGGCTTTGACTGTTTCGACGCCGCCGCCATCGGCCGCGCTTTGGAGACGGGCGAGGCGCTGGCCTTCCTGTCGGAACCGAACATCACCTATGGTATCGACCGCGTGGTTGCCGTGACCGGCGACGGGCGCGGCTATGCCTGGCACCAGATCAACAATTGCGGCGTCGAGGTCTTTGCCGGCCGCCCCGCCCCCGAAGGCTGCCCGCCCCCCGAAGGACAGAACTGATGCCCGACCTTCTGATCGAACTTTTCTCCGAGGAAATTCCGGCCCGGATGCAGGCGAAGGCCCGCGAGGACCTGAAGAAACTGGTGACCGACGGTCTGGTCGAGGCCGGGCTGACCTATGCCTCTGCCGGGGCGTTCTCGACCCCGCGCCGGCTGGTGCTGTCGGTCGAGGGGCTGACCAGCGAAAGCCGCCCGGTGCGCGAAGAACGCAAGGGCCCTTCAGTATCGGCCCCCGCACAGGCGGTGGAGGGGTTCCTGCGCTCTACCGGCCTGACGCTGGACCAACTGGAGCGGCGGGCGGACAAGAAGGGCGAGACCTTCTATGCCGTCGTGGAAAAGCCCGGCCGGCAGGCGGCCGAGATCGTGGCCGAGGTGCTGGAAGGCGTGATCCGCAGCTTCCCCTGGCCCAAGTCGATGCGCTGGGGCGCGGGCTCCTTGCGCTGGGTGCGGCCGCTGCAGTCGATCCTGTGCCTTCTGTCGGATGAGACCGGCGCGCATGTCGTGCCTCTGACGGTGGACGGGATCGTGGCCGGCAACACGACCGAGGGCCACCGCTTCATGGGCATGGGCCGCTTCACGGTTACGGGCTTTGACGATTATGCGGTGAAGCTGAAGCGCGCGAAGGTGGTCCTGGACAGCGCCGAACGCGAGGCCGCGATCTGGCAGGGCGCGCAGAACCTGGCCTTTGCCGCCGGGATGGAAGTGGTCGCGGACCCCGGCCTTTTGACCGAGGTTGCGGGGCTGGTCGAATGGCCGGTGCCGCTGATGGGGCGGATTGCCGACCAGTTCCTGGCCCTGCCGCCCGAGGTGCTGCAGACTAGCATGAAGGAACACCAGAAGTTCTTTTCGGTGCGGAACCCCAAGACCGGCCGGATCGAGGGCTTTGTCACCGTGGCGAACATCGAGGCCGCGGATGGCGGCGAGGTGATCCTGAAGGGCAACCAGAAGGTCCTGGCCGCGCGCCTGTCGGACGCGAAGTTCTTCTGGGAGAACGACTTGCGGGTCGCCAAAGCCGGGATGGGCGAGTGGGTCGAGGGGCTGAAATCCGTCACCTTCCACAACAAGCTTGGCTCGCAGGCCGACCGGATCGACCGCATCGCCGCCCTGGCGCGCGAGATTGCGCCCTTGGTCGGGGCCGACGCCGATGACGCCGAACGCGCGGCGCGGCTGGCGAAACTGGACCTGCGCAGCGCCATGGTCGGCGAGTTCCCGGAGTTGCAGGGTGTAATGGGCCGGTATTACGCGCTGGAGGCCGGTGAGAAGGCTTCCGTGGCGGATGCCGCGCGGGATCACTGGCGGCCGAAAGGGGAGAGCGACTCGGTTCCGGTGGAGCCAGTGTCGGTCGCCGTGGCGCTGGCCGACAAGATCGACACGCTGACCGGGTTCTGGGCGATTGACGAGAAGCCGACGGGCTCGAAGGACCCGTTTGCCTTGCGCCGCGCGGCGCTGGGGGTGATCCGGTTGGTGTTGGGGAATGGCTACAAGCTGGATCTTCTTCTTCAGCTTTTGAACTCAATCGAACTGCACTACGAAGCGGCCAACCGAGCCGCCCTGCCGGCTCTTGAAGCCAAGATTGAACAAGACAAACGGGTCAAGGAAGCCTTCATCGAACAGGTCAAAAAGCAACTTGGTGATGACGTAGTTGTTACCCACCCCGACGAATTGCGCGACAGGAGCAATCGAATGTTTGCCAGGTACGGCGGTCTTAGTGGTGATCAGTTGCGGCTGACACATGCTAAGCTGTCCGACCTCCTCTCCTTCTTCCACGACCGCCTCAAGGTCTACCTCAAGGACCAGGGCGTCCGGCACGACATCATCGACGCCTGCCTCGCCATGCCGGGGAATGACGACCTGACGCTGCTCGTCAAGCGGGCCACGGCGCTGTCAGAGGTGCTGAAGACCGAGGACGGGGCGAACCTGTTGCAAGGCTTCAAGCGGGCCAACAACATCCTGTCTCAGGCCGAGGCGAAGGATGGCGTCGAATACTCGTTCGGCGCGGACCTCAAGTTTGCGGAAACCGACGAGGAGCGGGCGCTGTTCGCGGCGCTGGACAAGGCCGAGGCGACGATCACCCCCGCGATGCAGGCCGAGGATTTCGGCACCGCGATGGCCGCGATGGCCGCCCTGCGTGCGCCGATCGACGCCTTCTTTACCGCCGTCCAGGTCAACAGCGACAATCAGATCGTCCGGCGCAACCGGCTGAACCTCCTCCACCGCATCCGGGCGGTCTGCTCGGGCGTCGCCGACCTGACGCGGATTGAGGGCTGACCGCCGGCCGCCCTTGACCACGACGGCGGTCGCCAGCGGTTTCCAGACTGCCCAAAGATTCGTCACAGGACTGACATGTCACGCTTGATTGACAGGGCTTTCGGCGTATTCTGCACCTGAACACAAAGGTGCTGCGGTGCAGAAACACGATCCGATTGCCGAGTTCGTCCAGATCACGCCCCCGGCGCAGATCGCGACGGCCAGCCATGGCTGGCGTGCGAAGTGCTTGCAGCGTCTGGTGCGGCTGGACCTGCCGGTGCCAAAGTCCGTCGCCCTGCCCACCGCCACGGTGCGGGCGATTGCGGCCGGGCATGGGGTGGATGCGGCCGGAATCCTGGACCATTTCGGCGACGGCCCGCTGATCAGCGTGCGCCCCAGCCCGGCGAACCCGGATTGGGGCGGTCCGGCGACGATCCTGAACATCGGGATGAACGCCAAGCGCCACGCGCGGCTGGCCGAAACCCATGGCGAACAGGCGGCCGACGCCCTGTATCTGCGCTTTGTCCAGGCCTATGCGATCCATGTCGCGCGGTTGGACCCGGACGTGTTCGACGCGCTGAAGCCGGGACCGGGCGCCCTGCGCGAGGCGCTGCGCGAGTACGAGGTCGAGACCGACGAACCCTTCCCGCAAGAGGCCGCCCGCCAGTTGTCCGAGGTCCTGCGCAGCATGGCGCGGGCCTGGGAGGGGACCTCGGCGCGCCTCTTGCGCCAGGCCAAGGGCGCGCCGGATGAGGCGGCGCTGGGGCTGGTCGTGCAGGAAATGGCGCAGGGGATCGGGCAGGGGATCAGCGGGTCGGGCGTGATCCAGTTCGTCGATCCGGTGACCGGCCAGCGGCAGATCACCGGACGTTACCTGGGGCAAAGCCAGGGTCGCGATGCGCTGAAAACGACCGAGGCTTTGTATCTGACGCGCGACCCGCGCGGCCCCTCGCTGGAGGATGTGGCGCCCGAGGTTTTTGCCAGCCTGGTCGACTATGGCGCGATCTGCCGTGCCCGCCTGCGCGAGGAGATGCAGGTCGAGTTCACCGTCGAGGACGGCCGCCTGGCGGTGCTGGATGCGGTGAAGGTGCAACGCTCGGCCCGGGCGGGGTTGCGGATCGCGGTTGCGCTGGCCGAGGACGGGATCATCCCGCGCGACGAGGCGATCCTGCGGGTCGAACCCCGGGCGCTCTCGGAACTTCTGCACCACCAGGTCGATCCGCGCGGGGCGCGCGACGTGGTGGCGCGGGGGATTGCGGCCTCGCCCGGGGCGGCGACGGGGATTCTGGTGTTCTCGTCCTCTGCCGCGCAGGCGGCAGCGGCGCGGGGCGAGCCTTGCGTGCTGGTGCGGCGCGAAACCTCGCCCGAGGATATCCGGGGGATGCATTCGGCCGCGGCCGTGCTGACGGAACGCGGCGGCATGACCAGCCACGCGGCGGTGATCGCGCGCGGGCTGGGCCTGCCTTGCGTGGTCGGCGCCAGCGACATGCGGCTGGACGCGCGCGACAAGAAGCTGACGGCGGCGGATGGCCGGGTGTTCCGCGAGGGTGACCTGGTGACGCTGGACGGCTCCAAGGGTGAGGCGCTGGCGGGCGCGGCCGAGATGCTGCCCCCGGCGCTGGACGACAGTTTCCGCCGCCTCCTGTCCTGGGCCGACGAGGTGCGCGACATCGGGGTGCGCGCGAATGCCGACACGCCGGCGGATGCCGAGACTGCCCGCAAGTTCGAGGCCGAGGGGATCGGCCTGTGCCGGACCGAGCATATGTTCTTTGACGAGGACCGGCTGATCGTCATGCGCGAGATGATCTTCGCCGACACGCCGGGCGACCGGGCGGCGGCGCTGGCGCGGCTTTTGCCGATGCAGCGGGCGGATTTCGTGCAACTCTTTGAAATCATGCAGGGCCTGCCAGTCTGCATCCGGCTCTTCGACCCGCCCTTGCACGAATTCCTGCCGCAGGACCGCGAGGGTCTGCGCGATCTGGCCGAGGCGCTGGACCGTCCCCTCTCCGAGGTGACGCGGCGGGCCGAGGCGCTGACCGAGGTGAACCCGATGCTGGGGATGCGCGGCGTCCGGCTGGGGGTGGTGCTGCCGGAAATCTATGACATGCAGGCGCAGGCGATCTTCGAGGCGACGCTGGAATCGGCCCGCCGAGGCGCCCCGGTCGTGCCCGAGATCATGATCCCGCTGGTCAGCGCCCGGCGCGAGGTGGAACTGGTCAAGACCCGGATCGACGCGCTGGCGGCGATGGTGCGGACCAAGGCGGGGGCCAGCTTTGACTATAAGCTGGGCGTGATGGTCGAAACCCCGCGCGCGGCCCTGCGGGCAGGCGAGATCGCGCAGCACGCGGCTTTCCTCTCCTTTGGCACCAATGACCTGACCCAGATGACCTATGGCCTTAGCCGCGACGATGCCGGCCGGTTCATGAACACCTATGTCCGCCAGGGCGTTTTCCCCGAGGACCCGTTCCATATCCTGGACGTCGACGGGGTGGGCGAACTTTTGCACATTGGTGCCGAACGCGGCCGGATGACCCGCAAGGACCTGACATTGTCCATCTGCGGTGAACATGGCGGCAACCCGGAGTCGATTGAGTTCTGCCGGCGCGAGGGCTTTGACTATGTCAGCTGCTCGCCCTACCGCGTGCCGATGGCGCGGCTGGCGGCGGCGCATCTGGCGTTGCGCGATCGGCGGAATTCGATATAATCCAAGGGCTTGTAACCCTTTGTTAACATGAATCCCCCGATTTTAGGCGAGATTTCGCCGACTTCGGGCTGAAAACCGTTGCATTCCAGCAACAGTGGTGGACCCCCAAGCCGCATCCTCCTACCTAGCGACCCGCTTGCAAGGCGGGGGTCACTTCCGCCGTTTCGGAAACAACGACGGAAGAGCAGAATGAAACTGTATCCCCTGGCGCGTGTGGTTGCGCCCCTGTTGCTCGCCGCCCTGTCGGCCATGCCCGTCGCTGCGGATGGCCGGGTGGCCGACATGCGCACCCCGCTGATCGAACGGCTTCCCGCCCCCGACTTTACGGCCGCGCTGCCCGCCACCGCCCAGACCGAGGGGTTGACGCAGGACTGGCTGACCGCCCAACCCGCGCCCGAAGGCGATGCGGAATGGCAATGCCTGACCGAGGCGCTGTATTTCGAAGCGCGCGGCGAAAGCCTGGACGGGCAGATCGCCGTGGCCGAGGTGATCCTGAACCGCAAGGACAGCGGGCTTTATCCCGGCACCGTCTGCGGCGTGGTCAAGCAGCGCGGGGGTGGGGGCTGCCAGTTCTCCTATGTCTGCGACGGCAAGAAGAAGATGCGGGAACGCGATGCCGCCGACCTGGCAGGCCGGATCGCCCGCGCCATGCTGGACGGCGCGCCGCGCCTTCTGACCGATGGGGCCACCCATTTCCACACCCGCCATGTCCGGCCCGGCTGGTCGAAGCGTTTCGCCCATACCACCTCGATCGGGGCGCATCTGTTTTACCGCCAACCCAGCCCGCGCGGGTGATGTCGCCAATGGCGGCATCCGCGACGCCTTCTCGCTTGGCCCGGCCGTCCCAGATGCTATGACGGGGCCGAACTTGCGGAGGCGCCCATGACCATGTCCGATATCGAGCTTGCCTTCGCCCACCCCGAGGATCGGTCCGAAGCTTCGGCCGGGGCCGCCCCGCGTGACCGGATTTCCCTGCGCGACCATGTGGTCGAGGCCGATATCGGCGCCTTCCAGAAAGAACGTGGCCACAAGCAACGCCTGCGCTTCAACGTGGCGGTCGAGGTGCGCCCTGTCACCGAACCCCTGGAGGATGACGTTGACCGCATCCTTTCCTACGACCGGATCACCGAGGCGATTGCGGCCGAACTGGCGGCGGAACGGCTGAACCTGCTGGAAACGCTGGCCGAGCGCGTGGCCGAGCGCATCCTGGCCGAGCCCGCCGCGATGCGCGCCTTCATCCGCATCGAGAAGCTGGACATCGGCCCCTATGCCCTGGGGGTCGAGATCGTCCGCTCGCGCGCCGAGGTTCCGGTTCAGCGCGTCGGTGCCGAGGGGGACGAGGCGGTGCATCCGCTGGTGGTCTACCTGGACAACGCCACGATTGCGGCCCCCGATCTGTCGGCCCGGCTGGATGCCCTGTTGACCCGCGGGCTGCCGCTGATCCTGACCGTGGGTCTGCCCGACTTTCCGCGCCCTGCGACCGGCCACAAGCCGACCCAGCGCCGGATCGACCTTCTGGCGATGGAGCAGAATGCCTGGACGCTGGCCGCCCGCGACCCGCGCTGCGTCGTCGTCGCCACCCGGACCGAGATCGACTGGGCGATCAAGCGCGGCCAGTCCGTGGTCTGGGCGCCGTCGAAACTGGTGCTGGACGCGGTGGACGGGCCGCAAGGCACCGCCCCGGTCACTCTGGCGCTGTGGCTGGCCGAGATGATGTCGGCCACGGCCCTGATCGTTCACGGCGAGGTTACGGTCCCGGCAGGAAGCCGCGTGCCGGTCGAAAAGGGCCAAGACTTCCCCCTTGCCAAGTGACAGGGCATCGGCCAATCGGGGGCCATGGAATACTTCAGACCGATCGCAATGACCGATGCCGCCCGCCCGGACGGCGCTTTCTCTCTTGCCGGTGGCTGGTGCTGGTTTGACCGGGTTCAGGTTCTGTCCCGCGCCGCCGCCCCGCGGCTGATCGCGGCCCGTGACCTGCCCGAGATCGTGCTGCACCGCCTGACCGCCCCGCGCCCCGACTTCGCCAGCCTGTCGATGGACCGGCCACGGCTGATGGGGATCGTCAATACGACGCCGGACAGTTTCTCGGACGGCGGCCGCTACCTGTCTCAGGCGGCCGCGGTGGACCATGCGCGGCTGGTCGCGCGGTCGGCGGAACTGGTGGATATCGGCGGCGAAAGCACGCGGCCCGGCGCGGCCGAAGTGCCGGTGGCCGAGGAAATCGCCCGCACCGCCCCGGTGATCGAGGCGCTGCGCGCCGGGGGCATGCGCGCGCCGATCTCGGTCGACACGCGCAAGTCTCTGGTGGCGACCGCAGCGCTGAAGGCGGGGGCCTCGGTGGTCAACGATGTCTCGGGCCTGGATTTCGACCCCTCGCTGGGCAAGGTCGTGGCCAAGGCGCGGGTGCCGATGGTCCTGATGCATGCCCAGGGCCTGCCCGAGACGATGCAGGACGCGCCCCAATATGGCGACGTGCTGCTGGATGTCTATGACGCGCTGGCCGAGCGCCTCGCCCGGGCCGAGGCTATGGGGATCGCCCGCGAAGATATCGCCATCGATCCCGGCATCGGTTTTGGCAAGACCATGGCGCACAACCTGGTGCTGCTGCGCGGGCTGTCCTTGTTCCATGGGCTGGGCTGTCCGCTGCTGGTCGGTACGTCCCGCAAGCGGTTCATCGGCTCGATCGGGCGGGCCGAGACGGCCGAAGAACGGATGCCGGGATCGGTTGCCGTCGCGCTGTCGGGGATCGCGCAAGGGGTGCAGATCACCCGGGTGCATGACGTGGCCGAGACGCGGCAGGCGCTGCGGCTGTGGCAGGCGCTGCATACCGACCATCTGGAGGGACAGGCATGAGCCGCAAGCTGTTCGGGACTGACGGGGTGCGCGGCCGGGCCAATACCTGGCCGATGACCGCCGAGATGGCGCTGAAACTGGGCGCGGCCGCCGGGCGGCACTTCCGGCGCGACGGCTCTTCGGGGCATCGGGTGGTGATCGGCAAGGATACGCGACTGTCGGGCTATATGCTGGAGAACGCGCTGACGGCGGGTCTGACCTCGACGGGGATGAACGTGCTGCTCCTTGGCCCGGTGCCGACGCCGGCGGTGGGGTATCTGACGCGATCGATGCGGGCGGATGTGGGGGTGATGATCTCGGCCAGCCACAACCCGCACCAGGACAACGGGATCAAGTTCTTCGGCCCGGACGGGTTCAAGCTGTCGGACGCCGCCGAGGCCGAGATCGAGGCGCTGGTCGAGGGCGAGATTGCGCCGGCCCAGCCGCAAAACATCGGTCGCGCTAAGCGGATCGAGGACGGGCGGGGCCGGTATCAGGAGTTCGTCAAGACGAGCTTTCCGACCGGCCTGCGGCTGGACGGGCTGAAGGTGGTGATCGACTGCGCCAACGGGGCGGCCTATCGCGCGGCCCCCGAGGTGCTGTGGGAGTTGGGGGCCGAGGTGATCCCTATCGGCGTGGCTCCGAACGGGACCAACATCAACGACCGCTGCGGGTCCACCCACACCGAGACGGCGGCCGAGGCGGTGGTGGCCCACGGCGCGCATGTGGGCATCAGTCTGGACGGGGATGCGGATCGGGTGATGATCCTGGACGAGACCGGCCGTGTGGCGGACGGCGACCAGATCATGGCGCTGCTGGCGGCCCGCTGGGCCGAGGAGGGGCGGCTGCAGGGCGGGGCGCTGGTGGCGACCGTGATGTCCAACCTGGGGCTGGAGCGGTTCCTGGAAGGCCGGGGGCTGCGGCTGGAGCGGACCTCGGTGGGCGACCGCTACGTCGTCGAACGGATGCGCGAGGGCGGGTTCAACCTGGGGGGGGAGCAGTCGGGGCATATCGTGATGACCGACTATGCGACGACCGGGGACGGGCTGATCGCGGGCCTGCAGTTCCTGGCCGAGATGGTGCGGACCGGGCGGCCGGCGAGCGAGCTGACCCGGTCCTTCGACACGGTCCCGCAGCTTTTGAAGAACGTCCGGTTCAGTGCCGAGGCCCGGCCGCTGGAGGTCGCGGCGGTGCAGGCGGTGATCCGCGCAAGTGAGGAGCGGATCGCCGGGCGGGGGCGCATCCTGATCCGCAAATCCGGGACCGAGCCCCTGATCCGGGTGATGGCCGAATGTGAGGACGAGGGTCTGCTGATCCAGGTCGTCGACGAGATCGTTGGCGCGGTCGAGGCGGCTGTCTGACCACAGTGTCCACGGTGGTCACTTTCTGATTGCCTATTATAAACAGATAGATGCCGGTTCGCGTTAACCTGGCCTTAACCCGGACGCGCTGCCCCTTGGGTCAGGGTTTCCGCTCTGGCGCCCAGGGGCTGGCGCGGGCAGTCTGGCGGCAGGCAAAAGCTTGTGAGGTCGGGATGCGGAGTGCGGTCATCGGTGCGGGACTTCTGGTGGGGGGGCTTGCGGGGCTTTGTGGCTCGGCCCTGTTGGCCGAAGGTATGCGCGTCGCGGGGCGCGAGATCACCGTCACCGACGATGGCATGGGCAGCGCGGCCCTGGTCGTGGATGGGGCGGTGCTGCATGAAAACGGCGTCATCTACATGGACGACGCGCCGCAGGTGGTGGACGGCGTCACGGTTCTGACCGGCGCGGCGGGGGCGGGCGGCAATGCCTGCAATGCGGCGCCCGTGGTGCTGGCCCTGCCCGAAAGCGGCCCGCCCGAATTCTGGGGGCCGGTCGAAAGCTGCGCCTATTTCACCCCTCGGGTTGACGGCGGGCGGATTGTCTTTGCCGCGGACGCCCTGCCGGGCACGCCGGGCGAGACCTGGGTCTGGACACCCGGCGCGGGCTTTGCGCCCGGCCCGGCGGTCGGCTTTGCCTCGAATGGTGGTTGGGAGGGCTTTGACAGCCTGGCCGGGGCGCATCCGGTGGATGCTCTGGCGCTAATCCCGGTGCTGGACCGGCTGCAAGCGGGGCTGGGCGCGGAGTTCCCGGATTATGCCCGGCTGATCGGTGGCATTGGTGCGGGGAATCTGACGTCAGAGGGCTATCTGGGCAGCGCCTGCGACAAGCCGACCTGCGACACCGATTGGGCGATCCTGTATCTGCACCGCGAGACGCAGGGCGTCTTTGCGATCTGGCAGACCTATGACGACGCCTCTCCGCAGATCTGGCCGGTCGACCGCAGCCTTTGGCCGCCTGAGGCGCTGGCCCTGGTCGACTGGAGCACGCCATGAGCCGGGCGCGGATCGCGCTGGCGGCGGCGCTATTGGCCAGTGCGGCGGGGGCTGAGGGCCGCGACGAAACCTATTCGGCCGGGGATCAGCAGATCTGGATCGAGTATATCGACCCGATCGAAATCATGTGGGTCGGCCCGAACCTTTACGAACGCACGCAGGTCCTGTCGGGCGATGACATCGAGATCGAGACTTTCGCGACCGATGATCTTGGCGTCGGGCTTCTGGGCGTGCCGGCGGTGGTGACGCGGATGCATGCAACGCACAGCTGCGAGACCGGTACGCCTTTGGCCTATCATGTGATCACGCTTGGCCCGTTGCTGGCGACCGACGGTCCGCTGACGACCTGTGTCGAACTGGTGGTTTCGGTCACGAATGACATGATCCTGCTGGAAGAGGACCCGATGCGGCAGTCTGGCGAGGATGGCGAGGCCTGGGTCTGGAGGCCGGGCGAGGGGTTCAGCCAGTAGTGTCTGGCGGGGGCGCTCGTCGATGACTTCGTCACTCCTCGCTTGGCACCTCTGGGACACGCCGGCGTTTGGGGGCCGACGAGAAGACGAAGTCGCACGAGGAGGGGGCGGCGCGCGGTCGGGAACCATCCGGGCCACGGTCGGGTTGACCCTGCAACCGGTGCCAATGTGGCACCCTTTGCATGGAGTCCGACGATGTTCGAAGAAATGATTCCGCTGCTTGCGCTTTTCACCCTGCTGGCCGTGATCGTGCTGGCCTTGGTCAGCAAGGAGCGCACCATTGACCGCAAGCGCGACCCGAATGCGCCGGTGTCCTCGCTGGCGAAGGATGGCAAATACGGCGGCGTGGCCTTCCTGCGGCCCCTGGCGGCCCGGGTGATCGATCCGCGCGACCCGCTGGCCCGTCCGGTGCTGCGGTTGAACGAGGTCCAGGAGGACCGGGTCAACCGCGCCCTGTACTAGGGCCGTTCGGGCTGCCAGCCATCGTCGCACGAGACGGAGCGGAAGCGGTAGCGGCAGGTGACAAGACTGTCATCGGGCAGGCGGTACACGCTGCTATAGCCGAAATGGATTCCTTGACCGCCCACCAGCGCCGCCTCGCCCGGCGCCGCCGCTCGGATCGGTGTCTGGGTGAGGATACGCTCGTCCCCGCGGGTCAGGGCAAGAATCGGGCGGGTTCCAAGCTCGGTCAGGGCCAGGGCCGAGCCGAGGTTGGTCAGGGCGAACCACAGGATCGCCAGGACGATAAGGGCGACGGGAATCCACTTGCGCATGGTTGAAAAAGGGCGCCCGAAGGCGCCCTTTCCGTCTTAGTTGCGGGCCTTGTCGACCATCTTGCCCTTGGAGATCCAGGGCATCATGGCGCGCAGCTTTTCACCGACCTGTTCGATCTGGTGTTCGTCGTTGATCCGGCGGGTCGCCTTGAAGAACGGCTGGCCGACGGCGTTTTCCTGCATGAAGTCGCGGACGAACTTGCCGGTCTGGATGTCGGTGAGAACCGCTTTCATCCGGGCCTTGGTCTCGTCATAGGGCAGGATGCGCGGGCCGGAGACGTATTCGCCGTATTCCGCGGTGTTCGAGATCGAGTAGTTCATGTTCGCGATGCCGCCTTCGTAGATCAGGTCCACGATCAGCTTCACTTCGTGCAGGCACTCGAAATAGGCCATCTCGGGCTCGTAGCCGGCCTCGACCAGGGTCTCGAAGCCCATGCGGATCAGCTCGACAAGGCCGCCGCAGAGGACTGCCTGCTCGCCGAAGAGGTCGGTTTCGCATTCCTGGCGGAAGTTGGTCTCGATGATGCCGGACCGACCGCCACCGATCGCGGAGCAGTAGGAGAGGCCGATTTCCATCGCCTTGCCGGTCGCGTCCTGATGGACGGCCACGAGGCAGGGCACGCCGCCGCCCTTGGTGTATTCGCCGCGCACGGTGTGGCCGGGGCCCTTGGGGGCCATCATGATGACGTCGACGCCCTTTTTCGGCTCGATCAGGCCGAAGTGGACGTTCAGGCCATGGGCGAAGGCAATCGCAGCGCCCTCACGCAGGTTGTCGTGGACGTATTGCTTGTAGGTCGCGGCCTGGAGTTCATCGGGCATGGTGAACATGATCAGGTCGCACCAGGCGGCGGCCTCGGCGATGCCCATGACCTTCAGGCCTTCGGCTTCGGCTTTCTTGGCCGAGGGCGAGCCTTCGCGCAGCGCGACGACCAGGTTCTTCGCGCCCGAATCGCGCAGGTTCAGCGCATGGGCGTGGCCCTGGGAGCCGTAGCCCAGGATCGCGACCTTCTTGTCCTTGATCAGGTTCACATCGCAGTCGCGGTCGTAGTAAACGCGCATTTGGCGTCCTCCTTGATGTTGATGGTGGGAAAGTAGGGGTTTCTGCCCGTCTTATCGTGCATTCTTTGACGCGATACGAGTTTTCTGCGAAAACTCATTCCTGATTTGAGTAGTATCCGAGAAAATCATGCAGATCGACGATACCGACCGGCGTATCCTGCGCAACTGGCTGGCCGAGCCGGGGCTGGACCGCGCGGCTTTGGCCGAGCGGGCGGGGGTGACCCCAGCGACGCTGTGGCGCCGGCTGGACCGGCTGCGCACGGCGGGCGTGATCCGGTCCGAGGGCGCGGTGATCGACTGGCGCGCGCTGGGGTATGCGGTCGAGGTCAGCTTGCGCTTTACGCTGGACAAGACCAACCCCCGCGCCTTCGACGAGTTCATCGCAGCCGCGCGGCAGGTGCCCGAGGTGCTGGCGATCGAGACCTTCCTGGGCCGCGTGGACGTGCGCCTGAATGTCATCGCGCGGGACATGGGCCACTGGACCGGCATCTACCGCGACCGCATCCTGACCCTGCCGCATATCGCCGAGGTCGAGGCGCTGATGCTGGTCGCCACAATCAAGGAAACCGGGGGGCTGCCGCTTTGATCGACCTTGATGATACGGACCGGGCGATCTTGCGGGCGCTTGCGGGCGAGGGGACGCTGTCGGCGGGGGAGTTGGGGCGGCGGCTGGGCCTGTCGCAACCCGCGGCCTGGCGGCGGGTGCGGCGGCTGGAGGAGGCAGGGGTGCTGAAGGGCCTTGCTGTGGAGGTTGACCGCGAGAAGTTGGGGTTCGGGGTGACGGTGTTTCTTGGGGTGAAGCTGGCCACCAAGGGCCGGGTGAGCCTGGAGGACTTTGAGCGCGCGGTGCAGGCGATCCCGGAGGTGCAGGTGGTGCAGCATGTCCTGGGCCTGTTCGATTACCGCTTGCGCGTGGTGGCGCGGGACATCGCGGATTTCGAACGGGTCCTGCGGCGGCGGATCATGACGCTGCCGGGGGTGGGGAACGTCGAGGCGAACGTGCTGCTGACCGAAGAGCGCCGGCCGGGCCCCTTGGGGTAGGGATCGTAAGGTGGGGTTCAACCCCACCCTACGGGCTGGCAGAGCGGGACGGCAGGCGCTAGGCTTCGCTGCAAAGAGGGAGGATTACATGAACTTGCCGCATGCGCATATCGACCCGGACGGGTTGCAGGAATTCTCGGTCGTCTTCACCGACCGCTCGCTGAACCATATGTCCGCCCGCTTCCAGGGGGTGATGCGCGATGTCTCGGGGATGCTGAAGGAGGTCTACAAGGGGTCGGCCGTGGCGCTGATCCCGGGCGGCGGGTCCTATGCGATGGAAGCGGTGGCACGGCAGTTCGGCAAGGGCCGGGTGCTGATCGTCCGCAACGGCTGGTTCAGCTATCGCTGGACGCAGATCTTCGAGGCGGGAGGGTTCGCCGGCGAGACGACCGTGGTCATGGCCCGGCAGACCGGGAATGACGCCCGCGCCCCCTATGCCCCGCCGCCGATCGAGGAGGTGGTGGCGAAGATTCGCGAGGTGAAGCCCGAGGCGGTGTTTGCGCCGCATGTGGAGACCAGCGCCGGGATCATCCTGCCCGACGACTACATCGCGCAGATGGCGGCGGCAGCGCATGAGGTGGGCGCGCTGATGGTGCTGGACTGCATCGCCAGTGGCTGCATCTGGGTGGATATGGCCGCGACCGGGGTCGATGTGCTGATCAGCGCGCCGCAGAAGGGGTGGTCGGCCTCGCCCAGTGCGGGGGTGGTGGTGCTGTCCCCGGCGGCGGAGGCGCGGCTGGCCGAGACCGCCTCGAACAGCTTTGCGCTGGACCTGAAGAAGTGGCGCGCGATCATGGAGACCTATGAGAAGGGCGGCCACGCCTATCACGCCACCATGCCGACCGACGCGATCCTGGGTTTCCGCGACGCGATGGTCGAGACACAGGCGATGGGCTTCGAGGCGGCGAAGGCCGCGCAATGGGCGCTGGGGCGTGCGGTCCGGGGGCTGCTGGCGGGGCGCGGGGTGGCTTCGGTCGCGGCCGAAGGTTTTCAGGCGCCGGGGGTGGTGGTGAGCTACACCGCCGATCCCGAGATCCAGAACGGCGCGAAGTTCCGGGCGCAGGGTTTGCAGATTGCGGCCGGGGTGCCCCTGCAGGTTGGCGAGGGGCCGGAGTTCAAGACCTTCCGGCTGGGCCTGTTCGGTCTGGACAAGCTGAAGGATGTGGACGCGACCGTCGCGCGGCTGACCCGGGCGCTGGATGCGGTGATCCCGGCATAAAACAAACAGGCCGGAGGGGAGCTCTCCGGCCTGTGCGTTTCGGCAGAGGGACGCGAGATTATTGCGCGCCGAGGATCGCTTCGATGCCCTGAGCAGCGCCAGCGCGGGTGTTCAGGTTCTCGGAGTCGGCGAAGAAGGTCACCAGCTGGGCATACTGCGAGTTGGTCAGGGTCGACAGGTCGGCCGAGGGAACCAGCGTCAGGATCTGCGAAGTGATCGACGAGGGCAGCGCGACCGGGGCCTGCTGGGCCAGGGCGCCAACGGCAGAGAAAGCGACGAGAGCGGAAGCGAGAGCGAAGCGTTTCATGTTGTATTCCTTCGGGTTTGTTTCGTCCTGCCCCACCGTGGGGCGGTGAGGGAGAAATGGGCGATAACCGGGGAAAAGCAAAATCACGGCTTGGTCGCGTGCAATCGCCCTAATGTGAACGCCTGTGCGCCTTGCGGCGGGAACATGGGTGTTTCTTGGGGAAATCCAGGGGCCGGGTCACGCCGGGCATCACATGTTACAGGATTTTCACGCGGCCTTGCGGCGCTGCGGCAAGTCTGTGCAAAAATGCACGAAACTTCAGGCGTCAGCGGCCGTAGCCGTTTTTCCTGTGCCCAGGCCCGCCCGCATCAGGGTCTGCCGCACTGGCCGCGCCGAGTAGAGCAGGTCCAGCGCCCGTGCGCGCAGGTCGCGCAGCGGTTGCGCCCCGGCCATCGAGGCGCGGTTGAGAAGGTCAATCCCGGTGACGCGGGCCTGCACCTCCCAGTGGCGGCGGCGGTGGTAGGCCTCGGTCACGGCTGGCAGGCCGGGGTCCTCGCGGTGCTTCGTCGCCAGGTCCAGGAGGCAGGTGAGGTCGGCCAGCGACATGTTCAGGCCCTGCGCGCCAATCGGCGGGACGACATGCGCGGCCTCGGCCATCAGGACGGCGCGCTGGCCGGACATGCGGTCGGCGATGCGGCTGATGATCGGCCAGACGCTGCGCCGACTGGCCAGGGTCAGCGGCCCGAGGACGCCGGAGGACCGCGTGGTCATCTCGGCCTCGAACTCGAGAACCGGAAGGGCCGACAGGCGGGCGATCTCGTCCCCGCGCTCCATCCAGACGACGGCCGAGGCGGGTTGGCCGTCGCGGTCGGGCAGCGGCACCAGGGTGAAGGGCCCGCCCGAGCGATGCACCTCGGTCGAGACGTTGCCGTGCGTGAGGGGGTGGGTGACGGCGAAAGCCAGCGCCTTCTGGCCGTAGCGGAAGGTGCGGGAGGCGATCCCCAACGCCTCGCGCACGGGCGAGTCGCGGCCGTCGGCCCCGATCACCAGCCGCGCCGAGACGGTGGTTCCGTCGGTAAGGGTCGCCAGCGCCTCGGTCTCGCGCGTCAGAAGGCGGGCGAAGCCGGTGCCGATGCGAAGGGAAACGTTGGGCAGTTCGGCGATGCGGGCCATCATCTCGCGCCGCAACAGCCAGTTGGGCAGGTTCCAGCCGAAGGGCGCGTCCGAGATGTCGGCGGCGTCGAACTCCTTGGTCAGGCGGGCCTCGGTCGTCTCGCCGCCCGCGTCGACGATACGCATGACCTGCAGCGCGGCGGCATGGGGTTCCAGGCGTGCCCAAAGACCGGCGTCGTCCAGCACCCGACGCGACGGCTGCAGAAAGGCGGTGGTCCGCAGGTCGGCCCCTGCATCCTCGGCCTGGGTGACGGGGGCGGTCGGATCGACGCAGATCACACGAAAGCCGGCCGAGCCGAAGGCCGCTGCCGCGGTCAGACCCGCGACGCCGCCGCCGGAAATCAGGATATCGGTGGTTTCGCGCATGATGGGCCCTCCGCTATCCGGTTGTAGGCCGGGGTGCGGGCGGGGGCCAGAGGACAGGTTGTCCTAGGGCAGGGTGACCCAGATCAGAAAGACGAACATCACCGGGACGAAGGCGATTGCGCTGAGGACCAGGGCAGGCAGACCCCAGACCTGGATCGCCAGGATCAGCGCGGTCAGCGCGATGACGATCAGGTAGTAGACCGTGTCGATTTCGCGTTCGACCTCGCGGATGACGCGGCCGACGACGGGCAGGGCGCGGATGAGGCGCGAAGCAGGGCTGCGGAAGGCGGCAAGGGTCTGGGCGGTCACGGGGATATCTCCGAGCAGTTTCGGAGGAGATAGGGGCGGCGCGGCGGAAGGTCAGGGGCTGTGACGCTTCGTCACCCCCGCAGGCGCTGCAGGAAGCCGGCAAGGTCGTCGGTGTGGTGCTGGATATGCGGCGCGGGTTCGGGCGCGGGGGCGACATGGACCGTTCGCATCCCCAGGTCATGCGGCACGGCCAGGTTGCGGGGATCATCCTCGAACATCGCTGCCCGGGCGGGATCAAGGCCGTCGCGGCCAAAGACGGTGGCAAAGGCCCGAGCGTCGGGCTTGGGGTGGAACGCGGCATGCTCGACCCCGTAGATCGCGTCAAACAGGCCCGCAAGCCCGCGTGCCGAAAGGACTTTCTCGGCATAGGGGGCGCAGCCGTTGGTGTAGATGATCTTGCGGCCCGGCAGGTCGGCAATCGCCCCTGCGAGCGCCGGGTCAGAGGTCAGGACCGAGAAGTCGATGTCATGCACCTCGGTCAGATAGGGGCCGGGATCGACGTCATGCTCTCTCATCAGGCCGGCCAGCGTGGTGCCGTAGGTCTGCCAGTAGTAGGCGCGCAAATGGTCGGCGCGTGCCCGGTCGACCTGCAGCGCCTGCATCACCCAGTCGGTCATCTTGACCTCGATCTGGTCAAAAAGGCGCATGTGCGGCGGGTAAAGCGTGTTGTCCAGGTCAAAGACCCAGGTCGTGACGTCGGAGAAAAGCTGCTGGACCATGGCCCGCATCTAGCCCTGCGGGGCTGGTTTGGGAAGGGTTGAAAGCGGGGCTTGGGGCAGGCTAGGGTCCGCAGCGGGAATGAGGGGACCGATCCGGTGCAGAAAGACGCCTATACGCTGATCCTGGAGGCGATCGAGGCCGGGGTTTACAAGCCGGGCGACCGGCTGGTCGAAAGCGAATTGGCCGAGCGGTTGGGCGTCAGCCGTACCCCGGTGCGCGAGGCGTTGCAGCGGCTGGAGACGCAGGCGATGCTGACCCGCGACGGGCGCAGCCTGATCGTCGCCAGCCTGGACCATAACCAGTTGGCCGAGCTTTACGCGGTGCGGACGGAGTTGGAGGGGCTGGCGGCACGGCTGGCGGCCCGCCATGCGACGCCCGAGGAAGTGCGGGTCCTGCGCAGCATGGTGGCCGAGGACCGCGCGCTGCTAGGGGGCGATCCGCGCAATCTGAGCCGGGCGAACAAGCGGTTCCACAAGCAGATCCACCTGGCCAGCCACAACCGCTTTCTGGTGCAGCAGTTGGACCTTGTGCATCGCAGCATGGCGCTGATGGCCAATACCTCGTTTGCGGCCGAGGGTCGCGATGAGGTGGCGCTGGACGAGCATGACCAGATCGTCGCGGCGATCGAGGCGGGGGATGGCGACGCGGCCTATCAGGCGCTGAAGTCGCATATCAGCAAGGCGTTCGAGACGCGGCTGCGGGTCGATGCGGGCGAGTTGAAGCTGCGCTGATCACTTCGCCGCAGGCTGGTCGAATAGGCCGTGCGTGGTCTTGTCCCAATAGAAGGGGCGTGTCGCCAACTCCCACAGCCCCTTGTAGGTGGCCAGCGAGGCGAGCGGGAAGTAGAGCTTCATCGTCGGAATCCACAGAAGGCTGAGGTTCTGGCCGCTGCGTTTGAGGCCGATGATCCCGATGGCAAGGTTCGCCGCCTCGGACAGAATGAACACCGCGACCATGGCCCAAAGGGCAGGCAGGGGCAGGGCGGCCATCAGCGGGTGGTCAAACCCGAAGGGAACCAGCCAGAAGGTCCAGGCGATGGGCGACAGCAGGAATTGCGCGATCGTGCCCAGGAACAGGACCTGCACCCCGAAAAAGCGCCAGGGGCCAAGCTGGCGCCACAGGAGGCGCGGGTCGCGCATGTGGACGGCCCAGGTCATCATGTAGCCTTTGAGCCAGCGCGACCGCTGCTTGATCCAGGGCAGCGCGCGGCAGTTTGCCTCCTCTCCGGTCACCGTCTCGACGAAATCGGTGCGATAGCCGTGCCGGGCCAGACGCAGGCCAAGATCGGCATCCTCGGTCACGTTGTGGGCGTCCCAGGCACCCAATTCTTCCAGGACCGAGCGGCGGAAGAAAAGCGTCGTCCCGCCCAGGGGCACGACCAGGCCAAGGCGAGCGACGCCGGGCAGGATCAGGCGGAACCAGCCGGCATATTCGATGGTGAAACAGCGGCTTAGCCAGTTGGTCGTCGGGTTGTAGTAGTCGAGCATCCCTTGCAGGCAGGCGACTTCCGGCCCTGATCGCTGGAACTGGGCCACGACCTTGGTCAACTGGTCGGGGTCGGGCGCATCCTCGGCGTCGTAGACCCCGACGATGGCCCCGCGGGCATAGACAAGGGCGTGGTTCAGCGCGCGCGGCTTGGTTTTCACGGTACCGCGCGGGACGGAGATGACGCGCATCCAGGGCGGAATTTCGGACGCGGCAAGGGCGGCGCGCGTCATCTGGTCGTCCTCTTCGACCACGAGAAGGACGTCCAACAGCTCCTCGGGGTAGTCGAGACGGGCAAGCCGTGCGACCAGGCGCGGGGCGATGTCGCTTTCGCGGTATAGCGCCACGATGATCGAGATGATCGGGTTGATCCCGCCATCGGCTGGCGCGGCGGGGGCAGGGGGGCGGGCCAGGGATGCGACCATCGCCACGAGCTTCAGCCCGACCAGCAGGAACAGGCTGGCGACGAACAGCGCGAGAAGGCCAAGTGCGAAGCCCATCGGGGCGGTCCAGGCCAGCGCGGCCGCAAGCGCCAGCAGCGCCAGCGTGCGCGGCGAGCGGGTCAGGCGCGGCCAGGAGCGGCAGCTTTCGGACGGCGCGACGCAGGTTTCGGCGGCCCGGGCCAGGGCCGGGCCGGCCTGGGCAAGGATCGCCGCCTCGACCGCGTGGGGTGAGGCGAGCGCCGGGCAAATCGGGCCAAGCCGCGCCTCCAGCCGGGCGCGGAGGCGGGGAAATTCGGCGGGGCGCGAGGTTGCGACAACGGTCACATCGCCCGCCCGGCGCCAGGGGACGAGGCCAAGGCGCAGGCAGTCTGCGGCGCCCATCAGGTCGATCAACCGGGGATCGGGCGGGTCGGCCAGGGGGTCGACCAGGCCCATGCGCCAATTCCGCGCTTCGGCCGCCAGGAGGTCGCGTTCCACGACCAGGCCACGCGCGCGAAGCATGTCGGGCAGACGCCCAGCCTCACGCCCCTTGTGGGCCAGGGCGTTCACCACATCCTCGGACCCGACGACCCCGTCGCGCAGCAGCGCAGCGCCCATCGCAAGCCGCCGGGGCGGGTGCAACGTGGGGTCGGGAAGGCGCTGTGCAAGGCTCATGCCCCGCAGAGTGCGCCCGCCCGGGTTAACAGAGGGTTAAGACCCTTCAGGCCCTGCGGGTTTTCATCGCTTCGGCGAACCGCTCGAAGAGATAGAAGCTGTCCTGCGGGCCGGGTGAGGCCTCGGGGTGGTACTGGACGGAATAGACCGGCTTGCCGTCCACCGCGATGCCGCAGTTGGTGCCGTCGAAGAGCGAGACGTGAGTCTCGCTGACCCCTTTTGGCAGGGTGTCGGCGTCCACGGTGAAGCCGTGGTTCATGCTGGTGATCTCGACCTTGCCGGTGGTCAGGTCCTTCACCGGGTGGTTCGCGCCGTGGTGGCCGTGGTTCATCTTGCGGGTCTTGGCGCCAAGCGCCAGGGCCAGCATCTGGTGGCCAAGGCAGATGCCGAACAAGGGCACGTCTTGGGCCAGGACGCCCTGGATCATCGGCACGGCATAGCTTCCGGTCGCGGCCGGGTCGCCGGGGCCGTTCGAGAGGAACACGCCCTCGGGGTTCAGGGCGAGGACATCCTCGGCCGTGGCAGAGGCGGGCAGGACGGTGACCTCGCAGCCGACGGAGGCCAGGCAGCGCAGGATGTTGCGCTTGGCGCCGTAGTCGATGGCAACGACCCGGAAGCCGGGGCCTTCGCGCCGGGTATAGCCCTCGGGCCAGGCCCAGCGTTTCTCGTCCCAGCGATAGCTTTGCGCGCAGGTCACGTCCTTGGCGAGGTCGAGGCCGACAAGACCCTTCCAGGCGCGGGCCTTCGCGACCAGTTTCTCGATGTCGAACTTGCCTTCTGGGTCATGCGCAAGCGCGACATGCGGCGCACCTTGCAGGCGGATCGCGCGGGTCAGGCGGCGGGTGTCGATCCCGCCGATGCCGATGCGGCCGATCCGGGTCAGCCACTGCGTCAACTCGCCCGTAGCGCGCCAGTTCGAGGGTTCGGTCGGATCCCATTTCACCACCATGCCGGCGGCGGCGGGGGTTGCGGTCTCGTCATCCTCGGGGGTGATGCCGGTGTTGCCGATATGGGGGAAGGTGAAGGTCACCACCTGGCCCGCATAGGAGGGGTCGGTCATGATTTCCTGATAGCCGGTCATGGCGGTGTTGAACACGAGTTCCGCCACCGTTTCCCCGACCGCGCCGAAGCCCTGGCCGAAGAAGAGGGTGCCATCGGCAAGCGCGAGGCAGGCGGTAGGCTTCTGCGGCGCAGGCATGGGCGACTCTCCTATTGGCAAATTGCGCGGAACCTAAGGGCAGGGGGGCACAGGGTCAAGTCATTCGGCGAAAAGGTTTTGCAATGGGATTCAATGGCTTGGCAAAAGCGCCCCCGGTTGCGGCCGGCAGCACTTCGGGGTATTCTGCCAAACTTGGGGAAACCATGGGGAAACCAGCACATGCTTCTGCGCGACCGTCTGCAGACGGCCCTGAAAGAGGCCATGAAGGCGAAGGAGGCCGACCGGCTTTCGACGCTGCGCCTGATCAACGCCGCGATCAAGGACCGCGAGATTGCCGTCCGGGGCGAGGCCGATGCGGGAGAGGTCGGCGAGGCCGAGATCCTGCAGATCATGGGCAAGATGGTGAAGCAGCGCCAGGAATCGGCCCGCGCCTATGAAGAGGGCGGTCGGCTGGAACTGGCCGAGAAGGAGTTGGCCGAAATCGGCGTGATCCAGGAATTCCTGCCGCGCCAGATGGACCAGGCCGAGGTTCAGGCGGCGGTGGACGCCGCTGTGGCCGAGACCGGGGCTGCCAGCATCCGCGACGTGGGCAAGGTGATGGCGGCGCTGAAGGCCCGCTATACCGGCCAGATGGATTTCGGCGCGGTCGGGGCACTGGTCAAGGCGCGGCTGGGCTGACCCTTTAACCCGGGCTTGGCTCGCGTCCTGCCGCCCAGGCGATGACCAGCCAGAAGAGCGCGCGGAAGGGCAGGGCGAGCGCCGTGCGCAGTTCGACTGGCGCGCCGGTCAGGGCGGTGACGGCGAAACCCGCAAGGACGATCAGGGTGGCGGTGCCGATGGCGAGGGCAATCCCGCGAGCTGCGGGCAGCTGACCGCGCCAGAGGGCATAGGCCCCGGCCAGATAGGCAAATCCGGCCGCGGTGTTGAAGATGACCACGAAGGGAACGGCATCCCCGGCGGCGCGTTGCGCGGCCTCGGGCCCGAACAGCACAAGCCCGCCACTCAGGATTGTCAGGCCCCCGAAAAGGGCGGCGGCAAGGGCGGTGGGGCGGGTCCAGCGTGGCGCAGCTTGGGTCATGGCGGGGCCTTTCATGGGCGCTGATAGCACCCTGCACCCGCTGGCGGACGGACGCCTTGACCGGGATCAAGTCAGCGCGCGTTCAAGCGCGACTGCAACTCGTCCCGCAGGGCGACGCGTTCCTCCTCGGACAGGAAGGCACCCAGTTCCACCTCGCGCCCTTCTCCTTTCAGCGTCAGGTAGTTGGGCACCGGCCCGCCGGTCTCATGCAGGGTGACGCGCAGCCAGTAGGGGTTCGCCTCCCAGTCCTGTCTTTTGCCCCTTGGGCCGTGACGGACCAGTGTCACGCGGTCGGGTGACAGGCGCAGGTCCTCGACGATGTCGCGGTCGCGGCCGTTCTTGCGCAAGGCGAACCAGATCGCCCAGATCGCTCCAAGAAGGAACGGCAGCAGCGCCCAAAGGACGGGGCTGCCCAGGATGCCCAGCAGCGGCACGGCGATCAGCGCGGCGGTCGCGCCGATGAACCAGACAAAGCCGCGCTGGTCCAGCGACCGGTGCGGCCAGAGATGCAGGCGGTCCTCGCCGCCGTCGGGGGGAAGCCATTCGTAGGGCATGGGGGCAATCTAGTCGGCTTGCCGAGAAGGAAAAGGCGGTCTTTGTTCTGGTGACCCCAGGGATATTCCGGTGCGCAACAGTTCGGAAGGTCCGGCCCAGGCGGATCGCGGGCAGGATCGTGCCGTTGCCTTTGGCCACCGGGTGGGCCGGCTGTCGGCTATTTCGGAACGTCGGCCAGGAAGGCGGTGAAGGCGGCCTGATAGGCGGCCGGGTCCTCGGCGTAAGAGCCCAGGTGATCGGCCCCGTTCCAGAGCGTGGTGGTCGTCGCCGGGCGCGCGGCTGCCAGAGCCTCGGACGGGGCGAGGGGGACGATGCGGTCGCCGCTGCCATGCGCCAGGAACAGCGGGCCGGGGAAGGCGGCGTAGGTGGCCCCGACTTCGGCTTGGGTCAGCTCAAGTCCGGTGGTGCGCGGCAGGATCAGCGTTGCGGCCCAGGCCATCGGGCGCGGGAAGGGATTGGCGCTGATCTGGGCCAGATGGGCGAGGACGGCCGAAAAGCTGAGCGCGGGGCTGTCCAGGGCGATGGCGGACACCCGGTCGGCGTGGTCGCTTTTGGCCAGGAACTGCCCCAGCACGGCCGCGCCCATCGACTCGGCCACGATCAGGACCGGGGTCGCCTCATCGCCCGAGAGGCGCAGGACGGCGGCTTCCAGATCGGGCCATTCCTCCAGCCCGAAGGTGTAGCGGCGGTCGGGGCTGGCGGGCGCGGTGGGGTCGTTGCGATAGCTGATGAGAAGGACGGTCCAGCCAGCCGCATGAAGCATCGAGAGATGGCGGTACCCGTCCTCGCGGGCGCCGGCGATGCCGTGGACATAGATCGCACGCCCGACCTCGGGCCCGGCGGCGGGGACCAGCCAGGCTTCGGCCGGGCCAAGGGCGGTGTCGATGGTCAGGGTCTGGAAGGGCAGGGACAGGGCCTCGACCGGGGTGCCGCGATAGCCAAGCGCCAGGGGATCGGTCGGCGGCGTCGCAAGCGTGATGGCCGAGGCGATGGTCCCCACCGTCAGAAGCTGCGTGGCGGCCCGGGCCAGGAAATAACCGGTCAGCGCGATATAGCCGGTGGCCGCCACGCCAAGGATAAAAACCAGAACCAGGAACAGGCGTACCATTTCGACCCCCCAAGACAAAGGAAAAGGCCCCGGGAGCGTGGTCCCGGGGCCTTGCAGTGCGTTTCGCCTTAGTGGGCGTGCGACTTGTCCCAGTCCTCACGCTTCGGCAGCTGCTCGAACGTATGCTCGGGCGGCGGCGAAGGCAGGGTCCATTCCAGGGTATCCGCATGCTCGTTCCAGTAGTTCTTTTCGGTCACGCGGCGACCGGCGGTCAGGGTGTAGAACACGATGCCGATGAAGAACACGAACGAGGCGAAGGACAGGAAGGCGCCGATCGACGAGAACCAGTTCCAGTAGGCGAACGCCTCGGGATAGTCGATGTAGCGGCGCGGCATGCCCTGGCGACCCAGGAAGTGCTGCGGGAAGAAGGTGAGGTTCGAGCCGATGAACATCATCCAGAAGTGCAGCTTGCCCGCCCATTCCGGATACTGCCGGCCCGACATCTTGCCGATCCAGTAGTAGATGCCGGCGAAGATCCCGAACACGGCGCCCAGGCTCATCACATAGTGGAAGTGGGCCACGACATAGTAGGTGTCATGGTACGCACGGTCCACCGGCGCCTGGCTGAGGACGATCCCGGTCACGCCGCCGGCGGTGAACAGGAACAGGAAGCCGAAGGCAAACAGCATCGGCGTCTCGAACGAGACCGAACCGCCCCACATCGTCGCGATCCAGGAGAAGATCTTGATGCCGGTCGGCACCGCGATCACCATGGTCGCCAGCATGAAGTAGGACTGCTGCGTCAGGCTCATCCCAGCCGTGTACATGTGGTGCGCCCAGACGACGAAGCCGAGGACACCGATCGCCACCATCGCGTAGACCATCGGCAGATAGCCGAAGATCGGCTTGCGCGAGAAGGTCGAGATGACCTGGGAGATGATCCCGAAGGCCGGCAGGACGATGATGTAGACTTCGGGGTGGCCGAAGAACCACAGGATGTGCTGGTAAAGGACCGGGTCACCGCCGCCCGAAGGCGTGAAGAAGGTGGTGCCGAAGTTGCGGTCGGTCAGAAGCATGGTGATGGCGCCAGCCAGCACGGGCAGGGCCAGCAGGATCAGCCAGGCGGTCACGAAGATCGACCAGGCGAACAGCGGCACCTTGTGCATGGTCATGCCAGGGGCGCGCATGTTCAGGAAGGTCGTGATGATGTTGATCGCACCCAGGATCGACGAGGCGCCCGACAGGTGGACGGCGAAGATCGCGAGGTCCATCGCATAGCCGCCTTCGGCGGTGGTCGAGAGCGGCGGGTAAAGCACCCAGCCCACGCCCGCGCCGGTGCCAAGGTCGCCACCGCCGCCAGGGGCGAAAAGCGAGGCCACAGCCAGCGAGGTGCCCGCGATGTAAAGCCAGAAGGACAGGTTGTTCATCCGCGGGAAGGCCATGTCCGGCGCGCCGATCTGCAGCGGCATGAAATAGTTGCCGAAGCCGCCGAACAGCGCGGGAATGACCACGAAGAACATCATCAGGATGCCGTGGGCGGTGACGGTCACGTTCCAGAGGTGGCCGTTCGGGGTGCAGGTTGCTGCCGCGTCGGCGGCAAGGCGCATCCCCTCCTGGCACATGTACTGAACGCCCGGCTCCATTAGCTCCATCCGCATGTAGACGGTGAAGATGACCGAGATCAGGCCGACGATCCCGCCTGCGAACAGGTAGAGGATGCCGATGTCCTTGTGGTTGGTGGACATAAACCAGCGGGTGAAGAACCCGGGTCTGTCGTGCTCGTGGCCGTGAATGGCTGCGTCCGCCATAGGCTGCTCCCGCTTTGTCGTCTGTGTCTTACCTGTGACGGTCTGATCAACAGTCCGCCCGGTTCCCTTGTTCCAATGTCTTTAGCGGCGGCGAGGGCAGGTCGCAATGCATGACTTTGCCGCAGGGGGCAGAAATCGCCTTGGAAAACTGCAGGGGCGCGGCCCTGTCCGGTGCCGCGCCCCTGGGTCGGAAAGGTCGGACGCTTACTGCGCGACCGAGGCGAGGTAGGCCGCCACGTCCTCGTTGCCCGAGGCAAGCTTGAACGACATCTTCGACTTGGCTGCCGGGTCGCCAAGCGCGGTTTTCAGGTATTCCGCCGGGTTCGCGGTGTAGGCGGCCATGCTGGCCTCGTCCCACACGGCGCCGGTCGCGCCCAGGGCAGCCAGCGAATCGCCATAGGCATAGTCGGGGTCCGAGGCGACGCCCCGGCCGATCACGCCATAAAGGTTCGGGCCGGTCCGGCCGCCTTTCTGGATCTCGGTCCCGTCGGGGGCGACGATCGAGTGGCAGGCCTTGCACTTCTTGAACCCGTCCTCGCCCGCCGCGGGATCGGCCGCGAAAGCGGGGGCCGCCAGAAGGGCGGCGGCGGTGGCGAGAAGGCTGAGCGTCTTCATGGTATCCTCATGTGTCACGTGGCGGCCGCAGGCTTTGCCACGGGGTCAACATGGGGGAGGGGGGCGTTGATATGCAATAGCAACCTGACGTTATGCGCCGTCACGCCGCGCAGGATACCCCCTGGAAGCGGCGCGGGAAGGTGGCGATCAGGGCCGCGTCCAGGTCGGCCATCGTCACGGGCAGACCCAGGTCCACCAGGCTGGTCACGCCATGCTCGCGGATGCCGCAGGGCACGATGCCGTCGAAGTGGGACAGGTCCGGCTCGACGTTGATCGAGATGCCGTGAAAGCTGACCCAGCGGCGCAGCTTGATGCCGAGGGCGGCAATCTTGTCCTCGGTGGGTTTGCCGTCCGGCCCGGGCCGGTCCGGCCGCTGGACCCAGACGCCGACGCGGCCGTCGCGAATCTCTCCGGTCACGTTGAACTCGGCCAGGGTGTCGATGACCCAGCGTTCCAGCTCGCGCACGAAGCAGCGCACGTCACCGCCGCGTGCCTTGACGTCCAGCATGCAGTAGACCACCCGCTGGCCCGGCCCGTGATAGGTGTATTGCCCGCCCCGGCCCACCGGAAAGACGGGAAAGCGGTCGGGTTCGACGAGGTCCGCCGGTTTGGCCGAGGTGCCGGCGGTGTAGAGCGGCGGGTGTTCCAGCAGCCAGATCTCCTCGCCCGCGCGGCCTTCGGTCATGGCGGCGGCATGCGCCTCCATCGCGGCCAGGGTCTCGGGATAGGGGGACAGGCCCGGCAGATGCCGCCATTCGACCATTGCTGATGCCCTTCTGCTGTATGCCGCCCCGTCATGTGCGGATGTTTGCGCCGATTGCAACCGGGACCGGGCGGCGCGGGGTGCGAATCCCCCTTTTCATCGTCCGCGACTGCCGCTATCTAGCACCCGTTCCCGGCCAGACCCGATGCGGATGTGGCGGAATTGGTAGACGCGCAGCGTTGAGGTCGCTGTTCCTTAACCGGAGTGAAAGTTCGAGTCTTTTCATCCGCACCAGGGTCGCCGGGAATGATGCCAAGGGCGTGGAGGGCAACCTCCGCGCCCTTTGTTTTTGTGCGTCCCGTTGCAACCAGACGGGCTGTCTCGGTCAATCCCGGCATTGCTGAGCGAATTCCGACATGCCTCCACGACCCTGTGGCGCATTATTGCCGATTCCTGTCGTATCCAACCCGCGCTGCCGGGCAAAAGTGCGTTGCAAAGTAGGGACAGTTTCGATCTAGTCGAATCAAGTCAGAAGGCGCCCGAGCGCCCATTCCATCAGGGAGATACGGGTGACGATTGAGCCCCGCAACGACGCTTTCGTCGCGTTCGAACACGTCCAGAAAAGCTATGACGGGGTCACGCTGGTCGTGAAGGACCTGAACCTGTCCATCGGCAAGGGCGAGTTCCTGACGATGCTTGGACCCTCGGGGTCGGGCAAGACCACCTGCCTGATGATGCTGGCGGGGTTCGAGACCGCCACCCATGGCGAGATCAAGCTGGATGGCGTGAACATCAACCAGGTGCCGCCGCACAAGCGCGGGATTGGAATGGTGTTTCAGAATTACGCGCTGTTCCCGCACATGACGGTGGGGGAAAACCTGGCCTTCCCGCTGGAAGTGCGCGGCATGGGCAAGTCCGAGCGTGAGGCCAAGATCAAGCGCGCGCTGGACATGGTGCAGATGGGGGCCTTCGCCAACCGGCGGCCGGCGCAACTGTCGGGCGGCCAGCAGCAGCGGATCGCGCTGGCGCGCGCGCTGGTCTTTGACCCCAAGCTTGTCCTGATGGACGAGCCCTTGGGCGCGCTGGACAAGCAGCTGCGCGAGCATATGCAGTTCGAGATCAAGCACCTGCACGAAAACCTTGGGATCACCGTGGTTTACGTCACCCACGACCAGGGCGAGGCGCTGACCATGTCGGACCGCGTGGCGGTGTTCAACGACGGGCGCATCCAGCAACTGGCCCCGCCCGCCGACCTGTACGAACGCCCCGACAACAGCTTTGTCGCCCAGTTCATCGGCGAGAACAACAAGCTGCCCGGCACCATCGAGGAACTTGACGGCGACAAGGCTCTGGTCCGGCTTGGCACGGGCGAGTTGATCGACGCCACTGCGGTGAACGTGAAGCAGAAGGGTGACAAGACCCTGGTCTCGATCCGCCCCGAACGGGTGGAATTCAAGCCCGAGATGATGCCCCCGGGTGCCCATACCATCGAGGCCGAAGTGGTCGAGATGATCTATATGGGCGACATCCTGCGCGCGGTGCTGAAGGTCGCGGGCTCGGACGATTTCGTGATGAAGATGCGCAATACGCTGGGGCAGACCAAGCTTTCCCCCGGCCAGAAGATCAAGGTGGGCTGGCATCCGCAGGACGCCCGCGCGCTGGATCCTTGATGCCGGACTAAACCAGTCCGGCCGTTTGACAGACCAACCAGAAACAGGGAGCCTAGAATGAAGAAGACCCTCATCCTGACCACCGCTCTCGTCAGCTTCGCCTTCGCCGCGAATGCCGACGTGACGGTGATGTCCTGGGGTGGCGCCTATGGCGCGGCCCAGAACGAAGCCCATGTGAAGCCGTGGGCCGCCGCGACCGGCAATGCCACGATCATGGTCGACAGCGACAACCCCGCCCCGGCGATCAAGGCGATGGTGGAAGCCGGCAACGTCACCGTTGACGTCGCCTCGGTCGAATATGCCGATGCGATCCGCCTGTGCGACGAAGGCGTGCTGGAGCCGATCGACATCAACAGCCTGCCCGCCGCGCCCGATGGCACCCCGGCGTCCGAGGACTTCCTGGCCGGTGCGGTCACCGAATGCGGCGTGTCGACCGACATCTGGTCGAACGTCTTTGCCTATGACACCTCGAAGTTCCCCGAAGGCCCGACGACTGCCGCCGATTTCTTCGATCTGGAGAAGTTCCCCGGCAAGCGCGGGTTGAAGAAGGGCGCCAAGGCGGTGCTGGAATTCGCGCTGCTGGCCGATGGCGTGCCCGCGGCCGAGGTCTATGCCCTGCTGGACACCCCGGAAGGCGTGGACCGCGCCTTTGCCAAGCTGGACACCATCAAGTCGGACGTCGTCTGGTGGGAAGCAGGCAGCCAGGCGCCGCAGCTTCTGGCCGATGGCGAGGTTGCCATGACCACCGCCTACAACGGCCGGATCTTCGCCGCCGCGATGGACGAGGGCAAGCCCTTCCAGATCGTCTGGGACGGTCAGGTCTATGAGAACGAGATGTACGTCGTGCCGAAGGGCGCGCCGAACATGGACCTGGCGATGGAGTTCATCCGCTACGCCACCTCGACCGAGGGTCTGCGCGCCCAGGCGCAGTACATTTCCTATGGTCCGGCCCGCAAGTCCTCGTTTGCCGAGCCGATCATCTTCAAGGACGGCAAGACCGTGATGGCGCCCCACCTGCCGACCGCGCCGGAAAACCTGGGGAACGCGCTGGAAACCTCGGCCGAGTTCTGGGTCGACCATGACGCGGAACTGAACGAGCGCTTCCAGTCCTGGCTGGCGCAGTAACACCTTCCGGGCCGGGCGCAGGTGCTGCGCCCGGCCCGCCTTGCGGAAGAAAGCAGCATGGCCGACGCAGCCGAACCCCTTCTGACCACCGCAGATGGCCGCCCGCTGAGGGCTGCGCTGACGGCCGCGCAAAGCCGGGCCAAGCGCCGCGCCTTTCTGCTGGTGCTGCCGCTACTCTTGTTCGTGCTGCTGACCTTCCTGGTCCCGATCATCTACATGCTGATGCGCTCGGCCGAGCATGACGGCTTTGCCGCCTCCGCCCCCGCGCTGGTGGAGTGGTTCGGGGCAAACCCCGGTTTTGACCCGGCCAACCCGCCGGAAGCGGCCTATGCCGCCCTGGTCCAGGACCTGGCGCGGATGCAGGTCGAAAAGACCACCGGCATGGCCGGCACCCGGATCAACTATTCCGTTCCCGGTACGATCAGCCTGTTCAAGAAGGGCGCGCGTGAGGCCGCCGACCTGACCCCGCCCTACAAGGAGGCGCTGCTGGCCGTGGATGCCGACTGGGGCAAGCCGGCGCTGTGGCGCGGCATGCTGTCGGCCAGCGATGTCTACACGCCTGAGTTCTACCTGGTCGCGTCGGACATGAAGCTGACCGATGACGGCTGGGCGCGCGGGCAGGATAACGAACGGATCTACCTTTACCTATTTGGCAAGACCTTCCTGATCTCGGCCCTGATCACGGTGATCTGCCTGCTGCTGGCTTTCCCGGTCGCGCATCTCTTGGCGACGCTGCCGATGTCCAAGTCGGCGCTGTTGATGATCCTGGTGCTGTTGCCTTTCTGGACCTCGCTTCTGGTGCGGACCACGGCCTGGATCGTGCTGCTGCAAGAGCAGGGGGTGGTGAACAACCTTCTGGTCAGCGTCGGCCTGATCGACGACGACGGCCGGCTGAGCATGATGTACAACATGACCGGCACCATCGTCGCGATGACCCATGTGCTGCTGCCGTTCATGATCCTGCCGCTCTACTCGGTGATGCGGGTGATCCCGCCCAGCTATGCCCGTGCGGCGCGCAGCCTGGGGGCGACCAGCTGGACTACCTTCCGCCGGGTCTACCTGCCGCAGACGCTGCCGGGAATCGCGGCGGGCTCGCTGCTCGTCTTCATCCTGGCGGTGGGCTACTACATCACCCCCGCGCTGGTCGGGGGGGCGGATGGGCAGTTGATCAGCAACCTGATCAGCTTCCACATGACCAAATCGAACTGGTCGCTGGCCGCGGCGATTGCCGCGATGCTGCTGGCGGCGATCCTGCTTCTATACTGGGTCTATGACCGGCTGATCGGCATCGACCGGCTGAAGTTCGGCTGACGGAGGAACCTTTGGCCCTGCCCATCTACGCCTCGCCGCTGGAACGTGTCTGGCACTATACCTACATCGTGCTGTGCGCGCTGATCTTCCTGTTCCTGATCGCGCCGATCCTGGTGGTGATCCCGCTGTCCTTCAACCCGGACGCCGATTTCACCCTGGGGGTCGAGTTTCTGGACCCCTCGACCTATTCGATGCGCTGGTATGACACGCTCTTGACCCTGGGCCATCCGGCGGTCGAGGGCGCGGTGCGCGATGACGCCTGGTGGAGCGCGGTGTGGGAGCGGTCGACCTGGGTGCAAGCGGCGAAGAACTCGCTTTGGGTGGGTCTGTGGGCGACGATCCTGGCCACGACGCTGGGCACCATCGCTGCCCTGGGGCTAAGCCGCCCCGAAATGCCCTATCGCCGGTTGATCATGGCGCTTTTGATCAGCCCCATGATCGTGCCGATCATCATCATCGCGGTGGGGATGAGCTTTTTCTACGCCAAGGCCTGCGTCGCGCCGGACAGCGCGATGGCGCTGATCTTCGGCTGGATGCTGTCGGAAAAGGGCTGCCTTGCGAACTCGCATCTTGGGGTGATCGTGGCCCATGCGGTCCTGGGGATTCCCTTCGTGATCATCACGGTGACGGCGACGCTGTCGGGCTTTGACCAGTCGCTGATCCGGGCGGCGCAGTCGCTGGGCGCCAATCCGCGGACCGTGTTCTTCAAGGTGATCATGCCCCTGATCCTGCCTGGCGTGATCTCGGGCGCGCTCTTCGCCTTTGTCACCTCGTTCGACGAGGTGGTGGCGGTCCTGTTCATCGCAGGCCCCGACCAGCAGACGATCCCACGCCAGATGTTCAACGGCATCCGCGAGGCGATCAGTCCGGCGATCCTGGCGGTGGCGACGATCCTGGTGGTGATCTCGGTCCTTCTTCTGGCCACGGTCGAAGTGCTGCGACGGCGGTCCGACCGGCTGCGGGGCGTCACCGGGCGCTGACCCCCGGCTCCTCGTGCGCCTTCGGCTTCTCGTCGCGAGCGGGTTGCAACGAGAAGCCGAAGGCGCACGAGGAGCGTCAGGGCAGAAGCTGCAGCCAGACCCAGACCGTGGCGATGGACAGCCCCGTCGCCACCAGTACGGACGAGGCCGCGACCCGCTTGGCCACGCCGTAAAGGTTGGCAAAGACATAGGCATTCACCCCCGGCGCCATCGCTGCCGTCAGTACGGCCGAGCGCAGGGCCGCATCGTCCAGCGCAAAGACCTGGGTGCCAAGGACCCAGGTGATCCCCGGATGCAGCCCCAGCGAGATGGCTGACAGGACCGCGATGGCACGCAGGTCGCCCTCGGGGCGGTAGCGGAACAGGACGCCGCCCAGCCCGAACAGCGCCGCCGGCAGGGCCGCCGCGATCACCAGATCGACAGCAGACCAGGCAATGGCTGGCAGGCCCAGGCCCGAAAGATTGACCGCAAAACCGCAAAGGATGCCGATGACCAGCGGCTGCGTCAGGATCGCGCGCAGGACCTGACGGGTCAGCGCCACCGCCGACAGCCCCAACCCGCGTGAGCGGGCCAGCTCCATCAGCGTGATCCCCAGCGCGTAGAACAGCGGCGCATGGATCGAGATGATTGCAAAATTGCCCTCCAGCGCGGCGGCGCCGTAGGCGCGTTCCGTGATCGGCACGCCAAGCAGGAGCGAGTTCGAGAAGAGGCCGACGAAACCGAAGGCGATGCTGTCGGTCGCCGGGCGCCGGAACAGCAGTTTTCCGGCCAGGAACCCCGCCGCAAAACCCGACAGTGCGCCGAGGTAGAAGGAAAGCATCAGCCCCGCGTCATAAGCCCGCCCCAGATCCAGCCGCGCGATCGAGGCGAAGAGGAGCATCGGCAGCGCAAAGCCTTGCGCGAAATGCATGACACCATCGACCGAGCTGTCCTTGAACCCCAGCCAGCGCGCGGCGACATAGCCGAAACCGATGACCAGAAAGACCGGCAGAATGACGTCGAGGAGCGCGGTCATGTCCGGCCGCGACCGGGGCTTTCACATCCCCCGCGTCCATTGGTACCTGAACCAATGGCGCACGCAAAGGACGCACCCGTGGGGTATTTTCGCAAAGATGAAAGGCCGAACGTCACGGCTGGTTGTCATAGGCCACGGTCATGCCGTCGAAGGCGGGCGCGATATGGGCCGGAAGCTCGGCCCGCAGCGTCTCGTAATCCAGATCGACATGCATGTTGGTCAGGACCGCGCGGGTGGGCCGGGCGCGGGCAATCCAATCCAGCGCCAGGGCAAGATGCGCATGGGTCGGATGCGGCTTGCGGCGCAGCGCGTCGACGATCCAGCAGTCCAGGCCCTGAAGCAGCGGCCAGGACTCATCCGGGATCTCGACCGCGTCGGGCAGATAGGCGAGGGGGCCGATGCGGAAGCCAAGCGCGTCCATCGAGCCGTGTTCGGCGCGGAACGGGATCAGTGTCACGGGGCCGCCCTCGCCGGTCACGGTGACCGGGCCGTCGATCGTATGCAGGTCCAGGATCGGCGGATAGGGGCTGCCCTCGGGCTGGATGAAGGCATAGCCGAAGCGGGACAGGAGCGCCTCTTGCGTCGGGCCATCGGCCCAGACGCCCAGCCGGCGGTGCAGGTTGAACACCACCTGGCGCAGATCGTCGATGCCGTGCATGTGGTCGGCATGGCTGTGGGTGTAGACCACCCCGTCCAGCCGGCCCACGCCTGCGTCCAGAAGCTGGTCGCGCATGTCGGGCGAGGTGTCGATCAGGACGCGGGTCGCCCCGGCCTCGGTCTCGCGCGTGATCAGAAGCGAGCAACGCCGGCGGCGGTTCTTCGGGTTCGCCGGGTCGCAGTCGCCCCAGTCGCCGCCGATCCGGGGCACGCCGCCGGAAGAGCCACAGCCAAGGATGGTGAAACTCAGCCGTGCCATCAGCTGCCCCGTGCCGCGCGGGGGAAGAGCCGGTCGAAATTCGCCGTGGTGATCGCGGCGAATTCCTGCAAGCTCAGCCCGAAAACCGGGGCCATCGCGCTTGCGGTATGGGCGACATAGGCCGGCTCGTTGCGCTTGCCGCGATAGGGCGGGGGCGCCAGATAGGGGCTGTCGGTTTCCAGGATCAGCCGGTCCAGGGGCGCGCGGGCGAAGATGTCGCGCAGGTCCTGGCTTTTCGGAAAGGCGGCGATGCCGGAAATCGACAGGGTGAAGCCCATCTCCAGCGCCGCCTCGGCCAGCCGGGGGCCAGAGGAGAAGCAGTGCATGACGCAGGTGTAGGGCTTCGCCGCCATGCCTTCCGCCAGGATCGCCGCCATGTCCTCGTCCGCGTCGCGGGCGTGGATGATCAGCGGCAGGCCGGTTTCCTGCGCGGCCGCGATGTGGATGCGCAGGCTGGTCTGCTGGATCGCCTTGCTTTCGGCGGTGTAATGGTAGTCAAGGCCGGTCTCGCCGATCCCGACAAAGCGGGGATGGCGGGCGAGGGCGACAAGCTCGTCCAGCGTGGCAAGGGGTTCCTCGGCCGCGTGCATCGGGTGGGTGCCGGCGGCGTAAAAGACCTGCGGGTGCGCTTCGGCCAGGGCGCGGACCTTGGGTTCGTTCTTCAACCGGGTGCAGATCGTGACCATCCGGTTGACGCCGGCGGCGCGGGCGCGGGCGAGGACCGCATCCGTTTCGGCGGCGAGATCGGGAAAGTCGAGGTGACAGTGGCTGTCGACCAGGTCCGGGAGCTGGGGCGGAGCAAGTTCAGTGGCGGGCATTCGGCTACCTCAGGGCGAGGCTTCCCGCCGTCTCGTCGACCTTCAGGAGCATATCCATCAGAAGCGCGGCAGGGTCAAGGTTGACCGCCTTCCCGCGCCGGGCCCGTGACGACAGGCTTTGCGCCAGATCCGCCCATGCGCGGGCGGCCAGCGGGTGCGGGGCGAGGCGGTGGAGAAGCTGCGCCTCGTGCGGCGCGGCCTCGGGCGGGGTCTGACCGGTCGTGCCGCAGCGGGCGAGGCGGGCGAGGAAAAGGTCGATCAGGGTGACGATCAGGTCGAAGGTTTCGGCCGCGCCCTTTGCGGCGGCAAGGTCGGCCAGTGCCAGAGCCTGGGGGCGGTCAAGCCGGGGGAGCGTGGAGAAAAGCCGGGTCAGGGCAGTGTAAAGCTTCAGCCCGTCGAGGTTGGTCAGCCGGAACGCCTCGCCCACGGAGCCGCCGGAAAGCTCGGCCAGGGCGGTGCGGTCCTGGGGGGCGATGTCGCCGCCGGCCTGGGTCAGTGCGTCGGCAAGGTCCTGGGGGGCCAGCGGGGTCAGGCGCAGCTCGCGGCAGCGGGAGCGTATGGTCGGCAAGAGGCGAGCGGGCTGGTGGGCGATCAGGAAGAGGGTGACGTTCGGCGGGGGTTCCTCCAGCAGCTTCAGAAGCGCGTTGGCGGCGGCGGGGTTCATCTCGTCCACCGCGTCGATGATCGCGGTGCGCCGGCCGCCGTCGGCGGCAGTGAGGGCGAAGAAGCTTTTCATCTTCCGCACCTCGTCGACCGAAATGACCTGCGAGAGCGCAGTTTCCTTGTCGTTCGGCCCGCGCCGCAACAGGAAGTGGCGCGGCTCGGCCAGTTGCAGCAGGCGGCGGGCGACGGGGTGGCTGTCGGGGAGCTCCAGGCTGTCGGGCGGGGGGGCGGCGAACATGCCGCCGTCGGCTTCGGGCGTGGCGAGCAGGAACCGGGCCAGCCGCCAGGCGAGCGTCGCCTTGCCGACCCCTTTCGGGCCAGTCAGCATCCAGGCGTGGTGCAGGCGGCCGGAATTGAAGGCGCGCAGGAACTCGGCCTGCTGGTCGGCGTGGCCGAAAAACGCGCGGGTCTCGCGCGGGTGGGGGGCGCCCTCCAGGCGGTCGGGGTCGGGCAGGGGATCGGTTGCGGCCATGGAGGGAGATTGCACAGGCCGGGGGGCGGGGGGAAGGGGGGTCGTCGGGCCGGGCGGCTGTCCACGGTGGACAATCCGGGGGATGCAAGGAAAAGCAATGGCTTGGCTGCGGGCGTTCGGAATGTGTCAACCATGATCTGGGCGAGCATCGGCCCGGGTTGGCGACCCATGAGAGAGTCGGTTGACCGGGCGATCGTGCGGCGGCAGGCTGGCTGGCGCCGGGGGCCGCAGTGCCTGTCCAGTTAAGCGCCGCTAGCCGGAGGGGCCATGCAACCCAGAATCTCGCTGATCACGCTGGGCGTCTCGGACCTGGAGCGGGCGGTTGCCTTCTATCGGGACGGGCTTGGGCTGCCGACGGAAGGGATCGTCGGTCGTGAGTTCGCACACGGGGCGGTGGCCTTCTTTCCCTTGGCCGGTGGCCTGCAACTGGCCCTGTGGGCGCAGGCCGACCTGGCGCATGACACCGGGTTGGAGCCGCGCCCGGTCAGCCCGACCGGCTTTGCCCTGGCGCATAACGTGTCAACGCGGGCGGAGGTCGATGCGCTGATGGCGGATGCCGAGCAGGCCGGGGCGGTTATGGTGAAGCGGCCGGGGGCGACGTTCTATGGCGGCTATGCCGGATACTTCCAGGACCTGGACGGGCATTTGTGGGAGATCGCCTGGAACCCCGCAATGCTGCCAGAGTGAGGGGAAGGGTGGGTGAATCACCACCCTACGCCCGCGCGGATCTGCGACCGGCTGAGTTTCCGAGCGACTCGGAACGTCTTGGCCTGCGGCGCGGCGGGCACACGGCAGGATGCTGATGGAACGCGGGGATTGGGTGGGCGGATCGCCCACCTTACGCCCGTGGGGGTGCCGAGGCGGGATTTCGGGTTGAGGAGGGAGGGGACAGAGCGGCGCGGCTTGGGTGCGGCCGTGGGACTGCGGGATGCTGATGAAGCGCGGGGGTAGGGTGGGCGGATCGCCCACCTTCCGCTTGCAGTTTGACCCCGGTCACAGGCCGTAAGGATGCGTGCCCTCTTACCCAGGGCCGCTGGGGATCAGCGGCTGGTGAGGTGTGGGGCGACCGACGACCAGACACGGGCCGCGACGGTGTCGGGGTCGGCGTCGGCGTCGATCAGGGCAAAGCGCGGGTGGCGGGCGGCCAGCGCCAGGAACCCGGCCCGGGCCTTCTGCTGGAAGGCGAGGCCCATATCCTCGAACCGCAACTCGGCCCCGGCGCGGGCGGTGGCGCGGGCGAGGCCCACGGCTGGGTCGAGGTCGAAGAGGAGGGTCAGGTCCGGCTCGACCCCGATCATCAACTCGTGCAGACGGTCGACCGTCTCGGTCAGGTCGCCCCGCGTGATGCCCTGGAAGATGCGCGTGCTGTCGGCAAAACGGTCGGTGATCACGATCTCGCCCCGGGCCAGGGCCGGGCGGATGGCCTTTTCCAGATGGTCGCGGCGGGCGGCGGTGAAGAGAAGGATCTCGGTCTCGGCCGACCAGCGGTCGGTGGCGCCTTCCAGGACCAGGCGGCGAATCTCTTCGGCGCCGGGGCTGCCGCCAGGTTCGCGCGTCAGGGTGACGGCGTGACCGGCCTGCCGCAGGCGGTCGGCCAGCAAGCGGCCTTGCGTGGACTTGCCCGAGCCGTCGATGCCTTCCAGGCTGAGGAAGAATCCGGCCATTCAGCTGGCCGGCGACCCGAAATATTGCGCGTAAAGCGCCCGGGCGGCGGTGGTCAGCCGCTTGGTGAAGCCGGCGGTGCCGATGTCGGCCTCGGCCACCAGGGGGAAGCGGCGGTCGGGCAGGTCGGGGACATGGATCACCAGTTCTGCCACCGCAGTGCCGGCCTTGACCGGGGCGAGAAGCGGGCCGTTGTAGACGACTTCGGCGGTCACGCTGTCCTGCACCAGGGCCGGGACCAGCAGGCGCACATCCTCGGCCGGGACCAGGCCCACGGTGTCGGCGGCGCCAAGATGCACCTCGGCCTCGGCCACGCGGACGGCGGCCTTGGCCACGGTCTTTTCCGAGAACTGCCGGAAGGCCCAGGCGACGATGCGCTCGGATTCCTCGGCGCGGGCCTGTTCGCTGGGCAGGCCGGTGATGACGAAGATCACCCGGCGGTCGCCCTGCTTGGCGCTGCCGACCAGGCCATAGCCGGCCTCTTGCGTGTGGCCGGTCTTGAGGCCATCGGCGCCGACGCCCAGTTCCAGCAGCGGGTTGCGGTTGCGGGCGTTGGCCGGGGCGCGGTCCATGAAGTTGAACTCGGTCTCGGCGAAGATCGGATAGTATTCGGGGAAATCCTCGATCAGGTGCTGGGCCAGGATGCCAAGGTCGCGCATCGACATGCGGTGGTCCGGGGCGGGCCAGCCCGAGGAATTGGCGAAGGTCGAGTTCATCATCCCCAGCGCGCGGGCGCGTTCGGTCATCTGGGCCGAGAACGCCTCTTCGGTGCCCGCCAAACCTTCGGCCACGACGACGCAGGCGTCATTGCCCGAGTTCACGATCATGCCGCGGATCAGGTCATCGACCGTCGGCCGGTCGGTTTCCTGCAGGAACATGGTGGAGCCGCCCATGGCGGTGGCGTTGGAGGAGACGGCGAATTCGGTCTCCATCGTGACGCGGCCGTCGCGGAGGGCCTCGAACAGCATGTTGATCGTCATCAGCTTGGACATCGAGGCGGGGGGCAGGGGCTCGTCCGCGTTCTTGTCCATCAGCACGGTGCCCGTGGTCATGTCATAGACCCAGGCGGCGGTGGCGGCCGTCTCGAAGGCGCGGGCGGGCAGGGCGGCCAGCGCAAGGGCGAAGAGGATCAGGACGGGACGCAGGCGGTGCAGCATGGGCAGGCTTTCTATTGCAGGAAGAAGGCGTCGGCGAACCCGGCGGCCTTGATCTTGTCCAGAAGGGCAGCGTCGCCGACGGCGACCACGCCCCAGACCGCCTTGCCGTCACGTTCGGACTTCTGCGGCTGGGCGGTGATGCCGATCTTGGCCAGCGCCTCGGTCGCGCGGCGGGCGTTTTCCTCTTTCGAGAAGGATGCGACCTGGATCGGGCGGCCGCCCGTCGCGGCAGCGGGGGCCTCGGGGGCGGGAGGCGCTTCGGCAGCAGCCTTGGCGGCGGCGGCAGCGGCGGCCTCTTCGGCGCGGATCTGGCGGCGGGTCTTTTTCTCGGGCGCCGGTGCGGTCCCGGCGGCCACTTCGGGCGCACGGGCGTCCAGCGGAGCGGTCTCGATGGCCGCGACGGTGCCCGCTGCGGGATCGACAGCGTCGGTTCCGGCGGCGGCCGGATCGGTGGCAGCACCGGCCGCAGCGGCAGCCTTGGCAGCTTTCTCGGCCTCGCGCTTGGCTTTCGCCTCGGCCCGGCGCTCGGCCCAGGTCTTGCGCCTGGGCGGTTCGGCCGGGGTCGCAGCGACAGCCGCGTCGGATGCGGCGACAGCTGCGTCGGGGGCCGCGTCGGCTGTTGCATCCAAAGCTGCGGCAGCCAGTGCGGCAGTCTCTTGCACGGCCGGGTCCGTGGGGGTTGCGCCTTCGGCGACGGCTGGGTCGGCAACCGGGGCTTCAGCCGGGGCCGCGACCTCTTCCTTGCGCAGGGCCGTCACGCGCAGCTCGGTCGGTTGGCCGGCAAGGATGCCCAACGCCTCGGCCGCGTCGGAGGAGATCTGCAACGTCGGGCCGGGATTGTCCCGCTCACGCCGGAAGAGCGCGCCGGTGACCGACTTGCCGGTGGCCGGGTTGAACATCACCACCCGCTCGGGGTCGGTGGCATCGGGCGACGCGATCCAGATGCCGCCCAGCGAGGGCCGGCCATCCCAGAGCGCGCTGTCGGTGACCTGAAAGACATCGGGTGCCTCGACCTCGCGCGATCCGCCGCGCATGGCACTGGGGCTTGCCGCAGTACCGGCGGACGTGCCGCCCGACCCGTCGCTGCCCCCTCCTGGAACACAGCCCATCAACAAGGCGGTGGTGGACAGAGTGAATGCGAAATGCCGGAATGCCGCTCGTGCCATGGTCCGCCCTTGATCTGACGCGGTCTGCGTGCCGCGTTTCCTGTTCCTGTCGCACCGAGGGGCTTTTGCCCGGACTGTTTCCGCCCTTGCCCGCTGCGACAACGCCTGCCTTGCGCGGGAACATACCGGCTTTGGCATCCGGTGGGAAGGCCCGAGCGAAACTCCGCCTGTCACGATCAGCGGAAATCGCCGCTGCGGTTCTCTTTCAGAATCAATCGGCACCGCGTATGGCGCTTCTTGTCGGAGGAGTGGCGGAGTGGTCTATCGCACCGGTCTTGAAAACCGACGCAGGGGGAACCCTGCCGTGGGTTCGAATCCCACCTCCTCCGCCACTTGCCCTTGAGAAAGCGTTCTCCCGATCCGGCTGCGGACGGATTTTTCCGTTGTTTTCGGGGGTTATGCGGGTGTGGCTGAGCACTGGCCTTGGCGCAACGAGGCCCGAAAGCGGTCTCCCAGAGCCGATATTCTCCGGACCTCATGACTGCGACGATTTGGTGAATTTCTGCAAGCGCATGAAAAATAACAGGTATTTTTGCTCTGGCCTAAGCAGTTCGACCGCAGTCGCCTTACCAGATGGTACACAAATCGAGCATATACCCAAGGCGCCAGCGAGGCAAATCAGTCTATCCCGGTTAGAAGAGCACTGCGTTACCCTTGGCGTCGATACGAACCGCTGATCCAACTCTTGCATAAACCGTTGACGTCATTGAAAAACGACCACGTAGTTGCTGCGCGTGGCCAGCGTCAAGAAGTGTAAATGCGGCAGACTCAGCTGGTCCCTGTGCCGACAGGCCTGCACCGATCATCAACCCGCCAACCTCAGTGAGAAAGTAGCGGTCATGGAAGTCCTCGCCTCCCGGAATCGCAGCCCATTCATATAGCTCCAAGATAAAGCCTGGGGGGAGGATTCCGTTCGTCTGAGCCGGCGCATCACGCGCGAGGATATGGTCCGGAGGGCGAGAGACATGAGACCGAAAATGCACCCTAATCACTTTCGCTGCGGGTGCTGCGACGGCGAGTTTGGCAAGTAGTGCTGCCAATGGGCCGATGTAATCGCCTTTGGCGGGCCGCAGATCGAAGAATGGATCCACTATGTCAATTTCGCGAGCAACCACAGATAGAACCAGCAGAGCGTCAGCGATTTCGTTGGCCGTCCTTGCGACATTACGACTGATCGGTGCCCCAAACAAGACGCTTTCATCAGAACAGTCGTCGGGAACTAGGGACTCGGCGCATGGTTTTGCCCCATCACGGTAGATTATAGCGCGGAACGGTCTCCGCCCATGCTCGCGGACAGCGTTTTCGATCCAGTCCGCATCTGGATTGTAACTTCGGCCAAAATCAGCCATCTTGAACCTAGATCTACTCAAACGTTCAACGATGCTTGCCATGCGAATATCCGGTACGCCTGAAGCTTTCGCTTCTTGGATAACCTTCTTCTCCCACTTACTCGGCAGGCGTGAGATAAGGCGACCTTTATCAACCCCAAACTTTTCGATCAGGAATAGAAACGTTTTCCAGTCCGCACCAATTGCTGCAGGTTCCACCGCGTATTCGGAGAGCATCAGAACAGCTCCTCGGCGCGTTCTTCAAAGAAGCCTTTCGGCCAGCGGTCGATGAATTCTCCTTCCCGATCAACACGCAGCGGCCGAAATCGTACGCCGTCATCGCAGCTTTCGACGTAGATCACCGATAGGTCATTCGGCGAAAGGCCGATCACACCTGGCGGCACCTCATTTTCGGTCACCTCCCGGATGCGCCGAAGCAAGCGCAGCATAATATGTTCGCTGTGGGTTTCGACAAGCAGGGTCTTACCCGCACCAATGACGCTTTCGCTCGGCTGCACTGCGTGGATGAACAGATCGCCAAGGCCAACTTGAATCGCGGGATGGACGTGTAGTTCGGGCTGCTCGATCGCGAGAATGCCCTGTTGGTTTCGAAGGCAACTGACGATCACCGGGATCATCTGCGAAATACCGACTCCCACGTCACTTGGCGCGACGATGATGCCCTTTTCGAAATCACGCAGAGCGATCTCGGAACGTCCGCCAAGCGTTGCGTAAAGTTCTTGCAGCTCTCCGAGATCATCTTCGGAAAGCCCGCGATCGAAAAGCTGGTGAAATCGGCTGGGAACGGGAACTTCCCGGAATTGGAACTTCTCTAGACGATAGCCGGTTTTCAGCCGCTCTTCGCCACCGAGCCATGCATTGACTTCTTCCAGCAGCTTGCCCGCCGTATCGCTATAAAGAAGATCCCACGCCGCCAATCCCTGCGCCCACCGCGATTCATCTGGTGAACGGCGCGGGCGATACCTTCTACCTGGGATTTCACGTAGCGGGCCAATGTAGGTCATAGCATTGAGATAGTCTCGAACGATCCTCGCAGGCCCAAGAACCAGTTCGTCAAGCAGATCAGATAGTGCCTTCCGTCGCCCAAGCTCAATGTCGATCGCACGTCTGGTTTTTCCCATACTGGGGGTCCGTAGGAACTCTGGTAAATCGTCGGAAGCGGCTTGCACATCTTCCGGTTCAACGTCTCGCAGGTCCAGCTTTAGCGGAGTGTCAAGAGCAGGCAATGCGCCCAATCGCGTATCGACTGCAATGGCATAGACGGAATCTTGCCCGGTGAGTTCCGATCCATCGTGGATGTCGGTGAACCGCACCGGTTTGTAGCTCGCGAGTTCTTGGACCAACTGTGCCCTGATGGCCTTTGGGATTTTCTGACCCATCTTTTGGACTCGCGTCGAGGAAAGATCGATTGATGCCATATCCCGCGAGAGCTCAGCGATCTCTCTTTTCAACTGTGTGTCAAAGTCCGGCTTTTCACCATCATCGGCCTCGGAAAGCTCAAAAAGTTCAGGCTGGGCAGGTTCGGCGAGTAAAGGGTGGTCAAATTGAAAATTGCACAGCCGGGCTCGGCCAGGCTGTGCAGGGGACAGGATTTCGGCGACCTGGCGACCATTCATGTCAACGGTCAAACGAGAGATAAAGGGACCTCCAATTAGTTCGCTCCATTGAACTTCCAGCCCCAGAGCTATGGTCTTAACGAAAGCGCTTTCTTGAGATTCTGCATATTCGCCAAGAAGATATCGTAGTCCGAGATTCGCGAAATCTGGATCGCGAAGGCTTCCGCCAGAGTTTAGTGGCAGGCGCTCGCTGCCTTGATCATCTTGTAAGTCTATACACACCTTCAGCTTGATTTCACGATTGAGGTCGTGACCGTGAACCAGCGCCGCAAACCCGCCGAGATCGATCAGCCCTCCGGCGATGGTCTGGTCCGGGTCTGCGTTCCCGCGCTCAAGAATTTCACGCAGGTAGTGGAGCGATTGTAGGATCGTGCTCTTCCCGGCACTGTTCGGGCCGAAGAGCAACGTGATCGGTTTGAGGTCGACAACTTGCCTGCTGCCGATCCCTTTGAAGTTCTCGATTTCGATTCTTGCTAGTCTCATGATTCAATCCGCCCTAAGCCCGAAAAGTGTTCGGCGAATGCATTCCGAACCGCTTCCCACTGGGCGGCATCGTATTGCTTCTTGCTGTGGACCACGTTCAACACCGGATGACCGGCCTCCACCAGCGCATCCCGCAACTTCCTTTCCAGCGCGGCCATCTGGTCGCGCACCGGTGTGTGCAGCAGCATCTGATCGGCACGGAGCTGCTCCTTGGTCATGCCGATTTCCGGAAAGATCGGGCCATAAGAAAACAGGTCGAAATGCCCACAGCTTTCCGGCTTCACCCCCGCCTCGGTTAGCAGCCGTCGTAGACTGTTCTGGGCCTTTGAGAAGCCGAGGTGCTGGCCCATGCGGGTGTAGGGGGCCGTGGCATGGGGGCTGCTGCTGTCACCGGTGCGTCCCACATACAGCCGCTCCCCCTTGGGGGTCTGTACCCGCCAGACATAGAGCCAGAACCCCCGCTGGAGCATCGGGCCTGGAAGCGTCAGGCGGTGCAGACTGGCGGTCGTGGTGGCATTGCCGGAGGTCTGATCGTCCGTGTGGGGCTGGGTGCTCATGCCATGCTCCTACAGGTCACCGGCAAAGGCACGTTGGGATAGGGCTGCGAAGAGGGACTCACTCATCCCCAGATCATCTGCCAGTCGCTTACGGACCCGCGTAACGTTACCGAAAACCCTGTCAAATGCGATCAGGTCGTTCGGACGGGGTATTGGCAATTCGAGAGGTTTGAGGTCACCCTTGTTAAGCTGGGGAACGGTGCTGCCGTTGGAAAGTGTGGAGAGGTCCAATAGGTCAAACCAGACACGGAGGAATTGATACGAAATTGGCGACGCGACTTTAGGTGCTACAGCCATGAGGTTGGGGTCGAGGATGCAGTCCCGCCCAAGAACCCGCTTCTTGTTCGTGGCGATTGCCCCGCCACGTTTGGGAAACACGATGGCGTCTTTTGGTGCCCTAATTGCCGGTCCAGTCACTTGATCTTCGTCTATCCATTCCCGGGCGACCTGAACGATTTCTTCATTGCCTGACAGGTTCATGTCCCCGACCTTCAAGAGCAGCAACCCATGCTCCTGACCATCAAAAGTTGTTCCAACGGGCAACGAATTTCCGGCAAACAGATCACATATTTGGCCAAGCTCTTTCGTCGGTAGCAAGGGGTTCGGTTGCCCCGGTCGGCCAAACATCTCCAGAAACACCGACCGGAGAAAGTCATCTGCCAGGGCGAGGGCATGTTCGCGTTTGCGGCGGATGGCATCGGCCTTATCCAGTATCGCCGCGATCCGGCGTTGTTCAGTGTGTTCGATCAGTGGGAAGTCGATCTCTTCCAACTTTGCCTTATCGACGTGCGGGATGGTGGCCCCACGGCTCTGCGCTTCTTGGTTCAGTTTTGGGAAGAGCCCATCCAGCAGGCGGCCCAAGAAGCGGGGGTCCCAACGATCAGGTTCTTTCAGTCGCAACCTCGACACTGTGCTGCCGATTGCACCGGAAACACCGTAGCCTACCGTCCCGGCATTGGCCCCGTCCCATACGATGCAAAGATCGTTGCCGGTGACCACCACCGGCCTCGGATCGATAGCGAATTTGGTCGGGGTGACACCGCGAACTTCGTCGATCTGGATGTAGGGATGTGATCCAGGGACAAAGGTGTCCGAGGTGGCTGCGGCCTTCTTGCCTTTACGGATGTCGAAAACCTCACCGAGCTTCTTGGTCTTCGTCATACCAGCAGTTCCTCAAGCTCTGCCAAGTCCGACGCGATGTCATCGTTCAGCTTCTTCATCTGATCCAGGATCGCCGCCGGGGTGTCATATGTCTGGGTGACAAGGACCCGTTCCTTGTATTTCCCGAGCGACAAGTCGTAGTTCGAACCCCTGATCTCCTGGGCCGACACGAAGAAGGCTTTCTTCGTCCGGTCAGTATCGCTGCCCGCATCCCGGTTCCGCCATGCTGCCAAACACCCTGGCAGGTCGTTGGCGTCGATGAGGTCTCGCTTATCATCCAACGAGTAGCCGTCGGCCTGAACATCATAGAAAAACACGTCATCGGTCCGCCCACCCTTGGTGAACACCAGAATGCCGGTGCTGACCCCGGCATAGGGTTTGAACACGCCCGAGGGCAGCGAGATCACCGCCTCCAACTGGTTGTGATCAAGCAGCAGCTTGCGCAGGGTTACGTGGGCCGTCGAAGAGCCGAACAGTACACCATCTGGCACGATGGTCGCCGACCGGCCGCCGTTCTTCAGCATGCGCAAGATCAGGACGAGGAAAAGCAGCTCCGTCTTCTTCGTTTTTACCTGACGAAGCAGCGATGCATGAACATCTTCGAAATCGAGGCTGCCCTTGAAGGGCGGGTTCGCGAGGATGACGTTGAAGCCTTCGGCCGCGGTCGTCGGGAACTTATCGGTAAAGCCAGCGCTCAGCGTGTCTTGATAGTGGATGTCGGGATCATCGACCCCGTGCAGCATCAGGTTCATGGCCGCGATGCGTAGCATCGTGGCGTCGAAGTCGAAGCCGTGGAACATTCCGCTGCGAATATGCTCGCGATGCATTTCCAGCAGATCGCCTGTGTAGGTCCTTTCGGTTCTCCCCGTCTCGGGGTCGGTTTCTTCCAGAACGCCCTCGGCCGAGGTGTAGGTTTCGAGAAGATACTGCATCGCCTGGACAAGGAAGCCGCCGGTGCCGCAGGACGGATCGCCGATCACGTCGGTGGGCTTCGGCTCCAGCATGTCGACCATCAACCGGATGATGTGGCGCGGCGTCCGGAACTGACCGTTGATGCCGGCGGTGGTCAGCTTGCTGAGAAGGTACTCGTAGAGATCACCCTTCGCGTCTCCTTCGGTCAGCGGCAGCTGGTCGATCATGTTGACTGCCTTCACCAGAAGGCTCGGCTTCTGGATCATGAGCTGCGCGTCCTTCATGAATTCCGCGAAAGCGGAGCCACTTGTCGATGATTTCCTGAAATGCGGGAACACCTTGTCGCGCACGAGGGGCAGCATCGCGTCGGCGCCGAGATGGCGGAACTGCGACCAACGCAAGCTCTGCTCCTCATCGGAAAACCGCCGTTGAAACGACTTGCCCGTCCGCTTCAAGCGGTTCTCGTCGCGCGTTTCGTTGATGTCGAGCAGGCGCGCAAACATAAGGAACGTGACCTGCTCGATCACGGTCAACGGATTGGTGATGCCGCCCTGCCAGAACTCGGTCCAGAGGGCGTCCACCTTGCGCTTCAGATCACCAGTAATCATTTAGTGCTTCGTCCTTTCGGGGGATTCTTTTGTGCCCTCGCTGGCCGCTGGAGGCGGCGCGAAGACGCTCAGGATGTCGAGAAGATCGTCGATCTCCTCCGGTTTCTCAAAAACGCCATCCAGGCCGTCAGCGTCCACCACTGTGAACGGCTGCTCATAGAGGCGATCAAGCGTGACGGACCCGAAGCGCGCGATGTGATTTTGAAGCAGCCCAAGGAAGCGGGTCTGCTTCGCTGTAAGGCTGGGATGCCGACCCGCGAATTCCGCGAAACGTGCCGCCACTGCTTCCGGGTCCAGCCCGACAATCGACCGGATCGCGAAATCCAGCGGAAGAGCCGTGTCGGCGAAGAACTCTTCGAGCACATCCCGGCTCGCGTTCGGGCTTTGGATCAGGACCAGCGAAACAAGTGCCTGAATGTCGACATCTGAAACCGCTTCGCCCGCGCGAATCTTCTTGAGCGTCGGGTTCGTATCGAAGTGCCGCTTCAGTTCGGCCTCGACGATCTGCTGGTATGCCTTCATGTCGACGGTCTTCAGACTCGTCGCCCGGCGATTTGTCTGGAAGCCAGCCGTATCTTCCGTCACGTCGATGATCTTCGCCGGCAGCGGCATGGCGCCTTGGCGGTCTCGATGGTGCATGATTTCCCGTAGCGGTTTGCGAACCGACTCCAGATCGGCGACGGTTACGCCGTTCCAAAACTCGTCGGTTTTGACCCGCTTGATGACTTCAGCCTTCTCTCGCACCGGGTTGAGGTGCATCTGGAGCGCCGAGAGTCGATCGAGCAGATCGATTTTCAGATCGGCTACGTCTGCGGACTTTCGAAGCACTGCGATCTGGGCGCGCGCAATTAAGAGATCCAGCGCGTGGGCATCGCTCAATCCGCGAACGTCTCGCCATTGCATGAGGGGTGCGATGACTTGCCTGAGCATCGCAACGGTCGCGGGCGCAAAGGCTTTGAGCGTCGCCGGAACGGCCACCGCCCGCTTCTCGCGCCACTTTTCGCGCACCGAGACGGATTCCTCGGGCAGCGCTTCGATGTCTTTCGCGATGAGCTCTATCACCTCGTCGAAAATCGCGATTTCGCTCATCCGGAGCGCCGTCTCAGCGAGCAGCACGCGTTCTTCGAATACCAGTTGGAGCAAGGGCTTCGACTGGGTCGGCTCAGCCGGCCGGTAGCCCATTTCAAAGCGTTCGAAGTTCCCCCAGTGATCGAAAATGCGGAACATTTTCTTGTCCTTACCCGGGCCGAACAAATCGGGCTTCAGGCGCGTTCCACGCCCGATCATCTGCCAGAACTTGACAGGTGAACGGACCGGTTTGGCGAACACAAGGTTCAGGATTTCTGGGATGTCGATGCCGGTATCGAGCATATCGACTGAAATCGCGATCGTCAGTTCGGAGTTTGCGCCGTCGCCCTTGAAATCGTCTATGAGCTGCTCTGCGCGTGGATCATAATTGTCGATAACCTGACAGAAGCGACCGCCGTACTGCGGATACATCTCGTCGAACATCTGCCGCATGAGCACAGCATGTTGGTGGTTCCGCGCAAAGATGATGCTCTTGCCTGGAAGCTGCCCGGTGGCGTCGCGCAGCCCGTTCTCCATCAAGTTGCGAAGGATCGCGCGGTTGGTGTCCTTGTTGTAGATAATCTTGTCGATCTGCTCTGATGAGAAATCGTACTGCGCCGGGTCTTCGCCCTGTTCCTCAAGCTCCTGAATCTGCTGCTTGGTCAGGATGTCGAGCCTGATCCCTTCACGAAGGAATTGCGTCGTATGCTCGAAAACCTCAAACGGCGTCAGGAAACCGTCCTGAACCGCCTGTTCAAGATCGTAGTTCGCTGTCGGCAGCTGCCCTTCACACCCAAATAGGCTGAACGTGTTGCGCGAAACGAAATCGATCGGCGTCGCGGTCAAGCCGATCTGAAGGCAGTCGAAGTAGTGAAACATATCGCCGTATACATTGTAAATGCTTCGATGCGACTCATCGGCGATAATCAGGTCGAAGAACCCAACATCGAAAGACTGGTAGACCTTTTGCATTGCGGGATAGGTCGCAAGAAATATCCGTTCGCTCGCCGATTGATTCACGCGCGAGCTGACGATGCGAATGGGCTCAGACAGGAAATCGCCGAAAGCGTTTTTGGCCTGTTTGCGCAGTTCACGACGGTCGCAAAGGAACAAGACGCGCTTTACCCAGCCGGCGCGAATGAGCAATTCAGCGAGGGCTATTGCAACGCGGGTCTTGCCGGTGCCGGTCGCCTGCACGACGAGCGCCTTCCGATGGTTATCTGTAAACCGCTCAGAGACGCGCTTGATCGCCTCGATCTGATAAAGACGATTGACGATGGCGACATTAGGCTCAAGCGAGTTGAGCGGCTTCCTACCCGCCCGCTGAAAATTCACGAGGTACTGCAAGCTGTCCTTCGAATAGTAACCGAACACTTTTCGCGGCGGATAACCCAGGACGTCGTCCCACATCCAAATGTCGTAACCGTTGGTGTAGAAGATGAGGGGACGCTGCCCGTGCATCTTCTCAAGGCCGTCGGCATACAGTTTCGCCTGCTGCCGTCCCCGCTCCGGGTCCACAGCTGTCTTCTTGGCCTCGATGACCGCCAGAGGATTCCCGTTGTCATCCCAGAGCACATAGTCAGCATAGCCAAGGCCTGACGCAGTGGGCTGATGTTTGACCTCAACCTCCTTGCCAACCTCCGCCGTACTGGCGTTCCCAAGGCCAACGTTCCAGTTGGCTGTTGCGAGCAAGCTGTCGATGATACGGGCACGGGTCGTCGCCTCATTGAACGCCAGCAGGTTGGCCGTTGCCGCACCGGATGATGCCAGCGACTGAATCTCCTCAACCTTCTTTTCCGCTGTTACGGCGGCTTCGCGCGCGGCGTCCAGTTCTCGGAGAAGCGCCTCCATCTGTGCTTCTTGCGAGGCCAGCTTTTCTAGGACTTGGCGCTTCTCGCGCTTTAGCTGACCTTTGCTCTCATCGACAGCTTCCGCCATCGGTTGCACAAACGCTGGGATGGCCGCGGCATCGCCTTTGGCGAATTGCACGAAGAGCCACCGGCCTAGGTCAAACGCTTCTTGGATGAGCCAAAGTGCAGTTCGAACCGTCGCCGGCTCGCCGTGGGCGGCTTTGTTGCCGTGAATTCGAAGGGCGTGGAGCTTGTCGAGGACCACCTTCGGCGTGATCGCGATGAAGGCGTCACTCTTCAAGAGATCGACAAACGTCGGCTGATCCGGCTTTGGCAGCCGAAGCTCACGATAGATGTCCTTCGTCAGATTCTCGCCGAAGAGCCGAAGCTTGACGAGCGCGCTCGCCGGATCTGCGTGCGCATAGGCCTCCGCAAAACCGCCAAGGCCCGCAAGTTCGGGCCACCCGTCACGAAGGATCTCGAAATTGATCGACTTCATGCCATCGCCTCCGCAAGCGCCGCGTCGAAGGCAGCGCGATTTGAAACCACGACCGGGATTTCGTGCGGGTTGTCCAACTTGTCGGCGATGTCCAAACGGAGGCGCTTCTGAAAATAGTAGAGCATCGCCTTGCGAACCATTACTTCGGCGCGCCCGTTCTTCATCTCGTAGTCTTGAGCGATAATCGACTGCTGGCTCTCGCTAAGAGCTGGATTCGGCGCGAGTGCGACGGCAAATCGATCATGCCAAAGCATGTCATCGCTCGCGGATGCGCCCGGCAATCCATGCTTCTGGGTTTTTATGCATCGCGACAGGATGAAGTCCTTGAACTTGTGATCGACGTGACAAAATGCACGAACATGCCAGCGCAGTCCGTCATTGCCGAGAGCATGGGGTGTAACTGGTCTCCACTCCGGGGCAGGTCTCTTGGCGCTCATAGACTGATAGAAGACTTCGATGGACCGGCCGTCCCTCACAGCCTTGAGGACGTCACGGAGGACCTCAGCGTCCACGCGCCGGTGCGGGATCGGCAAAGCATCATGTTCGGGTGCAGAAGCAAGCCATACATCGGTAGCGCCTGCTGTTCCTCCGTTCGCTTCGCGCAGATGAGCGAGGTACGTGGATGCAGAGGGCTGCATGAAGACGGGCTTAAAATCGTCGGCCGCTTTGTAGAGCTTCGCGCTCTTGTCGTAGATCAGATTTCCTGGCGCCTTTTCCTCATAGAGCGTCAGATCCTTGGATGCTTGGGGCACGGACACGCTGAACTGGTCGACGATGTCGGCACGGTTGATCCCGCCCTCCCAAAAGAGGCGGAATTCTATGAACTCCAGCCGTTTTTCGACACCCCAGCGCATGGCAGGTCCTCGTTGAGCAGGTAGGACAAGAGCGTCAACCCGATTCGTTTGATGATGGATATATAAACTATACTCATCCGCGCAATCAACCCCTTTCCGTGTTGCCTTGTTGGGGCAAGTTCACGCAATGGCGCGAGTCGAGAATCGGCGGCGCTGCTCGTCCCACTCTACCGGAAACGGCTCAAGCACCGGGGCCAGCGTCACCCCCGGGCCCTGACTCCCATCCAGGATCGCCTCGACGATATTAGGTGCTAGCAGCGTGACGCGTAAGATGCGGGTCATGTACGAGGGTGCGATCTCCTCACGTTCGGCCAGTTCGGCGACGGTGGCGAACTCGCCCGACTCCAACATCCTCTTCCAGCGGAAGGCGCGGGCCACTGCTTTGACCAACGAGTTGTCGGTCTTGCGCTGCTGGGCGCTGCCTTCAGGCATTTGCATTTCCTTGCGCCCGCCGCGCTTCACGATGCGAAACGGAACGTGGAGCGTCATGGTTTCGGGGATCGGCGTCCCGCGTTTCATGCGGCTGCCCCCATTTCTCCAGCGAACATCTCTCGCGCGAGGCCACCAAGACCATCGACGCGGAGGCGAATGTTCAAGCTGTCCTTGCCGATATCCACCCCCTCGACCAGCATCGTCACGATGCGCGCCTGCTCGGCGGGGAACAGTTCGTCCCATAGCGGGTCAAGCCGGGCCAGGGCTGCGCAGGTCTCTGCCTCGTTGATCCCTGCATCTTTCACTTGGGCCGCCTTCCATAGGACTTCCAGCGTCAGGTGACGCGGCTGACGTCCTTCGAGGATCGACTCAACCAGGTCTGGGGACAGATGCGACAAGCGCATCGTCCTCGTGAGGTATGGTGCAGCGATCCCCTCTCGCTCGGCCAGTTCGGCGATGGTGGCGAACTCACCCGACTCGAGCATCCGCTTCCAGCGGAACGCGCGGGCCAGCGCCTTGACCAGCGTGCTGTCCGGCGTGCGCTCTGGTCGGACATGGTCGGGCATCTGCATCTCCTTCCGCCCGCCGCGTTTCACGATGGAGAAGGGGATATGGATGGTAACGGTGTCCGATTGCCCGCCGCGGGTGGCACTGCAGCTCATTCCTGCCCCCCGGTGTTTTTCTGCTTCCTGCCTGTTCCTTCTGTGGTGTTTTTTGCGCGGATACCGCGGGGAGGATGAGTTCGGTTTCGGTTTCAAGTTGATGAGTTTATTGGGCATAGCGTGCCGAGGTTGATTTAGGCCACCAAAGGTTAGGACTTGATGAAGTTTGCGCACGTTCATGCCGCTTCTCCCACCTTTGTGAGCAGTTCGCTTGCAAGCCCCGTCAGGCCATCCAGGCGCAGCCGAACGTTCAGCCCATCCACGCCAATGTCGACCCGTTCCAGGAGCAGCGCCACGATACGCGCCTGTTCTGCCGGGAAGAGTTCGTCCCACATGGGATCAAGCTGCTTAAGGGCTGTTCGGGCGTCCGCCTCGCTGATGTCTGCGGAAAGCGCGCTGGCGGCCTTCCACGTTCCGGCGATGATCTCCGGCTGCCGGAAGACCAAGCGGAGCTGGTCAATGACGGCCGCCTCGATCTCCCCGGCTGACACCCGCCCGATTGGGCAGGCGCGTTTACCGAACTTCAAGATACTCTGGCTAACGTAGTAGCGGTACAGTCTCCCGTGTTTGCGAGTGTGTGTCGGGGAGAAAGCTGCGCCGTCTGGGCCGAAGATCAGGCCTTTAAGCAGTGCAGGCGTCTGCGCCGTCGTGCTTGCTCCCCTTGCACGAGGGCTCACCGTCAGCATCAGATGGACTTTGTCCCAGACATCGCGATCGATGATCGCCGCGTGCTCGCCAGGATAGCTGGTTCCCTTGTGAACAGCCTCGCCAATGTAAACCCGGTTGTTCAGCATCCGATAGACGAACTTCTTGTCGATGCGGTGGCCCCGGCTGGTGGTCACATCCCGCTCGGCTAGCTCGCGCGCCAACAGTGTGCCGGAACCGATCTCGATGAAGCGGGCGAAGACCCAGCGCACATGCGCGGCGGCGTCCTCATCAACCAGCAACTTCCGGTTTTCCACCCGGTAGCCGTAGGGCGGTACGCCACCCATCCACATGCCCTTCTTGCGGCTGGCGGCGACCTTGTCGCGAATGCGCTCGGCAGTGACCTCGCGCTCGAACTGGGCGAAGGACAGGAGAACGTTTAGCGTCAACCGCCCCATAGAGGTGGTCGTGTTGAACGACTGCGTGACTGAGACGAAGGTCACGCCGTTCCGGTCGAACACCTCCACCAGCTTTGCGAAATCCGCCAGCGAGCGGCTGAGGCGGTCGATCTTGTAGACCACGACGACATCGACCAGCCCGTCCTCGATATCTGCCATCAACCGCTTCAGGCCGGGACGTTCCAGCGTGCCGCCCGAAATGCCGCCGTCGTCATACTGATCGCGGACCAGCACCCAGCCCTCTGACCGCTGGCTGGCGACGAACGCCTCGCACGCTTCGCGCTGGGCATGCAGGCTGTTGAACTCCTGCTCCAGCCCTTCCTCGGAGGATTTCCGGGTGTAGACGGCGCAGCGGAGCTTGCGGACGACAGGCTTGCTCTGCGCGTTCATGTCCGCCCCCTGTGGTTCTTGAGCCCGAAGAAGGTCCACCCGTTCCAGCGCGTGCCGGTGATGGCGCGCGCGATAGCCGACAGGGACTTGTAGGGTCGTCCCTGCCATTCGAAGCCGTCCTTGGTCACGGTGACCACCTGCTCCACACCCTGCCACTCCCGAAGGAGCCGCGTGCCGGTGATTGGGCGATCCCGATCGAGGCGCATGCTGCGCTTTTTCTTGTCACCGCCGTCGAGTTCCTCACCAAGTTGCTCCAGCCGCCGGACGGTCTCGGGCTTCAGCCCTCCGTACGCCAGCTCCTGGATGCGGTAGGCCAGCCTGGACTCCAGGTAGCGCCGGTTGAAGGGTGGTGGCTCTCTGTCTAAGAGGTCGCGCCACTGCTGCTTCAAGTCAGCTGTCGTGGCGGTCTTCAGAGCGGCCAGGCGCGCGGGAATGGGGTCATGTGTGGTCATGCGGGTCTCCGTTCATAACGGGTTGCATGACCGCTCTGGTCGGGCGGGAAGTGTAGCGAACTTTCTCCGGGGCGGTGTGATAGTTCGGTTGACTGTCGCTGCAGGAGGCGAACCAGGCCTAGGCCGAGGATACGGCACAACTCGGCGCGGCGTTCGGTGGGGGTCATGTGGAACGGGGAGAGCGGGTTCATTCGCTATCCTCCGGTCGGCGGGCGGAGCGAAGCCCGATGCCGTGCCAGCCTCGATCGCGACCGACCTTCCCATCACCGAAGCCGCGGGAGCGGAGTTGCTCCCCGAGATACCGGATAGACTTCGGATCAATCCCGGCGTCCTGCGCCCAGCTCGACCAGGATGCGAACAGGGCCCTAGACGTCGCCCTGCGAGCCGCCCCAACGTCGCAGCCCACTTCAATCCACTGTCCGAAGCGATCCTCGGTGGAGAAGTACTCCTCCACCGCCGAGCTGACACAAGTCGGAGGGCACAACCCGCCGAGCCGTTGCAGATCGTTGCAGCCTGCCAGCATCCACCCAAGGATGCCGTTGGCTTCCAGCTTGAGCTTATCCGCCAGGCCCGGGTCGCGCTGATCTTCCGGGATGGTCACATTGAAGGGGATGAGGTGGAGGCGCCGCCGCATCGCCTCGCCGACCTCGCCGAGCGCAGGGCGGTGGTTCGTTCCGACCAGGAGCTTGAACTGCGGGGTGAATTCGAAGTGGTCCTTGTACATGAAGTTTGCGCGGAGTGTTTCACCGCCGGTCACCATCTTGATCCGCGCTTCCGCCCATTGCGCGTCAGCTTCGGTTTCAGACATCAGCACCAGACGCGCCCCCCGTAGCCCGGCGATTTCTGACAGATGCCGGGTGCCGCCGCGGCTGACGAACGTGTCGCTGGCGGCCGTGGCGGCATAGTCACCGAGGACATACGCAAGGGTCTGCAGGAAGACCGACTTGCCGTTCGCCCCCAGCCCGTGAAGCAGGAAGAAGGCCTGCTCTTTCGTCTGACCGGTCAGGCAATAGCCGGCGACCCGCGCCAGGTACGCCATCAACTCTTCATCGCACCCGGTAATGGTTTGAAGGAATTTCATCCATGTTGCGCATTCTCCGCCCGGGCTCGCGCGGGTGATCTGCGTCAGAAGCAAGCGGCGTTCGTGCGGACCAACCGCGCCAGTATCGAGGTCGACAACACCCTCGGGAGTGTTCAGCAGCATGACGTGTTGATCGAGCTGATCGACTTCAGTCGCGATGGAAGGGTCGGCACCAGCAAGCTTTGCGACCGCCAGGATCGTCTTCGCACTGGCTAGGCGTCGCTGGTCTGCAGGCTTGTTGTTCTTGCTTGCCGAGGTCCGACAAACAAGCCGAACGGCCTGGACTACCGCCCCGACAGCGTCGCGCTTCCAGACTTTGCCCGTCCAGCGGTACCATTGCCCCCAGACCGCAACGTAGATCCAATCCCGGCCACACTCGCGAACAAACAACTGGACGAGCGCGTCGTCACTAAACTCAGGCGCCGCATCCTCTTGGTCCTCAGCCTCTTGGCCAGGCATCGGGCCGTGTTTTTCGCAATCGACGCGAAGGAGCGCTTTGAACTCGCGGAGCAGCCGCTCTTCCGGCCACGGCGGCTGGATCGTGGCGGCGTTCTGCTGCTGAACAGCAATCCAGGCTTCTTCGAGCGTTGCGCGCCCCCTCCTGACCATCCGGAGCCAGTGGCCGATGATCTTGGACAAGGTCAAATAGCGGGTCTCGCCGTCCTTCCCATCCTCACGGATAAAGGAGGTCATCAGTTCCTCTGCTGACCGGCTCTGCCGCTTCGCGTTGTTGTAGTCGTGCTTGGCATTCGCCGTTGCCATGGGCGGCATCGCTTCAACGGCGGCGGCCAGATCAGCCAAGTGGTATTCGACTTGCTCGTGGCTCAGCAGACGAACCGAGGCCAGAACGCCGTGCTTGCCATGGATCGTGCCCGCTACCCGGATCGGCTGGGTGACATTGTCAAAGCTGTCATCTCCCCCGACCTTGCTGGCCATCAGGGACCGAAGGTGGACGGCAAGTTTCAGGTCGGCGCCTTCCGCCGCTTCGCTGAGGCGCCAGTACACGTGAAACTTGGTGTTCCCTTCTTCGGTAATGCCACCTGAGGCAACGATCATCGTGGGCGTCCCGAGATAGCGGATGAGGTGATCGCGCTTGGCGTCAGTGTCACCGTTGTCGATATCGATCACCAGGACGCCCGTAGTGACGATGTCCTCCTCTTTCGCGCGCCTAGGCTGGGCAACCGTGCACGGCACGACATAAATGGCTTCCTGCCTTGCCGCGGCCTGCGGTGCGATCCTCCCAATTCTCGTCGCGATGTCATGGGGCCGAAGGTACTCGGGCGTCACCTTGGAGTTGGACGTCCCCTTTTCACCGATCAGGCGGAGAGGAACGTAGCCGTCGAGATACCCGAACAGAACCTCGCAGTAGGTGTTGATGGCGTCAAAGTCGATCTGGGGAAGCTCGTCCATCACTGCGATCCCCCGCCCCGGCGCATACGGGCCTCGAACTCCTCGATGTCCTCCAGACGGTAGAAGATGGATCCGCCGATCCGCATGAAGGTCGGCCCGTAGCCTTTGGCCCGCCAGCGCTGAAGCGTGCGGACGGCCTTGCCGTACCTGAAGGCCAGATCTGCCTCCGCGATAAACTGCCGATCTTCATCAAGGCGCATGGACGATCTCCACCACAAGACTGGCGAGATAATCCCACGAAAACAGAAGTTTAGTCAGGCATGACGAGATGACGTGGTCTGACTTACTTCATGACACTCGTCATTCCTGTTCCCTCTGGAAATGCGCACGCATGAACTCGCATCATGACATTTCGGCTCTGCCATCATGACATTTGACGGGAAATGACCTCGACTGCGGCCGGGACTTACTACGTGATTACCCGAATCGTAGGGTCGAGGCGGTAGCCTTTCGGACCGTGGCTCTGGATAAGGAGCGGCTCGGCCGGAGGAATACCCTCCATCGCAAGATAGAACTCGGCCAATTCCTCGCGACATCGCCGAATGTTCTTTGTAACCGCCGAGACACTCATCTTCTTCGTGGTCGTTATGTTCTTCGCCAACGTGTACCGGCAGCCATCAATCGGACGACCTAAGTTCCGATCCTCATCGAAGACGGGCTTTAGGGCATGCGCGACGGACGCGGGTTCTCCGCTGACCATGCCGAGGTCCTGGACATCCAGATGATCAACGGAGCGCCGTTGTCCTTCGGTCTGGTAGAAGCGTACCTGCAATGGAAAGCGAACCGCTGGACCATGGATCGAGGCCGCTGTGCCTTGTTCCAAGCCAGCTTCGACCGAAGGGTTCAGTTCGATTGCAGTATCTCCTGTGTCGTCAGCGCTGAGCGTGGCAAGCAAGGCTGAAACCGGCACTTCGCCCCTTGCCAACGTTCCAGCATGATACCTGAGCGCATTCTCGATCGCGATGAGAGCCGTCTTGCCATGCTTGGTCTGCAATTCTGCTATTCGAGACCTCGCCTCGTCTCTGGGAAGATCAGGAAGCCCGCGGACCAAGCGTGACATCTGTAGGCCGAACTCATTCGCCAGTTTGTCGGGTGTCATCTGGGCCATGCGGCGCGCGTGGCGTGTCCACTCGATCGCGACCTGCCTTGATCGCCCATTCCCTCGTGCGCCAACGAACACATCGGTGGAATAATGCACGTCCTGCTCGAACGCCTCCATGCCAGTCGCGAAAACAGCAAATCTTCGGTCAAGACACTGCGTGCAGTCACCACAGTGGCTTACCTCGGCGCTTTGGGTGTGCAGGTTCGTGCAGCTGACGGTGTGCTTGATCTGATCTTCAGCACCGTGGGCTCGGATGACTTCCAGGACCTCCGCCTTGGTTTTCCAGATGAAGGGATTCCGTATCGCAATTCTGCTGCCGCCCAGGGCACCAAGGAGCCGTTCAAGAAGAACGAGGCTAAGTGGATGGGTCGTGCGCGTTGCTGACGTCCCTACCACCGACCCGGAGATCGGCAGGTTCTGACTGATCACGCCATTCTCGTAAAAGCTGATCGTGGAAATCTGCAGTGCCCGAGCCACGGCGTAACCCAGACTCGTGAAGAGAAGAGATCGTGATCGCTGCGTTCGTTCTGTCGCGACGGTTGCCTTCCTTCGGGCGGTAATCTGCACGTGAAGTACCCGTTTTGGAAAACGCTCCTTCAAGTAGTCAGCCAATTTGGTCTGGCGTGTGATCGCCTTTTGTGAGGAGCGATGGGTCAGCAGGACAACGTTTCCGGTTCCAGTGGCGAGCGACTGCAATGCTCCCGCAAAGCTATCCAAACCCCCACTGAAGAGTATGACTTCGTCGAACGTCCGTTCGTCTTCGCGCGCGGCGAAGTTGAAGTACTGCTGAGTGGGCTTGCCAGGAGGAAGGTCCTCAAACTCGAACTGGAAAGTGTCCTCCGTTAGAAACCCGGCAGCGTCAACCAGCGCCTCCCGAACGTCCTGCCGTGCCCAGAGTTGAGGGTCTGAGACCTTGACCTTTGCTGAAAAACCCCGGCGCCAGGCCGCCCCCATGTCCGATCGAGCGTCGCCCCCACGGCTAACGGAACAGTCTGCGTGGAAGACTGCACAGGCAATCCGCATGAGGTCGTTACAGGTCTCTGGCAGAGGCATCAGGTTGCGGGCAAACACATCACCTGCCGCGAGGTTGAATGTTTGGCTGGACCCGCCAAAGATCAGGTTAAGGCGCTTGTCGGTACGATCGGCGACGCAGGTGATTTGTGCCTCAATCATCTGCGTCTCGCTTCCTGCGAAGTTCCTCGCCGATCTTCTTGAACGCAACGTGGCCAAATGCGGCGACGCGATCGGCCGGAACTGTTCCCGTGCCGGCTATCACCTTTCCATACCAGCCTCGCGAGAACTCCTTGATGATACGCGTTGACTCGAAAACATACTGGGTCATCGCCGCGTCGAATGCACCACGGTCTCCCAACGAACGGAACCGGCTGTCGGGGCCGGTGTGAATAGGAAGGACGCGGTCCAGCCAGTATCTAAGCGTCCCATCCAGCAGCTTTCTGAAGAAGAGACGCGACAGCTTCTCAAAGCCTTCTGGATTGGAAAACTTCCTGATTCCAGTCTGAATGATTTCGGGATTAGGATCTAACAAACCGGGCAATGCCGCAGTGAACGCTTCACCTAAGGTAGACGCCATAGCTCGTGCCGAAAGCTCGGAGAAATCGTCAGCCGATCGAGATTTGGCTTGGACCTCTTCCAGTCTCATGGTTGCGGCCACCACGACATCGATGATTGAGGGCGCCGGGCCGGCATCCAGGCCGCCAAGCCTCAAGGCGGCTGCGAAGTTGTCGGCCTGTGCCGAGAGTGGAATTTGGCAGAGCAGTCGAATTGCTTCGACGAATACAGGGTTTCGGGCCGCTTCCGCCAAGTCCCCTTCGGACGCGACCGCGGCCGCAGAGACCACCTCATCCGCCTCCGCGCCCTGGGTCAGAAGCGCAACAACTTCACGCCATTTGCGTGTTCCAGGTAACCGAACAAGATGGGTATGGCCCACGAAGCACCGCTGTTGGAACCCCTAAGTGGCAGTTCAACCTTGGCGGGAATTGTCTGTCAATGCAGTTGGAAGGGACACATGGGACAGATTGGACAGAGGATTTACAAACTTCCTCAACACGCGCGCACATGAAGGAAGCTTCTATTTGGTCCGTCCAATGTGTCCCATCTGTCCCGCGAGAGGCCCCTCCCGTCGGTTTCGCGAGTAGACGGAGAACCGGATGATGTTGCCTTCGATCATCGGCGCAGAGGTCATCGGCGCTGGAGGTCCGAACAGTGCGGGTGCCCCGCTGTTCTGATGGACAACGGCTGCAGCCTTCATGACGGCGACTGCACTTTCGTGCATCCCCGACGAGGATAAGCACGCGGCGATTTCATTCAGCGTTGGAACGACCCAGTCGTTTGTGGACGGAGAGATCATGGAAGAGTGCCTCGCTTCAGTCTGGAAACCGTAGCCTTTCGTTGGTTACCTCCCGGTTAAGCTGAGCATCTGCCTACACCGCAGGGGCGGGGAATGTCGCAACATGGCGCGCCTCGTCGTGAAACGTCATTTAATTACATAATTACAATGCTTTAGCCTTCTGCTATACTGCCCGCATGAGCCCCAGAGACGCCGCTTGTTGCGGACCGGGGGGTGGGAGGCACGGATGGACGGCACGCTGTCAATCGACTACCGCCCGATCGAGGCGCTGATCCCCTATGCCCGGAATGCCCGGACGCATTCGGAGGCGCAGGTTGCGCTGATCGCAGGATCGATCCGGGAGTATGGATTCACCAGCCCTGTGCTGGTCGACGGCGAGAACGGCGTCATCGCGGGCCACGGCAGGGTGATGGCGGCGCGCAAGCTCGGCCTTGCGAAGGTGCCGGTGATCGAACTCGCGCATCTGACTGAGGCGCAGAAGCGGGCCTACATCCTGGCGGACAACAAGCTGGCGGAGCAGGCGGGGTGGGACAAGGCGCTCCTCGCTTTGGAGCTTGGCGACCTGCAGGACATGGCAGTCGATCTGACCAGCCTGGGCTTCGACGCTGCGGAGCTGGACGCGCTCCTGCGGTCAGGCGAGACGGACGAGCGGGAAGACGACATCCCTCCGGTGCCAGTGGTTCCGGTGTCTCAGCCCGGCGACCTCTGGCTGCTCGGCACCCACCGGCTGATCTGCGGCGATGCGACGGACGCGGCCACGGTCGCAAGGGTGCTGAACGGCGTGCGTCCGCACCTGATGGTGACCGATCCCCCCTATGGCGTCGCTTACGACCCGAACTGGCGCAACGAGGCGGGGGCAGCCAGGACCAGGCGCACCGGCAAGGTCCTGAACGACCATCGGGCAGATTGGCGCGAGGCCTGGGCGCTCTTTCCGGGCGACGTGGCCTACGTCTGGCACGGCGCGCTGCATGCGACGACCGTGGCCGAGAGCCTCACTGCCTGCGGCTTTGCCATCCGCAGCCAGATCATCTGGGCCAAGGAACGACTGGTCCTCTCCCGCGGGGACTACCACTGGCAGCACGAACCGGCCTGGTACGCGGTGCGCGAGAAGGCGACAGGCCACTGGTCCGGGGATCGCAAGCAGACCACGCTGTGGAGTATCCCCAGCCGCGACCAGGATGCCGCCACTGTTCATGGCACGCAGAAGCCGGTCGAATGCATGCGCCGGCCGATGCTGAACAACTCCAGCCCGGGCCAGGCGATCTATGAGCCGTTCTCGGGATCGGGGACCTCGATCATCGCAGCCGAGAGCTGCGGGCGGCATTGCCATGCGGTCGAACTTGATCCGGCATACGTCGACGTCGCAGTTGAGCGTTGGCAGGCCTTCACGGGGAGGGAGGCGGTGCTGGACGGCGATGGCCGCAGCTTCGCCGCAGTGCGGGCGGAACGGCTCAGTGCCGAGGTGACGGCATGAGCGGCGTAGCAATGACCCTCGGGGGGAGGGTCAATCTCTGGGCCATTCGGGCTGGGGACCGGCATGGGGCTCCGCTTACCACAACCGCGAAATTCCCCAGGGGGTATCGCCAGGACCAGGACAGACATTCCCGCGCATTTGCAAACGCATGGCCGCCGATTGGACAGGCGCGAGAGCCAAATTCGGTCGACCAACTCTGCAGTCCGATCGCACCCCTTGAACCTGACCGGAGGCTGACATGAGAGGCCGTAAGCCCAAGCCCACCCATCTGAAGTTGCTGGACGGCAATCCGGGCCGCAGACCGATCAACGGCGCGGAACCGAAGCCGACTCCCGGTCTCCCGACTTGTCCCGCGCATCTCAATCCCACGGCCAAGGCGGAGTGGAAACGGCTGGTTCAGGAACTTGAGGCAGTCGGCATCCTGACCCGCGTCGACCGTGCCGTCCTGGCGGGCTACTGCCAGTCCTGGGGACGCTGGGTCGAGGCCGAGCGCAAGCTTGCGGAGGGCCCATCGCTCCTTCGGACGCCTGCAGGCTACGTGCAGCTTTCGCCGTGGCTCACCATCGCGAACCGTGAGCGCGAATTCATGCTGCGCTACATGACGGAACTCGGCCTGACGCCTTCATCCCGCAGCCGTCTCAGCGTGAAGCCGCAGGGCCCGAAGCCGTGGGAGATCCCTTGGACGGATGGAGCCACTGGATGAGCGCCTTGGAGGATACCTCGGCGAAGCGATTGGGCGGCCGGCCGCTCGTGCAGCTGACAGCTGCCCAGCGAGCCGAGGTCGAAACGCTATCCGCTGTCCTGAACGCCGAACAGATTGCCGACTTTCTTGGTATCGGCCGGACCACCTTCTTCGCACTTCTGAACCGCGACGAAGACCTATCCGAACGCTATAAACGCGGGAAGGCGCGCGCCGTGGGCGCGGTAGCCCAAAGCCTCGTCACCAAGGCCCGGGCAGGCAATGTGACTGCAATGATCTTCTTTCTCAAGACGCAAGGGGGCTGGCGCGAGGGGGTGGACCTCGCGGTCAAGCAGCAGCCCGAGGAAGATATCGACCTCACGGATCTATCGGACGAAGAACTGGAAGTACTCCTGGCACATGCGAGGATGCTGGAAGAGGCGAAGAGGTCCATTCTCGAAGCCCGGAAGGAGCAGGCCAATGGCCACTGGTCAGTCGCGTAGCGCCTCCCTTTTCGAGGCTTTGACCGGAACGGTGGTTGGCTTCCTGCTGTCCCTGTGGCTGCAGCGTCTCCTGTTTCCGGCGATGGGACACGACCTTGCCCTTGTCGAGAACCTGCTGGTGGCGTCAGTGTTCACCGCCGTCTCGATCCTGCGAGGCTATGCGGTGCGGCGGGTGTTCAACGCGCTGAAGGATCAGCTGCCGTGAGCGGTCCGCCCCGCAAACCCACCGCCTGGCGGCGGTTGGAAGGCAACCGCGGCAAGAAGGCTTGGAACCGGGCCGAGCCCATCCCGCCGGAAGGTATTCCCGATTGCCCGGAGCATCTGAGCGACGAAGCGCGCGCGGAATGGCACCGGCTGGTGGACACGCTGGTCGCCATGGGCGTCATCACCATCGTCGATCGGGCAGTGCTTGCAGCCTATTGCCAAGCCTACGGGCGATGGGTGGAGGCCGAGCAGAAGCTGAAGGAGACACCGCTCCTGTTCAAGACGCCGTCCGGCTATGTGCAGCAGTCGCCCTGGCTCGGAATTGCCAATCGGCAGATGGAGCTGATGGGGCGCTACATGGCGGAGATTGGCTTGACGCCTGCGTCGCGGTCGCGGATCGCGGTATCGGGGCCGTTCGACCATGGGGAGCCAGTCGACAAGATTGAGTACGTGATCGTCTACCAGGATGAACAGGGCAAACGCGTGAAGCGCCCTTTACATGACCCGAGCCCGTTGGACCCGCCCGAGCGGACGTTGGCACGCGGTGGAACTGCACGGAAGATCGAGCTTGACGGAAATCTATGAAGATCAGGCACTTGCCAGACACCGCCGACTGAGCGACCTGTACAGAACTGCGCAACGAACGTTAGGCAGTTCTGTACAGGGGGCGGAGATGGCGGCAGGGCAGCGGCTGGTGGCTTACGAGCGGGTCTCGACCGCCAGACAGGGGGCAAGTGGCCTTGGGCTCGAAGCACAGCGTAAGGTGATCGAGGACTTCGCCGTCTCCCGTGGTGCCGAGGTCCTCGGGCGGTTTACCGAGGTCGAAAGTGGACGAAAGGCCGATCGGCCGGAACTGGCGAAGGCGCTGCACCTGGCGAAGGTCACCGGGGCGACGCTGGTGATCGCGAAACTGGACCGGCTCAGCCGAAATGCAGCGTTCCTTCTGGCCCTGCGTGACAGTGGCGTGCGGTTCGTGGCCGTGGACATGCCAGAGGCCAACGACCTGACCGTCGGGATCATGGCGCTGGTGGCTCAGGCCGAGCGCGAGGCGATCTCGCGGAGGACGAAGGAGGCCCTTGCAGTGGCCAAGGCGCGCGGAGTGAAGCTGGGGAACCCAAACGGGGCGGAAAGCCTTAGACGAGCGGGGAAAGGCGGGGCGGCGCTAAGGGCCGCCGTGTCGGCCAACGCTGCGGCCTTCGCGGAGGACCTCGCGCCCGTGCTCGCGGATATCTGGGAGGAGGGGCATACGTCGCTGCGGGCGATCGCGGCGGAACTGACCCAGCGGGGGATCAGGACGCGGAGAGGGGGGAAGTGGGGCGTGGGTAATGTTAATAACTTGCTTCGGATGGCCGACTGAAACTTTCGGGGCAAAGCGGACATTCGCCGCGAAGGGCCATGCTACCGGCACGCGCCTGATAGCGGGCCTTAGCGGCGCGCATCGCAAGGTCATGGTTTTGTTGCCCTGCATTCAGCGCAACCGGGCAGATCAGGCCTCGCACCAGTCCTTGATCGATCGAGCAAGGATAGGCAGCGCAAGCCATATGGTGGCCCGATAGCCCGGAAACTCGGACTTCAGGGTGAACAGGACTAGCTGCCGTCCTTCCGCGACGATCTCATGACGCGGGCTCGCATCACGGGCTTTTGAAAAATGGGCCACGCTACGCCATCTCGCGGAAGCCTCGCCGCCGCCTGCGGTTTCGTCGCCCCTTGCCTGTGCAAGCATCGCCAGAATGCGCAGACCTTGCCACCCCGTGGCAATCAGTGCCGTTGCATGCTGTCACAAGAGCCCCTGGTCTCGCTTCAGGTGGCGAACATGGCCAGTAGCCGGTCGCATCGATCCGGCCAGTCCGGCGACCGGACGTCCGCCCACATCATGCCGGCTGATCTTGCCGCATCGATGCCCTGATCGCTGTCTTCAAGGACGAGGCAGCCGGAAGGTGGTGCGTCAAGACGCGCTGCGGCGGACAGGTAAAGGTCTGGGGCGGGCTTTGGACGCGGGGCTTCCTCTACCGTCACGATGCAGTCAAAGAGCCCGGAAAGCTGCGTTTCAGCCAGGACTGCCCGCGCGATGCTGCCTTCGCTGTTGGTCACGACCGCCATCGGCACCCGCCCGAATGCGCGGCGCGCAAGCCCGGCGACCAGGGGGTTTTCGCGCACGTGACCGGTCAGACCCAATGTCAGCGCGATGCTGTCCTTGACCAGGCGGTCCATGTCGAAGGTGGCCGAGGCCTCGGCAGCGAAGCGGTGGAAGAGGTCGCGCCGCCCAAGGCCCGTAAAGGACATGTACCATTCGCGTGGCATCTGGTGACCTTGCCGCGCAGCTGCCCGGGAGATGGCATTGTAGTGCAGGTCTGCCGTCAGCACGAGCGTTCCATCACAGTCGAAGAGGAGGGCCGCAGGAGCCGGAGGCAATCCCGTGTCAGAGACCGTGTCGGGCAATGGTCGCATTCTCGATCCTTGGGTTGAACAGTTCGACCAACGCACTGGACAGAAGGTCTTGCGTCAGGGGTTTTGCCAGCATTGCGATCCGCCCGGGAAAGCGGGCTGAAAGAGGTTGCACCTCAGGCAGGTGCCCCGAGACGACGATGGCCCTGGCGTCGGGCCAGCGCGTCAGCGCCGTCTCGGCCAGACGCCAGCCTTCGATCTGGCCGTGCAGTGTCAAGTCCGTGATGATCAAGCCAACCGGTTCGGCAAGATGGCGCAGGGCGGAGGCCGTTTCTTCGGCAACCAGCAGGCGGTCCGTCACGGGGGCGAGCAGCGAGAGGGCGGTGATCCTGTCGGATGGATCGTCCTCGACCACCAGAACGGTGCCAAGCAGGGGCAGCCTGGATGCTGCCGCTTGCTGCAACGGCAGCACAAGCCGGACAGTGGTTCCCTTTCCGAGAGTGGAGACGATGCCGATGTCCCCGCCCGACTGGCGGATGAAGCCATAGACCATGGCAAGTCCAAGCCCTGTTCCGGTGCCGTCGGCGCGGGCGGTGAAGAAGGGTTCCATCGCGTGGGCCAGCACTTCGGGGGTCATGCCAGTGCCGGTGTCGGCGACCTCGATCAGGGCCAGGTCGCCGTCGCGCCGGACCGACAGCGTGATGCGGCCGGCGCCTTCGATCGCCTGACCCGCGTTCAGGCAGAGGTTCAGGATCGCGCTTTCCAGCTGGCCCGGATCGACCAGCACCGGCAACGACCCCGGTTGGCAGTCGATCACCAGCTCGACCCCGTCGCGCAGTGCGAACCCGACCAGATCAGCGATGCCGTCCACCAGAGTCGGCAGGTCCACCGTTTCCGGCGCCAGATGCTGGCGACGCGCGAAGGCCAAGAGCCGCCCGGTCAGCGAGGTCCCCAGGTCCACCGCCGAGGCGATGGTCTGGCGCAGCATCCCCTGACGTTCCAGCGGGGCGCTGTCCATCAGGTGCAGGCTGCTCGAGATCGTGGACAAGATGTTGCCGAAGTCATGCGCTACCTCTCCCGAGACCTTGCCCAAGGCCTCGATCCGCTGGATCTGGCGCAGGCGGTCCTCCATCTGCCGCCGTTCGGTCGCGTCCGAGACAAGGACGACCGCCCCGCCACCGGGCAAGGGGCTTTTGCGCAGCTCGGCCTGCGGGCCGGTGGGATGGATGAGGCTGCCCGGCGCCTCGCCTGCCTGCCAGCCCGCTTCGGCAATGACATCGGTCAGACGGGGACGCCCCACAAGGCGGGCGGGATCGATGCGGAGGGTGGGCGCAAGGCGCTGGTTGTGGGCCACGATCTGGCCCGGATCGGACAGGATCGCCACCCCGTCGCTGATCCCGGCCATCATGTTCTCGTAAAGCGCGGTGCGCTGCGCCATCTGGCGGTGCGAGCGGTCCAGCCGCAAGGCATTGGCGCGGAAGGTGCGGAAGGCGTGGAACAGCTTGCCGATCTCGTCCCCTTGCCCCTCGCCGCGCGGCAGGCGGGTCTGCCGGTCGCCAGCGGCAAGCCGCATCATCGCTTCGGATATCGCGCGGAGGTTGGCCGTGACATAGCCCGAGACATAAAGCGCCGCCGCCAGCGCCAGTGCCGCGCTGGCCAGCACGACGACAAGAAGCGTCGACTTCGCGACCGCGATCGCTGTCGTGGTGCTGGCGCGCTCGGCGGCGATGACGGACTGCGCGGCGGCCGTGTCGGTTGCGGCATGGGCGGTTACCAGCGCCGCCCCCTGACGGATGCGTACTAGCGCTGCCTCGGCTCCGATCTGGCGGGCAAGTTCAATCCGGCGCAGCTCGAACAGACCCTCCGGCCCTTCGGCGATGGTGCGGAGGCGTTGCAGTTCGGCGCTGTCGGAGTCGGGGCGTGTGGCGGCAAGGCTGGCGATCAGCCGGGTGTATTCGCGCTGGAGCTCGCCCACGCCTATCAGGTTCTCGGCCCGCCCGGCGCCCAGAAGCGCCGCAGCGATGCGTTGCAGGGTCAGCCAGTCCTGTCGTTCCTGCAAGGGCGCGGTGGAGTGGGCGGAGAGTGCGCCAAGGCGGCGCTCGGTGGCGGCAAGTTCGGCGTTCAGGCGCAGCGTGCGGTCGCGCAAGCCCGCGCGCAGCGAGGTGTCGCGCACTAGGTCGGCAATCGCGCGGCGTGTGTCATCCAGAGAGACGCGCAATGGGTCGCCCGAGGGCAGGTCCGCGGCGATGGCATCGACCAGCACGGTGGCGGCCTGACCTTCCTGCGCGATGCGAAACGGACTGTCGAGCGTAAGCAGGTAGGGCGCAAGCGTCGCAAGGTCGGCCGCCTGGCGCGAGAGCGTCAACGCACGGTCCACCCCGGCCAGCGTCTCGCCATGCAGCCGGTCCAGCCGGTCATTGCCACGGCTGAGCGCCCCCCAGGCGATGGCCCCCACAGTCAGGACGGCGACGGCGAGGAGAGCGAGCGCCGTCAAGAGCCGGACGCGGACGGACAATGCCCTCATGCCGAGGTCTCCACGACGAAGAGGTAGCCCTGCCCGCGCCGAGTTTGTAGATGGATGGGCTTTGACGGCACAGCCTCAATCTTGCGGCGCAGGCGCAAGATCAGCACGTCGATGGTCCGGTCCATGTATTGCGAAAGATCGTTGCCAAGCTCGGTCAACAGCTCCGTGCGTTGGATGATCCTGCCGGGATGGCGCAGGAAATAGTCCAGAAGCCGGTATTCGGCATTGGTCAGGGGAATCTCGGCGCCGTCGTAATCCAGAAGCTCGCGTCGGGTCTGATCCAGTCTCAGCCGCCCGAAGACGCGGATCGTGCTGGTGCTGCGGTCGGTCGGGGCCATGGCGGGATGGCCCGCTCGGCGCAGCACGGCACGCAGGCGGGCGATCAGTTCCCGCGGGTTGAAGGGCTTCATCATGTAGTCGTCGGCTCCGGTTTCGAGCCCGATGATCTTGTCCATCTCGTCGCCGCGGCCCGTCAGCATCACGATGGGTATACCCATCGTCTCGCGGATCCGGATGGCTAGAGTCAGGCCGTTCTCGCCGCGCAGGCGCAGGTCGATCAGTGCAAGGTCCACCGCGGGACGCGGCCCCAGCGCCAGGAAGGAGGCCCCATCGGCCAGGGGAAGCGGCGTGAAACCGTTCTCGCCCAAGAGGTCGGCGACCGTGCGGCGCAGGTCCGGGTCGTCATCGATGATGGCCACGACAGGGCCCGCGCCCATAGGCGCCAGCCTGTCTGGCATGGAAGCCTGTTCCATGCAGTTCGTCCTCCCTCCCGCCATGATGGCCGAACTTCGCTGCGCTGCAATCGCTATCGGGTTTCAATTGTTGTGGCGCGGCCCCGCTTTGTAACACTGTTCATCGAAAAGCTGCGCCGGGGTCAGTCTGTTAACGGAGCCACCCCTACCCCTGAAGCGGGGCCGCGTGCCAGTCTTGCCTTGGCCGCTCGGGAGAGGCGGTTGAACGGGAGGATCACGATGAAACGTTATACGATCAGTGCGCTGGCACTGAGCGCGATCATGGCCGCAGGCGCGGCTTCGGCGCAAAGCCTGAACGTGGTCTGCTCGAACGAGCAGGCCTGGTGCGATCTAATGGCGCAGAACTTCAAGATCGACACCGGCATCGACGTGGCCATGGTGCGCAAGTCGACCGGCGAGGTGCTGGCCCAGATCCGCGCCGAGGCCGGGAACCCCAAGATCGACGTGTGGTGGGGCGGCACGGGCGACCCTCACCTGATTGCCGCGAACGAAGGGCTGACGGTCGCCTCGGGCGTCGATGTCTCTGGCCAGCTTGGCTGGTCGCAGAACATGACCGAGATGTCGGGCGGCAAGGCCGTTGGCGTTCACGTCGGCCTGCTGGGGATGCTCTACAACACCGAGGTTCTGGCCGAAAAGGGCCTGCCCGCTCCGGCCTGCTGGAAGGACCTCGCCAAGCCCGAATACAAAGGCGAAGTGACGGTGTCGAACCCGCAATCCTCGGGCACGGCCTATACCCAGTTGGCCACTCTGGTGCAGCTCTTCGGCGAGGATGAGGCGTTCAAGCTGCTGGCTGATATCGCCGTGAACGTGAACCAGAACACCAAGTCCGGCTCGGCCCCCGGCAAGATGGCGGCGCGGGGTGAAACCACGATTGCCGTAGGCTTCATGCATGACATGGTGAACCTGAAAAAACAGGGTTTCCCGGTGGAAATCGTCTCGCCCTGCGAAGGGACGGGGTACGAGGTCGGCGCCGTCAGCGTCATCAATGGGACGCCCAACCTTGAGGCCGCGACGAAGTGGGTGGAATACGTCATCAGCGCCGAGGCGCAGTCGCGCGGCCTTGAGGTTGGCGTGTTCAACATCCCGTCGAACCCGGCGGCTGCGACCGACCCCGAGGCCCCCGACATGGCCGCGGTCAAACTGATCGACTATGACTTCGCCACCTACGGCTCGTCCGAAACGCGCGAGCGTCTGCTGGCGCGATGGGAGGCGGATGTGAAGTCCAAGGGCGGCACCTTCGAAGAGTGATCCCTGCACCCGGCCCGCGCCCCGAGGCGCGGGCCGCCTTCAATTTCGGGAAGAATGCGATGCGGCGCACGGCGGGGCTTTGGCTTCTGATCGGGCTGGGGGCCTATGGCCTGATGCCCTGGTACATGGTGGCGGGGGGCTTCTGGTCCTTTGGCTGGCTGGGCACAGAGCGCTCGGCGCTGGGCTGGGCGCTTGCGGATCGGGCCTGGCTTTGGCTGCCCTTGATGGGCTGTGCCATCGCCGGGGCCACGCTGGTCGTTGCGCGCAAACAGCTATCCGTCGCGCGGGGGCTGGTGGCTGGCGGGGCCTCGGGCCTTTTGCTTCTGGCCGCGCAGGGGCTGGTCATTCTGGGCAACGGCCCGCGGCTTGGGTTGATGGAAGGGGCGACGCAACCCGGCATGGGGGCGGGCGCCTTCGTCGTGGCGGCGGCGCTTCTATTCCTTCTGACCACCGGCGTCTCCGGCCTTGGCCGGGGCCGGGGCGATGCCTTCATCACCGGCATGATCGGCGCGATCATTGCACTGGTTGGCGTCTTCGTCTTCTACCCGATGAGCTTCATCCTGATCCGCGCCTTCGAGTTGCGCGGCGGCGCGGGCCTTGGCGTGAGCGAGTTCCTGCCGCGCTTCTTTGCGCCCGAGATCTGGTCGCCTGCCTGCCTGCTTGGCACCGGCTACTGCGGCGCTGCGCTGAATTCGCTGTTGCTGGGGATCGCCACCGCAGCATCGACCACGCTTCTGGGCCTCGCCTTCGCCTTGATCTTCACCCGTACCAATTTCCGCGCCAAGCGCCTGCTACGGGTGTTGACGATCCTGCCGATCATTACGCCCCCCTTCGTGATCGGTCTGGCGCTGATCCTCTTGTTCGGCCGGTCGGGCACGGTAACGGAGTTCTTCGCGGATGCCTTCGGCTGGGAGAAAACGCGCTGGCTTTACGGCTTCTGGGGCGTGTGGCTGGCACAGACCTTGTCCTTTACCCCCATCGCCTTTCTGGTCCTGATTGGTGTGGTCGAAGGCGTCAGCCCCTCGATGGAGGAGGCGTCCCAGACCCTTGACGCCAACCGCTGGCAGACTTTCCGCTTTGTGAGCCTGCCCCTGATGCGCCCAGGGTTGGCCAATGCCTTCCTGCTGGGGTTCATCGAAAGCCTGGCAGATTTCGGCAACCCCCTAGTGCTGGGCGGCAACTTCAACGTCCTGTCGACCGAGATCTATTTCGCCATCGTGGGCACCGTGGCCGATCCGGCAAAGGCCGCGATCCTGTCCTTGATCCTCCTGTCCCTGACCCTGGGCGCGTTCATGGCGCAGCGAAAATGGTTGGGGAAGAAGAACTATGCCACCGTCACCGGCAAGGGCGACAGCGGTCGCCATGCCGCGCTGAACCCGGGGCTGCGGGTGGCCTGCTATGCCATCGCCCTGCCGTGGGCCGCCTTCACGCTGGTCCTTTACGCGCTGATCGTCTTCGGCAGCTTCGTCAAGCTCTGGGGCTATGACCACAGCCTGACGTTCGAGCATTACACCCGCGCGTTCGGGATCGTGTTCCGCAACGGCGTGCACTTCACCGGGGCAGCTTGGGACAGCTATGTCACCACGATAACCATCGCCGCCATCGCCGCCCCCCTGACCGCCGCCGTGGGCCTCGCGACCGCCTACCTTCTGGTGCGCCAGAAATTCACTGGGAAAGACGCGTTCGAGTTTTCGACCATGCTGTCCTTCGCCATCCCCGGCACGGTCATCGGTGTGGCCTATGTCATGGCCTTCAACTTCCCCCCGATCGAGCTGACCGCGACCGGCCTGATCCTGGTCATCGTCTTCGTCTTCCGCAACATGCCCGTTGGCGTTCGCGGCGGTATCGCGGCGATGAGCCAGCTGGACAAGTCGCTGGACGAGGCGTCGATCACGCTTGGCGCGAATTCGGCCACCACGCTGCGCCGGGTGATCCTGCCCTTGATGGGCCCGGCGATCCTGGCGGCGCTGACCTATGCCTTCGTTCGCGCCATCACCTCGGTCTCTGCCGTGATCTTCCTGGTCTCGGCCCGCTACAACATGGCCACCAGCTTCATCGTCGGCCGCGTGGAAAACGGCGAGTTCGGCATCGCCATCGCCTATGCCACGGTGCTGATCTTCACAATGCTGGCCGCCATCCTTGCCCTGCAACTGATCATCGGACGACGCAAACTGCGCCGCGCCGACCGTATCGAAGCCCATTGAAGGGGGTGCCATGAAAGGTTCCGTCCGGTTCGAAAACGTTACGAAAAAGTTCGGCGAGGTTGTGGCGCTGAAGCCCTTGTCGCTGGACATCACCCCCGGCACGCTGGTCACGCTTCTGGGACCGTCGGGCTGCGGCAAGACCACGACGCTGCGACTGATTGCCGGGCTGGAGAGCGCCAGCGAAGGCCGTATCCTGATCGGTGGGCAGGATGTGACGCATCTGTCGGCGACATATCGCAAGGTCTCGATGGTGTTCCAGTCCTACGCGCTTTTCCCGCACATGACGGTGCTGGAGAACGTTGGCTACGGCCTGTCCGTCAAGGGGATGCCCAAGGCCGAAGTGAAGGCTCGCGCCGAGGCGGGGCTGGAGACGGTAGGGCTGAAAGATTTCGGCGCGCGGCTGCCGTCGGAGCTTTCGGGCGGGCAGCAGCAGCGCGTGGCGGTGGCCCGCGCCATCGTGCTGGAGCCGGAGGTGCTGCTGCTGGACGAGCCCCTCTCAAACCTTGACGCGAAGCTGCGCCGCCATGTGCGTGAGGAAATCCGCCAGATCCAGCAGCGCCTTGGCCTGACGGCGGTTTATGTCACGCATGACCAGGAAGAGGCGATGGCGGTCAGCGACCGGATCATCGTGATGAAGAATGCCGAGATCGCGCAGGAAGGCACCCCGCACGACCTGTACGATCGGCCAGAAAACGCCTTTATCGCGGATTTCATCGGGGACGCAAACCTGATCGACGTCGAGGTCACCAAGTCGGGCGCCGAGACGGAAATTGCATTGCAAGGACGCCGCCTAACCCTTCCGCTGGCAAGCACCGCGACCGGCCCGTCCAAGATGGTCCTGCGGCCGCATCACATCCGCCTGTCCCGCGAGCCGGGGCCGGAGCGCCTTCCGGCCGAGGTGACCTACGCCGCCTGGCTGGGTAATTCCGTGCAGTACACGCTGAGCACGGCAGTCGGCCCGATCTTCGCCATCGCCCCGCCGCAGCCCCTGCCGTTCCGGCAAGGCGACAGCGTGCAGCTTGCCTTCGCGCCAGGGGATGTGCGGCTGGTGCCGGCCTAATCCGGCGCGCCGAGTTCGGGGGGACCGGGACGGAAGTTGTAAAGCTCTAGCTACGCCGCATCGCCGTTCAGCCGCAGCACCGTCAGGCTGGCGGGGGCGAGGGGCGGGACATGCTGCGGACGCAGGCCAAGGAACACATCCAGCGCAGCGCTGACCACGCCAAGGTCCATCGGGGGCTTTTGATGGCCTTCTCCGCTTCGATGAAGCCGAAGGTCATCGACTTCTCTCTGCCGCGAAGAAGGCCGCGGCCTTTTTTAGGAATTCGCGCTCTTGCTTCAGAACCGCATTCTCTCGCCGCAATGGCTTCAACTCGGCATGCAGATCATCCTGGACCTCACTCGGCTCCCTGGCATCCCGTTCCTGCCCGAGCCACCGCGTCAGCATCGACAAGCCAAGGTCCAGGCCGGAAGCTTGCGATGGCTGGGCAATTGCGGCTCCCCAAAGCAATAGTCTAAACTCAAGGTGGAGTGGCTTTCCTGTAGCTGCCCCGGGGTTGTGTTAGCGCTGCAAGTTTGGGCGGGTCAATATGTTGTGTAGCGGCAGCCAAGATCATCAGCATTTGGCCCTCCAGCGCGCGACCGCACGGGTGGTGGCCAGCGGCAGGGAGGTTACCTGTAAGTTGATTGTCCCCAAAAAAGAGGGTGATTAACCCAATGTTAAGATTCGCGGACTAGCTTTGTCCGGAGTGAGGCAATAATGGGGTTTGCGTTGTTGGAGAATGGACTGAGAGTGCGCGCCCTTGCAGCTGCCAGCGCCGCGCGATTTGCTGGATTTCCTGAGGCCTGTAAAGCTCTGTTAGAGCTTGCCAAAGAATGCGAGCGCGACTTACCTGAACATGCTGGCGGATGCGACACGATGTCCTGGTGCATTGAAAGAGCTCCGAAGCTCAGGAACACTAAGTTAGGCCCAGTAGGAGTTTCTTAACCAGTTCCTGATCTTGATTGCCCCACGGAGCAATCGAGAGCAATTATGAAGCACCTTAACTTGCCTGTCCGCAGTCTGATAACGGAAAGCATCGTTGCCGAGGCTGAGGCCCATACCGTACGCCTTCTGGAGGCTAAGCCCAACCGTTTGGCACCTTTGCATGATGATGTGCTCGTCGGTCACCTAGACTGTTGGGTGTATCAGTCCATGCTTCGATCCATGGTCCACAGTGGTGCGATAAAGGTCGCAGAGCAACGTGCCGTTGAGCTACTCCCTGCTGCCTGGGCAGATTTCCGCCTGACTTAACGGACCGCTGAAGAAGTCGGCAAGGCGGAACGGTTTCCCGATTGTGGGGCGTTGGGGTGGCCGTGCATTGCGGTCTGTGTCGCGGGTGTCGTGAGACGGTCACCCGCTATTGGTCGCGCCCCACGCAGCCGGGGCAACCGGATGAGGTTGTTGGCGGCCATGGTCAGGACGAAGCGGGCGCCGACCCGTTCGAGGCCGCGGTAGACGGTCTGGGCGAGGCTACCGACGGTTTGCCCTAGCCGACAGGCTCCTCGATCCGCTTTTTGTGCTTTTGGGATAGGGCATAGCTCGCGTGACGGATCGTAAGACCGTCGATCGCGGAACACCGGAAATTCCGCGCCACATGCGGCGTGACGCAGGCCTGCCGGAGATCGCGGACAAGGTCGGCGCTGTCGTAGCCCCGGTCCGCGCCCAGCGTCAATTAGCGGGTCGATCCTGGAGAATGGGCATGGATCATCTCCAGCGCCGCCCGGCGCTCGGCGCGGCCGCGGCCCGGGTGAGATCGGCCTGCACGATCAGCCGGCTCCGGTTCTCCATCAGCGCATGCCCGATGAAGAACAGCATGGCGCCGGTGCCGGGCAACTTCTTGTAGAGCCGCGCGTCGCGATCGGTCGTCGAGGCATGGGTCCATTCGACCGCTTCTCGCCCCGGAAGTCGACTTCGGCATTGAGGGACTGGCGGTCGGGGCGGGGCATCGAGGCGGTCTCTGCTGGGGTCGGTTCGGGGTGGTCTTCGGCGCGGGGGTCGGGTCCGGGCGGGTCGCCCGGATCGTCATCGTGTGGCGTGTCTCCGGCCTTTGGCTGGAAGCTCTTGATCGACGCCGAGGCCTTCACCAGCCTGCCGTCCACCGAGAAGCGGTCAGCCGAGAGAAGCGGCGGCACCGGGCGATGGGCCAGGATCGCCGTCATCACCTTGCGCGACATGTCGGTCGTGAGCAGCCGGTCGCGGTTCTTGCTAGAGACCATGGGGACCCAGACGGGATCGTCGCCCCCCAGCCTGACAAACTACCGGAACAGCAGGTTGTACTACATCTGCTCCATCAGTTGCCGCTCGGAGCAGACCGAGAATCGGGTCTGGATCAGCCTCGCCCGGATCAGCCGCTCTGGCGGGATCGAGGGGCGACCGTAGTCGATGTAGAGCGCCTGGAACTCGGCATCGAGGATCCACAGTGCACCGTTGACCACCTGCCGGATCTTCCGCAACGGATGCCGCAACGGGATGCGCTCCGCCAGATCAACATAGCTGAACAGGGACCCGCTCGTCTCGTCCGCCCCGCGGACACAGGCCCCGCAAAAGCCTGCCGAGGTTGAATCATCTTCTTCATATCGGGCCAAGGCCCAACTTCTTCAGCAGCCTGCTAGTCCTTACTCTCGCATTTCCGTGAGTGCAAAAGCATGGGACCGGCTTCAGGTGCGAAGGCGTGACCTGACCGCAAACGACACGATATTGCCCGGGTCTGAGACTTTCTCCGTCAACCTGCATTCACGAACGGAGTGTCCGCGTTTTTCCAAATCATGCCGAATGCTTTCTGCGGCCACTGCCACGACCTCGGCGCTTCCGGCCATATCATTTGTGATTAGGAAGGAAACGATGTCCTGCAGAACACAGTTGATCCACTCGAGATCGGAACTTTTCTTCACAAAGGCCTCCCCATCGATAAGAACAATGTGGTCCGAATTTGTTAATAATCGGTTAGGGACATCTCGTACCTCGCAAGAGGCTCGAGGGTCAGGACTCGTTCTTGTTTCACAGCCAGAATATGACGGTTTCGGCGAGAGCCATGGCGGAGAGGAAGACCTTGCGGCAGCGGTCCTAGCAGGTGGCAACCCCCGCCAGTCCTTGAGTCGCCCGAACATGATCTCGATCCTGTTGCGGCATTTGTAGTGGCGTTTGCCGTGCTGGAAGGGCTTGCCGTGCGACTTCCGACTTACGCTGCATCACTCTATCCCCTTGTCTTTCGGTCATCGACCCGCGCAACGCTATGGCTCTTTGGGAAGAACGGCCGAATCCGGGCCATCTGCGAGTCTGTAGGCCAGAAAAGACTGCTAAGGACACCTCACGCAAATCAATGGGTCTTGACCCGACGCAGTCGCTGCTCGACCAGGCCGCGCTGACGGATCTTCTCTCGCCAAGTGGTGACGCCAGCTATCAGGCGCGAAGCCGTCGCGATGCTCGTGGAGCGCCACGAGATGTGTGAGAGGTGGGCGTGTAGCGTGACCGGCGTGAACTGGACCTCGATCCGGTATTGCAGCCGACGTCCTAACGATCACGAACTGCTCGAGCGCCTGCGGGCGCTTATGTAAGAAAGTTCGGTTTACCCGCAGCTGCATGTTCTGCTGCGGCGGGAGGGCCAACTCATGAACCGCAATAAGATCCAGCGGTTCTACCGCGAAGAAGGCTGTTGGTGCGCAAGTTGCGTGGGCGGAGGAAGGTGGCGGGCACATGGGCGCACTGCTGACAGTGGCCGCTCCGGACGCTCGCTGGTCGGTCGACTTCGTCCACGACCATTTCGCCCAGGGCCGGCGGTTCCGGATATTCAACTTGAACAATGACGTCACAAAGGAGTGCCTGACGGCGGTGGCCGACACATCCCTGTCAGGATGCCACGTCGCGCGGAAGTTGACGGTGCTGATCGCCCGGCGCGGCAAGGCTGGCTTGATCGGCAGCGAGCCTGGCACCAAGTTCAACTCGAGCGCGGTGCCGGCCTGGAGCGATGAGACAGGCGTGCCGTGGCACTTTATCGCGCCGCGGAAGCCGACGCAGAACGGCATCTGGGGAGCCTTCAATTCGAAGATGCGCCACGAACTTTTGAACGAGACGTTGTTCTTCGGACAAGACCACGCCCGCAGAGTGATCGGCACATAGGTGGCGGATTGCAGCGCCGCCCATTGCTCCCTCCGCCCAAGCGGATAGCTGTCGCGCGTCCGATATGGTTTCAGCTCGATGGAGGTCGGGGGTCACAGCACACCGAAAGATACATCAACAGATATCCTCCGTCGCGAGCCTTGTGCAAACAAGCGGCTCGGCCCTTCCCGGCGGTACTGGCGGCGTCGGGATTGACCACTTAACCAAGATTTAACCGCCTTGTGTTTTCCTCTACGACATGAGGGAAGGGAGACGGATGACAATGCGAACGTGGCAAAAGGATGCACGGCGACTGTTGCGCGAGGCAAGGGCCCACGCGACGCGCACCTCCACTGTCTCCTACACCAGGCATGCTGCCGGGCCATCGAGGCGATGATAGCCAAGGGCGGCTGCCGTCCGACCCTCGCAACTATGGTCTCCAGATTCGTCAATGTCATCAGGCCTCGGGAGTGCCTGACAGTCATCGCAGCCCAACGCGCTGCAGTGGGCGATAGGCCCCGCTGAACAGAGGCATTCTGCTCGTCGTGTATTGTTGCCTCCCGGAAGGCGGGTAAGCGCATCACACCGGTGCTGGTGTCAAATGGATGAACATCTGGCGTCAGAGCACCAAGAACCCATCCTGCATTCGCTCAAGGCTTCTGATCTTGGCCAAATAAGTCAACTTTGAGCCGCAAATGGGGCCCGAAGAAGGAAGCACCCCAGTCTTCAATACAAACGAACTTGAGAGATTAACTAGTTGTTATGCATCGATCTGCCATCATCTGGATGTGACGACCTAGGCGTAAGAGACGGAATATGGCAAACTTAAACCTACTGACGCTTACACCACGAATACAGTATATTTCTGATAAAGCAACCGAAGAGCTATTCGGTGCCAACTTCCTGTTCAACAGGGATGGAGCACAACAAACATCGGATATCTCAGCTGCATATCAAGAGTTCGCAAAAGAGACAGGACTGAGTACTCTGCGCTATCCTGGCGGGACTATCAGCGAGGTCCTTTTTGATATAGCGAATCCCAATGCAGAAGGCGCCTACGATCAGGGCAAGAAGGGTACAATCCCACTCACCGATTTTCTTGAGTACGCCGCCTCGATAGGAGCGAGCGTTACGATCGTGATGCCGACCTATCGGCTACTGAGTGCAGAGCTGGATAGTTCTGGTAATCACATAATCGACATCAGCCAGAAATCAATAGTTAAAGAGTTTGTCAAATTTGCTCTGTCTGAGGCGGAGAGGCTTGGGACAAGCATCGCTGCATTTGAACTTGGAAACGAGTGGTGGGTTGACAACAGTGCTGCGTTCGGCTTCCGAATGTCACCAATTGAGTATGGCCGCGTCGCCAACTTTCTTGCGGAGGCGATCGAAGAGGCGGTTGGCGAATACAACCTAACGCAGGATGAGGCGAACGGCGTTGACCCGGATATTGTCATTCAGGTTGGTCCAGGCGGAAGCGCTGAATGGTTTTCGCGCGCCGAACTTGGCATTCCTGACGAGGGAACCGGTCCCGATATATCAGCGACCGAAGTCATATTTCGGCAAATAACGAGTCCAATCGCCCGAGCTGCTATCGATGGTACGCTGATGCATCGGTATCTGCATGGAGCAGACGAGATGATTAGCGGCTGGATCTATCAGCCGTTTCAAATCTGGGATCTTCTCGCACGAAATACGCCGGGATTTCAGATCGATGTCAAAAGATTTGTGACCGAATGGAATGTGTCTTCCAGAAATCAGAACGAAGTCGGACTGAAGCAGTTCGATACAATGGTCCTCCTGGTAGAGGAGATGCTCGGGGCCGGAATTGATCTGGCGAATGTCTGGGCGGTGCAGCAAAACAATAACACGAAGATGATCTACAACACTGGTCTAAAGGACGATCCGTATGGTGGCTTGACTTTTGGCGGCCTTGCTTTCGACATGATGGCGGCCCAGCTACCTGGTCAACGCATTGTGATGCAGTCGCAGAGCTTGGCAGGACTCCACAGTGTTGTGTTCGGCTCCGAGCAGAAGTTCATCTATTTTCTATCGAACAAAAGCGGGTCGAGCAGAACTGACACGCTAAGCTTGTCAACGCTCCCCGCGAATGCGCACCATGTGTCAATCTATTCCGTCGAACAAGGTGCGGACGGAAGACCTGACGTCACAGTCACGACAATTGACCTGCGGACGACCACGCAAGCACAGATCTTGCAATTCTCTGCCAATGAAACTGTCATGATAGTTGTTGCCAGGAATGCGACCGGATCTTTCATCGAAGGTTACAATCAGGCGGATACGTTGTCGGGGAGTGAATACGACGACACCATTTCAGGCGGCGACAACCATGATCGGTTGAGCGGTCAGACTGGAGAAGACAGGTTAGAAGGCGAGGCAGGGAACGATGAGCTCTACGGGGGCGATGGCAACGATGTTCTCGTTGGCGGTACAGGAGACGATTTGCTCTACGGCGGTGCTGGCAATGATCTTCTATTTGCTGACGGGGGAAGCGACACAGTCTTTGGTGGGGCCGATTTCGATATAGTTTCTTTGGTTGATGTCAATGTCGATATAACACTCGACCTCGAATTTGCGCAAGAAGCACCGAGTGCTGTGGCTGGTGGGTTTGTGTCTGGAGTTGAGGGAGTGATTTCCGGAAGTGGGAATGATGCTCTTCGAGGAGATTCTGGACGAAACTCCATTTCTGGAGGCGCTGGGAACGACACCCTCACAGGCATGGCAGGCAGCGATACTCTCAGTGGCGATGAAGGCAATGACACTATCGATGGAGGGGAAGGGGACGATTTTCTTTGGGGGGGATCCGGGGCGGATACCCTGGCCGGGGGGGATGGAAGCGATCTTATTCGGGGCGAGGATGGCAACGATCTAATCTTTGGTGGACTAGAGTTCGATGTCCTCGAAGGTGGCTCTGGGAACGACACACTGTTCGGCGGTGCGGGTATTGATGTTCTGCTGGGCCAAGAAGGTGACGACTTTCTCGATGGCGGTTTCGAGGGAGATCGCATCTTTGGCGGCAATGGAGGGGATCTGCTATCGGGCGGAGACGGATTCGATTTCCTCGACGGTGGTAGCGGGAACGACACGATGTCTGGGGGGGCGGATGATGACCATATGCTCGGAGGTCAGGGCAATGACCTTATCTCCGGTGACATCGGGAATGACCTTATGATCGGTGGGTTGGGCGACGATACGCTCACTGGGGGTGCGGGCGCCGACACCTTGATGGGCGGCTTGGGTGCGGATCACTTCGTCTTCAACAGCACGACGAGTGGCGTCGATATCATTACCGATTTCAACGAGTTGAATGGTGGCGTGGAAAAGGGCGACATCCTACGATTCGAGGGGCTTGGGATTGGGACCTTCAGCTATCTGGGAACCGGTGCCTTTACGGGCGGTTCGGACAATTCCGAGGCGCGAGTTGTCGGCAACCAGGTTCTGGTCGACACCAACGGAGATGGTACGGCGGACATAACGATTGCCCTTACTGGGCTCACCGACGCGAACCAACTTTCGGCCGGCGATTTCCTCTTTGTGTGACTTGGGGGTGAGGGGTCTTGAAGCGAACTAGCGCCATCCAGGGGGTGAGGGAACTCAGATCGGCGCGACGTGAGTCCGCCGGTCTGATCCTTGCGACGGTCCTCTTCAGTGCAATTGTGAACGCGCTGATGCTGACGGGTCCGCTGTACATGTTGCAGGTTTATGACCGGGTGCTGGGCAGCGGCTCAGAGGCAACCTTGGTTGCGCTTTCCGGGCTGGTCATTGTCCTCTTCCTGGCCATGGGCGTCCTGGAGTATGCCCGAGGCAAGGTAATGGCGATTGTGGGGGCGAGGTTTCAGGAACGATTGGATCGCCGGGTGTTTGAGGCGGCGATGCGACGATCAGCCGTCGTCCCCAACGACCCTGCAGCGATGACGGCGCAACGGGATCTTGAAGCGATCCGCGCTTTTCTCGGCTCGCCTGTCCTTTTGGCGCTGATGGACCTGCCCTGGACGCCATTCTTCTTGGCGGCCATCTTCATTTTCCACTCGATGCTTGGCTGGCTCTCCATCGCCGGTGGGGCTGTTCTGGTCATAGTGACCGTACTCAACCAGGTGATGTCCAAAGCCCCGCAAAGGGAGGTCGGTTCTGCCGCGGTCCAGTCCGAGCGCATGGCCGACCAGCTGAAAGCCGAAGCCGAGACGCTGCAGGCCTTGGGCATGTCTGGAGCGGGCTACGACCGCTGGCAAACTGCCCGGCGAAACGCGCTGCGGAAAGGTATAGCGGTGGCTGGTCTTGCCGGTGGCTTCCGGTCTCTGACCAAGACGTTTCGGCTGTTTCTGCAGTCTGCGATGCTTGGTCTTGGCGCTTGGCTTGTTCTGCAGGGCGAACTCTCGGCCGGCGCAATGATTGCAGCATCGATCCTTATGGGGCGTGCTCTCGCTCCCATCGAAATGGCGGTAGGACAATGGGCGGTGGCTCAGAAGGCAAATGAAGCTTGGCATCGCCTCGCAGAGCTCTTGACGCACAGCCCCCAACAGTTGCCGCGGACCGCCCTCCCGCGGCCCAAATCTCTTATAGAGGTGGAGGGCTTGAGCGTCGGACCGCCCGGAGAGCAGATCGCACTCCTACGTGCCGTGAGCTTTCGACTCGAGCCCGGAAAAGCCCTCGGCGTGATTGGTCCCTCCGGTGCCGGCAAGTCGACACTTGCAAGGGCCCTGACGGGCGTCTGGCGTCCGCTCGGCGGTAAGATCCGCCTGGATGGGGCGGCATTGGAGCAGTACGATCCTGACGTGCTTGGGCGCCATGTCGGCTACTTGCCGCAGCGGATCACGCTCTTCGACGGTACGATTGCAGAGAATATCGCGCGGCTCGACGTTCAACCAGATAGCGCCAGTATTGTTGAGGCTGCGCGAAAGGCGGACGCACACGACATGATCGTCCGGCTGCCGCAGGGCTATGACACCCGTGTTTCGGCAGCAGGTGGTCGTCTCTCAGGAGGCCAGATGCAGCGGATCGGCCTAGCCCGGGCGCTTTACGGTGATCCGGTTCTGCTGATTCTGGACGAGCCGAACTCGAATCTCGACAACGCCGGATCCATGGCAGTGAACGCTGCCATTCGGACGATGAAGGCCGAGGGAAAGTCGGTCCTGATCATGGCGCATCGGCCCGCGGCGATTCAAGAGTGTGACCTGCTTCTGGTCCTGGAAGATGGTATGCGCAAGGCCTTTGGACCCCGCGATCAGGTGCTGCGGGATCAGGTGAAGAATCATACCGAGATCCTGAAACCAGTCGCCCCGGGAAATGCGCCATGAGCATTCCCGAGGGAAATTGGTCAGCCTCACGGCCGCTTTTCTGGGGCTTTCTTACGGTTGCACTTCTCGTGGGAGGTCTGGGTGCGTGGTCGGTCATGACGACCCTTGCTGGTGCGATTATCGCTCCCGGCCAGATCGAGGTCTCACAAAACCGTCAAGTTGTGCAGCACCCCGATGGCGGTGTTGTTCAGGAAATCCTTGTTGTCGAAGGTGCGAACGTTGAGGCTGGCGATGTCCTGCTGCGCCTGGATGGCAGCGCGATCAAGTCCGAGATCTTGATCATCGAAAACCAGCTTCTTGAGCTTGGGGCACGGCGGGCGCGGCTCGAAGCGCAGAGCGATGAAGCCGATGCAGTTGTATACCCGGAAGATCTGAAAGCTGCGGCCATCACTCGCCCAGATGTTTCCGAGATTCTGGCGGGTCAAACGAGCCTGTTTGCGAAGCAGGCCGAGGTTCTGGCGCAGGCGCAGGACCAAAGGCAGACGCGGATCCTGCAGATCGGCAGCCAGATCGAAGGCCTCGCAGCGCAGCAGGGGGCAATCGAGATGCAGACCCAGCTTCTGGAGGAAGAACTCATCACACAGCGCGATCTCCTGTCGAAGGGATTGACCCAAGCCACACGGGTTTCAGTGCTGGAGCGCGAGCTTGCGCAACTCAAAGGCCGGATGGGCGAGTTGATCTCAGCCCGTGCAGAAGCCGCCGGCCGCGTCACCGAAATTGAGATCGAGATCACCGCCCTGATCACTCAGCAACGCGAAAAGGCGGAAGCCGAGCTCCGGGATGTGGTTGCGCGACAGTTGGAGCTTCTTGAGCGCCAAAGCGCCCTTGCTAAGCGTATCGCCAGGCTCGAGGTCAGAGCGCCCGCTTCCGGTCTGGTCCTTGGGCTGCAGGTCACGACGCTACAATCGGTTATCCTCCCCGCTGATACGCTGATGTACATCGTGCCACAGGACCGGCCGCTCCTAGTCGCGGCCCGCGTGCCGGTTACCCATGTCGATGAAGTCCGCCCCGGACAGGATGTCCGGCTTGTGTTCTCGTCACTGCCCACTCGCACGACGCCGGAGGTGATCGGAAAGGTGACGCTGGTTTCTGCGGATGCTCTGTCCGATGAGCGGACTGGCCTTACTTACTTCAGAACCGAGATCGCTTTAGACGCGGCTGCCTTGCAGCAACTGGCTGAGGTAGACATCGTTCCCGGCATGCCGGTGGACGCATTCATACGCACGGCAGACCGCACACCGCTGTCCTATCTGCTGAAGCCTTTCACGGATTACTTCCGGAATGCGTTTCGGGAAACTTAAACTAAGTTTTCAACTTGTTACGAAGTGGAGAAGGTTGGATTCCGGTCCCGTTTCCTCCGCCAGCTTTGAAAGCTGAATCCGCTCAGAGGTGCAGGCATCGCTGTCCGGGCTTTCGCGGTGCGTCTGCGTTTGTCTGCGGTCGGATGGCCCGCGCGGTCGTGGCTTGAACTGGCCTTCCACCTGCCAGCGGACGGGTATGCTGTTGCGCGGCTGATCGCGGCCGGATGACAAGACTGGGACTGGGCAGAGCGGTCCTGACCGCGCGGCCGTGCCTTTTGATGTTGCTTGGAGACCCAGCCCCTTTCGCCCTTCCGCGTGCCATCCGTGCCCGGGCCTGAACCCAGATCGGCGATATGTTCGCTCGCAGATCGACCGTGGGTTCGCCGCGATGGTCTTGGGCGCGAGGGGCAGTTGCCGATGACGTGGATCAATGCGGCGCGCATCGTTGCATGGCAGATGCGGAGGGGAAGAGGACCGCGCCGATGGCCATCGCCACCTTGCCTGCCGATGTAGCACCCGCCCGTCGTGCGACTGGGCGGACCCGCGCCACTCCCGCCACTGAGGCGACCAAGGGCGGGCCCGCAGCATGAGCGTGTTTGCCTGGGCGAACGATCAGTTGCTGCGGATGACCTGGCTGAACGACCTGGTGGGGCAGGGCGTGGTGGCCATCGGGCTGGATCCTGCCTCGCGGCTGGGCGGGTCGGTGCAGTTCTTCGTCTATGACGTGATCAAGATCTTCATCCTTTTGTCGGTGCTGATCTTCGCGATTTCCTGGGTGCAAAGCCATTTCCCGCCGGAGCGCACGCGGGCGATCCTGGGCGGCCGCACCGGGCTGGGCGCCAACACGCTGGCAGCCCTTCTGGGCACGTTGACGCCGTTCTGTTCCTGCTCTTCGATCCCGCTGTTCATCGGCTTTACTGCCGCTGGGTTGCCGCTGGCGGTTACCTTCTCGTTCCTGATCTCGTCGCCGCTGGTCGACCTGGCCTCGGTGATCCTGCTGGCCTCGATCTTCAGCTGGCCAATCGCGCTGGCCTATGTGGCGGTCGGTCTGGTCGTCGCGATCCTGGGCGGCACGCTGATCGGACGGCTGGGGATGGAGGGGCAGGTGGCCGCCTTTGTCCGCAGCGTTCCGGTGACCGGCACGGCCGTCACGCTGACCCGCGGAGAGCGTCTGGCCTATGCCAGGGACCAGGTGGCCGAGATCATCCACCGCGTCTGGCCTTATGTGCTGATCGGCGTGGGCCTGGGTGCGGCGATCCACAACTGGGTGCCGGGCGATCTCATCTCGGCGCTGCTCGGGCAGGACAAGTGGTGGTCGGTGCCGGTGGCGGTGCTGGTCGGCATCCCGATGTACGCCGACATCTTCGGCACCCTGCCCATCGCCGAGGCGCTGGTGGGAAAGGGGGTTGGCCTTGGCACGGTCCTGGCCTTCATGATGGCTGTGACGGCGCTGTCGCTGCCCTCGCTCATCATGCTGAAGCGGGTGGTCGGGATGCCGCTGCTGGCGACCTTTACGGCGGTGGTCACGGCTGGCATCCTGTCGATCGGGCTGATCTTCAACGCGATTTCCCACTGGTTCAGCTAGGAAAGGACCATGCCATGATCATCAAGATCCTTGGATCTGGCTGCAAGAAATGCATCGCCCTGGGCGAAAATGCCAAGGCAGCGGCCGCCGCGGCGGGCAAGATGGCCGAGATCGTCAAGGTCACGGATTTTGCCGAGATCGCACGTTATGGTGTCATGTCCACGCCGGGCCTGGTGGTGGACGAACGGCTGGTCTCTTCGGGCCGGGTGCTGACGGCGGACGAGATCGGAAAGCTGCTGTGACGGAGTACCGCGTCGCGGCGCGCCGCATTGATGCGCACGGCAGCTTGGCCCGCGCCAAGGCGGCCGAGGTGGTGCTGGACACCGAACTGGCCGGGCGGCAGGATGCGATGAACCCGGTCGAGTTGCTGCTGTCGGCCCTGGCCGCCTGCATGCTGAAGGGGATCGAGCGGGTCATACCCATGCTGCACTTCCAGCTTTCGGGCGCCGAGGTCCGGCTGGAGGCGCTGCGCCAGGACGCGCCGCCCAAGCTGACGCTGATCCGCTATGAGATCCTTGTGGACAGCCCCGAGACCGACCAGCGGCTGGACCTTCTGCACCGCAACATCCTGAAATACGGGACGATCTCGAACACGCTGGCTGCTGCCGTGCCGCTGGAGGGCACGCTGCGCCGCGCGGGCGGCTGACATGCGCCAGTCGGGCCAGGGCCCTCGTGGTCAGCTGCGCAGGATGAAACCGCGCGCCAGGTGGTTGCGGAAGATCCAGATCATCGCGATCCCCGGCACCAGCGAGAGGCAGGTCATCGCCATCACCGGGCCGATGTCGGTCTGAAAGCCGAACATCGCATTGATCGCCATGGTGATCGGCTTGCCGGCGGTCACGGTCAGGATGCGGGCAAACACCACCTCGACCCAGCTGAAGATGAAGCAGAAGAAGGCCGCGACCCCCAGCCCCGGCGCGATCTGCGGGATCAGGAAGCGGAAGAAGAAGGCCGGGAAGGACCAGCCGTCCAGGAACACCGTCTCGTCATACTCGCGCGGGACCGAGCGGATGAAGCTTTCCAGAATCCAGATCGTGACCGGCAGGTTGAACAGGCAATGCACCAGCGCGATCCCAAGCGGCGAGTTCACCAGCCCAAGGTGCGAAAACAGGATGAAGATCGGCAGCGACAGGACGACCGGCGGTGTGACGCGAAAGACCAGGATCAGAAGCAGGAAATGCCGGTCGCCGATGAAACTGTAGCGCGCCAGTGCATAGGCGGCCGGCAGTCCGACGGCCAGGCACAGCGCCACATTGACCAGCACATAGGTGATCGAATTGCCGATGGCTGCGCGCAACTCGGGGTCGGCAAGGACCGCGAGGTAGTTGGCCAGCGCGATCTCGCCCGGTTCGGCCCCCGGTTTGGGCAGGGTGACGGTGAAACTGAGGATCACCGCCTGGGTCAGGGGCAGAAGGATGAAAACGGCCAGCGCCAGGAAGCCAAGGATGCGGGTCATGCGCTGGGCTCGCGGCGCATGGCAACGACGAAGGCCCAGACGGCGGCCAGCACGATCAGGAAATACAGCGTCGCGCGGGCGGCGGCCTGGCCATAGGAAAAGCCCTTGATCTCTTCCCCCAACTCGATCGACAGGAAGCGGGTCGCATCATGCGGGCCGCCCGCGTTGATCGCGAAAGCCTCGGTATAGATCATGAAGCTGTCGACAAAGCGCAAGAGGAGGACGATCCCCAGCGCGCGGGTGATGCGCGGCAGTTCGATATGGCGGAAGATGGCCCAGCGGGAAGCGCCGTCGATGGCGGCGGCCTGCCGGTAGGCGGGCGGGATGGCGGAGAGGCCGGCATAGGCCAGGACCACGACGAGGCCGATCCAGTGCCAGGTGTCGACGGCCAGCAGAAGCGCCCAGGTATGGACCGCCGTCGCCTTGTAGTCGAAGCCGGTCGCCAGGACGGCGGGGCCCAGGAGGCCGGTGTCCTTGTCGATCAGCCCCAGCCACAGCATCGGGATCATGTTCCACGGCACGACCAGCGGGATCGCGCACAGCATCAAGCCCCAGACCGCACCCCGGCCGCAGGTGATCAGGAAGCGTGCGATGACCAGTCCCAGCGGGATCTGGATTGCCAGCACCAGCCCCGCGAACAGAAGGCTGCGGCCCAGTGAGGCAAGGAAGCGGTCCGATCCCAGGATATCGGCGAACCACTCCACCCCCACCCAGTGGATGTCGGCCAGCGAGAAGATGTCGTGGAAGCCGTAGTTTACGACGGCCAAAAGCGGCAGGAGGCCGACGACAGCGAGGAGCGCCAGCGCCGGAAGTAGAAGCAGCCAGGCCCGGTTGTCATGCGGCGGCATGGAGCGCGTCCAGAAGCTGCCCCTCGCTCAGCGCGACCGGGTTGCCCTGCATCGAGGACGAGGTCAGCGCCGCCGAAGCGATCCTGGGGAACAGCACAGGGTCCACGCCTTGTGCGACAAGGCCGGGCAGGCCGGCAGCCTTGGCCCAGCCTGCCAGCGTTGCGGTCGCCGTGTCGCGGGTACCGCCCAGGGTCGCGGCGATATGGTCCAGCACAAGGTCCAGCCGCGCGGCAGTCTCGCCCGTGGCCACCGCCCGGTTCAGCCGCAGGATCGGGGACAGGAGCGCGCCGCAAACCGCCCCATGCGGCGCGGGGGAAAGACCGCCGATCACGCCGGCCAGCCCATGCACCGCGCCAAGGCCGGAGTTGGCCAGAGCCAGCCCGCCCGACAGGCTGACCCAGGCCAGCGCGTCGCGGGCCTGCGGGTCCTCGGCCTGCATCAGCCGGGCCAGCGCCGCCAGTCCCTGCGGGATCGCAGGGGCGGCGATGGCGTCGGTGAAGGGGGTTGCCTTGCGGCTGACGAAGGGCTCGATCACCTGGGTCACCGCGTCAAGGCCCGAGGCCAGGGTGGTCGCGCGGGGAGTTCCATCGGTCAGGGCCGGGTCCACGATGGCCAGTCGCGCCAGCATCCGGTCATCGCGCAGGCTGACCTTGCGGCCGTGGTCAGGCAGGCCGATGACCGCGTTCTTCGTCGCCTCGGCCCCGGTGCCGGCTGTGGTGGGCAGCGCGATGAAGGGCAAGGGCGGGGCGGAGAGGGGCAGGGCGCGGCCCACAACCTCCAGATGGTCCATCGGGCCGCCGGGGGCCGGGATCAGCGCGGCCAAAGCCTTGCCCAGGTCCAGCGCGGCGCCGCCGCCGATGGCGGCAACCCAGTCGGGGCGGAAGGGACGGGCAGCCTCCTGCGACGCAACCAGCATTGGCAGGTCCGGCTCGCCCGGGCAGGGCAGGGCAAGGGTGATGGCCCCGGCCTCCTCCAGCGCCTCGATCAGCCAGCGGGCGCGGGCCGGCTTTGCGCCATGCACCACCAGCCCGCGCGGGCCAAAGGCGCGGATCAGGCCCGGCGCGCGCGCGGCCTCGCCCCGGCCAAACAGGATGCGGCCGGGGGCGGCGATGGCGAAGGGGGTCATACGCTCATCGTCGCGGCGACGGCGCGGCCCCAGCGGGCGTATTTCGCGTCGCGGGTGGCGGCGTCCATGGCCGGGGTAAAGCGCCGCTCCAACGCCCAGGATTTCTGGAACTCGGCCGGGGCGGGGCAGATCCCGGCCTTGAGGCCGGCCAGATAGGCCGCGCCAAGGGCCGTCGTCTCGGTCACCACGGGGCGGTCCACCGGCGCGCCCAGGATGTCGGACAGGAACTGCATAGCCCAGTCGCTGGCCGTCATCCCGCCATCGACGCGCAGGATGCCGTCCGCCCCCGCCCCCCAGTCCGAGCGCATCGCCTCCAAAAGGTCGCGGGTCTGGTAGCCCACGCTTTCCAGCGCCGCCTTGGCCAGTTCCGCCGGGCCGGAATTCCGGGTCAGCCCATAGACCGCGCCCCGGCAGTCCGGCCGCCAATAGGGTGCGCCAAGGCCGGTGAAGGCGGGGACCAGCACCACGTCCTGCGCGGGGTCGGCGGCATCGGCCAGGGGCTGCGTCTCCTTCGCCTCGCGGATGATCTTGAGGCCGTCGCGCAGCCACTGGACCACCGCGCCCGCGATGAAGATCGAGCCTTCCAGCGCGTAGGTGGTCTTGCCGTCCAGCCGGTAGGCGATGGTGGTGAGCAGGCGGTTCGTCGAGGGGACCATGTCCGTCCCGGTGTTCAAAAGCGCAAAGCAGCCGGTGCCGTAGGTCGATTTCATCATGCCGGGGCTGAAACAGGCCTGGCCCACGGTCGCGGCCTGCTGGTCGCCTGCGACGCCCAGGATCGGAATCTCGCGCCCAAAAAGATCGGCGCGGGTGGTGCCGTAGAAGGCGGCGCAGTCGCGCACCTCGGGCAGAAGGGAGAGGGGAATGTCGAGCAGCGCGCAGATCTCGGTATCCCATTCGCCCTTGGCGATGTTGTAGACCAGGGTGCGGGCGGCGTTGGTGGCATCGGTAGCATGGGTGCGGCCGCCGGTCAGCTTCCAGATCAGGAACGTGTCAACCGTGCCGAAGGCAAGCTCCCCCCGCTTGGCCCGATCCCGCGCGCCGGGGACGTTGTCCAGAAGCCACTTGATCTTGGTGCCCGAGAAATAGGGGTCGAGCAGCAACCCGGTTCGGGCGGTCAGCATCGGCTCGTGCCCCGCCTGTTTCAGTGCGGTGCAGGTGTCGGCGGTGCGGCGGTCCTGCCAGACGATGGCGCGGTGGATCGGTTCGCCGGTCGCGCGGTCCCAGATCAGCGTGGTCTCGCGCTGGTTGGTGATGCCGATGGCGGCGATGTCGGTGGCGGCGATCCCGGCCTTTTCGATGGCCGCGCGGGCGGTGCCGGCGACCGTGGACCACAGGTCCGAGGGGTCATGCTCCACCCAGCCCGAGGCGGGGTAGTGCTGCGGAAACTCTTCCTGCGCGACGGCCTTCACCCGGAGGCCTGCGTCGAACAGGATCGCGCGTGACGAGGTGGTGCCCTGGTCGATGGCAAGGATATGGGTCATGGCCGGTCCGGTGCTTTCGTCTGTCTGGCAAAGAAACTGGTCCCGGCACAGCGAGGAGCGCAAGCGGGTCAGTGCCTTTGCAAGAAAGAGGGGGGCGGGCGCCCGGTGGACGCCCGCCCGAAGGGATCAGCCCTGCTGCCAGGACTTGATCAGCTCGTCATAGGAAATCGTCTCGCCCTGGGGCTTTTCGTTTTCCAGCTTGCCGACCGGGGCGCCCGGCTCGTCCAGCCAGACTTGCGGGTCCTGCGGCTCGTTCAGCTTCGGACCGATGTCGCCCTGGACGCCGGCGCGCTCCAGACGCTCCAGCACCTTTTCCTGCTCTTCGCACAGGGCATCAAGCGCCTCCTGCGGGGTTTTGGCCCCTGACATGGCGTCGCCGATGTTCTGCCACCACAGCTGTGCCAGCTTCGGATAGTCCGGCACGTTGGTCCCCGTCGGCGACCACTGGACACGGGCGGGCGAGCGGTAGAACTCGACCAGACCGCCCAGCTTGGGGGCGCGTTCGGTGAAGGATTCGTGCTGGATCGTCGACTCGCGGATGAAGGTCAGGCCGACGTGGCTTTTCTTCACGTCCACGGTCTTGGAGGTGACGAACTGGGCATAAAGCCAGGCCGCCTGGGCACGGTCGACCGGGGTCGATTCCATCAGCGTCCAGGAACCGGCGTCCTGGTAGCCGACCTTCATGCCGTCCTGCCAGTAGGCGCCGTGCGGCGAGGGGGCCATGCGCCACTTGGGCGTGCCGTCCTCGTTCATCACGGGCAGACCTTCCTTGACCATGTCGGCGGTGAAGGCGGTGTACCAGAACATCTGCTGGGCGATGTTGCCCTGCGCCGGAACCGGGCCCGCTTCGCCGAAGGTCATGCCCTGGGCTTCCGGGGGCGTGTACTTCTGCAGCCACTCGATCGCCTTGGTCACGGCATAGACCGCCGCCGCGTCGTTGGTCGCGCCACCGCGCGCCACGCAAGAACCGACGGGCTGCGAGTTCTCGTTGACGCGGATGCCCCATTCGTCGACCGGCAGGCCGTTCGGCTCACCCACGTCGCCCATGCCGGCCATCGACATCCACGCGTCGGTGTAGCGCCAGCCAAGCGAGGGGTCCTTCTTGCCGTAGTCCATGTTGCCATAGACGCCGGAAGCCGGGCCGCCGGCATAGGACATGTCGCGGCCGGTGAAGAACTCGGCGATGTCCTCGTAGGCGGACCAGTTCAGCGGGACGCCCAGGTCATAGCCATACTTGGCCTTGAAGTCGTCCTTGGTCTTCTGGTCGTTGAACCAGTCGTAGCGGAACCAGTAGAGGTTGGCGAACTGCTGGTCGGGCAGCTGGTAGACCTTGCCATCCGGGCCGGTGGTGAACTTCAGCCCGATGAAGTCGTTCATGTCGAGGTTCGGGTTGGTCACGGCCGCGCCGTCGCCGGCCATCCAGTCGGTCAGGTTGCGGGCCTGCTGATAGCGCCAGTGGGTGCCGATCAGGTCAGAGTCGTTGATGTAGGCGTCATAGATGTTTTCGCCCGACTGCATCTGCGTCTGCAGCTTTTCCACCACGTCGCCTTCGCCGATCAGGTCATGGGTGACCTTGATCCCGGTGATCGCCTCGAACGCCGGGGCCAGCACCTTGGCTTCGTATTCGTGGGTGGTGATGGTTTCCGAGACGACCTTGATCTCCATGCCCGCATAGGGCTTGGCGGCGTCGATGAACCACTGCATCTCGGCTTCCTGCGCGGCGCGGTCCAGCGTCGACAGTTCGCCGATTTCCGCATCAAGGAAGGCTTTCGCCGCCTCGATGTCGGCCCAGGCCGGGGCCTGCATGGCCATCAGGGCCAGTGCCATGGCGGTTGCGGTTGAACGAAGTCTCATGCGTGTTCCTCCCAGAATGTTGAGACGTTTCGATTTATTGCCGGGCAGGTCGCCTCTGCCCGGGTCGTGCCTTGCCCGGCGTCAGACCCAGCGAAAGACCGCTGCGGCATAGACGAGGCAAAGGATGGTCGCGCCCCAAAGCAGGTCGGGGCCGGCGAAGAACAGCCAGGCCAGATGGATGAAGGCCGAGCCGAGAAGCGTGATGAACAGCCGGTCGCCGCGCGTCGTCTCGATCCGCAGGATGCCAGTGCGCGGCGTTTCGGGAAAGCGGATTGCGAGCAGCGTGAACAGGATCAACAGGCAGGCGATGCAGTAGAAGAACAGCGCCACCGGGAAGGTCCAGGCCATCCAGCCGCCGGGGATCATCGGGGCAAACCAGTCGATGCCGTCCTCGCTTCGCGGGGTGGCATAGATCAGCGCGGCCAGGATCGCGGCCATGGTTCCAAAGGTGAGCACATAGATGGTGGTCCAGCGGGACGCGGTCATGTCACACCCTTCCCAGGGCAAAGCCCTTGGCGATGTAGTTGCGGACAAAGTAGATCACCAGCGCGCCGGGGATGATGGTCAGGACCCCGGCGGCGGCCAGTACGCCCCAGTCCATGCCGCTGGCCGAAACGGTGCGGGTCATGGTGGCCGCGATCGGCTTGGCGTTGACCGAGGTCAGCGTGCGGGAAAGCAGCAGTTCCACCCACGAGAACATGAAGCAGAAGAAGGCCGCGACCCCGATCCCGCTGGCGATCAGCGGCATGAAGATCTTCACGAAGAACTTCGGAAAGCTGTAGCCGTCGATATAGGCGGTCTCGTCGATCTCTTTCGGGACCCCGCGCATGAAGCCTTCCAGGATCCAGACCGCCAGCGGCACGTTGAACAGGCAATGCGCCAGTGCGACGGCGATATGGGTGTCGAACAGCCCGACCGAGGAGTAAAGCTGGAAGAAGGGCAGGGCGAACACGGCCGGCGGGGCCATGCGGTTGGTCAAGAGCCAGAAGAACAGGTGCTTGTCGCCCATGAAGCTGTAGCGGCTGAAGGCATAGGCCGCCGGCAGCGCCACGGTCAGCGAAATCACCACGTTCATCGTGACGTAGATGATCGAGTTGACATAGCCCATGTACCAGGACGGGTCCGTCAGGATCGTCACATAGTTCTGGATCGTGAAATTGGCCGGGAACAGCGTGAAGGTCGACGTGATCTCGGTGTTGGTCTTGAAGCTCATGTTCACCAGCCAGTAGATCGGCACCAGCAGGAACAGGAGATACAGCGTCATTACAAAGGCAGAGCCGCGTAGCCGCATGTTACTTGCCCTCCTCTTTGTCGAGATTGGTCATCACGGTGTAGAACACCCAGGACACCAGCAGGATCACCAGGAAGTACATGATCGAGAAGGCGGCCGCGGGCCCAAGGTCGAACTGTCCGATGGCCATCTTCACCAGGTCGATGGACAGGAAGGTGGTCGAGTTGCCGGGGCCGCCGCCGGTCACGACGAAGGGCTCGGTATAGATCATGAAGCTGTCCATGAAGCGCAGCAGCACCGCGATCAGAAGGACGCCCGCCATCTTCGGCAGCTCGATATAGCGGAACACGGCCCAGCGGCTGGCCTGGTCAACCCGCGCCGCCTGGTAATAGGCGTTGGGGATGGATTGCAGGCCCGCATAGCACAAGAGCGCGACAAGGCTGGTCCAGTGCCAGACATCCATCACGATCACGGTGATCCAGGCGTCGATGGGGTCGCTGACATAGTTGTAGTCAAAGCCCAACTCGGCCAGGTAATGCCCCAGCAGCCCGATGTCGACGCGGCCGAAGATCTGCCAGATCGTGCCGACCACGTTGAAGGGGATCAGCAAGGGCAGCGCCATCAGCACCAGGCAGACGCTGGCCCAGAAGCCCTTCTTCGGCATGTTCAGCGCGATGTAGATGCCAAGCGGCACCTCGATCGCCAGGATGATGGCGGAAAACAGGATCTGCCGCCCCAACGCCTCGTGCAGGCGGGAGGAGGTGACCATCTCCTCGAACCAGACGAGGCCCTGCCAGAAGAATTCGTTGTTCCCGAAGGTGTCGTTCACCGCATAGTTGACGACCGTCATCAAGGGCAGGATGGCCGAGAAGGCGACCACGACCAGGACCGGCAGGACCAGGAACCAGGCCTTGTTGTTCTGCGTCTTGTCCATCAGGCAGCCCCCCCGGCCGGTGCGACGCGCCAGTCGTCGGCGTATACGTTGATGCGGTCCGGCGTGAAGCGGACATGGGTCAGCGAGGCGCCGACGGGCATCCCCTCGGGCGCGATGACGCTGACCATCTGGCCCGCGACCTCGCCCCGGACGATGCGGTGGCGGCCCACATCCTCGACCCGGCGGATGGTGATCGGCAGCCCGTCGCCCTCGGTCAGGACGGCGTATTCCGGGCGGATGCCGATCTGGGTGCGGCCCGTAATTGGCCCATAGGCCGCACCCAGCGGGACAGCGGCGCCTTGCAGGTGCGCGGTGCTGCCCCGGATCTCGGCCGGCAGAAGGTTCATGCCGGGCGAGCCGATGAAATAGCCGACGAAGGTATGCGCCGGGGTCTCGAACAATTCCTCCGGCGTGCCCATCTGCACGACGCGGCCGTCATACATCACGACCACCTTGTCGGCGAAGGTCAGCGCCTCGGTCTGGTCATGGGTGACGTAGATCATCGTATGACCGAACTCGCGGTGCAGCTGTTTCAGCTGCGTCCGCAACTCCCACTTCATGTGCGGGTCGATCACGGTCAGGGGTTCGTCGAAGAGGATCGCGTTCACGTCCTCGCGCACCATGCCCCGCCCAAGGCTGATCTTCTGCTTGGCATCCGCCGTCAGACCGCGCGCCTTGCGGTCAAGGGTTGCCTCCATCCCGATCATCCGGGCGATCTGGTCCACGCGCCGCGCGATATAGGCGGCATCCTTGCCCCGGTTCCGCAGGGGAAAGGCCAGGTTGTCGCGCACGGTCATCGTGTCGTAGACGACCGGGAACTGGAACACCTGGGCGATGTTGCGCTCGGCCGTCTCGGCCTCGGTCACGTCGCGGTCGCCGAACAGGACCCGGCCCTGGCTGGGTTTCAAGAGGCCCGAGATGATGTTCAGAAGCGTGGTCTTGCCGCAGCCCGACGATCCCAGCAGCGCATAGGCCCCGCCGTCCTGCCAGACATGGTCCATTTCCTTCAGCGCGTAGTCCTGCTCGCCCTTGGGGGTGGCCAGGTAGCTGTGCGCCAGGTTCTTGAGGGTGATCTGTGCCATCGGTCAGGCCGCCATCGCATAGCCGGCGGGCGCGGCAAGCCGGCCCTCGGCGTCGAAGATGTAGACATGGGTCGGGTCCAGCCAGACGCTGACCTCGGCCCCGGCGGTCAGGTCGTGGACGCCGTGGACCAGCCCGACCCAGCGGTCGGAGCCATGCGTCAGATGCAGGAAGGTCTCGGACCCGGTGATCTCGGTCACGCCCAGGGTGCAGCGGAATTCGACCGCGGTGCCGGAATGGGTGTTCAGATGCAGATGGTTCGCGCGGAACCCGGCGGTGTAGCGGCCGTCGGGCAGGGCGGCAAAGGCGCCATCGGCCGGGGCATTGGCGGTGCCGCCAAAGTTCATGCGGTGGCCTTCCTTGAAGCACGAGACGAAGTTCATCGGCGGGTCGCTGAACACCCGCGCGGTGGTGGCGTCGGCCGGCTGGCGATAGACGGTGGGCGTGGGGCCGAACTGGGTCACGCGGCCCTCCCACAAGGTGGCGGTATTACCGCCCAGCAGCAGCGCCTCTTCCGGTTCGGTCGTGGCATAGACGAAGATCGCGCCCGATTCCTCGAAGATCCGGGGGATTTCGGCGCGGAGTTCCTCACGCAGCTTGTAGTCCAGGTTGGCCAGGGGCTCGTCCAGCAGGACCAGGCCTGCGTCCTTGACCAGCGCCCGCGCCAAAGCGCACCGCTGCTGCTGGCCGCCCGAAAGCTCCAGCGGCTTGCGGGCCAGCATCGGGGTCAGCTTCAGCATCTCGGCCGTGGCGCGCACGGCGCGGTCGATCTCGGCCCGGTCCTTGCCCATCAGGCGCAGGGGCGAGGCGATGTTGTCATAGACCGACATGGCCGGATAGTTGATGAACTGCTGGTAGACCATCGCCACCTTGCGGTCCTGCACCCGGACCCCGGTCACATCCTGCCCGTGCCATTTCAGCCGCCCGGTCGTGGGTGCATCCAGCCCCGCCATCAGCCGCATCAGCGAGGTCTTGCCCGACGAGGTCGGTCCCAAAAGCACGTTCATCGTGCCTTTTTCCAGCGTCAGGGTCGTGGGCTGGATATGCACCTGCCCCTTCACGACCCGGCTTACGGCCTGCAATTCAAGCGCCACTAAACTCCCCCCTTATTCGGCCGCGGGGCTGACTGCCCCGTGGGCCGTGGCGCTGGCCATGAAGGCGTCCAGCGCGTCGATCTGCTCCTTGGTCAGCCGCAGCCCCAGCTTGGTGCGCCGCCAGACCACATCCGCCGCAGCACGGGCAAATTCGTGGGCCATCAGCCAGCGCACCTCGGCCTCGGTCAGCGTCGCGCCGAAGTCGCGGCCCAGGTCGGCAGCACTGCGGGCATTGCCCAGCACCGCCTCGGCCTCGGAGCCATAGGCCCGGATCAGGCGACCGGCCCAGAACTCGGTCAGGAAGGGGAAGCGCCCCTTCAGCCGTTCGGTCAGCGCCGCCACCCCGTCATGCGGGAAATCGCCGCCGGGCAGGGGGACGCGGGCCGTCCAGGGCCCCTTGGCCTGCGGGAAGAACGGCGCGAGTTTCTCCAGCGCGCTTTCCGCCAGACGCCGGTAGGTGGTGATCTTGCCGCCGAACACGTTGAGAAGCGGCGCGCCGGTCTGGTCCAGCGACAGAACATAGTCCCGCGTTGCCGCCGTGGCCGACTTGGCACCGTCGTTATACAGGGGCCGGACGCCGGAATAGGTCCAGACCACGTCGTCCTTTGTCACCGGCTTGGCGAAATACTGGCTGGCGAAGGCCAGAAGGTAATCGCGTTCCTCATCGCTGCAGACCGCATCCTTCGGCGCGCCCTGGTGGTCCTTGTCGGTGGTGCCGATCAGGGTGAAATCCTGCTCGTACGGGATCGCAAAGATGATCCGCCCGTCGGTGCCCTGGAAGAAGTAGCAGCGGTCGTGGTCGTACAGCTTCTTCGTGACGATATGCGACCCCCGCACCAGCCGCACCCCTTCGGTCGAGTTGATGCGCGCCACGTTGCGGATCACATCCTCGACCCAGGGGCCACCGGCGTTGACCAGGGCGCGGGCGTGGTGGGTCTGGCGGCCGTCCGGGCCTTCGGTCACGATCTCCCACTGGTCGCCTGCGCGACTGGCCGAGGTGACGCGGGTCCGCGTCAGCACCGTCGCGCCCCGCTGGGCGGCGTCGCGGGCGTTCAGCGAGACCAGCTTGGAATCCTCGACCCAGCAGTCGGAATATTCATAGGCCTTGGCGAAGCGGTCCTGCAGCGGGCGTCCGGCCGCATCGCGCGTCAGGTCCAGCGTGCGCGTCGCGGGCAGGATCTTGCGGCCGCCAAGGGTGTCGTACAGGAACAGCCCCAGCCGGATCAGCCAGGCCGGGCGGCGACCCTTCATCCAGGGCATCACCCGCGACAGCAGCCGCCCGGTGGGGGTGTCCCCTTCAAACCGCATGTCGGGGTGATAGGGCAGGACAAAGCGCATCGGCCAGCTGATATGCGGCATGGCGACCAGAAGCGTCTCCCGCTCCTCCAGTGCCTCACGCACCAGACGGAATTCGAAATACTCCAGATAGCGCAGCCCGCCGTGGAAAAGCTTGGTCGATGCGGAAGAGGTGGCCTGCGCCAGGTCCCCCTGTTCGGCCAGCACCACCGACAAGCCGCGGCCGGTGGCGTCGCGGGCGATGCCACAGCCATTGATGCCGCCACCGATGATGAAGAGGTCGGCCACATCGGGCCTGGTCTTCGTTGTCACGCCAGTCTCCTCCCTGGTGGCGCGAGGTTGAAACGAATCGCGCCGCACCGTCAATCCTGTTTTTTCGTTTATGCGCGCTTTCTATAAAAGCGAACATCGGCGCGCAAGTGACGCTAGGTAACTCGCGCATTGCCAAGGGCTTGCGCCCCAAGCGCGCAAATTCGCGCCGCAACGCAGCGTCAGGGCGCTTTGCGGCTGCGGCAACTTTTCCCGCTTGATCGCCGGGGCTGGTCTCGCGAAACTGCGCGATCACGGGCGAACGAAAAGGAACGCGCATGGCGCTGAGTTTCCGGCAGACCGAGATCATGGAGATCGCCCGCGCCGAGGGCCGGGTGATGGTCGAGGATCTGGCCCAAAGGTTCGACGTCACCTTGCAGACCATCCGCCGCGACCTGTCGGAACTGGCCGACATGGGGCATCTTGATCGCGTCCACGGCGGGGCGGTGCCACGGACGGGGGTGGCCAACCTGGGCTACGAACAGCGCCGCCGGATGAACGAGACCGCAAAGGCCGCCATCGCGCGGGCCTGTGCGGCGGCGATCCCGGAAAATTCCTCGCTGATCATGAACCTGGGCACCACGACCGAGGCGGTGGCACAAGAATTGCTGACCCACCGCAACATCACCGTGGTGACGAACAACATGAACGTGGCCAATACCTTGGCCGCCAATCCCGGCTGCGAGATCATGGTGGCGGGCGGCGCGCTACGGCGCTCCGACGGGGGGCTGGTGGGAGAGTTGACGACCCAGTTCTTCGAGCAGTTCAAGGTCGACATCGCGGTCATCGGCGCCTCGGCGCTGGACCGAGACGGCGACCTTCTGGACTTTGACCTGGCAGAAGTGCGGGTGTCGAAGGCGATCATCCGACAGGCGCGCAAGGTCTATCTGGTCTGCGACCATTCCAAGCTGGACCGTTCGGCCCCCGCGCGCCTGGCCTCGTTGGCCGAGGTGACGGTGCTGTTCACCGACCAGGCGCTGCCGCAGGAACTGGCGCGGAAATGCGCGGAATGGGGGACCGAGGTCGTGGTGGCGGGCGAGGGGGCGTAAGGTGGGCGCATCGCCCACCTTACGCCCGTCCTTCGACGTCAGCCGCCGTTCTTGGCCAGCCACTCCTGCATCCATTTGATCTCGCCTTCCTGGGCGGCGATGATCGTCTCGGCCAGTTTCTTCACCTCGGGGTCCTGGCCATGCTCCAGCACGACGCGCGCCATCTCGACCGCACCCACGTGGTGGGCGATCATTCCGCGCACGAAGTCCACATCGGCATTGCCCGTGTATTCGATCGCCATCGCGGCATGCATCCGGTCGTTCGCCTCCATGAAGGCCATCGCGGCCGGGCCCTTGTCGCCCATCATCGTGTGGCCCTCGTGGCCCGTCGCCTCTTGCGCGGCGGCGGGAAGGGTCAGGGTCAGGCCAAGGGCAACTGCGGTCAGAATACGGGTCATCGTCGGGTCTCCTGTTGTCGTGATGCGACCGGGATGCCGCCTTCCCCCATGGGAAGGAAAGTCATTTCCGCGTGAAGTTTGGGCAGTGTGCGTCAGGGCAAACCGGGTTGTGCGCCGCGAAACCGCCCTTTGTCTTTCCCCCAGCAGTCCCGGGGGCTATGTTTCCGGCAGGGACAAGGGTGGAATGACGTGAGCCTGTGCAGCCATGGCCGGCGCCCCGTGGTGGGGATCATCGGCAACATCTATTCGATCAACGACCGGTATGAGGTCCATTCCGGCGGCACGATGAACTCGGCCGCAGTGGCGGATGTGGCGGGGTGCCTGCCGCTGATCGTGCCCTCGGACCCGCGCTATGTCTGCGTCAACGAACTGCTGGAGCTGTGCGACGCCTTCCTGCTGACCGGGGGCCGCCCGAACGTTCATCCCAGCGAGTATGGCGAGGAAGAGACCCCCGCCCACGGCGCATTCGACCGGGGCCGGGACGCGATCACGCTGCCGCTGATCCGCGCCTGTGTGGACCGTGGCCAGCCCTTCCTGGGGATTTGCCGGGGGTTTCAAGAGGTGAACGTGGCCCTTGGCGGTACGCTGCACCCGGAAATCCGCGATCTGCCCGGCCGGATGAACCACCGCATGCCGCCCGATGGCACGCTGGAGGAACAGTTCGCGCTGCGCCATGTCGTCAGTTTCACCGAAGGCGGCGTGTTTCACCGCCTGCTTGGCGCGCGTGAGGTGATGACGAACACCCTGCACGGCCAGGGCATCGCCCGTCCCGCGCCCGGGATCGTGATCGACGGCCACGCGCCCGACGGCACGCCCGAAGCGATCTATGTCAAGGACGCACCCGGCTTCACGCTGTCCGTCCAATGGCACCCGGAATGGAACGCCGACAGCGATCCCGTCTCGCGGCCCCTGTTCCAGGCCTTCGGTCAGGCGGCCGCCGACTGGGCGACGCGGCGGGTTCCGGCCGACCGCAAGCGGGCTTGATCAGGATCAGGGCGGCGCGGGCAGGTTCGGGGCAGAGTACACCCCGCCGCACCCAGAGGGCCCGCCGATGCTGATCCTGATCGCCTATGCCACCACCGATGGCCAGACCCGCAAGATTGCCCGCTTTGCCGCCGACCGGCTGGCGGGGCAGGGACACGGGGTCGAACTTCTGAACGTCGAGGATGCCGAGGGGCTGGACCTGTCACGTTTTGACGGGGCGATCCTTGCGGGCTCGCTGCACGCGGGGGGCTACCAGAAGGCGCTCAGCCGCTTTGCAGCGGCGGAACAGGCCCGGCTGGCCAAGATGCCGACGCTGTTCCTGGCGGTATCGCTGTCGGCCGCCGGCAACGATGCCGAGGATTGGGCCGGCCTGAACCGTTGCCTGGCCGACTTCCAGGCCGAAACCGGCTGGACGCCGGGCCGGACGGAACATGTCGCCGGCGCCTTCCGCTTTTCGGAATACGACTTCTTCCGCGCCTGGGCGATGCGCCGGATCGCCGACCAGAAGGGCGAAACGGTCGAGCCTGGCACGGACAAGGAATACACCGATTGGGCTGCGCTGATCCTGGCGCTGGACGGCTGGGCCGCCGGGATCAAAGCGGGCGCAGCTTCAGCCGGATGATCCGGTTTTCCCGCTTTTCCACCACTTCGAAGCGGAACCCGTGAAAGCTGAAGACCTGACCCGCGTTCGGGATCATCTGCGCCTCGTGGATGACCAGGCCGGCGATCGTGTTCGCCTCGTCGTCGGGCAGCCGCCAGTCGGTGGCGCGGTTCAGGTCGCGGATCGTCATCGCGCCATCAACCAGCCAGGCGCCATCCTCGGACGGGGTCAGGCCCGAGTCCTTCTTCACCACGTCGAATTCGTCGGTGATGTCGCCGACGATCTCTTCCAGGATATCCTCAAGCGTGATCAGGCCTTGCAAGGTGCCGTATTCGTCCACCACCAGCGCGAAATGGGTGCGCCGGGCCAGAAACTCGCGCATCTGTTCGTCCAGCGTCGTGGTGTCAGGGATGAAATAGGGCTTCATCGCCACTTTCACGATGTCCAGGGCCCCGATCCCCTGACCCTCTTCGCCTCGGACCAGGCGGTCCACCTCGCGTAGAAGGTCCTTGGCATGGACCACGCCCAGGATGTTGTCGTCGCTGTCCCGGTAGATCGGCAAACGGGTGTGGGGCGAAGCCAGGACGCGGGTGATGATCTCGCCGGGGGGCAGGTCGGCGTCGATCATCTCGACCTGGCGGCGGTGGCGCATGATTTCGTCCACCGTGCGGTGCGACAGGTCCAGCGCGCCCAGCAGGCGGTCGCGGTCCTCTTTCTCCACCGCGCCTTCCGAGTGACCCAGCGCGATCGCCCCGGCGATTTCATCGCGCAAGGCCAGCATCGCGCTGCCCTCGTCGGTCTTCAATCCGAACAGGCGCAACATGCTGCGCACCAGCAGCCGGACCAGCGTGACGATGGGAGAGAAGATCAGGATCAGCACCCGGATGATCGGGGCCACGCGGGTCGCCACGCTTTCGGGGAAAGTGATGGCCACGGTCTTGGGCATTACCTCGCCAAAGATCAGCACCAGCGCGGTCATGCCCAGCGTCGCCAGCGCCACCCCGCTGTCGCCGAAAACCCGCGTAAGCAGCGCCGTCGCCAGCGAGGCCGACAGGATGTTGACGATGTTGTTGCCCAGCAGAAGCGCGCCGATCATTCGCTCGCGGTCCTCGGTCACGACCATCGCCGCCTTGGCCCCGCGCGACCCTCGGTCGGCCTGGGCCTTCAGCTTGCCCCGCGACGCCGCCGTCAGCGCGGTTTCGGAGCCGGAGAAGAAGGCGGACAGCACCAGCAATACCAGGATTGCAGCGGTGGTCAGCCAAAAGGCGGTATCAAGTGCAGCGTCGGGCATAGGCTCTTTCCGGGCTTAGCCCTTGCGGGCCAGGGGATGCTTGGTCAGGACCAGGTCCTTGAGGTGATCATCGAGGACATGCGTGTAAATTTCGGTGGTGGCAACATCTGCGTGGCCAAGCAAGGTCTGGATCACGCGCAGGTCGGCGCCATGTGCCAAAAGGTGGGTGGCAAAGGCATGGCGCAGGACATGCGGCGTCACGCGCGACGGGGAAATCCCGGCCAGCACCGCCACGTCCTTGACCAGGCTGTGGAAATACTGCCGCGTCAGGTGCCCCTCGCGCCCGTCGCCGGGAAACAGGAAACGCGACGGCGCGCGGCCCGCCTTCTTGCCCGCCTCATCCTCGGCGTCGCGCTGCGCAAGCCAGGCCGCCAGCGCCGTCCGGGCGGGGGTGGAAAGCGGCACCATCCGCTCCTTGTCTCCCTTGCCCTTGACCAGGATCATCCGCGGATCGCCCCGGACGGCGGCGACTGGCAGGCCCACAAGCTCGCTGACCCGCAGGCCGGTGGCGTAGAGGAGTTCGAACAGCGCGGTGTCGCGCAGCCGGTCCACCGGGTTGCGCCCGCGCGTGCGGGCGGCCTCCATCAGCCGGGTCACCTCGGTCTCGCTGAGGGTCTTGGGCAACGACTGCGCCTTGCCCGGGCCGGTCAGCCGCAGCGCGGGATTGTCGGCGCGCCAGCCTTCCTCGACCGCAAAGCGGAAAAGCTGCCGGATCGAGGACAAGCGCCGCGCACGGGTGGCCTTGGACAGACCCTGTGCATCGCAATGCACCAGGTAATCCTCGACCGCCGCCCGGTCAGTCTGGGCCAGCCCACGGCCGCGCCGGGCCAGCCAGTCGGCAAAGTCGGACAGGTCGCGGCCATAGGCCAGTTGCGTATTGCGCGACGCACCCAGATCTGCCGCCCGCGCATCAAGGAAGGTGGAAATCCAGCGGCTCGCCTCGGCGTCCGGCATGGGTCAGCCCCGCCGTTCCAGGATCATCAACTCCAGCGCCGTTCTGCGCGCCACGGCCTCCAGCCCCGTCAGGCGCAGGACGGAAAGCCCCTCGCTGACCCCGCGCAGGTCGCCCTGCACGCCGCGCGCGATGGTGTCGATCGCCAGCACGATCGCCTCGCCCTTGCGGTTGCCGTCCAGAAGCGCCTGCGCCTCGGCCGAAGCGACGGGCGTGCGGAAACCGGCCCAGATCGCCCGGCCCAGACTGTCCGGCGGCACGCGGCCGTCCAGATTTCCCGTCGCCAGCCCGATCAGAAAGCCCTCGGTCGCATCGGCGGGGGTATGCCGGCGCGCCACCAGTTCGGCCTGCGGCGACAAGAGCGCGACCCGGAACGCGACGGCCGCAGCCTCGCCGGTCAGGGGCAGGTCGGCCAGCCGCTTGCCGAAAAGGACCGCAAAGGGCACCTCCAGCTCGGCCTCGGCCATCTTGTCCCAGACGGCGGGGAGGGTGGCCGCAACGCGGGCCGGATCGCCCGAATCCAGCGCCGCCTCAAACCGCTGGAACGCCTCGGCCCGGTCCCAGACTCCGCCCGAGGCGGCGGGGTCGGCCTCGGTATACAGCCCCAGGATCACGTTCGGCGGGATCGTGCCCGCGCGCGTCAGCCGCTCGGCCGCCTCGATCCGCGCCTTCCAGCCGGACCGGGGACCGATCTCGGCGTAGGAGAACGCCAGCGGCAGCCCCTCGGTCGACAGGGGTTCGCCCACCGCCTCATAGATCTTCCAGTCCAGCGGCGTCACCGGATCGGGCGCAGGCGGCACCGGCTCGCCCTCGAAAAGGTCGGGGTCCAGGAACCGCGCCAGAAGTTGGGCTTGGTCCGGCCCGATCTGCCCCAGCGCCTGCGAGGTGTGCAGCGTCAGCGCCGCCGTATCCCAGTCGCCCGACCGCGCGAGGCAAAAGATCCGCGCCGGCACGGTGGGCGCCAGGTGCGGCGCGCCCTGCATCCGGGTGCAGGCGCGATCCTCGGCCCCGGTCAGCAGCGCCACGTCAAAGCTGCGGCGGAAGAGTTCGGGCGTATCCGCCCCGGCCGCATCGATCAGCGCCGAAGCCTGCTCCAGCGCGCCAAGCGCCAGCAGCTTGTCGATGCGGACCTGCAACAATTCGCCCCGGCCGCCCGAATCGCTGGGCGCAGTCAGCTCTGCCAAGAGGATCGTCAGGAACAATTGCCGCATCGCCGGCAGGTCGTCGTCGGGATGCGCCACCAGCCGCTCGGCAATCTCACGCGTCAGGCCCGCGCCCCACAGCGCCGTCGGCAGGCCCGAGACGGCGGGCGGGATCAGCCCGACCGCATCCGGGTTCGGCCCGTCCAGCGCCGTCGTCGTCACCGGATCGGGGATCGCCCCGCCCTGTTCGGTGACCGGCGGCTCGTCGATGCCCGAGGCAACCCCGGGCGCAGCGGTCACCGGCGTGGCCACCGACTGCGACAGCCAGTCGATCGCCGAAAGCGGCCCGCCCGCGCTGTCCTGGGCCGACAAAGGCCCAGTCAACGCCAGGAACGCGACCGCCGAGACTGCGCTAGTCCGCATTCAGCACCACGGGCTTCTTCACCTCGGACTGCGGCGGGGTGAGGTCGGCCAGATAGGCATAGCCGGTCAGCCCGATGAAGCCAAAAATCACCAACACCACCAACACCTTGATGATCCGACCCATCGCCTTGCCCTTCCTCGACATCATGCCCGGCCGTTGGTCGGCCGGATCTTCTTTTCCGCCCCAGCGATTGCCGGCACGACATGATTTGACAATCTATATAGCATCCGCTCCAGTTTCACGCCATTGAGTGCGGAATATTTGCCGTCGGTCATTCCTTGCCCGGGGGCGCGTGAACCAGACAGGATCGGACCTTTGCGCCTGGGTAAAACGGTGGTGATGGTGGGGATGATGGGGGCGGGCAAGACCGCCGTCGGCACGGCCTTGGCCAGGCAACTGGGCGTGCCCTTCCTTGATTCGGACGAAGAAATCACCCGCGCCGCCAGCCGCTCCATCGCCGAGATCTTCGAACGCGACGGCGAGCCGTTCTTCCGCGCCCGCGAGTCCGAGGTGATCAGCCGCCTCTTGCGCGGCACGCCTTGCGTGCTGTCCACCGGGGGCGGCGCCTTCCTGTCGGCGGCGAATCGGCAGTTGATCCACGATGTCGGTGTCTCGGTCTGGCTGCGCGCCGATCTTGACCTTCTTTGGCAGCGTGTCCGCCACAAGACGACGCGCCCGCTGTTGCGGACCGCCAACCCGCGCGAAACCCTGCGCGAGCTTTACGAAGCCCGGCTGCCCTTCTACGCCGAAGCCGACCTGGTGGTGGACAGCTCGCCCGACCTGTCGGTCGAAGACATGGCGACCCGCGTGCGCCAGGCGTTGCTGACGCGGCCCGACGTGCTGGAGGAATGATGACCAATACCGTGGCGGTGGACCTGGGCGCTCGCTCGTATCAGGTGCGCATCGGCGAAGGCCTGATCGCCAGAGCAGGGGCCGAGATCGCACCGCTGCTGCGCCGCAAGCGCGTGGCGGTGGTGACGGATGAGACCGTCGCCGCCGCGCACCTGCCCGCCCTGACCGACGCCCTTGCCGCCGAGGGGATCAGCGCAACCGCGCTGGCCCTGCCGCCCGGCGAGGGGACCAAGAACTGGGAAAACCTGGCCCGCTGCACCGAATGGCTGTTGGAACAGAAGGTCGAACGCAAGGACGTGGTCCTGGCGCTGGGCGGCGGCGTGATCGGCGACCTCGTCGGCTTTTCCGCGGCCATCCTGCGGCGCGGCGTGCGCTTCGTGCAGCTTCCGACCTCGCTTCTGGCGCAGGTCGACAGCTCGGTCGGCGGCAAGACCGGGATCAACACCGCGCAAGGCAAGAACCTGGTCGGCGCCTTCCACCAGCCCTCGCTGGTGCTGGCCGACATCGGCGTCCTGTCCACGCTGCCCGGCCGCGACTTCCTGTCTGGCTATGGCGAGGTGGTGAAATACGGCCTGCTGGGCGATGCGGCCTTCTTTGACTGGCTGGAACGCGACGGCCCCGCCTTGCGCGACGGCGACACCGCCGCCCGCCTGCGCGCCGTCACCCGCTCGGTCGAGATGAAGGCCGGCATCGTCAGCCGCGACGAGACGGAAGAGGGCGAGCGCGCGCTGCTGAACCTGGGCCACACCTTCTGCCACGCGCTGGAAAAGGCGACGGGCTATGGCGACCGCCTGTTGCACGGCGAAGGCGTCGCGATCGGCTGCGCGCTGGCGTTCGAGCTTTCCGCCCGTCTGGGCCTGTGCAGCCAGGAAGAGCCCAGTCGCGTCCGCGCCCATCTTGCCGCGATGGGCATGAAGGTCGACCTGTCCGACATCCCTGGCGACCTGCCGGGGACCGAGGCGCTGATCGCGCTGATGGAGCAGGACAAGAAGGTGGTGGACGGCCGGCTGCGCTTTATTCTTGCGCGCGGAATCGGCCAGGCCTTCGTGGCCGAGGATGTGCCGGGCGAAGCCGTCCGCGCCGTTCTGGACGAAGCCATGGCGCGGCGGCGCTAGAACAGCAATTTATAGACGTTGCCCTGGGTATCGGTCGCCTGGCCGGTGCCGCTGGCGGTGCCCGAGCCGATTACGAACGTGCCCTGCACCCTGCGACCATCCTCGCAGACCGCGTAAAGCTCGCCGTCGTTCACCCGTGCTTCGGTGCGCGTCTCGTTGCCGATCTCGCCGCCGGTCTTCTTCCAGGTCAGCGACAACCCGTTCGACCGCGAGACGGTCTTGGGCGTCAGCGAGGACCAGGTGCCTTCGCATTTCACCCGGCCGGGCAGGCGGAACTTCAGCGGGCCCGAGGTGCCCGAGACGTTCTCCATCACCGCTTCGATCACCAGCGTGGGGTCCTCGGCCGCGATCTGCCCTTCCAGCGGGTAGAACTGCATCGTGGTCTTGCCGCCGCCGCCCACACAGGCGACCAGCGGCAGAAGCGTGGCAAGGAACAGGGGGCGTAGGGTCAAGGCGCGATCTCTGCTCTGCCGGAATGGTGGGGGAAAAGGTTGGCTGGGGCGCTAGGATTCGAACCTAGGTATGGCGGTACCAAAAACCGCTGCCTTACCACTTGGCGACGCCCCAACCGTGCGGCGGTGTTTAGCGAAGGCCCGCAGGGGGTGCAAGAGGCCAATGGCGAAAATTTCGCGGGGTGGCGGCGGCTTGCGGGACCGGGCCGGCCGGGCTAGGACGGGCGGATGGACTGGGACGCGATCATCCTTGGCGCCGGGGCGGCCGGCATGATGGCCGCCATCGAAGCGGGCCGCCGGGGCCGTCGGGTTCTGGTCATCGACCATGCCAAGGCGCCGGGCGAAAAGATCCGGATCTCGGGCGGCGGGCGGTGCAATTTCACCAACCTTGGCATCGCGCCGGACCGATTCCTGTCGCAAAATCCGCGCTTTGCGCTGTCGGCGCTGAAACGGTTCACGCAATGGGACTTCATCGCGCGGATGGATGCAGCCGGCATCGCCTGGCACGAAAAGACCCTGGGCCAACTGTTCTGCGACGGGCCCGCCACCCAAGTGGTAGACATGCTGCTTCGCGACATGGAGCGGGCGGGGGTCACGCTCTGGCTGGGCTGCGCCCTGGGCGAGGTGCAGCGGTCCGGCGCAGGCTTCACGGTCGAGACCGCGCGGGGCCTGCAATCCGCACGGGCCGTGGTGGTCGCCACGGGCGGCAAGTCGATCCCGAAGATGGGGGCCACGGGCTATGGCTACCGTGTGGCCGAGAGCTTTGGCCTGCCCCTGGTCGAGACCCGGCCCGCCCTGGTGCCCCTGACCTTCGCCGAGCAGGAACTGGCCTGGATGCGCCCCCTTGCCGGCGTGGCACTGCCCGGCCGGGTGGCCTGCGGCCGTCAGGGCTTTGACGAGGCGATGCTCTTCACCCATCGCGGGCTGTCGGGTCCGGCGGTGCTGCAGATCTCCAGCTACTGGCGCGAGGGCGAGGCGATCCATCTGGACCTTTTGCCCGGCCGGGACGTTGCGGCCGAATTGCGGGCGGCGCGCGGCAAGGTCGCCTTGCGCACCGTCCTGGCCCGCTGGCTGCCCGAGCGGCTGGCGCGGCATCTGGAAGAAGCGGCAGGGGTGACCCAGACCATGGCCGAACTGCCCGCCGCAGTGCTGGACCGGCTGGCCGAGGGGCTGCGCGACTGGCGGCTGGTCCCCGTGGGCTCCGAAGGCTATCGCACGGCCGAGGTCACGCTGGGCGGGGTGGACACCCGGGCGCTGGACGGACGCACGATGGCGGCGCGGGATGTGCCGGGGCTGTATTTCGTCGGCGAGGTGGTGGATGTCACCGGCTGGCTGGGCGGCTACAACTTTCAATGGGCCTGGTCCTCGGGCTGGGCCGCCGGGCAGGCCATCTGACGCCGGGCACCGATTTCCGACCTGGAAATCGGTCCGGAAATCGTGACGATTTCCGGCACCCGGGCGCACCCGCCGGTCAGACCCGCAGCGGATCGGCCTTGGCCAGACGGTCGAACTGCATCAGGCTTTCCACCAGCGCCGGCATCTGCGCCAAGGGGATCATGTTCGGCCCGTCCGACGGCGCGCGGTTGGGGTCCTCGTGCGTTTCGATGAACACCCCCGCGATGCCCAGACTGACCGCCGCCCGTGCCATGACCGGCGCGAATTCGCGCTGGCCGCCCGAGGCGTTGCCTTGCCCACCGGGCTGCTGCACCGAATGGGTGGCATCCATGATCACCGGCCAGCCGGTCCGCGCCATGACCGGCAGCGCGCGCATGTCGGCCACCAGCGTGTTGTAGCCGAAGCTGACCCCGCGCTCGGTCAGCAGGATGCGGCTGTTGCCCGTGCTTTCGACCTTGGCGGCCACATTGGCCATGTCCCAGGGCGCGAGGAACTGCCCCTTCTTGATGTTGACCACCGCCCCGGTTTCCCCGGCAGCGAGCAGAAGGTCGGTCTGCCGGCACAGGAAGGCCGGGATCTGGATCACGTCCACCACCGCCGCCGCTTCGCGCGCCTGACCGGCGTCGTGGACATCGGTCAGGACCGGCATCCCCATCGCGCGCACCGCCTCCAGCACTTTCAGCCCGGCCTCGATCCCCAGGCCCCGCTGGCCCGAGAGCGAGGTGCGGTTGGCCTTGTCGTAGCTGGCCTTGAACACGAACTGCGCCCCGGCCGCCGCGCAAGCCTGCGCCATCTCGCCCGCGATCATCTGGGCGTGGTCCAGGCTTTCCAGCTGGCAGGGGCCGGCAATCACCAGAAGCGGCCGGTCGTTGCCGACGCGCAGCGCGCCGATCGTCACATCCTTCATCGCACCCTCAGGCAGAGACCTGTTCCCGCAGGATCGCGGCGGTCATCGAGACCATGAGGTAAATCCCCAGCATGATCAACAGCGTGACAGCCGTGTTTTCGAAAGCGCGCGGATAGGTGGGGGCGTCTGGCGGAATCGGGCGCACCGAAAGCGACAGATAGCGCACCTGGCGGTTGGCCTCGACGCGCGAGGTCTCCATCGACTGCAGGGCCTGGGCCAGGATCATCTGGCGGGTCTGCAGGTCGGCCTGGGCCACCAGCAACTCGCCCTGCACCTGCGCCAGGCTGGAGCTTCCGGCCGAGCTGCCAGTCATCTTGGCGCGGATGCTGGCGATCTCGGATTCCAGGGTGGCGATCCGGCGAAGGACCGGCTCCATCCGGGCCTGGTTCGGGTTTTCGTTTGCCTGCATCTGTGCCAGCGACAGCCGTTCTTGCGTCAGTTGCGCCTCAAGCGTCGAAATCTGGCCGGTCAGCAGCCCGACTTCGGTCTCCGAGGAGATGACCTTGAACCGTTCCTGCAATTCGATCAGCTCGCGCTGCGAGGTGGCAAGGGCGACCTGCGCATCGTCATAGCCGGTCTGCGCATCCTTCATCTGGTCGGCGCGCAGGCGTTGGGTCAGGTGGTCGACCTGTTCCTCGGCATAGGCGATCAACTGGTTGGCCCATTGCGCGGCGACCGCGGGGTCGGCGGCGATCACCTCCATGCGGATCAGACCTTCGGTCGGGTCATACGAGATCTTCACGAAATTGCGGTAGACCTTGTAGGCGGCTTCCAGGCTGGCGTCCGGTTCCAGCCGTTGCAGGGGGTCGATCATCTCGCTTTGGAAATGGGCGCGGAAGCCCACATCCTCTTCCAGGCGCAGCATGGCCTCACGCGATTGCAGATAGCCCTGCACCGCGATCGAATCCTGCGAGGTCGCCATGGCGGTCCCTGAGAAAAGGCCGCCCAGCTGCCCCGCACCCGCTGCGGGGGCGGCCTGCTGGATGACGAATTCGGTGCGTGTGGCGAACATCGGGGTCGCCATCTGGTAGAAGTACCAGCCCGCCAGCATCGTCGGCAGCAGGACAAAGGCGATCAACCGCGTGGCCAGCAGCGCCAGGCGGCGGCGGCGGCGGCGGGCGATGTCCTGCTGCATGCGCAGGATTTCCCCAGCCTGGGTCACATCGGCGCGCTGTTCGGTCGAGGGTAGCGCCAGCGGCCGCGCCTTCTGCGGCAGTTGCACCACGTCGCCGGGCAGGCGCGCAAGTTCGCGTCCCGGAGGCGGGGCCCCGCCGTTGCCGGCGGGGTCGGCCTCCGGCGTGGGGGCAGGGGCCGCCGCGCCGCCGGTCAGCCGCGACGTGACCATGTTCAGAAGCGAGCCGCGCGTGAACGGGTCGATGCCGGCAAGGCGCAACTGGCGCACGGCGTCCAGGTCCGACGTGACGGAAAGGCCGTGCTGCTGGGCGATCATCCGCGCCCTGCGCAGTTGGCGGCCGGTCAGCCCTTCGGCCGCGATGGCGGAAAGGTCTGCCTCGACTCCGGGATCTGCAGCGGAGGCGCGCGGCACCTTCAGCACGCTGGCTGCTGCGCGGGGCGGTTCGGGCGGGGCCGGGGCGGCTGCCGCCGTCGCGGAGGGCGCTGGCGCATCCGGCCGGCGAAAGTCCATGCCGGCAAAGCCGTCATCCTGGGTGTCGAACATCCCCGCACCCTCGGCCGGCGGGGGGGTGGGACGCTCGGGCGGGCGGATGTGGAAGCGGGTGGCTTTAGGCGGTGTAGTCATACAGGCGCTTCGCTTCCTCGAGCGTGTCGAAATGATAAAGCTGTCCATTGCGCAGGACCGCGGCCGAATTGCAGAACCGCTGCAGGGTCTGCGGCGAATGCGAGACGATGACCACCGTGGCTTTCAGCAACCGCTCTTTCAGCAGATTGCCGGCCTTGCGGTTGAATTCGACGTCGCTGGTGGCGGGCATGCCTTCGTCGATCAGGTAAATGTCGAACTCGATCGACAGCAGGAGCGCGAAGGAAAAGCGCGACCGCATGCCAGAGGAATAGGTGGACAGCGGCATGTCGAAATATTCGCCCAGGCCGCAGACCCAACGGCAGAAGCTTTCGACATAATCCGGGTCCAGCCCGTAAAGCCGCGCGATGTAGCGGCAGTTTTCCTTGGCGGTGTGCTTGTTGTTGACCCCGCCCATGAACCCCAGCGGGAACGACACGCGCGAGGTCTTGCGGATCGTGCCTTCGTCAGGCTTTTCCAGGCCCGCCATCATGTTGATGATCGTGGTCTTGCCCGCCCCGTTCGGCGCCAGGATGCCCATCGACTGGCCCAGGTCGACCCGGAACGAGGCGCGGTCAAGGATCACCTTGCGCTGCGTCCCCGTCCAGTACGATTTCGAGACCTGCTGGAATTCGATCATCGTCGCCCCTGTGTCGACAGCCCGTGGCCGTCCCTGACCCCAATGATTACGCGCCTACCGTTAACATCTGGTTTGTGGCGTTAAAAGGGCCAGGTGCCGGCGATCCCCGCGACCTCTGACGCCGGATCAGGTCCGCCGCCGGGCAAACAGCAGCGCAAGCGGTGCCACCAGCAGGCTGGCGGCCAGGCCCAGCCGGGCGGCCTCTTGCATCGCGCCACCGGGCAGGGCGGTTTCCAGGCTTAGGACCGGGACCGTGAAGCCAAGCGCCAGAATCAGGATCACCGTCAGGATGTCGCGCAAGCTGATGCCCGGTGGCAACCGCAGGCCCAGCACCGCCGCCAGACCCAGCCCGATCACCAGCATTCCCAGCGGCCGGCCCAGCCAAAGCGCGGCCAGCGTGGTCACGGTCGTCGGTGCAAAGGCCGACAGGTCCACCCCGCCCCGCGTCACCCCGAACAGGAACAGCACCCCGACCAGCGGCCAGGCCAGCGCATGGGCCAGCCGGTTCAGCGGATCGTGCAACAGCTCTTCCGCCTCGGCAAAAAGGCCGAAGCTGCGGTCGGCATGCGCAATCGCCGGGACCACTGGCAACAGCCCCAGCGCGCCGGGCAGCCCTGCGGCCGTGACGCCGACCCATGAGGCCGCCCCGGCAAGCACATAGGGCCACAGCCGGCGTGCTGCGGTCCGGTCGCGCTCGGCTGCGTCTGCGGGCAGGGCGCGGCCATAGAAGCGCCAGGCCAGCCAGGATGCGGCCAGCGGCATCAGCAGCCAGGCCGGGCGCAGGCCCGCCGGCGGCAGGGTCAGGCCCAGAAGGATCAGCGCAAAAAGATCGGTGCCGATCGCCAGCAGCAACAGCAGGTGAAGCGCCGGATGGCCGGCCCCGAAAACCCGCCGTCCGACCAGAAAGCTGATGACCACGTCCGACCCCAGCGGCACCTGCCAGCCGGTGGCAAACCCCGCCTCCTCGGCGGTCTCGATCAGGCTGCCCACCAGCACCCAGACCATCGCCGCACCCAGCATCCCGCCTAGCGTCAGGCCCAGCGGCAGCAGCGCCTTGCCGCCGCGCAGCGCACCGCGCTCCAGCACCAGCGCCTCCCACAACTCCTTGCCGACGAAGAACAGGAACAGCGCCATCAGGCCCTCGGCCACCAGCGACAGCGGCGTCAGGCTGACCGGGATCGGCGAGACCCAGCCCGGCAGGTCCAGGTCGAGAAGCCGCCACTCCACCGCATCATAATAGGAGGCGGGCGCCAGGTTCACCCAGACCGTCGCCAGCGCCGCGCCGGCAAGCAGGGCCTGGGCAAAGCGCGGCAGGAAAGAAGAGACGCGGTACATCAAGGGCAACCGGGGACAGGGGCAAGCCCTGGCATTTGACGCGGTTTTTTCGGCAGCCGCAATGGTCCGCGATGGCCCGCAATGGGACGGGGGTGCCGGCCTGCGGGGCATCGAGCCCCTCGGCCGGCGCTGCCGGGGCTGTCGTAAGCCGGTCGCGGATCGGGGGGGGCGGATGGGTGGACGCGGCAGGGCGGACGGGAGGCGGGTGATCGCCCAGGCCGCGCGGCATGGGTTCGAATGCGATGTCTGGGGGTGCCGGCCTGCGGCGCATCAAGCCCCTCGGCCGGCGCTGCCGGCTCCGGGCGGCTTTCGGTGGCGCATGGGATGCCGGCGGTGTGGCGCAGGCGGGCCGGGCCCAGCGGTTGCATCCGGCAGCCCACCGGCGCAGGGTTCAGGCATGGGACTGGACGCCGATATCCGCGCCTGCCGGCTGTGCGCCACGCGCTTTGCCGCGACTGCGACCGCGCATGAGCCGCGCCCGGTCGCCTGGTTCCGCCCCGGCGCCCGGCTTCTGATCGCGGGGCAGGCGCCCGGGGCACGGGTGCATGAGAGCGGCCGGCCCTTCACCGACCGCTCGGGCGCGCGACTGCGCGACTGGACGGGGCTGAGCGAGGCCGAGTTCTACGATCTTGGCCGGGTCGCCATCGTGCCCATGGCCTTCTGCTTTCCCGGCTATGATGCCAAGGGAGCGGATCTGCCGCCGCCGCCGCTCTGTGCCGCGACCTGGCGGGCGCGGGTGCTGGCGCGGCTGGGTGCCGTGCCGCTGACGCTTCTGGTCGGCGGTGCCGCGATCCGCTGGCACCTGGGGCTGCGCGATGTCGGTGCGGCCGTGGCGGATTGGCGCGGACCCGCCGCAGGTGGCGTCTTTCCCTTGCCGCATCCGTCCTGGCGGAATACCGGGTGGCTGAAACGCAATCCCTGGTTCGAGGCCGAGCTTCTCCCGGCGCTGCGCAACCGGGTGCGGGAGGTGATGGATGGCTGACCTGGTGACCTTTCTCGACGCGGCCCATGCCGCTGTCTCGGCCGACCCCGAGAACGAGGCCCTGCGCCTGCGCTTCTTCGAGCGGCTGGCCGATGGCGAGATGGTGCTGCTTCTGGAGCGCGAGGCGGTAGGGCAAAGCCTGGAGCCCAAGGTGTTCGAACTTGAGGATGGCCCCGTCGTCCTGGTCTTCGACCGCGAGGAACGGCTGGCCAGCTTTACCGGCGGGATCGCGCCTTATGCGGCGCTGCCCGGTCGGGTGATCGCGGGCCTTCTGCGCGGGCAGGGGATCGGGATGGGGGTGAACCTGGGGGTGGCACCGTCCTCGATGCTTCTGCCGCCCGAGGCGATGGACTGGCTGGCCGAGACGCTGGAGGAGTCGCCCGAAGAGCTTGAGGCACGGCCGCAGGAGTTCCTGCCCCCCGCCGTGCCCGAGGCGGTGATCGCCGCGCTGGATGCCAAGCTGGCGCGGGCCGGTGGGCTGGCCGCGGCGGCGCTGCTGGCCGGGGTGGTCTACGAGGGCGGCCGCCGGGGACATATTCTTGCGGTGATCGACGCCGCCGACGGCGCCGAGGACGCGCTGGCCCGCGCGATGAACGAGGCGCTGGTCTTCTCGGGCATCGAGGCGGGGGAACTGGACGTCGCCTTCCTGCGCGGCGGCGATCCTGCGGCCGTGGCCATGGCCCGCGTGGCGCTGCGCTTTGACCTGCCGGTGCCGGATGTGCAGGACCTGGCCCCCGCCGCCCCGGGGATGGACCCCTCGCGCCCCCCGAAGTTGCGCTAGCGCCAGTATCGGATGGCAAAGGGCCTGCGGCGGGGATATTTGGGCAAAGATGAAAGGGCTTTGCGTGGGGTATTATGATACCGTTCTAGCAAGACATTGATTTTGAGTGATTAAATATCGACCTGGGCGCTTGACGCTGCATGGGGCTTCGGCGATAAGCCGGCATCCGAGATTCCGGGGGCGCTTCTGCCTCCCTCTTCGCTGGGAACCACGATGAAAACCTTCACCGCTACTCCGGCGGACATCGAGAAGAAGTGGATCCTGATCGACGCCGAAGGCGTCGTTCTGGGCCGCCTCGCCACGATCGTCGCCAACATCCTGCGCGGCAAGAACAAGCCGACCTTCACCCCCCACATGGACATGGGTGACAACGTCATCGTCATCAACGCCGACAAGATCCAGATGACCGGCAAGAAGCGTGACGACAAGGTCTACTACTGGCACACCGGCCACCCGGGCGGCATCAAGCAGCGCACCGCGCGGCAGGTGCTGGAAGGCAACCACCCCGAGCGTGTGGTGGTCAAGGCCGTCGAGCGTATGATCACCCGCAACCGCCTGGGCCGTCAGCAGATGACCAACCTGCGCGTCTATGCCGGGGCCGCCCATCCGCATGAAGCACAGCAGCCGACCGTTCTGGACGTCAAGGTCCTGAACCCGAAGAACACCCGGAGCGCGTGATCATGGCCGATATCAAATCTCTCGATGACCTGAAATCGGCCGTCGGTTCGGCCCCCGCTGCCGTCGAGGCTGCGCCCCGCGTTGCAGTCCGTGACAAGCTGGGCCGTTCCTATGCCACCGGCAAGCGCAAGGACGCGGTCGCCCGCGTCTGGGTCAAGCCCGGTTCGGGCAAGGTCGTGGTCAATGGCAAGGAAATGGCGGTCTACTTCGCCCGTCCCGTGCTGCAGATGATCCTGAAGCAGCCCTTCACCGTGGCCAACGTGGAAGGTCAGTTCGACGTCTACGCGACCGTCGCCGGTGGTGGCCTCTCGGGCCAGGCTGGTGCGGTGAAGCATGGCATCTCCAAGGCCCTGCAACTGTATGAACCCACCCTGCGCCCGGCGCTGAAGGCGGCAGGTTTCCTGACCCGCGACAGCCGCGTCGTCGAACGGAAGAAGTACGGCAAGCCGAAGGCCCGCCGCTCGTTCCAGTTCTCCAAGCGCTGATCGCTATCGCTGAGTGTGCTTCGGCGCACCCTTCGGAAGGCCCGCCCCTGGCGGGCCTTTTCCATTCCGGGGCCGGGTTGCACCGCCCGGCAAGATGCAGTCTGATCCCGGCCGACGGGCACAGCACAACATGGGGCAGGGCATGAGCGATACCGGACCGGAAGCGCCCGCCACCCTGGTGCGCGACCCGACCAAGCCGTGGCGCTATCAGACCGGCCGGTCCTGGGTCACGGTCGGCCGCTTCTCCTATGGGATCGAGCATATGGCCGTCCGCCACTGGCGCGAGGGGGCGAGGCTAAGCATCGGTGCCTTCTGCTCGATCGCGCGCGGCCTGACCGTGTTCCTGGGCGGCAATCATCGGGTGGATTGGGCCACGACCTATCCCTTCGGCCATATCTTCAAGGAAGAATTGCTGCCCCCCGGCATCAAGGGCCATCCGCAGACCCGCGGCGATGTGGTCATCGGCAATGATGTCTGGATTGCCGAGGGGGTCACGATCCTGTCCGGTGTCACCATCGGCGATGGCGCGGTGATCGGGGCCAATGCCACCGTCACCCGCTCGGTCGGTCCTTACGAGATCTGGGGCGGCAATCCGGCCACGCTGATCCGCCCGCGCTTTGCCGATGCTGTGACCGCGCGCCTGCAGGCTCTGCGCTGGTGGGATCAGCCGCTCCCGGTGGTCCGCACCCTGGCGCCGCTTTTGTCGCAAGAGCCCGTCGATGCCGTCCTGGCCGAGATGGAGGCGCTGGTCGCCGGTCAAAAAAACGGGCCGGAATGATCCGGCCCAGTCAGGGGTAAGAACGATAGGCGGGGCCGGTCAGGCCTGCCAGAAGCGCTTTGCCGCCTCGGTGGCGGCGTCTTCCTGGGCAAGGCCGATGTCGCGCAACAGGTGCTGGTCCAGCCGGGCCAGCGACTGGCGATCACGGCGGCGGGCCATGGCTTCGGTCAGGGCACGGCCAATGCGGGTCAGCAGGGCCGGGCGGGTGGTCAGGGCAATGCGTTCGATCCGGGCTTGGGGCATGGTGGCCTCCTGGGTAGATTTGTGTTGATACAATGGCCGTTTGGCTATAGGGACAATGTAGCAATTACCCGCAATGAGTCGCCAGAGGATTATTGTGACTGACACAAGTTGGGCGCCTGATCTGACTCAATTCCCTGGACCGAAGTATCTAGGCCTGAGCCGCGCCTTGCGTGAGGCGATCCGAAGTGGCGAACTGCCGGCAAATTCCCAGCTTCCGACGGTGCGAGATCTGGCCTGGCGGCTGCATTTGACCCCCGGAACCGTGGCCCGCGCCTATCAACTGGCCACGCAAGAGGGGCTTTTGGCCGCGACTGTCGGGCGGGGCACATTTGTTGCGGCACAATCGCCGCGGCTTGGACCAACCCAGGCATTGTATACCGAGCGGGTGACCGGCGGATCGACCGGCCTTGTGGACCTGCGCCCACCGCTGGTGCCCGAGGTCGGCCAGGCCGAAGCCTTCCGCGCCGCTCTTCTGGACATGGCCCAGTCGACGGGGCAGGGTTGGCTTGACTACACCAGCCAGCAGGGCGAGGCCGCGCTGCGGGCCGAGATCGTGTCCTGGATGGGCGACCGCATCCTGGGGCCGATCGTGCCGGATGACGTGGCGCTGACCCATGGTGGGCAGAATGCGATCAGCCTGATCTATGATTGCTGCCTGCGTGGCGAGCGGCCCGTGGTGCTGATCGAGGACCTGGCCTATCCCGGCTTTCGCTACGCCGCCCGCGCCGCCCGCGCCGAAGTGGTCCCGGTCGAGATCGACGAGCAGGGCATCGTCCCCGCAGCACTGGAGGCCGCCTGCCGCCGTCACGGTGCCCAGGTCCTGTGTCTGACGACCGAGGCGCAGAACCCCACCACCGGCCGGATGCCGGTGAAGCGCCGGCAAGAGATTGCCGAAATCGCCCGCCGCTACGACCTGCAAGTGCTGGAGGATGACTGCTATTCCGTCGCCGAAAGCGACATCCCCAGTTTGCGCGCGCTGGCGCCGGAACGGGTCTGGCTGGTCGGCAGCGTGTCCAAGACCATCTCGGCCGCGCTGCGCTTTGGCTATGTCATCTGCCCGTCCGGCATGGGCGAGGCGGGCCGGCTGACCGCGCAGCACGGCTTCTTTGCCCTGTCGCGCCCGGTGGCGGACCTGATGCTGCACCTGTTCCGCTCGGGCGAGGCAGCCCGGATCCGCGCCGCCGTGCAAGGCGAATTCGCCATTCGCCAGCAGATCCTGGTCAACCAGCTGGGCGCCTATGACCTTGCCTGGCAGCCCGGCGTGCCCTTTGTCTGGCTGCGCCTGCCCATCGGCTGGCGCGCCTCGGCCTTCCTGCGCGCGGCCGAGGCGAAGGGCGTGCTGGTGCGCTCGGCCGACGAATATGCCCTGGTCCATGCCCGCGCCCCGAACGCGATCCGCATCGCCATCGCAGCCAACCTGCCGCGCCCCGATTTCGAAACCGCCATGCGCCGCCTGGCCGAACTCCTCGCCCGCCCGCCGGCCGACCTGTCGGTCTGAAAACCCCACCTGTTGCAGATGGGACTCGCTCACGCGCTTGTTATTCGTGGACCGGATTGACCGTTGCCGCTGACCTGACGGAAAGTCGCGCCAGAGCAGTCATATAGCGAGAGTCCGAAAATGGGCCTGCAATCCTTCCACGCCCCCCACGGGGGCGCCGATTTCCTTGGCTGGCGCAAGAACCGCCAGGGCGCCACCGAGATCGTCTATGACGACGGCGTCGCCCGCCGCATGGTCTGGCGCGTCGCCTCCACCGACCCGTCCGAGGATCGCATCAGCGATGCCCTCCGCGTGGCCGTCGGATCGCTCCGCGTCGTGCCCACACTCTATGACGAGCTGAAAAAACGGGCGATTGCCATCGAACGCGTCGCCGGATAGCTGCCTCTGGGGTTGATTTCGCGCCGCAGTGATGGCCCTCTTGCTTAAAGCCGGGCGTTCGGTCTAATTTGATCAAATGGCAAGGCTGCCGCAGCGCAGTCACGACAGGGGGCATGATGGCGCAAACGCCAAGTTCAGAGGCCAGGGCTGGCCTGAAGCTGATCAGCCCGACTGCGATCTATGTCATCCTGCTGCTGGCCGTGCCGCTGGCGACGGTGCTGCTCTACTCGGTCCTGACCGGCGGGCGCGGCACCGTGGGGCTGCCCCTCACCGGCGAAAACTATGCCGAGCTGTGGTCAAAGCCGGTCTACGGCTACATCATGCTGAAATCGCTGCTGGTCGCGCTGACCGTGACGGCGATCACCGTGCTTCTGGCCTATCCCGTGGCCTATTTTGTCAGCTTCCACGTCAAGCCGGAACGCAAAAGCCTGTGGCTTTTCCTGATCACCATCCCGTTCTGGACTAGCTACATCATCCGCGTAAGCCTGTGGTTCGTGATCCTGGGCTACGGCGGTGTGCTTGATTCGACGCTGGCCTCGATCGGCCTGCCGCCGCTAAACGTCGCCAGCTATTCCATCCTGTCGATCATCATCGTGCTGGCCCATGCCTATGCGCCCTTCGCGGTGCTGCCGATCTTCGTCAGCCTGGAAAAGGTCGACCGCTCACTCCTTGAGGCCGGGCAGGACCTGGGCGAAAGCCGCTGGGTCACCTTCCTGCGCGTCACCCTGCCGCTGTCGATGCCGGGCGTGATTGCCGCGACGCTGATCGTGTTCATCCCGACCGTGGGCGACTATGTCACGCCCGAGCTTGTCGGCGACGGCAAGGAGCCGATGATCGCCAACCTGATCGAGACGCAACTTCTCAAACTGCGCAACTTCGCCCAGGGCTCGGCCTTCGCGGTGGCCTCGATGCTGATGGTCGGGGTGGTCAGCCTGATCTTCGTCCTTCTGAACCGGCGCTTCATCGGGGGGCAGAAATGAAGAAGGCCCCGCTCCTGCGCAGCTACACGCTGTTCTACCTCTTGTTCCTGTACGGCCCGATCATCCTTCTGCCGATCTTCGCCTTCAACGACAGCCGCGTCGTCGCCTTCCCGCTGCAAGGCTTCACCCTGCAATGGTTCGGCGAGATGGCGGCCGACCAGAACCTGCGCAACGCGGCCTGGAACAGCCTGATCATCGCGCTGTCGGTGGCCACACTCTCGACCGTCCTTGGCATCTTCGCCGCCCGCGCCAGCGTGCGCTACCGCTTCCCCGGCAAGGTTCCGGTCATGGGCCTGATCATGCTGCCGCTGGTCCTGCCCGAGATGATCGTGGCCATGGCGCTTCTGGTCGTGCTGCTGTCGATCCAGATCCCGCTGTCGCTGTTCACCGTCATCCTCGGCCAGGTGCTGATCTGTACCCCCTTCGCGGTGGCGATCCTGACCTCGGCCTTCCAGTCGCTGGACAAGTCGCTGGAAGAGGCCGCCCTTGACCTTGGCGAAACCCCCTGGTCCACCTTCCGGCTGATCATCCTGCCCCTGGTGATGCCCGGCATCATGGCCAGCTTCCTGATCTGCTTCACCATCTCGTTCGACGAATTCATCATCGCGAACTTCCTTGGCTCGGGCCAGCCGATCCTGTCCGTATACATCTTTGGCCAGTTCCGCTTTCCCGCCAAGGTGCCCTCGATGCTGGCACTCGGGACCGTGCTGGTTCTTTTCTCGATCATCCTGCTCGGCTTTGCCGAGTACATGCGCCGCCGCGGCATCGCCAAGGCGGGTGGCAAAGATTCCGGAGGCTTCCTGTGACCTTTTCCGATGACCGTCCGACGATGATCGAGTTCAAGGACGTCCACAAATACTACGGCGACTATCACGCCCTGCGCGGGATCAACGGCACGATCAAGGCGGGCGAGTTCTTCTCGCTCCTTGGCCCCTCGGGCTGCGGCAAGACCACGCTCCTGCGCACCATCGCGGGGTTCGAGGACATCTCCTCGGGCGTGGTGATGATCGACGGCAAGGATGCGGCCGGGATGCCGGCGAACGTGCGCCCGACGAACATGGTGTTCCAGTCCTACGCCATCTTCCCGCATATGTCGGTGGCCGAGAACGTGGGCTTCGGCCTGCGCAAGGACCCGCGGTCCAAGGAAGAAAAGGCCAAGGCCGTGGCCGAGGCGCTGGAGATGGTCGGCCTCAAGGGCTATGGCAACCGTGCGGCGCACGCCCTGTCGGGCGGCCAGCGGCAGCGCGTGGCGCTGGCCCGGGCGCTGATCCTGAAGCCCAAGGTGCTGCTCCTCGACGAACCCCTGTCCGCGCTCGACAAGAAGATGCGCGAGCATATGCAGGTCGAACTGATCAAGCTGCAGCGCCAGGTCGGGATCACCTTCATCCTGGTCACCCATGATCAGGAAGAGGCGCTGGTCATGTCCGACCGGATCGCTGTAATGTTTGAAGGCGAGATTGCCCAACTTGCCGACCCCGAGACGCTGTATCGCCGCCCCGCGACCCGCAAGGTCGCGGATTTCATCGGCACGATGAACTTCATCCCGGCCGAGATCCTCAGTGAGGCCGGCGACAAGGTCGAGGTCGACGCCAAGGGCCTGGGCCGCGTGGCGCTGGACATCTCGCAAGCCCCGGCCAAGACCGGTGAGACGCCCGTTGTCGGCCTGCGCCCGGAAACCCTGACGCTGCTTTACGACGACCAGAAGCCGACCGAACGCGAGACGGATGGCGTGATCGACGAGGTGATCTACTTCGGCGACATGACCTATTACGACGTCTATCTTGGCGGGACCGATGTGGAAGTGCGCCTGTCGATGCGCAACGTGCCCGGCCGACCGGTTCTCGACGTCGGCACCAAGGTCCGCGTCGCGTGGAGCCCCTCGGCCCTGGTCCTGTTCCGCTAGCCTTTCTGATTTTCGCAGAAAATCAGTGCACGAGTTTTCTGCGAAAACTCGATGCTCGGCCTTGCAACGACCTTAACACTTCCTGAATGCCCGCGGGCAAATCTATGAAAAGGCAGGGTTTTCGGATTCTGTCCACCGTGGACACTTCACCTCACCGATCCGGCGAGATCAGCCCCAGCCCGCGCAGATAGATCCCGATCCCGGTCTCCAACAGATCCTCCGCCGGCCAGGGCTGCGGCCCCCCGTTCCCCCGCAGGAACAACTCCACCACACCGTGACTGACTGCCCAGACATGGGCCGACACCATGGAGGCCGGCGGCCGCCGCCCCTCGGGCAGCCCTTTGACCAGCCCCTCCGCCGCCCGGTCCATCGTCGCCCTTGCCTTGGCCGAGACCTGGGCCAGATCAGGGTGCTTCCCCGGCTGCAGCCCGCTTTCAAACATCGCCTGGTAGTGGCCCGGATACTTCCGGGCGAAGGCGAGATAAGCCCGCCCCGTCGCCTCAAAGGCCGCCAGCGCGGACGGCCGCCCCTCATCGTAGGCATATTCCAGCAGGGCGGCGAAAATGTCGAACCCCTGGCGCGCCACCTCGGCCAAAAGGTCATCCCGCCCGGCAAAGTGCCGGTAGACCGCCGCCGGCGTCACATCCGCCGCCTTCGCGGCCTCGGACAAGGTGAAGCCTTGCGGCCCCTTCTCGGCGATCAACGCCAGCGCCGCCTCGACCAGCGCCTGCCGGAGGTTGCCGTGGTGGTATCCCCGCTTCATTTTGCCCGCAGCTTCGGCCCGCCGCAGATCCTGTCGTCGATCTTCCCGATCGCGCCCGCATCCTTCCCCGCATAATCGACCGCCCCGAGGATCGTCTGAATCGCCGCGATCCGCGCGCGTTTCTTGTCGTCGGACAGGATCACCGTCCAGGGTGCGTGCTTGAAGTGGGTCCGCTCCATCGTCTCATCGATCGCCGCGCAGTAGTCGTCCCACTTTGCCAGCCCGTCCACATCGATCTGGGAGAGCTTCCATTGCTTCAAGAGGTCCCCCTCACGGTCGAGAAAGCGTTTCAGCTGCTCGGCCCGCCCGACCTCCAGCCAGATCTTCAGGAAGATGATCCCCTCATCGACGATCATCTGCTCGAATTCGGGGAGCTGCCGGAAGAACTTCGCCCGCTGCTCCGGCGTGCAGAAGCCGAAGACATGCTCGATCATCGCGCGGTTGTACCAGCTGCGGTCATAGAGGGCGACCTCGCCCTTTGCCGGGAACCAGTCGACGTAGCGTTGGAAGTACCATTGCTGGCTCTCCCGCTCGGACGGCTTTGACAGGGCCACGACATAGGCCTGGCGTGGGTTGAGGTTTTCGGTCACCGCCTTGATCGTGCCGCCCTTGCCGGCGGCATCGCGGCCTTCGAACACCACCACCAGCCGCTTGCCTGTGGCTTTCAGCCCCGACTGCATCTTTGCAAGCTCGATCTGCAGGGCTTCCATCTGGGCGCTGTAGTCCTTGCCCTTCATTTCCTCCCGGTAGGGGTAAGAGGCAGTCATGATCTCGTCCTTGCCGGCGTTCTCGATCGCCTTGCGCACCTCTTTCGGCGCGCCTTCGCGGAAATAGCGGCTGATCGCGCCGTCGAATGGCAGAGTCATCTGAATCCTCCTTACATCGCGGCCAGTATGGCGATTGAAAGCCTTAGCGCAATGCGGCGCGGTCGATCGCTTGCAGGACCAGATCCGCGTGGCTGTGGTGCGGCATGTGCCCGGCCCCGGGGATCGTGGTCAGGGTCACGTTCGGCAAAAGCTGCGCCAGGGGCTGCGAATGGATATGCAGCGGCACGATGGTATCGGCGGTGCCGTGGATCAGCTCGACCGGCAGCGCAAGCGCGGGATAGCGCGGTTCCATCGTCACAAGTTCGGGCCGCAGGCTGTTGATCTGGCTGGTGTTTGCGACCAGCGTCTCACGCCGCAGGGTCAAAGCCGCGCCAAGGTGGTCTTCATAGCCCGCGGGCACGGGGCCGGGGGCAAAGACCGCGGCGGTGGCGGCCGAGACGTAGGACTGCGGCACGAAGGCCGCGGCCAGCGGGATCGCCAGGTGGCGACCGGGCCAGGTGTCGGTCAGGCGGTACCAGGGGTCCAGCTTGCCGGGCCAGGGCATCGAGGGGCTGCCGACCAGGACCAGTGCCCGGGGCCCGCCCTCCAGTGCCCAGGCAAGGGCCACCGCGCCGCCGTAGCTTTGACCCAGGACGACCGGTTCCGTCACCCCAAGCTGCGCGAGGCCCGCCTTGATGTGCCGCGCCTGAGCCAGAAGGCTGGTCTCCTCCAGCGGGTCCGAGTGGCCAAGGCCGGGGCGGTCCACTGCGATCACGCGAAAGCGGTCGGTCAGACGGTCCCGCAACGAAAAGGTAAGGTCGCGCAACGAGCCTGACGCGCCATGGATCAACACCAGGTCGGGGCCGCTGCCCGCCATCTCGTAATGCAGACGGCGGCCTGCGACCGTGACGAACTGCCCGGTGGGCGGAAAGGCGGCCTCGGCCGCGGCCTCACGCGCAGACGCGCGCCAGTGGGTGACACCGGCAAGCCCCAGGGCAGCAATGACGAGGCTAGTGGCCAATCTCTTCAATGTCATATGGCGTGGATTGATAGATCTCGTTGATCCAGTTGCCATATAGCAGGTGGGCGTGACTTCTCCACCGGTTCAGGGGCGGCATCGCGGGGTTGTCATCGGGGTAGTAGTTCATGGGCACATTGATCGGCGTGCCGTTGGCGATGTCCCGGTCATATTCCTGCTTCAGCGTGTCGCTGTCATATTCGAAGTGGTTGAAGATATAGAGCGCGCGGTGACCGGCATCCTCGACCAGGCAGGGGCCGACCTCGTCGCTTCCGAGAAGGGTTTTCAGGCCCGGTGCAGCGTCGATCTCGGCCTGTTTCATCTCGGTCCAGCGGGAGACGGGGATGACGAAATCATCCGAGAACCCACGCAGATAGGGCGAGGTCGGCGCAAGGTTCTGGTGGCGGAAGCAGCCGAACGCCTTGGCCTGCAGCATGTGCTTCTTCACGCCGTGGAAATGGTTGATCATCGCCATCCCGCCCCAGCAGACGCCGAAGGTGGATTGAACGTTGGTCTGGGTCCAGTCCATGACCTCACACAGCTCGTCCCAGTAGGTGACCTCTTCGAACGGCAGATGCTCGATCGGCGCGCCGGTGATGATCAGGCCGTCGAATTTCTCATCCTTCACCGCCTGGAAGGGGCGGTAGAAGGTCGCCATATGCTCGGCCGCGGTGTTCTTGGTCGTATGCTCGGACATGCGGATCAGATGCAGGTCGATCTGCAGCGGCGTGGCCCCGATCAGGCGGGCGAACTGGTTCTCGGTCTGGATCTTCTTCGGCATCAGGTTAAGCAGACCGATCCGCAGGGGCCGGATGTCCTGATGCGCGGCGCGGGTGGGCGACATGACCATGACGCCCTCGGACCGCAGCACGTCATAGGCGGGCAGGGTTTCGGGAAGCGTGATTGGCATCTGGTCAGTCCTTGGGTGGGAAAGGAAAGCTAGGCAAGGCGTGTCAGGGTTGCAAGATCAGGTCCGGTCGATGGCCCGGGCCATAAGCGCGTCGAAGTCGGCCGTTGACCGGACCTCGGCCACTTCTTCGGCCGTCACGGTCACGCCCCAGCGCGCCATGGCGGCATAACGCGGCTGGCGGTGGGCCAGGGCGCGGGCATAGGTCCAGCGGACGAAGTGATCTGGATCGCAGTTTTCTTCGGTCACGGAATGGGTTGCGCGGTATTCCTCCCACGCCGCATGAAGGAAATGCGGCTGGTAATACATCGGTTTCGGGGCGCGGTCGAAGCGGCGGACGAGTTCGGCCGTATGGGCGTCCGAGCCCTTGATCCAGACCAGAAGCAGGGTTTCGGACAGCTGCTTCATCACCGGATCGGTAGGGTCCTCGGCCTCGACCACCTCGCAGATGGAACCGGAGGTGTCGCAGACGAAGTTAGGGTAGCCGTAGATTTCCTTCGCCCGCTCCATGAAGCGGGCGGTGTCCAGGGTCGCTGCCACTTCGGCGGCGCGGTGCTGTTCCTGACGCTTCATGTATTCGGCAAAAGGCACGCCGCCCTTGGCTGGATCGCCGGGTTTGCCAAGGTAGGTGGACAGGGGCGCGAGGTTGTCGAAGGTGATGTTCGACGCAATATAGACGCTGTCGGTCATCAGAAGCTCACGCAGAAGCGGAACCTTCATCGCCTCGCGCTTGAAGTTGTCGGCGATGTATTCCCCCATGTAGCGCGTGCCGATCCGGTAATCGACCGAGTAGTGGAACCAGTCGCCATGGTCGCGCAAGAGGGTCGAGAGGTAGGTCTTGCCCAAGCCAGACATGCCAAACAGCATGACCCGCTTGGCGCGGGCGTTCAGGTAGTCGGAACCAGAGCTGTAGATCATCGCGTCACCCCTCATCGCGGCCCGTGTTATCGCCGGGCGAAAGGCTTCACAATGGAAAAACCCCGCCCGGGTGGGGCGGGGTTTCATGCCGTGCTGGCGGTTCAGAAGGTGTAGCCGATCTTCAGGCCCACAGCGATGCCCGAGTTGTCGGTGAAGCTGGCCGATGGGTTGGTCTGGTCCAGCGTCGGCTGCGCGTTACCGATGTCGACATAGCGGATGCCGCCGGTGATCTTGATGTTGTCCACGGTGTAGATCGCCGACACACCGATCGAACGCTGGCCATCCGATGGCCCAAGGTTGGACGAGAACCCGCCCAGGCCTTTTTCGTAGCCGATCGAGACGGCGCCGGACCAGTTCTCGTTGAACCGGCGGCCAAGGCCCAGGGTGTAGGTCGTGTAGTCCCCGCTGTACGAGACCAGCGCCTGCGGCGGCGGATAGCGGGCCGGATCGATGACGAACTCGGACCAGTCCACCCAGCGTATCGAGCCGAAGATCAGCGTGTCCTTGGCGATGCCGGACTGGAATTCCAGGTTGACCGACTGCGGCGTCTCGATGTCGGTGACGGAGTCGGGGCCGGGGATGACGGAAACCTCGGACGTGTCCAGCGAGTGCTTCACCGACGAGTTGTAGGTCAGCGCGACGCGCAGGGCGATCTCGGGCTTTTCATAGGCGACGCCCACCACATAGCCCACCGCGCCGTCGCGGTCGCCGATGACCGAATAGCCCGCGACGAAGGGAATGTTGGCCTCGGCCGCGAAGGTCTGATAGCGCAGGCCGCCGATCAGGCTGATGTTCGACGGCAGCCGGTATTTGGCCAGCACCGTCAGGGCATGGGTGTTCAACTCGGCCACGGTGCCTTGCGCATAATAGCCCGTTCCGGCCGGATAATCGACGTTCGCTCCGAACGGCTGGTCATAGATCAGGCCCAGGGCGAGGTTGTCGTTCAGGTCCATCTTCATGGCCAGGCCCAGTTGCAGGTAGTCACCCGCCATGTCGCCCGAGGGTCGGCTGCCCAGTCCGGCCGCCGAGGTGCCCTCGACCGACGGGCTGATCGAGCCGAAGCTGAGTTCGGCATAGTTCCCCAGTTCGAAGATCGAGGCGATGGATTGGCCCGACCGATCTAGCGCCCCGGCATTTGCGCCGGATGCCGCTGCGGCAAGCGCCGCTGCGGTGGTAAGAATGCGTTTCATGTTCCTCGTCCCTGTCAAAGGATTTCCCCTGACGAAAACGCTAGGCCCCTGCCTTCAATGGGTCAATCAATGACGCGGCGTCACAGATTCGTGACGGACTCAACCTGTGGCCGCTGCGCCGCGTTGTCGCAGGTTCAGCCAGATCCCCAGGAAGATAAGGGCAGCGCCGAGGAAAAGGCTGGGTTCCACCGGCTCGGCGTAGAAGACGGCACCAACGGCGGCGATGATCGGCAGGCGGGCGAAATCGACCGGAACGACGGTGCTGGCTGGCGCCAGTGACAGGGCGGTCGTCAGGCACAGATGCGCCGTGATCCCGGCCACGCCGATCAGGGCCAGCCAGGGCAGGGTGGCCGCGGTCGGCAGGGTGACATTGCCGTCGGCCAGCATGGCGGCCGTGCCGAAACAGGCTTGCATCAGCGTCAGCCAGAACAGGATCGACACGATCGGCTCCCCCCTGGTCAGCGCCTTGGTCATCAGGTTGGTCGCCGCAAAGAACACCGCCGCACCGGCCGCCGCCAGGACGCCCGGCTCCAGCGCGGTGAAATCGGGACGGGCCACGATGATGATCCCGGCAAAACCCAGGGCGGCCGCCAGCATCTTGCGCCGGGTCAGCCGCTCGCCCAGGAAAAGCGGCGAGAGCAGGATCACCCAGATCGGCGAGGTGAACTCCAGCGCGAAGACCTGGGCCAGCGGGATCAGGGTGATCGCCCAGAACCACAAGGACTGGCCGGTGAAGTGAAAGACATTGCGCACCAGGTGGCTGCCCACCCGGTCCGTGCTGATGCGCCCGGTCTGGCCCAAGGCCAGCGCGAGGACCATAACCAGAACCCAGCCGATGACGGACCGATAGGCCAGGATCTCGAACGTGTCATGCGCGCCGTTGATCTGCCGGGTGGCGATGGCCATCGAGGTGAAGGCCGCGATCGAGCCGGTCATCCACAGGGCAGCGGCAAGGGGGCGATGGGGTGCGCTCATCCGGCAAGGCTTGCCGGGGTGGGGTGCGAATGTCCAGCACGTCCAGGGGAAATGTGACCGCAAGGGCACAGGGCGCAGTGGAACATCGGCCCGGCATTTTCCTTTTTGTGACAGGCTGCTAGTCATACATCTTGGAAACGGAATTTTTGAAAGGATCTACCATGATGCGGAAAGCAATGCTCTGCGCCACCGTTCTGACCATGGCGGCGGGATCGGTCGCGGCACAGGACGCAGGCTGGGCCGGCTATTACGGCGGGGTCATGGGCGCCACGCATAAGGGCGGGCAGGACTATGAAGGTGGCTCCTCCAGCTATGATCTTGAAGGCCCGGCCTTCGGCATCTTCGCCGGTCATCTGTGGGAATCCGGCACCCTGGTCTATGGCGCGGAAGTCGCGGCCGGCCGGGGCGGGGTCTATGAGGTGTCCGAGGACGGCGAAACCTCGTACAAGGATGATTATGAGTACAACCGCTTCCTGGATGTGAAGGCCCGCGCCGGCTATGCGCTGAACAACGTGCTGCTTTACGGCACGATCGGCCTGTCGCGCGCCAGCTTCCTGTCGAACGAGACCACGACGGATTCGACCGGGCTGATCCTTGGCGTTGGGGCTGACTACAAGGTCAACGACCGTTTCTTCCTGGGTGCCGAAATCCTGCGTCGGAACTATGACTTCTACGACAACGGGCAGGACGTCGACATCGACGCCAGCTTCAATTCACTGGGCCTGCGCGCCGGTATCCGGTTCTAGGACCGGCCAGGCACAGGAAGGAAGGCCGCCCGATGGGGCGGCCTTCTTGTTTCTGTCCGGTCGAGTGAGGCTAGGCCGCCGGGTAGTCCGGCTCGTCAACCACGTTGAAATCCCGCAGAAGATGGGCCGTGACCCGGAACCAGTCCGATGCGCGCGCCCGGGTCTGGTGCGCCTCAAACGCTGCGCGGTCGGCGAAGGTTTCGTCCAGCCGCCAGACCAGCGGATCGTCGGTCGGTTCGACACGGAAGGTCAGACAGCCGGGTTCCGCACGGCTAAGCCGGATATGTTCCGGCAGGTGCTGCCGCACCAGGTCCGCGTCGGCGGCCGTGGCACAGGTCAGGGAGCCGGTGACGCGGATCATTCCAGCTCGATCGTGCCCGGCGGTTTCGAGGTGCAGTCGTAGAACACACGGTTCACGCCCTTGACCTCGTTGATGATCCGGGTGGCGGTTTCGCCCAGGAACTCGTGCGTGAAGGGGTAGTAGTCGGCGGTCATGCCATCGACACTGGTCACCGCGCGCAGCGCCAGGGCGTAATCGTAGGTCCGCCCGTCGCCCATCACGCCCACCGTCTTCATCGGCAGGATCGCGGCGAAGGCCTGCCAGATCTCGTCATAAAGCCCGTGCTTGCGAATCTGGTCAATGTAGACCGCATCCGCCCGGCGCAGGATATCCAGCTTTTCCTTCGTGATCTCGCCCGGGCAGCGGATCGCAAGGCCGGGACCGGGGAAGGGGTGGCGGCCGATGAAGCTGGGTGGCAGGCCAAGCTCACGGCCCAAAGCGCGGACCTCGTCCTTGAACAATTCGCGCAGAGGTTCGACGAGCTTCAGGCCCATCTTTTCCGGCAGGCCGCCGACATTGTGGTGCGACTTGATCGTGACCGAAGGCCCGCCCGAGAAACTGACCGATTCAATCACGTCCGGGTAAAGCGTGCCTTGCGCAAGGAACTTCGCGCCCCCGACCGCAGTCGCGTGTTTCTGGAACACGTCGATGAACAGCCGGCCGATGGTCTTGCGCTTGACCTCAGGGTCGCTGACGCCCTCCAGCGCGCCAAGGAAGAGGGCGCTTTCATCGGCATGGATCAGCGGCATGTTGTAATGGTCGCGGAACATGGTCACGACCTGCTCGGCCTCGCCCAGACGCAACAGCCCATGATCAACGAAGACGCACGTCAGCTGGTCGCCGATCGCCTCATGGATCAGGACGGCGGCAACGGACGAATCCACCCCGCCAGACAGCCCGCAGATCACCTTGGCGTCGCCGACCTGCTCGCGGATCTTGCGGATCGCCTCTTCGCGGTAGGCGCCCATCGTCCAGTCGCCCTTGAACCCGGCCAGCTTGACGAAGTTCTCGTACAACTGGCCGCCCTTCGGGGTGTGGTGCACCTCGGGATGGAACTGGACGGCGTAGAAGTGGCGCTTGGGGTCCGCCGCGATGGCAAACGGCGCATTGGGCGAGGTGCCAAGGACCTGGAACCCCGGCGCCAGTTTCGACACGTGGTCGCCGTGGCTCATCCACACCTGCTCACGCGCCTGCGGGCCGTCCTCGGGCGGGAACCAGCCGGCAAGGATCGGGTGGGTCAAGTCGGTCGGCGTGACGAAGGCGCGCCCGAATTCGGCGGTGCCGTGACCGCCTTCGACATGACCGCCCAGGCAATGCATCATCACCTGCTGGCCGTAGCAGATCCCCAGGATCGGCACGCCCAGGTCAAAGACGCCCTTCGGCGGCATCGGCGCGTTTTCCCAGTAGACGCTGGCCGGCCCGCCCGAGAAGATCACCGCCTTCGGCGCAAAGGCCGTCAGAAAGGCGTTGTCCACGCGGTTGTAGGGGTGGATTTCGCAATAGACGTTCAACTCACGCAGGCGGCGCGCGATTAGCTGCGTCACCTGGGAACCGAAGTCGATGATGAGAAGACGATCATGTGCCTGGGTCATGCGCCCGCGTAGCCAAAGCCATGCCGCGATGCAAGGGGGTCAAGCCCGGCCGTCCACCATCCGCATCAGCGCGCGGGCCATCTTTCCCCCGGCCTCGCGCATCAGGTCGGGGCGGGCAGAGAGATAGCCGGGCGTCTTGTTCGCGTCGTAAAGGACCGGCCCCTCGGGCCCGATGGCGAAGTCGAACTTGCCATAGTCGATGCCCAGGCGCTGGCGTTCCTGGCGCAGAACCTCGGGCACCTCGGCGCTGCCGAAACTCACGATGTTGCGGCCTTTCACGATGGTCTCGGGCGAAGTGTACCAACTGCACCGCTCATAATCGCCCATGAAGCTCCAGATCCGCAGGACGTTCATGCCGTCGCGGCGCTCGGGCAGATACCGTTCGACGACACGGCCAGGGTCGTCCCAGACGGCGGCCGGGACCAGGTCGATCCGGTCGTAAAGGTGGTATTCGGGCGGCGGCGGGGGCAGGGCGGCACCACCGCGCTGCGCGACCAGGTACTCTGGCCGTCCACCGCAGTTCAGGTCGCTTTTCACGAGGACCGGCCCGGTCCAGCCCGAGTCGCGCTGGACCAGGTTCCGGCTGACCTGCCGCTTGCGGATGTCGCGGGCGCGGCCGTTCACCGCCACCGGATAGCGCGCGGCCAGGTCCAGATAGGGCTGGCCCACGACCGACTGGTCGACATGCAGGATCGCGGCATCTGCGGGGCGGAACCGTTTGCCGGGATCGGTGAAGAACCAGCGCAGGCCGGTGCGGCGACCCTCGATCAGCATGGCGTCCAGTTGATAGCGCGGCGAACTGACGGGAACCCATCCGTCCAGCCAGCTGCGCAGCCGGCGATCGCGCGGATGGGTGATGATCGCCAGCAGCATATGGACGGCCCCTTCGGCGGCAGGCTAGGGTCCGGGCCATGGAAACTCAAGACCACTGGGCCCGCATCGGCCAGCGCATGGCGCGGATGGGGCCGCCGCAGGTGCCAGGGCCGGCGCTGGCCAGGCAGATCGCGGGGCTTCTGGACGGCTGCCCGGGGCTTACCGTCCTGTTGGGGGTGACGCCTGCCTATGCGGATTTGGGTAAGCGGGTCGAGGCGTTCGACGCCGCGCCCGGCATGATCGCCGCCATCTGGCCCGGCGATACCGCCTGCCGCCGCGCCCAGGTCGCGGACTGGCGCAAGCTGCCCCTGCCGTCGGGGGCGGCGCGGCAGGTGATCGGCGACGGTGCCCTGAACGCCGTGCCCGACCGCACCACGCTGCGCGCGATCCTGGGCGAAGTGCGCCGCATCCTTGCGCCCGGCGGTCGCGCGGCCATCCGCTGCTTCCTGCGCCCTGGCCCGTCCGAGACGCTTGACGCCGTCTTGCAAGCCGCCCGCGAGGGCCGCATCGCCAGCCTGAACGTGCTGCGCTGGCGCATCGCCTCGGCCCTGGCGGTGGCGCCTGGCCACGAGGTCGCGGTCGCTGACATCCTGTCCGCCACCGCACCCCTTGGGGATCTGGCCGAATTCGCCCGCAAGCAGGACATGGACCCCGACCAGGCCGAGCATTTCCTGGCCTACCGCGCCTCGCCCGCCCGCTATGTCTTTCCCGACCGCGTGGCGCTGGAAGCCGACGCCGCAAGCGCCGGGTTGCGCTGCGCTTGGGTCCCGACCGCAGGCTATCCGGGGGCCGAGGATTGCCCCATCGCGCTACTTTCCTGACGCCGTGTCGCTTACCGCCAAATCCAGTGTCGGTTTTGGAAGCCAATGGCCGGTTTCAGGGCGCGATCCGGCGGCGATTGGCGGCATAAGACGGGCAAACGGTATTCGGAGGCTGACATGAACGAAGTTGCAGGGCGCCGGTCGCGCAGCGGAGGGGGCGCCAGCCGCCGGGCAGAGCGCACCGCGGTCAGCTTCGAGACCGCGCGCTTCATCCAGCGCAACATTCCGAACTTCGAGATCCTGAACGAAGAGGCGCTTCAGATCATCGAATGGAACGCCGAGACGGTCCTGGAAGAGATCGGCGTCAACTTCGTCGAGAACCCAGCCGCCCTGGACCTGTGGCGCGCGGCGGGCGCGGATGTGAAGGGCGAACGCGTCCACATCCCGCGTGGTCTTGCGCGCAAGCTTTGCGCCACCGCGCCGTCGTCCTTCACCCAGCACGCCCGCAACCCCGAGCGCAACGTCGAGGTTGGCGGACGCAACCTCGTCTTGGCCCCGGTCTACGGACCGCCCTTCGTCCGCGATGCCGAAGGCGGCCGCCGCTATGCCACGCTGGAGGATTTCCAGAACTTCGTGAAGCTGGGCTACATGTCGAAGTGGCTGCACCATTCCGGCGGCACGGTGTGCGAGCCGACCGACATTCCGGTGAACAAGCGCCACCTCGACATGCTGCTCGCGCACATGACCCTGTCGGACAAGCCCTACATGGGCTCGGTCACCGAACCCAGCCGGGCGGCCGATTCGGTGGCGATGTCGAAGATCCTGTTCGGCGATGACTTCGTCGACCAGAACACGGTGATGACCTCGCTTATCAACATCAACTCGCCGCTGACTTTCGACGGCATCATGATGGGCGCGCTGGAGGTTTACGCCAAGGCGAACCAGGCCGCGATCATCAGTCCCTTCATCGTCGGCGGCGCGATGGCGCCGGTGACGGTGGCCGGCACGCTGACCCAGGTCCTGGCCGAGGTTCTGGCCGGCGTCGCCTACAGCCAGCTGATCCGCCCCGGTGCGCCGGTGATCTTTGGCGCCTTCGTGACCTCGATCGACATGAACTCGGGCGCGCCGACCTTCGGGACGCCGGAAGCCGCGCATATCACCTATGGCGCGGGGCAACTCGCGCGGCGGATGGGGCTGCCCTACCGCTCGGGCGGGTCGTTCTGCGGGTCCAAGCTGCCCGATGCACAGGCCGCATATGAGACCGCGAACAGCCTGAACATGGCGCTTCTGGCGGGCGTGAACTTCATGCTGCACGCCTGCGGCTGGCTGGAGGGCGGGCTTGTCTCGTCCTACGAGAAGTTCGTGATGGACGCCGACCAACTGGGCACGCTGCACCATCTGGCGCAGGGCATCATGATGGACACCAACGGCCAGGCGATGGACGCGATCCGCGAAGTCGGTCCGGGCGGCCATTACCTGGGCTGCAGCCACACCCAGGCCAACTTCAAGTCGGCCTTCTGGCGCTCGGACCTCTTCGACTACAAGCCCTTCGAGACCTGGGCCGAGGAAGGCAGCCGCGACACCCAGGCGCTTGCGTCCGAGAAGGTGAAGAAACAACTCGCTGACTACCAGCCCCCGGCCCTGGACGAGGGCACGCGTGAGGCGCTGGAAGCCTTCGTCGCCAACCGCAAGGCGGAAATGCCCGACGCCTTCATCTGAGGGCGCCGGGTCCGGCTTAAGCCATCCCGCTGCGGCGCAACAGCTGCGCCTCGGCCAGAAGTGCGATCAGCACGTCGATGTGGCGCGCGACCGAATAGCTCGCGTCGCCCGCCACCCGCGTGGCCTCCAGCCGCTCCTCGACCGCGATCAGCTGTGGGAGCGTGACCTCGGGCGAGGTCGCGCTCTGCACCAGCCGCCGCAAGTCCCGCTCGCGCCGGTAATCGCCCAGCCCGAAGCGGGCCGCATGCATCAAAAGGCGGGGGCGGCGCAGGTTGGACAGCATCACGCGGAAATCAGACATTGGGCACACTCCATTCTTGGATGCGTGCATTCTGCAATGGGTCAACCCTGCGTTGCGCAAAGCCACCAAGCACCGCACGGAGGTTACCAAGAAGTTTAGGAATTCCCGTCAATTCTCGGGGTTGGCCGAGAGGTTAACGAACAGGTAACCAATTCCACCCAAGGTTGCGAAAGACCAAGGCTGGACGTATCGCAGCCCGAAAGTGGACCAAAACGGGACGACTGCCTTGCCTGAACTCATTGCTGCCAGCCTGCCAGACTGGCTTCCTGCTGCCGTGCGCCATTACCTGGACCACGTCGAGGAAGGGACATCGTTCAGGGCGCTTGCACGACGCGAGGGGCTGCATGCCTCGACCATCCTGCGCCAGGTTCGCCGGTACGAAAACCGGCGCGACGACCCGCTGATGGACGAGGCTTTGGCCGCCGTGTCCCGACTTGTTCCGCGTTCGGCCGATCACCCAGATCGAAAGGATGACCCGCCCATGACTGCCCATCTCCGCCAGGCCCCAGGCCGCGCACCGGCCGAGCTTTGCGATCCCCAGCTTCTGACCCGCGAGGGTCGCCGCGTCCTGCGCCGGCTGGCCGAACCGGGCGCGGTGCTGGCCATCGCGCCGGAAATGGAAAAGGCGGCGGTGCTGCGTGAATTCCCTGACGGGCGTTCCTTGCGCACGGCCGTGCTGGATCGTCCGGTGGCCCAGGCCTTCATCCTGCGCGACTGGATCGCCTGCCGGAAAGCGGGGCGCGTTTCGACCTACGAGATCACCGCAGCGGGCCGTGCCGCGCTGAAGCGGATGATCGATGAAGAGGACCACCGCCGCCAGGGCCTGAACGAGGCGGCGGGAACCTTCGCCGACCAGCACCGCGTCTGGGGCGAGCGCGAGGTGATGGACGACGCCGGTCCGCGCCGCCTGCGCTATAACATGGCGGAAAGCCCGGTCAGCCTCTTGGGCCGCCGCCGCGACAGAGAGGGCAAGCCGTTTCTTGAGGCCGAACTGGTCCAGGCCGCCGAACGCCTGCGCGAGGATTTCGAACTGGCGCAGATGGGCCCTCGCGTCGCGCAGAACTGGGACCGGTTCCTGACCGGCGGGGACCGGGGCGGGTTTCAGGCGGATTCGGGCCTGGCCGAGGGGCCGTCTGCCGCCCGGGGACGCGTCGCGGCGGCGCTGCGCGACCTTGGCCCCGGTCTGGGCGACGTGGTCCTGCGCTGCTGCTGCTTTCTGGAAGGGCTGGAGGTCGCGGAAAAGCGGATGGGCTGGGCGGCGCGCTCGGGCAAGATCGTGCTGCGCATCGCGTTGATGCGGCTGCGCCGGCACTATGACGAAACCTATGGCCGCGCAGGCCCCCTGATCGGCTAGGCGCCGACCCCGCGCACCATCAGGACCAGCGACATTGCCCCCAGAAAGACCGAGGCCAGCCGCCGCAGCAGCATCAGCGCGCGCGGCTGGCCCCGCCCGCCAAGGGCCGCGCCCAGCCCGGCCCAGAGCAGCGCCACCAGACCAACCAGCACCACGAAAAGCGCAAGGTTCCAGCCCAGCCGGTCGGGCGCAGGCAACAGGACCAGCCCGAAGATCAGCGCCTTGGGGTTCAGCGCCGTCGTCACAAACAACGCGCGCGGGCCCACGGCCGGATGTGCCGCCCCCGCCGCAGGCACCCGCCAAAGCCGCACCGCCAGCACCGCGACCCATCCCGCCGCCGCAAGGGTCACCGCAATCCGCAGCGCCGGCAACTCGGCCAGCACCGCCGCGCCCAAAAGGGCCAGGGGCAGCACCGTGACCAGATAGCCCGCAAGTTCTGCCGGGATCAGGCGCATGGCACCCGCCATTCCGCGCTCGGCCCCCGCCAGCAGCATCAGCGAGTTCGTCGGTCCCGGCGTCAGCAGCAGGGCCAGGATGGCAAAGGTCAGTTCAAGGCCGGTCATCATCGCTCCCGTCATCTGGCGCTCCGGTGCCATGGGGCCAGGATGCGCACCTTGATCCGCGTCAAATGCAACCCCGCTACGCGTTGCCATGCGCCGCAAACCGGCTTATCTGGAGGGCAGGTCCAGCCGTCAGGGGGAACAGCCGTGCGCGATCTGAAGCTTCCGGAAGAACGTCACCCCGAAAAGGCGCATCGCCCGGATAATGCGCAGCCGAAAAAGCCGGCCTGGATCCGCGTCAAGGCCCCCACGTCCGAGGGCTACAAAAAGACCCGCGACATCCTGCGCGAAAAGAAACTGGTCACGGTGTGCGAGGAAGCCGGCTGCCCGAACGTCGGCGAATGCTGGAGCCAGGGCCACGCCACCATGATGATCATGGGCGAGATCTGCACCCGTGGCTGCACCTTCTGCAACGTGGCCACCGGCAAGCCGCAGACCCTTGACGCCTTCGAGCCAGGCCGCGTCGCCCATGCCGTCGCCGAACTGGGTCTGGCCCATGTCGTTGTCACCAGCGTCGACCGCGACGACCTTGATGACGGCGGGGCGGAACATTTCGCCCAGACGATCCGCGCGATCCGCCACCGCTCGCCCGGTACCACGATCGAGGTGCTGACGCCCGACTTCCTGAAATGCCCCCCCAGCGCGCTGGAGAAGGTGGTCGAAGCGCGGCCCGATGTGTTCAATCACAACCTTGAAACCGTTCCCGGCCTCTATCACGAGGTCCGCCCCGGTGCGCGCTACTTCCACTCCCTGCGCCTCTTGCAGCGGGTGAAGGAACTTGACCCGATGATGTTCACCAAATCCGGCATCATGGTGGGGCTGGGAGAGGAGCGGCAGGCCGTCTTGCAGGTGATGGACGACATGCGCAGCGCGGATGTCGATTTCCTGACCATCGGCCAGTACCTGCAACCGACCCCGAAGCACCATGCCGTGGCCCGCTTCGTGACGCCCGGAGAGTTCAAGGCCTATGAAACCGCCGCCTGGGGCAAGGGCTTCCTGATGGTTTCGGCCACGCCGCTGACGCGTTCCAGCTATCACGCTGGCGACGATTTTGCCCGTATGCGGGACGCGCGGCAGGCCGGGCGGGGCTGAACGCCCGAGTTTTCGCAGTAAACTCGTCCACTGATTTTCTGCGAAAATCAGAAGATCATCCGCACGGGGCCTGTGTTGCAGACCACGATGTACTGGTTTTCTGTCATCAGCAGGTGAAACCCGCGCCGGCGCACTTCGGCGATGAAGCGGTCGTGTCCAACCTCGGTCGCAACCCAGCCGATGGCCCGACGTACCACGCCGCCCTGGGCCGCCTTGGCCGAGAAGACGAGGTCGATCCAGGCGTCCGGGTCGGAGGTTCGATGCTGGGGCAGGGCGCGGTTCATTGCGCCAGCCTGGGGCTCGCCGGTTAAAGCCCGGTTAACGCGTCACGGCACATCCGGCACCGCCAGCAGATATTCCGCCACTGCCTGCCGGTCGTTGTCCGGCAGCCGTGCCATGTTCTCGACCACATGGGCCATATGCCCGCCGACACTGTCGAACTCGGGCGTGAAGCCGGTGGTCAGGTACTGCACGATGTCGCCGGCACTCCATCCCAGGGCCGCTGGCGTGATGTTCGGCACCCGCCCCTGGCCCGAAGGATCGGGCGCGCCGGCCAGCCAGCGTGCGGTGTCCATGCCGCCAAGGGCCGTGCGCGGCGTATGACACTCGCCGCAATGGGCCAGCGCCTCGGCGATATAGCGGCCGCGGTCGACCGTGGGGGTCACGTTCCCCGCCAAGGCCCAGTCATCGTTCAGATACAGGATCTTCCACACCCCCACGGCCTCGCGGCGCGAGAAGGGGAAGGCCAGCTCATGCGGCTGGTTCGGCGTGGCATCGGCGGGCAGGGTCTGCAGAAACACATGCAGGTCCGCCACATCCTGCAGCCGCATCTTCGCATAGGATGCATAGGGCAGGGCGGGATAGTAATGCTCGCCCTCCGGGCTGACCCCGCGGGTCAGGGCGTTGGCCAGGTCAAGCAGGCTCCAGCCGCCGATGCCATGTGTCGGGTCCTGGCTGATGTTCGGCGCGATGAAGGTGCCAAAGTCAGAGGCAAAGCGCTGCCCGCCCGCCAACACCAGCTGCGCCTCACCCTTCGCCTCGGCCCCCATGTGGCACGAGGCGCAGCCCGCAGCCCAGAACACCGCCTCGCCCCGGGCGGCGTCGCCCTCCAGCCCGGCGACATCGGCCGCAGACAGAGGCTTCGGTCGGGCCAGGAACCAGACGCCCACTCCGGCAATCACCGCCAACAGCACCAGCCAGCGCAGAACCCGCATTCCGTTCCCTCCGTCGGTTGCGACCCGCGCCACCCTACCGCGGGGGGCGGGACTGTCCAATCACGGTTTCAGGCGATTGACCGTCAGCCAGTCGGGCCAGCCGAACAGCCATTCATAGCCCGCGATCACCAGGCACAGCGCAATCACACCAAAGACCAGCAACACCCGCTTGGCCGAGGGCGGGTTCTGCGCCCATCGCTTGGCGCGCAGCAGCCAGATCGGGTTCACGCCCCCTCCACGAAGCGCACCTTGCCGATGAAGGGCAGGTTGCGGTTTCGCTGGGCGAAGTCGATGCCATAGCCCACGACGAATTCGTCGGGGATATCGAACCCGGTCCAGTCGGCCTTGACCGGCACCTCGCGGCGCGTGGGCTTGTCCAGAAGCGCACAGGTTTTCAGCCGGGCCGGGCCGCGCGCCTTCAGAAGGTGCAGGACGTGGGACAACGTGAACCCGGTATCGATGATATCCTCGACCACCAGCACATCCCGCCCCGCGATCTCGCCGCGCAGGTCCTTCAGGATGCGCACTTCGCGGCTGGAATGCATCGCATCGCCGTAGCTGGAGGCTTCCAGGAAATCCACCTCCACCGGCAGTTCGATCTCGCGCACCAGATCGGCGATGAACACGAAGGAGCCGCGCAGCAGGCCCACGACCACCAGCTTGTCGGTCCCCTGAAAATGCGCCGTGATCTCGCGCGCCAGGGCCTCGACCCGGGCAGCGATGGCTTTGGCGCTGATCATCTGGTCGATGACATAGGGGCGGTCGGGCATTGCGGTCATCCAGTTGCGTCGCCCCTTCCTAGCGCCCAAAGCCACAGTTGCCTAGGCCGTGACATGACACCCGCTTGATCTTGGACGGCGCTCGGGCCACATGTCGGGTCAAGAGAGACGCCGATGCCCACCCATTCCGAAACCAAACGCCTGCCCTATACCGCCCAGCAGATGTACGATCTGGTGGCCGACGTGGCATCCTACCCGAAGTTCCTGCCCTGGAACTCGGCCGCCCGCATCCGCTCGCGCCGCCCGATCGACGGCGGCGGAGAGGTGATGGAGGCGGATCTGGTGATCAGCTTCAAGGTCTTTCGCGAACGCTTCGGCAGCCGGGTGACGCTGTGGCCGGCGGCGCAGAAGATCGACACCGAATACCTCGACGGGCCTTTCCGGCACATGCGCTCGAACTGGGCGTTCCGCGACATTCCGGGGGGCTGCGAGGTGGATTTCCACGTCGATTTCGAATTTCGCAACGCAATCCTGCAGGGGATCATCGGCGTGGTGTTCAACGACGCCATGCTGCGCGTCGTCCGCGCCTTCGAACGCCGGGCGGCAGAGCTTTACGGACCCGGCCCGATTTGACGCGACGGAAACCCCTCACGGCGGCGTGACACCTGCACGACCAACCGGAGATTTCCCATGCGCAAGATTGCCCTGCTGATTGCCCTCCTCTTCGCCCCGCCGCTGGCCGCCGAGACAGTGCGCCTTGGCGACCGCCTCTATGAAATCGAGCTTCCCGCCCGCGCAAAGGGCGCGCCCTTGATCGTCATGCTGCATGGCGGCGGCGGAAACCCCGACCGGACCGAACGGGTCACCGGCCTGACCCGCGCGGCGCTGCGCAAGGGCTATGCCGTGGCCTATCCGGCAGGGACTGGGCGGCGGCTTCTGTCCTGGAACGCCGGCTACTGCTGTGCCGGGGCCGCGCGCAGCGGGGTGGATGACGTCGGATTCATTGCCGACGTCATCGCCGACGCGCAGGGCCGGTTCGACCTCGGCGACAGCGTCTATGTGGCCGGCATGTCCAATGGGTCGATGATGGCCGAGACCTTCGCGGCCCGAAACCCCGGAATGGTGCGGGCGGTGGCGGGCGTTGCCGGGACGATGGACACCCGCACTGTGCGCGTGAAGGCGCCGGTTCCGGCGCTGATCATCCACGGCACCGCCGACACGATGGTGCCCTATGCGGGCGGGCAGGGGGACACCAGCCTGACACGCACCGACTTTGCCTCGGTGGACTCAGTCGTCCAGGCCTTCCTTGCCCCCTGGGGCGCGGGCCTGACGGAAAGCGCGCGCAAGATCGACCGCCGCGATGACGCGACTTCGGTAACGGTCACCGACTATGCCAAGGGCGGGCAAGTGGTGCTGCGCCTGATGACGGTCGAGGGCGGCGGGCACAATTGGCCGGGCGGGCGGGAACCCCGGGCTGACATGGACATGACGCAGGAAATCGACGCGAATGCCGAGATCCTGAAGTTCTTCGCGCTGCATCCGTAACGGGCAGGGGCCAAATTCCTTCGAAGGAATCTGCAAATCCTTTCGAAAGGATCTGGCGCCTTACTCCAGCGCCGCGGCCAGCAGACCCAAGGCATGCTCGGTCGCGGCGGCGCGGACCTTGGCCCGGCCAAGCGGCCCGAATTCCACCGTCTCGACCCGCGTCGGGTGGCCCTTCTGCGCCAGGCCGAAGCAGACCCGCCCCTCTGGCTTGAACTCGGACCCGCCCGGCCCGGCGATCCCGGTGATCGACACCGTCAGCCCCGCCGCCGAGTGCTGCAGCGCCCCCTCGGCCATCTCGCGCGCAACGGCCTCGGAGACCGCGCCGTGCGTGGCCAGCGTTGCCTCGGACACGCCCAGAAGCTCGATCTTCGCCGCGTTGGAATAGGTGACAAAGCCGCGCTCGAACACGTCCGAGGACCCTGCCACATCGGTCAGCGCCGCCGCCACCATCCCGCCGGTGCAGCTTTCCGCCGTGGCGATCCGCAGCCCCCAATAGCGCGCCCGCGCCAGGATATCCTTGACCGTCAGCCCAGCCATGGCTCCAGCACCCCATGCCAAACCTCCGCCAGCCCGACCGAGATGATCCCGGCAAAAAGGCCGGCCCAAAGGTCGTCCAGCATCACACCGGCCGTGTTGCCCATCCGGTCCGCCCGACCCACCAGCCAGGGCTTCCAGATATCGAAAAGGCGGAAAAGCAGGAACGGCGCCACCCAGCCCGGCCAGGCCGCCAGCGCCAGATCCTCGACCCCGTGGCGCCACAGCGGGATCACCGTGAAAGACAGCGCCAGCAACTGACCCGCCACCTCGTCGATCACCACTTCCGACGGGTCCTCGCCCGGCCGCTCGCTCAGGTACTGTGGCACGGCCCAGAACCCCAGCACCACCGCCACCACGCAACCCACCGGGATCGCCAGCGCCCAGCCCGCCTGATAGGCCGCGACCGCCAGCACCACGGTAATCGCACTTGCCCAGGTGCCCGACGCGGGGCGCAGATAGCCCGCGCCCAGGAAGGTTGCGATCAAGCGGCTCATGCTTTCACCAGAAGGGCGGTGGCCAGCGCCGCGATACCCTCTTCCCGTCCAGTGAAGCCCAAGCGTTCCGAGGTGGTGGCCTTGACCGAGACGCGGCCCACTTCCACCCCCATGATCCGCGCCAGTTCCGCCTGCATATCAAGGGCATGCGGCCCGATCTTCGGGCGCTCGCAGACCAGGGTCACGTCGCAGTTGCCCAACTCATACCCGCGGGAACGGGCCAGGGCGATGGCATGGGCCAGAAAGATATGGCTGGCCGCACCCTTCCACTGCGGGTCGCTGGGCGGAAAGTGGCGGCCGATGTCACCCTCGGCCAGCGCGCCATAGATCGCATCGGTCAGGGCATGCATTCCCACATCCGCGTCGGAATGGCCCAAGAGGCCCTTGCCATGCGGCACTTTCACCCCGCACAGCCAGACATGGTCGCCTTCGCAAAAGGCATGCACGTCATAGCCATTGCCCAACCGCACATCCATGTCGCGCCCCTTCAGTATCGCCTCGGCCCGGGCGAAATCGCCGGGATAGGTCAGCTTCAGATTGGTTTCCTCGCCCTCGACGATCGCCACGTCAAGCCCTGCGTCCCGGGCGACCTGAACATCGTCCAAGGCGCCGCCCGGATGGGCGCGATGTGCCGCCAGGATGGGCGCAAAGCGAAAGGCCTGCGGGGTCTGCGCCCGCCACAGCCCCGCGCGGTCCACTGTGCCCGACACCTTGCCACCGTCGCCGCGCCACAGCGCATCGGTGACCGGCAGGGCAGGGGCCGCGCCATCGTGATCCTCCAGCGCCGCGACCAGCCGGCCGATCAGCGCCCGGCTGACCAGGGGGCGCGCGCCATCGTGGATCAGCACCGCCTCGATGCCCTGACCCTCCAGTGCCCGCAGCCCCGCCAGGACCGAGGCATCCCGCGTCGCCCCGCCAATGACCAGTTGAGTTCTCCGCCGAACCCGAAATGAATCCGCCCGCGCCTTGTCGTCAGGGTGGATCACCAGCACCACCCGCATCCCCTGGAAAGCCGCCAAAGTGTGCGCCAGCACCGGCCTGCCCGCCAGCATCTGCCACTGTTTCGGCACCTCGCCGCCCATGCGGCTGCCGCGACCGGCGGCGACGATGATGACGGCTGTTTCCATGGCACCTTCCCTTTGCCCCTTGCCTAGTCCAGCCGGGCCTGCATGACAATCTGGCGCTTCACCCCGGTTCATGCCTAAAATTTGTGCATCGCATGTTTTTCAGTCATTATGCGGCGATGCTGCCTTGGTTCCCCTTCAATCCCGGGCGTAACACTTGATCATCTGCACAAGGAAAAGGCTTTGACGCTCGCACTCGGCCCCCTGACGCTGACCCCGCCGGTCTTTCTTGCCCCGCTGGCCGGGATCACCGACCTGCCGTATCGCCGGCTTGTCGCCCGCTTCGGCGCGGGCCTCGTGGTCAGCGAGATGGTGGCCAGCGCCGAAGTCGTCCGCGCCCAGCCCGAAGCCCGCGCCCGCGCCGAACTTGGCTTCGGCGAGCAGGCGACCAGCGTCCAGCTTGCCGGCCGCGATCCGCACTGGATGGCCGAAGGCGCGAAGTTCGTCGAAGGGCAGGGCGCGCGGGTCATCGACATTAACATGGGCTGCCCGTCGAAACGGGTGACCACGGGCCTTTGCGGCTCGGCCCTGTTGCGCGATCTGGACCTGGCGCTGACGCTGATCGAGGCGGTGGTGAAGGCGGTCAAGGTTCCCGTCACCCTCAAGACCCGCCTCGGCTGGGACAATACGCTGCACAACGCGCCCGACCTGGCCCGCCGCGCGGAAGAGGCCGGAGTCCAGATGATCACCATCCACGGCCGCACCCGCTGCCAGTTCTACAAGGGCCACGCCAACTGGGCCGCGATCCGCGCGGTGAAGGATGCGGTCCGCATCCCCGTCATCGCCAACGGCGACATCATCGATACCGCCTCGGCGCGCGAGGCGCTGCGTCTGTCCGGCGCCGATGGGGTGATGATCGGTCGCGGTGCGCAGGGCGCACCCTGGAAGCTGGCCCAGGTTGCCCACGACCTTTACGGCACCCCCGCGCCAACGATCCCCGAGGGTGGCGCGCTTGGCCGGATGATCCTGGACCATTACGAGGACATGCTCACCTTCTACGGCCGCGAGCTTGGCCTGCGCATGGCCCGCAAGCATCTGGGCTGGTATCTGGACGAAGCGGGCCTGCCCCATGCGCGTGAGGCGATCCTGACCTCCACCGACCCGGCCGAAGTGATCCAGCTGATCGAACAGGCCTTCGCCGAGCTGGAGCTTGCAGCATGACCCCCTACCGGATGCCTTACCCCGTGCCGGGGGTGATCTGGGCCTCGCTCCCGTTGCCCACGCTCCTGATCGACATGCAGGGCCGCATACTTGAGGCCAACCCGGCGGCCGAGACCTTCCTCAATGCCTCGGCCAAGGCGCTGAAGGACCAGCCGGTGTTCGACCGTCTTGCCATCGACGCCCCGATGGACGAGGCGTTGGCCCGCGTCCGCGCCAACCAGTCGGCGCTGAACATCAACGACGTGGACGTGACCACCGGCGAACGCGCGCCCTTGCAATGCACGATCCACCTCGCGCCGATGCACGACAACCCGGGCATCGTGATGCTGATGCTGTCCCCGCGTGAGTTGGCCGACCGCCTCGGCCGCTCGATGGGGGCCAAGACCGCCGCCCGCTCTGCCATCGGCATGGCCGAGATGCTGGCGCATGAGATCAAGAACCCCCTCGCCGGCATCTCGGGCGCGGCCCAGCTTCTGTCGATGAACCTGTCGCCCGAAGACCAGGAGATGACCGATCTTATCGTCGAGGAAACCCGCCGCATCGTGAAGCTCTTGGAACAGGTAGAGCAGTTCGGCAACCTCCGCCCGCCCGAACGCAAGCCGGTGAACATCCACGACGCCCTCGACCGCGCCCGCAAATCCGCGCTGGTGGGCTTCGCCGCCCACATGACCATCACCGAGGATTACGACCCCTCGCTGCCGCCGACCTTCGCTGACAGCGACCAGCTGATGCAGGTGTTCCTGAACCTTATCAAGAACGCGGCCGAGGCCTGCAAGCAGGGCGGCACGATCCGGCTCCACACATTCTACGACCTCTCCCTGCGCCTGCGCCGCAAGGATGGCGCGTCCGCTGCGCTGCCCCTGAACGTCGAGATCATCGACGACGGCCCCGGCATCCGCCCGGACATCGCCGCCAACATATTCGAGCCCTTCGTCTCGGGCCGCGAGAACGGCACCGGCCTTGGCCTTGCGCTGGTGTCGAAGATCATCACCGACCACGAGGGCTGGATCACCGTCGATTCCGCCCCTGGCCGCACCGTGTTCCGCGTGTCGCTGCCCATGGCGCCGCGCGAGAAGAAAAAGGAAGCGAAGTAATGGATGGCACCGTCCTTGTCGCCGATGACGACCGCACGATCCGCACGGTCCTGACCCAGGCGCTGACCCGCGCGGGCTGCAAGGTCCATGCGACCTCCTCTCTCATGACGCTGATGCGCTGGGTCGAGGAAGGGAAGGGCGACCTGGTGATCAGCGACGTGATCATGCCCGACGGCAACGGCCTCGACGCGCTGCCCCGCATCTCGAAGATGCGCCCGGGCCTGCCGGTCATCGTCATCAGCGCGCAAAACACCATCATGACCGCAATCCAGGCAGCCGAGGCCGAGGCGTTCGACTACCTGCCGAAACCCTTCGACCTGCCGGACCTGATGAAACGCTCCTCCAAGGCGCTGGAGCAGAAGCGCCGCGGCCCGAAGGTGGTTGTCGCCCCGCGCGATCCGGGCGACGATCTGCCGCTGGTGGGGCGCACGCCCGCGATGCAGGCGCTGTACCGACTGGTGGCGCGGGTGATGAACACCGACCTTGCCGTGCTGATCACCGGCGAATCCGGCACCGGAAAGTCGCTGATCGCCCGCGCGATCCACGACTTTTCCGACCGCCGGACGCTGCCCTTCACCGTGGCCCAGGCCGCCGACCTTGCCGGCGTCGACGGTCCCTCGGCCCTGCTGGCCAAGGCCCGTGGCGGCTCGATCGTGTTCGATGAGGTCGCCGACTATGACGAGGATACCCAGGCCCGCGTCGTGCGGATGCTGGACCTCTTGGGCGACAATGCGCCCCGGATCATGGCCACCAGCCAGTCCGACCTTGCCGCCCGGATGGAGTCCGGCCAGTTCCGCCAGGACCTGTACTACCGCCTTGGCGGCGTGACGCTGCATGTCCCAAGTCTGCGCGAACGGGTGGACGACATTCCGCTTCTGGCCGAACATTTCCTGGCGCGGGGCGAGCGTGACCTTGGCCTGACCCGGCGTCTTTCGGCCGATGCCACCGAACTGGTGCGCACCTATTCCTGGCCCGGCAACGTCCGCCAGCTTGAAAACACCCTGCGCCGCCTTCTCGTTACCGCGTCCGAGGCCGAGATCTCACGGCTGGAGGTCGAGCAGGTTCTTGGCAACCAGCCCGGCCCCGAACCAAGGGCCGAGGGCGGCACCGGCGAAAAGCTCTCCGCCTCGGTTGCGCGGCACCTGAAACGCTATTTCGACCTGCACGGCGGCCAGCTTCCGCCCCCCGGCGTCTACCAGCGCATCCTGCGCGAGGTGGAGCTGCCGCTGATCGAAATCGCCCTGGACGCCACGGCCGGGAACCAGGCGAAATGCGCCGACCTTCTGGGCATCAACCGCAACACCCTGCGCAAGAAGATCACCGATCTGGACATCCGCGTGACCCGTCGCCGCAAGTTGATGTAACCGGGCCACGGCACCTGTGTCTTTTGGGTTTCACTCGGCCACAACGCAAGATATAGTGGTCGCGGGTGGCAAGAACCCTGGCGAACGGGCAGATTCGGTTGGATCGCGTACAGAACAGGGACATCTGGACACGCTTTTCGCGCCTGCGCCGGCAGCGGCGGGTGCAAACGGCCATCACGCTTGGCCTGGTGTTCCTCGGCCCCGTCCTCGCCGTCGCCACCTTCCTGGCCATGGGCCCGTTCAGCCAGGATGCGACCTCACCCACGCTGCGGCTGATCCTTCTGTCCGACCTCGTCTATGTCCTGGTCGTGGCCGCCCTGGTCCTGGCCCGCGTCATGCGGCTGGTGGCCGACCGCCGCTCACGTTCGGCCGGGTCGCGGCTGCATTTGCGCCTGTCCGGCGTGTTCATGCTGATCGCGCTGGTCCCGACCGTGCTGGTCGCGGTCTTTGCCGTCCTGTCGATCAACATCGGCCTTGAAGGCTGGTTTTCCGACCGCGTCCGGTCCGTCGTCGGCTCCTCCCTGTCTGCCGCCCAGGCGTATGAGGCGGTGCAGCGCGACGATCTGGCCGCCGACGCCACCGCGCTTGCCGGCTATCTGAACCGCGCCAAGCAGCAGACCGTGTTCATGCGTGACGACCAGTTGCGCCCGCTCCTCAGCCAGGGCCAGCAGATCATCCAGCGCGGGTTGAAAGAGGCCTATCTGGTCGATGGCGACGGCGACCTGCGCACCCGGGGCGAACGATCCTACCTTTTCGGCTTCGAACCCCTGACCGCCGAGCAACTGCAACTCGCGCGCGAGGGGAATACCGTCCTGATCCCCGACTGGCCGAACAACGAATTCCGGGCGCTGATCTTCCTGGACGCCTATGCCGACCGCTATCTTTACGTCACGCGGGCGGTGGATGGCTCGATCCTGTCGCTGCTGGATGAAACGCAGGAAACCGTCCAGCTTTACAACCAGTTGGAAAGCGAACGCGGCCGCCTTCTGTTCAACTTCGGCCTCATCTACCTGGGCTTCGCGCTGATCCTGATCCTGGCTGCGGTCTGGCTGGGCCTGTGGTTCGCCGAACGCCTGTCACGCCCGGTGGGCCGTCTGGCCGGGGCGGCGGAGAGGGTAGGGGGCGGCGATCTGGATGTGCAGGTCACGGAAGAGGATGGCGATGACGAGATCGCATCGCTTGGCCGCCTGTTCAACCAGATGACCCGCCAGTTGAAAGGTCAGCGTGAGGCGCTGGTCGAAAGCCATGCCCAGACCGAAACCCGGCGGCGTCTCTTTGATTCCGTGCTGTCGAACGTCACCGCAGGCGTGATCGGGCTGGACCCCGATGGCGACATCGACTTTGTGAACCGTGCGGCGGAAAAGCTGCTGGATTTCGCGGACGGCCAGTCAGACATGCCGCTGGCCGCCGCTGTCCCGGAATTCGCGCCGCTTTTCGACCGCTTGCGCGACAGCGCCGGCAACGCCGTGCAGGAAGAGGTGCGCCTGACCCGCAAGGGCAAGCTGGAAAGCCTGCTTGTCCGCGTGTCCACGCGCCGCAGCGACGCGGGCGATCTGGAAGGCTATGTCGTCGCCTTCGACGATGTGACCGACCTGGTCAGTGCGCAGCGGATGGCCGCCTGGGGCGACGTGGCCCGCCGCATCGCGCATGAGATCAAGAACCCCCTGACCCCGATTCAGCTGTCCGCCGAGCGGATCAAGCGCAAGTTCCGCACCCAGGTCCGCGACCATGAAGATCTGGAGCAGTTGACCGATGTCATCGTACGCCAGACCAACGACCTGCGCCGGATCGTGGACGAATTCTCCAAATTCGCCCGGATGCCAGAGCCCGACCGCCGCGACTGCGACCTGGCCGAGCTTTTGCGCGGGGCGGTCCTGTTGCAGGAAAACGGCCAGCCCGGCGTCCGCTTTGTGAAGTCGATCCCCCGCGATCCGCTGCAAATGGAAATCGACGCCACCATGATCGGCCAGGCCTTCACAAACCTGATCAAGAACGCCGGTGAAGCCATTGAGGCGCAACAGGAAAAGGCGGCCCCCGGCTTTACCCCCGAAATCCGCATCACGCTGGAGGCGGACGACAGCGCCGCCGTTATCCGCATCATGGACAACGGGACGGGCCTCCCACTCGACCGCGCCCGCCTGTTCGAACCCTACGTCACCACCCGCGCCAAGGGCACCGGTCTGGGCTTGCCGATCGTCAAGAAGATCATCGAGGAACACGGCGGCACGCTTGCCCTTGTGGACGCCCCGGTGTTCGACGGTTGCGACCACCCCGGCGCCATGGCCGAAATCCACCTGCCACGCGCCACCCGGCGCCGGCCCCGTTCCCACGTTCCCCCGGAAGTTGCTGCCGCCAGCCAGACCGGCGGGCAAGGAGGTTGACCCATGACCATTCTGATCGTTGACGACGAACAGGACATCCGCGAACTCGTCGGCGATATCCTGCGGGATGAAGGCTACACCGTTCGGCTGGCGGCGAATTCCGACGACTGCATGGCCGCGATCAACGTCGAGCCGCCCTCGCTGATGATCCTGGATATCTGGCTGAAGGACAGCCGGATGGACGGGATCGACATCCTGAAAACGGTCAAGCGCGACAACCCCGATGTGCCCGTGGTCATCATCTCGGGCCACGGCAACATCGAGATCGCCGTCGCCGCGATCAAGCAGGGTGCCTACGACTTCATCGAAAAGCCGTTCAACATCGACCAGCTCATGGTCGTCGTCGCCCGCGCGATGGAAACCAGCCGCCTGCGCCGCGAGAACCAGGAACTTCGCCGCCGCGACGTCGCCTCGTCCGACATGCTTGGCTCCTCGGCCGCCTTCAAGGCGCTGAAGGCCAACCTCGACAAGGTCACGAAATCCAACGGCCGCGTCATGCTGAGCGGCCAGCCGGGGTCCGGCAAGGAAATGGCCGCCCGCTACATCCACATGCATTCCAACCGCGCCAGCGCGCCCTTCGTCACCGTCTCCTCCGCCTCGATCGAGCCCGAGCGGATGGAAGAGGTGCTGTTCGGCCGCGAGACTCCCGAAAGGGGCGTGGAACCTGGGCTTCTCGAACAGGCCCACGGTGGCGTCGTCTACTTTGACGAGGTGGCCGACATGCCGCTTGGCACGCAGTCCAAGATCCTGCGCGTGTTGACCGAACAGCAGTTCACCCGGGCCGGCGGCACCGACAAGGTCCGCGTCGATCTGCGGGTCATCTCCTCGACCTGCCGCGACCTGCGCGCCGAGATCGGCCTTGGCCGCTTTCGCCAGGAACTTTACGACCGCCTGAACGTGGTCCCCATCGCCGTCCCCGCCCTGACCGAACGGCGCGAGGATATCCCCGAACTTACCCGCCATTTCATCGACTGGTTCCACAAGTCGCAGGGCCTGCCCGCCCGCGAGCTGTCGGCCGAGGCCGAGACCGTCCTGCAGACCATGCCCTGGCCCGGCAACATCCGCCAGTTGCGCAACGTGATCGAACGCGTGCTGATCCTGGGCGAAGGCGCCGGTCCGATCGAGGCGCAGGAACTGCCCGGAACCGAGCCCAAGGCCCAGACCGAAAGCTCGCTCGCCCTGGGCGGCGCCATCGCGACGCTGCCCCTGCGCGAAGCGCGCGAGCTGTTCGAGCGGGAATACCTGCTGACCCAGATCAACCGCTTCGGCGGCAACATCAGCCGCACGGCAAGCTTTGTCGGCATGGAACGCTCGGCCCTGCACCGCAAACTCAAATCGCTTGGGGTGGTGGGGACCACGCGCGGGGGCCGGGGCTTCGGCGAGTTCGAGGAATAACCCGCCCCCCGCAATCGGCCTGCCACATTGACCCCCCGGCCCCGATCTGACATTCAGTCCGGGACGACGGATCGCGGAGAACTTGATGAAGGTCATCATCTGCGGGGCGGGTCAGGTCGGCTGGCAGATCGCCCGCCACCTTGCCGGCGAACGGAACGATGTGACGCTGGTCGATGTGAACGCCGATCTCGTCCGCCGCGCGACCGAGACGCTGGACGTGCAGGGCGTGGTCGGCTTTGCCAGCCACCCGGACGTGCTGGAAAAGGCCGGCGCGCGTGATGCCGACATGCTGATCGCCGCCACCCACTCGGACGAGGTGAACATGGTCACCTGCCAGGTGGCCCAGTCGGTGTTCAACATCACGCGCAAGATCGCCCGCATCCGGGCGCAGAACTACCTTGACGCTCTCTATGGCGACCTGATGAACCAGGACCGCCTGGCCATCGACGTGGTCATCTCGCCCGAGCGTGAGGTGGCCGAGGCCGCGTTGCAACGCCTGGCCGCGCCGGCGACCTTCGACACCGAAAGCTTCATGGGCGGCCGCGCCCAGCTTCTGGGGATTCAGCTGACCGACGAATGCCCGGTCCTGAACACCCCCCTGCGTCAGCTGAACGAGTTGTTCTCCACCCTGCGCGCCATCGTCGTCGGCATCCGGCGCGAGGGTCGGCTTTTCGCGCCCGAACCGGGCGACCAGCTTTATGCCGATGACCAGATCTATGCATTCACCCATTTCGAGGACGTGAACCGCGCCCTGGAAATCTTTGGCAAGAAAACGAAAAAGCAGGAACGCATCGTCATCGTCGGCGGCGGGAACGTGGGCCTTGCCGTGGCCCGCGCGCTTGAGGCCCGGACCGACCGCGTCCGCGCCAAGATCATCGAGAAGAACCGCGCCACCGCCGAACAGGCCGCCGACGGGCTGGAACGGACCATCGTGCTGAACGGCGACGGCATGGACATTGACCTTCTGATGGAAGCGGCGGTCGACCGGGCTGACGCGATCCTGGCGGTCACCGACGACGACAAGACCAACCTTCTGGTCTCGGTCCGCGCCAAGCAGGCCGGCTGTCCGATGACCATTGCGCTGGTGAACGACCCCACGCTGGCGCCGCTGATGGCGCCCCTGGACATCGACGCCTACATCAACCCGCGCGCCACCACCGTCTCGTCCATCCTGCGCCACATCCGCCACGGCCGGGTCCGCGCCGTCTACTCCATCGGCGACGCCGAGGCCGAGATGATCGAAGCGCAGGTTCTCACCACCTCGCCCCTCGCCGGGCGTCTGGTGCGTGACATCGAATTCCCCGAAGGCGTGCTGGTCGGCGCGGTGATGAAGGGCGACAAGGTGTCGAAGCCCACCGGCGATCTGCGCATCGATCCCGGCGACGTGGTCGCACTCTTTGCCATGGCCAAGGACGTGCCCGAGGTCGAGCGCCTCTTGCAGGTCTCGATCGACTTCTTCTGATGCGCGACCGCCTGGCCCAGGTTCCGCTGCTGGTCGTGCTGCTGGGGCTGTGCGGGGCACTGGCGCTGCTGCCGGCGGCCCATGCCTTTGCAGTGGATGACGACCGCATCGCGCGCGGCTTTCTCTATTCGGCGCTGATCCTGATCCTGGTCGCGGTGATGCTGGCCATCGTCACGGCCGGACGGCAGGGCCGCGCCAATGCCCGCGGGCTTCTGGCCGCGTTGGTCGGCTCTTATGCGCTCTTGCCGCTGGCCCTGGCATTGCCGATGCTGGAAACCGTCCCCGACACGCGCCTGGCCAACGCCTGGTTCGAGATGGTCTCGGCCTTCACCCTGACCGGCGCCACCGCCTATCCGGCCGAGCGTCTGGCCCCCTCGATCCATCTCTGGCGCGCGCTGGTGGGCTGGTTCGGCGGCTTCGTGACCCTGCTGGCCGCGACGGCGATCCTGGCCCCCCTGAACCTTGGCGGGGCCGAGGTGGCGACCGGCCGCGTCCCCGGTCGCGGGACGGTCGGCGCCGCCCTGATCGGCCGGGCCGAGGATCCGACCGACCGGCTGATCCGCATCGCGCTGCGCATCCTGCCGATCTATGCCGGGCTGACCTTCCTCCTTTGGCTGGGCCTGCTGATCCTGGGGGAGCGGGGCATTACCGCGCTGATCCATGCCATGGGCACGCTCTCCACCTCCGGCATCTCGGGTCAGATACCTTTGGCCGAGGCCGGGGCGTCCCTTCCGGGCGAGTTCTTGATCTTCGGCTTCTTCGTCTTTGCCGTCACCCGCCGCGCGCTGCCGGGACTGCACCCCGCTCGCAACCGCACCGCGCTGCTGTCTGACCCCGAACTGCACCTGGCCGCGCTGATCCTGTTGTCCATCACGGCGCTCCTTTTCCTGCGACACTTCTTCGTGGCCGAGGCCGCGGGCCTGGCCGGCGATCTGGTCGAGGGCCTGGCCTCGCTTTGGGGCATCCTGTTTACCGCCGCCTCCTTCCTGACCACCACCGGCTATGTCTCGTCCCACTGGCTGACCGGCGCCAGCTGGTCGGGCGTTGGCACCTCCGGCATGGTGCTGATGGGCCTGGCAATCTTCGGCGGCGGCACGGCAACCACCGCAGGCGGGGTCAAGCTCTTGCGGGTCTACGCCCTTCTGCGCCACGGCGAACGCGAGCTGGAGCGGGTGATCCACCCCTCCTCCATCGGCCGCGGCGGGTCCGAGCGTCGCCGTCTGGCCAGCGAAGGCGCCCAGATCGCCTGGGTGTTCTTCATGCTGTTCGGCATTTCGATCGCCGCGACGGTGGGGCTCTTGTCGATCCTTGGCGTCACCTTCGAATCCGCCCTCGTCCTCGCCATCGCAGCGTTGACCAATACCGGGCCGCTGGCCGACCTTGGAACCGCTCAGCCCATCGCCTTCGGCGCGCTCTCCGACACGGTCAAGGCCGTCCTCGCCCTGGCGATGGTCGTGGGCCGGCTAGAGCTGCTGGCCCTTCTGGTCCTGATCCTGCCCGCCGGCCGCCGCGACTGACCGCGCTTTTTGCGCTGGAAAGTCCTTGAAACCCGTTTCATACTCGCTCTGTGCCGCAACGCAGGCACCAGACTGCCAAGAAGAAGAACGACCAAGACGCGACAGTGAAGCGATAGAAAAACAAGGCAAAAAATCAATGGCCGCCGACAAACAGAACCTGCAAGACGCTTTCCTCAACCATGTGCGGAAAGCGAAAGTTCCGGTGACGATCTTCCTCATCAACGGTGTCAAGCTTCAGGGTGTGATCACCTGGTTCGACAACTTCTGCGTGCTTCTGCGCCGTGATGGCCAGTCGCAGCTGGTCTACAAGCACGCGATCTCCACCATCATGCCGGGCGCGCCGATCAGCCTCTACGAAGGGGAAGACTGATCTCCCGCGAACCCCAGGACGACGATGACCTCATCGCCAAGCGTGAGGGGCAGCGCCTGCGCGACACCGCCGCAGCCGCAACGCGCACCTTCGTCCTGCACCCCGCGCTGAAGTCTGCCAGCGCCCGCCGCCTGCCCGAACACGGGCTGGCCGAGGCGGTCTCCCTCGCCGCCGCCCTGCCCGAACTCGACGTCCAGGGGGCCGAGGTCGTGCGCCTGGCGCGCACCCATCCCGGCACGCTCCTCGGCTCGGGCAAGGTGGCCGAGCTGAAAGAGCGGTTCCACGACGCCCACATCGACCTTGTGATCGTCGATGGCACCGTCTCGCCGGTCCAGCAGCGCAACCTGGAAAAGGAATGGGGGGTCAAGCTTCTTGACCGGACCTCGCTCATCCTGGAAATCTTCGCCGACCGCGCCCGCACCCGCGAAGGCGTCCTCCAGGTCGAACTGGCCGCGCTCAGCTACCAGCGCACGCGCCTGGTCCGCGCATGGACCCACCTCGAACGCCAGCGCGGCGGCTTCGGCTTCGTCGGCGGCCCCGGCGAAACCCAGATCGAAAGCGACCGCCGCGCCATCGACGATCAGGTGATCCGCCTCAAGCGCCAGCTGGAACAGGTCGTCAAGACCCGCGAACTCCACCGCGCCGCCCGCGCCAAGGTGCCGTTCCCGATCGTCGCCCTCGTCGGTTATACCAACGCCGGCAAGTCCACGCTCTTCAACCGCATCACCGGGGCCGAGGTGCTGGCCAAGGACATGCTCTTTGCGACCCTCGACCCCACCATGCGCGGCGTCACATTGCCCACCGGCGCAAAGATCATCCTCTCCGACACCGTGGGCTTCATCTCGGACCTGCCGACCCAGCTTGTCGCCGCTTTCCGCGCCACCCTGGAGGAAGTCCTCTCCGCCGATCTTATCCTCCACGTCCGCGACATCTCCCACCCCGAAACGGTGGAACAGGCCGCCGACGTGGCCGACATCCTCACCTCGCTTGGCGTCGGCGATGAGACCCCGCAGATCGAGGTCTGGAACAAGCTCGACCTCGTCGATGCCTCCCAGCGCGAGGCGCTGGCCTCCCAGGCCGCCCAACGCCCCCGCGTGCTGCCCGTCTCCGCCCTGACTGGCGAAGGGGTGGACAAGCTCCTCACCCTCATCACCGCCACCCTCGACGCCGACCGGACCGAGGCCACGGTGACCATCCCCTTCGACCAGGGCCGCAAGCGCGCTTGGCTGCACGACCAGAACATCGTCCAGTCCGAGGCCGAAGCCGAGGACGGCTGGCGCCTCACCGTCCGCTGGACCGCCCGCCAGCAAAGCCGTTTCCGGCGCCTCTGACACCGGAAGGCTTGCCTTGCGCGCGCCGCCCATGCTTGCATCCTGGCATCTGACGTGCAGCCGAAGGCCATCATGACCCGCAAAGTCCTTGCTGTCCTCCTGCTGGCTCATCCCGCGACGGCCCAGGACGACGACGCCTGGCTGCAAAACCTCGCCGTGTTGCAGCTTTCGCCGCAGGAAATCGACCGCCGGGGCATCATGCTCACGCAACTCGGCACGATCCACCTGCCCAGCGGCCGGATTGTCGCCGTAGATCCCTATACCGCCTTCGGCCTCACCCCCTTCGATCGCCGTGCGCCGCCCGGCAATTACGCCGTCCGTCTCTGGTTCGCCGCAACCGAGCCGACCCGCCCGGCGCTGGCCGAGCTTCGCCTGCGCGCTTGCACCCCAGTCTTCTGGCACAATGCCGCACCCGAAGGCCGCAGCCTCCTGGGACTGGCGCCCGGCGAAGGCTATGGAGTGGCGGTCGACGCCGGAACCTCCAGCTTCGCCCCGCCCGAGTTCTTCGAAACCTTCGGCCCGGTGACCGATGGGGTGCTGCAGGGCGATGCCTATTTCAGCTTCGTGAACGAAACCCTCTTCCCCCTTGCCTTCCCCGACGACACCGGCATCCCGCGCGACTTCATCACGCAGAACGGCGGCCAGGACATCGCCGTCTTCTCTGCCGGCTGGGGCGATGGTTTCTACTTCAGTTACTGGGGCTTCGACGACCTCGGCTGTCCCTGCGCCCTGGTGACCGATTTCGGCGTCCTGGAAGAAGGCTACCCCTATGACAGCACGGCCCTGCGCCTGCCCGGGCCCCGTGCGCGCAAGGCCCCGCCCTTCGCCATCTGGGGCAGGGACGCGGCCTGCGTGGACGGGTAGGGGCCATGCCGTCCAACGACGGACCCAAGGCATGATGGCCCGCCGCCTCGCCGCCCTGTGGATTGCGGCAGCCGGGACACTCTGGTTCCACGCGCTTCTGGGCATCCCCGGCGACTACCTCGGCCAACGGTTTCCGGCCTATCCAGGCGTCAAGGTCACCGCGGCCGAACTTGCCCTGACCGCCTTGGGCGCAACTCTCCCGATTCCGCTTGTTGCAGGACTGGTCAACCGGCTTGCCGTCCGCTGGATCGCGCTGCCACTCGTTGTCCTCTTGTGGTTCTGGGCCGCCGCTCAGCTAATCCGGCCCTTCGTCCTGGACTTCGGGACCACCTGGGTCTGGTCCGAACCGTTGACCGACCTTTTCCTTCACCCGCTCCACACACCAACCGCAATCGCAGTCTTGCTCGCCGTCGTCGCCTGGGCGCTATCCCCACCGCGCACCGCCTAAGGCATTTTCTGTCCGCAAGTATCCCCGCCGGAGGCACTCCCGAGTGCTTTTGCGTCCTTCACGCAAAAGCACGAGACAAAAGGCACGCGCGTCAGCGCACAATTTGAAAACCGCCCCGACCTGCGGGACGGCTACCCAGACCGGGGCCGGGCCAGATAGACGCTGTCGCACCATTCGTCGCGCCACAAGAGCGTCCGCTCCGCCCGATGCGTCTCGTGAAAGCCCAGCCGGTCCAGCAGCCGCAGGCTGGCTGCGTTGCGCGGATCGACCTCGGCGGTCAGGGCCGGCAGGGCAGGGAACTCGGCCTCCAGTTGCGCGATCACCGCCGTCATCGCCTCGAAGCCCAGGCCCTGACCCCAATATGCGGGCGCCAGCAGGAAGCCGACCTCCGGCAAGGCCCAGGCCCCGGCCTTGCCGATCACCACGCCATCCGTCTCGATCAGCCAGTCGCGGCTGTCCTCGGCCTGATCGATCAGGAAGCCCAGCCAGTGCCGCGTCTCACCCAGGGTCTCATGCTCGGGCCGCGACCAATAGCGCATGACGCGCGGGTCCGACATAAGCCGGTGAACCGCCTCCAGATCCGCCCAGACCGCCTGTCGCAGCACAAGCCGCGCCGTGCGCAAGGTCGGAACGCCGGTCACTGTCCCTCTGGTGTCAGCACCATGACGCCGGCCGCCGCTGCCCGCGCCAGGTCGGGGTCCAGCGACATCGGGATGTATTCTCCCCGCCGCCACAACTCGCCCAGATCATCATAGTGCCGCGACAAGGGATGGCCCGACTGTCCAGTCGCGCTGATAAAGACCGATGAATCAGGGTCGGCAAAGTCATAGACCCCGCGATAGCCGGCGGAATGCACGTTCTGATAGGGCTCAGGCCCCTCGCCGCGGCTTACGCCCCGCATTAGCGTGTCGTCTCCGCCCGACGTCGATTGCCGGATGTTGACGAAGTATTTCAGGAACGCCACCTCGCCCAGCACCGGATGGTCGTGGGTCGCCTGGTGCGCATCGCCCCAGCGCCAGCTTTCCAGGTTCGGCCCATAGGTTTCGGCAAGCTGGAGCAGCGCCTCGTCCAGCGCAATCCGGGCAATGTCAGTGCAGCTTTCCACCGCCGCCGACTGGATCACGTCGCACCACACGCTCGCGCCGCCGACGTTGCGGTAGACCCGTTCGATGAAGACCGGAGAGATATGGGTGAAGCTGTCCGCCATGGCCCCGATCTCGTCCCGGATCAGCCGCTGCATCAGCGCCCGCATCCAGGCTTCGGCGATCAGCGGTTCCGGCAGATGCTCGTTCATCTCGCCGTTCCACTCCGCCAGCAGCACCAGCGCCCGCTGGCGCAAGCGTTCCGGCGTGCCCTCCGGCGCCGCTTCCCCGGTGAACCACAGGTCCGCCCCGATCAGCGGCAACAGCGCCCGCGCCGTCGGGTTCACCGTGTCCAACTGCGCTTCGATGAAGCTTTCCCGCGTATGCACCTCGCGCGCCTTCATCAGCGTCAGCCAGCGCTGGATGCGCTGCGTGTCACCCCAGTCAAAGCTGACATGGTTCGGGAAGGGTCGGTCCACCGTCTTGTTGTTGGTATTGCCCAGCAGGCCCGAGGCCGGATCGACGAAGCGCGGGTTTCCTTCATAGGTCAGCACCCCCTTGAACCCGGCCCGCGCATCCGCCCCCAGAACCGGCAGCCGGCCCTGGCCGGGGTTCCCCGCATCCCGTGCGGGCAGGGCGCCCACCACCTGCAGCGCGATCCCGCTGGCATCCGCCAGCGTCAGGTTCTGCGCCGGTGCCACCGCCAACTGGCCCGCCTCCAGCGCCTCGGCCACCGTGCCCGCGCGCATCAGCCGCATCGCCGCCGTCATCGAGGTGTCCGCCCCCGCCAGCGCCGTCCAGGCCAGCGCCGCCACATGGCCGGGCGGGGTGATCGTCGCCAGGTCGTAATGCGTGCCCGGCAGGATCGGCCCATGCCGCGACCAGCGCAGCGTCAGCGTCACGGGATCCGCGTCCTTCACCGTGATGATCGACTGCCGGCTCTCGAACCGCGCCCAGCCGTCGGCGGTGCGATATTCCTCTGTATTCTCGGGGTTCACCTCTTCGATCAGCACGTCCTGGTCATCGACATAGGCCGTGGTCAGCCCCCAGCCCAACCGCTCGGACCGGCCCACCAGCACCACTGGCACCCCCGGGATCGTGCCGCCGATCACCCCGCCCGAGGCCAGTTCCAGCCGCGCCAGGTACCAGATCGTCGGCGCCGTCAGCCCCAGATGCGGGTCGTTGGCCAGAAGGCTCCCCCCCGCGGCCGAGCGTCCGGGCATCGCCGCCCAGGCATTCGATGCCCCCGCCATGCCGGGGTCTGCGACCGGCGAGAACGGCCCCAGCGCAAAGTCCACCGGCCGCGCCTCGGGTGCCACACCCGGCACCAGGCTGGCATAATCGGGCAGGGCGGCCACGCCTTGCCCCGGATCGTCCGGCAGCAGGTCCGCCAGCCGCTCGGGCGACAAGAGCAACGAGACCCGCGCCCGCAGGATCTCTTTCTGCGCCGAGTCGGTCAACTGCAGCGCCATCAGCTTCAGGATCGCGATCGAATCCGCCGGGGCCCAGGCGGAAATCTCGGGCTCGAACAGGAAGAACTCCGGCGCGCCCCGGCCGCGTGCGCCCTGGTTCACCTGGCCGATCCAGGCATTCACCCCGGCCGCATAGGCCTCCAGCGCCGCCTGCGTCTCGGGGTCCTGTGCCGCCACCGCCTCCAGCGCCAGACCATAGAGGTCCAGCCGCCGCATCAGCTCATCGACCTTGACGGTGGGTGGGCCGAACAACTCGGACAGCCGCCCCTGCGCGGTGCGCCGCAGCATGGTCATCTGCCACAGCCGGTCCTGCGCATGGGCGAACCCCAGCGCAAAGAACACGTCCTGATCCGTCGCCCCGAAGATATGCGGCACGTTGTCGTTGTTGCGCACGATCTCGACCGGGGCCGAGATGCCGGGCACGGTGAAGTCCTCGGAATAGTCGATCAGAGAGCGCGACAGGATCCAGTAGGCCAGCAAAAGCACGACCAGCCCCAGCGCGATGGCTCCGGTCAACAGGCGGATCAGCCAGCGAAAGGCGGTCAGCATGGGGGTCCTGTTCTTGACGGCACGGGCGTGATCGGTTCCTAGTCCATCACCCTTGCAAGGGCAATGATCGGGGAATCGACATGGCGAAAGTTGCGTATCTGGGCCTTGGGGTCATGGGCTTCCCCATGGCTGGACATCTGGCGGCCAAGGGGCATGACGTGGCGGTCTACAACCGCACGCCGGCCAAGGCGCAGGCCTGGGCCGCCCAGCACAAGGGCCGCACCGCCGCCACCCCGCGAGAGGCGGCCAAGGGGGCCGAGTTCGTCTTTGCCTGCGTCGGCAACGACGACGACCTGCGCGCCGTCTGCACCGGCCCGGACGGGGCCTTTGCCGGCATGACCCCCGGCGCGATCCTGGTGGACCACACCACCGTCTCGGCCAAGGTGACGCGCAAGCTTGCCGCCCAGGCCGCGGCCATGGGCCTGGCCTTCGTCGATGCACCGGTCTCGGGCGGGCAGGCGGGGGCCGAGAATGGCCAGCTTTCGATCATGTGCGGCGGCGATCCCGCCGATTATGCCCGGGCCGAGCCGGTGATGGCCGCCTATGCCCGCATCTGCCGCCTGCTTGGGCCCTCGGGTTCGGGGCAGCTGGCAAAGATGGTCAACCAGATCTGTATCGCCGGCCTGATGCAGGGCCTGTCCGAGGCTTTGGCCTTCGGCCAGAAAGCCGGCCTTGACGGCGAGAAGGTGGTCGAGGTGATCAGCCAGGGCGCGGCCGGCTCATGGCAGATGATGAACCGGCACAAGACCATGCTGAAGGACGAATTCGACTTCGGCTTCGCAGTGGACTGGATGCGCAAGGACCTTGGCATCTGCCTGGACACCGCCGAAGAGATCGGCGCTCGGCTTCCCGTGACGGCGCTGGTGGACCAGTTCTACAAGGACGTGCAATTGATGGGCGGGGGCAGGGGCGACACCTCCAGCCTGATCCGCCGGTTGAAGTAACCGGCGCAGGGGCAGGGGGGCGCCCCCCGGGCCAGCCCCGTCTAGCCCATCAACGCGACCGCATCCGCCCCCGCCGCAATCCGCAGCGGCGCGGCAGGATCGGTCGCGGCCCGCCAGACCGCCTCGGCCACTTCCTCGGCTTCCGTCACCGGGCCGGGGCCTGTGAGGTTGGCAAAGAGCGCCTGAGCCATCGCGCCATAGGCTTCCGGGATCTCGGCCCCCGTCATCCGCGCGCGCGAGGCCTCGCCAAAGCGGGTGCCCGGCGCGCGTCCCGGCAGCACGGTGACGACCCGGATGCCGAAGGGCGCGACCTCTTCCGCCAGACACTCGCCAAAGGCGTTCACCGCCGCCTTGCTGGCCTTGTAGACCGATAGAAGCGGGACCGTCAGCAGCGTCACGGATGAGGTGACATTGACCACCACCCCCGCCCCGCGCGCCCGCATCTGCGGCAGCACGGCCTTGGTCATGGCGAATGTGCCGAAGGTGTTGGTCTCGAACATCGCGCGCAGCTGGCCCATGTCCATGCCCTCTACCGCCGCCAGGCCCCCGAACCCGGCATTGTTGACCAGCACATCCACCGGCCCCGCCGCTGCCACCGCCGCCGCGATGCTGCCCGCATCGGTCACATCAAGCGGCAGCACGGTCAGGTTGGGCTGGGCGGGCAGGACGTCGTTTGGCCGCCGCATGGTCGCAACGACGCGCCATCCGCGCGCAAGAAACAGCTTTGCTGTGGCCAGTCCAAAGCCCGAGGAACTGCCAGTAATCAAGATCGTCTGCATGATTTTCTATCCACTCCGTGTCATGTCACTGGGATATGGACCGGAAGCGTTGGACGTTCTATAATCTAAAATCCATGTTTCATGCGTGAAAGTCCTGTCATGACCGATCCCCTGGCCGAAATCGTCACGCATCTCCGGCCTGCTGCCCGCTTTGCCAAGGTCGTCGGCGCGGCCGGTCGATGGCAGATCACCCGGGATGGCGATGGCCAACCCTTCTATCTTCTTATCCTTGGTGGAGAGTGCCGCCTGACCCTGACCGGCGTCAGCGAGCCGATCGTTCTGACCGAAGGCGACTTCATCCTTGTGCCCGGTGCACGGGGCGCGCGGCTGACCAGCCTTGAGGCACCCCCGGCGGGCGCCCCGGACGCCCCCCACACCGTCCTGCCCGATGGCGCGTTCCGGGTGGGCAGCACCGACGGCCCGGCTCAGGTGCAGTGGCTTCTTGGCTATTTCGCCTTCGGCTCTCCCGACGCGGCCTTGCTGGTCGCACTTTTGCCCGACTTCGTCCTTGTCCGCAGCCAGCCCCGGCTGACCACCCTTGTCCAGCTGGTCATTGACGAGACCCGGGACGAGCGTCCGGCCCGCGACGTGGTTCTCTCCCGCCTGCTTGAGGTTCTCTTGGTCGAGGCACTGCGCTCGACCGCGACCGCCACCGCGCCCGGCCTTCTGCGCGGGTTAAGCGATGGGCGCCTCGCCTCTGCCTTGCGCGCCCTGCATCAAGACCCCGCCCGCGCCTGGACTGTCGCCGAACTGGCGGCGAAGGCTGCGCTGTCGCGCTCCGCCTTCTTCGCCCGTTTCGCGGCCGCCGTCGGCCTTGCCCCGATGGACTATCTGAAGGCCTGGCGCATGGCCTTGGCAAAGTCGCTGCTGCGCCAGAACCACTCGGTCACCGTGGTCGCGGGCCGCGTCGGCTATGGCTCGGCCAGCGCCTTCAGCACCGCCTTCACCCGCCATGTCGGCACACCACCCGCCCGCTATGCCGAGGGCGGCTGACCCGTTCCGCGGGCGTCGGAAAGTCCTGACAATTCGTTAACGCGAGCGGCCAAGCCCTTGATTTCTCATGGGCTCAAATCCTGCCCACGCGCGGACAGGATCAGGGAATGATCCGCGTATACTTGACCCCGCCCAGCGTGGCCCCCGCGATCAGCCCCTGCTGGCCGAAGATCAGCGCGATGACCGGGTCCAGCTCGGTCGTCTCCTTGCCGATCGAAGCACCCTGTTCGGGGGTCGCATAGCGGACCTCGCCGCTCGCCGCCCAGCCGGACGACCGCCGGAACTCCTCCAGCGCCTCGGGGGTCATGAAGAACAGGGCGTGGGCATATTGCTGCGCCCCGATCTGCAGCCCGATGGTCCCCTTGGCGGCCGAGTAATAGTCGACCGTGGCCCCCTGGATCCGCAGCGCCCCGCGTCCGAAGGCGCCACCCAGACCGAAGCCCGCCTCGGTCATCAGGGGCATGTAAAGCACCCCGTTCGCCCGGCTTGCCAGGTCCTGCGTCCCGGGATACCGGCTGAACAGGAAGTTCTGCGTCGCATCGACCCGCGCGTCGATCTGCGCGCCGCCGTTCGACCCGATCCCGTTGTTGCACCCCGCCAGCCCCAGGGCACCCAGCCCCAGAAGCATCCCGCGCCGGGTTAGTCCGTCCTGAAAATCCATCCGACCGCCCTTTCTGCCTCGCGGGGTCTCATGGCCCCTTGCGCCACAGATACCCCGTTTCCCGCCGGCTGTCATGTCCCGAAGTCCATACCGGCAGTCCCGCGCCTAGGGCAGCAGCGTCCGGTAGAGCGCGAAGTCCTCGGCCGCAGCCTCGGCCAGCAGCGCCTCGGTCGCGGGGGAAAGGTCGGTCGCACCGGGCGGCGAGACGTTCAGGCGCGGCAGGATGATCTCGCAGCCAAGCCGGTCTTCCAGGAAATGGACGAAGGTGTCGATCTCCTCATAGCGAAACAGCCGGTCCACCCCGACCCCCTGGCGCGGCCGCAGGAACTTGGCCTGGCTGCCCACATCCGCCACCTCGGGCCGCGGGTCCTGGCACCAGGCCCGGACGAAGTCGTCAAAGCTGATCCCCGCTGTGGACTTGGCGGCGGGTGTCTCCTCGCGCTGGCGGAAGCGGTACCAGCTGCCCAGCCAGTCGCGCGGCTCTCGCATCAGGGCGACCAGGGTGAATTCATCCTTCGACGCCGCCTCCAGATAGGGGCCGATAAAGCGGCGATACCGATGCACGGTCGTGTGCTTCAACAGCGGCGGGCGCTGGATCGAGACCGAGGCAAGCGATTCGAGCGCGGCCGCGATGGCCGTCGACCCCGTCTTCGGCGTGGCCAGAAAGGCAAGCCTTTGCTCCCAGAACACCAGCACTGCACCACCTCCGCCAAAAGAATCCCGCGTCACGCCCGCTTTCGGACGGCGGCGTAAACTATCCTTTAACCAAACCGGGCAAAAGCTGGCTTTATCGAGAATTTGGTTGAAATGTTCTGCCTTTGTGCTCATAAGCATGAGAACACTTGCGGAACAACGGGCAGGATTGCCGCCCCACGGCGGCTGTGGAATAAGGAGACGGACATGGCGGTGGCAAACCTCCTCGACCTTGGTGGGAAGCGGGATATGGACAAGTCGAAGGCGCTGGAAAGCGCGCTGGCGCAGATCGAACGACAGTTCGGCAAGGGCTCGATCATGCGCCTTGGCGCTGACAGCCCGGCGATGGATATCGAGGCGACCTCGACCGGATCGCTGGGCCTTGATATCGCGCTGGGGATCGGCGGCCTGCCCAAGGGCCGCATCATCGAGATCTACGGGCCGGAATCCTCTGGCAAGACGACGCTGACCCTGCATGTCGTGGCTGAGGAACAGAAAAAGGGCGGCGTCTGCGCCTTTGTCGATGCGGAACACGCGCTGGACCCGCAATATGCCAAGAAGCTGGGCGTCAACCTTGATGAGCTTCTGATCAGCCAGCCCGACACCGGCGAACAGGCGCTGGAGATCGTGGATACGCTGGTCCGCTCGGGCGCGGTCAGCCTGGTTGTCGTCGACTCGGTCGCGGCCCTGGTGCCGAAGGCCGAGATCGAGGGCGACATGGGCGACATGCAGATGGGCAGCCAGGCCCGCCTGATGAGCCAGGCCATGCGCAAGCTGACCGCCTCCATCGGCCGCAGCAACTGCATGGTCATCTTCATCAACCAGATCCGGATGAAGATCGGCGTGATGTTCGGCAGCCCCGAAACCACCACGGGCGGCAACGCGCTGAAATTCTACGCCTCTGTTCGCCTGGATATCCGTCGCATCGGCGCGATCAAGGACCGGGATGAGGTTGTGGGCAACACCACCCGCGTCAAGGTGGTGAAGAACAAGGTCGCTCCGCCCTTCAAGCAGATCGAATTCGACATCATGTATGGCGAAGGCATCTCGAAGGTTGGCGAATTGATCGACATCGGCGTCAAGGCCGGCGTGGTTGAAAAATCCGGCGCCTGGTACTCGTTCCGGGACGAGCGTATCGGCCAGGGCCGCGAGAACGCCAAATCCTTCCTCAAGCAGAACCCCTCGGTCGCGCTGGAGATCGAGGACAAGATCCGCGCGGCCAACGGGCTTGATTTCACGATGGCCGGGGACGAAAGCGAAGTCCTGGACGAATGACCCACTAGCCCCTGCGCACCCAGCGCCGGGTTCCCACGGCGAGCGGAAGTTGCTCGACGGTGGGCAGGGCCAGTGGCGAGCTATAGTCGCAGCATAGGAAAGGCCGGAAGCCCCGCTTCCGGCCTTTTTTCCTTGAAGCCCGGGCCGATGGTGGACAGGCCCGCAACCTGGGGCTACATGGGGGGCCGAATTCCTGCTTTCGCCAAGGACCGCCCCCACATGGCCTCGCTGAACGACATTCGCTCAACTTACCTGGACTTCTTCCGCCGCAACGACCACCGGGTCGTGGACAGCTCGCCCCTGGTGCCGCGGAACGATCCCACGCTGATGTTCACCAACTCGGGCATGGTGCAGTTCAAGAACCTTTTCACCGGGGTCGAGACGCGGGATTACAAACGCGCCACGACCGCGCAGAAATGCGTGCGGGCAGGGGGCAAGCACAACGATCTGGACAACGTGGGCTACACCGCGCGGCACCATACCTTCTTCGAGATGCTGGGGAATTTCAGCTTCGGCGATTATTTCAAGGACCAGGCCATCGCCTTCGCCTGGGAGCTTCTGACCAAGGACTTCGGTCTGGCCAAGGACAAGCTTCTGGTCACCGTCTACCACACCGACGATGAAGCCGCCGACATCTGGAAGAAGGTCTCGGGCTTGACCGACGACCGGATCATCCGCATCGCATCCGACGACAACTTCTGGCGCATGGGTCCGACCGGCCCTTGCGGCCCCTGCACCGAAATATTCTATGACCACGGCGACCATATCTGGGGCGGTCCGCCGGGTAGTGCGCAGGAAGACGGCGACCGGTTCATCGAGATCTGGAACAACGTTTTCATGCAGAACGAACAGTTTGCCGACGGGCGACTGGTTCCGCTGGAGATGCAGTCGATCGACACCGGCATGGGGCTGGAGCGGATCGGGGCGCTGCTGCAGGGCAAGCACGACAACTACGACACCGACCTGATGCGCAGCCTGATCGAAGCCAGTGCGAACGTCACGTCCCAGGACCCTGACGGACCAGGAAAAATCCACCATCGCGTCATCGCCGACCACCTGCGGTCCACCTCGTTCCTGATTGCTGATGGCGTTATGCCCTCGAACGAAGGCCGGGGCTATGTCCTGCGCCGGATCATGCGCCGCGCGATGCGGCATGCCCACATGCTGGGCGCCCAGGACCCGGTGATGCACCGTCTGGTCCCGGCGCTGGTGCGCCAGATGGGCGGGGCCTACCCGGAACTCAGCCGCGCCCAATCGTTGATCGAAGAGACGCTGCGGACGGAAGAGACCAAGTTCAAGCAGACCCTCGACCGGGGTCTGAAGCTTCTGGACGAGGAACTGTCCGGCCTGCCCAAAGGTGGCGCGCTGCCCGGCGCTGCGGCGTTCAAGCTTTACGACACCTATGGCTTCCCCCTCGACCTGACCCAGGACGCGCTGCGCGAAAAGGGGCGTGAGGTCGACATCCAGGGCTTCGACGCCGCGATGGCGGAACAGAAAGCCAAGGCCCGCGCCGCCTGGTCGGGCACCGGGGCGGCTGGCGACGCGAAAATCTGGTTCGAGATCGCCGAAGAACATGGCGTGACCGAGTTCCTTGGCTACGACACCGAAACGGCCGAGGGCGTCGTGACCGTTCTCCTCCGCGAAGGCGCCCCGGTCGGGCAGGCTGCGACCGGCGAGACGGTGCAGATCGTCGTCAATCAGACCCCGTTCTATGCCGAATCCGGCGGCCAGGTCGGTGACGCGGGCCTCATCCGCACCCAGACCGGCACTGCAGAAGTGACCGATGTAAAGAAGGCCGCCGGGGTCTTCATCCACATTGCGAAGGTCACGGAAGGCACTGTCATCAAAGGACAACCCGCGAAGCTGGAGGTCAGCCACGCCCGCCGCTCCGCGATCCGGGCCAACCATTCCGCGACGCACCTTCTGCACGAGGCGCTGCGCCGCACCCTTGGCGATCACGTGGCGCAGCGGGGCAGCCTGAACGCGGCTGACCGGCTGCGGTTTGACTTCAGCCACTCGGCTGCGATTGCGGCCGCGGACCTGTCGGTCATCGAAGCAGAGGTGAACACCTTCATCCGCCAGAACTCGCCCGTCGAGACCCGGATCATGACCCCCGACGACGCCCGGGCCATCGGAGCCCAGGCGCTGTTCGGCGAAAAGTACGGCGACGAGGTCCGTGTCGTGTCGATGGGCACGCTGGAAGGCTCGGGCAAGGGCGCGGATGGCAAGACCTACTCGTTGGAGCTTTGCGGCGGTACGCATGTGCAGCGCACGGGGGACATCGGCGCGATGGTCCTTTTGTCGGAAAGCGCCTCCAGCGCCGGCGTTCGCCGGATCGAGGCGCTGACCGGGCAGGCCGCGCTGGATCACCTGCGCCAACAGGACGCCCGGCTGAACGACATCGCCGCGATCATCAAGGCCCCGGCGAGTGAGCTTGCCGACCGCATCCGCGCGCTGTTCGACGAGCGGAAGGCCTTGGCGAACGAGGTCGCGCAACTGCGCCGCGAAGTGGCGATGGGGGGCAAGACTTCTGGCCCGGAAGCCAAGGAAATCAACGGGGTGAAGTTCCTTGCTCAGGTGCTTTCCGGCGTTTCCGGCAAGGACCTTCCGGCGCTGATCGACGAGATGAAGGCCCGCCTCGGCTCGGGCGCGGTGCTGCTGATCGCCGATACCGGCGCGAAGCCGGCCGTCGCCGCAGGCGTGACCGCTGACCTGACGGACAGGCTCTCCGCCGTCACGCTGGTCAAGGCAGCGGCCGAGGCCCTTGGCGGCAAGGGCGGCGGTGGTCGTCCTGACATGGCACAGGCCGGGGGCGCCGACATCGCCCAGGCCGACGCGGCGATCAAGGCGGCCGAAGCCGCGATGGGGGGCTGAAGCATGCCGACCGCGCTCTGGATTGCCCATGTCCACGTCACCGACGCCGAGGCTTATGGCCGCTACGCCAAGGAAGCCGGTCCCGCCATCGCGGCGCATGGGGGCGTGTTCCTGGCCCGTGGCGGCCGCTATGTCCAGCTTGAGGGGAACGACCGCGCCCGCAACGTGGTCGCCCGCTTCCCCAGCCTGGAAAAGGCGGTGGAATGCTACAACTCGCCCGCCTATCAGGCAGCACTCGTCCATGCCAAGGGCGCAAGCGTCCGCGACCTGATGGTGGTCGAGGAAATCGAGTAGGGTTTTCCTAAACTTCAACGCAGTATCTTCCCCGGCCCCGATGTTTTCTGCTAGATTTTCTGAAAAGAAGGGCCGGGCAGAATGATCCTTTCCATGCTGGGGGCAGGCTGATGTGCCGCTGGGCCGCTTATACCGGCGCGCCGATCTTCCTGGAGGAGATCGTCAGTCGCCCGCAGCACTCGCTGATCCACCAAAGCCATTGCGCCACGCAGTGCCATACCGCGATCAATGCCGATGGATTCGGCATCGCCTGGTATGGCGCAAAGCCGGAGCCGGGCCTTTTCCGTGACGTTCTGCCCGCCTGGTCGGACCCGAACCTGAAAAGCCTGACGGCACAGGTCCAGTCGCACCTGTTCCTGGCCCATGTCCGTGCCAGCACCGGCACCGCGACCAGCCGCAACAACTGCCACCCCTTCACCCATGGCCGGTGGAGTTTCATGCACAACGGCCAGGTCGGCGGCTATGACGCCTTCCGCCGCGACGCCGACATGATGATCCCGGAACACCTGTATCCCCACCGCAAGGGCGCCACGGACAGCGAGGCCTTGTTCCTGGTGGCCCTGGCCGAGGGGTTGGACGACGATCCGCGCGGCGCGCTGGAACGGGCGGCGGCGCGGTTCATCCGGCTGGCCCGGGCCAAGGGGCAGGGGCCGCATCTGCGGATGACGGCGGCGCTCAGCGATGGGCGAAACCTCTATGCGGTCCGCTATGCCACAGATGACGCCGCGCCGTCGCTCTACCATCGCTGGTCAGAGAGCCGGGGCGGAATGGCGGTTGTCTCGGAACCCTTGGAAGCCGAGGAGGAGGGCTGGATCGAGGTTCCCGCCGCCAGTTTCTGCACCTTTGACGGCCAGACCGTCCTCTTGGAGGAATTCCTGCCCTGCCGCCTGGCCGCTGCCGCCTGAACTTTTCGCGAGCGTCTTGCCAAGCGTGCCGCTGACCGCATTTCCCGGGCATGCGACTGATTGCCCTTTGTCTTGCCCTGCTTGCCGCCCCGGTTCAGGCCGACCCCATGGTGGCGGCTGGCGCGCCGGGCGCGGTGCTGCTGATGCGCCACGCGACCGCCCCGGGCACGGGTGATCCACCGACCATGCGACTGGGCGACTGCGCCACCCAGCGCAATCTCTCTGACGCGGGGCGGGCCGAGGCGCGGGCCATCGGCGCGCGCCTCAGCGCCGCAGGGATCGGCTTTGACCGCATCCTGACCTCGGAATGGTGCCGCACGACCCAGACGGCAGACCTGCTGGGCCTTGGGCCGGTGACACCCTTTCCGCCAGCGAACTCGTTCTTCTCGGATCGGTCGGAAGCGGACCGCCAGACCGCCGAGGTTCTGGCCTACATCGCTGCGCTGCCCGAGGGGGAGCGTGTTCTGATCGTGACCCACCAGGTCAACATCACCGCCCTGACCGGGATAGTGCCCCGCTCGGGCGAGATCGTGATCACCCGCCGCACCGGCGCCGGGCTGGAGGTTGTGGATCGCCTGGCCCCGGAATGAAAACAGGGGCCGAAGCCCCTGATCCCGTTAGTCTTTTCGTGATGCGCGCTTGCGCTCGTTCGGGTCCAGCTCGCGCTTGCGCAGGCGGATGATCTTGGGCGTGACCTCGACCAATTCGTCGTCGTCGATATAGGCGATCGCCTCTTCCAGGCTCATCTTGATGTGCGGCGTCAGGCGGACCGCCTCATCCGTGCCCGAGGCCCGGACGTTGGTCAGCTTCTTGCCCTTCAGCGGGTTCACTTCCAGATCGTTGTCGCGGGAGTGTTCGCCGATGATCATGCCGACATAGACCTGCTCTTGCGGGCCGATGAACATGCGACCGCGGTCCTCGAGGTTCCACAGGGCATAGGCGACCGACACACCGCTTTCGGTGCTGATCAGCACGCCCTGGCGGCGGCCCTGGATCGGGCCCTTGTGCGGCGCCCAGCCGTGGAAGATGCGGTTCAGGACGCCCGTGCCGCGCGTGTCGGTCAGGAATTGGCCCTGATAGCCGATCAGCCCGCGCGAGGGGACATGGGCAATGATCCGGGTCTTGCCGACGCCGGCCGGCTTCATCTCGACCAGCTCGCCCTTGCGTTCGCCGGTCAGCTTGTCGATGACCGCGCCCGAGTATTCGTCGTCCACGTCAACGATGACTTCCTCGATCGGCTCGTGCCGGGTGCCGTCGATTTCCTGCATGATGACGCGGGGGCGCGAGATGGAAAGCTCAAACCCTTCGCGGCGCATGTTCTCGATCAGGACGCCCATCTGAAGTTCGCCACGGCCCGAGACCTCGAACGCCTCGCCGCCGGGGGTGTCGGCGACCTTGATCGCGACGTTGACCTCGGATTCCTTCATCAACCGGTCGCGGATGACGCGGGACTGGACCTTGCTGCCATCACGGCCCGCCAGGGGCGAGTCGTTGATGCCGAAGGTGACGGTGATGGTCGGCGGGTCGATGGGCTGGGCGGGGAGCGCGGTATCCACCTCCAGCGCGCAAAGGGTGTCGGCAACGGTGGCCTTGGTCATGCCCGCGAGGGTCACGATGTCGCCCGCGACGGCCTCGTCGATCGGCTGCTGCGACAGGCCCCGGAACGCCAGGATCTTGGTCACGCGGAACTGCTCGATCCGGTCGCCGGTGCGGGACAGGGCCTTCAGGGTGGTGCCGGTGCCAATGCGGCCGGATTCGACGCGCCCGGTCAGGATGCGACCCAGGTAGGGGTCGGCGGACAGGGTGGTCGCCAGCATCGAGAACGGCTCGTCCACCCGGGCCAGCACCTTCGGGGCCGGGACGTGGCGCACGATCAGATCGAAGAGCGCCGACAGGTCCTTGCGCGGGCCGTCCAGCTCATTGTCGGCCCAGCCGGCGCGGCCCGAGGCGTAGACATGCGGGAAATCCAGTTGCTCGTCGGTGGCGCCAAGGTTGGCGAAAAGGTCAAAGACCTCGTTCAAGGCGCGGTCGGGTTCGGCGTCGGGCTTGTCGACCTTGTTCAGGACCACGATGGGACGCAGGCCCAGGGCCAGCGCCTTGGTCAGCACGAACTTGGTCTGCGGCATCGGGCCTTCGGCGGCGTCGACCAGCAGGCAGACCCCGTCCACCATCGACAGGATCCGCTCCACCTCGCCGCCGAAGTCGGCGTGGCCGGGCGTGTCGACGATGTTGATCCGGGTCGAATGCCACTCGACCGAGGTACACTTGGCCAGGATGGTGATCCCGCGTTCGCGTTCGATGTCGTTGCTATCCATCGCCCGTTCGGAAACGGCCTGGTTGTCGCGGAAGGCCCCCGACTGTTTCAGAAGCTCGTCCACGAGGGTGGTCTTGCCGTGGTCGACGTGGGCGATGATCGCGATGTTTCGCAGTTCCATGGGGTCCGGGTCCTATTGGGTTGGCGCGGCCTTACAGGGTTTTCCGGCCTCTGGCCAGAGGGGGCGCGGTGTCCACGGTGGACAGCCTGGGCGGCGATCGGAAAATCAATGACTTGGGCGCGGGCGTTAACGATCTGGCAAGGGTTCAGGTCGCCACATAGCGGTCGCGGCGGTGGTTGATGGCGATCACCAGGTTCACCACCAGCGCACCCAGGAAGCTGATCAGCACCAGGCGCGGCTCGATCACCAGGAAGGCTGCGGCGAAAAGGACGGCGTCAAAGCCAAGCTGCACCCAGCCCGCCCGCCAACCCAGCCGGTCCTGCAGCATCAGGGCAACGATGCCAATCCCGCCCAGGCTGGCCCCGTGCCGGAACAACGCCAGAAGCGCCGAGCCCGAGAGAAACCCGAAGAGCACCACCCCCACCCAGGGGTTCAGCGTCGCAAAGCTGACCTGCCCCGGCAGCCATTGGCTGAGCGCGGACAGAAGCCCCACCGCAAGGAAGGTCTTGACCGTAAAACGCCAGCCCATCCGCAGATAGCCCAGCACATAGAAGGGCAGGTTGATCGCAAAGAACACCGGCCCGAACCCCCAGCCCGTCGCATAGGAGATCAGGACGGCCAGCCCCGCCGTCTGGCCGGTGACCAGGCCCAGATGCGTGAGGATCACGATGCCAAAGGCCGCCATGGTGGCGCCATAGGCGATGCCCTGGGCATCCTCGATCAGCGTATGGCGTGCGGTGTCGGTCATGGTGCAGCGGGTTAGCGCAAAGCCGCGCGGGCCGGAAGTGCCGACGAATTTTCTGCGAAAATTCGGTCCTCTGCTGGCAGCATGTCAGGCAGCAACATAGCGGTCGCGCCGGTGATTGGCGGCCAGGAACAGGGCAAAGACGGCCGCGCCAAGCGCACTGTAGGCCAGCTTGTCCCAGGGCAGGATCAGCGCGGCCGCCGCGAAGATCAGCGCATCCGAGATCAGCTGCGCATGGCCCGCCTTGAAGCCGGTACGGTCCTGCAACTCGATCCACAGGACCGAAAGCCCGCCGAAACTGCCGCCATGCCGGATCGCGGCCAGGGCGGCGATGCCGAACAGGAGGCCGAAAATGACGGCGGCAAGGGCGGGTTCGATCCGGCCAAGTTCGATCCAGTTGGGCAGCACCGCGACGAGGGCCGACAGGGCGGCGGTGATGAGCAGGGTTTTCAGCGCAAATCGCGCGCCCATCCGGCGCCAGGCGATGGCCAGGAACGGCAGCGACACGGCAAAGTAGACCGCCGGGAAGGGCAGGCCGGTCAGATGCGCGATCAGCACGGCAAGGCCGGTGGTCTGCCCGGTGACAAAGCCCATATGGGTCAGGATGTGGATGCCCAGCCCGGCCATGGTGACGCTGAACGCGATGCCCTGGGCATCATCAAGGGCCGTATGCCGGGCCGACGGAACTGCAAGTAACGCGCTGCTGTCGGACATCGGTGCCCCCGGGGATGGCTGGTTCAATGGGTCATATATGCTGACTTAATATAAGTCAACAGGTATGACGTTTCCGGGCCTGCCCTGGCCTGGAACGCCATGGCGGCGAGCGCGGTTTGGACCCCGTGCTGGACGCCGGTCGGTCCATTGCGAAAAAAACTTCGTGCTGCGGTGAAACTCTGGCCTGCATCGCCTCGTAACTCCACCATGGGTTGCAAAGCGCAGCCCAAGGTTGCAGTCCCGGAGCGACGACATCGCCGTGACCTTCGCGATCTTCGCTTCAGGCAGACGGGGCCTGCACGCCAAACCGAGTCTGCGACGGAGGGAATGGCATGTTTTACACCTACAGCGAACCGCGGGGTGCGGCAGGACTTGGGCAGCCTTCGATGCGGGGGCAGGTGGCCGGTCGGCTCCTGGTCCTGGCGCTGCTGGTTGGGCCTGCTCCGGCAGTGGCCCTGAACCTTGGCGGCAGTGGGCTTGGTGTCGGGGTCGATGTCAGTCTGGGCGGCGGTGGCATCGGCGTCGGGGTTGATGTCAGCACGGGTAGTGGCGGGATCGGCGTCGATGTTGGCATCGGCGGCTCGGGCGGTGGTTCGGGTGGGTCTGGCGGTGGAAATGGCGGAGGATCGGGTGGCGGGTCTGGTGGTGGAACTGGCGGAGGTTCGGGCGGTGGCGGCGCTGGGGGTGGCGGCTCGGGTGGCGGTACGGGGGGTGGCGCGACTGGCTCCGACGACGACACGCCACGCGCAGGCGCCGTGGTCTCGCGTCGGGCGGGCGGGGGTGGCCTTGCGTGCGCCCGCGACGGCAACGAGACGGCCTATAACGGCTTTGTCGTCCGCGCCAAAGACGGCGAGCGCATCGGCTGGGTCCATGCGGCGACCGTCACGCCGGAAGGCCGGATCGTCGCGCTGCGGCTGCAGTCCGAGGGCAGCGCCTGCTACCGCCTGAGCGGAGCCGGCCTGCGCATCGGCAGCGGCGAAGTCTGGACCAGTGCCGACAGGGACGCATTCCGTTGAATGGCAAGGGCCCGACCGCATGACGGCGGGCCCTGATGCAGGGGCGTAGGGTGGGCGATCCGCCCACCCTTGGGCCGTCAGCCCACCAGCGCCTTGTTCAGGTATTCGTCGACCTTTTCCAGGTAACCCATCGTGGTCAGCCATTTCTGATCCGGCCCGACCAAAAGCGCCAGGTCCTTGGTCATCCAGCCATCCTCGACCGTGTCGACGGTCACCTTCTCCAGCGTGGTGGCAAAGTGCATCAGCGCCTCGTTCCCGTCCAGCGTCGCGCGGTGCTTCAGGCCCCCGGTCCAGGCGTAGATCGACGCGATGGAGTTGGTCGAGGTCTGCTTGCCCTTCTGATGCTCGCGGTAGTGGCGGGTGACGGTGCCGTGGGCGGCCTCGGCCTCGACCACCTTGCCATCGGGCGTCATCAGGACCGAGGTCATCAGGCCCAGCGAGCCGAAGCCCTGCGCCACGATGTCGGACTGCACGTCGCCGTCATAGTTCTTGCAGGCCCAGACATAGCCGCCCGACCATTTCAGCGCCGAGGCGACCATGTCGTCGATCAGCCGGTGTTCATAGGTGATGCCGGCGGCCTTGAAACCTTCGGCGAATTCGGCGTCGAAGACCTGCTGGAAGATGTCCTTGAAGCGGCCGTCATAGGCCTTGAGGATCGTGTTCTTCGTGGACAGATAGACCGGGACCTTGCGCATCAGGCCATAGTTCAGCGAGGCGCGGGCAAAGTCGGTGATGCTGTCGTCAAGGTTGTACATGCCCATGTAGACGCCAGCGGAGGGGGCGGTGTAGACGTCCCGCTCGATCACCGTGCCGTCGTCGCCGACGAACTTCATCGTCAGCTTGCCCTTGCCGGGGAAGCGGAAGTCGGTCGCGCGGTACTGATCGCCAAAGGCGTGGCGGCCGACGATGACGGGCTGGGTCCAGTGTGGCACCAGGCGGGGGACGTTCTTGCAGATGATCGGCTCGCGGAAGATCACGCCGCCCAGGATGTTGCGGATCGTGCCGTTGGGCGATTTCCACATCTGTTTCAGGCCGAATTCCTCGACCCGCTGCTCATCCGGGGTGATCGTCGCGCATTTGACGCCGACGCCGTGCTTCTGGATCGCATGGGCCGCATCCACGGTGATCTGGTCGTTGGTGCGGTCGCGCTCTTCGATCCCGAGGTCGTAGTACTGCAGGTCGATGTCGAGATAGGGCAGGATCAGCTTCTTCTTGATGAAGTCCCAGATGATCCGGGTCATCTCGTCGCCGTCGAGTTCAACGACGGGGTTGGCTACCTTGATCTTCGACATGCGCGCCTCCTCGGGGATTCGGGTGGCGGCGTGATAGCCCAAAACCGGGGGCTTGGGAAGGACGGTATGCGATTGTATACCGAAATGCCGCAGCCCAGCCGGACCCGCTCGTCGATGACTTCGTCACTCCTCGCTGCGGGCCTCGCTGCGGAGCGGTTCCGACGAGAAGACGAAGTCGCACGAGGAGGTTATCCGAACCAGGGGCGGACCTTGTCGCGGACCCAGTCCCATAGCGCCGGTGCGCCCTTGGCGATCTTGACGCCGACGCGGGCCTCAAGCTGGTCGAAGGTCACGTTATAGCTGGCCCAGGTGCCGCCACCCGACATCAGGTTGGCCATGACCGGCTGCACCCGGTCCAGCGACTTGGCGAAGCGGGCGTCGGGGGTTTCGGCGCCTTCGAACTCTTCCCACAGGGCGCGGAGATTGTCGCGCAGGTCGGCGGGCAGCAAGCCGAAGATGCGGTCGGCGGCGCGGGCCTCGGCGGCTTGGGTTTCCGCACTCGCATGGGCCTGTCCGTTCTGCGAGTGGATCGGCACGTCGCCCACGTCGATCTCGACAAGATCGTGGATCAGCAACATGCGGATCACCCGGTTGATGTCCACGCCCGGCCCGGCCTGATCGGCCAGCACCAGCGCGTAAAGCGCCAGGTGCCAGGAGTGTTCGCCCGAATTCTCGGCGCGGGCGCCGTCGACCGTGGTCGTCGCGCGCATCACGTGTTTCAGGCGGTCGGCCTCGTTCAGAAAGGCGAACTGGGCTTCCAGCCGGTCGGTCACGCTGTCAATGACCCATGCCGCCAAAGTCGATCGGGGCCACCGGTTCCGCTTCGACCTCGCCGCGCTTGGCGGCAAGGGCCTGGTTCAGGAAGTCGCGCCCCCGGCGTTCGGCCAGCCGGACGCGGATCGAGGTCATGTAGGCCTCTTGAAAGGTGGGCGAGGCGGCCATCAGCACCTTTGCCACCTTCTCGAAGAACCGGTCGTCGCCCAGTTCGGACTCGGCCGCCAGCACATCGTCGGCCAGTTTGTCCGCCATGTCCTGCAAAGTGCTCATCAGCGGCTGGCCTCCGTCATCCTCCGGCGGACATAGTCGGAAACCGTCTGGATCATCGGCTTCATATGCGCCTCTTCGTCCTTGAAGAAGTGATCGGCCCCTTCGACCTCGGCATGGGTGATGGTGATGCCCTTCTGCTCGTGCAGCTTGCCAACCAGGGTCTTGGTGTCCTTCGGCGGGGCGACCTTGTCGGCGGTGCCGTTGATGATCAGCCCGGAGGAAGGGCAGGGGGCGAGGAACGAGAAGTCATACAGGTTCGCCGGCGGCGCGACCGAGACGAAGCCGGTGATTTCCGGCCGCCGCATCAGCAGCTGCATCCCGATCCAGGCCCCGAAGCTGAACCCCGCCACCCAGCAATGCTTGGCGTTCTGGTTCATCGCCTGCAGGTAGTCCAGCGCCGAGGCGGCATCGGAAAGCTCGCCAATCCCCTGGTCATACTCGCCCTGGCTGCGCCCCACGCCGCGGAAGTTGAACCGCAGGACAGTGAAGCCCAGATTGTAGAAGGCGTAGTGCAGGTTGTAGACGACCTTGTTGTTCATCGTCCCGCCATAGGCAGGGTGCGGATGCAGCACGATCGCGATCGGCGCGTCGCGTTCCTTCTGCGGGTGGTAGCGGCCTTCCAGGCGTCCGTCCGGACCGGCAAAGATAACCTCGGGCATGGGCCTCTTCTCATGCGGGAGCGTGCGGTTTCTTGACGCTTTCGCTCGGATAAAATAGAACCATTCTAAAGACGGCCGGGCCGCCTGTTCGAGGGGTCCGGTTTCAGGTAATGCTCGCCGGGCGCGCCGTCAATCGGCTTGGCGTCTGCATCTTTGCCAGGGAGCGGCGGATGAAGCTATCTACTAAGGGTCGCTATGCGATGGTGGCGCTGGCCGATCTGGCGCTGGCCGAGGCAAGGTCGGGCGGCGACGACCTGGTATCGCTGGCCGCGATCTCGAAGCGGCAGGACATCAGCCTGCCCTATCTGGAGCAGCTCTTCGTCAAGCTGCGCCGCGCCGGCCTGGTCGAGGCGGTGCGTGGTCCGGGGGGCGGCTACAAGCTGGCGAAAAGCCCCGACCAGATCCGCATCTCCGACGTGATGCAGGCGGTGGAAGAGACGGTGGATGCGATGCACACCGGGGCAGGGGCCAGCGGCGGGCTGTCGGGCACGCGGGCGCAGTCGTTGACCAACCGGCTGTGGGAAAGCCTGTCGGCCAATGTCTATGTCTTTCTGCATCAGGTGCGTCTTTCGGACGTCGTGAAGAACGACCTGACGCCCTGCCCGGCGGTGCCAAGCCTGTTCCGCGTGGTGGACGAGGAATGAAAGCGCAGCGCCTCTGGCCGGCCCCGGAGGGTTTCACACCCTCCGGACCTCCCGTGGGATATTTTGAGAAGAGAAAGCCATGGTAGGGCGGCTTTACCTGGACTGGAATGCAACCGCGCCGCTGCGGCCCGAGGCCAAGGCCGCGATGGTTGCGGCGATGGAGGTGGTGGGCAACCCCTCGTCCGTCCATGCCGAGGGGCGGGCGGCCAAGGCGCTGATGGAGAAGGCGCGCGGCCAGATCGCGGCGGCCTTGGGGGCAGAGGGGGCGGATATCGTCTTTACCTCGGGCGCGACCGAGGCGGCGGCGCTGGCCTGCGCGGGACGGGGGCTGACTTGCGCGTCGGTCGAGCATGATGCGGTGGCGGCCTGGTGTGATGCTGCGCTGGCGGTGGATGCGCAGGGTCGCGTGGGCGTGCCCGATCCGGGGCGGGCGGCGCTGCAACTGGCGAATTCCGAGACCGGGGTGATGCAGGACCTGCCGCCGGGCGTCGCGGTCAGCGACCTGACGCAGGCCTTCGGCAAGGTGCCGCTGGCGTTCAACTGGCTGGGCTGCGACATGGGTTTGGTCAGCGCACACAAGCTGGGCGGGCCAAAGGGGATCGGCGCGCTGGTGCTGCGGCGGGGGCTCGACCTGGCGTCGCAGTTGAAGGGCGGCGGGCAGGAGATGGGGCGCCGGGCGGGGACCGAGAACCTGATCGGCATCGCCGGATTTGCGGCCGCGGCCGAGGCGGCGCAGCGCGATGTCGCCAACGGGGTCTGGGACGAGGTCGCCGAGATTAGAAATATTCTAGAATCAGAGTTGTCCGCCGGGCCGAATGAAACTATTTCCGTCGGGAATGGTTCACCGCGTTTGCCGAACACTCTATGCCTGATCGCGCCGGGCTGGAAAGGCGAGACGCAGGTGATGGCGATGGACCTTGCCGGCTTTGCGGTTTCGGCCGGGTCGGCCTGTTCCAGCGGGAAGGTGCGCGCCAGCCGCGTGCTGACCGCGATGGGGTATGACGAGGCCCTGGCGGGCCAGGCGATCCGGGTCTCGATCGGGCCCGGGGTGACAAAGGACGATGTGGGACGGTTCGGCAAAGCCTGGACCGCCGCCTATGCCCGGGCCCGCGCCCGGGCGGCATGAAGGAGAAGGCCGATGACTGCCGTTTTGGATACCGTCGACGGAACCGAGGTGCGCGAAGGCGTGGACCGCGAGACGATTGAGACCGTCCAGGCGATGGCCGGCAAGTACAAGTATGGCTGGGAAACCGACATCGAGATGGACTATGCCCCGAAGGGCCTGTCCGAGGATATCGTCCGCCTGATCAGCCAGAAGAACGGCGAGCCGGAGTGGCTTCTGGACTGGCGGCTGGCGGCCTATCGGCGCTGGGTGAACCTGGAAGAGCCGCGCTGGGCGATGCTGAACTATCCCGAGATCGACTATCAGGACCAGTTCTACTACGCGACGCCGAAGAGCATGGCCAAGAAGCCGAAGTCGCTGGACGAGGTCGATCCGAAGCTCTTGGCGACCTATGCCAAGCTGGGGATTCCCTTGAAGGAACAGATGCTTCTGGCCGGCGTCGAAGGTGACGCCGAGCCGCGCAAGGTGGCGGTGGATGCCGTCTTTGACAGCGTGTCGGTGGGCACCACCTTCAAGGCCGAACTGGCCAAGGCCGGGGTGATCTTCTGTTCCATCTCCGAGGCCGTGCGCGAACATCCCGAACTGGTGAAGCAATACCTTGGGTCGGTCGTGCCGCCGTCGGACAACTTCTTTGCCACGCTGAACAGCGCCGTGTTCTCGGACGGGTCCTTCGTCTACATCCCCAAGGGCGTGCGCTGCCCGATGGAGCTGTCGACCTATTTCCGCATCAACGCCGAGAACACCGGGCAGTTCGAACGCACCCTGATCGTCTGCGACGAGGGCGCCTATGTCAGCTACCTGGAAGGCTGCACCGCACCTAAGCGTGACACCAACCAGTTGCACGCCGCGGTCGTGGAAATCGTGATCCTGAAGGACGCCGAGGTCAAGTACTCCACCGTCCAGAACTGGTATCCGGGCGACGAGAACGGGGTTGGCGGGATCTACAACTTCGTCACCAAGCGCGCCGATTGCCGCGGCGACCGGGCCAAGGTGATGTGGACGCAGGTCGAAACCGGGTCGGCGATCACCTGGAAATACCCGTCCTGCATCCTGCGGGGGGATGATTCACAGGGCGAGTTCTACTCGATCGCCATCGCCAACAACGCCCAGCAGGCCGATACCGGGACCAAGATGATCCACCTGGGCAAGCGGACGAAGTCGCGGATCGTGTCCAAGGGCATCAGCGCGGGCCGGGCGCAGAACACCTATCGGGGGCTGGTCTCGATGCACCCGAAGGCCAAGGACAGCCGCAACTACACGCAGTGCGATAGCCTGTTGATCGGCGACAAGTGCGGCGCACATACCGTGCCCTACATCGAGGTCCGCAACAACTCTTCCCGGGTAGAGCATGAAGCGACCACCTCCAAGGTGGACGACGACCAGCTTTTCTATTGCCGCAGCCGTGGCATGGACGAAGAAGAAGCCGTCGCCCTTGTGGTGAACGGGTTCTGCAAAGAGGTCCTGCAGGCCCTGCCGATGGAATTCGCGATGGAGGCCCAAAGCCTGGTCGCGATCAGCCTGGAAGGAAGCGTGGGGTGACCGAAGGGGCGACGACCGGACGCAAGCGCCGAGGGCTGTTTGTCTCGCCGTTGGCGCATGTGGTGCGCACGACGGTCCATGGCGAGCCGATCTTCTTCACCGTGAACAACCCGCGCGATTCGATCCAGCGCTGCCATCTGGACGGCAATTTCTACGAGCCGGAAGAACTGGCGATCATCGCCCGGCACTTTCCGCTGGGCGGCAGCTTTCTGGACATCGGCACCAATGTCGCCAACCACACGATCTATGTGGCCAAGTTCCTGCATGCCTCGCGCATCGTCTGCATCGAGCCGAACCCCCCGGCGATCGAGCTTCTGGAAAGCAATGTCTGGCTGAACGGTCTGACCAAGGTGGTCGACGGCAGCTACCTCGGCATCGGCCTGTCGGACCATGCGCAAGAGAATGTCGGCCTGACCTATCGCCCGCGCAACCTGGGCGGGGCGCGGGTCGTGGCGGACGAAGGCGTGATCCGGCTGGAGCGGGCCGACAGCCTGTTGGCAGGTCAGCGGTTCGATTTTGTGAAGATTGACGTCGAAGGTATGGAATTGGCAGTGCTTTCCGGGATGGCCGGCCTTTTGGCGCAGCACCGCCCGAAGATGTTCATCGAGGTCGACAACACCAATGCGGCCGGTTTCGAAGCCTGGCTTGCCGAGGCCCGCTATCAGGTGCTTGAGCGGTTCAAGCGCTATCGGGCCAACGTCAACTACCTTGTAGCCCCGGTGCAATGACACCCGCCGCCAGCCCTGACGCGGCCAGAGTCGTGCCGAGCCATGCCATGAAAAGAGCGATCTGATGCCTGGTTCCCTGAGTGCCCCGCGGACTGACCGCACCGTGCTCATCTCGTCGATGCGCAACGAGGGGCCGTTCCTTCTGGAATGGGTCGCCTATCATCGTGCCATCGGGTTCGACCGGATCATCATCGCCTACAACGACTGCACCGATGGGTCGGAAGAGCTGTTGAAGGCGCTTGAGGGTGTCGGCTGGATCGAGGCGATCGCAAACCCGATCACGCCCGAACAGGTGCCGCAATACGAGGCTGGCAAGCGACTGCTGGAACATGCCAAGTTCGCCGACGGCGACTGGGTGCTGTGGCTGGATGCCGACGAATTCCTGAATATCCATGTGGACGGCCATCGGCTGCCCGATCTGATTTCGGCCCTGGGCGATGCCTCTGGCCTGCTGGTCAACTGGCGCATCTTCGGGGACGGCGACGGCCGGTTCGAGGGCCGGTTTCTGGCCGAACCCTTCGTCATGGCGGCCTCGCCCAAGCGCGATCTGAACGAATTTGTCAAAACGCTCTTCCGGTTCGGCCCGCATATCGAACGGCTTGATATCCACCGCCCGATCATTCGCAAGGCCGGCGACTACAAGGGCATGACCTTCCTGTGCGGGACGGGTGCGGAGATCAGGCCCGGCATGTGGCACGCCTGGCGGTGGTTCTCGGGTCATGCGCCCAAGGCGCGGGTCACCCCGGGCGAGGTCGGTTGGACGCTGGCCCAGGTCAACCACTATGCCGTGCGCGACCGCACGTGCTTTGGCCTCAAGCAGTTGCGGGGCAGGGGCTACAAGGCGAACAAGGGCAACAACAATCGTCACACCGACGATTACTGGGCCACGCACAATCTGAACGACGAGCGGGATGTCACGATCCTGCGCCACGCCAAGCGGGTGCAGGCCGACATTGCCAAGATCATGAAAGACCCAAGCGTCGGAAAGGCGATGGATTTGGTGCAGGAACGCATGGCAGCCGCAGTAAAGACCCTGTCGGAAAACACCGAGAAAGCCGCCAGCAACGAGCCGGACTTCGTCCTGACGCTGCCGGCCGAGGAGGCCGAGTTTCTGAGGGCGCAATATGCGGCGGCCTCGACGATCCTGGAATACGGCAGCGGTGGGTCGACCCGGCTGGCCGCCGATCTTGGCAAGCGCGTGATCAGCGTGGAAAGCGACAAGGGCTGGGCGCACCGGCTGGCGGCGGCGCTGGGCAAGGTCTCTGACCAGGCGCAGGTTCACCATGTGGATATCGGGCCGACCAAGGAGTGGGGACATCCCGCGACGGCCAGGTTCTTCCAGCGCTTCCCGCTTTACGCGCTTTCCGTCTGGGACCGCCCCGATCTGGGCGACCCGGATGTCGTGCTGATTGACGGTCGGTTCCGCAAGGCCTGCCTGGCGGCGGTCCTGATGCGGGCGCGGCGGCCGACGACGGTGCTTTTCGACGATTACGTCGAACGCAAATACTATCACGGGGTCGAAAATCTGGCCCGCAAGGACGGGGTGGTGGGCCGGATGGCGCGCTTTACCGTCACACCGGGCCCGATCCCGCCCGAAATGCTTACCCAGGTCATCGGCTGGTTCCACGACCCGCGCTGATCGGACGAAAGGAAAAGAAAAATGCTGGAAATCAAGAACCTGCACGTCAAACTTGAAGAAGAGGACAAGGTGATCCTCAAAGGCGTCGACCTGAAGATCGGCCCGGGCGAGGTGCATGCCATCATGGGGCCGAACGGGTCGGGCAAGTCGACGCTGTCCTATGTGCTGGCTGGCCGTGACGGCTATGAGGTCACCGAAGGCTCGGCTATGCTTGAGGGGCAGGAACTTCTGGAGATGGAGCCGGAAGAGCGTGCGGCGGCGGGCCTCTTCCTGGCCTTCCAGTATCCGGTCGAAATCCCGGGCGTCGGCAACATGACCTTCCTGCGCACCGCGGTGAACGCGCAGCGCAAGGCCCGCGGCGAGGACGAGGTCAGCGCGGCCGAGTTCCTGAAACTGGTGCGCGAAAAGGCCAAGACGCTGAAGATCGACGCCGAGATGCTGAAGCGTCCGGTCAATGTCGGCTTTTCGGGTGGCGAGAAGAAGCGCAACGAAATCCTGCAGATGGCCATGCTGGAACCCCGCATGTGCATCCTGGACGAGACCGACTCGGGCCTGGATGTGGATGCGATGAAGCTGGTCTCGGACGGGGTGAACGCGCTGCGCGACGCGGGGCGGTCCTTCCTGGTCATCACGCACTATCAGCGGCTGCTGGACCATATCAAGCCGGACGTGGTGCATATCATGGCGGCGGGCCGGATCATCAAGACCGGCGGGCCGGAACTGGCGCTGGAGGTCGAGACCAACGGGTACGCCGATATCCTGAGCGAGGTGGGCTGATGGCATTGCCGAAGGTCAAGGAAGACGCGCTGACGGCGCGGCTTGCCGCCCTGCCGGCACTGGCGGGCAAGGGCTGGCTTGGGGCCGCGCGGGCCGAGGCGCAGGGGCGGCTTGCCGCCATGGGCCTGCCCTCGCGGCGTGACGAATACTGGCGCTACACCGATCCCGCCAGCCTGGTCGCGGCCGAGGCGGTCCCGGCCGCCGACTTCCATCCTGGCGACGAGGCGCCGGCCTTTGACGCGATCGACCGGCTGAAGCTGGTCTTTGTCGATGGCGTCTTTGACCCCGCCCAGTCCGACGACCTGGCCCTGGCCGGGGTCGAGATCGAGCGTCTGGCCCAGGCCGGCGCGGCCGATATTCATTGGGCGCAGGGCCTTTACGGCGTGCTGGAGGCGCGGGGCCAGACCCCGGTCCAGCGGCCCCTGGCGGCGCTGAACTCGGCCCATGCGACGGATGGGCTTTTGATCCGGGTGACGGGTCGGGCGGCACGGCCCATCGCGCTGATTTATGCCCATGAATCAAAGACCTCTGATGCAATGCTCCACCATTGCGTGAAGGTCGAGGCGGGGGCCGAGCTGACGCTGCTGGAAAGCGGCCCGGGCGCTGCACGCTTCACCAAGGTGCTGGAGGTCGAGGTGGCCGAAGGCGCGCAGTTTCACCATATCCGGGTGCAGGGCCGCGACCACGAACGGCGCGCCGCGACGCATGTCTTTGCCCGCCTTGGCGCGAGGGCCGAGTTCCGCAGCTTTACCCTGACCGCGAATGGCCGCCTGACCCGCAACGAGGCGGTGCTGGAACTTGCCGGACCCGACGCCCGCGCCCATGTGGCCGGGGCGGCTGTGGGCGACGGCGATTTCCACCATGACGACACCGTCTTTGTCACCCATGCCGCCGCGGCCTGCGAAAGCCGTCAGGTGTTCAAGAAAGTGCTGATGAACGGGGCGACAGGGGTTTTCCAGGGCAAGATCCTGGTCAAGCCCGGCGCGCAAAAGACCGACGGCTATCAGATCAGCCAAAGCCTGCTTCTGGACGAGGACAGCCAGTTCCTCGCCAAGCCCGAGCTGGAGATCTACGCCGACGACGTGAAGTGCAGCCACGGCTCTACTTCGGGGGCGATCGACGAAACCGCGCTCTTTTACCTGCAATCGCGCGGCGTGCCGCGCAAGGCGGCGCAGGGCCTGCTGGTCCTGGCCTTTCTGGCCGAAGCGATCCAGGAAATCGCCGACGAGACCATCGCCGACGACATCCGCGGCCGGCTGGAAGGCTGGCTGGCCCGCCACGCCTCCAAGGGATCGGCATGAGCGTTTCGACCGAACTGGTCTCGACCTGGACCGCTCCGCGCAAGGCGGTGCGGCGTCACCTGGCGCGCGGCCGGTCCGAACCTTTTGCCTTCACGCTGCTGCTGGTCTTTCTGATCCTGGCCTTTGTCGGCCAATGGCCCACCGCCGCGCGCGAGGCGCATTTCGCCGGCGATGCCTCGGCCGCGCCGCGTATCCTGGCGCGGGCGCTGGCGGTCTTGGCAACCTTGCCGCTTTGGTATGGGCTGGCGGCACTCAGCCACCTGGTCTCGCGCGCCCTGGGCGGGCAGGGGACGTGGTATGGCGCGCGGATCGCGCTCTTCTGGGCTTTGGCCAGCGTCGGGCCGCTGATGCTGTTGCAGGGGCTGGTCTCCGGCATGATCGGCCCCGGTCCGGCGCTGTGGTCGGTGACCGTTGTGGTCGGGGTCGCCTTCCTGTGGTTGTGGCTGACCATGCTGCACGAAGTTGAGAAGGGACCCCAGCCATGACCGGCCTGCCTGCCCGCATTCTTGAGCTTGTGGGCCTTTCCCTGCGCGACCCCCGGGCCGGGCTGCGGGCGCTGCAGGCCGAACAGGTGCCGCTGGCCGCCCGGTCGGCGGGGCTGCTGCTGATGGCGGTCCTGTCCACGATCCTGTTGCAGGCGGGCTTTGTCCTGGCCCCGCCCGGACCGGATCCGGTGGCGATTTTCCTGGCGCAAAGCCCGTTCCAGACGGCGGTCGTGCAATGGCTGGTGCTGATCCTGTCGGCGGTCCTGATCTTCCGCGTCGGCCGCGCCTTTGACGGGCATGGCAGCCTGGCCGATGCGATCCTGGTCGTGGTCTGGCTGCAACTTGTCATGCTGGGCGTGCAACTGCTGCAACTGACCGCCTTCCTGTTGGTGCCGCCCCTTGGCGGGCTGCTCGGCATCATCGGTTTCGGCGTATTCCTGTGGCTCTCGGTCAACTTCATCGCCGAGTTGCACGGTTTCCGCTCGCTGGGCCTGGTGTTCCTGGGCATGTTCCTGACCGCCCTGGCCGCAGTCTTTGCGGTGGCCGTGATCCTGAGCTTCCTCTTCGGGCCGGAGGCCCTGACCAATGTATGACGTCCGCAAAGTCCGCGAAGATTTCCCGATCCTCAAGCGGCAGGTGAACGGTAAGCCCTTGGTTTATCTGGACAACGGCGCCAGCGCGCAGAAGCCGCAAGTGGTGATCGACGCGGTGACGCAGGCCTATTCCCAGGAATATGCCAACGTCCACCGGGGCCTGCACTACCTGTCCAACCTCGCGACCGAGAAATACGAAGCCACCCGCGGCATCCTTGCCCGCTTCCTGAACGCTGCGTCCGAGGAAGAGATCGTCTTTACCACCGGCACGACCGAGGCGATCAACCTGGTCTCCTACGCCTGGGCCGCGCCGCGCCTGCAGCCCGGCGACGAGATCGTGCTGTCGGTGATGGAGCATCACGCCAACATCGTGCCCTGGCACTTCCTGCGCGAAAGGCAAGGCGTGGTGCTGAAATGGGTCGAGGTGGACGCGAACGGCGATCTTGATCCGCAGGCGGTGATCGACGCGATCGGACCCCGGACGAAGCTGGTTGCCGTGACCCACATGTCCAACGTGCTGGGCACCGTGGTCGATGTGGCCGCGATCTGCCGTGGCGCGCGCGAAAAGGGTGTGCCGGTCCTGGTCGATGGCAGCCAGGCGACCGTGCATATGCCGGTCGACGTGCAGGCCATCGGCTGCGACTTCTATGCGATCACCGGGCACAAGCTTTACGGCCCCTCAGGCTCGGGCGGGATCTACATCCGGGCCGAGCGGCAGGCCGAGATGCGTCCCTTCCTGGGCGGCGGCGACATGATCCGCGAGGTGACGCGCGATGCTGTCACCTGGAACGACCCGCCGATGAAGTTCGAGGCCGGCACCCCCGGCATCGTCCAGCAGATCGGCCTTGGCGTGGCGCTGGACTATCTGATGGGTCTGGGCATGGCCAATGTCGCCGCGCATGAGCGGACCTTGCGCGACTATGCCCGCGCGCGGCTGGCGGGGCTGAACTGGTTGCATGTGCAGGGCAATTCTGCGGCCAAGGGGGCGATCTTCTCGTTCACCATGGAAGGCGCGGCCCATGCGCATGACATCTCGACCATCCTGGACAAGCGCGGGATTGCCGTGCGGGCTGGTACGCATTGCGCGATGCCGCTGATGCAGACGCTGGGGATCACCGCCTCGTGCCGGGCGTCCTTCGGGCTTTACAACACGGTGGACGAGGTTGACGCCCTGGTCAGTGCGCTGGAGCTTGCGCACGAGCTGTTCGCCTAAGCCGCGCCCGGGGCCCTGCGGCCCCGGGACGGTCGTTCAGAATTTCCACTTCATCCCGATGACTGCGGCCTGGTCGGTCACCCCGGCGCGGTTGCCGTAGTTTTCTGCGTGGACCAGTTCCAGCAGGAACTCGGACGCGTCGCCCATCGGCATCTGATAGCTGATCGACAGGTCGACCTGCCGTTCGGTCGGGGCCAGGTCCAGCGCCAGGCTGCGCATCTCGGACCGGCCGGCACCCAGGGCGACCGGGACATCCATCACCGCTTCGCCCGAACTGACCGCGATGGGCATCGACACGCCGACCGAAAGCCGGTCGTCGCGGGCAAAGACGTTGCGACCGCCCAGGTCGAGGCTGATGCTGTCAAACCGCGCGGTCGAGACGCGCGACATCGCCGTGGGCGTGGCAAGGTCGGCCATCCCCATCTCGCCGGTCAGCGCGAAAAAGCCGCCGTTGCCCAGGTCATGCGACAGGCTGACCGTAACGGCCGCCATCGTGGCCCCGCCCCCGGTGGCATCGGAAAAGCCCATCAGGCTGCCGTCATCCCGCGCCAGTTTCAGGCCCAGGTCCAGGTTCAGCACCCCCTCCGCCACGCGGCGCGACAGGGCGACCCCATAGCTGTCATCCCCCCCAAGCATAACCGAAGCCGAGGCGCCGCCGTCCGGCGTTGTCATCTCCATCGCATGGCCGGCAAATGCCTCAAAGCTCCGCGCCAGCGGATTCACCGGTGCGGTGCGGGCGGCGGCCAGGTCCCGATGCATCGCCCGCGTGGCCCGGGTCTCGGCCAGCGGCAGGGGGGCGGCCTCGGTGGCAAAGGACTTGGCGGCCACGGCAAAGCCGGCCCCCAGCTGGTCCTTGGCTGCAAGGTTCACGCCCTCCAGCCCACGCGCCATCGCATCGCCCATCGCCCCGCCGGTGGAAAACGCCATGTCCTCCGTCGCGACTTCGCGTCCGTCGGCCATCGCGAACCGGGTGGCCCCGATCGGCCGTAGCGCCGCCTCGATGTCCAGGAAGCCATGGCCGTATGTTACCGAATAGCCCTTGATGAAACCGTCGGCCAGTTCGACGGTCGCGTCGGGGGTGAAGAAATCATCCTCTGCCGATGCAAGGAGTCGGATCCGCAATTCATGCGGGCTGAGATCCGGGAAAGCCTCTGCCAGCAATGCCAGCGCGCCCGCGACTTGCGGTGCGGCAAAGGAAGTCCCAGTGGTGGGCGCATAGTCCGACCCGCCGCCGGTGGCCGCGTTCCAAGTGCCGTCCGCGACCAGACACCAGCGCGCGGCTTCCCAACAAGCGTTTGATACCAGGTGAACACCCGTCACCTCTGTGCCGTTCAACGTCGGCACGCCGTTCATCACGGCAAGCCAGCCCGCCTCCAGCGTGTTGCGCAGCCAAGGCAGGCCGTCCATCAGGCCGGCGTTCTGCAGTTTGATGTTCGAGCCTGCAAAGACCACGACGCCATAGGCGGCATAGGCATCCAGCGCGGCCAGGTAGGCCTGTCCGTCCGGACCGTAGTTGAAGGCATCGTTAAACCCGGTCTGATCCAGACCAATCGTGGTATACCCCCAGGAGTTGTTCCAGGCCACTGCACGATTATTCAGTGCAATCTGGCCCATGGCCGTCAAGGCCGGGTCCAAAAGGAAGTCGCCCGCCAGCAGGCTTGCGCCCGGGGCCGTGCCGATGAAATCGTCGGAGTTCCCGGCGATGACCGAGGCGACGGCTGTTCCGTGTTCGTCCCGCAGGTTTGAGGTGCTGAACACGCTGACGCGGCCGGCAAGGCTGTCATGGGTAAAGGAGACCGCGCTGTCCGACATGGCAACGACCTGACCGCGTCCGGTGATGCCCGCCGCATGGGCCACGACCGCCCGAGAGCTGCGCAGGGGATCCTGTGTCGCGGAATTCGGAACGGCAGAGTCAAAGTTCTGCTGCAGCCAAGCTATCGACACCGGCGTGTTTTGATACTTGGGCAGGTCCAAAAGGTCCGCCACATCGTCAGCCAGGCTGGGCAGGAAGGTAACGCCGCTGACCAGAACGAGAGCCGACACCGGGTCCGGTGCGTCGAAATCCGGCAGATAGGCAAGGAAGGGGTTCTCGACTGCGCTACCGTCGCCGCCCCCGCACCCGGCGACCAGCGCCAGGCAGGAGAGCGACGTCAGGGCCGCAGCCAGCCGGCGGCGGCGCGGGCGGGGGAAGAGTCTCGGGGCCGGGGTCGCGGGGCGCTTGGTCACAGTCGGGAACCTCACAAAAGCGTTATGCCGGCACTCCACCTGCCGGCGCAGATTCGGTCAATCCCCGGCATAATCCATGGCAGAGGTTTCTTGCGCGGCACTCACCCAATGCGGGAAACGCCGGCAGTCGTCCCTTTGCCGTTGAAACCCGTCGCGCCATCCGCTAAGGACACGCGCAGGCACCCATAGCTCAGCTGGATAGAGCGTTGCCCTCCGAAGGCAAAGGTCGCACGTTCGAATCGTGCTGGGTGCGCCAGCCCCTTCCGCCCTTTCCGGCCCGCGCCGTCCGGCCCGGCCCGCCCGACGGGCACGCCTGATCTTGGACCCGACCTTGCCGCCATTGGCCCGAATAGCCGCCGGCCTTGCCCTTGGAACCCTTGGCGGGGGCGTCTTTTACCTCATGGCGCTGCCCTTGCCCTGGATGCTGGGGGCGCTGTTCGTCACCATGGCGGCCTCGGTCGCGGGGTTGCCGGTCCAGGGACCGGCGCGCCTGCGACCCGTCATCGTGGCGATCATCGGCGTGCTTCTCGGCTCGCGCTTCACCCCGGATGTGATGGGACAGGTGGGCGAGATGCTGGCGACGCTGGCGATCCTGCTTGTCTATCTTGCCGTGGTGGCCGTCGTGGTCGTGCCGTTCTACCGCTATGTCGGGCGACAGGACTGGACCACGGCCTACTTCGCCGGCATGCCCGGCGGCCTGTCCGAGATGATCGAGTTCGGCGAGGCGCGGGGTGCCAATGTCCCGGCCATCGTGCTGGCCCATTCGCTGCGCATCGTCGTGACCATCGCGCTGATGGCCTTCCTGTTCCGTGTCGTCCTGGGCCATGACGTGGGGGCGGCGGCGCAGGGGCCGGGGGCGGCGCTGGGGCTGGTGGATGCCGCGATCCTGACCGCCTCGGCCGTGCTGGGCGCGCTATTCGGCAGTTGGGCAAGACTGCCCGCGCCGACCTTTCTGGGCCCGCTGATCCTGTCGGCTGCGGTGCATCTGGCGGGCCTGACCGAAAGCGCGCCGCCGACCCTTCTGGTCAACGCCGCGCAGGTGGTGCTGGGCACGATCCTGGGCTGCCGCTTCCTGGGCATCGCGCCGGTCATGCTGGCGCGGGCGGGGCTGCTCAGCCTTGGGTCCACCCTTCTGACCCTGGCCTTGGCGCTGGTGGCAGGGCTGGCGATGGGGCGGGCGGCCGGGGTGGGGCTGGACCAGGCGCTTTTGGCCCTGGCACCCGGCGGGCTGACCGAGATGGGCCTGATCGCGCTGGCGATCCAGGCCGACGTGGCCTTTGTGGCGCTGCACCATGTCGCCCGCATCCTTCTGGTGCTGGTCCTGGCGCCCATGGTGGCGCGCTTCCTGCCCGGCGACCGCTGACCCCCGACCGCTGACCCCCAACTGAACGAAGGGCAGGGGTCTTGTCTTCTTGCAAATGCTTCTCATTTACATTCTACTCTTTCCACCAGCTTACGGAGCATCCATGCCCACCCGTCGTCTCCTGCTGCTTGTCACGCTGACCGCCACGTTGCCCTTTGCCGTTCAGGCGCAGGACAAGCTGAAGGTCGTCACCACCTTCACCGTGATCGCCGACATGGCCCGGAACGTCGCGGGCGACGGGGTCGAGGTCGTCTCGATCACCAAGCCCGGGGCCGAGATCCACGGCTATGAGCCGACCCCGCAGGACATCGTGGGCGCGTCGGATGCCGATCTGGTGCTGTGGAACGGGCTGAACCTGGAGCGCTGGTTCGAGCAGTTCCTGGGCAACCTTGGCGATGTGCCTTCCGCCACGCTGACGGACGGGATCCAGCCGATCTCGATTTCGGGGGGCGAGTATGAGGGCAAGCCCAACCCCCATGCCTGGATGAGCGTCGACAACGCGCTGATCTATGTGGACAACATCTCCGCCGCGCTTGCTGCGGCCGACCCCGCCAATGCCGCGTCCTATGCCGCGAATGCGGAGGCGTACAAGGCCGAGCTGCGCGCCGCACTTGACCCGCTGAAGGCGCAGATCGCAGCCCTGCCCGAGGACCGGCGCTGGCTTGTCTCCTGCGAGGGGGCGTTCTCCTATCTCGCCCGCGACCTTGGGCTGCAAGAACTGTACCTCTGGCCGATCAACGCCGACCAGCAGGGCACGCCCCGCCAAGTCCAGGCGGTGATCGACGGCGTGCGCGAACACCAGATCCCGGCGGTTTTCTGCGAAAGCACCGTGGCCTCGGACCCCGCCGAACAGGTCGCCCGCGAAACCGGCGCGGCCTTCGGCGGTGTCCTTTACGTCGACAGCCTGAGTGCTGGCGACGGGCCGGTGCCGACCTATCTCGACCTCTTGAAGGTCACGACCGAAACCATCGCCAAGGGGCTGGCCCCGGCGAATTGAGGGTGAAATGCGCGACACCGCGGGCGATCTGGGGGCAGGGGACGAGGGCATCTTCGCCGAAGGGGTGACCGTCACCTACCGCAACGGGCTGACGGCGCTGACCGACGCCAGCTTCCAGATCCCGCGCGGCACGATCACCGCGCTCGTTGGCGTGAACGGCGCAGGAAAGTCCACGCTTTTCAAGGCGATCATGGGCTTTGTCCCCGTCGCCCGCGGCACGATCCGGTTGCTTGGAATGCCCGTCCGCGAGGCGCTGCGCCGGAACCTCGTCGCCTATGTCCCCCAGGCCGAGGAGGTGGATTGGTCCTTCCCGGTCCTGGTCGAGGATGTGGTGATGATGGGCCGATACGGCCACATGGGGTTCCTCCGCCGCCCCTCGGCCACCGACCGGGCCAAGGTCGATCAGGCCCTTGCCCGCGTCGGCCTCTCCGACCTGCGCCACCGCCAGATCGGCGAACTCTCCGGCGGCCAGAAGAAACGCGTCTTCCTCGCCCGCGCCCTGGCGCAAGAGGGGCGGATCATCCTTCTGGACGAACCCTTCACCGGGGTGGACGTGACGACCGAAGAGCAGATCATCACCCTTTTGCGCACCCTGCGCGACGAGGGGCATGTGATGCTGGTCTCGACCCACAACCTGGGCTCGGTCCCCGATTTCTGCGACCGGACCGTCCTCGTCAAAGGCACTGTCCTTGCCTATGGCCCGACCGAGACCACCTTCACCCGCGCCAACCTGGAACATGCCTTCGGCGGCGTCCTGCGTCACTTCACCCTGGGCGGCACCGACCTGCACGAGGACGACGACAGCCGCGAGATCAGCATCCTGACCGACGACGAACGCCCCTTCGTCCAGTACGGCCGCAAGGGCGACAAATGACCGGCCCCGCATTTTCTGTCCGCAAATATCCCCGCCGGAGGCTCTCCGAGCCGTTTTGCGTCCTTCACGCAAAACGGCGAGACAAAAGGCTCGCGCCGCAAGGCGCTCAATCAGAAAACCGCCCCAACCCCCGCGCGGCCGGCCATGCTTGAGCCCTTCGCCTACAGCTACATGACCAACGCGATGTGGGTCTCGGCCCTGGTCGGTGGCGTCTGCGGGTTCCTCTCGGCCTACCTCATGCTGAAGGGCTGGTCTCTGATCGGCGACGCGCTGTCGCACTCCGTCGTCCCCGGCGTGGCAGGCGCCTACATCCTGGGTCTGCCCTTCGCGCTCGGCGCCTTTCTATCGGGCGGCCTCGCCGCCGCCGCCATGCTGTTCCTGACCAACCGCACCGGGCTCAAGACCGATACCATCATCGGCCTCATCTTCACCTCGTTCTTCGGCCTCGGCCTGTTCCTCATCTCGATCTACCCCACCTCCGTCTCGATCCAGACCATCACCATGGGCAATATCCTGGCCATCTCGCCCGAGGATACGCTGCAACTGATCCTGATCGGGGGCATCTCGGCCGCCGTCCTCGTCGTCCTCTGGAAAGACCTGATGGTCACCTTCTTTGACGAGGCCCATGCCCGCACCATCGGCCTGCGCCCCGACCTCTTGAAAGTGGTATTCTTCACCCTCCTTTCCGCCTCGACCGTCGCCGCGATGCAGACCGTGGGCGCCTTCCTTGTCGTCGCCATGGTCGTCACCCCTGGCGCCACCGCCTATCTGCTGACCGACCGGTTCCCGCGCCTTCTGGCCCTTGCGTCGGGGATCGGAGCGACCACCGCCTTTGCGGGCGCCTACCTCAGCTATTTCCTGGACGGGGCCACGGGGGGTGTCATCGTCCTCTTGCAGACCGCCTGCTTCGCGCTGGCCTTCCTCTTCGCCCCGAAACACGGCCTTCTCGCCGCGAAACGCAGGGCCAAAGCATGATCGACGCCCTGATCCAGCCTTTCCAGTTTCCGTTCATGCAGAACGCCTTCCTGATCGCGCTGATCGTGGCCCCGCCAACGGCGCTTCTGTCCTGCTTTCTGGTCCTGAAAGGCTGGGCGCTGATGGGGGATGCGGTCAGCCACGCGGTCCTGCCGGGCATCGTGCTGGCGTATATGGCGGGGCTGCCACTCCTTCTGGGGGCCTTCGTCGCGGGGCTTGGCTCCTCGCTTCTGACCGGCTGGCTGGCCGACAACAGCCGGATCAAGCGGGATACGGTGATGGGGGTGGTCTTTTCGGCGATGTTCGCGGCCGGGATCGTGCTGCACACCGCCTTTCCGTCGGATATCCACCTGGACCACATCCTGTTCGGCAACATGCTGGGGGTAGGGGGCGCGGACCTGCTGACCGCCACCGCCATTGCCGCGCCGGTGACGCTGATCCTGGTGCTGAAATGGCGCGACCTGATGCTGCACGCCTTCGACCCGGCCCAGGCCCAGGTCTCGGGCCTGCGGACGCCGCTTCTGCACTATGGCCTCCTTGCCATCCTGGCGCTGACCATCGTGGCCACGCTGTCCTCGGTCGGCCTGATCCTGGCCATCGGCCTTCTGATCGCGCCGGGGGCCATCGCCTTTCTGGTGACGCGCAGTTTCGGCGCGATGCTGGTCACGGCGGTGCTGGTCTGCCTGTTCGCCATGACCACTGGCGTCTATGCCAGCTTCCATCTGGATTCCGCCCCCGCGCCCACGATCATCCTGATCCTGACCGCGCTTTTCCTTGCCGCCTTCCTGCGCCGCTGGCTGGCGACCCGCGCCGCCTGATCCGGCTTTACGCGCGGGCGGTAAGCCCCTACCCATGGGCCATGACCGAGACGCCCCTGACCCAGGCCATCGACGCCAGCCTTGCCCGCATCGCCGCTCAGGCCCCCGGCCCGGCCCGGCTGGAGGCGCAGTTGCGCCAACTGGCGAAATGGCGCTCGATCGTGCTGGCCAACACGCTGGCCGCCCGGGGCGGCACCCGCATCACCCACGGCCCCTTTGCCGGAATGACCTATCCGGTCGACGCGTCCGAGGGCGCGCGCGCCCCGCGCCTTCTGGGGGCCTATGAGGCCAGCCTGCACCCGGTGATCGAGGCCGTCATCGCCCGCGCCTATCCCCAGGTCCTGGATATCGGCTGTGCCGAAGGCTACTACGCCGTGGGTCTGGCGCGCCAGATGCCGGGCACCACGGTCCATGCCCGCGACAGCGATCCCCGGGCGCGCGCGCTGTGCGCCAACCTTGCGCAAGTTAACGAAGTCTCCGACCGCCTGCAGATCGGGCCAGAGGTCACCTATGCCGACCTTGCGCTCTGCGATCAGGCCCCGACCTTTGTCCTGTGTGATATCGAAGGGGCCGAGGACGCGCTTCTGGACCCCGCCCGCGCCCCGGCGCTGGCCCACGCGGATCTTCTGGTCGAGGTGCATGGCCCCGCGATCCGGGCCCGCCTGACCGACCGCTTCGCCGCAACCCACCGGATCACCCGGATCGACCGCACCCTGCGCCCCGACCTTTTGCCCGACTGGGCCGAGGGGCTGTCCGACCTCGACCGCCTGCTACTGCTGTGGGAATGGCGCGCGATGCCCACACCCTGGCTCTGGATGGAACACCGCTGATGCCGCCCAAGACCAATGCCGCGATCTGGTTCACCGCCGATGGCTATGACCCCGCCGCCAAGGGGATCAATGGCCGTCGGGTGGCCGGCGAAAGCTTCCTGCGCGGCTTTTTCGCCCATGGTGAGGTGGATGAATTTGTCAGCCTGGCCCATACCTCTGCCGAACACACGGCCTTTGCCGCCATGGCCCGTGCCGCCGGGGTGACGCGCCCCCTGCGCGCGGTGCGGCTGGACCAGCCCACCGGCATCCGCCCGGTCGAGGTCGTCAGCTACCCCGCGCCGCTCGGCACCACCGAATGCTGGCGTCGCGCGCCGCATGGCGGGGCGGCCTGGGCCTTGTGCGGCATCACGCATACCATCTCGACCAAGCCGGTGATGCAGGGTTTCTTCGACCTGCGCTCGGCCCCGCAGATGCCGTGGGACGCGGTGATCTGCACCTCGGCCGCCGTGCAAGCCGCCGTGCGCCGGCTGATGGAACTGGGGGAAGAGCATCTGGCCCGCCGCTTCCCCGGCGCGGTCCTGCCGGCGCGGCCCCTGTTGCCGGTGATCCCGCTGGGGGTGCATTGCGACGACTTCGCGCCCGATCCGGCAGCGGGGCAGGCCCTGCGTGCGCGGCTTGGGATCGCGGCTGGCGACGTGATCGCCGCCACCATCGCCCGGCTGACCCCGGATGAAAAGTTCGACCCCTTCCCGCTGTTCCTGGCGATGCAGGCCGCGCAAGAGCGGTTGACGGCGGCGGGCAAGGGCAAGCTGCACCTGATCCTCTGCGGCCAGTTCCGCGCGCCGCATTGGCAGGGCGTTTTCGAACGCGGCGCGGCGCGGCTTATGCCCGATTGCGGCTATCACCTGACCGATGGCGGCGACGCGGATCAGCGCAAGGCGACGCTGTCGGCCGCCGACATGTTCCTGTTTCCGATCGACAACGTGCAGGAAACCTTCGGCCTGGCACCGGTCGAAGCAATGGCCGCGGGTCTGCCGGTGGTCGTGTCGGACTGGGACGGATTGCGCGATACGGTGACCGATGCCGTGGGCCTGCGCATCCCGACCGACCTGCCGGCGCCGGGCACGACCACGCATCTGGCGCAGCGCCACCTGGGCGGCACGGACGGTTATGTCCAGTACGTCGGCCAGCTTGCCGCGATGACTCGGCTGGACGTGGCAGCGCTGGCCCGCGCGCTGGAGGTGCTGGCGCTGGACCCCGATTTGCGTGCGCGCATGGGGGCTGCGGGGCAGGCGCGAGCGCGGGCGCTTTACGACTGGCGCGCGGTGATCCCGCAGATGCAGGCGCTTTGGGCCGAGCAGGCGGCGATGCTGGCCCATGCCCGCGCGCATCCCGGCCCCCTGACCGCCCCGATGGACCCCGCGCTGATCCCCGTGGGCCCCGCCCCCGACCAGATGTTCGCCGCCTACCCAAGCCCCCGGCGCAAGCCCGCCCCCCGCCTGCGCCCCGTCGCGCTGGGCGCGCGCCCCGACGTGGCCGAGACGCTGGACCTGCGCGACTACCTCGCCACCCGCCGCCTGGTCGAGGACCCGGCCCGCATCGCCGGGATCCTGGCCGCCTATGCCCCCACCGCCACCGAGGCCGAGGTCACCGCCGCTACCCGTCTGCCCCCTGCCGCCGTCGCCCGCGCCACGGCCTGGCTGTTGAAATACCACTTCCTGGAGGAGTCCCCATGACCCGTTCCATCCTGATCACTGGCGCCGGGGCCGGCATCGGCCGCGCCACCGCGCGCCTGTTCCTGGCCGAAGGCTGGGAGGTCACGCTCCTTGGCCGCCGCCGCGCGACGCTGGAGGAAACGGCGCAAGGCCACGCCGCCCGCATCATCCCCTGCGACGTGGGCGACCCCGCCGGTGTCGAGGCCGCCTTCGCCCAACTGACCCGGCTTGACGTCCTGTTCAACAACGCCGGCATCTCGGCCCCCGCGGCGCCGATCGACGAAATCCCGGTTGATCAGTGGCTTGAGGTCAGCCGCACCAACATCACCGGCATGTTCCTCTGCGCCCGCGCGGCCTTTGGCCTGATGCGGCGGCAAAGCCCGATGGGGGGCAGGATCATCAACAACGGCTCGATCTCGGCGCATGTGCCGCGGCCGGGCTCCACCCCCTATACCATGTCGAAACATGCGGTGACGGGGCTGACCCGCACCCTTGGCCTGGACGGACGCGCCTTCGACATTGCCTGCGCGCAAATCGACATCGGCAATGCACTGACCGAGATGGCCGCGCGTTTCACCAAGGGCGTGCTGCAAGCCGATGGCAGCATCAGGGCGGAACCCGTGATGGACGTGGATCATGTCGCGCGGATGGTCCTGCACATGGCCAGCCTGCCGCTGGAGGTGAACACCCCCTTCGTCACCATCATGGCGCGCGACATGCCCTTCATCGGGCGCGGCTAGGATCAGGCTGCGTCGGCGTAGATGCCCTGCAAAAGCTGGATCGTCTGCAGCACCTTGGGGTCCTGGATGGCGTAGAAGATCGCCTTGCCCTCGCGCCGGGTGGCAACCAGCCCCTCTAGCCGCAGCCGTGCCAACTGCTGGCTGACCGCCGCCTGACGCGACCCCAACAGCCGCTCAAGCTCGGTCACCGAACGCTCGGCCACGGCCAGATGGCACAGGATGGCCAGGCGTCCCTCATGGCTTAGTGCTTTCAGGAAGGCCGCCGCCTCGGGCGCGCAGGCTACAAGGCCGGCAGTTCCGGCCGAGGCAGGCATTGTGCCAATGGCCGAGGGGTCAAGATCGTACCGTTCACGCGACATCAAGGAATCCTATACAACGCTGGATTGCAACTAACATATCATCACCTGTGCAGGTGCGCGAGGGGACACTTGCCACCAGAATTCCCCGCGGGCAAGGTTCGGCCGAAACCCACCGCTCGGGTGACGCAGCGTCGGCGGGACCTCGCCGGCCCGCGCGTGCCCGTTGCCCGGCTCTTCAAGGACCGCTGATGACCCGCCCGCTTGCCTTTACCGCCCCCGGCCGCTTCTGGCGCGGCAACCTGCACACCCATTCCACCCGGTCGGACGGCGCGCTTGACCCCGAGGAGGTTTGCCGCCGCTACCAGGCCGAGGGCTATGATTTCCTGGCGCTGACCGACCACTTCATTGGCAGCTACGGCTATCCGATCGTGGATACCGTGCCCTTCCGCGCGCCGGGCTTCACCACGATCCTGGGGGCCGAACTCCACTCGGGCGCGATGGCCAATGGCGAGCTGTGGCATATCCTGGCCGTGGGCTTGCCGCCGGATTTCGCGCCGTCGAACAGCCCGACCTTCGTGCCGGTCGCGGGGCAGGAAACCGGGCCGCAGATTGCCGCCCGCGCCGTCGCCGCCGGGGCCTTCGTCGCCATCGCCCATCCGCAATGGTCCGGCCTGACGCTGGCGGATGCCCGCAGCATCACCGCTGCCCATGCGGTCGAGATCTACAACCACGGCTGCGCCACCGGGGCCGACCGGGCCGACGGCGGCGCGATCCTGGACCTCTTGCTGACCGAGGGGCGGCAGCTATCGCTCATCGCGACCGACGATGCGCATTTCACCGAACCCGACCATTTCGGCGGCTGGGTGATGGTCAAGGCCCAGAAAAACACGCCCGAGGCGCTGCTGGCCGCGCTGAAGGCAGGGGCCTTCTATTCGACCCAGGGACCGGAATTGCGCGATGTCTACCTCGACGGCGATCAGGTGGTGGTGGAAAGCTCGGCCGTGGTCTCGGTCGTGGCGCTGGGGCATGGGACCGGGGCCAAGGCGGTGCATGGCCATTCGATGACCCGCGCCGCCGTGCCGCTTGCACGGCTGAACAACAGCCCCTGGGTCCGCGTCGCGGTGATCGATGCCGCCGGCCGCCGGGCCTGGTCGAACCCGATCTGGCGCGAGGGCGGGCGGAACCCGCGCGCGCTTCACGCGTAAGAGGGGAACCCCGACGAAGGACGCGCCATGCCCGGCCCTGCCATGATCACCGAGGTCGAGGATTTCTTCGCCCTCGGCTGCGGCCGCTGCGCCCGCTTTGCGACGCCCGATTGCTCGACCCGGTTCTGGCTGCCGGGCCTTCTGACGCTGCGCGCGCTATGCCGCGAGGCCGGGCTGTCGGAGGTGGCGAAATGGGGGCACCCGGTCTACATGCACGCCGGACGCAACATCGCGATCCTGGGGGCCTTCCGGGGTGATTTCCGGCTGACCTTCTTCTACTCGGCCCTGTTGTCCGACCCCAACGGGCTGCTGGAGCGGCAGGGACCGAACACCCGCCACCCCGACTGCCTGCGCTTCACCGACAACGCCGCGCCGCAAGCGATGGCGCCGGCGATCCGCGATTTCTTGGCCCAGTGCATGACCCATGCCGTAGCCGGCACCCTGCCGCCGAAGGATCAGACCGAGTTGGACCTGCCCGCCGAACTGGTCGAGGCGCTGGACGCTGACCCGGAACTGGCCGAGGCCTTTCATGCCCTGACGCCGGGCCGGCAGAAAAGTCATGTGTTGCAGGTGAACGGCGCAAAGACGCTTGCCACGAAACAGGCCCGTATTGCGCGCGCCCGGCCGAAGATCCTGGCCGGCAAGGGCGCGACCGAGCGTTAAGCGGCTCCTCGTTCGACTTCGTCTCCTCGTCGCCGGGCGCGCGCCCCGGCGATGAGCGCATGACATGCGACGAAGAGCGGGTCGTTCGGCCGGCTGACCAGGGTTAACAATCCCTGAACCTCGCCGCACAACCCCTTGATGTCCCGGTCGCAGCCCATTCTGTCCACGCGGGACACGCCCCGGTTTGACCCCCGGCCCGCCGCCCGTTACGATTGCCGCCATGACCCAGGACCCCGCCCTCCGCATGACCCAGGCCCTCCGCGACGGCGGGGTGCGCGTGACCCGCCAGCGCGAGGCGCTTCTGAAGGTCCTGACCGAGGCCGCCGATCACCCCGACGCGGCCGAACTCCACCGCAGGGCCCGCACCCTGGACGACAGCCTGTCGCTGGCCACCGTCTACCGCACCCTCTCGGTCCTGGAACGCGAGGGCGTGGTGCTGAAACTGCCGCTGGAAAACGGCGGCGCGCGGTACGAGGTCGCGGACGCCCCGCACCACGACCACATCGTCGACCTGGACAGCGGGCACATCACCGAATTCCGGTCCGAGAAGATCGAACAGCTCCAACGCGAGATCGCCGCTGAACTCGGGTTCGAGATCGTCCACCACCGGATGGAACTGTACTGCCGGAAGAAGCCCTAGCCGGCAAAGCCGCCATAGCGGCCCTGGCTGAAGACCAGGGGCTCGCCCGTTCGCACGGTCACCCGCAGGACACGGCCAACCACGATCGCATGGTCGCCCCCGTCATGCACGGCATGGGCCGCGCAGTCGAACCGGGCCAGAGCGCCGGTCAGGGTGGGCAGACCCTCGGTCGTGACCGAATGGTCCAGCCCGTCGAACCCCGCGCCGCCGCGGGCAAAGCGGGTCAGCCAGTCGCGCTGCCCCGCCTCCAGCACATGGATCGCGAAATGCGCCGCCCCGGCAAAGATCGCAAACCGCGACGAGGCGCGGGCCGGGGACCACAGGACCAGGGGCGGGTCGAGGGAAACCGAGGAAAAGCTGTTCGCGACAAAGCCGACCGGACCCTCGGGTCCCAGCGTGGTGACCAGAGTCACGCCGGTCGCAAAGCGGCCGAATGCCTCGCGCAGCGCGCGGGGATCGGCGGGGTCGAGGATGGTTTCGGGAGCGTTCTCGGGGGCGTTCTCGGGGGCGGGGCTTCCGTCGGGCATGGGTGAACCTGTCATGGGTGCCACGAGATATGGCAAAACCCATGACATTCAACCGCATTTTCGCGCGTCAGACCGTGCGCAGAAGCCGAAGCGCGTCATAGATCGCGGCATGGGTGTTGCGCGCCTCGACCGCGTCGCCGATGCGGAAAAGCTGGAAGCCCCCGACCGCAGGCTGCGGACGCCCGTCGATCAGCGCGTCGTAATCCACCGCGCCCCGGTTGCCCGACTGCGGTTTCAGCGCGAAATAAAGGTCCGCCAAGGGCTGCGTCCCGCCGTTCACGACCACCTGGTCATAGCGCGCGGTCTTGTCCAGCTTCATGTAATCCGAACCGATCACCGCCTCCAGCTGGTTGCCCGCGCGCCGGACCGCATCCAGCTTGTAGGTCACGGTGAAGGTCACCGCCTTGTCCTGCAGCGCCCGCATGTAGGGCACTAGGTTCATCCCCATCACCTCGGGCGAGAAGCTGCGGTCGCGGGTCATCACCTCGACGCGGGCCCCGGTCTCGGCGATCAGTTGGGCGGCCTGCAGCGCGGCATGGTCGCCGGCGTCGTCATAGATCAGTACGTTCGTCCCCGGCTTGGCATCCCCCGACAGGATATCCCAGGTCGAGACCACAAGGTCGTTGCCGTCCGCCAGCAGACCCGTTGTCGGCAGGCCCCCCGTGGCGATCACCACCACATCGGGGTTTTCGCCAAGCACATCAGCGGCTTCGGCCCAAGTGTTGAAGCGGAACTCCACCCCCTTTGCCGTGCATTGGGCCAGGCGCCAGTCGATGATCCCGATCATCTCGGCCCGGCGCTTCGATTGTGCGGTCAGGCGGACCTGGCCGCCCGGCTGGTCGGCGACCTCGAACACGACCACCGAATGACCGCGCTCGGCGGCGACCCGCGCGGCCTCCAGTCCTGCGGGGCCGGCGCCGACCACGACGACCTTTTTCGGCACCTCGGCCTTTGCGATGTCGTGCGGTTGGGTCGCCTCGCGGCCGGTCGAGGGGTTGTGGATGCACAAGGCCATGCCGCCCTGGTAGATTCGGTCCAGGCAATAGGTCGCGCCGACGCAAGGCCGGATGTCGGCCTCGCGCCCCTCGATGATCTTGCGCACGATATGCGGGTCGGCCATGTGCGCCCGCGTCATGCCGACCATGTCCACCTGTCCCGTCGCCACCGCATGGCGCGCCGTCGCCACATCGGGGATGCGCGCGGCGTGCAGGGTGGGCATCCCCACCTCGGCCTTGATCCGGCCTGCGAAGTCCAGGTGCGGGGCCGAGCGCATGCCCTGCACCGGGATCAGGTCGGTCATCGCCGGATCAGTGTGGATGCGGCTGCGGTTGATGTTCAGATAGTCGACCAGGCCCGAGTCGCGGAAGATCTTGCCGATCGCCACGCCTTCCTCGATGTCGATCCCGCCCGGCTCCATCTCGTCGACGCCGTAGCGCATGCCGATGATCAGCTTCGGCCCCACCTTTTTCCGGATCGCGGCCAGGATTTCCATCGTCAGGCGGGCGCGGTTTTCCAGGGACCCGCCATAGGGGGCGTCCAGCGTATTGGTCAGCGGCGACATGAACTGGTCGAGGAGGTGGCCGTGGCACATGATCTCGATCCCGTCGAGACCGGCCGCCTGCATCCGCTCTGCCGCATCGACATAATCGCGGATGATGCGGGCGATGTCCCAATCCTCGGCCGGTTTCGGGGTGGCGCGGTGGGCCGGCTCGCGTTCGTGGGTCGAGGAGACGACGGGCAGCCAGTCGCCCTTGTCCCAGCGGGTGCGGCGGCCAAGGTGGGAAAGCTGGATCATCACCGCCGCGCCCGCCTCGTGGCAGTCATCGGCCAGCCGCTTCATCCAGGGCACGATCTCGTCCTTCCAGACCAGAAGGTTCGAGAACACCGGCGGGCTGTCGCGGCTGGTGCTGGCGGACCCGGCGGTCATCACCATCGAAACCCCGGCCCTGGCGCGTTCCAGATGATACAGCCGGTAGCGGTCCTTCGGCATCCCGTCGTCGCCGTAGGCCGGTTCATGGCTGGTGGTCATGATCCGGTTGCGCAGGGTGAGGTGCTTCAGCTGGAAGGGTTGAAGAAGCGGATCGTTCGACATGGGGCCGGGCCTGCAAGCTGGAGGGAATCGCCGTTACCTCCCAGTATGGCAAGACTTGACATATGTGTCGAGTTTTTCAGCCGTCATCCTGGCCGGGGCCGCTTGTGCCGGGCCGCGCGGCAGGCCAAAGTCGCGGTATGGATGGCAAGCGCACAGAACGTGGCTGGCGGGGCACGCCGGATGTCTGGCTGGAGGCGGCCTACGACCTTTTGGTCGAAGGCGGGGTCGAGGCGGTCAAGGTCATGCCGCTGGCCGACCGGCTGGGCCTGTCGCGCACCAGCTTTTACTGGCATTTCCAGGACCGCGAGGCGCTGTTGGCCGGTCTGATCGACCGCTGGAAGGCGAAGAACACCGGCAATCTGGTCGCCCGCTGCGAGGCCCCGGCCGCCACGATCGCCGAGGCGATGCTGAACCTGATCGATTGCTGGGTGGACCCGCAGCTCTTTGACAGCCGGCTGGAATTCGCGATGCGGACCTGGGCCTTGACCGACCGCACGGTCGAGGTCGCGATGGCCGAGGCCGACGCCACCCGGATCGCGGCGCTGACGGCGCTCTTCCGCCGCTTCGGCTATGCCGAGACCGAGGCGGACACCCGGGCGCGCACGCTGTATCTGACCCAGGTCGGCTATATCGCGCTGCGCAGCCAGGAAAGCTTTGCCGTCCGGTTGGGTCGCATCCCGGCCTATGTCCTGACCTTCTCGGGCCAAGCCCCGACCGAGGCCGAGGTCGCGGCCTTCCGCGCCCGCCACGCGGTCAGGTCAGACGGCTGAGAAGTTGCAGAAGCGTCGCCCGCTCGCCCGCCGTCAGCGGGTCCAGCGTATCGTGCGAGACTTGCAGCGCGGTCCCGGCACGGGTGGTGAAAAGCGCGGCGCCCGCAGCGGTCAAGGACACGGTCAGGCGGCGGCGGTCGTCGGGGTCGGCGCTGGTGGCGACATAGCCCAGCTTGGCCAGACGGTCCACGACGCCCTTGATCGTGGCGGCGTCCATCGCCGTCTCGCGGCCAAGGTGGTTCTGCGACAGGGGGCCGACCTGCGCCAGGCGGGCCAGGACGGCAAACTGGGTGGTGGTGACCTCGGGGATTGCGGCGGCAAAGATCGCCAGATGCCGCTGCGTCACCCGGCGCAGGACATAGCCGATCTGGTCATCCAGGCGGTAATTCGCAGCATCGTTCATGATCTTGCGATACGCGCTGCGCCCCCGCCGCGCAAGACTGTTGACAGGGGGCACGGCCGGTCGCAATCTTGTTTCTGTGCATATGAATTCGGGGGCAAGCGTGCCGGACTACGCCCGACCTGACAGCCTGCCAAAGGCGCTTCAGCTTCTGTCGCGTGGCGGCTGGCGCGTGCTGGCCGGGGGCACCGACCTTTACCCCGGTGCGGGGTCCAGGCTGGACGGGGACGTGCTGGATCTGGGTGGGCTGGACGAACTTGCGGGCATTCGCGCCGGGCAGGGGCAGGGGCTGCGGATCGGCGCGGCGACCAGCTGGACCGCGATTGCCACGGCCGACCTGCCCCCTGCGGCCCGTGCCCTGCAGCAGGCCGCGCTGCAGGTCGGCGGGCGTCAGGTGCAGAACGCGGGCACGATTGGCGGCAACCTGTGCAACGCCTCACCCGCCGCGGACGGTGTGCCGCCGCTCCTGGCGCTGGACGCAAGTGTGGAGATCGCCTCGCCCGCCGGAACCCGGACCCTGTTGCTGGACCGCTTCCTTCTTGGCCCCCGCCGCACTGCGCTTGGCCCGGATGAGGTGCTGACCGCAATCCTGATCCCGCAAGCGGCGCTTTCGGGCCGGTCGGCCTTTGTCAAGCTGGGCACGCGGGCGCATCTGGTAATCTCGATCGCCATGGTCGCCGCGCGTCTGGACATGGACGGCGACCGCATCACCCACGCCGCCGTGGCGGTCGGGGCCTGCTCCCCTGTCGCGCAGCGCCTGCCGCGGGTCGAGGCCGCGCTTGTCGGCCCCCGGGACGGTGCCGCCGACCGCATCCCCGCCGAATCGGTCGCCGCTGCCCTTGCCCCCATCGACGACGTGCGCGCCACCGCCACCTATCGGCGCCAGGCCGCCGCCGAACTGGTCCGCCGCGCGGTCAGCGAGGCCCTGGCATGATCGCCTTTACCCTGAACGGCGCCCCCGTCGGCACCGACGCCCCCCCGACCGAACGCCTGTCCGAGACGCTGCGCGAACGGCTGGGCATGGTCGGCACCAAGGTTGGCTGCGACGCCGGTGATTGCGGTGCCTGCACGGTGCTTCTGGACGGGGCGGCGGTCTGCGCCTGCCTGACGCCCGTCGCACGGGTCGAAGGCCGCGCCGTCACGACCATCGAGGGCGAGACCGCCGAGCTTTCCCGCCTCTGCGCCAGTTTCCACGCCCATGGTGCCGCGCAATGCGGGATCTGCACGCCCGGCATGCTTTTGACCGCAGCCGAGCTTCTGGCCCGCACCGCCCAGCCCACGGCCGAGGAGGTGGAACAGGCGCTTGGGGGCGTCTTGTGCCGCTGCACCGGCTATCGCAGCATCATCGCCGCCGTGGTCGCGGCCGGTGGGCCGTTGCCCGCTGCGCCGACAGACGGGGTGGGGGCCAGCGTCCTGCGGCTGGACGGCGCGGCCAAGGTGGCGGGCGACAGTTTCGGCGCGGACGAATGGCCGGTCGGCGCGCTGGTGGTCAAGGCCGTCCGCTCGCCCCATCCCCATGCCGCGTTCCAGATCGGTGACCTTGGCCCGTTCCGCGCCCGTCCCGGCGTGGTTACGATCCTGACCGCCGCCGACATCCCCGGACGCAACGCGTTTTCGGTGATCCCCCCCTTCGCCGACCAGCCCGCCATCGCCGCCTCGCCCGCCCGGTTCCGGGGCGAATGCGCGGCCCTTGTGGCGTTCGAGCCGGGCACCGACCCCGACCTGACCGGCTTTCCGATCACCTGGACCCCGCTTCCCGCCCTCACCACCCCGGCCGAGGCCGAGGTGGGCGACCTCATCCACCCGACCCGCCCCGGCAACCGCCTGATCGAAGGCCGGGTGCAAAAGGGCGATGCCGCCGCCGCCCTTGCCGCCAGCGCCCATGTCGTCGAAGGCGAGATGACCACCGCCTTCGTCGAACACGCCTATATCGAACCCGAAGCCGGCAGCGCCTGGGCAGAAGGCGAGACCCTGGTGATCCGCGCCTGCACCCAGGCCCCGGCCATGGACCGCGAGGATACCGCCGCGATCCTGGGGCTGCCGCTGGACCGGGTCCGCATCATCCCTTCCGCCGTGGGCGGGGGGTTTGGCTCCAAGCTGGATATCTCGCTGCAACCGCTGATCGGCCTGGTCACCCTCAAGACCGGCCGCCCCTGCCGCATGGTCTACAGCCGCCAGGACAGCATGACCTCGACCACCAAGCGCCACCCGGCCGAGATGCGGGGCCGGATCGGCTGTGACGCGCAAGGCCGGATCACGGGGGTGGAGTTCGAGGGCCGCTTCAACACCGGCGCCTATTCCAGCTGGGGCCCGACCGTGGCGAACCGGGTGCCGGTGCATGTTTCGGGGCCGTACCTGACGCCTGCGATCACTGCCCGGGCGCGGGCGATCCATACCCACGGGCCGGTTTCGGGCGCGTTCCGTGGCTTTGGCGTGCCGCAAGGCGCGCTGTGGCAGGAAACGCTGTACGACCGGCTGGCCGACAAGGCGGGCATCGACCGGCTGGAGTTCCGGCTGATCAACGCGCTGCGCGACGGCGACGCCTCGGCCACCGGCCAGACCCTGCGCGCGGTGGGCATCCACGACTGCCTGACCGCCTTGCACCCGCACTGGACCCGCGCCCTTGCCGACGCGCGGGGCCAAAAGGGCCGGGGCGTCGGCATCGCCTCGTGCTGGTACGGCTGCGGCAACACGGCGCTGCCGAACCCCTCGACCATCCGCATCGGTGTTTCGCCCGAAGGTGAAGTGGTCCTGCATCAGGGCGCGACCGACATCGGCCAGGGCTCGAACACCGTCATCGCCCAGATCGCGGCCGAGGCGCTGGGTCTGCCGCTTGCCGCCTTCCGCCTGATCGGCCCCGACACCGCGCTGACCCCGGACGCCGGCAAGACCTCAGCCAGCCGGCAGACCTTCGTGACCGGCCGCGCCGCCAAGGCCGCGGCCGAGGCCCTGCGCGCCGAAATCCTGCGCCACGCCAATGCGGGGCAGGGCGCCACGCTGGCGCTGGACGGCCCCACACTCATCGTCCGCGACCGTGGCACGACCGCCCGGATCGACCTTGCCCGCCTGCCCACCAATGCCCAGGGCCACGCCCTTGCCGCCGAGGCGACCTATGACCCCCCGACCTCGCCCCTCGACGCCGATGGCCAGGGCGCGCCCTATGCGCTTTATGGCTACGGCGCCCAGATGGTGGAGCTTCTGGTGGACGCGGCCCTTGGCACGGTCAAACTCCTGAAGATCACCGCCGCGCATGACGTGGGCCGCGCGATCAACCCGATGCTCGCCCGCGGCCAGATCGAGGGCGGCATTGCCCAGGGCATTGGCCTCGCGCTGATGGAGGAATACCTGCCCGGCCGGACCGAGAACCTGCACGACTACCTGATCCCCACCACCAGCGACGTGCCCCCGATCGAAAGCCTGTTGATCGAGGTTCCCGACCCCGAAGGCCCCTTCGGCGCCAAGGGCCTGGGCGAACACGTCCTGATCCCCACCGCGCCGGCGATCCTGAACGCGATCCGCCATGCGACCGGGGCCGAGATCACCCGCGTCCCCGCGCTGCCGCACCGGGTCCTGGCCAGCACGCGGGGGCAGGCATGACTCTGCGCCCCGGCCATTTTCTGTCGATAGATATCCCGGGGGTCCGGGGGCTGGCCCCCGGCGGGTGCCACCCATGACCGACACCCCGGAAAAGATCCGCTGCGATGCCTGCCCGGTGATGTGCTACATCGCCCCCGGCCAGACCGGCGCCTGCGACCGCTATGCCAATGAGGCCGGTCGGATCGTGCGGACCGATCCTGTGGTCATGCTCTCGCACAGCGTCGAGGCCGGGGGCCGCATCGTCCCCTTCGCCGCCCGCGACTGGGACGGCACGCCGGTCCCGGCCGATGCCTTCGTCACCGGCATCGGTTCGGGCACGACCTACCCGGACTACAAGCCCGCGCCCTTCATCGTCGCCTCGCAGGTTCAGGGCGCCGACATGGTCACGGTGGTGACCGAGGCGATCTTCTCCTACTGCGGGGTCAAGGTGAAGATCGACACCGACCGGTTCCTTGGCCCCGAAGGCGCCGTGGTGCGCGTCCAGGGCGAACCCATCGGCCATGTGACGACCGCTGAATACGGGTCGCAGATGCTCAGCCTTGGCGGTGTCCACCACCTGACCGGCGGCACCAAGGCCGAGGGGCGCGTCACCTGCGCCGCGATGCTGGCCTTGTGCAACGGCGAGGCGGTGGAACTGGCGATCGACGGCGGCTCGACCCTTGTGGTGCAGGCCGGGCAGGCGCCCATCGTGGACGGGGTGCGCGAAAGGCGGATGCGCGTCGGCTGCGGCTCGGCCACCATCGGCATGTTTGCCGTCCAGTGGCAGGGCCTGGTGGACGAGGTGGTGGTGGTCGATGACCACATCACCGGCGTCGTCAGCGAACATCAGGCCGGCAAGGTGATCGGCTGGCCACCCTCGGGCATCCGGATCAAGGGCCACCGCTCCACCCCCGGGCGCTATTTCAAGGTCTCGGAACCCGGGCAAGGCTGGGGCGGCACGCGGCTGACCGACCCGCTGGAGATCCTGGGCGACTGGAACCCGAAGAAGGGCGCGCGGCCGGGGTTGCGGCTGTTGATGGTGTCCACCACGGGTGAGCAATATGCCTATTACGTCCTGGACGATGCCCTGCGCCCGGTGCCGCAGGACTTGCCAGAAAGCCTGAAGAAATCCGTCGAACTTATTGACGAGAATTGCGAACCTTCGCTTTGCACGGTGCTGTTCGTCGGCGGCGCGGGCGGCAGCCTGCGGGCGGGGGTGGCGAAGAATCCGGTGCGCCTGACGCAGTCAGTGCAGGGGGGCGTCACGCGGCTGACCAGCGGCGGGGCCGAGACCTTCGTCTGGCCGGGTGGCGGGATCACCTTCATGGTCGACGTCACCCGCCTGCCGAAGGGCGCTTTCGGCTATGTTCCCACTCCGGCCCTTGTCGCCCCGCTGGAGTTCACCCTGCCGCGCGCCGACTATCTGGCGATGGGCGGCCATGCCGACAGCATCCGGACGCTGGACCAGTCCATGGCCGAAGGCGGGGAATACCCCACCGCAGCACGGGTCGCGCCATGGCCCTGACCGCCCCCCAGCCCAGCGGTGCCGTCGCGGCCCTGCTGCCGGGCGGGCGGCTGCATCTGCAGCACGGCCCCATCGACATTATCGCCGAGGCTTTCGGCGTGCCCCTGGCCATCCGCGCTGCCCATGCCCGCGCCGCGGCCCGGTTCTCGACCGTGCTGGAAGAACTGGTCGCCGAACTTCCCGCCCTTCGTCTGCCTGGGGCCAGGGTGAACGGCCCCATCGCCCGCCGCATGGCCGAAGCCGTCGCTCCCTTCCGCCCCGCCTTCATCACCCCGATGGCCGCCGTCGCCGGTGCGGTGGCCGAAGAGGTGCTGGCCGCCCTGTCCGGCCCCGGCATCAGCCGCGCCTATGCCAACAACGGCGGCGACATCGCGCTTTGGCTGGCGCAGGGCGAGGAGTTGACCTGCGCCCTGGCCGCCTCGGGCGGGGTGGACCTGGTGACGGTCCGCGCCGCAGACCCGGTGCGGGGCATCGCGACCTCGGGCTGGCGCGGGCGCAGCTTCTCGCTTGGCATCGCGGATGCGGTGACGGTCGTGGCACGGAGCGCGGCGATGGCGGATGCGGCGGCAACGATGATCGCGAATGCGGTGGACCTGGACCATTCCGGCATCCAGCGCCGCCCGGCCTGCGCGGTGCAGTGCGACAGCGACCTTGGCGACCGGCTGGTCACGGTGGCGGTGCCCCCCCTGACCGACGCCGACCGGGCGCGGGCGCTGGAGACGGGCCTGCGCGCGGCCCAGGGTTTCTGCGCGCGTGGATTGATTGAAGGTGCGGCGCTTTTCCTGCAAGGTGAGCGTCGGGTGACAGGCGTTCTGGCGCTGGAACAGGGGGATGCAAGTGGCTGATTTTACAGTGCGTAAGATCGTGGTGCAGCTTGAGGAGATCCGGCATGAGGGCGGCCCCCTGGTCCAGCCCCCCCCGGTCCGGGGCGCGATCTATGCGATCTGCCAGAATCCCTTTGCCGGCCGCTATGAGGCCGACCTGCAAGCGGCGATGGAGGATCTTAAACCGCTCGCCCTGGACCTGACCGACCGCCTTGTCGCCGCCCTTGGCGGGCGCGAGGGGATCGACGCCTATGGCAAGGGTGCCATCGTGGGCGAGGGCGGGGAAAGCGAACACGGCGCGCTTTGGCATGTCGCGGGCGGCTATGGGATGCGGGAACGGCTGGGGGAATGCCGGGCCATCGTGCCCTCGGTGATGAAGGTCGGCGGCATGGGCGCGACGCTGGACCTGCCCTTGGGCCACCTGAACGCGGCCTATGTCCGCTCGCGCTTCGATGCGATCACGCTGGCCTGCGCCGATGGGCCCCGCGCGACCGAGGTCCTGTTCGCGCTTGGCATGGCGCGCGGCGGCAGGGTCCACAGCCGGATGGGCGGGCTGGAAGTCCACCAGGTCAAGGGGGAGGACGGGCTAAGGTGACGCGCGACCCAAAATCCTCTGAAGGATTTTGCCCAAAGTTTTCGAAAACTTTGGGGGCGGGCGGTCTGGCCGTCCTGCTGACGCCCGGCCTTGCCATTGCCTGCGCCTTGCCGCCCTCGGTCATCCTGACGCTGCCGACGGGCCACTACATCACCGCCGCCGCGCTGACGGTGGCGCTGACCGCAGTCATGGGCGCCGTCGCCCACCGGCTGCCGGTCATGGCCCCGCGCCTTGTGTGGGAGCGGCGGGTGCTGCTGCCGGTGGGGCTTACCTCTTACCTGTCGTTTATGGCTTTCCTCGCCCTGGTCCTTGTCGGCCTCTTTGGCGAGCGTGACCCGATGCATAACCTGATGACGCTGGTGTTCTGGACTGGTGTCTGGATCGCTGTCCCGCTTGGCTCGATGCTGCTGGGCAACCTTTGGCGGCCGCTCAACCCTTGGACCGGCCCCGTGCGCATCGCCCGCACGCTTCTGGGCCGCTCCGGCAGCGTCGGCCTTGCCCGCCTTGGCCATTGGCCGGCGGTCGCGGGCTATGCCGGTTTCGTCTGGTTCCAGATGGTCTCGCTTTACCCCGACGACCCCGCCGTCCTGGCCCAGGTCGCGCTGGCCTATTGGGCCGTCATCTTCCTGCTGGCGGTGGCCGAGGGCGAGGATTGGCTGGACCAGGGTGAGTTCCTGACCGTCCTGTTCGGCTTCATCGCCAAGGTCTCGCCGCTTTGGCACGAAACTGCGGGCGCGCGCTCCCGCCTGATGCGCGGCTGGCCCGGCACGCAGGTGCTTGCAATGCCGCCCCTGACCCCTTCGGCCGTGGTCTTTGTCAGCCTTGCCCTGGCCGCGCTGACCTTCGACGGTCTGGCCGAGACCTTCTGGTGGCAGGGGCTGATCGGCGAGAACCCGTTAGAGCCGACGGGGCGCAGCGCGGTGATGTGGCAGAACACCGGGGGCCTTTTGGCGATCTGGGTGCTGACGCTGGCGCTGATCCTGGGCGCGATCACGCTGGGCCGCAAGGTCGGCGGCGGCTTTGCCACCGGGCCGGTGATGCTGTCGTTCCTGGCCATCGCGGCGGGCTATCACGCGGCGCATTATCTGGTGATGTTGCTGACCGCCGGGCAATATACCCTGGCCGCGCTGAACGATCCGTTCCTGACCGGGGACAGCTGGCTGGGCCTGCCGCCCTTCTATGTCTCGTTCGGCTTCCTGACCGATACCCGGGTCATGCCTGTGATCTACGGCCTGCAATTCGTCGCCATCCTTGGCGCGCATCTTCTGGCTGTGCTTCTGGGGCTGAAACTTGCGGGGCAGGGCGCGCGGCCGGTGGCGCATCTGCCGATGACCGTGCTGATGGTGGGTTATACCGTGCTTGGCCTGTGGCTGCTGTCGACTGCCAGGTCTGGCTGAAAAGGCTGGACAAATCCGGGCCTTGGCCCGCCAATGACATCAAGGGCCCGCTGAGAGGCCGCAACAGTGGAGAGACGGACATGACGAACACCTTGCTGCATCCCACCCGCCGCGGCCTGCTGATGGCCGGGGGCGCGGGCCTACTGACCGCCGCCCTGCCGGGCTATGTCGCGGCGCAGGCCGCGCCCATCAAGATCGGCTTCCAGTTGCACCGCACCGGCATCGGCGCGGCCTACGGCCGCTGGTACGAACGCACCGCGCAAGCCGCGCTGAAGGCGATCAATGACGCCGGCGGCATCGCCGGCCGTCCGGTCGAGATCCTGTTCGAGGACGACGCGACCGACCCCAAGCGCGGGTCCGAGGTGGTGGACAAGCTGACCCAGTCCGATGGCTGCGACCTGGTGATGGGAACGCTCTTTTCCCATGTCGTCATGGGGTCCGCGCCGAGGGCGGGTGAGTTGAAAGTGCCCTACCTCGTCTGCTCCGAGGGCTACCACGTCGCAAGCGGGGCGCTGAACCGCTGGACGCTGCAGCCCGGCATCACCGATGTCCGTGCGCAGATTTCCACGATGGCGCCCTGGGTCAGCCAGAACCTTGGCAAGAAGGTCACGATGGTCTTTCCGGACTATGCCTTCGGCCACGACCACCGCGACTTCTTCACCGCCGCGATCCAGGCTCAGGGCGGCGAGGTCATCGCCCAGATCGCCGTGCCCCCGACCGAAACCAGCTTCACCCGCTATTTCCCGCAGATCCCGGCCGAGACCGAGGTCATCTATCACGTCATGGTCGGCCCCGCCGTCCTGACCTTCGTCAAGGAATTGGGCGAGTTCTACGGGACCGGCGCCAAGCCCGCGCTCTTCGGCTTCATCGACTCGCTTGAGGCCGTCGATACGGCCACGCCGGGCCTGGAATTCCTGGAAGGCTCGCACTTCTGGGAAGCCCATCCCCGCGTGAAAGCCACCGATGCCGGTGAGCATGAGGCCGCCTATCGCGCCGCCGTAGGGGTGGACGACAACGGCGCATCGGTCAGCGACGCGGCGGATGTGTCGACCTACAGCCACATGTTCTCGACCTGGGAGACGCTCTACTTCATCAAGCAGGCGATGGAGGCGTCGGGCTACACCGGCCCCGCCGACCGGCAAAAGCTGGTCGAGGCGATGGAGGCGATCACCGATCTGCCCTATGGCATCGAACGGCCGCAGGGGGCCAAGCGCTTCAACGGCAAGACGCACCAGGTCTTTGGCTCGCAGCACATCAGTCAGGTCCAGGGCGGCAAGCTGGTCAAGGTCCATACGACGACGATCGACGAGGGGCTTTACGAGGACGCGGTCGACTATACGACCATGTCCTTCTGAAACCGCAGGGTGGGCGGATCGCCCACCCTACTCCCCCGCATCGGGTGGGCGCAGCACCCATCCAACCCAGTCACAGGACCTGCATGGCCTTCGGACCCTTCCTGCTTCTTGCCCTGATGGAGGGCCTGGTGACCGCCGCAGTTCTTGCGCTGGCGGCGGCGGGCCTGTCGCTGGTGTTCGGTGTCATGCGCGTCGTCAACGTGGCACATGGCGAGTTCTACATGCTGGGCGCGGTCCTGGCCTGGGCCGTCACCACCATGATCCCCGGCCCCCCGGCGCTGGCCTTCCTGGCGGCCGTCCTCATCGCGCCGCTTCTGGTCGCAGCCCTGGCTGCTGCCGCCGATGGCCTCATCCTGAAGCGGCTGAACTATGACCCCGAGGCGACCATCGTCGCCACCATCGGCCTTCTCTACATCCTGCAGCAGGCGGCGCTGTCGCTTTATGGCCCCAATGCCTATCCCGTGACCGCCCCCTTCGAGTGGCGCATCCAGCTGCCCTGGTTCGGCTATTCCGGCTACAAGCTGTTCGTGGTCCTTGCCGCCGAGCTGGTGCTGCTTGGCCTGTGGCTGTTCATGACCCGCACCAGGGCGGGCCTCATCATGCGGGCGACGCAGGTGGACCGGTCCACCGCCCAGGCCTTCGGGGTCAACGTGGACCGGGTCTACATGGGCACCTTCGCGCTTGGCGCGGGGCTGGCCGCATTGGCCGGAGTGTTGATCGTCCCGATCCAGCAGGCCCAATACCTGATGGGCCATGACCCCCTGCTTTTGTCCTTCATTGTCGTCATCATCGGCGGCCTTGGGTCATTGCGCGGAACCCTGATCGCCGCGCTGGTGATCGGCCTGTCGGATGGCGTGATCAGCATGTTCTTCACGCCGACCCTTGCCAAGATCCTGGCGACGCTTCTGGTCGCCATGGTCCTGGTCTTTCGTCCGCAGGGCCTGTTCGGAGCCAGGGCATGACAGGTGGGGGCGTGAAGGTCTGGGTGCTTCATCTTACCCTCATCGCCGCCCTGTTCGCGGCGCAGTTCCTGCTCTCGCCCTACCACGCCACCAACCTTGCGCGGATCATGGTCCTGGCGGTCTTTGCGATGGGCTACAACCTGGCCTTCGGCTACACTGGCCTTCTCAGCCTGGGCCATGCGCTGCTGCTTGCCGCCGGGATGTATGCGGCGGGACTTCCGGCCCAGCTTTGGGGCTGGACCGCCGGCCCCGCCTTCATCGCCGGGATCGCAGGCGGGGGCCTCGTCGCTGCGGCCCTTGGCCTGCTCGCCCTGCGGACGGCGGGGGTCAGCTTCATGATCGTGACGCTGATGTTCGCCCAGGCCGGCTTCCTGACACTGCTTTACTTCGCCCCGATTACCGGCGGGGACGACGGGTTTGCCGTCGCCGCCGCCAGCCGCACGCTCATGGGCTTTGATCTGTCCACCGACACCCCCCGCTTTCTTGCGGCGCTGACGATCTTTGCCATCGGCCTTTGTGCCAGCCTGGCCCTTGTCCGCTCACCCTTCGGCCGGACCATGGTCGCGATGCGCGAGAATGAGGAGCGCAGCCGGATGCTGGGGATGAACCCCTTCACCGTCAAACTGGCGGCGCTGACGATCTCGGGCCTTTATGCCGGGGCGGCGGGGGCGGCCTATGCGATCCTGTTCGGCTATGTCGGGGCCAGTTTCGCCACGATCCAGTATTCGATCCTGCCGATGCTTTACGTCCTTCTGGGCGGCGCGGGCACCACGCTTGGCCCCTTCCTTGGCGCGCTGCTGATGTTCGCCCTGATCGAGGCCGCGACCGGCATCACCACCGCGCACCAGTTCATCGTCGGCGCGGCGCTTGTGGTGCTGGTCCTGTTCGCGCCGAAAGGCATCCTTGGGACGATCCGGGAAAGGTGGGCCAGATGGCTGTCCTGATCGAGACGCGCGGCCTGACCCGGCACTTCGGCGGCTTGCGGGCGGTGGACGGGGTGGATTTCGCCCTGCAACCGGGCGAAATCCATGGCCTGATCGGTCCGAACGGGGCCGGCAAGACGACCTTTGTCAGCCTTCTGTCCGGGCGCCTGCCGGCCCAGTCCGGGACCATCCTTCTGGGTGGCGAGGACATCACCCGGCTTCCCGCCCATGCCCGCGTGCGCAAGGGGATTGCTTATACCTTCCAGATCACCTCGATCTTCCCGCGGCTGACCGTGTTCGACAACGTGGCGCTCGCGGTGCAGTCCCAGGGGTCCGCCGAGTTGGCCGCCCGCACCCGCGCCGCGCTGGCCCGTGTCGGACTGCAAGGGCTGGAGGAGCAAGAGGCGCAGACGCTGTCCTACGGCCACCAGCGCCTGCTGGAACTGGCGATGGGCCTGGCGCTGAACCCCAAGCTGCTGATCCTGGACGAGCCGACCCAGGGCCTTGCCGCCAGCGAGATCGAGGGGTTCAAGACCCTGGTCCGCAGCCTGGTGCCGCAGACAACTGTCCTGCTGATCGAACACAACATGGAGGTGGTGATGGACCTTGCCACCCGGATCACCGTCCTGACCTTCGGCCGGGTCCTGGCAACCGGCACGCCCGCCGAGGTCCGCGCCAATCCTGCCGTGCAGGAGGCCTACCTTGGCGCTTGAGGTTCAGGGCCTGACCGCAGGCTACGGCCCGGTCACCGTGCTGCGCGGCGTCGATTTCCGGGCCGAGCCGGGCCGGATCACCTGCCTGATGGGCCGCAACGGGGTGGGCAAGTCCACCTTCCTCAAGGCGCTGATGGGCCTGGTTTCTGCCAGCGCCGGGACCGTGACGCTGGACGGCCAGCCCCTGCACGGCCTGCCCGCGCATGAGGTGCCAAAGCGCGGCCTGGCCTATGTGCCCCAGGGCCGCCGCTTGTTCGGTCCCCTGACCGTGGCGGAAAACCTGGCCGTCGGCGGCCTTGTCCGCCGCAACGACCCCGCCCGGCTGGAGCAGGTGCTGACCCTGTTTCCCCGGCTGCGCGACCGGCTGGGGCAGGTCTCGGGCACGCTTTCGGGCGGCGAGCAGCAGATGCTTGCCATCGCCCGCGCGCTTTGCCTTGACCCCAGGGTGCTGCTTCTGGACGAGCCGACCGAGGGGCTGCAACCCTCGATCATCGCACTGATCCAGGAGGCGGTGGTGACGCTGAAAGGGCAGGGCGTGGCCGTGGTGCTGGTGGAACAACGGGTGGATGCGGTGCTGAAACTGGCCGACCGCGTGGCCTTCATGGTCGCGGGCCGGATCGAAGCGGGACGGGATGTGGCGGGCCTGACCGCCAGCGACCCGCTGTTCCGAACCTATGTGGGGGTATGAATGACGCCTTGCGCTGACCATCGGGCGGCCGGAATCCTTCGACGTGGGACAGGGTGGCGGGCATGACGGGCCTTGTCGCCGGTGTCGACGTGGGCGGCACCTTTACCGACCTTGCGATCTTCGATCCGGCCACCGGCGCGGTGCGGCTGGCCAAGGTGCCGACCACGCTGCCGAACCAGGCCGGCGGCGTGCTGGCCGCCTTCGACGCGGCGGGGGCGGAACTGTCGCAGATCGACCTTATCGTCCATGGCACCACCACCACGACCAACGCGGTGCTGGAACGCCAGCTCTCCAAGACCGGCCTTGTCACCACGATGGGCTTTCGCGACGTGCTGGAACTTGGCCGCCGCACCCGGCCGCAGGCTTACGGGATGCACGGCTCCTTCACCCCCGTCATCCCCCGCGACCTGCGCCTGGAGGTGCCCGAGCGCATGGACGCCCGCGGCCGCGTCCTGACGCCCCTGGACGAGGACGCCCTGCGCGCCGCCGTCATCCAACTGCGCGACCAGGGCTGTGAGGCGCTGGTGATCCACTTCCTGCACGCCTATGCCAACCCCGCGCACGAATTGCGCGCGGCCGAAGTGGCGCGCGAACTCTGGCCCAACGACTACATCACCCTGGGCCATGCCCTTCTGTCGGAATCGCGGGAGTATGAGCGGGGGGTGACGGCGGCCGTCAACGCCTCGGTCCAGCCACTGCTGGAACGCTACGTCGCCCGGCTGGCCGCGCAACTGGCGGCCAAGGGCTATGCCCGCGACCTTCTGGTGATGAACGGCAACGGCGGCATGGTGGCGGCCAAGGACGTCGCGCGCGAGGCGGTCAAGACCGTGATGTCCGGCCCGGCCTCGGGCGTGATGGCCGCCGTGGCCACCGGGCGGCGGGCGGGGATGCCGAACCTTCTGACCTATGACATGGGCGGCACCAGCACGGACGTGGCGATGATCCGGGGTGGCGTGGCCCCGGTCTCGAACGAGATCGAGGTCGAATATGCCATGCCGATCCATGTCCCGATGGTGGACGTGCGCACCGTTGGCGCGGGCGGCGGCTCCATCGCCCGGATCGACGCGGGCGGGATGCTGCGGGTCGGGCCGGAAAGCGCCGGCTCCACCCCCGGCCCGATCTGCTATGGACGCGGGGGCACCAGGGTCACGATCTCGGATGCGAACCTGATCCTCGGTCGCCTCCCCGCCAGTCGCTTCGGCCAGGCCGCCGCCGCCGCGCATCAGACGATGCAGGACCAGATCGCGGCCCCCCTCGGCCTGTCGGTGGAACAGGCGGCCGAGGCGGTGATCCGCATCGCCAACACCCATATGGCCGGCGCGATCCGCATGGTCTCGATCTCGATGGGCGCCGACCCGCGCGACTTTGCGCTCTTTGCCTTTGGCGGGGCCGGACCCCTGCATGCCGTGGCCCTTGCGCGTGAGTTGAACGTCCCCAAGGTCCTGATCCCCGCCCGCCCCGGCATCACCAATGCGCTTGGCTGCGTCGTGGCCGACCTGCGCCACGACTTCGTCCGCACCCTGAACCGCCCGCTTGACGCGGTGGACATGGCCGAGGTCCACCAGGTCCTTGCCCAGCAAGAGGCCGAGGGCCGCCGCCTGATCGGGCTGGAGAAGATCGCCCTCACCACCACCCGCGCCGAATATTCCGCCGAAATGCAGTTCGTCGGCCAGACCCATCTTCTGCGCGTCCCCTTGCCGTCGCCCACCCCCAGCCGCGAGGACCTTCAGCGCCGGTTCGAGGCCGCCTATCACGCCCGCTTCCGCGTCGACCTGCCGACGATCCGGGCGAACCTGGTGAACTTGAACTGCTCGGTGATTGGTGAGCGGCCGGCCCTGGACCTGTCGCGTCTGATCGACCCCGCAGGCCGCAAAGCCAGCGCGGACCCCAGCGCCATCCGCCGGGTCTGGTTCGACGGCTGGCACGATACGCCGGTCTACTGGCGCGACCACCTGCCGGCCGAGGCCACCCTGCAAGGCCCCGCCGTCATCGAACAGATGGACTCCACCATCGTCATCGACCCCGGCGCCCGCGTGGCCCAGGACGGAGACGGCAACCTGATCGTAGAGGTCGGCGCATGACACGGCTCCTCGCGTCCCTTCGGTCGCTCCTCGCAGGGCCGCAGCGAAGAGCAAGCGCCAGCGCCGCGATGAGCGGTCCCGGAGAGGCAGCATGATCGACCCCGTCACCCTTGCCGTCATCCAGGCCGGCTTGCAGCAGGTCTGCGACGAGATGGACCTGACCTTCTCGCGTGCCGCCTTCAGCCCGGTGATCGCCGAGGCCGACGACCGATCCGATGGGATCTATTCGGCCGCCGACGGCAGCCTGATCGCGCAAGGATCGAAAGGTCTGCCGGTCTTTGTCGGCGTCATGCAGTTCTCGACCCGCACGATCCTGGAACGCATTGCGGAAGGCATTACCGCCGCGCCCGCGCCCGGCGACATCTACATCGTCAACGACCCCTACCTGGGCGGCACGCATCTGATGGATGTGCGCTTTGCCATGCCGGTCTGGCGGAATGGCGCGATCTTCTGCTGGCTCTCCAACACCGGCCATTGGCCCGACACCGGCGGCGCGGTGCCCGGCGGCTTTTCGGCCAGCGCGATCAGCGCAGAACAGGAAGGGCTGCGCATCCCGCCGGTCAAGCTGTTCAAGGCGGGGGTTCTGGACCAGGAAATCTACCAGATCATCTGCTCGAACATCCGGGTGTCGGAACAGCGGATCGGGGATGTGAAGGCCCAGGCCTCGGCCCTGCTGGTCGGGGCGGACCGGCTGGGGGCGCTTCTGGACCGCTATGGCGACGCCACCGTGACCGAGGCGATTGCGCAGATGCGCCAGCTTGCAGCGAAACAGATGCGCGCGATGATCGACCTGATCCCCGACGGCACCTATCGCGCCACGGCCAGCATCGACAGCGACGGCGTGGTGAACCAGCCCCTGACCATTGCCCTGACCGTGACAAAGGGCGACGGCCTGACCTTCGACTTCGCCGGCTCCTCGCCGCCCTGCATGGGCCCGATGAACTCGGTCCGCGCGACGACGCTGTCGGCGGTCTACCTTGCGATGCGCCACATCTTCCCTGACGTCCCGATCAGCGCCGGCGCGTTCGAGCCGCTGACCGTGACCGGCATCGCAGGCACCTTCCTTGACGCGCAATACCCGCGCCCCGTTTCGGGCTGCGCGGCCGAGGTCAGCCAGCGGATTGCCGAGGCGGTGTTTGCCGCACTGGTCCAGGCGATCCCGGACCGGGTGACTGCCGCGCCCGCAGGCACCAGCGGCAACTTCGGGCTGGGCGGGCATGACCCCGAAAAGGGGCGCGACTATGTGATGTACCAGATTTCCGGCGGCGGCTATGGCGGCTTTGCCGGCGGCGACGGCATCGCCAACGGCTGCTCTACCATCGGCATTTCCAAGGCCCCCCCGGTCGAGATCATGGAGCAGACCTATCCCGTCCTCTTCCGTCGCTACGCGCTGCACGAAGGCTCGGGCGGGGCAGGGCAGCACCGCGGCGGCTTCGGGCTGGATTACGAGATCGAACTGCTGCGTGGTCAGGCCCGGGCCAGTTTCGTCATGGACCACGGCCGCACCGGGCCGCAAGGCGCCCTTGGCGGCCAGGATGGCGCGCTGAACCGGGTCGAGGTGATCCGGGGCGGGGTGACGCTGGTGCCGGAACATCTGTCCAAGGCCCAGGACATCGCTCTGGAACCGGGCGACCGGGTCCGCGTCCGCACGCCGGGCGGCGGGGGCTATGGCCCGCCCGCTGCCCGCGACCCCGCGCTGGTGGCCGAAGATGTGCGCCTTGGTCGCTATACGGCAGAGGAGGCGGCGCGCCTATGGCCGAAGGGCGCGACCGGGACCCAAAATCCTTAAGCAAGGATTTTGACAAATTCCTTACTTAAGGAATTTGGCCCCGGCCCGACCGTCCCGCCCTATTCTGCCGCGTGCGGCCGCGCCTGGCCGCCGGTCAGCTTGGCCTCCAGCGCCATCAGCCGGCCCTGCACCAGCGCCAACTCCTCGCGGCCCTGCTCGATCCGCTCGGCCAGCACATGCGCCTCGGGGCTTTCCGGCTCGACTTCCTTGCGGCCGATGAAGCGGCCCAGGACCCAGGAGAAGAGCCGCGACAGATCGTCCATCACCAGATACATCGACGGCACGACGACCAGGCTCAACACGGTCGAGACGATGATCCCGCCCATCACCGCGATCGCCATCGGCGCGCGGAAGGCCCCGCCTTCGCCCACCCCCAGCGCCGAGGGCAGCATCCCCGCCGACATCGCGATCGAGGTCATCACGATCGGCCGCGCCCGCTTGTGCCCGGCCTCGATCACCGCCTCGATGCGGTTCATGCCGCGCACCCGCATCTCGATGGCGAAGTCGATCAGCAGGATCGCGTTCTTCGCCACGATCCCCATCAGCATCAGGATGCCGATCAGCACCGGCATGGACAGCGGATTTTGCGTCAGGATCAGCGCCGCCGCCACGCCACCCACGGACAGCAAGAGCGAGAAGATGATCGTCACCGGCTGCACCACCGAATGGAACAGCAGGATCAGCACGAACATCATCAGAAGGACGCCCAAGACCATCGCATTGACGAAGCTGCCGACCAGTTCCGCCTGCACCTCGGCATCGCCCGAGGGCGAGACTTGCACCGATGCCGGCAAGTTCAGCGTCGGCAGCAGCTCCTGGAACCGGGCGGTGGCCTGGTCCAGCACGAAGCCCGGCGCGATATCTGCCCCCACCGTCGCCACCCGCAGCCGGTTCAGCCGCTTGACGACCGAAGGGCCCTCGGCCACCTCGACCGTCGCCACCGCTGACAGGGGTACCGGGCCCACCGCCGTCATCAGTTTCAGCGCCGAGATCCGGGCCAGGTTGTCGCGGCTGGCTTCGTCCAGCTGCACCCGGATCGGGACTTGCCGGTTGTCGATCGACAGCTTGCCAAGCGCGGCCGAGATGTCGCCGATGGTCGCCACCCGCACCACGGAGGCGATCTGCTGCACGGTGACGCCCAGCCGGGCGGCCTCATCCGCCTTGGGGGTGATCTGGATTTCCGGCCGGGGCAGCGACGCCTCGGTCGAGGCGTTCAGGAACATTGGTTCCAGCCGCAGCGCCTCGTCGATCTTGCGGATCGCCTCGTCCAGGTCCTGCTCGTCATCCGAGAGGATGTCAAAGCTGAAGGGCCGCGCGCCCCCACCCATCGCCGCCGCCTTGTAGGCCCGCAGGTCCGGCACCTCCCGCAGCGCGTTGAACACCTCGGTCTCGATCTCGGCCTGCGGGCGGATGCGGCCCTGCAACGGCGCCTCGGGCAGGATCGGCCCGACCAGCGGAATCCGCTGTGCCAGGTCCGACAGCTTGCGCCCCAGCCCGTTGTCCAGCCGGTCCAGGATGATGGTGAAGGTCGCCCGCCGGATGTCGCGGTCGCCCAGGGGGGTCGAGCCGCCGATCACCAGCACCGATTTCACGCCTTCGATCTCCAGCACGGCGTCGCGCATCCGGTCGGTGGTGGCGGCCGTGTCGTCAAGGGTGGACCCCGGCGGCAGTTCGACCGAAACCACGATCCGGCTTTCATCCTCGGGCGGGAACAGGCTGCCCGGCACCTGCAGCATGGCAATTACCGACAAGATCACCACACCAATCGCCACGACCAGGGTGACGTAATAGGTCGGCAACGCCAGCCAGGGCCGCGTGGAGGACCGCCGGACCTTGGTCGTGGCATGCACCATCCGCAGGTAGCCGCGCATGATCAGGCCGTCGCCGTGGCCTTCGTCATGGCCGACCGCGTCCTTGGTGCGCATCAGATAGGCCGCCATCATCGGCGTGATCAGTCGCGCGACCAGAAGCGAGAACAGGACCGCAATCGCCACCGTCAGGCCGAACTGCCGGAAATACTGGCCGGGAATCCCGGGCATGAAGCTGACCGGCACAAAGACCGCGACGATGGTGAAGGTGGTCGCGATCACGGCCAGGCCGATCTCGTCCGCCGCCTCGATGGCCGCGCGGAACGGGGTCTTGCCCATGCGGATGTGCCGGGCGATGTTTTCGATTTCCACGATGGCGTCGTCGACCAGGATGCCGGTTGCCAGCGTCAGCGCCAGGAAGCTGACCAGGTTCAGCGAAAAGCCCAGCATGTCCATCAGCCAGAAGGTCGGCACGGCCGACAGCGGCAGCGCCACCGCCGCGATCAGCGTCGCGCGCCAGTTGCGCAGGAAGGCCAGCACCACAAGGACCGCCAGCAGCGCGCCTTCCAGCAGCGTGTGGATCGCCGCCTCATAGTTACCGTAGGTGTAGAACACCGAGTCATCGACCATGCTGATGGTCACATCCGGGTTCTCGGCCCGCAACTGGTCGACAACCGTGTTCGTCGTTTCGGCCACGCTGACCTCGGACGCGCCCTTGGAGCGGAAGACCAGGAAGGCCACCGTCGCTTCGCCGTCGAAGCGGGCAAAGCTTTTCAGCTCTTCATAGCTGTCCACCACCCGACCCAGGTCGGTCAGCTTCACGAACCGGCCCGAGGGCAGCGCGATGGTCGTCTGCGCCAGGCTGTCCACCGTGCCGCTGTCGCCCAGCGTGCGGATCACCTGCTCGCCTTCGCCCAGGTTCACCTTGCCGGCACCCAGGTTGGTATTCGTCGCCGCGATCTGCGCGCTGACGGCCTGGGCCGTCACGCCATAGCTGTCCATCCGCACCGGGTCGAGTTCCACCCGGATCTCGCGGTCGGCCCCGCCAATGCGGGTGACGCGGCCGATGCCGGGCCGGCCCTGCAAGGCACGGGTCACGGTGTCGTCGACGAACCAGCTCAACTCCTCCATCGTGCGGTTCGGAGCGGTGACCGTGAAGGTCATGATCGCCTGGCCTTCCACGTCGATGCGGCTGACGATGGGGGCCTCGATCCCGCCCGGCAGGTCGCCGCGGATCTGGTCGACGGCGTCCTTCACATCCTGCACCGCCTTGTCGGTGGGGATTTCCATGCGGAATTCCACGACCGTGGTCGACAGCCCGTCGGTCACGGTCGAAGTAACGCGCTTGGCCCCGGTCAGACCGGCAACGGCATCCTCGATCTCTTTGGTGATCTGGGTTTCCATCTCGGCCGGCGCGGCGCCCGACTGGGCGACGCTGACCGCCACAAGGGGCACGTCGATATTGGGAAAGCGGGTGATCGGCAGGCTGTTGAAGCTTTGCCAGCCCAGCACCATCAGCAGGAAGAAGGCCAGAAGCGGGGCAACCGGATTGCGGATCGACCAGGCAGAGAAGTTCATCGCGCGACCCTCAGTTCGTGTTGCCGATGGCGGGGACCGGATTGATCCGGTCGCCTGCGCGGACAAAGGCACCGGCCTTCGTCACCACCTGGTCACCCGGGTTCAGCCCCGACGTCACCTCGACCAGCCCGTTGTCGCGGATGCCGGTCGTGACCAGCACCCGCTCGACCACGCCGTCCGTGACCCGCATCACCGTCGCCCCCTCGGGCGAAGAGCCAAGCGCCGTGACCGGCACCGCCAGCCCCTCGCGCTCGGCCACCAGGATCTCGGCCTCGACGAACATGCCGGGGCGCAGGCCGCCTTGCGCGCCGTCCACCGCGATCCGGGCCCGGCCCAGGCGGCTGGTCGCGTCGATGGTCGGCTCCACCAGACGCACCGTGCCGGCGAGGGGTTCGGTCATGCCGACGCCGCGCAGCTGCGCCTTCTGGCCGGGGGCAAGGCGCAGGATATCCGCCTCGGCCACATCGGCGCGCAGTTCCAGGGCGGCGTCGCGCACGATGACGAACATCGGTTGCCCGGCCCCCGTGGCAATCGCGCCGATCTTGGCGTTGCGGGCCACGATCTCGCCCGCGACCGGGGCCTTCACTTCGGTCCGGCTCAGTTGCAGCTCGACATTCTCCAGCCGGGCTTCGGCCAGCGCCAATTGCGCCCGCGCCGATTCCAGCCCCTGCCGCGCGACCGAGACCCGCGCCGCGGCCGAGGTGGCATTGGCATTGGCCGTATCCGCCTGCGCCTGGGGCGCGGTGCCCTGTTCGCGCAGCTTCGCGGTGCGTTCGGCGACCCGCTGCGCCTCGGCCGAGGCGGATTCGGCCTCGATCAACTGCGCCTCGCCCTGGGCGATACCGGACTGCGCTGCGGCCAGCGAGGCGACCGCCTCGGCCCGCTGCAATTCCAGCGTCGATTTCGACAGGACCGCCAGCACCTGGCCCTCGGTCACCATATCGCCGATGTCGACGCGCAGTTCTTCCAGCGGCTGGCCCTCGATCAAGGGCGCGACCTGCACCTCCTCGACCGCGGCCACCAGGCCCGAGGCGATGATCCGCTCGGCCAGGGGCTGCGGCACCACGTCGGTGACGGTGATCGCCGGCAAGGGGGCTGCAGCGGGGGCCTCGGTCGCCGCGGCGGCGGCCTCCTGGGCCAGGGCGGGCAGGGCGGGGGCCAGCCCAAGGGCGGCGGCAAGGAACAGGATCGGAGTGGTCGGGCGCATCGGGTTCAGCCTTATGCCTTGTCGGTGGAAATATCGGCCAGGATGCGGTCGATCACCGCATGGACCTGGGCTTCAAGCGCGGGGCCGGCGGGGCCGCATTGCGCGGTGCGCATCGCCATGGCCTTCACCAGCATGACCAGCATCAGACACTGGCCTTCGTATCGCGCCCGCGCCTCGGCCTCGGGGCGGCCGGTGACACGGGCGAAAATTGTCGTCAGCAGCGTGACGATCGTCTCTTCCATCTGCCGCGCCGCCTCGCCGATCTCGGGCTTGCGGATCGCAGCAGCGGTGATCTCGGCCCAAAGCTGGCCGTCCTTCAGCTGCTCTTCGTCGAAATGCGCCAGGATCCGGGCGCGCAGCGCGGCCATCGGCTCCTCGGCCTTCTCGATCTCGGCAAACTCGGCCTGGATCTCGGCCAGGTCATAGCCGCACATCGCCTGGACGATGGCCATCTTCGACGGGAAATAGCGGTAGAAGTTGCCGACACTCATCCCGGCCGCGCGGGCCAGATCCTGCATCGAGGCGCCGTCAAACCCCTTTTCGGCGAAAGCCTGCCGGATCGAAGCCAGGATTTCATGGCTGCGCTCTTCGGCGGCAGGGACAGGGGCAGGGACAGGGGCGGGCGTGGCGGGCATTGGCAACCATGATGGGAATGAACGTTCATTCACTCAGATAGAGAGCCTTCCGCAAAGGTCAAGCAGAATGATGCGCGGTGGGGCTTGTCAGGGGGCGGGCGCTTGGCTTTTGCGTCGAATTAGCTCAGAGACGCGGCAGGCAAGGGGGGCAGCGCATGGCGACCGGGTTCGACTTCAGGGTTTCGGCAACCGACGGCGCGGCGCGGACCGGGGTCATCAAGACCCCGCGGGGCGAGATTCGCACCCCCGCCTTCATGCCGGTGGGCACCGCCGCGACGGTCAAGGCGATGCTCCCGGAAAGCGTGCGCGCCACCGGGGCCGACATCCTTCTGGGCAACACCTACCACCTGATGCTGCGCCCCACGGCCGAGCGGATCGCGGCCCTTGGCGGGCTGCACCGGTTCATGAACTGGGACCGCCCGATCCTGACCGACAGCGGCGGGTTCCAGGTCATGTCGCTGGGCCCCCTGCGCAAGCTGACCGAGGAGGGCGTCCGCTTCTCCTCGCATCTTGACGGGTCCAAACACATGCTGACCCCCGAACGCAGCATGGAAATCCAGAAGCTGCTTGGGTCTGACATCGTCATGTGCTTCGACGAATGCCCGGCCCTGCCCGCCACCGAGGCCGAGGTGGCCAAGTCCATGCGCCTGTCGATGCGATGGGCGCAGCGGTCGCGCGATGCCTTCGGCGACCGGCCGGGCCATGCGCTCTTCGGCATCATGCAGGGCGGCGTCACCCGCGATCTGCGCGAGGAATCGGCCGAGGCGCTGAAGGGCATCGGCTTTGACGGCTATGCCGTCGGCGGGCTTGCGGTGGGCGAGGGGCAAGAGGCGATGTTCTCGGTCCTTGATTACGCGCCGGGCTTCCTGCCGCAGGACAAGCCGCGCTATCTGATGGGCGTCGGCAAGCCCGACGACATTGTCGGCGCGGTAGAGCGCGGGATCGACATGATGGACTGCGTGCTGCCCTCACGCTCGGGGCGGACGGGCCAGGCCTGGACGGCGCGCGGCCAGGTCAACCTGCGCAATGCCCGCCACAAGGACGACCCCCGCCCGCTGGAAGAGGGCTGCACCTGTCCCGCCTGCCGGGGCTACAGCCGCGCCTATCTGCACCATGTGGTGAAGGCGGACGAGATCATCGGTTCGATGCTGATGACCTGGCACAACCTGCACTACTATCAGGTCTTGATGCAGGGCCTGCGCGACTCGATTGCCGCAGGCACCCTGTCGGACTTCGTGGGCGACTTCCACCGGCAGCGGTCCGAAGGCGATATACCTACCACAGGTTGATCCGCGCGCCGTTTGCTGTCGTCAGGCCGGTGGTTCTGTGACCTGGGCGCACAAAACCCATGCAAAAATCGTGTTTCAATGGGACATGGCCCTGCCAAGCCTTGACCTATCCCGTCCAACTCCCGTCAGATTAACCAGTTGTTAAGAATTGGGGCTGGCATGGCGATCTCGGACATCTTCTATGCGATGCGCGACAAGAACAATGCCGCCAACGACGCGCTGAACCTGGACCCCGGCCAGGTGGTCTCGCTGCAGTTCGTCAGCGGCCCCTCGGGCGACCTGTTCCTGGAGCAGGAGCCCGACGATGGCGACGCCGACAGCTTTCCGAACTTCGATCCCGACACGCAGGTCATCCTGAACGATGGCACCCCGGCGAACTTCTCGGTGCTGCTGGTGGGAACGCTTCCCGTTTCGGGGAAGGTGCCGGATCCGCTTGAGGGCAAGACCGTCATCCTGATCAAGATCGACGTCAATGGCGACGGGATACTGAACGCGAACGACCCGCAATACTTCTTCGTGGCCGACGGTTCGGGCACCCTCACGCTTATGTCCAACGGCTGGGGCGGCGGCTCGCTTACACTCTTGGCTGTGGATGAAACCCCGCCGCCCGATCCAGTCTGCTTTCGCGCCGGAAGCGCGATTGCCACCCCGTCCGGCCCCCGCGCGGTCGAGACCTTGCGCCCCGGCGACATGGTTCTGACCGAGGACGGCCGTGCCGTGCAACTCGTCTGGGTCGGTTGCTCGCACTACAGCGCAGCGCAACTTGCGGCCGACCCCGCGCTTCGCCCGATCCGAATCCCGGCCCATGCCATCCGGCGCGGGATGCCCGACCGCGACCTTGACCTCTCGCCGCAGCACCGGATCGTGATCGACGGCGCGGCCTGCGAACTGATGTTCGGCCAGCCGCGCGTCCTTGTGGTGGCGAAGCATCTCGTCGGCACGCTGGCCCAGGTGGTCGAGGATGATGCCGGCGTGACCTATTTTCACCTTTTGTTCGAAGAGCATGAAATCCTGCTCAGCAACGGCCTGCCCAGCGAAAGCTTCCAGCCCGCGCGGCGCATGATCGAACAGATGGCGGGCGGCGCACAGACCGCGCTGATGGCGACACTGGATGCGTTGGGGGCCGATGCGATTCTGACCCGCCCCGATGCGCTTCCCACGCTTAGATCACTCGAGGCGCGTGTCCTGCTGGAGTCGCTCGTCCAGACCACCCCGACCCTTGCCCGGCAGGGCAGCGCGCAGACCCGCGCGCTTCATTAACCGCCGCGCGGCCCAGCTGATCGCCTGGCACCGCCCCCGCGGGGCGCGGCGGATTCGCACCTTGCGGCGGCGCGCACAGAGGTTCATTCTGCCCAACCAGACCAGAACTTGAAACTTTCGCCGGGCGACCACACGTTACCACATCTGACAGGCGGAGCGGGCCGGGTTGCCGATGGTCGGGACCCAGCCGCGTTGCCGCGAATGAAGGACACAAGATGACCGAACCCCTTTCCACCAGCTACCCGGTCCTGCCGCTGCGCGACATCGTGGTCTTTCCGCACATGATCGTGCCCCTGTTCGTCGGACGCGAAAAGTCGGTCCGCGCGCTGGAAGAGGTGATGCAGGACGACAAGCAGATCCTTCTGTCCTCGCAGAAGGACCCCACCGCCGACGACCCGGATGCCGACGGCATCTTCCGCACCGGCGTGCTGGCCAACGTGCTGCAACTGTTGAAACTTCCCGATGGCACCGTGAAAGTGCTGGTCGAAGGCAAGGCCCGCGTCAAGATCACCGGCTTTGTCGAAAATCCCGCCTATTTCGAGGCGACGGCCGAACGCCTGCCCGAAACCCCCGGCGACCAGACCTCGGTCGAGGCGCTGGTTCGTGCCGTGGGCGAAGAATTCGACCGCTATGCCAAGGTGAAGAAGAACATCCCCGAAGAGGCGCTTGCCGCCGTCTCGGATACCCGCGAACCGGCCCGCCTGGCCGACCTGGTCGCCGGCCACCTGGGCATTGACGTGGCACAGAAGCAGGCGATCCTGGAAACCCTCGACATCGCCGAGCGGCTGGAGAAGGTCTATGGCCACATGCAGGGCGAACTTTCGGTCCTGCAGGTGGAGAAAAAGATCAAATCCCGGGTGAAAACCCAGATGGAGAAAACCCAGCGCGAGTACTATCTGAACGAGCAGATGAAGGCCATTCAGAAGGAACTTGGCGACGGCGAGGACGGCCAGAACGAGGTCGCCGAACTGGAAGAGCGGATCCGCAAGACCGAGCTGTCCAAGGAAGCCCGCGAGAAGGCCGAGGCCGAGCTGAAGAAGCTCAAGTCGATGTCGCCGATGTCGGCGGAAGCGACCGTGGTGCGCAACTACCTCGACTGGCTTCTGGGCGTGCCGTGGGGCGTGAAGTCCCGCGTCAAGAAGGATCTGGGTGCGGCGCAGAAGGTGCTGGATACCGACCACTTCGGTCTGGAAAAGGTCAAGGAACGCATCGTCGAATACCTGGCGGTGCAGGCCCGCTCGACCAAGCTGAAAGGCCCGATCCTCTGCCTCGTCGGCCCTCCGGGTGTCGGCAAGACCTCGCTTGGCCGCAGCGTGGCGAAAGCCACGGGGCGTGAGTTCATCCGCATCAGCCTTGGCGGCGTGCGGGATGAATCCGAAATCCGGGGTCACCGGCGGACCTATATCGGCTCCATGCCCGGCAAGATCATCCAGTCCCTGAAAAAGGCCAAGACCACCAACCCGCTGATCCTTCTGGATGAAATCGACAAGATGGGCCAGGACTTCCGCGGCGACCCGGCCTCCGCGCTGCTTGAGGTGCTGGACCCCGAACAGAACAACACCTTCATCGACCATTACCTCGAGGTGGAATACGACCTCTCGAACGTGATGTTCATCACCACGGCGAACTCTTACAACATGCCGGGCCCCTTGATGGACCGGATGGAGATCATCCCGCTGGCCGGTTATACCGAGGATGAAAAGCGCGAGATTGCGAAGGGCCACCTTCTGCCCAAGCAGATCGCCGCGAACGGCCTCAAGAAGGGCGAATTCAGCGTCAGCGACGACGCGCTGAACCATGTCATCCGCTACTACACCCGCGAGGCGGGCGTGCGGAACCTGGAGCGTGAGATCGCCAAGCTGGCCCGGAAGGCCGTGACCGACATCCTGAAGGGCAAGACCAAGCGCGTCGAAGTCGATCCCGCCAAGGTCGAGGAATACCTGGGCGTCCAGCGCCACCGCTATGGCCTGGCCGAGAAGGAAGATCAGGTCGGCGTGGTGACGGGTCTGGCCTGGACCAGCGTCGGCGGCGATCTTCTGCAGATCGAGGCGCTGAAGCTGCCGGGCAAGGGCCGGATGAAGACGACCGGGAAACTGGGCGACGTGATGAAGGAATCGATCGACGCGGCGGCGTCCTATGTCCGCTCGATCAGCCCGAAGATCGGGGTGAAGCCGCCCAAGTTCGAGACGATGGACATCCACGTCCACGTCCCGGACGGCGCGACGCCCAAGGACGGCCCTTCGGCCGGCCTGGCGATGGTCACCTCGATCGTCTCGGTCCTGACCGGCATCCCGGTCAAGAAGGACATCGCCATGACCGGCGAGGTCAGCTTGCGCGGCAATGCCATGCCGATCGGCGGGCTGAAAGAGAAGCTGCTCGCCGCCCTGCGCGGGGGGATCAAGACCGTCTTCATCCCGGAAGAGAACGCCAAGGACCTGGCGGAAATTCCGGCGAACGTGAAGGAAGGGTTGCAGATCATCCCCGTGACCCATGTCCGCGAAGTTCTGGCCCAGGCGCTGGTGCGCCAGCCGGAACCGGTGGAATGGGACGAAGCGGCGGAAGAGGCCGCCGCCGCCGCCAGGGCCGCCCAGGCCCAGCAGCCGGCGCAGACCGCGCACTAAGACAGGACGGCGCGCCCCACCGGGCGCGCCGTTTTTCGGTCAGGCGACCCGCTTTAACTCCAGCCCCAGTTTGCGGTAATCCACCGTCCGATAGCCCAGCATCGGCCGGATCGCCCCGGGGTGCAGCACGGCCACCTCGTCGGCCATCACGCCTTCCCACAGCCCGTCCATCCCGTTGTAGCGGTAGTGATAGACCCCCAGGCCCAGCTGGGTGGTCCCCACCCGGCGGATGTCATGCTTCAACCGGCGGTCGCTGATCGGCAGCGGCTCTTCCTTCGTCGGCTCGTCGTTTCCGCCCGAGGCCGCCAGTGCCACTACCGCCAGCAGAAGCAGCGGAATCACCAGCCCAGCGGACGAGGCCGGCCGTTCGGCCACCACTTCGGTTTCCTCCTCCATCACCACCGGCCCCCCGGCCAGTGCCGGTCCCAGCGTGCCCAGCGTCAATGCGGTGGACAGAAGCAGTATCTTGCGCATCCTTGGTTCCCTTTCTGCCGCCAGTTGCAGCACGAGAAACAGGATACCGCCCTCCGCACACCGGGCGAGGTGGAAACCGACGCCAACGGTCGAAATCGTCTGGTTCCGCGCAGGAACCCCGACTAAGGTCGCGCCAAATCACCTTGGAAAGCAGCATGGCACGCACTCCGAAATCCCCCGACGCTCCGACCGCAACCACCCCCGACACGGCTGCCCCGGCAAAGGCCAAGGCCGCCAAGGCGAAACCTGTGAAGGCCGCGAAACCGGCGCTGAAAGTGGTCGAAAAGCCGGCCCCCAAGGCCCCGGTCGCGACGCCGGCCGCCACCGAGATCCTCAAGCTGAAAGAGCTGATCGACCGTGTCGCCGGCACCACCGGCGGCAAGAAGCCCGAGGTCAAGGCCGCAGTCGAGGCGACGCTCCTTGCCCTGGGCGAGGCGCTGGCGGCGGGCCGGTCGCTGGCGCTGCCGCCGCTGGGCAAGCTGCGGGTGGTCAAGAACAAGGGCCCGGCGCTGACCCTCAAGCTGCGGCTGGGCGATAGTGCAAAGGCCGCCGGATTGGCCCTTGCAGACGACGGAGAGGACGACTAAAAGCCTCCGCATCGGGCGATTAGCTCAGCGGTAGAGCGCTTCGTTCACATCGAAGATGTCAGCGGTTCAAATCCGTTATCGCCCACCATCATAGCCGAAAGCGCGCCCCTCGTGGCGCGCTTTCGTGCTTTTGGCGCTGCCTTGGTCACCTGGACCAAAAGTCTTGAAAGACTTTTGCAAATTCCTTCGAAGGAATTTGGCCCCACCTGGACGCACCTCCGCGGCGCAGCGACCAGATGTTCAAGTCCCTGCCCATGTCCTGCGATGCCCGCTCTTGCATTGCCCGCCCGGAACAGGTTAGGGGTCGGGCAGGGGCGGTTAGCTCAGTTGGTAGAGCGTCTCGTTTACACCGAGAATGTCGGGGGTTCGAGTCCCTCACCGCCCACCAGTCCCCCGCACCCATGTCTTGCGGCCCGCCCAAACCGTGCCTTCGCGGGCCCGTTCTTCCGACGCGGCGACGGGGACGGGTTAAGAAAGGGTAAACAGCTTTCGCCAAGGCATTGGCAACATTACACTCTTCCGAAATGTCCACCGTGGACAGTCAGCCGAAACTCCACCCCGCCCGCCGCGGCACCCGGAAGGCGATCATCGGTTTCAGCCAGGGCCGGGCATAGCGGGTCAGATCCAGCGCCTCGTGGACCCCCAGGCTGGTCTCGCCGCCGATCCGGGTCTCGACCAGGGCGCGGGAATAGAAGGGGGCGTCCAGGAGGCTCATCTTCTGCCTCGGCTGGCAGCCCGGATCCCCCCGCGTCTCGCGCCGGACCCCCCAGCGGCTGCGCGGAAATCGGGTGAGGGGGGGCGGGTCGATTTCGCGGACCTCGCCCTGCCGGTCAACCTCGACCCCCAGGGCCAGGACCGACCCGTCGGCGCGGGTGGCGTCGTAGAAGCAGACGGTCCGGTCGGCCAGCGGAAAGCGCCCCCAGGTCCAGAACCGGAAGTCCCGCTCCACCGCGGCGGTGCCGAAATTCGCGTCCCAATAGCCGTGCCCCTCCCAGCGGTGACCCTGCGAGAGGTCGACCTTGACCCGCGCGATGGGGGCGAAGGGGCGCCAGCTGTGGGTTCCGTCCGGGGTCAGCCGCGCCTCGACCCCGGTCAGCGCGGCGGGGGTCAGGGTGATCGTTCCCTGCACCCGGCTGATGATCGGCGGGCCCGAGATCTCGTCGATCTCCACCACCAGCTCGCGGCCGGTCCAGGTCATCGAGGACGGCCCGATCTGCAGCCGGTCCGGCGCCTGCCGCAGCGCGCCCCGGCCCCGGTCGGTCATCGTGAACCTGCCCCCCGGCCCGTAGGTGGCGACGTTCAGGCAGACGTGGTTCTGCGGCTCTTTCCGCCCCGACCAGGCATACCAGGGCGAGAAGACCGAGCCGATGAACCCGATCACCGAAAGCGCGCGGACCCCGTCGTCGGCGACCGCGTCGAGGTACCACCAGGCATAGCCGTCCGGGTCCACCCGGATCGAGAAGTCAGGTCCGCGACCACCGCCTGGGCCGCGTGCTGGCCGGAGAGCGCCGCCATCGGCACCCCAGCCCCCGGATGCGCCCCCCCGCCCGCCAGGTACAGCCCCGGCATCCTGGTCCTGGCCGGGGGCCGGGCGAAGGCTGCGAAGCTCCCCTCCGGGCTGCGGCCGTAGATCGCCCCGCCCGAGCCCGGAAACAGCCGCTCCAGCATCGCCGGCGTGGTCAGGCCCGCGCGATCCGGTTCGGGGCTGAAACTCAGCCCCATCCGGCGCAGGGTCTGGAAGGTGCGCGTCATGCATCGGGCAAAGTCCTCTGGCTGGTCGGCACGGCCCGCAGGCGCGTTGACGATGATCTCGAACCGCTCGGGCCCCGTCGGCGGCACGCCCCCGGCGCGGTCCTCGGCGCAGAGGTAAAGCGTCGGCGTCTCGGGCATGTTCCCGGCACCGATCGGGCCGAATTCCTGCGCGGTGTCCTGGGGGAAAAAGACGTTGTGGTGGATCAGGTCGGCGGCCAGCGGTCCCTGCGGGGTGGCGGCGAAGGACCAGACCCAGGCCGACAGGCTGCGCGGGGTCGTGGCGGTGGCGGGGAGTGCTGACTCCAGCCCCTCGCCCATCAGGCCGCCGGTCAGGGCAGCGGGGTCGCCGGCGTGGATGCAGGCGGCGCAGGGCAGGGTCTCGCCGCTGTCCAGTTGCACGCCGCTGACCCGGCCGCCCTGCCGGACGATCCGCCGCGCCCGCGCGCCATAGCGCAGCCGCACCCCCAGCCGCCCGGCCAGTGCGGCCAGCGCCTCGGCCAGGCGGTGCATCCCGCCCTGTACGGCCCAGACGCCCGCCGCCTCGGCCCGCCAGATCAGCGCCAGCACCGCTGGCGAGTGGTCGGGCCGCCCCCCGACATAGGTCGCATAGCGCGCGAAGAGCTGGACCAGGCGCGGGTCGCGGAACTGATGGCGGAGAAGGCCAGCAAGCGTGCGGCCCGGCAGCAGCGCCGGCCACAATGCCGGGCGCCCGGCCACGGCGCGCAGGATGGGCAGGAATTGTGGCTGCGGCGCGCGCATGACCGGGGCGTCGAAAGCGTCATAAAGGCCCTGGGCCAAGGCGTCGAAGCGGCGAAAGGCCCGCGCCTCGGCCGGTGAGGCGAAATCGGCGATGGCGTGGGCATCGGTTTCGCGCGTCCCGGTCAGGTCCAGCCGGCTGCCATCGGGCCACCAGTGCCGGGCAAGGATGGGTTGCGGCAGAAGGGTCAGGTGGTCGTCAAGCCTTTCGCCAGCAAGGGCAAAAAGGTCATCGAACACCGCGCGCAGGGTCAGCACCGTCGGGCCGGCATCGACCGGCCCGGCCGCCGAGGCAAGGGCCCGCATCTTGCCGCCGGGATAGGCCTGCGCCTCGACCACGGTGACGCGCGCGCCGCCGGCCGCCAGCTGAATCGCTGCCGCAAGGCCACCCATCCCGGCCCCGATCACCACCACCTCTGCGCTGTCCATCTGCATCGGGCCAGTCTGGCCTTGGCGGGGGATATGTCAACCTGGATCGTCAGCTATATGTAAGTTTCAGTTTACACTTTGCGTTGCCGGTGCCAGACTGCCCCCGGGTCGGACCGATCCCGCGAGGTATGAGATGGAGCTTTCCACCCGAATCGAGGCTGCGCTGACCGAGGCGATGCAGGTAGGGCAGGGCTTGCATCTGCCCGTCGACCAGGTGCCGTTGCGGCTGTCCTCGGCGCTGGATCTGGCAGTGATGTCGGGCGGCGCGCGGATCCGGCCGACGATTCTTTTGTCGGTGGCAATGGCCTGTGGCGATGACCGCCCGGGGCTTGCCAGTGCCTCGGCCGCCGCGCTGGAGTTGATCCATTGCGCAAGCCTGGTCCATGACGACCTGCCCGCCTTTGACAATGCCGACACCCGGCGCGGGCGGCCTTCGGTCCACCGCGCCTTTGGCGAGCCGGTGGCGATCCTGGCGGGGGACAGTCTGATCCTGCTGGCCTTCGAGATGCTGGCCCGCAACGCTGCCGAAGCGCCGGACCGGGCCATGCGCCAGGTCCGAATCCTGGCGCAGCGGGGCGGGATGCCGGGCGGGATCTGCGCCGGGCAGGGCTGGGAAAGCGAGCCGGTTGTCAACCTGCGCGCCTATCATCGTGCCAAAACGGGTGCATTGTTCATCGCGGCAACGCAAATGGGTGCCGTGGCGGCGGGTCAAGAGCCGGAGCCTTGGGAAGAACTTGGCGCCCGGATTGGCGAGGCGTTCCAGGTCGCGGATGACCTGAAGGACGCGCTGTTGCCGGCCGAAGTGACGGGCAAGCCTGCCGGGCAGGACGCTGTGAACGGACGCCCGAATGCGGTGGCCGTGATGGGCGTCGCGGGCGCGGTCCGGCATCTGAAGGATATCCTGGGCGGGGCCATCGCCTCGATCCCGGCCTGTCCGGGCGAGGCGCAGTTGGCCCGCCTGGTCCGCGCCTATGCCGAGCGTCTCACGCCGGTAGACCTGGCCGCGCAGGTCGCGGCCGCGAAATGACCGAGACGGACATGCCGGGCGCGCCCGTGGGCACAGGCCCCGGCTGGGCCGCGCGGCTGGCGGGGCAGGGCTGGTTCCACCGGCTGTGCGCGCGGGTGCCGGGTCTGCGCCAGATCGCGCAGGCCGAGGGGGCGGCGCTGTTCGAGGTCGTCTCGGGCTTTGTCCGCTCGCAGGCGCTGCTGGCGCTGGTCGAGTTGCGGGTGCTGCACAGGCTGGCCGAAGGGGCGGCGGATACCGCCACGCTGGCGCGGATGGCCGGGGTGCCGGGGGACCGGATGCAGATCCTGGCGCAGGCCGGGGCCGGGCTGAGGCTGATGAAGCAGCGGCGCGGCCAATGGCAGTTGACCACGCGCGGCGCGGCCTTCCTGGCGGTGCCGGGGCTGGAGGGGATGGTGCGCCACCATCCGGTGCTTTACCGCGATCTGGTTGATCCGGTTGCGTTTTTCCGGGGCGAAACCCAGCCGGAACTGGCGGGGTTCTGGCCCTATGTCTTTGGCGGCGGCGATGCGGCTACGGCCGCGCGCTATTCGCGTCTGATGGCCGAAAGCCAGGCCCTGGTGGCCGAGGATACCTTGCGCCTGGTGTCCTTGCGCGGCGTCAGCCATCTGATCGACGTGGGTGGCGGGACCGGGGCCTTCCTCTCGGCCGTTGCCATGGCCCATCCCGCGCTGCGCCTGACGCTGTTCGATCTGCCCGTGGTGGTCGCCGGTGCCCGTGTGCCGCCGCAGGTCGCGGTGGTGCCCGGCAGCTTTCGCCAGGACCCGCTGCCCCGGGGCGCCGATGCGATCAGCCTGGTCCGGGTGCTGTATGACCACGCTGACGCGACGGTTGCGGGACTGCTTTCCGCCTGTCACGCTGCCCTGCCACCTGGCGGTCGGCTGATCGTCTCGGAACCCATGTCCGGCGGGACGCAGCCCGATCCTGCGACGGATGTGTACTTTGCAGTTTACACCCTGGCGATGCAGACCGGCCGCACCCGATCGGCCACCGAGATCGTGGCGCTGATGCAGACGGCCGGATTCCGGGTCAATTCCGGGGCGAAAACCCTGCGCCCCTTCGTCACTTCGGTGCTTGTCGGGCGCCGGGACGAGATTCCGCACGGAAAAGTGTCTAATTAAATTGACACCACCGATTGTAAGCTTAAACTTACATCAAGGGCGACGAGCGGCCAGGCGGTCGTAGCGGTACTCCCAGGGGGATAAGACGTGCAGACGACGGCGGTTATCCTTCATGGGGCGCGGAACCTGGGGCTTGAGGCCCTGGACCTGATCGCCCCGGGGGCCGAGGACCTGGTGGTCCGCGTCGATCACTCGGGCATTTCCACCGGCACCGAAAAGCTGTTCTGGTCTGGCACGATGCCACCCTTTCCGGGCATGGGCTATCCGCTGGTCCCCGGCTATGAGGCCGCGGGCGAAGTGGTCGAGGCGGGGCCGGACAGCGGCTTCCGCGTCGGCGAGACCGTTTTTGTCCCCGGCGCAAACTGCTTTGCCGGCAATGTTCGCGGCCTTTTCGGCGGGGCCTCACGCCATCTGGTGACCAAGGCTGCACGGGTGGCGCGGATCGACGCCGGCATGGCGGCCGAGGGTGCGCTTCTGGCGCTGGCCGCAACCGCCCGTCATGCGCTGGCTGGATTCAATACCGCGTTGCCAGACCTGATCGTCGGCCACGGCACCCTGGGCCGCCTTCTGGCCCGCCTGACCGTCGCTGCGGGCGGCAAGCCCCCGACAGTCTGGGAGATTGACCCCACGCGTCGCGACGGCGCCGAGGGATACAGCGTGATCGCCCCCGAGGATGATCCGCGCCGCGACTATCGCGCGATTTATGATGCATCCGGCGCCAAGGGCCTGCTCGACCAGCTGATCATGCGCCTGGCCAAGGGCGGCGAGATCGTTCTGGCCGGCTTTTATACCGAGCCTGTCGCCTTCGCCTTCCCGCCCGCCTTCATGAAGGAAGCACGCCTCCGCATCGCCAGCGAATGGCAGCCGGACGACCTGACCGCCACCCGCGCGCTGATCGAAAGTGGCGCGCTGTCACTGGCCGGCCTGATTACCCACACCCGCCCCGCGGCCGAGGCTGGCGCGGCCTATGAGACGGCCTTCACCGATGCGGGCTGTCTGAAAATGATCCTCGACTGGAAAGGTCAGGCATGAACGACGTTCCGAATCTGAAGGACTTCGCGACCCGCCTCCGCGACGAGGCGCATGAAGAGCCGACGCTGGAGATCCCGCAGGACCCGCCGTCGAAAAAGACACAGATCATCGCGATCTACGGCAAGGGCGGGATCGGCAAATCCTTCACGCTGGCCAACCTGAGCCACATGATGGCCGAGATGGGCAAGCGCGTGCTGCTGATCGGCTGCGACCCGAAATCCGACACGACCTCGCTTCTCTTCGGCGGCAAGGCCTGCCCGACGATCATCGAAACCTCGACCCGCAAGAAGCTGGCCGGGGAAGAGGTCAAGATCGGTGACGTCTGCTTCAAGCGTGGCGGTGTCTTCGCGATGGAACTGGGCGGGCCGGAAGTTGGCCGCGGCTGCGGTGGGCGCGGGATCATCCACGGCTTTGAACTGCTTGAAAAGCTTGGGTTCCATGACTGGGACTTTGACTATGTGCTGCTGGATTTTCTGGGCGACGTGGTCTGTGGCGGGTTCGGCCTGCCGATCGCCCGCGACATGGCGCAGAAGGTGATCCTGGTCGCCTCGAACGACCTGCAGTCACTGTATGTGGCGAACAACGTCTGCTCGGCGGTGGAATACTTCCGCAAGCTGGGCGGCAATGTCGGCATCGCGGGGCTGGTGATCAACAAGGACGACGGCACCGGCGAGGCTGCGGCCTTTGCCGAGGTGGCGGGAATTCCGGTCCTTGCCGCGATCCCCCAGAACGACGATCTGCGCAAGAAATCGGCGAATTATCAGATCGTTGGCAGCTATGACAGCGAGTGGGGCCCGCTTTTCGCCAGCCTTGGCGAGGCGGTGGCAATTGCCCCCCCGGTGCGCCCGAAACCCCTGTCGCAGGACGGCCTGCTAAGCCTGTTCAGCGCCGAGACGACGGGCGCGGATTTCGTCCTGACGCCGGCCTCGGACGCGGACATGCGCGGCAAGAACGCGGCCGTGAAGCCCTCTCTGGAAGTGGTCTACGACAATGCTTGACCTGGATCGCCTGCACGACTTCGACCGCGCCCTGGCCGTTCTTGGTAAGAAGAAATCCATGCAAGCCAACGGCATGCAAGACAAGGCTAAAGCAGAATGAGCGATCTTCGGCATCAGATCAAGGCGACGGAAGCGGGGCTTCCCGCTGACGGCCTTGGCTGTCATGCCGGGACCGAGATGCAGGCCGCGGCGCGGGCGGCGGGGAACTCGGAGCTGCTTGACGGTTTTGCCCGCGACTATCCGCAAGGCCCGCATGACAAGCCGCAGTCGATGTGCCCGGCCTTCGGCAGCCTGCGCGTCGGCCTGCGGATGCGGCGCGTGGCGACGGTGCTGTCAGGTAGCGCCTGCTGCGTCTATGGCCTGACCTTTGTTTCCCATTTCTACGGTGCCCGCCGGTCAGTCGGTTATGTTCCCTTCAACTCGGAGACGCTGGTGACCGGCAAGCTCTTCGAGGACATCCGCGATGCGGTGCATGAGCTTGCAGACCCCGACCGCTATGATGCGGTCGTGGTGACAAACCTTTGCGTTCCAACGGCTTCCGGTGTTCCGTTGAAGTTGCTGCCCAGCGAGATCAACGGTGTTCGCATCGTCGGGATCGACGTGCCGGGCTTTGGCGTGCCGACCCATGCCGAGGCCAAGGACGTGCTGGCCGGCGCGATGCTGCGCTATGCTCGCGAAGAAATCATGGCTGGCCCGGTCCAGGCGCCCGAGCGGGGCCGGTCCGACCGTCCGACGGTCGCCCTTCTGGGTGAGATGTTCCCGGCCGACCCGATGATGATCGGCGCGATGCTGGCGCCAATGGGTCTGGCTGCCGGTCCCGTGGTCCCGTGCCGCGAGTGGCGGGAGCTTTATGCGGCACTGGATTGCGGCGTGGTCGCAGCGATCCATCCCTTCTACACCGCCGCGATCCGTGAGTTTCAGGCGGCAGGCCGGTCGGTCGTGGGCTCTGCGCCCGTGGGCTATGATGGCACGATGGGCTGGTTGAAGGCTATCGGCGAAGCCTATGGAATTGCTGGCGAAAAGGTCGCTGCGGCACAGAATGCTTTCGGGCCTGCGATCCAGGCGGCGCTTGCGGCAACCCCGATCAAGGGCCGGATCACGCTGAGCGGCTACGAAGGCTCGGAACTCCTCGTCGCCCGCCTGCTGATCGAAAGTGGCGCGGATGTGCCTTATGTCGGCACCGCCTGCGCGCGCAACGAATGGTCGGCGGCGGATCGGGACTGGCTGGAGGCCAAGGGCGTCGCGGTCAAGTTCCGGGCCAGCCTGGAGGATGACCTTGCGGCGATGGAGGGCTTCAAGCCTGACCTGGCCGTCGGGACCACTCCGGTCGTGCAGGCAGCGAAAGCGCAAGGAATCCCATCGCTTTACTTCACGAACCTCATCTCTGCCCGGCCCCTTATGGGACCGGCGGGGGCAGGGTCCCTGGCCCAGGTCGTGAACGCCGCCATCGCTGGCAAGACCCGGATGGAGGGCATGAAGGCCTTCTTCGAAGGGGTCGGCGAAGGTGATACCGCCGGCATCTGGGAAGGTTCTCCCAATCTGCGGCCGGATTTCCGGGCGATCCATCAGAAGAAACTCGACAAGGCCGCCAAAGCTGCCAAGGCCGAGGAGATGATCTGATGCTGGTGCAGGATCATGATCGGGCGGGCGGCTACTGGGGGGCGATCTATGCCTTCTGTGCGGTCAAGGGCCTGCAGGTCGTCATCGACGGCCCGGTCGGGTGTGAGAACCTGCCTGTGACATCGGTGCTGCATTACACCGATGCGCTGCCGCCGCATGAGTTGCCGATTGTCGTCACCGGCCTGGGCGAGGACGAGATGTCCTCGGGCACCGAGACCTCGATGGCGCGGGCCTGGAAGACGCTTGATCCGGCGCTGCCGGCGGTGGTGGTCACCGGGTCGATTGCCGAGATGATCGGCGGGGGCGTGACCCCGGCCGGGACCAACATCCAGCGTTTCCTGCCGCGCACCATCGACGAGGACCAGTGGCAATGCGCCGATCGCGCGATGACCTGGATCTTCACCGAGTTCGGGATGACCAAGGGCCGGATGCCGCCCGAGACGGCACGTCCTGACGGCGCGAAGCCGCGCGTCAATATCCTGGGGCCGATGTACGGCACCTTCAACATGGCGTCGGACCTGCACGAGATCCGCCGCCTGGTCGAAGGGATCGGGGCCGAGGTCAACATGGTGATGCCGCTTGGCGCGCACCTGGCCGAGATGCGGAACCTGGTGAACGCTGACGCGAATATCGTGATGTACCGCGAATTCGGCCGCGGTTTGGCCGAATGCCTGGGCAAGCCCTATCTGCAAGCCCCGATCGGGCTGGAATCGACGACCCTCTTCCTGCGGACCCTGGGCGAGATGCTGGGCCTGGACCCAGAGCCCTTCATCACCCGGGAAAAGCATTCGACGCTGAAGCCCCTTTGGGATCTTTGGCGGTCGGTCACGCAGGATTTCTTTGCCACGGCCAGTTTCGCGGTCGTGTCGAACGAGACCTATACCCGCGGCATCCGGAACTATCTGGAAGGCGACCTTGGCCTGCCTTGCGCCTTTGCCGTGCCGCGTCTGGCCGGGCAAAAGACGAACAACGAAGGCGTCCGCGCCAGCCTGAAACAGCATCGCCCGCTGATCGTCATGGGGTCGATCAACGAAAAGATGTACATGGCCGAGCTGAAGGCCGGCCATGGGCCGCAGCCCGTGTTCATCCCCGCCGGTTTCCCTGGCGCTGCGATCCGCCGGGCCACGGGCACGCCCTTCATGGGCTATGCCGGGGCGGTCTACCTGCTGCAAGAGGTCTGCAATGGCCTGTTCGATGCGCTTTTCCACATCCTGCCCCTGGGGTCAGAGATGGACAGCGCCGCCGCCACCCCCACGACGCTGCGCCGCGATTTCCCCTGGGACGTGGATGCACAGGCCGAACTGGACCGGATCGTCAGCGAACACCCGGTTCTGACAAGGATTTCCGCTGCGCGCACCCTGCGCGATGCGGCCGAGAAAGCCGCGCTCGACCATGGGGCCGAGCGGGTTGTGCTGGAATACGTGGCCGGACTGCGCGACGGGCGCAGCCCCACGGCGAACATCAAGGGAGGCACGCATGAGTGACCATACCGCAGGCCATGGGATGGGGCAGGGCGCAAGCCACGCCCACCGCACCCCGAAGGTCGAGTTCTACGTCTATTTCGCGCTGATCTTCCTGGTCGCGATCCCCTTTGCGACCGTTGCCTGGGCCTTTGGCCTGGTGCGCGACCGCCATTTGCCGGTGCATGGGCCTCTGGCCCGCGCCTGGCGCGAAGCCGGGGCCATCACCCCGGCGATCTTCCGGCCGTAAGGCCCGGAACACCCATTGCCTTTCCCGCGGAACCCCGTGGGCCAGGCAGCTTTCGCCGGGACCGGAAAATCCTGGCGGCTCGATATCTCTGATGGGCGAGCGCCCGCGCCATCGGACACAGCATTCGCCGTTCCCCCTGCCGTCCGGCGATGGGGGGGGCGGAGAAACTCGGGGAGGCATGCAGCCAAACCGTGAACCCGGCCGCAGGGTATGCGGCTCAGTCAACCCCTTCGGAGGATACTATGGCTGATAGAACCGACCTGAGCTTCACAGGTCTTACCGACGAGCAGGCGCAAGAGCTGCACTCCGTCTATATGAGCGGGCTTTTGCTCTTCACGGGCATTGCCGTGGTCGCTCATATCCTGGTGTTCATCTGGCGCCCTTGGTTCTGAGGAGAGAAGAAAATGTCCAAGTTTTACAAGATCTGGCTGATCTTCGATCCCCGTCGTGTCTTCGTCGCGCAGGGCGTGTTCCTGTTCCTGCTCGCGGCGATGATCCACCTCGTGCTGCTCAGCACCCCGGGCTACAACTGGCTTGAAGAAGCCGGGGCCCGCGCGCTTGCCGCGCAGGGTGTCGCACCGGCCACCGAGTAAGGCCGCGGCCCCAGTTGCGGGCGGCGGTCAACCGTCGCCGCCCGCAACAAAACGAGGGAACGTCACATTCCGGGGACCCGTGTCCCGCGCCCGATGCGCACCCTGGACATAGCGGAGAGAGAAGCATGGCAGTGCTCAGCTTCGAACGAAAATACCGCGTGCCTGGCGGCACGCTGGTCGGCGGGAACCTGTTCGACTTCTGGGTAGGTCCCTTCTACGTCGGGTTCTTCGGCGTCACGACCGTATTCTTTGCCGCCCTTGGCACGATCCTGATCTTCTACGGGACCGCCCTGGAAGGGGTGTGGAACCCCTGGCTGATCTCGATTGATCCACCGGCAGTCTCATACGGGCTGTCTTTCGCGCCCTTGGCGGAGGGGGGCCTGTGGCAACTGATCACGATGTGCGCGACCTGCGCCTTCGTCAGCTGGATGCTGCGCGAGGTGGAGATCTGTCGCAAGTTGGGGATGGGCTACCATGTGCCCTTCGCCTTTGGCGTCGCGATCTTCGCCTATCTGACCCTGGTCGTGATCCGGCCGGTTCTCATGGGGGCTTGGGGTTACGCCTTCCCCTACGGGATCTGGACGCACCTCGATTGGGTGTCGAACACCGGTTATCAATACGGCAACTTCCACTACAACCCGGCGCATATGATCGCGGTGAGCTTCTTCTTCACCAACGCGCTCGCGCTTGCCCTGCATGGCGCGCTGATCCTGTCGGCGGCCAACCCTGAAAAGGGCAAGGAAATGCGGACGCCGGACCACGAGGACACCTTCTTCCGCGACTTCATCGGCTATTCCGTCGGCACCTTGGGCATTCACCGCCTGGGCCTGCTTCTGGCGCTGAATGCCGGGTTCTGGAGCGCGGTCTGCATCGTGATCTCGGGCACGATCTGGTTCGACCAGTGGGTCGTCTGGTGGGACTGGTGGCTGCAGCTGCCGTGGTGGGCCGACATTCCGGGAGGCGTCAATGGCTGAGTATCAGAACATCTTCAACCAGGTGCAGGTTCGCGGCGCCCCGGAATCGGGGATGGTCGAGGGCGTGGACCTGGCCAACCGGACCCGCTGGGCGACTTTCTCGACCCTGGCAGGCTGGTTCGGCAACGCCCAGCTTGGCCCGGTCTATCTGGGCACCATGGGGGTGATCTCGCTCTTTGCAGGGATCGTCTGGTTCACCATGGTGGGCGCGTGGTACTGGGATCAGGCGGGCTACAACCCGGCCGTGTTCCTGCGCGACCTCTTCTGGTTCTCGCTGGATCCGCCGGATGCGTCCTATGGCCTGCGCTTCCCGCCGATGGCGGAAGGCGGCTACTTCCTGATCGCCTCGTTTTTCCTGTTGGTCAGCGTGCTGGCCTGGTGGGTGCGCAGCTATCTGCGGGCCCAGGCGCTGGGGATGGGCAAGCATGTGTGCTGGGCCTTCGCCTCGGCGATCTGGCTCTTCCTGGTGCTGGGCCTGATCCGGCCGATCCTGATGGGATCCTGGTCGGAAGCCGTGCCCTACGGCATCTTCAGCCACCTCGACTGGACGAACAACTTCAGCCTTACCTACGGCAACCTGTTCTACAATCCGTTCCACGCGCTGAGCATCGTCTTCCTTTACGGGTCGGCCCTGCTGTTCGCGATGCACGGGGCGACGATCCTGGCCGTCAGCCGCTTTGGCGGCGACCGGGAACTGGAACAGATCGCCGACCGTGGCACCGCCTCGGAACGCGCCGCCTTGTTCTGGCGCTGGACCATGGGCTTCAACGCCACGATGGAAGGCATCCACCGTTGGGCCTGGTGGTTCGCGATCCTTGTCACCCTGACGGGCGGCATCGGGATCCTGCTGACGGGCACGGTCGTGGACAACTGGTACGTCTGGGCCCAGGAACACGGCTACGCGCCGCTGAATTGAGGAGAGAGACATGTCTGACGACAACTACTTCTCGCTGTCGCGCCGCGGCCAGCTGACCGCCTGGATCTCCGGGCAGATGCTGCGCGGGGCGGGGTGGGCTGCGCTGGTGGTGGTGGGCTTCGGCCTGGTGCTGACGGCGATCTGGGTCATCGGGACCTGGCTGCCTGCCGAAAGCCGCGAGACGCCCGACCCGAACACCTGGGACACAAGTGCCCTGGTGGTCGAGCTTCCGGCGACGGCTTAAGACTTCGGGGGGCGGCGATGATCGCCCCCTGCACTGCCATCCGGGCGAATGCCAGCCCGGATCCGGGGCGCAACCACAGCCCGGTTCCCTTCCTGTTGGCGACAGGGACCTGGTGCCGTGTGGGACCTACCACACGGCACTTTTTTCGTTAGGAGGCGCTGATGGACACCGAAAGCCGAACCCCAACGCTGGATCGCGTGGCCGGGCCTGCCGACCTGAAAAGCCTGACCGATGCCGAGCTTGGCCTTCTGGCGCATGAGTTGCGCCAGGACACGGTCGAGAGCGTCAGCCGCACGGGCGGGCATCTTGGCTCCTCGCTTGGGGTTGTCGAACTGACCGTGGCGCTGCATGCGGTGTTCAACACGCCGATGGACAAGCTGATCTGGGACGTGGGCCACCAGTGCTATCCGCACAAGATCCTGACCGGCCGCCGCGACCGAATGGGCACCCTGCGGCAAAAGGGGGGGCTTTCGGGCTTCACCAAGCGGTCCGAATCCGAATACGACCCCTTTGGCGCGGCGCATAGCTCGACCTCGATCTCGGCCGCGCTTGGCTTTACCATGGGGCGCAAGATGGGGATGCCGGTGGGCGACTGCGTGGCCGTGATCGGCGACGGGGCGATCACCGCCGGCATGGCCTATGAGGCGCTGAACCACGCCGGCCACCTCAAGGAACGCCTGTTCGTCATCCTCAACGACAACGACATGTCCATCGCGCCCCCGGTTGGTGCCATGTCCACCTATCTGAACGCCATCGCCGAGAAGGGCCCCTTCGCCATGCTGAAGGCCGCCGCCGAGGGGTTGGAGGCAGCCCTTCCCGGCCCGGTCCGCGACGGCGCGCGTCGGGCGCGGTCGTTGGTCACCGGCCTGCCGGGTGGCGGGACGCTGTTCGAGGAGTTCGGCTTTGACTACATCGGCCCGATCGACGGCCACGACATGCCCCAGCTTCTGGCCACGCTGCGCGCCGTCAAGGCGCGGGCAACCGGGCCGGTCCTGATCCATTGCGTCACGGTCAAGGGCAAGGGCTATGCCCCGGCCGAGGGCGCGGACGACAAGTACCACGGCGTGGCCAAGTTCGACGTCGCCACCGGGGCGCAGGTCAAGTCCAAGTCCAACGCGCCCAGCTATACCCAGGTCTTTGGCGAAAAGCTGACCGAGATGGCGTCTCGTGACCCCAAGATCGTGGCAATCACCGCCGCCATGCCGGGGGGCACCGGCCTGGACATCATGCAGAAACGCTTTCCCGCCCGGGTCTTTGACGTGGGCATCGCCGAGCAGCACGGCGTCACCTTCGCCGCCGGGCTTGCCGCCAGCGGGATGCGGCCGTTCTGCGCGATCTACTCCAGCTTCCTGCAGCGCGGCTATGACCAGATCGTGCATGACGTGGCCCTGCAGAACCTGCCGGTGCGCTTTGCCATCGACCGGGCGGGCCTGGTGGGCCAGGACGGCGCGACGCATGCCGGGGCCTTCGACATCGGTTTCCTTGCCGCCCTGCCGCACATGACCGTGATGGCCGCGGGCGACGAGGCGGAACTTGTCCACATGCTGGCCACCGCGGCCGCGCATGACCAGGGTCCCATCGCCTTCCGCTATCCGCGCGGCGAGGGGGTGGGCGTTGAACTGCCCGCCCGTGGCGAGGTGCTTGAGATTGGCCGTGGCCGCATCGTGCGGGAAGGTGACCGCGTCGCGCTTTTGTCCTTCGGCGCGCACTTGGCCGAGGCTCTGGCCGCCGCCGACCTGCTGGCGGGTGAGGGGATCGAGGTCACCGTCGCCGACGCCCGTTTTGCCAAGCCGCTGGATAGCGCGCTGATCGACCGGCTTCTGGCCAACCATGGCGCGCTGGTGACGCTGGAACAAGGCGCGTCCGGTGGGTTCGGCGCCCAGGTGCTGGAGCATCTGGCCCGGACCGGAGGCCTGGATCGCGGCCGCCGCATCCGCACCCTGGCGCTGCCCGACCGCTTCATCGACCAGGCCAGCCCGCGCGAGATGTACGAAGAGGCCGGCCTGACCGCCAACCAGATCGCGGCCCAGTTGCGGGAACTGCACCAGGTGCTGGGGCAGGGCGTGGTCCCTCTGCGACGGCCCCGGCTTAACTGACGCTTGATTTTTCGCCTGCCGCAAGGTCACCCTTTTCCAGCGGAATCGGGTGGGAGTTGCCGGATGTGGGAGTTCAGCCTTGCACGGGCGTTCGGGCTGATGGCACGGACCGCGCCGTTCCTTGTCTTGCGCATGGCGGTCTACTTCGGGATCGCGGTCGGGCTGATCCTCACGACCGGCACGGGCGCCAGCATTGGCTATGGGATCGGCCAGTTCGGCGATGACGAATTCCTGGCGACCAGCACCTTCTGGGGCGGGGCGGCGGGCTTTGGCCTGACCGCCGCCGTGATCTTCTTCCTGCGCGATTATGTCCTGTACCTGGTCAAGGCCGGCCATATTGCGGTGATGGTCGAATTGCTGGACGGCAGGCCCATTCCTGGCGGGCAGGGCCAGATCGCCTATGCGCGCCAGATCGTGACCGACCGGTTCGGCCAGGCCTCGGCCCTCTTCGCGCTGGACCAGTTGGTGAAAGGGGTGATCAACGTCATCACCGGGCTGATGGGTGGGGCGCTGGCTTTTGTGCCCGGCATGGGCCGTCTGGTCGCCGTCCTGCGCGCCTGGCTGCGGCTGGCGGTCGGGCTGGTGGACGAGGTGATCCTGGCCCAGGCCATCCGAACCCGGTCGGACAATGCCTGGGAGGCGGCGCATGACGGGCTGGTCCTTTACGCGCAGAATGCCCGGCCCATGCTGGTCAACGCGGCCTGGCTGACGCTGTTCACCTGGGTGTTGTCCGCTGCGGTCTTTCTGGTCATGCTGGCCCCCGCCGCCGCCGTGGTCTGGCTGCTGCCGGGCGAGGGCAGCGCCGGGATGATCGTCTTTGCCCTGGCCTTCGCCTGGGCCGCAAAGGCCGCGCTGATCGAACCCTTTGCGCTGGCCTGCCTGCTGCAGGTCTACTTCAAGGTGATCGAGGGGCAGGTCCCGCAGCCGGAATGGCGCGGCCGGCTGGGCCTGGTGTCCGACCGCTTCCGCAAGCTGGGCGAGCAGGCCCTTTCCCGCCGCAGTGCAGAAACCAGCGTGTAGCCTTGACGCAGGCCGCGGAAATCCCGGCAAATGCCGTTGCGGGCCATGGGCTTCTGTGGCAAGACTGGCCAAGGACACAACCAAACCGATGAGTTCAGAATGAGCGAATTCGCCACCCGCCGCGTGATGATGGTGGATACGCAGGTCCGCCCCTCGGACGTGACCAAATTCCCGATCATCGACGCAATGCTCTCGGTCCCGCGTGAAACCTATGTTCCCTCGGACCGCCGCGAAGCTGCCTACATGGGCGAAAACCTGCCCCTGATCCCCGGCCGCGTGATGCTGGAGCCGCGGACGCTGGCCAAGCTGCTGGACGCGCTGGATATCCAGCCGGACGAGATGGTGCTGGACCTGGGCTGCGGGCTTGGCTACTCGGCCGCCGTGCTGGCGCGGCTGGCGCAGACGGTGGTCGCGGTCGAAGCGGACGATGCCATGGCCGCTGATGCCGAGCGTCTGTTGTCCGAGCAGGGCGTGGACAATGCGATCCTGGTCGCCGGGCCGCTGGAAACGGGGGCCGCGCGCCATGCGCCCTATGACGTGATCACCATCCAGGGCGGCGTCGAGCAGGTGCCCGAGGCGATCCTGGGACAGTTGAAGGACGGCGGCCGGATTGGCGCGATCTTCATGGACGGCCCGCTGGGCGTGGCCAAGGTCGGGATCATGGCCGACGGCGTGGTGTCCTGGCGCCCGGCGTTCAACGCGGCAGCCCCAGTGCTGGACGGCTTTACCCGCGCGCGGGGCTTTGTACTCTAGGCCGAAGGCGGCCTTCCGGCGCGGGCCTCTGCCCGTCCGGTGATCATGCAACACAGCGGGCGGCCTGGGCCGTTCGCAAGAAAGGCGGAAGTCATGCGGACCTGGATTCGTGCAATGGTGGTCGCGGTCGCGGCGCTTGGCCTTCCCGCAACGCTGCAGGCCGAGACGCTGACCGACGCGCTGATTGCCGCCTACCGCAACTCCAACCTGCTGGACCAGAACCGCGCCGTCCTGCGCGCGGCGGACGAGGATGTGGCTGTCGCCGTCTCGGCGCTGCGGCCGGTGATCTCGTACACCGCTTCGGCGGGCTGGCGTCGGACGGCTGATGCCGCCACCCCGGCCGGCCGCACCACCGTTGAAGGCACCAGCGCCTCGTTGTCGCTGTCGGCCGAGCTGCTGTTGCTGGACTTTGGCCGTCGCCAGTTCGGGATCTCGATCGCGCGGGAAAGCGTGCTTGCCACCCGCCAGGCCCTGGTTCAGGTCGAGCAAGAGGTCCTGCTTTCCGCCGTCAGCGCCTATGTCGACGTGCGTCTGGCGCAAGAGGTCGTGGCGTTGCGCCAGTCGAACCTGCGGCTCATCACCCAGGAACTGCGCGCCGCGCAGGACCGGTTCGACGTGGGCGAGGTTACCCGCACCGATGTCGCCATCGCCGAGGCGCGGCTTGCCGCCTCGCGGTCGGCCCTGGCGGCGGCCGAGGGCGATCTTATGGTTGCGCGCGAAGCCTACAAGGCCGCAACCGGGGCCTATCCTGGAAACCTTGCACCGCTGCCCAAGGCACCCGCTTTGCCGCGGACCCTGGAAGAGGCGCAGTCGGTCGCCCGTTCTACCCATCCGCTGATCCGGCAGTCGCAGCATCTGGTGACCATCGCCGGGCTGCAGGTCGATCTGGCCCGCGCCGGGATGAAGCCGACGCTGGGCGCAGGCATCACGCTGGAGACGGACAACGACGGTCAGGATTCGGTCAGCTTCGGGCTGAATATGAACCAGACCCTGTACGCCGGTGGCCGGCTGGCCGCGCTGCTGCGCCAGGCGATCTCGGGCGACGACCGGGCGCGGGCCGGACTGCAGCAGACGGTGGTCAACGTGCTGGAATCGGTTGGCGTGGCCTGGGCGGGCCTTCTGGTCTCCAATGCCTCGATCGAGGCATCCGACCGCCAGATCCGTGCCGCGCAGACCGCGTTCGACGGCGTGCGCGAAGAGGCACAGCTGGGCGCGCGCACTACGCTGGACGTGCTGGACGCCGAGCAGGAACTGCTCGATGCCCGCAACGCCCGCCTGCAAGCCGAGGCGCAGCGCTATGTCGTGGTCTATCAGCTGCTGGCGACCATGGGCCTGTTGACCGTGGACCATCTGCAACTGGGCATCCCTACCTATGATCCCGAAGCCTATTACAAATCGGTCGAGCGCGCGCCCTCGCACTCGGCGCAGGGCAAGAAGCTGGACCGGATCCTGGAAAAGATCGGCGACTAGGCGGCTCTCGCGCTTCGATCTGCGAAAACTGTTGCCCGGCAGGGGTTTGCCAGAGTAGGCTTGCCGCCGGGGAGTTCGAGTGGGTCGAACGGAAGGCCAAAATGCCAGGATCGCTGACTTCGAACGAGATCGAGGATGTCGTTTCCTCAGTCCGGCGGCTGGTGTCGACCGACCAGCGCCCCCGTGCCGCCAAACCTGCGCCCGACAAGCTGTTGCTGACCCCGTCGCTGCGGGTGGTCCCCGAGGCGGAGGCCATTAAGCCCCTGATTCTGACCGGCGCAGATCGTGCCGACCTGGACGCTTCTGCCGCCGAGGCGGAATGGGTGGAAGAGCCGCTTTGGGGCGCCCCCGAGGCCCCGCTGGCGGAGCTTGCGCTCACCGCCGAAGAGGCGGAACTGGTCGAGGATCCGGTTATCGAAGCCCGGATGTGGCCCGAGGCCGAGGATGGCTGGTTCGAAGCGCCGGAACCCGTCGAAGCCGCCCCCGTGGTCCCGTTTCCGCGGGCTGCAGCGCCGGTGGACGCTGCCGCTTCGGCTGCCGAGCATGAGGACGACGACATCGACGTGGCCGACGTGTTGTCCGCGGCGATGCTTGAGGACGAGTCGATCCGGGTGATGGACGAGGCAGAGCTGCACAGCCTGGTGCGCGACCTGGTCCGGCAAGAGTTGCAGGGCAGCCTTGGCGAACGCATCACCCGCAACGTGCGCAAGCTGGTCCGGGCCGAGGTCAATCGCGCCTTGGCCGCCCGCGCCCTGGACTAGGCGCCACCCCGATCCACAAACGACAACGCGCCCCGGTGGGGCGCGTTCGGCCTTCCGGTCAGGGAAAGGATCAGGCGGCTTCGGCCTGTTCGGCTTCCAGGGCATGGCGACGCTCGGATTCCTCGCGCGACAGGGCGACGCTGGTCCGCACGCCCTTGGCGACGAATTCCATCAGGCCCTTCACCACCCGCTCGTTCGGGTCGATCCCGGCGCAGGACAGCACCTCACGCCCGTCGCGCGACCGCGCCCAGCGGGCGATCTGGTCCGGCCCGTTGCCGTATTTCTTGTCATCCGCGATGGCATCATCCAGCGCAGCAAGCACAACCGCCGCGAAAAGCTTGCGCGCGCGCTGACCTTGCTCGAAGTTGAAGGCGGTGCTGTCGATTGTATCGAGCATCGGCTTTCCTTTTTTCTTGCTCTTGTATTTCCTCAGCGTCCCGGGGTTGTAACGATTTAACAGCGATTCGGGGTTTCCGGTTTGGAATAACTGCTATGCGTTCAGCGCATAGCTTTGGAACCCTTCCCTCATCATTTAGTCGTTAACCCTGGGGGTTAACGCCGAGATTTGGTAAGCGCGCTGGATATTTCAACCTTTTGGTAAAGATTTTCTCTCGGCCCCGGGCGCTTGATCGGGGCGCACCTGTGCCTGGCCCGCCCGAAGCTCGGCCTCGGCGCGGTCGAAGCGCAGGTAGGCAAGCCCCCGGCCGCTCGATTGGGTGAATAGGCGCCCGGCTGGCTTGCCCGCCGCCAGAATCTCGGTCCCGACCGGCGCGGTGCCCTCAACCTTGACGCGAACCAGGCCCTTCCGCAGCTCGGTCTTGTGCTTCATCCGGGCGGTGACTTCCTGCCCGACATAGCAGCCCTTGCGGAAGTCCACGCCATGCAGCCGCTCGAACCCGTGTTCCAGGATATAGCTGTCGTCGGGGATCAGCTCGACCCCGCTTTCCGGGATCTCATGCTCGACACGGATCGCGTCCCAGTCGATGCGGGGCGCCTGGCCCGGCGTGGCGCTGAAGGCCCGCCAGCCAAGCGCCGGGTGGCGCGGGTCGGGCAGGGCGCCGGTCGGTGCGGGACCAAGGCCGCGCAGGACATGCAGCGACGTGGGCGCGATCTGCACATCGGCGCGCAGCCGGTACAGCGTCAGCCGCCGCAGCGTGTCGGCGGCCAAAGGTGTCGCGATGTCCAGATGCAGCAGGCCGTCGCCAAGGCGCGCCACGAAGAAGTCCGCCAGATACTTGCCCTGCGGGGTCAGCAGCGCCGCCCAGATCAGGCCGGGCCCCTGTTCCAGCGGGCGCAGGTCGTTCGACACAAGGCCCTGCAGGAAACCAAGGGCATCCTTGCCGGTCAAGGTCCAGACGGTGCGGTCGGGGGCGGCTTCGCCCAGAAGCGGATCTATCATGTGTGGCAAGATAGGCAGGCCGATGCCAAGGGGAAAGGGTCAGTCGCGCAATTGCGCCCGGTGCAGCTGCGCATAGGCCCCGCCCTTGGCCATCAGGCTGTCATGGGTGCCTTCCTCGATCAGGCGACCCTGATCCAGGACCAGGATCTTGTCCGCGCCCTTCACCGTCGAGAGCCGATGCGCGATCACCAGCGTGGTCCGCCCCGCCTGCGCCCGGGCCAGTGCGGCCGAAACGGCGGCCTCGGTCCGGGTATCCAGCGCCGAGGTCGCCTCGTCCAGCAGCAGCACCGGGGCCTCGGCCAGCAGCGCACGCGCGATTGCGATCCGCTGGCGCTGGCCGCCCGACAGCAGCGAGCCGCGCGGTCCCGCCGGCGTCTCCAACCCCTGGGGCAGGGTCGCGGCAAACCCGGCAACCTCGGCATCGGTCAGGGCGGCGGTCAGGCGGGCCTGCGGGACATCGGCGCGACCCAGAAGCAGGTTCTCGCGCAGGGTCTCGTCAAACAGCGCCGCGTCCTGGGTGACCGAGGCCAGCAATGCCCGCTGGTCCGACAGGCTGAGGTCCTGCACATCGACACCGCCGATCAGAATGCGGCCATCCTGCGGCTCGATCAGCGCGCTGATCAGTTGAAAGACGGTGGACTTCCCCGCGCCCGAGGGTCCGACCAGGGCGGTGACCTTTCCGGCCTCGGCCGTGAAGGTCAGCGCCTTCAGGACCGGACGGTCGGGATAGGTGAAACTGACCGCCTCGAACCGGATCTCCGGGGCGCCAGGGGCCGGGCAGGCGCGGCTGACGGCCGGACGGCTGCCCGAGGGCAGGGTGTCGAAAAGCTCGAAAATCCGCTCAAGGCTTGCCTCTGCCACCTGCCACTGGCCGGCAAGATCGCCCAGCCGGCGGATCGGCTGAAAGGTCAGCGCCATGGCGGTGAAAAAGGACATGAACTCGCCCGTCGTCCGCTCGCCCGCCGCAACTTCGCTGCCACCCAGCATGAGGACGGCGAAAAAGCCAAGGCCGGTGATCACGTCGACCAGAGCCGGCATGGCGGTGCGACCGACCACGGTCTTGACCTCGGCCCGGACGATGGTCTGCACGATCCGCTGGAAGCGCGAGGTCTGGTAGCCCTCCATCCGGTTCAGCTTGACCGCCTGGATGCCGTGAAAGATCTCGTCCAGCCGGGTGGCGCGCAGGCCGGCCTGCTCGCGCGTGTGCATCGCCTTGCGGCGCAGGTAGCGGCGCAGCACGATCGCGGGCAGGATCAGCAGCGGCGCGCCGACCAGCGCGGCCAGGGTCCACAGCGGGTCGATCATGATCGCCACGGTGAACAACCCGACCAGCGCCACCACGTCGCGGCCGATGCCACCCACCAGCATGGTGGCCGCACCTTGCACGGCCATGGTGTCGCCCTGCACCCGCTCGATCAGCTTGCCGGGCGAGTTCGCGGCAAAGAACCCCGCATCCAGCGTCAGCAGATGGCCAAGCAGGTCCACCTGCATCTCGCCCGCACTGGTCTGGTTCACCTGCGCCAGAAGCCAGCGCCCCAGAAGTGAGGTCGCGGCGCGCAGCACGAACAGTGCCAGGATCGCCCCGCCCACCCACAGCAGCGCCCCGCTGCCGCCGGGAGTGAAGACCTGGTCGAACAGCGGCTCGATCATGTAGCTGAGCAGACCCAGCGTGGACCCCTCGATCACCATCATCAAGAAGGCCAGCCCCATCAACCCCAGATGCGGACGCAGATAGCCGCGCCAGAACCGGGCGAACAGGGAACGGGAAGTATAGGCGCGGTCGGTCGGCACGGGCTGGGGGCCTTTCGGACAGTCAGGCCGGGGTTTACCGGGAAAGCGCCCCGCTCTCAAGCTGCGCCGGTTGACGCTGGGCGCGCCCCGGCCTAGCCATGGCGGTGAAGCGATGGAGAGACGCATGAGCCTTGCCAACGGCCGCCCCTATCTGGCCATTCCCGGCCCCTCGGTCATCCCTGACCGGGTGCTGCGCGCGATGCACCAGGGCTCGCCCAACATCTATGAAGGCCCCCTGATCGAGATGGTCGCCAGCCTGTGGCCCGACCTGCGCATGGTCGCCGGGACCACCGGGCATGTGGCGATGTATATCGGCAACGGCCATGCGGGATGGGAGGCGGCGAATGCCAACCTGTTCAACCGCGGCGACAAGGCGCTGGTGCTGGCGGTGGGTCAGTTCGGCCTGTCTTGGGCCAATTCCGCCCGCGCCATGGGGATCGTGGTCGAGGTCCTGGACTTCGGCAAATCCGCGCCGGTCGATTTCACCCGGGTCGAAGAAGCTCTGCGCGCCGACAGCGGCCACAGGATCAAGGCGGTCCTGACCACGCATGTCGATACCGCCAGTTCGATCAAGACCGACATCCCGGCCCTGCGAGCCTCGATGGATGCGGCCGGCCACCCGGCGCTGCTGGCGGTGGACTGCATCGCCTCGCTGGGCTGTGACGAGTTTCGCATGGACGACTGGGGCGTCGACGTGATGGTCGCGGCCTGCCAGAAGGGGCTGATGACGCCACCCGGTCTGGCCTTCGTCTGGTTCTCGGAAGCCGCCCGCCAGCGGTGCGGTCCCTCGGACCTGGCGACGCCCTACTGGGCCTGGGGCCCGCGGGCCGAGCCCGAGGAGTTCTGGCAGATGTGGGACGGCACCGCGCCCACCAGCCACCTTTACGGCCTGCGCGAGGCCCTGGACATGCTGCGCGAAGAGGGGATGCCCCAGGTCTGGAAGCGGCACCACACCCTGGCCAGCGCGGTGTGGGCCGCCTTCGACGCCTGGGGCCAGGGCAACCCTCAGATCGGGATGAACGTGGCGAACCCCGGCGATCGCGGCTGGTCGGTCACCGCCGCCCGTTTCGGCGCGCCGCACGCCACCCGCCTGCGCGACTGGTGCGAAAAGAAGGCCGGCGTCACGCTTGGCATCGGGCTTGGCATGGCGCCCTCGACCGACCCGGCCTATCATGGCTTCCTGCGCGTCGCTCATATGGGCCATGTGAACGCCCACATGACCCTGGGTGCCCTTGCGGTGATGGAGGCGGGGCTGACCGCACTGGACATCCCGCATGGTGACGGTGCGCTGGCCGCAGCGGCTCAGGTCATCGCAAGAAACGTATGAAAAGCAAAGCGGTGCGCTGAAGTCTTCACCTTGGATGTGAAGATCGGCCCGCCGGAACGAAAAGGACCGAACATGACCTGGACCCCGCATGGCGCGCATCTGATCGCCGGAACCTGGGTGAACACCCCCGACACCTTTCCGTCCGAGCCGGCGTCCGGCCCGGTGCACCAGTTCTCGGTCGGCACGCCCGCGCTGGTCGACCAGGCTGCCCGCGCCGCCGAAGAGGCGTTCTGGACCTACGCCTATACCAGCCGCGAGACCCGCGCCGCCTTCCTGGACCGCATCGCCGACGAGATCGAGGCGCGCGGGGCCGACATCACACTGATCGGCACGCAAGAAACCGGCCTGCCCACCGCCCGGCTGGAGGGTGAGCGCGGCCGCACCACCATGCAACTGCGGCTTTTCGCAAGCCACATCCGCAAGGGCGACTACCTTGACCGCCGCACCGATCCGGCGCTGCCCGACCGCCAGCCGGCCCCCCGCCCGGAAATCCGCCTGATCCAGCGCCCGGTCGGCCCGGTCGCGGTGTTTGGCGCCTCGAACTTCCCCTTGGCCTTCTCGACCGCCGGGGGCGACACCGCCGCCGCCTTGGCCGCCGGCTGCCCGGTCGTGGTCAAGGGCCACTCCGCCCATCCCGGCACCGCCGAGATCGTGGCCGAGGCCGTCCTTGCGGCCATCAAGGCGCTGGACCTGCATCCCGGCGTGTTCAGCCTGATCCAGGGCGGCGACCGCAAGGTTGGCGCGGCCGTGGTGCAGCATCCGCTGATCAAGGCGGTGGGCTTCACCGGCAGCCTTGCCGGTGGTCGCGCGCTGTTCGACCTCTGCGCCCAACGCCCCGAGCCGATCCCGTTCTTCGGTGAGTTGGGCAGCGTCAACCCGATGTTCCTGCTCCCGGCCGCCATGGCCGCGCGGGGCGAGGCGATTGCCAAGGGCTGGTCGGGCTCCCTGACGCTGGGGGCGGGCCAGTTCTGCACCAATCCCGGCATCGCCGTGGTGCGCCAGGACCAGGCCGACGCGCTGGCCCAGGCAACGCTGGACGCCCTGCGCGCCGTCGGCTCGCAGGTCATGCTGACCGAAGGGATCGCCGGGGCCTATTCCCGCGGCACCGAACAGATGGCGGGTGCGCCGGGGGTGCAAAGCCTGCTCACGCAGGTCTGCGACCGCCGCAACGCCCTGCCGCAGCTTTTCCAGATCACCGCCGCCGACTGGCTGGCCAACCATGCCCTGGCGGAAGAGGTGTTCGGTCCCCTCGGCCTGATCGTGACCGTCACGGGTGAGGACGAGATGCTGGCCATCGCCCGCAGCCTGCAGGGCCAGTTGACCACGACCCTGCATCTGGACGAGGCCGACAAGCCCACCGCCCGCAAGCTGCTGCCGATCCTGGAGCGGAAGGCGGGCCGGGTGATCGTCAACGGCTACCCGACCGGGGTGGAGGTCAGCGACGCGATGGTCCACGGCGGGCCTTACCCGGCCTCGACCAACTTTGGCGCGACCAGCGTCGGCACGATGTCGATCCGCCGCTTCCTGCGTCCGGTCAGCTTCCAGAACCTGCCGCTGGACCTTTTGCCCGAGGACCTGCGCTAACCTCGGCCCGCGATGTGGGCGGCCAGCCGTTCCGCATCGCGCCAGGCACCCCAGATGAAGGCCGAGCCCCGGCAGGACAGCCACGGCAGGCCGACGAAGTAGAGGCCCGGCACCTCGCTGACCCCGTCCTGATGGCGGGGGCGGCCATCGTCGCGGAAGATGTCAAGGTCGATCCAGCCGAAATCCAGGCGGAAGCCGGTGGCCCAGAGGATGGTGGAGATGCCCTCCGCTGCCAGGTCCAGCGACAGGATCGGCTGGGTCACGGACGGAGGAAGGGGCAGGAACTGCCGCGCCTCCGGCTCTGCGGGCAGGTCCAGTCCCTGGGCCGCGGCATAGGCGTCGGCCTCGTCCAGGACCGAGAGGTAGTTGCGATCCCCGGCCTCGATGTTGCGGGCAAGGTCGTCGGCAAAGTGAAGGCGGCCGTCCCGGTAGCTTCCCGCCCGACCCAAGAGCGTCACCCCCAGCGCGGCAAGGCGGCGGAAGTCCATCGTCTGCCCGCCATACGCGCCCGAGACGGCGATGGTGACGTGTTCGGTCCCCGGCGACGGGGTTTTCACGTCCCACTTGCCCAGTTTGCCCAGCCACCAGACAAAATCCTGCCCCCGATAGCGGCGGGGTGGGCGGTCGTGGGGGCCGATGGACAGGTGGACGCGGTGGCCGGCGCGGGCCAGTTCCTCGGCGATCTGCGCGCCGGATGAGCCGGCGCCGACAACCAGCACGGCACCTTCGGGCAGTTGGGCGGGGTTGCGGTAGCTGCTGGAGTGAAGCTGGGTGATGGCGGGGTCGGTGACGACGGTCGGGATCACCGGGGTCTGGAACGGGCCGGTGGCAACGACGACGTTCCGCGCCGCGATCACGCCCTTGGGGGTGGTGGCGCGGAAGCCTGCCTCGGTCCGTTCCAGCCGCGTGACCTCCACCCCTGTCCGGATCGGCAGGTCGCGGGTTCGGACGAAGGTTTCGAAGTAGGCGGCGACGGCGTCTTTCGGGGCGAAGGCGTCGGGGGAGAGCCCCTGGAACTCGGCCTCGGGGAAGCGGTCGTGCCAGGCGGGGCCGTTCGCGACCAGGCTGTCCCACCGCTCGGACCGCCACCTTTCGGCGATGCGAGCGCGTTCCAGGACGAGGTGGGGGATGCCCTGTTTCTGCAGGTGGGCCGAGGTCGCGACCCCGGCCTGACCGCCGCCGATGACAAGGGTGTGGGTGGTTTCGGTCATGGTCGGGCGGGCCTGCGGGTTTGGGTGTCCACGGTGGACAAATCCTGAGAATCGAGAAATAACAACGGCTTGCTCGTGGTCGTTAGGGGTTTCTTAACCCGCGCCATCGGCCCGTTCATCGCCCGGCACGCCGTAGGAGGGCGCCTGTATCGGATCAAGCGCACCCGGATATCGACCGGCATCTCCGGCGCATAGCCCGCCCAGGCGCCGCGCGGTGCGAACAAATCCTGAGAATCGAAAAATATCAACACCTTGCGCGTGGGCATTAGGGGTTTCTTGATCCGCGCCATCGGCCTATTCATCGCCCGGCACGCCGTAGGAGGGCGCCTGTGTCGGATCAAGCGCGCGCTGGATATAGGCCGGCATCTGTGGCGCATAGACCGCCCAGGCGCTGCGCAGCATGGCCACGGGGTGATCGGCCCAGTCGATGCGCAGGTCGATGATCGGCCAGGCCAGCCGGTCCACCACCTTCAGCCCTGCGGAATGGACCGGGCCAGCCTCGCCCCCGGCGGCAAGCCCGGCCTCCAATGCCTGCATCAGCCGCTCGCCCAAAGGCCCGGACGCGGCCTCGAACGCGGCGACCATCGCGGCGGGAACATGCGGATCGGCCAGAAGGTTGCCGCCCGCCGCGCAGGCCAGACCCTGCGCCTCGCCCCAGAGGCCAAGGACCTGGCGGCCGGAATGCACCGCGGTCCGGCCTTGCGTGTCCACCACCAGAAGCTGGCGATAGTCGATATGCGCCTGCCGCTCGGTCACCGAGGCCAGCGCCTGCATCGCGGTCAGGCCAGTTTCCAGCCGGTCCAGCACCAGCGGCCCCAGCGCCGGGTCGGTGACGTTCTGGCTGGCCACGGCCCCAACGCCCGGCCGCAGATGCACGCAGCGCGCGGCAACGGCGGGCGAAGACGACGAGATGGCCATCCCGAACTGGCCAGTCGCAGCGCAGCGGGCGACAAGCGAGAAGGTCATGGCCCGTCATCCGGGATCACGGCGGTCCCGTCGATTTCCACCAGCCAGGAGGGGCGGGCGAGCGCGGTCACCACCACCCCGGTCGAGACCGGATGCACGCCCTTGATATATTCGCCCATGGTCCGATAAACCGCCTCACGGTGGCGGACATCGGTCAGGTAGACCACGACCTTGCACAGGTGGGTCATGTTTCCGCCAACCTCTTCAAGCAGTTGGCGGATGTTCTGCATCACCTTGTGGGTCTGTTCGACCGGGTCATGGCTGCCAATGTCCTTGGCCGTCTCCAGATCCTGCGGGCACTGGCCGCGCAGAAACACGATCCGGCCCCGGGCGACGACGGCCTGGGCCAGGTCATTGTCCAGCTTCTGTTCGGGATAGGTGTCGCGGGTGTTGAACTTGCGGTGGCGGAAATGGGTCATCGGGGCCTCGGCATCGGTTTGATCAAGCCTGCCCCAATCCAGGGTTTCGGGGAAGCTTGGTTACGACATGGACCCGGCGATTTCGGTCAGAGGTGGCGAAGATCGGCCGCTTGGGTGGAAATCCGGGCAGGATCGCGGGGCGGCAGGTCGGCGATGAGGAGGGCGGGGGTGTCACCGGCCTGGGCCAACACCTCGCCATGCGGGCCGGCGATGAGCGACTGTCCGGTATAGGTCAGGTCGCCCTCGGTCCCGCAATAGTTGGTATAAACGATGGCAACCCCGTGGTTGGCCGCCATGGCGGGGACGGTGTGGCGGGCGACATGGGTGAAGGGCTGCATGTTGGCGGTCGGGACCAGGATCACGGTGACGCCCCGGTCGGCGAGAGACTTCACATGCGGTGCGAACTCTATGTCGTAACATATCAGGATTGCAGCGGTTTCGCCGTTCAGCGCAAAGGTCTCCAGCCGGTCGCCGGGGGTGAAAAGGGCGGCTTCGCGCGGGCCGTAAAGCTGGACCTTGCGATAGTTGGCAAGGAGAGCGCCGTCCGGTCCGAAGCAGGCGGCGGAATTGAAAAGGCGGTCGCCGTCGCGTTCTGCGTAGCCAAGGATCAGGGCGGTGCGGTGGGTGCGGGCGGCGGCGGCCAGGCGGCGCAGGGGGGCGCTGTCGCGGGTCAGCGCATGGGCGGGCAGGTCGGGTCGGTTGTAGCCGGGCAACCAAAGCTCGGGCAGGACCAGGGCGGTGGCGCCCAGGGCACCGGCGGCGGCAAGGGCGGCTTCGGCCTGGGCGCAGGCCAGGTCAAGGTCGGCTGCGGGAGAATGTCCCTGCCAGAGGGCGAGGCGCATGACGGCTCCTGTCCGCGGTTCCGGGCCAGTCTAGCCCGGACGCGGGGCGGGGTCACCAGCGGCGTTCGAAGCGGCGGCGCAGCAGGATCGCGGCGACGTTCATCACCACAAGGAACACCAGAAGCACGATGATCGCGCCGTTCGAGCGTTCGATGAAGGCCGGGTCCGAGCGGCTGGCCCAGGAATAGACCTGCACCGGCAGGGCGGTGGCGGGGTCAAGGATGCCTTCGGGCGGCAGGGAGGGGTAGTTGTCGACGAAGGCGACCATGCCGATCAGGAGGAGCGGCGCGGTTTCCCCCAGCGCCGAGGCAAGGCCCAGGATCGTGCCGGTCAGGATGCCGGGCATCGCCAGCGGCAGGACGTGGTGGAACACGGTCTGCATCTTGGAGGCGCCGACGCCAAGGGCGGCGTCACGGATCGAGGGTGGCACCGCCCGGATCGCGGCGCGGGTGGCGATGATGATCGTGGGCAGAGTCATCAGCGACAGGACCAGCGCGCCGACGACCGAGGACGATTGCGGCAGGCCGGCGAAGTTGATGAAGATCGCCAGGCCCAGGATGCCGAACACGATCGAGGGCACGGCGGCGAGGTTGGAGATGTTGACCTCGATCGCATCGGTCCAGCGGTTCTTGGGGGCGAATTCCTCAAGATAGATGCTGGCGGCGATGCCGACGGGGACGCAGAGGATCAGGACCAGGACCATCATGTAAAGCGAGCCGAGGATGGCCACGCCCAGGCCCGCCGCCTCGGGGCGTTGGTCGGAGGCGTCGGGGTTGGTCAGGAAGGACCAGTTGAAGGCCGAGGTCAGCATCCCGGCGTCCACCAGTTGCTGGGCAAGGCGCAGCTGTTCCGGGCTGATGTTGCTGTCACGCTCGGCCGATTCCAGTGTCACGCGGCCCTTGAGGAAGCCGTCGATGCGGCCGGCGGCGAAAACGGTGGCGTCGATGGTGGTGCCGATCAGCGTGGGGTCGGCCAGGACCTGGGCGCGCAATGTGCCGGGCGCGTCCTTGGAGATGAGCGCGCTGATGTCCTTGTCGGACAGGTCGGTGGCGATGCCGCGACGCTCGACCTCGGCCAGAAGGGCGGCGGTGAGGACCTTGCCGTAGCCGATGGTGGTGACCTTGGACAATTCGGCGGGGTTGCGGTTGCCCTTGGGGTCCAGGGTTTCGGCCGACAGCTCGACCGGGAAGGAGAGGCTGGCCTGGGTGAAGGACGACACACCGTCACGCAGGATGGTGAAAAGCATGATCGCCAGCGTCGCCAGCGCCAAGGCGATGGCGGCCAGGCCATAGAGGCGAAAGCGCGCCTCGGCGGCATTGCGGCGGCGCATGCGGGCGGAGGGGGCCAGAAGCGAGGGTTTCTGGCGCGGTGCGGGCAGGGCGGGGGCGGCGGCGGAAAGGTCGGTCATTCGTACTGCTCGCGATATTTGCGGACGATCCACAGGGCGAAGATGTTCAGGCAAAGGGTGATGACGAAGAGCGTCATGCCAAGCGCGAAGGCGACCAGCGTCTCGGGCGAGGCGAAGTCGGTGTCGCCGGTGAGCTGGCCGACGATCTTGACGGTCATCGTGGTCATCGCCTCGAACGGGTTCAGGCTAAGCTTGGCGGCGGCACCGGCGCCCATGACGACGATCATCGTCTCGCCGATGGCGCGGGAGGCGGCCATCAGGATCGCGCCGACGATGCCGGGCAGGGCGGCAGGCAGGATCACCTGCTTCACCGTCTCGGACCGGGTGGCGCCAAGGCCATAGCTGCCGTCGCGCAGGGATTGCGGCACGGCGTTGATGATGTCGTCGGACAGGGACGAGATGAAGGGGATGTTCAGGATGCCGATCACGATCCCTGCGGTCATCACCGAGGAGCCGGAGTTGCCAAGGCCCAGGGGTTCCGCAAACCAATCGCGCAGGGCGGGGCCGACGGTGACCAGGGCGAAGATGCCAAAGACGACGGTGGGGATGCCGGCGATAATCTCGATCAGCGGTTTCACCCAGGCGCGGGTGCGGCGCGATGCGTATTCCGCCAGGTAGATCGCGGCGAACAGGCCGATGGGCACGGCGACCAGCATCGAGATGACGGTGATGTAAAGCGTGCCCCAGATCAGCGGCAGGATGCCAAGCTCGGACCCGCCGCGGAAGTTGGGCGACCAGGTCAGGCTGAAGAAGAAGTCCTTCGCGGGGTATTTCGAGAAGAAGTCGAAGGTTTCCGACACCATCGACCAGATGATGCCGACAGTGGTCAGCACCGCGATGGACGAGGCGGCGATCAAAAGGCCAAGCACCACCCGCTCGACGCTGTTGCGGGCGCGGAAATCCTTGTGGCTGCGACTGACCGCCCAGATAAGGCCCGCGACCGCGACCGCAAGCACCAGAATGGTGCGTAGCGCCGCGCCCCAGGCGGAAGTGGCGCGATAGTCCCGTGCTGCCGACAGCGTGGCATCCGAGACCTCGGCCCCCAGCGCCACACCCACCTCGCCCAGCGTGGCGCGGGCGTCGGCGGCCGTCAGCGCCGCAGCCTGGTCCAACGAGAGGGCCCCAGCAGCGACGGCGGTATCCAGCCCATCGGCCACGCGGCGGATGTCGGCCATGGCAAGTTCCCGGGCGGCGGGGTCGGCGACCATCCCGACCGGCAGGGCGGCAGAGATCCGCGCCTCGATCACCATGGGCTGGGCGAGAAGCCAGACCAGCAGCGCGGCAAGGGCCGGGGCCAGCACCGAAATCGCGCCGTTCCAGCCGTAATAGCCGGGCAGCGAATGCATAAGCCGGGGATTGCCCCCGGCACTGGCCAGCGCGCGCTGGCGCGACAGGACGAAGCTGGCAAGGGCCAGGACCGCGACGGCGGCAAGGGTCATCAGGACGGACATCGCGGGGCTTTCCGTTCGCGCGAAAGGGAAGGGCGGGGCCCGAAGGCCCCGCCCAAGGGTCTTATTGCAGCGGACCCATCGGGGTTTCGGCGGCAACGGCTTCCTGCGTCGCGGCCAGTTCCGGGTCGGAGACCAGGCCGTATTCCGCCAGCGGGCCATCCGGGCCGGCCATGTCGTCGCTGACGAAGAACTCGATATATTCCTTCAGGCCGGGGATCACGCCGATGTGGGCCTTCTTGACGTAGAAGTAGAGCGGGCGCGACACCGGGTATTCGCCCGAGGCGACCGACTCAGCCGAGGGAACCACGCCGCCCATGGTGGCGACGCGCAGCTTGTCGGTGTTGTTCTGGTAGAAGGACAGGCCGAACACGCCGATGGCGTTCTTGTTGGTGTCCAGGCGGGCCAGCGTCTCGGTGTAGTCGCCGTCGATGTCGACGTTGCGGCCATCGGTGCGCAGCTTCATGCAGGCGGCTTCGGTCGCGTCCTCGTCCATCCCCGAGGCGGTGAAGGCGGCCATGGCGCCCGAGTCTTCGCAGCCCTGGATGATGACCTTCTGGTCAAACACTTCACGGGTGCCGTGCTTGGTGCCGGGCGAGAGAACCAAGATGTCCTGAGCGGGCAGGGCGCTGTTGAACTCGGCCCACTGGGCGTGGGGGTTGGCGACCAGCGCGCCGTCCTTCAGGACGGTTTCGGCGACGGCGTTGTACAGGTCGGTCGGGGTCAGGGCGAATTCGGGGCCGTTCACGTCGGACGCGAACACGATGCCGTCATAGCCGAAGCGGACTTCCATGATCTCGTTCACGCCGTTCTGGGCGCAGAGGTCGATGTCGGACTGCGAGATGCGGCTGGAGGAGTTGGCGATGTCGACGGTGGTTTCGCCCACGCCTTCGCACAGCTTCTTGCGGCCGGCACCCGAGCCGCCGCCTTCCACGACCGGGGTCGGGAATTCGAAGTTTTCGCCGAAGGCTTCGGCGACGATGGTGGCATAGGGCAGGACGGTGGACGAGCCGGTGATCTGGATCTGGTCGCGGGCCATGGCCGGCAGCGCCGAGGCGGCGGCGAAGGCCAGGACCGAGGCGGTCAGGTGGAAGGATTTCATGATGCACTCCTGCAAATTCGTGCGGCCGTCTTTGGCTGCGCGGGGACCGGACTAGCCCCGTCGCATGACGCTTGTTCAACAGGAATGTAAAAGCTGTGTGACAATCGCCCCCGGATCAGTCGCGGGTCAGGCGCAGATCGTTCGGGCGATGGTTTCGGCGATCATCATCGTGGGGGCGTTGGTGTTGCCGCCGATGATCCGGGGCATGAGCGAGGCATCGACGACGCGTAGGCCGGTCGTGCCCCGGATGCGGCCCTGCGGGTCGGCGGGGGCGGCGGGGTCGGTCCCCATGCGGCAGGTGCCGACCGGGTGGTAGATCGTCTCGGCCCGCTGGCGGATGTCGGCGACAAGGTCCGTGGCGGTGCCGGGCCGCGTCTCGTGCCGGATATGGCGGGCCAGCGCAGGCGCCTGGGTGATCTGGCGGGCAAGGTGCAGGCCCTGAAGGAGCGTGGGCAGGTCGTCGGGGTGGGACAGGTAGTTGGCGGCGATGCTGGGGGGTGCGGCGGGGTCGGGGCTGGCCAGGCGGATGGTGCCCCGGCTTTGCGGGTAAAGGTCGCAGACATGCAGCGTCAGGCCGAAGCCCCAGGCGGTCTTGCGGCCGTGGTCGTGGATGAAAGCCGGGATGAAGTGGAATTGCAGGTTGGGCCGGTCGCGGTCGGGGTCGGATTTCGCAAAGCCCCCGGCCTCGGCCACGTTGGAGGTCAGCTCGCCCTGGCCCTTGCGGAAGGCCCAGGCGGCGCGAAGGGCGCGGGGCAGGACGCGCGGGGCCAGGCCGATGGCCAGGGGGCCGGTCGCGGCCTGGACGGTGATGTCAAGGTGGTCGGCAAGGTTGGCGCCGACCTCGGGCGCGTGGTGGATGGGCGCGATGCCCATGGCCTGCAGGTGGTCGCCGGGACCGATGCCGGAGAGCATGAGGAGGTGGGGCGAACCGATGGCGCCGGCCGACAGGATGACCTCGCCGCCCTGAGTGAGGGTAAGGTCGCGGGTGGCCAGGCGGATGCCGGTGGCGGTGCGGCCGGAGAAGAGGACGCGCTGGACCTGCTGGCCGGTGAGGATGGTCAGGTTCGGACGGTGGCGGACGGGGTCCAGGAAGGCGCGGGCCGAGGAGAAGCGGCGGCCGTCCTTCTGGGTGACCTGGTAAAGGCCGACGCCTTCGGTCGTGTCGGCGTTGAAGTCGGGGGTTGTGGGGTGCTGACACTCGGTCCCGGCCTGGATGAAAGCGCGGGACAGCGGGTTGACGTGGCGCAGGTCGCTGACGGCAAGCGGGCCGGTGGTGCCGTGGTGCGGCGGGCCAAGGGCGGTGTTGCCTTCCAGGTCCAGGAAGGTCTGGCGCACGGCGGGCCAGTCCCAGGCCGGCCCCGCCGTGGCGGCCCAGTCCCGGTAGTCCAGGGGGTGGCCGCGCATGTAGATCATCGCGTTGATGGAGGAGGAGCCGCCAAGGACGCGGCCGCGCGGCCAGTAAAGGCGGCGGTGGTTAAGTTCCGCCTCGGGTTCGGTCGTGTAGCCCCAGTTGATCCTGCGGTTCCGGGCCAGAAGGGCAAGGCCAAGCGGCATGTGGATCAGGGGGTTGTGGTCGGGGGGGCCGGCCTCGACCAAGGCGACGCGGGTCTGCGGGTTGGCCGAGAGGCGGTTGGCGAGGAGGCAGCCCGCGGACCCGGCACCGACGATGATGTAGTGAAAGCTCATCCCAGGATCCGCTTGATCAAGCCGATCAGCCGCAGGGTCCGCGCACCGTAGGGGGCGAACAGGATCGGGAGCGCGAGGAAGCGGTTGCGGAGGACCGCGCGCTCGTGGCTGAAGGCGCGAAAGCCGTGGTGGCCGTGGCTGGACCCGAGGCCCGAGGTATTGACCCCGCCGAAGGGCAGGTTCGACTGAGTGTAATGCACCACGGTCAGGTTGATGCCGACCCCGCCCGAGGTCGTCTCGGTCAGGATGCGGTCGATCCGGGTCTGGTCGCGGTCGAAGATGTAAAGCGCGAGCGGCTTGTCGCGGGCGTTGATCCGGTCGATGACCTGACCAAGGTCGCTGTAGGGCAGGATCGGCAGGAGGGGGCCGAAGATTTCTTCCTGGTCCAGGCGCATTTCGGGAGTGATCGCCTCGATCAGCGCGGGGCCGATGGCGCGACCGTCGGCCCCCTGGTCAAGGGTGACCTGCGCGCCCTTCTGGCGGGCGTCGGCGAGGAGGTCGGTCAGCCGGGCGGCGTGGCGGTCGCTGACGATGCGCGCAAGGTGCGGGCTGGCGGGACCCTTGCCATAGGCGCGGGCAATGCGCGCACGCAGGAGCGTGACGAAACGGTCCTTGACGCTGTCATGGACAAACAGGTGGTCGGGCGAGATGCAGACCTGGCCGGCATTCACGAATTTGCCGAAGGTGATCCAGTCGGCGGCCTGTTTCAGCTCGGCATCCGGGCCGATGATGGTGGGGGACTTGCCGCCAAGCTCCAGCGTGACCGAGGTCAGGTTCCGGGCGGCGGCGGCCATTACGATCTTGCCGACCGCAGGGCTGCCGGTGAAGAAGATGTGGTCGAAGGGGAGTGCGAGAAGGTGCTGGGCCACATCCTTGTCGCCTTCGACCACGGTGACGAGGTCGGGGGGGAAGGTGTCGGCGATCATCCGGGCGATGAGGGCGCTGGTGGCCGGCGTCAGCTCCGACGGTTTCAGGATCGCCGCGTTCCCGGCGGCAAGGGCCGAGACGAGGGGCGAGAGGCAGAGCGCGAAGGGCACGTTCCACGGCGCAATGATCAGACAGACCCCGCGCGGCTGGGGTAGGATCCGGGCCGAGGCGCCGAAGGTGGCAAGCGTCGGGGCCACCCGGCGCGGCCGCATCCAGGACCGTAAATGGCGGCGGGCGTGGCGGATTTCCTGCAGGACGGGAAGGTAGTCGATCAGGATCGTCTCGGCCATCGGCCGGCCAAGGTCATCGCTCAGGGCCTGGACCAGGGTAGCCTCATTCGCGCGGACGGCGGCGGCCAGCCGGTCCAGCGCAGCGCGGCGTTCGGTCAGGCCAAAGCTGACGCGGCGGGCGGTAGTGCCGGCGCGCATGGTGTCGAAGGTGGCTTGAATGGCGGTCGGTGTCATGACGACAGATTAGCCGGGAACCAACGGCGCGATAGAGGGACGCAGCGTCAGTTGAGCGGGTGCAAGCAGGGCATCGCGGCGGCGAGCGCGCGGTTCGTGTCAACCGCGCGCAAGGGACTCTGGTGCAACACAGTTTGGCGCACCCAGGTAGTGAACGGATTTCTTGTGCTCTGATTGAGCATAATTGCCGGGACCGCCCGCCAAATTCCGCTCCAGGACATATTCTGTACGAACCTGATCAATCCAGAAGGATCCCCGCATTGTCGCACAGACGTAGACGCGGTCGATCTCGTCGGCGGGAAGAGCAACACGCTCGGTCAGGATCGCTCCATCCTTGGCCGTGTAGGGGCCGATGGTCATGCCAAGCGGGGTGAAGTAGTCGTCCTGTGCGTCTGACCAGCCACCTTTTTCCAGCCTGATCGCAATCCGCGCACCATCGCGGTCATAAAGTGAGAAATAGATTTCCGCGTCATCCATGATCTGGGCCGACTGATTATTGAGCGTGAAAACGATTGCCCCGGGATATGCCGAGTGGAACTGTGTGAAGTCCGCCGAAAAGACCGCGTCCTTGCGTGCAAGGTCGACCGAGATAAAGGAAAAGACGCTGATGAAGGCACCGCAGACCAACCCAAGCCGTTTGGCCATGCGCCAGCGGCGGGCGGTCAACCAGGCGCGAAGGCGCGCCGAATAGGGAGTTGTACTGTTGGTGGCCATGCCTGTTGCCCGACCCTTTGCGTGAACTTAAACTCTGAAACCGACTGTTCTTCTTTTGGCTGATCTACACGATGTGCTGAAGGCCTTTTTCTGACAAAGTTCTGTTCCAAGTTGGAAAAGCGGCGCGGGCGAAGGCCACCCGCGCCGCAATTGGTCACGTCTGATTGTGTCAGAAGAAGCCCAGTTTGTTCGGGTTGTAGCTGACCAGCATGTTCTTGGTCTGCTGGTAGTGGTCGAGCATCATCTTGTGCGTCTCGCGCCCGATGCCGGACTGCTTGTAGCCCCCGAAGGCCGCGTGGGCGGGGTAGGCGTGGTAGTTGTTCACCCAGACGCGGCCGGCCTGGATCTCGCGCCCGAAGCGGTAGGCGCGGGTGCCGTCGCGGGTCCAGACGCCGGCGCCAAGGCCGTACATCGTGTCATTGGCGATCTGCAGTGCCTCGGCCTCGTCCTTGAAGGTGGTGACGGAGACGACGGGGCCGAAGATTTCCTCCTGGAAGACCCGCATCTTGTTGTGGCCCTTCAGGATCGTTGGCTGGATGTAGAAGCCGCCCGCAAGGTCGCCGTTGAAGCGGGCGGCGTCGCCGCCGACCAGGACCTCGGCGCCTTCCTCGCGGCCGATCTGCAGGTAGGACATGATCTTGTCATGCTGCTGCTGGCTGGCCTGTGCGCCGACCATCGTGTTCAGGTCGCGCGGGTCGCCCTGCTTGATGGCCTTCACCCGGGCGATGCAGCGGGCGATGAAGTCTTCGTAGATGTCTTCCTGGATCAGTGCGCGGCTGGGGCAGGTGCAGACCTCGCCCTGGTTGAAGGCGAAGAGGACGAAGCCTTCGACGGCCTTGTCGAGGAAGGCGTCGTCCTGGGCCATCACGTCGCTGAAGAAGATGTTGGGCGACTTGCCGCCCAGTTCCAGCGTGACCGGGATCAGGTTGACCGTCGCGGCCTCCATGATCTTGCGGCCGGTGGCGGTGGAGCCGGTGAAGGCGATCTTGGCGATGCGGTTGGAGCGGGCGAGCGCGTTCCCGGCCTCGGCCCCCAGGCCGTTGACGATGTTCAGGACGCCGGGCGGCAAAAGGTCGGCGATGAGTTCGGCCAGGACCAGGATCGCGGCCGGGGTCTGTTCGGCCGGTTTCATCACGATGCAGTTGCCGGCGGCAAGGGCGGGGGCGAGTTTCCAGGCCGCCATCAGGATCGAGAAGTTCCAGGGGATGATCTGGCCGACGACGCCCAGGGGTTCGTGGAAGTGATAGGCCACGGTGTCGTGGTCGATTTCCGACATGGTGCCTTCCTGGCTGCGCAGGACACCGGCGAAATAGCGGAAATGGTCGATGGACAGCGGGATGTCGGCGTTCACCGTCTCGCGGATCGGCTTGCCGTTGTCCCAGGTCTCGGCTTCGGCGAGGAGTTGAAGGTTTGCCTCCATCACATCGGCGATCTTCAGCAGGATGTTCGAGCGGTGGGCGGCCGAGGTGCGGCCCCAGGCTTCGCGCGCGGCATGGGCGGCGTCGAGGGCGAGGTCCATATCCTCGGGGCCCGAGCGGGCGACTTCGCAGACCTTCGCGCCGGTGATCGGCGTGATGTTGTCCATGTAGCGGCCGGCGACGGGGGGCACGAACTTGCCGCCGATGAAGTTGTCGTAGCGGGTCTTGAAGGGCGAGGCCTGCTGGCCTGCCACCTGGGTCATCTGGTTCATGTCGGGTCTCCTCCAAAGGCCGCACTCTCCCGGTGCGGCGGTGAGGGGACCATGGGGGATCGCGGGGCCTGCGTCAGCCGGGGGGTGGGAGGGCGCGGGGCAGGGGTGTCTCACCAGTGAGACAGGTCAGGTGCGGTCTTCGATGCCGAGGCGCTTCATGCGGCGGTAGAGGGTGGCGCGGCCAAGGCCAAGGGCGCGGGCGGCCTCGGACACGTTGCCGCCGGCGCGGGTCAGGGCGCGAATCACGGCGGCGCGTTCGGCGCCTTCCAGGCCGGCGGGGCCGCCGTCGCGGCCGAGGAGGTCGACGACCGGGCGGGGGCGGATCGTGCCGGCCGGTTCCAGCCCGTGCCGGCGGCGGGCTTCGCGCGTCGCGCCGATCACCACATCGTCCTGGTCCACCGCCAGAAGGGCGGCGCTGGCGGGGTCGGCGCCTTCGGCCAGGATGATGCGGGCCTTGGGGAAGGTCTGGCGGAAGAGGTCTGCCTCGATCGCCTGGGCCACGCGGGCGACCATCGCCTCGATCAGGCGGTTGAAGCCTTCGGTCTGGTCGGCGCGGGCGGAACTGACGTCGAGGGCGGCAATGAGGCCGCCATCGGGGCCGAAAACAGGGGCGTCGATGCAGCTCATCCCGATGTTGTCGGCAAGGTAGTGCTGGTCGCGGTGGATGGTCAGGGCGCGGCGTTCGGCCAGGCAGGTGCCGATGCCGTTGGTGCCTTGCGCGGCCTCGGACCAGTCGACACCGGGGGCCAGGCCCCAGGCGCGGAACACCTCAGTATCGGCGGAACCGGCGCGGGCGTCCAGGACCAGGCCGCTGGCGTCGGTCAGGAGGATGCCGCAGCCGCAATGGCCGATCATCGCGTAAAGGTCGTCCAGTTTGGGTGCGGCGACGGCCAAGACCTGCTCCAGCGCCTGACGCTGGTCGCGCAGCCGGTCGGTGTCGGGGGCGCGGGCGGCGGCGGTGGCGGCGGGGTCAAGGCCGTGCTTCAGCCAGGAGCGTTGCCACGAGGCCGCCAGGCGCGACCGCGCCGCCTCGGAGCCCGAGGTGACGGTGCCGATGACGCGCGCCACATGATCGCCGGTTTGTGCCAAGACTCCTCCCTTGCCGGGGGAAGCTTAGGCGCTTGGCGGCAGGGTGCCAAGGAAAACTCAGCTGCGAGACAGGACGAAGTCGAACTGCAGGTCCAGGAACTCGCCCTCAAAGCCCGAGGCGGGGTCGGTCATCGGTGTGAATCGGGCCATCAGGCTTTCCTTGACGCCAAAGACCGCGTCCGAGCGGATGTAGGGATCGTCGGGGTCGAAGATATGCGTCACCAGCCGGTCGAAGCCCGGCGCCTCGATGATGTAGTGCAGATGCGCGGGGCGATAGGGGTGGCGGCCAAGCTGGCGGAGAAGCTTGCCGACCGGGCCGTCGTCGGGGATCGGGTAGAACTTGGGCTTCACGCCGCGAAAGTGATAGCTGCCGTCCGCCCCGGTGCGGAACACGCCACGCAGGTTGAAGTCGGGCTGGATGCCCTTTTGCTGCACGTCGTAAAAGCCTTCATCATTCGCCTGCCAGACGTCGATCTTGGCGCCGGGGATCGGGTTGCCTTCGGTGTCCAGGATCCGGCCATGCACGCGCATCGGCTGGCCCTTCTGATCCAGGCAGATGTTCGCCCCCATCGGCAGTTCCGGCGCGTCGGCGACGTGGAAGGGGCCAAGGACGGTGGATTCGCTCGCCCCCTTCGGTTTGCGGTTGTTGATGGCGTCCACCAGCATCGAGACGCCAAGGATGTCGGACAGAAGGATGAATTCCTGCCGCCAGTCGCTGCACATGTGGCCGGTTTCGCTGAGGAAGAGGATGGCCTTCAGCCATTCCTCCTCGGTCGGTTCTATCTCTTTGACGGCGGCGTGCAGGTGGCGGATCAGGACGGCCATGACCTCGGCCAACCGCGCGTCCTTGGCGGCGGCGTTGCGGCTGATGACGACCTCGGCGCTATCGGCTTCGGTGAAGAACCCCTGTTCGGTCATGTCAGTGCCCCAGCACGCTGCGCAGGACGCGGGTCAGGTCGGCCTCTGGGTCGGCAGTCATGCCGGCGCTGCGCCAGGCGACGTGGTGGTCCGGGCGGACCAGGATGCAGCCGGCATCGCTGATGTCCCGCGCGCGGGCCCAGTCGCCCAGGTGATCCTCGACCTCGCAACGCGGGCCGATCTTGACGACCTGGAGGGGCAGGTTGAGGGCCTTGGACGCGGCTTCGGCGGCCTTGGTCCAGCCTTCGCCGCCGATCCCGGTCAGAAGGGTGAAGCGGCCCTTGCCGGTAAGGTCCAGCGTCGAATGCTTGCCGCCCTGGCGGTCGTACAGCCAGACATGCGGCAGCCGCGCGCCGGGGTGGGTGGTGGGCTGATAGTAAAGCTCCATGTCGTCGTTCACAGGGGCTTTGGTGCCGTCGGACACCACGGCCGAGGAGCTGTAACGCTGGTTCATCTCGACCCCGTGGGCGTCGAATTCGTATTTCTTGAAGGCGATGGCCTTGCGCAGCGCCTCACGCTGCGCCTCGGCGGCCGGGGTGGCGTCGCAGCGGGCGGCCATGTTGCGCTGGATCTTGTCGTGGTCGACACCGCCGTCCATCCCCAGCGCCTCGAAGATCGGGCCGAATTCGCCGATCGACTGGTTGGCGCGGGTGACGATCTGGCGGGCGATCGGCGCGCGTTCGGCGCTGTAGCTGTCCAGAAGTTTCGGGGTGGCCTGGCCCTTGATCACGGCGGCGAGTTTCCAGGCGAGGTTGAACCCGTCCTGGATCGAGGTGTTCGAGCCAAGCCCGTTCGACGGCGGGTGCCGGTGCGCGGCGTCCCCCATGATGAAGGCGCGGCCCGACTGCATGTGGGTGGCAAAGCAGTTGTTCACGGTCCAGGTGTTGGCGCCCAGAAGCTCGATCTCCAACTCCGGGTCGCCGACCAGTTGGCGGGCGACCTGGGTGGCAAGCGCGGCATCGACAACCGGGGCGGGCTGGGTGATGTCATAGCCCCAGACGATCAGCCATTCGTTCCAGGGGCGCACCATGCGCACCAGGCCCATGCCGATCCCGCCGACATCCGCGCCGGGCTGCATGACCCAGTAAAGGACCGAGGGGCGGTGGGCGACATATTTGGACAGGTCGGCCCGGAAGAGGATGTTCATCGACCCGCCGACGCCCATCTTGCCTTCGAACGGCAGGCCCAGGTGTTCGGCGACCAGCGAGTTGCCGCCGTCCGCGCCGACAAGGTATTTCGAGCGCACCGTCAGGTCGCGTCCGGTCAGCCGGTCGCGGCAGGTGGTGGTGACGCCGTCCGCGTCCTGGACGTGGCTGACATATTCGGTCGACATCCGGCTTTGGGCGCCGCGGCGGCAGGCGGTGGTGAAGAGGATCGGCTCCATGAAGGTCTGGGGCAGGTCGTTCATCTCGCACGGGGAGGCGCGCAGGTGGCGGGCTTTCGACTCGGGCGCGGTGCCCCAGGACTGCATCCGGCCCAACTCCTCACCCGCGAGGCTTTCGCAAAAGACATTGTTGCCCATGAGGTCCTGGTGCGTGGCGTGCAGCATCGCCTCGGCCTCGACCTCGGGGCCAAGGTCGCGCAGCACCTCCATCGTGCGCTGGTTGGTAATGTGCGCGCGGGGGGTGTTGGCCAGCCAGCGGTAGCGGTTGATGACCAGGACATCGACCCCGTACGAGGCGAGAAGGGCGGCGGTGGCAGAGCCGGCGGGGCCGGTGCCGATGACAAGAACGTCGGTGGTGATGTCGGCGGTCATGGGGTCCTCATGGGTCAGGGCGGCCGCCGGTCAGGCCCGGCGGCCGAAGGGGGGGCGTCAGGCGGCGATCCAGCCGTAGCGGGCGGTGTCCTTGCCGGCGTAATCAGGGTCTAGGTAGATATAAAGCCGGGCGATCTTGCCGTCGCGCAGGGTGAAGCAGTCGCAGAAGCGCCCGGCACCCCATTTCGGCTGGTCGGCGACCCAGGGGCCGTCGCGGTGTTCGCCCTGGCTGGTGCCCTCGACCGCGAAGCTGTCGGAGCCGGTCATGTGCCAGGTGAAGCCGTCGTAATCGTGCTTGATCGCCTTCAGCATGCCGCCGACGTCGGTGAACATCTGGATGACCTCCTCTTTCCCGCGGGCGACGCCCCATTTCGGGAAAAAGACCTCGGCGTCGTCGGTGAAGTGGTCAAAAAGGCCAAGGCCGGTGGTGGGCGAGACGCCGCCTGCGTCGAGCGATTTCAGGTAGCTTTCGGCCACGGCCTTGCGCGCGGCCTCACCATCGTCTTGCGCCAGCACGGGGGCTGCGGCAAGGGCGGCGGCGGTCCCTACCAGGGCGCCGCGGCGGGTCAGGTCGGTGGTGTCGGTCATGTCTTTCCTCCCTTCATGGTGATGCCGGTCAGCCGGCGTTGGACCGGGAAAAGCTGCAGGCCCGTCCGGTCGGAGATGAGGCCCCAAAGGCCGCGGGGCGCGAACAGCATCACCGCGATGGCGATGAGGCCGAGGGTCAAGAGATACCAGGCGCCGTAATCGGCCAGCAGCGTCTGAAGCGCGTAGAACACAAGGACGCCAAGGATCGGGCCTTCGATCCGCCCGATGCCGCCGATCACGACGATGAAGATGACATAGGCCGTCCAGTCGGTGACGCTGAAGGCCGCGTCGGGCGAGATCCGGGCGGTCTGGACATAGATCAGCGCGCCGACGAGGCCGGTCATCGCGGCGGCGATCAGGAACACCGCCCAGCGGATGCGGCGGGCATCGACGCCGACGGAATTCGCCGCCTCGGCATTGTCGCGCACGGCGGCAAGGGCAAGGCCCAGGCGGTTGCGCAACAGCGCATAGATCGCCGCGATGGTCAGGACGGCAAGGGCGAGGGCCAGCCAGTAGGCGAGGATGTCGCGCGCCGCTGCCTCGCGCACGTCGAAGAGGGTGCGGATGGCCTCGACCCCGATGATGTCGGAGGTGGCCTCGCGCGGGAGGCTGGTGCCAGTGCCGCCGCCAAGGGCTTTCCATTGGGCGATCAGCAGGCGCGTCACCTCGGCGATGACCCAGGTGCCTATGGCGAAATAGGCGCCGGCCAGGCGAAAGGCGAAGAAGGCGGTGGGGATGGCCAGGAGGAGGGCGGCAAGGCCGCCAAGCGGGATGGCAAGGACCGGGTCGATGCCCCAAAGGATCACGCCCGCGAACATCGCATAGGCGCCGATGCCCACGAAAGCCTGCTGGCCGACGCTGACCAAGCCGCCGTAGCCGGCCAGAAGGTTCCAAAGCTGGGCCAGCGTCAGCATGGTCAGGATGAAGAACAGGTCCTGGATCAGGCTGCGCGAGGCGAAGGCCGGAAGCGCGAGGCCGACGGCTATGAGGATGAGCGCAAGGACGGCGGTGATCGTGCCGGCGCGGGTGCGGGTGGTGACGGTCGGTTGCATGTCAGTCCACCGCCCTGGGGAAAAGGCCGCGCGGGCGGATGAGAAGGACGACCAGGAAGGCGATATGCCCGGCCAGGATCTGCCATTCCGGGTTGATCGCGGCGCCGAGGCTTTGCGCCACGCCGATGATGATGCCGCCCGCGAGCGTGCCCCAAAGGGAGCCGAGGCCGCCGATGATCACCGCCTCGAACGCGTAGATCAGGCGGGCGGGGCCGATCGAGGGGTCGAAGTTCGCGCGCATGCCCAGATAAAGCGCGGCGACGGTGACGACGACCATGGCAAGGCCGGTGGCGATGGCGAAGATGCCCTTGGGGTCGATGCCCATCAGGCTGGCGGTGACCGGATCGTCGCTGGTGGCGCGGAAGGCGCGGCCAAGCGCAGTGGCGTAGAAGATGCGGTTGAGCGCCAGGATCACCAGGACTGCGGAGAGGAAGGTGAGAAGCGGCATCCACCCCACGGTCACGATCCCAAGGTCGAGCGAGGCGCTTTCCAGGGGGCCGGCGGGGATGCGGCGGGTGTCGGCGCTGAACGCCTCCAAGAGCCCGTTCTGCAGCGCGACGGAGAGGCCGAAGGTGACGAGGAGGGGGGGCAGGATGTCCTTGCCGAGGACCCGGTTCAGGACAAAGCGCTGCAAGGCCCAGCCAAGCGCGAACATCAGGGGCGCGGCCAGGAGGGCGGCGAGGAAGGGGTTGAGGCCCAGCGTGGAGACCGCCAGCAGGATTGCGAAGGCGGCGAAGATGATCAGGTCGCCATGCGCGAGATTGACGAGGCGCATGATCCCGAAAACGAGGCTGAGGCCTGCGGCGAAAAGCGCGTAAAGGCCGCCAAGGAGCACGCCCTGGACAAGGATATCAAGCCAGTTCATCGCGCGTCTTTCGGGTTGGGGCGGTTGGTAAATCGAGCGCGTTCCGCGCACATCTTTTGTCTCGCCTTGTGCGCGCGAAGGGCGCGCAACGGCTCGGTCGTTGGGGGTTTTCCACCCCCAAACCCCCGGAGGATATTTGGGCAAATGTGAAAGGCTGGCAGGGTCATGCCGCTTCTCCGAAATAGGCGGCGTGGATGGCGCTGCGGCTGACCTCGGCGGCGCGGGCGGTCAGGGTGACGCGACCCTCCATCATGCAGTAGACGCGGTCCGAGACGGCAAGCGCGCGGCCGATGTCCTGTTCGACCACGATGATGGCGGTGCCTTGGTCCTTGATCCGGGGCATGGCGGCGTAGATGTCGCGGATCACCACGGGGGCGAGGCCGAGGCTGATCTCATCGCAGAGAAGGACCTCGGGGTTCGACATCAGGGCGCGGCCGATGGCGACCATCTGCTGCTGGCCGCCTGAGAGCGCGGTGCCGGGCATCTGGCGCTTTTCCTTCAGGATCGGGAAGAGGTCGTAGATGGTGTCAAGCGTCCAGGGGCCGGGGGCGCGGCGGACCTGGCCGCCGATGCGCAGGTTTTCCTCGACCGTGAGCGAGGGGAAGAGCTTGCGGCCTTCGGGCACCATGGCGATGCCGCGCTGCATGACAAGATGGGCAGGCAGCGCGCCGATGGGGTCGCCCCGGTGCAGGACCATGTCGGGGGCGTTGCGCAGCACCCCGGTGATGGAGCGCAAGAGGGTCGATTTTCCGGCGCCGTTCGCGCCGATGACGGCGACGGTCTCGGCCTTGTCCAGCGTGACATCGACGCCGAAAAGGGCGTTAAACTGGCCGTAACCGGCGGTGAGGGCGCGGGTTTCCAGGAGCATCAGACCTCGATCCCCAGATAGATTTCGCGCACCTCTTTCGAGGCCATGATCGTGTCGGGGTTGCCCAGGCCGATCACCCGGCCGAAGTCGAGGACGAGAAGGCGTTCGACCACGGCGGTGAGGGCGTGGAGGACATGTTCGATCCAGATGATCGTGATCCCCTTGGCGTGGAGGCCCTTGATCGTGGCGACGAGGGCCTTGCATTCGCCCTCGGTCAAGCCGCCGGCAATTTCGTCGAGGAGGAGAAGGTCGGGCCCGGTGGCCATGGCGCGGGCGAGTTCCAGGCGCTTGCGGTCGAGAAGGGACAAGGCGCCGGCGGGGGTGTTGGCGCGGTGCAGAAGCTCGCAATCCTGCAGGATCTGGACGCAATCGGCGGTGACGGACGCCTCGGCCCGGCCCTGGCCGAAACTGGCGGCGACGGCGAGGTTTTCGTAGACGGTCAGGCCCTCGAACGGCTGGGGGATCTGGAAGCTGCGGCCGACGCCCATGCGGACGCGGTCCATCGCGGGCAGGCGGGTCACGTCGCGGCCCATCAGGGTGACGCGGCCGGTATCGGGGGCGATATTGCCGGTGATCAGGTTGAACAGCGTGGATTTCCCCGCGCCGTTCGGGCCGATGATGCCAAGCGCCTGGCCCTTGGGCACGGAAAAGCTGACGCTGTCGGTGACCTTGAGGGCGCCGAAGCTTTTCGAGACGTCGGAGAGGGTCAGGATATCGGTCATCGGTCTTTCCAGAAAGGCGCCCGGCCCGAAGGCCGGGCGCGCGGTGTCAGGCCAGGGCTTCCATCACGCCGCCGGTGGGGATGTTCGGTGCGGTCTGGTTGTCGACGACGACGAGGCTGAAGCTCCCATCCTCGGCCCGGCGCCACTGGCCGCCCACAAGCTGGGTCTTGCAGACGTTGGTCGCGGCGAAGGGGGGCAGGCCGGCGCCATCCCAGGCAATCTTGCCGACCATCGTGTCCATGCTGGTCGCAGCGATGGCGGCGGCGACGCCTTCGCGGTCGGTCACATCGGAGGCGCGGCCCATCACGTTGGTCGCGACTTCGAACAGCGAGTGGATGAAGCCGATCGGCTGGGTCCAGGGGCGCTGGGTCTGGGCGGTAAAGTCGGCCGCGAGGTCCGCCGCCGACTGGCCGGTCAGCGAGGAGGAGAACGGGTGGGTGTTCGACCACCAGACCTCGGACGACAGGTTGTGGCCGGCTTCCCCCAGGGCTTCGACCGACTGCGGGAATAGGATGGCCTTGGCGACGGTGATGATCTTGGGGTTGAAGCCCTGCTGGATCGCCTGGTTCCTAAAGGTGGTGAAGTCGGGCGGGATCACGACGCCGGTCACGATCTCGGCGTTGGCGGCCTTGAAGGCGTTGATCTGGGCGCTGAAATCGTCGGTCAGGTTCTGGTAGCGGCCGGGATCGGTCAGGGTATAGCCCTGCGCCGCGAAGCCGGGGCCGACGCCCACGTTCGGATCACCCCAGGCATTGCCGTCGCCGTCATTGGGGAAGAGGCCGCCGACCGCCTTGTTGGTGGGGATCTGGTTCCACATGTTCAGGAACACGGCAATCACATCCTCCAGCCCCCAGAAATAGTGGAAGGCGAAGTCGAAGGGTTTCCACGATGCCGGGTCGCCGGGGTTGCCCTGCTGGCCGATGAACCAGGGCTGCCAGGGCGCCTTGGTCGAGATGACGGGCATCCCTTCCGCCTCGCAGGTGGTGGCGACGGGGTTGGTATTCTCGGGCGTGGAGGCGACGAGCATCAGGTCGATTTCGTCGTCGACGATCAGTTCCTTGGCCACTTCCGCCGCGCGGTTCGGGTTGGACTGGCTGTCCTTGACGATGACCTCGAAGTTCTTGCCGGCCTCGGTCGCAAGGAAGGCGTTGATGTTGTAGGCGTCGCTTTCGGCGAAACCGGCCAGCGGGCCGGATTGCGGGCTGACATAGCCCAGCTTGATCTTGGCCCCTTGCGCGATGGCGGGGGCGGCAAGGCCCGAGGCGGCAAGCGTCAGGCCCGTCGCGGCGGAGTTGCGCAGGAATTTCCGTCTGGTCAGCATGGTAGTCCTCCCTTTATGTCAGCTTGCGGGGCGTGTGCCGGTGAAGGCCGCCTGCAAGAGGTTGCGGATGTCGGCTTCGGTGAAGGGGCGCGGGTTCCAGTATCTGTTCTTCATCGCGATTTCAGCGGCGCGGGGCAGGTCGGCCTCGGCCAGGCCCAGGTCGGCCAGACGCAGGGGCGCGCCGGTCGCCTTGGCAAAGTCCCAAAGGCCCGCGCCGGTGGGCGTGCCGAACACCTCGGCGATAGGGGCCAGAAGGTCGGGGACGGCCACGGCATTGAAGGCGGTGGTATGGGGCAGCAGGACGGCGTGCGTCTCGGCATGGGGCATCCCGAAACTGCCGCCAAGGACATGCGCGAGCTTGTGGTGCAGCGCCATGGTAACCTGGCCAAGCGTGGTAGAGCAGCACCATGCGGCGAAAAGCGCCTCGGCCCGCGCGTCGCGGTCGGTGGGGTCTTGCACCAGACGGGGGATCGCCGTCTTGAAGGCGCGCATGGCGTCGCGGCACAAGGCTTCGATCACCGGATTGCGGTCGGGGGCATAGAAGCCCTCCATCGCGTGGGCGATTGCGTTCAGGGCGGACGTGACGGTCAGGCCGACCGGCAGGGTCAGGGTCAGGTCGACGTCGTAGATCACCACCTCGGGCCGGATCGCGGGGTCACGGCGGGTGGTCTTCTCGCCCCCGGCGGTTTCGCCCAGGATGTCGGTCATCTCGGAGCCGGCATAGGTCGTCGGGATGGCGATCTGGTCGGCGCCGGTGCGGACGGCGATGGCCTTGCCAAGGCCGGTGGTGGAGCCGCCGCCAAGGGAGATCACGCAATCGGCCTCCATGGCACGAAAGGCTTGGACGGCCTGTTCCGTCACCTCGACCGGGGTGTGCATGGCCGCCCCGGCAAAGACGCCGGCGGCCTTGTCGCCCAGCCGGTCGGCGAGGGTTTGGGCGTCGTCCTCCTGGTTCGGGGTCGAGAGGACCAGCGCGCGGGAATGGCCAAGGCGGGCGAGTTCGTCGGCGGTCTGGGCGATGGTGCCAGAGCCAAAGACAACGCGGGTGGTGATGCCGGGAAAGGTGAAGGCGCGGGTCATCGGGGGGCCTCCAGCGTGACGGGGCGGTCTTGGGCGAGGGCGGTCAGGACTGCGGCAAGCATGGCGCGTTCGGGGGGCGAGACTTCGTGGCCCCGGCCGGGGAAGAGGTCGGCGCGCAGGGCCGCGCCCTGGGTGCCAAGTTCGGCAGCAGCTTCGGCAAAGGCCGAGACCGGAATCCAGGGGTCGGCATCGCCGCCCGAGAGATAGACCGGCAGGCTGCGGGGCAGGGCACGGGGCCGGGCGTCGGCGGGCTGGCCAACGCGGCATCCGGTGAAGGCCAGTACGGCCTCAACCGGGTCGTGGCCGGTGAAGGCGTGTTCCAGCGACAGGCAGGCCCCCTGCGAGAATCCGGCCAGCACCACGGGCCGGGCGGATTGCAGCCGGACCTGGCCGATGATCCGGGCGAGACCATCCAGCGCCGTGGACAGTTCGGCCAGGGTCGCGTCGGTCAAGGGGTCGATGGCGCGGGCCGCATACCAGCTGCCGCCAGGGGCGCGGGGCAGGACCCAGGCCACGCCGTCCAGCGGCAGATGCCGGACCACATGGTCCAGCATCGCCTCGGGCGACTGGCCCCGGCCGTGGACGAGGACGCAGGTGACCTGCGCCTTGTCCAGGGCCGTGCCGGTATGCAGCAGGTCAAGCGTCACTGGAACGCGGCCTCTTCCAGGCCCTGCATCAGTTCGGCGCGCCGATCCTCGAACCACGGCGGGAACACCAGCGACTTGCCGATGGCATCGGGTGCTTCGTCCTTGGCCCAGCCTTCCGGCACGGTCCAGGCGATTTCGAACAGGGCACCGCCGGGGGAGCGCACATACATCGACTTGAAGTAGTTGCGGTCCTTCTGTTCCGAGACGTCGGTGAAGCCCATGCCTTCCAGCCGCGCCTTCAGGGCGTACTGGTTTTCCTCGTTCCCGGTGTTCAGCGCCATGTGGTGGATGGTGCCGCCCGCCAGCATCCAGGTGCCCTGCTTGGAGGTGCGGTCCTCCAGGATCTCGACCACGGAATGGGGGCCTAGGTTGTCGGGGACGGAGTACATCCGGCCTTCGTCGGTCTTGGCCTCAAGCGTCAGACCCACGCCGCCTTCGACGAATTCGTTCATCGAATCCAGGTCGAACACCGCAATGCCGCCGCCGTAGATGCCACGGATGGCGGTCTGTTCGGTGGTGCCCTGCGCCGGGTTCACGATGGCGGGGCGGGTATCGGCGGGGTTTTCCACCAGTTCGTGCGGGATGCCGCAGGTATGGGCAAAGACCACGCGGGTCAGGCCAAAGCGGGTCGTCTTGGTCGCGGGGACGCCCTTGCCATTCAGCCGGTCGACCCAGTAGTCCGAAGACCCGACCGGGATCGACTGCATGATCGTCCGGCTTTGGTTCGTCCCGCGCCGGCCGTAGATCGCGGGCTTGCGGAACGGGAAGGTGGTGATGATGGTCGACGCCTCACCATGCTTGGAGCCGTAGTAGAGGTGGTAGACCGGGATCGTCCCGTCGAACAGCACGGTGCGCTTGATCGAGTAGAGACCCAGCGTCTTGGTGTAGAAGTCGAAATCCTCCTGCGCGCCGTCGGTGGACAGGGTGAGGTGGTGGTAGCCGCTGACAAGTGCCTTGGCCATCTGGTGTCCTTTCAAGAGAGGGTTTCAGGGGTCGCCCCGCCCGCGTGGCCATCGCGGACAAGGACCAAAGTCAGATCCAGCGCATGTTTCGCGGCCGACCCGGGTGGCAGGGCGCGAAACTGGGCCAGAAGTTCGGGCCGCACGCCAAAGAGCGCGTCGCGGCCGATCGCCGGGTCGTCCCGGTCGAAAACATGGGTGACCAGCGTGCGAAAGCCGGGGGCGGTCACCTTGAAATGCACATGCGCGGGGCGCTCCAGCCGCAGCCCCAGCGCGTTCAGCAGGCGGCCGACGGGGCCGTCCTCGGGCAGGAAGTAGCCGCGCGGCTTCACCGTGCGGAACTGCAGCCGGCCATCGGCATCCGCACGCATCCGGCCGCGCAGGTTGAATTCGGGCTGCAGGTCAGGGTCCTGGTTTTCGTAAAGCCCGTGCGCGTTGGCCTGCCAGACATCCACCAGCGCCCCGGCAATGGGCGCGCCGGCAAGGTCGGTGACGTGGAGCGAAACCGCCATCGCCTCGCCCACCCCGTCGCGCGACAGGTCGGCGCCGGGCGGCAGTTCCGGCACGTCATCGCGCCAGAAGGGGCCGGGCAGGGTGATGGGGGTCGCACCTTCGGGGCAGGGGGTGTTCAACTCCTCGACCCGGGTCGAGACGCCGATCACATCGGCCAGCAGCACCCATTCCTGCCGCCGCGCGTCCGAGGCATGGCCGATCTCGGTCAGGAAATCGACGACCGCCTGGAACTCCGCCGCCGAGGGCTGCAACTCGTCCACCAGTTGATGCACCCGGGCGATGATCGCCAGGAAGGCCGCGCCAAGGCGCCCGTCGGACCTGGCGCCGGAACTGGCCGCAAGGCGCTGGCCGATCTCGCCCAGCACGTCCTTTTGCGCTGTTTCGGGTGCGGTTCCGTCCATCCTGGCGCGGGCCTCCCCTCCCGCAGGAAGAAACATGCGGCCGGGATGCAGGTTGTTGAATGAAAATTGCGCGGGCTACTATATCATCCTGGTATGAAATTGAACGAATCCCATCTCATGCAATTGGCGGCGGTGCTGGACGCCGGTACGATCAGCGGTGGCGCGCAGGCTTTGGGCCAGACCCAGCCGGCGGTCAGCCGGTCATTGGCGATGCTGGAGGCGCGGATCGGCCAGCCCCTGTTCATCAAGGGCAAGCGGCCGTTGCAGCCGACGCCGCTGGCGGCGCAGCTTGCGGCGCATGGGCGGGCGATGCTGGCGGCCTCACGCCGGGCGACGGATACGGTCAAGGGGTTCCTGTCCGGCACCAAGGGGTTGGTGCGGGTGGGGGGCGTGCCCTTCTTCATGGATGCGATGATCAGCCGGATGATCGCCGACTTTCAGAACATCGAGCCGGATGTGACGGTCCAGCAAAGCTATGGCAACCTGCCGGACCTGGCGGCGGCGCTGGAAGATGACCTGATCGACCTGGGCATCGTGCCGATGGGCCTGATCGAGGCGGGGCCAGGGTTCGAGTTTCTGGAAATCCTGCCCGGCCGCAATATCGTGGCCTGCCGCACCGGCCATCCCTTGCTGCGCAAGCGGCGGCTGCAAATGTCGGACCTGACCGATTACCCTTGGGTCGCGCCGCTGCCCGGGTCGCCGCTGATGTCGGACCTGCACTCGATCCTGCTGACCATCGGCATGTCCGAGGTGACGATCCGCTATTCCGGCGGCAGCCTGATGAGCGTGATCAACTACATGGCCGAAACGAATGCGCTGGCGGTGCTGCCGTTCTCGGTCGTCTTTGCGCAGAGGAAAGAGAATCGGATCGCCGTCCTGCCGCTGGACATCCCGCAGCCGAACCGCAGCCTTGGCATCCTGCGCCGGTCGGGCAGCGCGCGGTCACAGGCGGCGGACCGCTTTGCGCTGCACATCACGACGGCGTTCGAGGACCTGAAGCACCTGATCAAGCGGCACGAGAATGCCGTGGTCTGGGGACGTTAGGGCGCGGTGGTTTCCGTCTCCATCGCCGGGCAGGCGATTTCCAGACCTTCGGCCCAGATCACCTCATCCTCGGCGAAGCGCAGGGTGAAGATGCGGGCCTCGGCCAGGACTTCCAGCCGCACCAGATCGCCATCGGCCAGACGCTCGGCCGGCAGGACGGCGACGGGCGTGCCATAGACCGCCATCGCGCGCCAATCGCGGATCACGATAGGGGTGCCGGGGGCGACCAGGAGGTCCTGTTCCGGCCGGTCATGGCCCAGGGTCGAGGCCGAGAAGCGCACCACCGCCAAGGCCCGGCGCTTGGAGACCGACACCGATCCCAACCGCCGCGCGCCGGAGCGGGTGATGACACGGTCGCCAGGCTCCAGAAACTCGACCGGGAGGACGCCGTCCAGCGTGCGGACCATCGTCCCGGACAAAAGACCCACGGGCTGCACCCCGTCCTCGTCCCGCCCGAACTGCCGTGCCGTTGCTTCCATGGTAACCACCCACGCCTTGCCACTGGACCTTGACTAGGGGCGGTTTGTGTCCCGCTTTCGGTCCGGCTTTGCTTTTTTCGCGGCAGTTGTGGCGCGATGGGGCGGGGGCTGCGGCAGAAATGCGGCGGCGATTGCCTCTCGCCCCCGGCGCGCGGCTTTGCTAGAAGGGCACCCGTGCGGGTGTGGCGAAATTGGCAGACGCACCAGATTTAGGTTCTGGCGCCGCAAGGCGTGGGGGTTCAAGTCCCTCCACCCGCACCACGACGGCCTTTGGCGGGCCGCGAATTACCCCTTACACCGGCGGGAAAGCTTTGCTAGAAGGCGCGCGACAAAGCGCGGGGCACAGCCTTCGCGTTCGCGAACTATTGCGCCCAGGCGCCCGAATGATCGAGGAAGGACACCCCAGCATGCAGGTCACCGAGACCCTGAACGAAGGCCTCAAGCGCGGCTACACCATCACGGTGACGGCGGCCGAACTGGACGCGAAGGTCCAGGAAAAACTGCTGGAGGCGCAGCCCGAGGTCGAGATCAAGGGCTTCCGCAAGGGCAAGGTGCCGCTGGCGATCCTGAAAAAGCAGTTCGGCCAGCGCATCCTGGGCGACGCGATGCAGGAAGCCATCGACGCCGCCATGCGCGACCATTTCGACAAGACCGGCGACCGCCCGGCGCTGCAGCCCGACGTGAAGATGGTTGGCGGCGAAGAGTGGAAAGAGGGCCAGGATGTCGTGGTCGAGATGACCTATGACGCGCTGCCCCCGATCCCGGATGTCGATGCCGGCAAGCTGAAGCTGGACCGTCTGATCGTGAAGGCCGACGACAAGGCCATCGACGAGGCGCTGGAGAATCTGGCCGGTTCGGCCAAGTCCTTCGACGACCGCAAGAAGGGCGCCAAGGCCAAGGATGGCGATCAGATCGTGATCGACTTCAAGGGCTCGGTCGATGGTGAGCTGTTCGAGGGCGGCTCGGCCGAGGATTATCCGCTGGTGCTGGGCTCCAAGTCCTTCATCCCGGGGTTCGAGGACCAGCTGGTCGGCGCGAAGGTCGGTGACGAGGTTTCGGTGAATGTCTCGTTCCCGGAAAACTATGGCGCTGCCCATCTTGCCGGCAAGGCTGCGGTCTTTGCCTGCACTGTGAAAGCGGTGAAAGAGCCGAAGGCAGCCGAGATCGACGACGAGCTGGCCAAGAAGTTCGGTGCCGAGGATCTGGCCGGGCTGAAGGCCCAGATCGCCGAGCGTCTGGAAGCCGAATACAAGGGCGCTGCCCGCGCCGTGATGAAGCGCGCGCTGCTGGATCAGCTGGACGGCCTGGTCAAGTTCGACCTGCCCGCGAACCTGGTCGAGGCGGAAGCCAACCAGATCGCCCACCAGCTGTATCACGAAGAACATCCGGACGATCACGGCCACAACCACGGCGCGATCGAGCCGACGGACGAGCACAAGAAGCTGGCCGAGCGCCGGGTGCGTCTGGGCCTCCTCCTGGCTGAAATCGGCCGCAAGGCCGAGGTCACCGTGACCGATGCCGAAATGACCCAGGCCGTGCTGGCCGCCGCCCGCCAGTATCCGGGGCAGGAGCGTCAGTTCTTCGAATTCGTGCAGAAGAACGCCCAGATGCAGCAGCAACTGCGCGCGCCGATCTTCGAGGACAAGGTCGTGGATCACATCGTGGCCCAGGCCAAGGTGACCGACAAGGAGATCTCGAAAGAGAAGCTTCAGAAGGCCGTCGAGGCGCTGGACGAAATGTAATCTGCCCGCCAGGGCAGAAGGATCAGGCCGCGCCTTCGGGTGCGGCCTTTTCGCTTGCAGGGGCTGACGGCGCGCGGATCACCACCAGACCTGCGGCGACAATCACCGCAATGCCCAGCCAGCCAAAGCTATCGGGGAAGTCGCCCCAGACCAGCCAGCCCCAAAGCACGGCCCAGAACATGAAGCTGTACTCGAACGGCGCGACGCTGGGGGCGGGCGCGATGCGGTAGGAATGGGTCAGCAGCGTCAGGCCGAATGCCGCGATCACGCCGCAGGCGGCCATCAGGGCAAGGTCGGTCGCATCCGGCATCACCCAGTGCCGGGTCAGGAACGCCAGAGACGGATGCGCCGCCCCGGCATATGTCCCGGTGCCATAGACCGCCGACAAGGCCAGCGCGCAGAACAGGAAACACAGGTTACCCCAGAAGGCCATCGCCGCCACCGTCTCGGTCCGGCCCAGGGGGCGCGCGGCGACCATGGCCAGCGCATAGCCGAGGGCGCCCAGAACCGGCAGCAGGGCGGCCAGGTCAAACCCCTCGCTGCCCGGTTTCACGATCAGAAGCACCCCGGCAAATCCCGCCGCCACCGCCATGGCCGAGCCGAAGCCGACCCGTTCGCCCAGAAACAGCGCGGCGGACAAGGTGATGAACAGCGGCCCGGTGAAATACAGCGCCACCGTCTCGGCCATCGGCAAGCTGGCGAGGCCCAGATAATAGGCGGCATAAGCGACAAAGCCCAACAGCCCGCGCGCCAGCATCTTCGGCCAGCCCGGCGTGGTGATGGTGGAAAGCCGGCCGTCGAACCACCAGACGATGGCCAGATGAAAGGGCAGGGCGACCAGGCTGCGCAGGACCATGGCCTGATGCAGCGGATAGTCGCCGGAAAGCTGTTTCAGGATCAGATCCTGCACGGAAAAGACCGCGATTCCCGTGGTCAGGGCCAGGATGCCTTGGGTGGTGGCTGACATGCGCATCTGCCGGACGCTAGGCTATGCCGCCCGCCCGGCTGTCCTGTGCCCGACAGCGCCTTGTCAAAGCGCGGCAATCCTTTGCGCCGTCTCGGGCATCCGCGCCAGCGTCGCGCCGATATGGGCCCGCCATTGTGGCCCGCGCGTCATCGCGTCCTCGTAGGCTTCTCGCAACTCATCGGGGCGGTCCTCGGCCAGTGCCTCGACAAGGAGGGCGGCCTGGGCCCGGTCCTTGCGCGACTTGAGTTGGTCTGCGCCAGCCCGCCGCCGATCCGCGACGATCAGCTTGTGGACGGCATAGCGTTCCGGGCGCGGGATCTGGACCAGCACGCCGGAGCGATAGAGCGCGACCGCCTTGATCGGCCCCGCGATCAGGAAGTTCAGGAAATGCAGTGACCGAGCCTCCACCCCCAGGGAGGGCAGGTCGCGGATGTCCTCCTCAGGCCGGAACGAGGGGGTAAGAAATTCAACCAGCAGGTCGGAACGGGTCTGTCGCCATTTCCAGATCGATCGGCTGCCAAGGGATGGCACCTGGGCGAAGTCCAGGGCCTGAAACCCTTCGGCCAGCGGGGCCTCCACTTCATCTCCCAGGGCCAGAGACAACCGTTCAAACTGGGCGATGTCCATGTCACCTGTCTGGGCCAGGTCTTCTCCGGGGATGCGGATGCCCAACTCTCCCTCGTAAAGTCGGAAGGCTTGGGTTCCTACAAGCGTGCCCCCAAGCCGGAACACGCCCAGCCGCTCCATCGTCAGGAGGAAAGAGCCGACTGACGCGTCCGTGCTAAGCATCCCGCATGCGCGAAGGGTGCGGACCAGCTCCGTCCGTTTCTGGTTCCGCGCCTTCCTTTCTTTTGCAAGGACTGACGCCCGCGTCAGGCGCTCGGACAGGTCCGGAGTGTCTTCGCCGATATAGGCTTTGCGGACGCTCGAACCGACGCGATGGACATCATACCAATAGGCCCGACCATTGCGGATTTCGCGGGTCGGTGTGCCGCGAAGGGTCGAAGCCTGTTCATCAAGCAAGCTGCGGAGCAGGTCTAGGTATGCCGAGTTGGCGATCAGACTGTGACGCTGCATTTTGTACAACAATTGTTGCGTTTGTTGTACATACGCGATGTGCAACAAAAATCAAGATTGTTGTACATGGCTGGCTGCAAAGAAAAACCGCGCCCGGTTGCCCGTACGCGGTTCCCAAACCCCTGAAGGGGAAAGACTTATTCGTCCGAAGCGGCAGCGCCCATTTCGTCGAACAGCTCGGCGATTTCGAACTCTGCTTCGGCTTCCGCTTCGGCGGCGAGTTCGGCAATCGACTTGCCCGACGCCTGCAGCTCGGCCTCTTCGACCGAACGGGCGACGTTCAGCTGAATCTTCACCGTGACTTCCGGGTGCAGACGCACGGAAACCGTGTGCAGGCCCAGGTCCTTGATCGGCTTGTCCAGGACGACCAGGGTCCGGCCGACGGTGAAGCCCGCCTCGGTCGCGGCTTCCGCGGCGTCGCGCGGGGTGACCGAACCGTACAGAGCACCGGCATCCGATGCCGAACGGATCACCACGAAGGTCTGGCCGTCCAGCTTGGCGCCGACAGCTTCGGCCTCCTTGCGGGTTTCCAGGTTGGTGGCTTCCAGCTGGGCTTTCTTCGTCTCGAACGACTTGATGTTCGAGTCGTTGGCGCGCAGCGCCTTGCCCTGCGGCAGCAGGTAGTTGCGGGCGTAACCGTCCTTGACGTTGACGACTTCGCCCATCTGGCCAAGCTTGGCCACGCGTTCCAGAAGGATCACTTGCATGTCATGTGCTCCTTATTTCACGGCATAGGGCAGCAGGGCCAGGAAGCGGGCGCGCTTGATGGCCTGGGCCAGTTCACGCTGCTTCTTCGCCGAGACTGCGGTGATGCGGGACGGGACGATCTTGCCGCGCTCAGAGATGTAGCGCTGCAGCAGACGCGTGTCCTTGTAGTCGATCGCCGGAGCGTTGTCGCCCGAGAAGGGGCAAACCTTGCGGCGGCGGAAAAACGGCTTGTTCGCCATGGTCTATTCCTTTCCTCAGATCAACGACGCGGAGCGCCGAACGACGGACGCTCGCCGCGGTCACCACGGTCGCCACCAAAGCTGGGCCGTTCGCGACGTTCGCCGCCAAAGCCACCCCGGTCGCCGCGATCGCCACGGTCTTCGCGCTCGTCCCGCTTCTGCATCTGCACCGAGACGCCTTCGGCATGCTTGTCGACCTTGATGGTCAGGACGCGCATCACGTCGTCGTGCAGGCGCATCAGGCGTTCCATTTCCTGAACGGCCGACGCGGGCGCGTCCGACTTCAGGAAGGCATAGTGGCCCTTGCGGTTCTTGTTGATCTTGTAGGCCATCGTCTTGACGCCCCAGTACTCGTTCTCAACGACTTTGCCGCCGTTGTCCGCGAGGACGGTCGAGAAGTGTTCGATAAGGCCTTCGGCTTGCGCGTTGGACAGATCCTGGCGCGCGATGAAGACATGCTCGTAAAGAGGCATGCGGGCTTCCTTCGTTTCAGGGCGGCTTCATAGGACGGGCAGACCTTGCCGCGGCCCGTCCACGAGAGGCATCGCCGGTTCGTGGGTAATGCGGCAAGGATGCGGCCTTATACAGGGGATTGCTGCGCGCGCAAGGAAAATGGGCGGGATGTTTCGGCCGGCCCGCCGCACATGACAATCGCGTCAGTCGCTGTTCATTTTCGAACAGTCAGCCTTCCGCCGTGCCGAATTGCCGCAGCGCAGCGTTCACGGGCATTGAGGCAGTGTCAACTGGCCGACCGGCCTGCAATGAAGGTGACCCATGACCCGTTTCGCTACCCTGGCCGCTTTGGCCGTCCTTGCCGCCGCCCCCGCTTTCGCCGAGGCCGAGAAGTATACGCTGGACGCCAGCCACAGCCAGATCGTGTTCAGCTACAACCATCTGGGCTATTCGACCAACTGGGGCATGTTCTCGGGCTTCAACGGCGAGATCATGTTCGACCAGGCGAACCCTGCGGCCTCGGCGGTCACGGTGTCCTTCCCGGTCAAGACCATGCTGACCGGCTGGCAGGAGCGCTTTGATCACTTCATGTCGGCGGACTTCTTCGGCGCGACCGATGAAGAGATGGTGACCTTCACCTCGACCGCGATCGAGGTGACGGGCGACACCACCGCCAAGATCACCGGCGACCTGACGCTGAATGACGTGACCAAGTCGGTGGTGCTGGACGCCGTGCTGAACCAGGTCGGCGATCACCCGATGGCGGCAAAGCCCTGGGCCGGGTTCTCGGCCACGACCACGCTGGTGCGCAGCGAGTTCGGCCTGGGCGAGTTCGCGCCCTTCGTCAGCGACGAGGTGCAGGTCCAGATCTCGATCGAGGCGATGAAAGCCGAGTGATCGGTTCCATGGCATGACAGGGGCCGCCCGCGACCTGCGGGCGGCCCTTTGCTTTGGGGGCCGGGTGGGCGGATCGCCCACCTTACGCCCGAACCGGGTGACCTGACGGGTGGGCAAGGTGATGGGCGTAGGGTGGGCGATCCGCCCACCGTCCCGGCCAAAACGAAAGGGCATCCCGAAGGATGCCCTGCCGTCCCGTGAAGGGAAGAAATGCCTCAGGCGGCTTCCGAGATGAACTTCACCGCGTCGCCGAAGGTCTGGATGGTTTCGGCCGCGTCGTCCGGGATCTCGATGCCGAACTCTTCTTCGAAGGCCATGACCAGTTCCACGGTGTCGAGCGAATCCGCACCGAGGTCGTCGATGAACGAGGCCGATTCCGTCACCTTGTCCTCTTCGACGCCCAGATGCTCGACGACGATCTTCTTCACGCGATCAGCGATGTCGCTCATGTCCGTTCCTCTATCCTGGCGGGGCTGCCCCGGCCTTACAGTATCTGCCCGTTGCCGGGCGGTTGCCTTCCCGGACAGCCGCCCGGTCCGAATTCCCGCGCCTATAGCAAGGGTCGCGCCGCATGGCAAACCCTTTAACCTGACCTTGCGCCGGCGGCGGCGCAGAGCGGTTGGGTCAGATCATCGCCATGCCGCCGTTCACGTGCAGCGTGGCGCCCGTGACATAGCCAGCCTCGGGTGCCGCAAGGTAAAGGACCGCAGCCGCGATTTCCTGCGGCGTGCCCATCCGGCCGGCCGGAACCGCCGTCAGGATGCCGGCGCGCTGCTGGTCGTTCAGCTTGTCGGTCATCGCCGTCTCGATGAAACCGGGCGCCACGCAGTTCACGGTGATTCCCCGGCTTGCCACCTCGGCCGCGAGCGACTTCGACAGGCCCACCATCCCCGCCTTGGACGCGGCATAGTTGACCTGGCCCGGATTGCCCGTGGTCCCCACCACCGACGAGATGTTGACGATCCGCCCCCAGCGCGCCTTCATCATGCCGCGCACGGCAGCGCGGCAGAGGCGAAAGGTCGCCGTCAGGTTCACGTCGATCACCGCCTGCCAGTCCTCGTCCGACATGCGCATCACCAGCCCGTCACGGGTGATCCCGGCATTGTTGACCAGGATGTCGACCGCGCCCATCGCCTCGGCGGCGCGCTTGACCAGGCCCTCGACATCGGCCGGGATCGACAGGTTGCAGGGCAGGACATGGGTGCGCGCGCCAAGCTCGGCCGCCAGCGCCTCAAGCGGTTCCGTCCGGGTGCCCGAAAGCCCCACCGTGGCCCCAGCGCCATGCAGCGCGCGGGCGATCTCGGCCCCGATGCCGCCGGAAGCGCCGGTCACCAGCGCGGATTTGCCTGTCAGGTCGAACATCGCTTTCTCCTATCCCTTGGCCGCGGCCACATCGTCCGGCGAGCCAATCGCCCGCGTCGCAGCACCCGAGGCGATGCGCTTGATCATCCCGGACAGCGCCTTGCCCGCACCGATTTCCCAGAATTCCGTCACCCCGGCCTTTTCCATCCAGAGCATGCTTTCCCGCCAGCGGACCGAGCCGGTGATCTGCGCGATCAGAAGGTCCATGATCCGGTCAGGTTCCATCACCGCCTCGGCCCGGACGTTCACCACGACGGGCACGATGGGCTTGGAAATCGGAACGGCGGCCAGCGCCTCGGCCATGACATGGGCGGCGGGCTGCATCAGCGCGCAGTGGAAGGGCGCGCTGACCGGCAGGATCAACGCGCGTTTCGCGCCGCGCGCCTTGGCGATCTCGACCGCGCGCTCCACGGCGGCCTTGTGGCCCGAGACCACGACCTGAGCGGGGTCATTGTCATTGGCCGCCTGGCAGACCTCGCCCTGCGCCGCCTCAGCCGCCACCGCGACAGCCGTCTCGAAGTCCAGGCCCAGAAGGGCGGCCATAGCGCCGACACCAACCGGCACGGCCTCTTGCATCGCCTGGCCGCGGATGCGCAGCAGCCGCGCCGTGTCGGCCAGGGTCAGCGCCTGCGCCGCGCAGAGGGCGGAATATTCCCCCAGCGAGTGCCCGGCGACGAAGGCCACATGCTCCATCCCCAGCCCCTCGGCCTCCAGCGCCCGCAGCGCGGCGATCGAGGTGGCCATCAGCGCGGGCTGGGCGTTCTGGGTCAGCGTCAGCTCGGCGATGTCGCCCTCCCAGATCAGGGTGGACAGCTTTTCGCCCAAGGCGGCGTCGACCTCGTCGAAGACGGCCCTTGCGGCGGGATAGGCCTCGGCCAGGGCGCGGCCCATGCCGATCACCTGGGCCCCCTGGCCCGGAAAGACGAATGCGCGGCTCATGGTTCCCCCGAAATCCTGTGCAATTGCGGTCCGGGATACCGCGCCCGCCGCCCTTGCGCAATCGCCCGCCGCACAGGGCCTGTGCGAAGCCCGCGCTGCCCGGGGGCGGGTGTTCTCTGCTATGGTCTGGCAGTAACCAATGCCAGAGGTCCCCATGCCCGCCCGCAACACGGCCCAAAGTTTCGGCACCGTCACCCGCGCCTTTCACTGGCTGACGGCGCTGTTGATCCTGACCGCAATCCCACTTGGGGTGATCGCCAACCAGCTGCCCTATGACACGGCCGAGGCGCTGGCGCTGAAGGCGCAGCTCTTCTCGGTCCACAAGACGCTGGGGGTGGCGGCCTTCCTTTTGGGGGCCGCGCGCATCCTTTGGGCGCTGGTCGAGCGTCATCCCGCGCCGCTGCACCCCGAACGCCGGGGAGAGCTGACGCTGGCCGGGATGGTGCATTGGCTGCTCTATATTTCGCTGGTGGTCGTGCCGCTGTCGGGCTGGGTGCATCATGCCGCCGTGACCGGATTTGCGCCGATTCTCTGGCCCTTTGGTCAGGGTCTGCCCTTTGTCCCGCAGTCCGAGGCGGTGGCCCAGGTGGCGGGGGCGGTGCACTGGGTCTTCACCAAGGTGATGGCCGCGGCGATCCTTCTGCACATCGCGGGGGCCTTGAAGCACCACTTCATCGACCGCGACGCCACGCTGCGCCGGATGCTGCGCGGGGTGGCTGCGCCCGATCAGCCTGTGGCGGGCAAACGTCGTCTGGCCCCGCTGGCGCTGGCGCTGGTGGTCTATACCGCCGGTGCCGGGATCGCGGCGCTGCTGGTGCCGCAGACGCAAACCCTTGCCGCCGTGGCGCTCCCGGCCGAACCCGCTGCGGCCGAGGCCGGGGCCTGGACGGTCGAGGCCGGAACGCTGGCCATCGGCGTGCGCCAGATGGGGGCCGAGGTTTCCGGCAGTTTCGCGGGTTTCATTGCCGACATCCGCTTTGACGAGGCCGCGACGGGTGGCGCATATGGTGAGGTGACCGTGACCGTGGACCTGGCCAGCCTGACGCTCGGCAGCGTGACGAAACAGGCGCTGGAGCCTGAGTTCTTCGATGTGGCGAACCATCCCACCGCGGTCTTTCGTGCGCCCCTTCTGGCCGAGGGCGAAGGCTATGTCGCTGACGGCACCCTTACCTTGCGCGGCGTCGAGCGGCCGGTGCGGCTGCCCTTCACGCTTACCCTGGACGGCGACGTCGCGGTGATGCGCGGCGAGACCACGCTGGACCGGCGCGAGTTCGGGATCGGGCAAAGCTATGGCGACGAGGCCTCGGTCGGGTTTCCGGTGGTGGTGCGGGTCGAACTGACCGCCCGCCGCCCGCAGTAAACAGGGTGGGCGGATCGCCCACCCTACACCCTTTCCCGCACCTGACGCGCCGCGCGGGAGTAGGGTGGGCAATCTGCCCACCGTCCCGCCGCTGTTCACCCCCGCACAGCCCCCGCGCGCCTGGCCGGGATGCACTTCGCGCCCCCGGACCCTACCTTTCCGTCAAAGGAGATCGCCATGTGGAACCCGCTGCTCGACGCATCCATCCCGATCGGTGACCAGGTCGATTCGATCGAGACCGTCATCGTCCCCCGCGCCCGCGACCTTGGCGGTTTCGAGGTGCGCCGCGCGCTGCCTTCGGCCCAGCGGCAGATGGTCGGGCCCTTCATCTTCTTCGATCAGATGGGCCCGGCCGAGTTCCTGACCGGCCAAGGCATCGACGTGCGCCCGCATCCACATATCGGTCTGGGCACGGTGACCTATCTGATGAGGGGCCGACTGCACCACCGCGATTCCTTGGGCACCGACCAGTGGATCGAGCCTGGGGCCGTGAACTGGATGCTGGCGGGGCAGGGGATCACCCACTCCGAGCGGACCGATGGTCCCGCCCGGCAGGCGCCCTTGTCGATGTTCGGCCTGCAGACCTGGCTTGCCCTGCCGAAAGATCGCGAGGAGGACCAGGCCGGCTTTCTGCATCTTGGCCGCGAGGCGCTGCCCGAGCTGCAGGGCGAGGGGAAAGAGGTCCGCCTGATCCTGGGTCACGCCTGGGGCGAGGAGGTGCCGCTGGCCATGCCCTCCGAGGTCTTTTACGCCGATGCCCGCCTTGCCCCCGGTGCGGCGATTCCCTTGCCCGACGATCACGAGGATCGCGGGGTCTATGTGCTGGACGGCGACGTCACCTGTGCCGGGCAGGTTTTCGAGGCCGGCCGGATGCTGGTTTTCCGCCCCGGCGACCGGGTCTCGGTCCGCGCGGGTGACCGGGGGGCGCGGCTGATGCTGCTGGGCGGGGCCACGATGGATGGGCCGCGCTTCATCTGGTGGAACTTCGTCGCCTCCTCGCGCGAGAAGATCGACGCCGCGCGCGAGGCCTGGCGGGCCGGGGACTGGCAGCACGGTCGCTTCCGCCTGCCGCCCTCGGACGACGGCGAATTCATCCCCGCGCCGGAGCGGTGAAATTTCGCATCGGGGGCCATTGACGGCGGCAAAGCTGTTCAGTATCACGCCCCCACGTTCGGGAAACCGGACGAAAGATCGCGCGGTGGTAGCTCAGTTGGTTAGAGTACCGGCCTGTCACGCCGGGGGTCGCGGGTTCGAGCCCCGTCCACCGCGCCATCCTTCCCCCTGATGCAGTTGTTCGGGATGTGTCCACGCTGGACACGTCCCGAACTGCTTTGGTTTCAAGGGTTTGCCCGTGGGCGTTCAGGAAGCGTTAAGCGTGTTTGCGGCGGGGGCGGTGCAGCGGGGCGCTTGGTTTTCAGCGGATCACCGCACAGGGTTTCCTGGTGGTCCTGCGGCGCCCGGGCACGCGTGACGCAATCGCTGCGCGATTGGCCGGCAGGAGGTGCGTGAAATCACGCACCCTACGGGAGTTCCGGTGTGGCGCGCGGGCGGCGGGCAGAGCATATCTTGACGCCTATCTTTTGAGGGCGACGGAAACGCCGGCCCGGGCTGCGGTTTCCGGCTTGACGCCCCGGGCGCGACGCACTATCCCGCCCCCATCGCGCGGTGGTAGCTCAGTTGGTTAGAGTACCGGCCTGTCACGCCGGGGGTCGCGGGTTCGAGCCCCGTCCACCGCGCCACTTCCCCCCCCCAAGTCCCGATATGGTCATGGTTTCCAGCCTCGCTGACGCGGGGTGATTGTGCTTTCAAGGCGTTCATCCATCGCCACGAGGTCACACATGCTGCGCCTGTCTCTTGCCACCCTCCTCGGCCTTGCCGCAGGACCCGCTCTCGCCGGGGGCGTCAGCCTGCCGCCCCAGTTCGACGGAACCTATGCGCCCGAGGGGATTCCCTGCGACTCGGCGCTGGTGGTGCAGGTGGCGGGCGACACGATCCTGGGCGGCGACGGGGCGATGGAGGTGACGGACCTGATCGAGGTGCCCGGCGACCCGAACACGGTGGAAGTGTCGCTGATCGTCAGCGGCGGCGGCGGGAGTTGGGCCGAGTCGGCGGTGATGACGCTGGCGGGGGATGGGCAAAGCCTGCGCCTGGTCTACCCGGATGGGGGCGAAGTCACCTGGGCGCGCTGCGGCTAGCCGGCTTGCCGGGGCGCAGCGGTGCGGCTATGGGTCCGGCCATTGGCGCGGGCCATCCGCGCGGGGGACCGTACATGGCGCTTTTGGACAAGATTCCGCTGTCGATCCTGCTGATCGCCGCGCTGACGCTGGGCCTTGCCCCTTTCGTGCCCGAGCCGCATCTCTGGGAAAAGCTGAAGCTGCTGGTTGCGGGACAGCTGGTGCAGCCGGTCGATATCTTCGACCTGTTGATGCATGGCGCGCCCTGGCTGCTGTTGGCGGCCAAGCTGGGTCGCATGGCCGCCACGCGATCCCGCTAAAGCGTCATGCGATAGCGGATGTGGCCGTCATTGTCGCAGAACTGGTCATAAAGGCGGCGTGCGGTAGCGTTCTCGATCTCGGTCAACCAGTAGAGGCGGCGCCAGCCGTTGCTGCGGCCGATCGCAACCAGATCCTCGATCAGCGCGCGGCCAAGGCCCTGACCGCGGGCTTCGGGCGCGACGTAAAGGTCTTCCAGATAGCCGTCATCGCCCAGGACCCAGGTCGAGGGGTGGTGCTGGTGGATGGCAAAGCCCTGCGGCCGGCCGTTCAGCCAGGCCAGCCGCGCGGTCAGGGGGTTGGCCGGGTCCATCAGGCGGACCCAGGTGAAATCGGTGACCTCGGCGGGTAGGGTCAGGCCGTATCCGTCGCAGAACCCCTGCCAAAGTCGGCGGAAATCGCTTTCATCCGAATGGGTTGCGTCGCGAACCTCAACCATCACGCGATCCGCGCCAGGATGCGGGCCCAGGAGCGGATGCCCTTGTGGAAGCTTTCCACATCATACTTTTCGTTCGGTGAGTGGATGTTGTCGTCGTCCTTGCCGAAGCCGACCAGCATCGCATCCATGTCAAGGATCGTCTTGAAATAACCCGCGACCGGGATCGACCCGCCCGAGCCGATGAAGGCCGCGGCCTTGCCCCATTCGTCGGTCAGGGCCTGACGGCTGGCCTCGAAGGCGGGGTCGCCGATTTCCATGACGCTGGCCGGCGCGCCGTCGATGCCGTCGTGCCAGACGATCTCGCAATCGGCGGGGATCTGGGCTGCCGCCCAGGCGCGGAAGGCGTGCAGGATCTTGGCGGGGTCCTGCTGCGAGACCAGGCGGAAGCTGACCTTGGCATGGGCCTCGGAGGGCAGGACGGTCTTGAAGCCCGCGCCGTTGTAGCCGCCCCAGGTGCCGTTCACCTCGGCCGTGGGGCGGGACCAGATCATTTCCAGGGGCGTGCGGTCCTGCTCGCCGGCGGGGATCGACAGGCCCACATCGCCCAGGAAGGCGGCATGGTCGAAGGCCAGCGCCTGCCACTGTTGGCGCAAGGTGTCGGGCAGTTCGGCCACATCGTCGTAGAAGCCCGGCACCTGCACGCGGCCGGTGTCGTCATGCAGGGCGGCCAAGAGCTTGGCCATCACATGCAAGGGGTTGCGCGCGAGGCCGCCATACATGCCGGAATGGAGGTCGCGGTTGGCGGCGCGGATGGTGAATTCCGACTTCGCCAAGCCCCGCAGCATGGTGGTGATCGCCGGGGTCTTTTCGTCATAAAGCCCGGTGTCGCAGATCAGCGCCAGGTCGCAGGCCAGTTCGGCGCGGTTCGCTTCCAGGAAGGGAATCAGCGAGGGCGAGCCTGATTCCTCCTCTCCCTCCAGAAAGATCGTCAGCTTTCCGGGCAGTTTGCCGTGGACAGCCTTCCAGGCCCGGCAGGCCTCAAGAAAGGTCATCAGCTGGCCCTTGTCGTCGGAAGACCCACGGCCGCGGATGACCCGGCCCTTGGCGGTGTCCTGCACCTGCGGGTCGAAGGGCGGGCGGTCCCAAAGGTCCAGGGGATCGACCGGCTGCACGTCGTAGTGGCCGTAAAAGAGGATATGGCGCGCGCCTTCGCCACCGTGGCCCACGACCATCGGATGACCGGGTGTCGCGGCGGCGCGGGCCTGAAAACCCAGCGTTTCCAGGTCGTTGACCAGCCAGTCGGCCGCCCGGGCACAGTCGGACTTGTAGGCCGGGTCGGTCGAGATCGAGGGGATGCGCAACAGCTCCATCAGCCGGTCCAGCGCCTGGGGCAGGGTGTCGTCGATGCGGGCAAGCACGGCATCAAGGGTCATCGGGGGGCTCCGGGAAATGTGATCAAAGTGCAGCCTATCAGGCGGCGGGGGACTGTCCAGAGCGGGCGGCCTGCGTTAAGACAGGGGCCGGGGCGACAATTCGCCCCCTTGGCCCGGGCACGGGCTTGACCGAAATCAAGGCACGATTGCAGGCGGGCTGGCAGCCTGTCGCAAACCGGACCGAGGACGCCATGGATTACAGCACCGCCATCGAGGCCAGCCTGCAACGCCTGCACGACGAAGGCCGCTACCGCACCTTCATCGACATCGAGCGCAAGCAGGGCCATTTCCCCCATGCGGTCTGGACGCGGCCCGACGGCAGCCAGAAGGACATCACCGTCTGGTGCGGCAATGATTATCTGGGCATGGGCCAGCACCCCGAGGTTCTGGCGGCGATGCACCAGGCGCTGGACGCGACCGGGGCGGGGTCGGGCGGGACGCGCAACATCAGCGGCACCACGGTCTGGCACAAGCGGCTGGAGGCGGAACTGGCCGACCTGCATGGCAAAGAGGCCGCGCTGGTCTTTACCAGCGCCTATGTCGCCAATGACGCCACGCTCTCGACGCTGCGGGCGATCTTTCCGGGGCTGATCATCTATTCCGACGCGCTGAACCACAACTCGATGATCGAGGGCATCCGCCGCGGCGCGGGGGAAAAGCGCATCTTCCGGCACAACGATGTGGCGCACCTGCGCGCGTTGCTGGCCAAGGACGATCCGGCGGCGCCGAAGCTGATCGCCTTCGAATCGATCTACTCGATGGATGGCGACTTTGGTCCCATCGCGGAAATCTGCGATCTGGCCGAGGAATTCGGCGCGCTGACCTATATAGACGAGGTCCATGCCGTCGGCATGTATGGCCCGCGCGGGGCAGGGGTTGCGGAACGCGACGGCCAGATGCACCGGATCGACATCATCAACGGCACGCTGGCCAAGGCCTATGGCGTCTTTGGCGGCTATATTGCTGCAAGTGCGAAGATGGTGGACGCCGTCCGGTCCTATGCGCCGGGCTTCATCTTCACCACCAGCCTGCCGCCGGCCGTGGCGGCCGGTGCGGCGGCCTCGGTCCGCTTCCTGAAGGGCGAGGGCGGGCGCGCCTTGCGTGACAAGCACCAGACCCAGGCGCGGATCCTGAAGGCCCGGTTGAAGGCGATGGGCCTGCCGATCATCGACCACGGCACACATATTGTGCCGGTTCATGTCGGCGACCCCGTCCATTGCAAGCTGATCTCGGACATGCTGCTGGAAAACCATGGCATCTATGTGCAGCCGATCAACTATCCCACCGTCCCGCGCGGCACGGAACGGCTGCGCTTCACCCCCTCGCCAGTGCATGGGCCGGACCAGATCGACCGGCTGGTCCGGGCGATGGACGGCTTGTGGAGCCACTGTGCGCTGAATCGCGCCGAGGCCGTCGCATAGGGCATACTGCGTGTGCAAAAGCCCTTGTCCTATGCTACCGTTTCGCCAATACGAAAAGTGAGTGAGTCGCACGGTGGGGCGGCTACACCGTAGGGACGCACCGAAGGGGACAGGGCGCAGAATGATCGGTTGGAGGTCGAAACCTTCGACAACCGAAGAGGACAAGCCAAAGGGCTTTGACGACTTCGAGTTGCGTCTTGGCGATCTGATGCGGGGCGAACGCGCCACGCTTGGCAAGTCGTTGCTGGATGTCCAGCGCGAGTTGAAGATCAAGGCCACCTATATCGCCGCCATCGAGAATGCCGATCTTTCGGCATTCGAGACCCCGGGCTTCGTGGCCGGCTATGTCCGTTCCTATGCGCGCTATCTGGGCATGGACCCGGAATGGGCCTTCGAACGCTTCTGCGGCGAGGCGGGCTATGCCGTGTCGCATGGGCTGTCCTCGGGGGCCTCGGCCCAGCATGTCGTGAAGGCCCGCGCCCGATCCGAATTTTCCGACCCGCTGGGCAATCCCAACGCCAGCTTCATCCCGCGCGGCGAGGCGATCTGGGCGCAGGTCGAACCCGGTGCCATCGGGTCCATCGCCGTGCTGGTCGCGCTGATCGGGGCCATCGGCTATGGCGGCTGGTCGGTGCTGCAGGAAGTGCAGCGCGTGCAACTGGCCCCGGTCGATGAGCCGCCCAGCGTGGTGGCGCAGATCGATCCGCTGTCCGAGGCCGGAACCTCTGCCTCGGCACTGGTGGCGACGCGGCCGGGCGAAACCGGCGCGGGCGCTGAAACGGCGGACGGCTCGGATGTGATGGATCGGTTGTACCGGCCGCAGGCGCTGGACGTGCCGGTTCTGACCTCGCGCGATGGGCCGATTGCGGCGATTGACCCGCGTGAAACCGGGGTTCTGGCCGGCGCGCCCTCGGGCACTCCGGTCGAACTGGCGCTGGAGCAGGCGCTTGGCGAAGAGGTGCAGGTCGTGGCCGAGGCGCAGCAGGGCGTCGAGGTGCTGGCGGTGCGTCCGGCCTGGGTCATGGTCAATGCGGCGGACGGCACGGTCCTGTTCGAAAAGATCCTGGATGCCGGCGAGCGGTATACCGTTCCGCCGCTGGAAGAGCCTGCGGTGTTCCGCACCGGCAATTCGGGCGCGGTCTATTTCCTGGTCGCTGGCCAGATGGTCGGCCCCGCTGCCCCTGGCGCGAATGTGGTGAAGAACATCGCCCTGTCGCCCGAGGCGCTGGTGGAAAGCTTTGCCACCGCCGACCTGACGCAGGACCCCGACCTGGCCAAGTTCGCCACGGCGGATGCGACCGGGCTGGCCCCGACCGAACCCGTCACCGAATAGTGCGCGCCCCGTTGCCGCCGGGCGCGGCTGCGCCTATCCTTCACCGCAGCATCGCAGCGGAGCCTGACCCATGACCCACAATCCCATCCGCCCCTGGCGCAACATCCAGCGCCGGCCCTCGCGGCAGATCCGGGTGGGCAAGGTGCTGGTGGGCGGCGATGCGCCGATCAGCGTGCAGACGATGACCAACACGCTGACGACGGATGTCGCCGGGACGATCGAGCAGATCCAGCGTTGCGCAGTGGCGGGTGCGGATATCGTCCGCGTCTCGACCCCGGATGAGGACTCGACCCGCGCGCTGAAGGAAATCGTGGCGGAAAGCCCGGTGCCGATCGTCGCGGACATCCATTTCCACTACAAGCGCGCCATCGAGGCGGCCGAGGCGGGGGCTGCCTGCCTGCGGATCAACCCCGGCAACATCGGCGACGCCCGCCGCGTGGCCGAGGTGGTGCGTGCGGCGAAGGACCACGGCTGCAGCATCCGCATCGGGGTGAATGCCGGGTCGCTGGAGCGGCACCTCTTGGAGAAGTATGGCGAACCTTGCCCGGATGCCATGGTCGAATCCGGTCTGGATCATATCAAGCTGTTGCAGGACAACGATTTTCACGAGTTCAAGATCAGCGTGAAGGCCTCGGATGTGTTTCTGGCGGCGGCGGCCTATCAGCAGCTTGCCGATGCCACCGACGCGCCGATCCATCTGGGGATCACCGAGGCGGGGGGCCTGGTCTCGGGCACGGTGAAGTCGGCTGTCGGGCTGGGCAACCTGCTTTGGGCCGGGATCGGCGACACGATCCGGGTCAGCCTGTCCGCCGATCCGGTGGAAGAGGTCAAGGTCGGCTTCGAGATCCTGAAGTCGCTGGGTCTGCGGCACCGGGGGGTGACGATCATCTCGTGCCCGTCCTGCGCGCGGCAGGGGTTCGACGTGATCAAGACCGTCTCGGCGCTGGAAGAGCGGCTGGCCCATATCACCACCAGCATGAGCCTGAGCATCATCGGCTGCGTGGTGAACGGCCCGGGCGAGGCGCTGATGACCGACATCGGCTTTACCGGCGGTGGGGCGGGCAAGGGGATGGTCTACCTTGCGGGCAAGCAGGATCACACCTTGGCCAATGACCGGATGGTCGAGCATATCGTCGAACTGGTCGAGAAGAAGGCGGCCGAGATCGAGGCGGCCGAGAAGTTGGCGGCGGAGTGACCGGACCCTCCTCGTGCGACTTCGTCTTCTCGTCGGAGGGGCAGCGAGGAGTGACGAAGTCATCGACGAGCGGAGGCCGGGCCTAATCCTCGCCCAGCTCTTGCGCCAGGTGATCGATGAAGGCGCGCAGGCGGGCAGTCACGGATTGCGCGGAGGGATAGACGAAGTAGATCGCCTTGCGGGGCGTCGACCAGTCCGGCAGGACGCGGACCAGGCGACCCTCGGCGATTTCGGCCCGGGCGATGAGACCTGGCAGGGCGGCGATCCCGGCCCCGGCCACGACGGCATCGCGCACGGCCAGGTGTGACCCCAGCCGCAGCGGCGGGGCATAGGGCAGGGTGACCTCCTCGGCGCCGTTCTGCAGCGGCAGCCCGCCGGACCAGATCATCGCCAGCCCCACCAGCGGAAAGCGCAGCAGGTCGGTCGGGTGGTGAAGGGTTGCAAGGTCGGGCAGGCTGGGCGCGGCCACCAGCATCGCCTGCCCATGCAGCAAGCGCCGGGCAACCTGGCTGGAATCTTCCAGCGGGCCAAAGCGGATGCAGCCGTCGAAGCCTTCTTCCAGAAGGTCGGGCGTGCGGTCAAGGAAGTGGATCTCCAGCGTCACCTCGGGATGCAGCCGGCGGAAGCTGGCGGCGATGGGACCAAGCAACAGGTTGCCGATCACCTGCGGCACCGCCAGTCGCAGATGACCGCGCGGGGTGCCGCCGGATTCGCCCAGGGCGCGGCGGATATCCTCGGCCTCGCCCAGCAGGCGGTCGGCGCGGGCGGCCAGAACCTCACCCTCTTGCGTCGGGCGCAGGGTGCGGGTGGAGCGTTCGATCAGCCGCACCCCCAGGTCGGCCTCAAGGTCGGCCACGCGTTTCGACAGCGTCGATTTCGGCACACGCAGCGCCAGGGCCGCAGCCGAGAACGAGCCTTCGCGCAGAACAGCGCGAAAGCCGCGGAGGGCGGAAAGGTCGAGGTCATTATCCATTAATGTGGACACACCTTGCAGGAATGACGGTCTGGTGCAGGATTGTGGATTTCGGCATGATGCGCAAGAGCAGATCAAGGACTTTCGGATGGACCGGATTGAGGACAAGCCGCCGACGCGGGCGGTAACATGGGCTGTGTTGGGCCTGGCATCGATGACGATCATGGCGAATGCCACGGTCGCCTCGTCGCTGCCGGGCTTGCGTGCGCATTATGCCGACGTGCCGCATATCGACACGCTGGCCGGGCTGATCGTGACGCTGCCCTCGCTGGCCATCGTGCTGAGCGCGGGGCTGATGGGGGTGCTGATCGACCGCTGGGACCGGCAGAAGCTGTTGCTGCTGACGGCAGTCCTTTACGCGGTCGGGGGCACATCCGGGCTGTGGGCAGAGAGCCTGTGGGCGATGCTGGTGGGCCGGCTTGCGCTGGGGCTGGGCGTTGCGGGGACGATGAACCTGGGGATGACCTGGGCCAGCGACCTGTGGCAGGGGCCGGCGCGGGCGCGGTTTCTGGGGATGCAGGGGGCGGCGATTTCGGGGGCGGGGATCGTGTTCATGCTTTTGGGCGGGCTTCTGGCCAGCTACCACTGGCGCGGGGCTTTTGCCGTCTATGCGCTGATCCTGCCGATTGCCTTCCTGGCCTTCGCCGCGCTTGGCCCCCATGCCCGCCGCATCGCGGCCGAGCGTGACCATCCGAAACCGGCGCAAAGCACGGCGGAGCGATTTCCCTGGGCCGCCTTTGCCTTCATCGCGCCGCTGGCGTTCCTGTTCCAGGCCGCGTTCTACATCACGCCAACCCGGCTGCCGTTTCACCTGGAGGCGCTGGGGACCACCAGCCCGCTGGTGGTTGGCGCGCTGATGGCGGCGCTGGTCACCGTCTCGGCCCCGGTATCGCTGATGTATGGCCGCATCCGGGCGCGGTTGTCGGCGATGACGATCTTCGGGCTGTCTTTCGTGCTGATCGGGGCGGGGTTCGTCGCCCATGCCATGGCAAGCGATTGGCATGGCGTGCTGGCGGGGTCGATGATCGCCGGGCTGGGCATGGGGATCTCGATGCCGAATTACACGACCTGGTTCATGGCGCGGGTGCCGGCCACGATGCGGGGTCGCGCCTCGGGCCTGCTTACGACGGCGTTCTTCCTGGGGCAGTTTGCCTCGCCGCTGGTGTCGGCGCCGCTGGTGGCGGCCTTCGGCCTGGCGGGGACTTTCGCGGTCGTGGGCGGCGCTTTGGTTGCGCTGGGGGGCGGGCTTTGGGCGCTGCACCTGCTGCGCCCCGAGCCTGGCTTTGCCGAAACCTGACGCGCAGGCCCCGGCCCCGAGGCGGGTCGGGGTCAGCCCTCGGCCCGGACCTCGGCCACGATTTCGCGCATTGCTTCCAGCGGGACATAACCGCGCAGCATCATCGACTTCAGGACAAAGGTCGGGGTGCCCGAGATTTCCATCTTGTCGGCCAGCGCATGGTTGGCCTGGATCACCGACATGACCTCGGGCGCATCCATCCGGTCCAGGATCGGCTGCGCCTCGAACCCCAGATCGGTGGCCAGCCGGCCCAGGGTGTCGACCGTCGGCTCGCCCCGCAGCGCGATCAGCGCGTCGTGCGCCGATTTATAGGCCGCATCCCCGTGCAACTGCCGCACCGCGATGGCAAACTGGGACGAAAGCAGCGAAGCCTCGCCGAGGATCGGGAACTCCTTCACCACAAAGCGGATGTTGCCGTCGGATTTCACCAGTTCCTCGACCTCGGTATAGGCCTTGCGGCAATAGCCGCAGCGATAGTCCATGAATTCGACCAGGACGATGTCGCCCTCGGGGTTGCCGCCGACCCAGTCGTCGGGGCTTTCGAAGATCACCTGGGCGTTCTCGGCAAGCATCTGGAGGTCACGGTTAGCGGCGGCCTGATCCTCACGCGATTGCAGGATGTCCATCGCCTCGATCAGAACCTCGGGGTTCTCCAGAAGATAGGCGCGGACCTCCTCGCGGAAGGCGGCGCGCTCTTCCGGGGTCATCTCGGCCTGGGCGGGCAGGGTCATCAGGCCTGCGGCCAGGGCGGCGGCGGCAAGGCGGCGCATCGGGGGCATCCGTGGTCTCCATCTGAGGCCGGTCGCACCGATGCGGCGGCGGCGCGCAGGATGGGCGCGCGCGCGGCGAAGATCAAGGCGGGTCTCCCATCGTCGCCCGTTTGTGATCTTCGCGGCTTTCTGCCGTGGCCGAATTTACTTTTCCCCGGGCAAGGGGCATGAACGCGCCATGCGTGCGCTGATCCTGTCCCTGCTGATTGTCCTTGCCGTCCCGGCCCCCGCGCAGGAGCTGTCGGCTTTGGCCCGGCTGGATGCGGCGGCATCCTCGGTCACGGCGACGGGCGAGGGGCTGGCGTTGGACCTGGCGATCTCGCAGCCCGCGCCCTGGCGCATCCGCTTTCTGGACGCGCCGCCCCGCCTGATCCTGGACGCGCGCGAGATCGACTGGACCGGCAGCGCCGGGCTGGAGGTGCCGCCGGCGATCACCGCTCTGCGGGCGGGCAGTTTCCGTCCCGGCTGGTCGCGGCTGGTGGTGGAACTGGCCGGCCCGCACCGGCTGACGGCGGCCGAGATGGTGACCGACCCCTCTGGCACGGCGATCCGGCTGGCCCTGGTCCCGACCGATCCGGCCAGCTTCGCGGCCGAGGCCGCGCGTCCCGACCTGCCGGAATGGGCCGCGCCCGACCCGGCCGAGCTTCCGGTGCTGTTGCCGCAGGGAGGGGGGCCGATTACCGTGGTTCTGGACCCCGGCCACGGCGGCATCGACCCGGGCGCGGAACGGGAGGGCCAGACCGAGGCCGACCTGATGCTGACCTTCGCGCGCGAGTTGAAAGAGGTCCTCTTGCGCGACGGCCGTTTCAGCGTGGTGATGACGCGCGAGGAGGACGTGTTCGTGCCGCTGGAGACCCGCACCTCGATCGCCCGCAGCGCCGAGGCCGACCTCTTCCTGTCGCTGCACGCCGACGCCCTGGCCGAGGGCGAGGCACAGGGGGCAACGGTCTATACGTTGGCCGAGGACGCGACCGACGCCGCCAGCGCCGCCCTGGCCGAACGCCATGACCGCGACGACCTGCTGGCCGGCGTGGACCTGAGCGATCAGGACGACGTGGTGGCGCAGGTCTTGATGGACATGGCCCGGACCGAGACCCGGCCGCGCACCGACCGGCTGGCGCAGGCGATGGTGGCCGCGATCAAGGGCGCGGACATTCGGATGCACCGCAACCCGCTGCAATCGGGTGGGTTTTCGGTGCTGAAATCGCCCGACATCCCCTCGATCCTGCTGGAGGTGGGGTTCCTGTCCTCCGAGCGCGACTTTGCCCGGCTGACTGATCCGGCCTGGCGCGCCCGGATGGCCGAGGCGCTGCGGCAGGCGCTTCTGGCCTGGGCGGACGAGGACGCCGCCCTGCGCGGCGCGGCCCAACCCTGACCGTGGCGCAATTCCCCGCCACCGCCCGCAAAAGTGACCGCCCAAGGTTTTGACGCCGGGCCGCGTCTGGTATAGTGCAGGCCGGGCAATCAAGGGGAGTGGCGGGTGCTTCGTTTCGTCGGCAATGTACTGGGCGGCATCTTCACCGCGCTGACCCTGGGCATGGTCTTTGCCGCGCTGACGGTCGGCGGCATCTTCTACATGTATTCCCGCGACCTGCCCAGCTATGAGGCCCTGTCGCAATACACCCCCGCCACGATCAGCCGGATCTACTCGGGCGAGGGTGAGATCATCGACGAATTCGCCCGCGAGCGGCGGCTGTTCGTCCCGGCCGAGGATATTCCCGACCTGGTGAAGCAGGCCTTCATCAGCGCCGAGGACAAGAATTTCTACACCCACCACGGCTATGACACCCGCGGCATGGTCGCGGCCCTGGTCGAGGCCGTGCAAACCCGCGGCGAGCGGGTGCGGGGGGCCTCGACCATCACCCAGCAGGTGATGAAGAATTTCCTTCTGTCCTCGGACCGGACCGCCGAGCGCAAGATCAAGGAGATCATCCTGGCCGCCCGCGTCGAAGGCGCGATGTCGAAGGAAAAGATCCTGGAGCTGTATCTGAACGAGATCTTCCTCGGTCAAAACTCCTATGGTGTCGCGGCGGCGGCGCAGACCTATTACAACAAGACCCTGTCCGAGCTTTCGGCGGCCGAGGTGGCCTATCTGGCCGCGCTGGCGCAGCGGCCGGGCAACCTGCATCCGGTGCGCCAGAAGGACGACGCCGTCGCGCGCCGGAACTACGTTCTGGGCGAGATGCTGGACAACGGCTATATCGACCAGGCGACGCATGATGCGGCGGCTGCGGCTCCGCTGGAAACCGTGCAGGGCGGCGATTTCGAGGCGTTCCGCGAAAGCCTGCCGCCGCGCGATTACTTCACCGACGAAATCCGCCGCCAGCTTTCGGGCACCTTCGGCGAGGAAGAGTTCTTCTCGGGCGGGTTGACGATCCGCGCGACGGTGGACCCCGACCTGCAGGCCGATGCCGCCGCTGCCCTGCGCGCCGGGCTGGAGGAGTTCGACCGAAACCAGGGCCTGTGGCGCGGGACCGGCAAGGTGATCCCGTCCGATCAACTGGGGTCCGAGGAAACCTGGCGCGCCGCCTTGGCCGCGTTGGAAGTGCCGCGCGACATTCCCGCCTGGTTCCCGGCCGTGGTGCTGGAGGTCGGCGATACCGCCGCCCGCATCGGCATCGAGGGCGTTGCCGAGGATGAGGATGGCCATTTCATCCCGGCCGAGGACGTGACCTGGGCCCGCAAACTGCTGGAAGGCGGGGAGCGGGGTCCGCGCGCGAAGGTGGCGGGTGACCTCGTCTCGGTCGGCGATGTGGTGCTGGTGCGGGCGGTGACGAACGACGACGGCACGTTCAACCGCTGGTCGCTGCGGCAGATCCCGGAAGTTCAGGGCGCCTTCATGGCGATGGACGTGAACACCGGCCGCGTCCTGGCGATGCAGGGCGGGTTCAGCTATCAGGATTCGGTCTTTAACCGCACCACACAGGCGACGCGCCAGCCCGGGTCCAGCTTCAAGCCCTTCGTCTATGCTGCCGCGCTGGACAGCGGGTTCACCCCCGCCACCATCGTCGTCGACGCGCCCATTGAGATCGAGACGCCGCAGGGCCTTTGGACGCCGAAGAACGCGTCGAACAAGTTCTACGGGCCGACGCCCCTGCGCACGGGCATCGAGCAAAGCCGGAACCTGATGACGATCCGTATCGCGCAGGAAATCGGGATGCAGACTGTCGCCGGCTATGCCGAACGCTTCGGGGTCTATGACCGGATGGGGCCGTTTCTGGCCAACTCGCTTGGCGCGCAGGAGACGACGCTGTTCAAGATGGTCGCCGCCTATGCCATGTTCGCCAACGGCGGCGAGCGGGTAGAGCCGACGTTGGTCGACCGCGTGCAGGACCGCTATGGCCGCACGATCTATCGCCACGACCAGCGGGTGTGCGAGGATTGCTTAGCCACCGACCTTGCGCCGGGGCAGGGGGTGCGCATCACCTCGAACCGCGAGCGGGTGATGAACGCGATCACCGCCTATCAGCTGACCAGCATGATGGAGGGCGTGGTGTCGCGCGGATCTGCCAGCCGTCTGGATCTGCCGGTGCCGATTGCGGGCAAGACCGGGACCACGAACGACGCCAAGGACGTGTGGTTTGTCGGCTACTCCTCGAACATCGTGGCGGGCTGCTACATCGGCTATGACCAGCCCCGCACGCTGGGCGAACGCGCCTATGGCGGCACGCTGTGCGTTCCGGTCTTCCAGGACTTCATGGAAGATGCGATCAAGAAATACGGCGGCGGCAAGTTCGCCGTGCCCCCAGGCGGCTATTTCATCAAGATCGACCGCTTCTCTGGCCAGCAACTGCCGCCGGATGCCACGGGCGACAACGTGGTGGCCGAATACTTCCGCGAAGGCGAAGAGCCGATCTTCGGCCTGGGCGCGATGGTCGATGGCGGCTTTGCCATGGGGTCGAACCTGCCGCTTTTCGCCTATGGCGAGGGGGAAGGCGGCGGCGATGCCGGCACCACCATCACCAATTCCGAAGGTGAACAAGTCGTCGTTCCGAAGAAGGCCGATTTCGGCACGGTTTCTTCCGGCGGGCTTTACTGACCCTGCTCTGCCGATCCGGCCGCGCCCTTGCCGGGGCGCGGTCAAAGCCTTATGACCCCTGGCCAAGATCAAGGACTGGACCCGACCCATGCGCGCCGAAACCCAAGCCAATATCGAGGCGATCGAAAAGACGCTGAAACTGCTGGCCCAGCGGATGGACTGGGAAACCGCGCCGCACCGGCTGGAAGAATTCGACGCCATGATCGAGGCGCCGGACCTGTGGAACGACCCAGCCAAGGCGCAAAAGCTGATGCGCGACCGTCAGGCGCTGATGGATGCGGTGAACGGCTACAAGATGCTGGCCGGTGGCTTGAAGGACAATGTCGAGCTGATCGAGCTGGGCGAGATGGAGGGTGACACCGAGATCGTGCGCGAGGCCGAGGCGGCGCTGTCCGATCTGGTCAAGGTGGCCGAGGCGAAAGAGCTTGAGGCGCTTCTGGACGGCGAAGCGGACGGGAACGACACCTTCCTGGAAATCAACGCCGGTGCGGGCGGGACGGAAAGCTGCGACTGGGCCTCGATGCTGGCGCGGATGTACGTCCGCTGGGCCGAGGCGCATGGCTTTACCGTTGAGCTGCAGTCCGAAAGCGAAGGCGACGGCGCAGGGATCAAGTCGGCCAGCTACAAGATCAGTGGCAAGAACGCCTATGGCTGGCTGAAGACCGAGGCGGGGGTGCATCGTCTGGTCCGCATCTCGCCCTATGACAGCGCGGCGCGGCGGCATACCAGCTTCTGCTCGGTCTGGGTCTATCCGGTGGTTGACGACAACATCGAGATCGAAGTTCAGGACAAGGACATCCGCATCGACACCTTCCGGTCGTCTGGCGCCGGTGGCCAGCACGTCAACAAGACCGACTCGGCCGTGCGGATCACCCACTTTCCATCCGGGATCGTGGTGACCTCGTCGCTGAAATCCCAGCACCAGAACCGCGACATCGCGATGAAGGCGCTGAAATCTCGGCTTTACCAGCAGGAACTGGACCGCCGCACCGCTTCGATCAACGAAGCGCACGAAAACAAGGGCGATGCCGGCTGGGGCAACCAGATCCGGTCCTATGTCCTGCAGCCCTACCAGATGGTGAAGGACCTGCGCACCGGTTACGAGACGTCGGACACGCAAGGTGTGCTGAACGGCGATCTTGACGGGTTCATGGCCGCCACGTTGGCGCTGAACGCCAGCGGCAAGAAGCGCGGCGATTTCGCCGACGTCGACTGACGGTCGGGCTTTCCGCACTGGCGGGGGCCTGCGGTTCGGCTAGCCTTGGGCGTTCCGTATGAGGCCCCCGATGCGCCCGGTCCTGATTGCCCTTTGTCTTGCCTCGCCCGCCCTGGCGCATGAGCCTGTGATCGACGACTGCGCAATCAGTGCCGCTGCCTGCCCGGTAGAAGTCCTGTTGCCGGGGCTGGCACCTCTGGACGGCTCTCCGCTCCTGACAGCGCCGGATCGGCTGACCTTTCTGGCGCATGGCGGGGTGGGGCCTGTTGCGGCCGAGGTTTCGCTGTCGGACGGCCAACTCCTGCGCGAGGTCCCGCTGCGGCTGCCCAAGGACGCCGACCTTTACGTCGGGTTGGTGGCAGCGGGGGGCCGGGGCTATGCCCTGTCGCTGTGGCACGGGGGCACGGAGTTGGGGCTGCAGTTCTTTGCCCCCGATGGCGCTGCCTTGGGCCTGCTGCCAGCCAGCTGGCCCGAGGGTTGGCCGCTGGAGATGAGCCTGGCCACTGCCATCACGCTGCTGGCGGGGCAGGGGGTGCTGACCTTTGACGGGGAGGAGCTGCGCGGCACGCTTTACCGCTTTGATCTGGCGGTATCGGCGGCGGATGGCGCGCTGACGGTGACCGAGACGCGCTCCGGCACCGGCGCGGTCGATACGCTGGGCGCCTATCTGGAGCGCCGGCTGGCCCGCCAGATCGACCCGGTCGGGGCCGAGGATGTGCATGTCGAAAGCGCGCTTGAGGCGGTGACGAGCTGGGCCTCGGACGGATCACCGTCGCGGCTGCTTTTGCGGTCGGCAGACGGTGGCGAGATCGCCTTTGACCAGCGCCTTGGCCCCGACCGGATGGGGCATGACTACTCGGCCGCGCGCGTCACCCCGGACGGCACCCGGCTGGCGGCGATCCGCACCACGGCGACCGAAAGCCGCCTGATGGTCTTTGACACCGCCACGACGGCCCCGGTGTTCGAGGCCCCGTTGCCCATCGGCTGCTGTGCGAGCGTGGTCTGGTTGCCGCAGGGCCGCATCGCCGTCTTGCAGGTCGACGGCGACGAGGGCGCGCGGCTTCTGGTCTTTCAGACCCGGTAGCAAAATCCTTGCCTGCCGCTTCACGCCGCGCGTAACATTGCGGCATGAGCGTCGCACATCCCCCATCCGTCCCGCAAATCAACGAGGTCGACATCTCGGACCTGCGGACCAGCCTTGCGCTTGGCTGGCAGGACTTCAAACGCGCGCCGCTGCTGGGGCTGGTCTTTTCGGCGGTCTATGTTCTGGGCGGCTGGCTGATCCTGTGGGCGATGACGGCCAAGGGCCAGATCTGGTGGACCCTGCCGGCCAGCGCCGGGTTCCCGATCCTTGGCCCGTTCATCGCCTGCGGCTTCTACGAGATCTCCCGGCGGCTGGAGACCGGTGAGGCCCTGCGCGCGGGTGAGGTTTTCGGGGTGATCCTGCGCCAGAAGGACCGGCAGATCCCGGCCATTGCGGCAGTGATCGTGGTCTATTTCCTGTTCTGGAACTTCCTGTCGCACATGATCTTTGCCCTGTTCCTGGGCAATGCGACGATGACCAATGTCTCGTCCTCGCTGGCGGTGTTCCTGTCGCCCGAGGGGATGACGATGCTGGCCTTTGGCACAGCGGTGGGGGCGATCTTTGCGACGCTCCTTTTCAGTCTGACGGTGGTCAGCCTGCCGATGCTTCTGGACCGCGAGGTGGATTTCGTGACCGCTATGCTGACCAGCTTCGCGCTGGTGCAGGCCAATCCGCGGGTGATGCTGTGCTGGGGCGCGCTGATCGCGGTTTGCCTGTTCGCCGGGATGCTGCCGGGGTTCCTGGGGCTTTTCGTCGTGCTGCCGCTGTTCGGCCACGCCAGTTGGCACCTGTATCGCCGGGCGATCACCTGACAGGTCGGGCGACCAGCAGTGCCAGCAGGGCAGCCAGCGCCGCCGCAAGGCTCGCGACCAGCGCCACCGTGCCGAAGGCCGCACCCGTCGCCGCCAGATGCGCGGCCCCGGTTCCTGTGACCCCGAAGCCCGGCGCGCCGGGACCATAGGCCGAAGCCGCCACCCGGCCCAGCAGCGCCACCGCCACCAGACCCGCCACCCGCGCCACCGCGTTGTTGATGCCCGAGGCGGCGCCCTGTTCGCCATCTTCGGCGCCCTGCATCGCCGCCGCCGTCAGGGGCGCCACCACCAGCCCCAGGCCCAGACCGGCAAGCGCGGTCAGCGGCACGACCAGTGCCCAGAATTGCCCGCCGGGCGCGGCCAGCCACAGCCCGGCATAGGCGCAAGCCACCAGGGTCGAGCCCGCCGCCATCAACACCCCCGCCCCCCAACGGTCCGCCAGCCGCCCCGCCGGGGCCGAAAGCACCGCGATCATCAGCGAGATCGGCAGAAAGGCGGCCGTCACCTCCAGCGCGCTGACCCCCCAGGCCGAGACGGCGGTCATCGGCAGGTAGAACATCACCCCGTTCAGCGCGAAATAAAGGGCCAGCGTCACCAGGTTGGTCACGGCAAGCGTCCGGTTGCGGAACAGGCCCAGCCGCAGCATCGGGGCAGGGGCCACCCGCTCCCACGCAAGGAAGCCGGCCAGCGTTGCCCCCGCCACGGCCCAGACCACCAGCGAGGCACCGGGTGCGATCAGCGCCCAGGCCAAAAGCCCAAGCCCGGCCGAAGCCAGGACCGCCCCCAGCGCATCGACCCGGATGCCGGGCTGCCCCCGGTCGCCCGGCGTGCGGCCGCGGATCAGCCAGACGGCCAGCAGGCCCAGGGGCAGGTTCAGCGCAAAGATCAGCCGCCAGCCCGCCTCGCCGCCCCAGGTGATAAGGGCACCGCCCAAGACCGGCCCCAGCGCCGTCGTCATGGTCGAGGCGGCGGCCCAAAGCCCCAGCGCGCGGCCACGCTCGGCCCTTGGATAGGCGCGCGAGACCATGGCCATCGACCCCGGCACCATCAGCGCCGCCCCGATGCCCTTGACCGTGCGCGCCGCGATCATCTGGCCGGCGTCCTGCGCTGCGGCACAGGCCAGCGAGGCCAGGACAAAGACCCAGATGCCGATGACAAAGACCCGCGCCGTCCCGAACCGGTCCCCCGCCGCCCCGCCCACCAGGACCAGGGCGGACAGCGCCAGAAGGTATGCGGCGTTGATCCACTGCGCCTGGGCCAGGGTCGCCCCCAGCGCCGTCCGCATCGCGGGCATGGCGATGGCGGTGACCGAACTGTCGATGAACCCCATCGACGACGCAAGGATCGCCGCCCACAGGACAGTGCGGCGGTCGGCCTTGGCACAAAAGGAAACGGGCACCGAGGGATGCCCCGATGCCCGCGCGATGGTCATGTCAGGTGGACCTTAGACAGCGTCGCCGGCGGCGGGCGTCTCAAGCCGCATCGAGGGGGCGGGCGCCGGGCGACCGTTGGCCAGCGGGTCTTCCTGACGCTGGACCGAGCCTTCGAAATGCGCACCGGATTCGATCGCGATGGTCTTGTGGATGATGTCGCCCTCGACCCGCGCGGTCGAGGTCAGACGCACCTTCAACCCGCGAACGCGGCCGATCACCCGGCCGTTCACGACGATGTCGTCGGCCACGATCTCGCCGCGGATGGTGGCGCTTTCGCCGACGGTCAGAAGATGCGCGCGGATGTCGCCTTCAACGGTGCCCTCGACCTGGATGTCGCCGGTGGTCCGCAGGTTGCCCACCACCGTCAGGTCCGACGACAGGACCGAGGCCGCAGCCTTGCCCTTCGGGGCCGAGGGGGTGAACTCCATGCTGGGCTTGGTCATCGGGGTCTCCGGGGTTTTGGGCTTCTCGACCTCGGCCTTGGGGCCCGGCTCGTTGATGCGGCTCTTAGAAAACATTCTTCGCTGCCTTTATGAAGGTCATCGGGTTCACGGCGGATCCGCCAAGGCGGACCTCGTAATGCAGATGGGTGCCGGTGGACCGGCCTGAGTTGCCCATATCACCGATCCGGTCGCCGCGCGAGACCCTTTGGCCCACTTCGACGCGCACCTGACTGAGATGTGCATAGCGCGTCTCGATGCCGAAGTCGTGGCGGATCTTCACCAGACGGCCATAGCCGTTGTCCCAGCCGGCATGGACCACGGTCCCGTCGGCGGTGGCGTAGATCGGGGTGCCATAGGCGCCTGCCATGTCGGTGCCTTCGTGCATCCGGTTGCCGGCGCCCTTGGGGTCGCGGCGATAGCCGAAGCCGCTGGTCCAGCGGAAGCTGTCCTTGACCGGCATGGCGAAGGGCAGCTTGAAGGCCGCGATGCGGTACATGTTCATCCGGTCCAGGCTGCCCAGGATCGCGTTCGCCCGCAATTCCTCGGCCGAAGGGGCCGCGCCCGAGGTCGAGAACGAGATCGGCGTCAGCGGGCCGCCCTGGCCGGAATAGCCGTCGCGCACCGCGTCCAGCAGATCCTCCGGCTCCATCCCCGCTTCGCGGAACATGTTGTCCAAAGGCTCGACCGAGATGGTCAGCGCCTCTTCCAGCTTGGTGAAGATCGCGTCGTTGCGCATTTCCAGCGCCGCCTTGGCGTCGGCGATGGCCTGCACCTCGGCGCGCGCGGCCTCGGCCTCGGCGATTTCGGCGTTGCGCTCTTCGGCGGCCATGCCCAGCGCGCCGGTCAGATATTCCAGCGTGGCCACGGTGTCGCGCGCGCGGCCCATCTCGGTCGCGCCGCCGGATTGTTCGTTCAGCGCCAGCGTCATGCGGTCGGCCTCGGCCCGGGCCTCGTCGCGTTCCTTGATCGTGCGGCGCAGCGTTTCCTGGATCGCGTCGATCCCGGTCTCCAACTCGCGCCGGCGGTCTTCCGAGGCCAGAAGCCGTTCCTGCATGTCCGAGACCTGGGCCAGCGCGATGTTGAAGCGGTCCTGCGCGCGGACGGCTTCCTCGGCCCGCAGGTCGCGGTCGGCGGACAGGGTGTTCAGCCGTTCCTCGTACATCGCCTGCTGGCGGGCGGACTGTTCGCGCGCCGATCCGGCACCGATCGAGTCCATCATGATCAACGCGGTTGCAACGATGGTCCAGGCCAGCGCCAGCGCGCCCCCGGCAAGTGCAATGATCTGGGTCGACGGACGCAAGCGGATGAAGCGCGTCTCGGTGTCGGATTTCAGGAACAGGCGCTGTTCGGGAAAATGCCGTTCCAGGCTAAGATGAATCCGATAGGCAAGACGGTTCAGCACGTGGGGGTCATCCGGTTCATGGCCTTGTGTGGCGTGCGAGGCACGGGCAGACGCGGGGTCGGCCCGGCGTGGCAACTGCTTACCGGCCGCATTTCAGCCCTGCAACAATTTTGACCACGTGCAGGGTTTTCCCGCGCGGCTGTTGAAATTTGTCGGCAAGAAACCGCCTATTCTCCATCCGTATAGGCCGACGACTCGGTCAGCGGCCAATAGAAATCGGGCGGAATTCCGGCTTCAGCGCGTTTTTCTTCGTTGAAAGGTGGTTTTAGCGCGCCGTGGAAGTAGCGACGCACCAGGTCGTGGAACACGTCCTTTGGATCCAGCCCCTCACGCCCGCAGAGCCAGTTGAACCATTTCGAGCCATAGGCGACGTGGCCCACTTCTTCGGCATAGATGGTTTCAAGGGCCGCGATGGCGCCGGTCACGCCGGCCTTGCGGAAGATTTCGATCATGCCGGGCGTGACATCCAGACCCCGCGCCTCCAGCACCATCGGCACGACGGCGAGGCGGCCCAGAAGATCGCCCGCCGTATCTTCGGCCGCACGCCACATGCCGGCATGGGCGGGCAGGGCGCCGTAATGGCTGCCCAGAGCCTCCAGGCAGTCGGAGACCAGGTTGAAATGCTTGGCCTCTTCGTCCGCGGCCTTGACCCAGTCGTCGTAGAAGCCCAGCGGCATCGGCTGGTCGGCGAAGCGGGCGATGATGTCCCAATGCAGGTCGACCGCGTTCAACTCGATATGCGCGACGGCATGCAGCAGGGCGATGCGCCCCGCCTCGCTGCCGGGTCGGCGGCGGGGGACATCCTTGGGGGCCAGAAGCTCGGGCCTGTCGGGGCGCGCCGGGCGCAGGGGTGGGGTCGCCTGACCGATGGGCAGGGGCTGGCCCGCCGCGCGGGCGGCGAACCAGGTGGCGGCGTGGCGGCGGCCCAGCGCGGTCTTGGCACGGCCGTCTGCGGTGGTCAGCACCTCCACCGCCATTTCCGCCAGGCTTTGTGTCATCGGTTTGGTCCCGCCGATCTGAGAGCTGCAAATTCCTTCGCAGGAATTTGGTCCCTATGTCACAGGGCGCGCACTGCGGCCAGCACCTCGTCGGCATGGCCCTTGACGCTGACCTTGGGCCAGACGCGCGCCACCATGCCTGCGCCGTCGATCAGGAAGGTCGAGCGTTCGATCCCCATGTATTTCTTGCCATACATGCTTTTCTCGACCCAGGTCCCATAATCCTCGCAGACCGTGCCGCCCTCGTCCGAGGCCAGGACGATCCCCAGCCCATGCTTCTTGCAGAACTTGTCGTGGCTTTTCACGCTGTCCTTGGAAATCCCGATCACCGTGGCCCCGGCGGCGGCGAAGTCGGCCAGGCGGGCGTTGAAATCCTGTGCCTCCAGCGTGCAGCCGGGCGTGTCGTCCTTGGGGTAGAAATACAGCACCACCTTGCCGGGTTTCAGCGCCGAGAGCGTCACCGTCCCGTCGCCGTCGCGCGGCAGGGTGAAATCGGGGGCGGGGCTTCCTTGGGAAATCATGCGCGGCTCCTTGCCTTGTCAGGGTTTGTGACTTTCGCATCTAGGCGTCTTCGGCCAAAGATAAAGCGGGCAGGGGAACAGGAAAAGGCGCCGGGCCGGAATGCAGGACAGGGGGGCCGCCACGACGCGGACCGAAGCGGCGGACCGGGGAGAGGACCCGACCGGGTCCGGGCGTCGGACCCGACGGCCGCGCGCTGCCCGCCGGCCGCGCCGGGCGGGGATCAGCCTGACCGTCATCCTGACCCTGATCCTGCTGGCGCTTGGCTTTGGCTATCTGACGCTGGCCTATACCGGCAAGACGATCCGCCTGCCGACCTGGACCGTGGCCGAGATCGAGGATCGGCTGAACCAGGGCCTGGTTGCCAACCGGCTGCCGCGGGGGGCGGCGGTGTCGCTGGGGGCCGTGCAGATCGCGGTGGATGAGGGGTTCGTCCCCCGCTTCCGGCTGGAGGATGTGCGCCTGATCGACCGCGACGGCCGCTCGATCCTGACCCTGCCCGAGGCGATGATGGCGCTGGACCCGGCCGCGATGCTGTCGGGCAAGGTCCGGCCCAGCGCGCTGCGGCTGGTGGGGGCGCGGCTGGCGGTGCGGCGCGATGCCGAGGGGCGGATCGACCTGCAGTTTGGCGGCACCAGCGGGCCGGGGCCGAAAAGCCTGGGCGAGGTGCTGGATGCGGTCGGACGCCTGTTCACTGCGCCCGCGCTGTCCTCATTGACCACGATCGAGGTCGAGGGGCTTAGCCTGACGCTGACCGATGCCCGCGCCAACCGCCGCTGGCAGATCGGCGACGGGCGGGTCGCGATCGAGAAGCGCGCGGGCGAGGTTGCGGCGGAACTGGCGCTGACGCTGCTGGACGGGGCGGAACCGGCGCAGGCCACGGTGACGCTGGTGGTGGACCAGGATGGGGGTGCGGCGCGGGTCGCGGCCACGGTGGACCGGGTCCGGGCGCGCGACCTGGCCGTGATGGCCCCGCCGCTGGCCTGGCTGAAATTCGTCGAGGCGCCGATTTCGGGTGCGCTGCAGGGCGGCATCGATGCCGAGGGCGCGTTGACCGACCTGACCGCCCAGCTTAGCCTTGCGGCGGGAAACCTGGCGCCGGGCGAGGGCGCGCGGCCTGTCCCCTTCGACCGTGCCTCGGTCGGGTTGCGCTTCGATCCCAAGGCGGGGCGCATCCACATGACCGGGCTTGGCGTCGAAAGCGCCTCGTTGCGGCTGAAGGCAACGGGGCAGGGCGATCTTCTTGGCACCACCGGCGCGCCCATCGGTCCGGGTGAGTTGCCGCAGACCATCCTGGGTCAGGTGGCGTTCTCCGAAGTGATCATGGACCCCGAGGGCCTGTTTGCCGAGCCGGTGACGTTCACCCAAGGGGCCCTTGACCTGCGCCTGCGGCTGGACCCGTTCCGGCTGGAGATCGGCCAGCTTGCCCTGGTCGAGGCGGGGGAACGGCTGCTGCTGTCGGGCGACGTGACCGCCACGCCCGAGGGCTGGAAGGGCGGGCTGGATGTCAGCCTGGACCGGATCGATTCCGACCGGCTGTTGAAGATCTGGCCGCTGTCCGCCGTGCCCCGGACGCGCAAGTGGTTTGCCGACAATGTCGGCACTGCGACCCTTGGGAATGTCCGCGCTGCCCTGCGGCTTACGCCGGGTGCCGCGCCCCGCTTCAGCCTGGGCTACGAGTTCACCGAGGCCGAGGTCCGCTTTGTCCGCACCCTGCCGCCGGTCCTGGATGCGCGCGGCCATGCGACGCTGGAGAACCTGACCTACACCGTCAAGCTGGACGAAGGCCACGTCCTGCCGCCCGAGGGCGGGCGGATCGAGGCCGACGGTTCGGTCTTTCAGATTGCCGATATCACCCAGCGCCCGGCGACGGCGAAGATCGACCTTGTCACCTCCTCGCCGCTGACTGCCACGCTGTCACTCCTGGACCAGCCGCCGTTCAGCTTCTTCTCCAAGGCCGGGCAGCCGGTGAACCTGGGCGACGGGCGGGCCGAGTTGCAGACCACGCTTTACATGCCGCTGAAACCCCGCGTCACGCTGGAGGATGTCAGTTTTACCGTCGCCGGGCGGATCGTCGATTTCACCTCGCCCTCGCTGGTGCCGGGCCGCATCCTGACCGCGCCCGAAGTGGCGGTGGCGGTGGATACCGAGGGGCTAAGCCTGTCGGGCCAGGGCCTTCTGGACGAGATGCCGGTGGACCTGACCTATCTGCAAGGCTTCGGGCCAGAGCAGAAGGGCCGGGCGCGGGTCAATGGCACGGTGATGCTGTCCGACGCCGCGCTGCGCGACCTTGGGGTGGAACTGCCCGAGGGATCGGTCAGTGGCGAGGGTCCGGCGGCCATCGACATCGCGTTGGTCAAGGACCAACCGCCGCAGTTGACGCTGGTGTCGAACCTGGTGGGCCTTGGCCTGCGGCTGGACGCGCTTGGCTGGTCCAAGGGGCCGAAGGCGCGGGCCAGTCTGGACCTGGAGGCACGGCTGGCCCGTGAACCCGTGGTGGAACGGCTGTCCCTTGATGCGCCCGGCCTGACGGCCGAGGGCGTCATCACCACCCGCGAAGGCGGCGGTCTGGCCGAGGCGCGCTTTTCTCGCGTCGTGGCGGGTAACTGGCTGGATGCGCCGGTCGTCCTGACCGGAAGGGGGCGCGGGGGTACGCCGGACGTGGCGGTGACCGGGGGCCGGATCGACATACGCGCCATGCCGGACGGCGGGGGCGGGGGCGGCACTGGCGGGCCGATCAGCCTGGCGCTGGACCGGCTGGTGATCAGCGAAGGCATCAGCCTGACCGGCTTTCGCGGCGATTTCTCGCAAGGCGGCGGGCTGAACGGCCGTTTCCGCGCCGGAGTGAACGGCCAGGGCGAGATCCAGGGCGTCGTCGCCCCGGCCGAAGGCGGCAGCGCGTTCCGCATCACCTCGACCAATGCAGGCACGGTGATGGCGGCCGCCGGCATCTTCGACCAGGGCCGGGGCGGAGAGCTGGACATGACCCTGTTCCCGCGCGGACCGAAGGGCCAGTACAACGGCACCGCCACCTTCAGCCGGATGCGGGTGCAGGGCGCGCCGGCGCTGGCGGAACTGCTGTCCGCCATCTCGGTCGTGGGCCTGCTGGAGCAGATGGGCGGCGAGGGGCTGGCCTTCAACAACGGCGAGGTCCGCTTCATCCTGACGCCCGAAGCGGTGGAAATCACCCAAGGCTCGGCCGTCGGCGCCTCGCTTGGCATTTCCTTCGCCGGGCTCTATCTGACCGCAAGCGAGCGGCTGGACCTGCAAGGGGTCGTCTCGCCGATTTATCTGGTGAATGGCGTGGGTCAGATCTTTTCCCGCCCCGGCGAGGGGCTGTTCGGTTTCAACTACCGCGTCACCGGCACGGCCGAGGCCCCCGTGGTCTCGGTCAACCCCTTGTCGGTTTTCACGCCGGGCATGTTCCGCGAGATCTTCCGCCGCGCACCGCCGAACCTGAAGGACGCGGGATGAAGCTGGCCGATTTCGACTTTCACCTGCCCGAGGGGCTGATTGCCACCCGCCCCGCGCGGCCGCGCACGTCGGCCCGGCTTCTGCTGGCGGAAGGCGAGCGGATCAGCGACCGGCGGGTCAGCGACCTGATCGACATCTTCCGCCCCGGCGACCGGCTGGTGCTGAACAACACCAAGGTCCTGCCCGCGCGCCTGTACGGCACCCGCCAGCGCGGCGAGGCGGTGGCCAAGGTGGAAATCACCCTGCTGGAACCCCTGGCCCAGGGCTGGCGCGCCCTGGCCAAGCCCCTGCGCAAGGTGCAGGCGGGCGAGGTGATCCGGTTTTCGGACCGGCTGTCGGCCCGGGTGGCCGAGAAGTCCGAGACCGACCTTGTGCTGGCCTTCGACCTGACCGGCGAGGATTTCGACGCGGCCCTGGCCGAGGCCGGGGTGATGCCCCTGCCGCCCTATATCGCCGCCAAGCGCGCGGCCGATGACCAGGACCGCACCGATTACCAGACCGTCTTTGCCCGTCATGCCGGCGCTGTCGCGGCCCCGACGGCCAGCTTGCATTTCGACGAGCCACTCCTCCGCGCCCTTGCCGCCAAGGGGGTGGAGTTCACCGAGGTCACCCTGCATGTCGGTGCCGGTACCTTCCTGCCGGTCAAGGTCGAGGATGTGACCACCCACCGGATGCACGCCGAATGGGGCCGCGTCACCGCCGCGGCGGCCGAGGAGATCAACGCGACGAAACGGGCGGGGGGCCGGGTGATCCCGGTCGGCACCACCGCGCTGCGGCTGATCGAAAGCGCGGCCAATGAGGCCGGGACCCTGCACGCCTGGGAAGGCGAGACCGACATCTTCATCTATCCCGGCTACCGCTTCCGGGTGACCGATGCGCTGATGACCAACTTTCACCTGCCGAAATCGACGCTGATGATGCTGGTCTCGGCGCTTATGGGCAAGCAGCGCATCGACGCGATCTATAGCCATGCGATCCAACAGGGCTACCGCTTCTTCTCGTATGGCGACAGCTCGCTTCTGATCCCGGGGCCCTGATGCTGAAAGTCCTGACCCATTCCTGGCCGCTTTTGCTGGGTGTCATGCTGCTGATGGTCGGCAACGGCATCCAGGGCACGCTTCTGGGCATCCGCGGCAATCTGGAGGGGTTCACGACCTATCAGCTGTCCTATGTCATGGCGGCCTATTTCGCCGGGTTCCTGTTCGGGTCCTGGGCGGCGCCCAAGCTGATCCGGCAGGTCGGCCATGTGCGGGTCTTTGCCGCCCTGGGTTCGCTGATCTCGGCGATCCTGGTGATCTATCCGGTCTACCCCGACTGGCTGGCCTGGACGCTGCTGCGGGTGCTGGCGGGGTTCTGCTTTTCCGGCATCTACATCACGGCGGAAAGCTGGCTGAACAACACCGCCAGCAATGAAACCAGGGGTCAGGCGCTGTCGGCCTACATGATCGTGCAGATGCTGGGAATCATCGCCAGCCAGGTCCTGCTTAACCTGCCCGACCCCACGGGCTTTGCGCTGTTCATCGTGCCCTCGGTCCTGGTCTCGCTGGCCTTCATGCCGATCCTGCTGGCCGCGACGCCTGCGCCTGCCTTCGACACGACCCGCCGCCTGCCGTTCCGCGAGCTTTTCCAGATCTCGCCCCTGGGCTGTGTGGGCATGCTGCTGACCGGGGGGGTCTTTTCGGCCATGTTCGGCATGGCCGCCGTCTGGGGCGCGCAAGAGGGCTTAAGCCTGCGCGAGATCTCGATCTTCGTCGGCGCGCTTTATGTCGGCGGGCTGGTGCTGCAATATCCGATTGGCTGGGCGTCGGACCGGATGGACCGGCGGATGCTGATCATGGGCCTGTCGGCGGTCGCGGCGGTGGTGATGCTGGTCGCGGGTCTGGTGCCGCTGCCGTTTCCGGCGCTGATCCTGGTCGCGCTTTTGCTGGGCGGGATCACGAACCCGGTCTATGCCCTGCTGATCGCCTATACCAACGACTTCCTTGGCCGCGACCAGATGGCTGCCGCCTCGGCCGGGCTGATCTTCCTGAACGGCTTTGGCGCGATCTTCGGCCCCACCGCCACCGGCTGGATGATGGAGACCGTGGGCCCGCGCGGCTTTTTCCTGTTCATCGGCATCCTTTACGTCGCGCTGACCGGCTATGCCCTTTACCGGATGTCCCGCCGCGCCGCGCCGCAGGTCACCGGGGCCTTCCGCACCGTCACCCCCACCGCCTCGCCGCTGGCCGTGGGGGCCGTGCTGGACGAGGCCGCCAAGGACTGACATCGACGGTTGCGATCCGGGCCGAACCCTGCAAGGCTTTGCCTTGAAAGGCAGGTGCCCATGTCCGACCCCGTCGAGGTGCTGGAATTCTGGCTGCACGAGATCGGCCCCGAAGGCTGGTACAAGGGCAGCGCCGAGATTGACCAGGCTTGCGCCGAGTTTGCCGATCTCTGGCAGGCCGCGCGGGATGGCGGGCTGGAGCATTGGGTCGACGGCACGGTCGGCACGCTGGCCTATCTGATCCTGACCGACCAGATCCCGCGCAACATCCACCGGGGCACGGCACAGGCCTTCGCCACCGATCCCCTGGCCCTTGCCGCCGCGCGCAAGGCGGTGGCCGAGGGCTGGGACATGGCCGCGCCAGAGCCCGAGCGGCAGTTCTTCTATCTGCCGTTCGAACACTCCGAGGACCCCGCCGACCAGGCCCTTGCCGTGCAACTGCTGACCGAACGGCTGTCCTCTGACCCCGAAATGGCCCTGCATGCCCGCGCCCATCAACAGGTGATCGCCCGCTTTGGCCGCTTTCCCACGCGCAACGCCGCGCTGGGTCGGAGTAGCAGCCCGGAAGAGCAGGCCTATCTCGATCAGGGCGGCTATATGGCCGTGGTGAACGGCCTGCGCAGCCATGCGCCTGATGCATAGGGCCACGGCGCGGCCTTTATTGCTTGGGTTTTCGGAATAGTTTAAGGGCAAACTACTTTTCCAGGGAGGGAAGAATGGCCAGCCAAAGCTTCGACGTGATCGTGATCGGTGCCGGACCGGGGGGCTATGTCGCGGCCATCCGTGCCAGCCAACTGGGGCTGAAGGTCGCGATCGTCGAACGGGAAAACCTGGGCGGCATCTGCCTGAACTGGGGCTGCATCCCGACCAAGGCACTTCTGCGCAGCGCCGAGGTCTTTCACCTGATGCACCGCGCCAAGGAATTCGGCCTTTCTGCCCAGGGCATCGGCTATGACCTGCCCGCCGTCGTCGCACGCAGCCGGGCGGTGGCCAAGCAGCTTTCGGGCGGCATCGGCCATCTGATGAAGAAGAACAAGGTCACGGTCTTCATGGGCACCGCGACGATCCCGGCCAAGGGAACTGTCTCGGTCAAGACCGACAAGGGCACCGAGGAGTTGACCGCAAAGTCGATCATCCTTGCCACCGGGGCGCGGGCGCGTGAGTTGCCGGGTCTGGAAGCGGATGGCGACCTGGTCTGGTCCTACCGCCACGCGCTGGTCGCGACGCGGATGCCGAAGAAACTGCTGGTCATCGGCTCGGGTGCCATCGGCATCGAATTCGCCAGCTTCTTCAGCACCCTCGGCGCCGATACCACGGTGGTCGAGGTGATGGACCGCATCCTGCCGGTCGAGGACGCCGAAATCTCGGCCTTCGCGAAAAAGCAGTTCGTGAAGCAGGGGATGAAGATCCTGGAAAAGGCCGCGGTCAAGAAGCTGGACCGCAAGCCGGGCGTCGGCGTGACCGCGCATGTCGAACAGGACGGCAAGGTCACCACGCAGGACTTTGACACGGTGATTTCCGCCGTCGGCATCGTCGGCAATGTCGAGGATCTGGGGCTGGAGGCCCTGGGCGTGAAGATCGACCGCACGCATGTCGTGACCGACGAATACTGCCGCACCGGGGTTGAGGGGGTTTATGCCATCGGCGACATCGCCGGCGCGCCTTGGCTGGCGCACAAGGCCAGCCATGAGGGCGTGATGGTGGCCGAACTGATCGCGGGCGGTCATCCGCATCCGATCAAGCCGAACTCCATCGCCGGCTGCACCTATTGCCACCCGCAAGTCGCCAGCGTCGGCCTGACCGAGGAAAAGGCCAAGGCGGCCGGTCATACGGTAAAGGTCGGCCGCTTCCCCTTCATCGGCAACGGCAAGGCCATCGCCCTGGGCGAGCCTGAGGGGCTGGTGAAAACCGTGTTCGACGCCAAGACCGGAGAGCTTCTGGGGGCCCACATGGTCGGCGCGGAAGTGACCGAACTGATCCAGGGCTATGTCATCGGCCGCACGCTGGAGACGACGGAAGAGGACCTGATGAACACGGTCTTCCCGCACCCAACCCTGTCCGAGATGATGCACGAATCTGTCCTGGACGCCTACGGCCGCGCGCTGCACTTCTAGGCGAAGGCAATCATGCGGCCCGCGACAAGCACCATCAGCCACAGCGCAAGCGAGGCGATGGCGGCGCGGGCCGGAACCACCTCGGCCCGCAGATGCCAGCCGGCATGGGCCAACGCCGCCGCCAGCAGCGCGATCTTCGCCTGAAACCAGGGGTTTGCCAGATAGTCCGACCCCTGGGCCAGGAACAAAAGCGCCCCGCATCCCATAGCCAAGGCCAGCCCGGCCATGGCATAGGGCCGCAAGATTCCCTCCAGCGGGGCCGCGCCGCGCAGCCGTTGCAGATGCATCGGCACCAGCGCCCCGACCAGCACCGCGATCCCCAGGATATGCCCGGCATTGACCAGCGAATAGGTCCAGCGCGACCGGCGCAGATGCTCGGCCAGGGTGCTGGCCTCCAGCGCCTCGATCACGGGCGGTCGGGATAAAGGTCGTAGGTGGTGCCGCCGATCAGCAGCCGTTCCGCCTTCATCACCAGCTGCGCCGGATCGGCCGAGCGCTGGCCGCGTGCGGTGATCTCGGCCCCCGGGGCCAGCATCGCGTCGGTCACGCCTGCCCGTTCGTTGCGCCAGGGTTGCCCGACCTCGACCGTCCAGACCTCGCCATTCGCCTCGACCGTCAGCAGGCCGTGCGGGTTGTCAAGCTGGGCCGCGGTGATTTGGCCGGTCAATTCGAATGCGCCATCCTCGGTCCAGCGCCAGCCGTGATGGGCCAGGGCGGGCAGGGCGGGCAGGGCCAGAAGGGTGACAAGGAACAGGCGGCGGGCAAGGGTCATCGGGTTCTCCATCCACGGCATGATCGGGCGCGGGGCGTGCCTAGACAAATCACAAGCCCGACAGCTTTTCCTTGCCCCGCCGCTGGTCTAGGGTCGCGCCATCATGCGCAGCCTTCCCCCGATGATCCTTGTCCTTCTCCTATGGTGTGCCGGCCTGGGGGCTGCGGCGCAATTCGGGAAGATCTCGATCCTCTATGAAACCTTGCGCGCCGGTTATGGCGGGAACGGAGAGGTCGCGCTTGGCTTGGTCGTGTCCATCGTCGGCATGGTCGGGCTGATCTTCGGCACCACCGCCGGCCTGCTGGTCGCCCGCGTCGGCCCGCGCCGGGCCATCGTCGCCGCGCTGGCCGCCGGGGCGGCGATGTCGGCGCTGCAATCGCTGCTGCCGGCCTATCCGCTGATGCTGGCCAGCCGGATCATCGAAGGGGCCAGCCACCTTGCCATCGTCGTGGTCGGCCCCACGATGATCGCGACCCTTGCACCCGAGACGCGCCGCCCCCTGGCAATGACGCTGTGGTCGTCGTTCTTCGGCGTGACCTATGCCGTCCTGGCGCTGATCGGCCCCTATGCCACGCCAACGGGACTGTTCCTGGGCCATGCCGCCTATATGGCCGCCCTATCCGCGATACTGGCGCTGACCCTGCCGCCTGATCCGCGCGGGGCGGCGCTGCCGATGGGGAACCTCTTGGCCCAGCATGCGCAGATCTACGCCTCGCCCCGCCTTGCGGCCCCGGCGATGGGGTTCTGCTGCTATACCTTCCTTTATGTCGCCATCCTGACCCTCTTGCCGCCCGAGACACCTGCCACCCACCGCGCGCTGATCGCGGCCGGGATGCCGCTCGTCTCCATCGCCGTGTCGCTGACGTTGGGGGTCTGGCTTCTGGGCCGGATGAGTGCGGTGCGCCTGGTCCAGGCGGGCTATGCCGTGGCGATTCCCGGCTTTCTGCTGCTGTGGCTGTTCTGGGGGCAGGGCGCCGGGATGGTGGCGGGCGGCTTCCTGCTGTCGGGCGCCCTGGGGATCGTGCAGGGCGCCAGCTTCGCGGCGATCCCCGAGCTGAACGCCAGCGCCGGGGATCGCGCACGCGCTGCCGGTGCTGTTGCCCAGCTGGGGAACCTGGGCACCACCACCGGCACGCCGGTCCTTGCGGCCTTGCTGGCCGGTTCGGGACCGTCGGGTCTGACTATCGCCGCTGTTCTACTGTGCGGGATCGGAATCGCGGTCCACGCCGTCCAGCGCGCCCGCCGTCTGCGGAATCAGTAGGCCACCACCGCCCCGCCGCCTTGCGCCCAGTCGCGCAAGCCGCCCAGGTTGACCACCGGGCCATAGCCCATCCGGCCCAGCACATCCGCCGCCATCCCCGACCGCGCGCCCGAGGCGCAATAGACCGCCACCGGCAGGCCCTGCGGCAACTCACACCCCGGCTGACGCGGGTCGGCCTTCAGCGGCAACAGCGACAGCGGGATCAGCCGGGCGTCCTTGGCAAGGCCGGACGCCTTGGCCTCGGCCACTTCGCGCACGTCCAAGAGCAGCATCCGACCTTCGGCCACCTCTTGTGCGATCTGGGCGATATCGGGCTTGGCCGCTGACGAACCGGGACGCAGGAACGAGAACATGGGACACCCCTTGGATTGGTTTTCACCTATATAGCTTCAAACCTGAAAAGGTGAAGGGGAATCTTGTGCCCGCGCGTGGTTCATGCTTCGTTCACTTTTTCCGGTTGGAGACTCGGCCAAACCGTCCTATGTCTTGCGCCTGCACCTTTGGGGTCGGTCATGGCGGAACAGAAGTTCATCGAAGTGCGCGGCGCGCGCGAGCATAACCTGAAGGGCGTCGACGTCTCGATTCCCCGGGACCAGCTGGTGGTGATCACCGGGCTGTCCGGCTCGGGCAAGTCCAGCCTGGCCTTCGACACGATCTATGCCGAAGGCCAGCGACGCTATGTCGAATCGCTCAGCGCCTATGCCCGGCAGTTCCTGGACATGATGGGCAAGCCGGATGTGGACCACATCTCGGGCCTGTCGCCGGCTATCAGCATCGAACAAAAGACCACCTCGAAGAACCCGCGCTCCACTGTCGGGACTGTCACCGAGATCTACGATTATCTCCGCCTGCTCTTTGCCCGCGTCGGCACGCCCTACAGCCCCGCCACCGGCCTGCCGATCACCGCGATGCAGGTGCAGGACATGGTCGATGCGGTGATGGCGATGGAAGAGGGGACGCGGGCCTATCTCCTCGCCCCGATCATCCGGGACCGGAAAGGCGAATATAGGAAGGAATTTCTGGAGCTTCGGAAGCAGGGCTTCCAGCGCGTCAAGGTCAACGGTGCCTTCTACGAGTTGGAGGAGCCGCCGACCCTGGACAAGAAGTTCCGCCACAACATCGACGTGGTGGTTGATCGGATCGTGGTGAAAGAGGGGATCGAGACCCGCCTCGCCGACAGTTTCCGCACCGCGCTGAACCTGGCCGACGGGATCGCGGTCATCGAACTCGCCGACGTCAAGGAAGGCGAGGACGCCACCCGCATCACCTATTCCGAGAAATTCGCCTGCCCGGTCAGCGGTTTCACCATTGCCGAGATCGAGCCGCGCCTGTTCAGCTTCAACGCCCCCTTCGGGGCCTGCCCGGTCTGCGATGGCCTTGGGATGGAGTTGTTCTTCGACGAACGCCTGGTCGTCCCGGACCAGAACCTGACCCTGATGCAAGGCGCCATCGCGCCCTGGGCCAAGTCGAAGTCGCCCTACCTGACCCAGACGATGGAGGCGCTCTCGAAACACTACGGCTTCAACCTGAAGGCCAAGTGGAAGGACCTGCCCGACACGGTGAAGGAGCTGTTCCTGCGCGGGTCCAAGGGCGAGGAGATCGACTTCCGCTATGACGAAGGCGGGCGGGTCTATCAGGTGAAGCGCGTCTATGAAGGGATCATCCCCAACATGGAACGCCGCTACCGCGAGACCGACAGCGCCTGGAGCCGCGAGGAGATGGAGCGGTATCAGTCGAACCGCGCCTGCGGGGCCTGCGGCGGCTACCGGCTGAAGCCCGAGGCGCTGGCGGTCAAGATCGCGGGCCTGCACATCGGGCAGGTGGTGCAGATGTCGATCACCGAAAGCTTTGCCTGGATCGAAGGCGTGGCCGCGACGCTGACCAAACAGCAGAACGAAATCGCCCGGGCCATCCTTAAGGAAATCCGCGAACGCCTTGGATTCCTTGTGAATGTCGGCCTGAACTACCTGACGATGAGCCGCGCCGCAGGTACCTTGTCGGGCGGGGAGTCGCAGCGGATTCGACTTGCCAGCCAGATCGGTTCGGGCCTGACCGGGGTGCTGTATGTGCTGGATGAGCCGAGTATCGGCCTCCACCAGCGCGACAATGACCGGCTTCTGACCACGCTGAAGAACCTGCGCGATGCGGGGAATACGGTGCTGGTGGTCGAGCATGACGAGGACGCGATCCGCGAGGCCGACTATGTCTTTGACATGGGGCCAGGGGCCGGCGTGCATGGCGGGACCGTGGTCAGCCATGGGACGCCCGCCCAGGTGGCCGCCGATCCGGCCAGCCTGACCGGGCAGTATCTTTCGGGCACCCGCGAAATCGCCGTGCCCAAGACCCGCCGCAAGGGCAACGGCAAGACGCTGACCGTGGTGGGCGCCACGGGCAACAACCTGAAGAACGTCACGGCCGAGTTTCCGCTGGGCAAGTTCGTCTGCGTGACCGGCGTGTCAGGCGGCGGCAAGTCCTCGTTGACCATCGAGACCCTGTTCAAGACCGCCGCGATGCGCCTGAACGGCGCGCATGAAACGCCAGCCCCCTGCGAGACGATCAAGGGGTTTGAACATCTGGACAAGGTCATCGACATCGACCAGCGGCCCATCGGCCGGACTCCGCGTTCAAATCCAGCCACTTACACCGGGGCCTTCACGCCGATCCGCGATTGGTTTGCGGGCCTGCCCGAGTCGAAAGCCCGCGGCTACGGGCCGGGGCGGTTCAGCTTCAACGTCAAGGGCGGCCGGTGCGAGGCCTGTCAGGGCGACGGCGTGTTGAAGATCGAGATGAACTTCCTGCCCGATGTCTATGTGACTTGCGAGACCTGCAAGGGCCAGCGCTACAACCGCGAGACCTTGGAAATAAAATTCAAGAACAAGAGCATAGCCGACGTTCTTGACATGACCACCGAAGACGCCCGCGAATTCTTCCAGGCGGTCCCGTCGATCCGGGAAAAGATGGATGCCTTGTGCGAAGTGGGTCTGGGCTACATCAAGGTCGGCCAGCAAGCGACGACCCTGTCAGGCGGCGAAGCGCAGCGGGTGAAACTGTCAAAGGAACTCAGCCGCCGGGCCACCGGGCGGACGCTGTATATCCTGGACGAACCCACCACCGGCCTGCACTTCGAGGACGTGAGGAAACTGCTGGAAGTGCTTCATTCCCTTGTGGAACAGGGAAATACCGTCGTGGTGATCGAACACAATCTGGACGTGGTCAAGACTGCGGACTGGGTCATCGACATCGGCCCCGAGGGTGGCGATGGGGGTGGGCTGATCGTGGCCACCGGCACGCCCGAGGATATCGTCAAGGTCGAGGCCAGCCACACGGGCCGCTACCTCAAGGACCTGTTGAAACCACGGCGCATCGCGGCAGAGTAAGGTGGGCGATACCGCCCACCCTACGCCCGGATCAATCCAGCACGCGGTCCAGGATGCGGACCGCTTCCAGCACGACCAATGTGTCGCGCATGACGCGCAGGACCTGGTTGTCCACGCGCAGGTAGGTGCTGCCGTCGTCATAGTCGCGCAGCGCCAACCGCTCCCACTCGGCGCGGGGGATCAGGACATAGTCGACGTCCACGCGGTCACCACGGCGCCACTCGTGCTGGTCGACGCCTTTCTTTGCCTGGCCCGGCGGCACGCAAGGCACCTCCTTCTTGGCAAGGCCCGGCGGACAATGCTTGTTCTTCGCCTCGGCCGGGGCGGCCAGCGCGGCCGACAGCGCCAGGATCACGGCAAGGGTGGGGCGGGTGCGGGTCATTCGGACCTCCTTCATGTCATCGTAGGGTGATGCCTTGGCGCGCGCCCCGGTTCCAGACGGGTCCGGCCGGTCGGCAGCATTCCACCGAAGGGACGGCGCGTTCTAGCGCAGATGCGCCGTCTTGCGGCTGCGGATCACGTCCAGAACTCGGCTTGAAGCCCGGTCGACGCGGTAGACCACCCCGGCCATCGCATAATAATGCCAGGTGCCGTCTGAGGGGGCCAGGCCATAGCGCGTCGGATCCAGAAGCAGGGACCGCGTCTCGACCGGGAACCGGTCGCCGGTGCGATAGGGCGTTGCGGTCGGGGTGACCTTCAGAACCTTGCGGGCGGGTGCCGCCTCCTCCAGCGGCAAGGCACAGACGGAGGCAATGATCGAGCCGCATTGACCCGCCTCGCTGGGCAGGGCCGGGGTCAAAAGCAGCAGGGAAAGGATGAAAGGTCGCATCGTCGCCTCGCCTGAGGATCAGGACGACAACGCAGCAGGTTCGGGCGCGGTTCCCCGGCGGAAACCGCGCCCGGAAAGCTTAGTCCAGTGCCTTGAAGTTCAGGCTGGCACCGTCCTTGATGCCGCTGAACCAGCGCGCGGTGACGGTCTTGGTCTTGGTGTAGAAGCGGAAGGCGTCGGGCCCGTACTGGTTCAGGTCGCCGAAGGCCGACTTCTTCCAGCCGCCGAAGCTGAAGTAGGACAGCGGCACCGGGATCGGGAAGTTGATCCCGACCATGCCGACATTGACCCGGCTGGCGAAATCGCGCGCGGTGTCGCCATCGGCGGTGTAGATCGCGGTGCCGTTGCCGTATTCGTTGTCCATCACCAGTTTCAGCGCCTGCTCGTAGGACCCGGCGCGGACGGTGGTCAGGACCGGCCCGAAGATCTCCTGCTTGTAGATCTCCATGTCCGGGGTGACATGGTCAAAGAGCGACGGGCCGACGAAGAAGCCGTTCTCATAGCCCTGCAGCTTGAAGCCGCGGCCGTCGACCACCAGCTTCGCGCCCTGATCGACTCCCGAGTTGATCAGGCCAAGAATGCGGTCCTTCGACGCCTGGGTGATCACCGGCCCGAAATCCACATCATTTCCAGCGGTATAGGGGCCGACCTTCAACTTCTCGATCTTCGGAATCAACCGTTCGATCAGGGCGTCGGCAGTCTTTTCACCGACTGGAACCGCCACGGAAATCGCCATGCAGCGTTCCCCCGCAGCCCCATAGCCCGCACCCACCAGCGCGTCGGCGGCCTTGTCCAGGTCGGCGTCCGGCATGATGATCATGTGGTTCTTGGCACCACCAAAGCACTGCGCGCGCTTGCCGTTCGCGGCGGCCCGGCCATAGATGTACTGCGCGATCGGGGTCGATCCGACGAAGCCCACGCCCTGGATCACCGGATGGTCCAGGATGCCGTCAACCACCGTCTTGTCGCCGTTCACCACCTGCAAGACGCCATCCGGCAGACCCGCCTGCTGCAGCAGTTCCGCCAGGAACAGCGAGGTCGACGGCACCCGCTCGGACGGCTTCAGGATCATCGCATTGCCAGAGGACAGGGCCGGGCCGATCTTCCACAATGGGATCATGGCGGGGAAGTTGAACGGCGTGATTCCGGCAACGACGCCAAGGGGTTGGCGGATTGCGTAAAGGTCGATGCCGGGGCCGGCGCTGTCCATCGCCTCGCCCTTCAGCATGGCGGGGGCGCCCATGCAGACCTCTATCACCTCAAGCCCGCGCTGCACGTCGCCCTTGGCGTCGGGGATGGTCTTGCCGTGTTCGCGGGCGACCATCTCGGCCAGCTTGTCCATGTTCTCGTTGATCAGGGCGCCAAACGCCATCATCACCCGCGCGCGGCGCTGCGGGTTGGTGGCCTGCCAGCCGACCTGGGCCTTCGCGGCCTCCTGGATGGCGTGGTCCAACTCGCCCAGCGTGGCCAGCGCCACTCGCGCCTGCACTTCGCCCGTGGCGGGGTTCATGACATCGGCGAAGCGGCCCGAGGTGCCGGCAACGCGCTTGCCGTTGATCCAGTGTCCGATCTCTTGCATGGAGTCTCTCCCTTGGTTGCAGGCGTTTTACCCTTGCACAAATGCCAGACAAAGCGGCAATGTGCCAAAAGTGTTTTGCGAAAATGCACGCCTCCTCGTCGCATTTCATGCGCTCGTCGGGGGCTCACGACGAGAAGCGCAGCGCACGAGGAGGTTTCCGTGGACTGGGACGACCTGCGCGTCTTTCTTGCCGTGGCACGGACCGAAAGCCTGTCGGCGGCGGGCAAGCGGCTGAAGATCGACCCGGCCACCGTCGGCCGCCGCATTGCCCGGCTGGAAGAGGCGACGAAGGCGCGGCTTTTCACCAAATCGCCGCAAGGTTATGCCCTGACCGAAGAGGGCGCGCGGCTCATGCCCCATGCCGAACAGGCCGAACGCGCCACCCTCAGCGCCGAGGAAAGCCTTTCCGGCCCCGGCGGTCTGACCGGCCTGATCCGCCTTGGCGCGCCGGATGGCTGCGCGAACTACCTTCTGCCGCAGGTCCTGTCGCGGATCTGCGACGCCAATCCGGGGCTGGAGGTGCAGATCGTCGCCCTGCCGCGCGTGTTCAACCTGTCCAAGCGCGAGGCCGACATGGCCATCGCCGTCAGCCGCCCCGAGGCAGGCCGGCTGACCGTGCAGAAGCTGACCGACTATCGCCTGCATCTTGCGGCCAGCCGCGACTACCTGGCCAAGGCGCCGGCGATCCTGACGCCGGACGATCTGCAGGGCCACCGCATCGTCGGCTATATCCCCGACATGATCTTCGACAAGGAATTGGATTATCTGGCCGAAATCGGGATCGGGCCGGCGACACTCTCCTCCAACTCGGTCTCGGTGCAACTCAACTGGCTGCGGACCGGGGCAGGGGTCGGCGTTGTCCACGACTTTGCGCTGCCTGCCGCGCCCGGCCTGACGCGAATCCTGACCGACCGCATCCGCCTGACCCGCAGCTTCTGGCTGATCCGCCACGAAAGCGACGCGCGGCTGGACCGTCTGAACCGCTTTGCCGACCTTCTGACCCGGGAAGCGCGGGCCGAGATGGCGCGGCTTGACGCTGCGGTTGAATCGCGCGCTTGACAGAATCCCCTGCAAGGTCCGACCCTTGACCTCCGGTCAGGAGGAGGGACCGTCCCATGCTCGTTCAGCAGATCCTCGCATCCAAGGGTGACCACGGTGTGATCACGGTGGCCCCCGGCGCCACGGTTCAACAGGTCGCCGAGCTTCTGTCGCAGCGCCGGATCGGCGCGGTGGTGGTCTCGGGCGACGGCAAGGCGGCCCGGGGCATCGTCTCGGAACGCGACATCGTGCGCGAGTTGGGCAAGCGCGGCGCTGCCTGCCTGGGCGATCCGGTGGAAAGCCTGATGACCGCAAAGATCGTCTCCTGCACCCGGACCGAGGGCACCGACGCGGTGCTGGGCCGGATGACCGACGGCCGCTTCCGCCACATGCCGGTGATCGAGGACGGCCAGATGGTCGGGCTTATCTCGATCGGCGACGTGGTGAAGGCCCGGCTGATGGAGCTGGCGGCCGAAAAGGATGCGCTGGAAGGCATGATCAAGGGCTTCTAGGGCGGAAATGCGCTTGCGCCTGCGCGCGCAATATTGTTGCGTGCGCGGGTCATGCGGCCAGCCAGGGGGTAGCTTTGCGCATCGGGCTTTATCCGGGGACCTTCGACCCCATCACTCTGGGCCACATCGACATCATCCAGCGCGCGATGGCACTGGTCGACCGGCTGGTCATCGGGGTGGCGATCAACCGGGACAAGGGCCCGCTTTTCACCCTGGAAGAACGTGTCGCCATGGTCGAGGCGGAATGCGCCGCCATCACCGCCAAGACCGGGGGCGAGATCATCGTCCATCCGTTCGAGAACCTGTTGATCGACTGCGCCCGCGACGTGGGGGCCGGGATCATCGTCCGCGGCCTGCGCGCGGTGGCGGATTTCGAGTATGAATTCCAGATGGTCGGCATGAACCGCGCGCTCGACGCCAGTATCGAGACGGTGTTCATGATGGCCGACGCCCGCCGGCAGGCGATTGCGTCCAAGCTGGTCAAGGAAATCGCGCGCCTTGGCGGCGACGTGTCCAAGTTCGTCACGCCCCCCGTGGCCGAGGCCCTGGGCCGCAAGTACGGCTAGACATGCAAAAGGGGCCCGAAGGCCCTCGCATGGGTTTGGCTGTCGCCCAGTTCAGGCTGCCTTGCCGTAGACGGCCTCACGCGCGATCCGCTCGGCATCGCCCCGGTAGATGCCCAGGTCCAGCGCGATGTCGGCCGGCAGGTTGGCAATCTCGTTCCGGGTCTGGCGGTACAGCGCGTAATTCGCGGCGGTGGTCTTCAGCATTTCGAATACGGAAATCATTATCATCGTCCTTGTCTGGCGAGGGACTGCTTGTTCTCCTCGCATGGCCGGAACATAGGCATTTGCCGGGTGCCAACAACGGCCAATGCTGCGCTGCGGCTATGCGCCTGGCGCATGGCTTGTCGAATGAAAAAGGGCGCCCGAAGGCGCCCTTTCAGTGCAATTTCAACAGGTTCAGATCAGCTTGCCCATCGCCACGGCCGTATCAGCCATGCGGTTCGAGAAGCCCCACTCATTGTCATACCAGCTCAGGATCGAGACGAAGGTTCCGTCCATCACCTTGGTCTGGTCCATGTGGAACACCGACGAATGCGGGTCGTGGTTGAAGTCGGACGACACCAGCTTTTCGTTGGTATAGCCCAGGATGCCTTTCAGCGGGCCATCGGCGGCGGCCTTGATCGCGGCGTTCACCTCGTCGACCGTGGTCGCGCGCTTGGCGATGAACTTCAGGTCCACGACACTGACGTTCGGCGTCGGCACCCGCATGGCGAAGCCGTCCAGCTTGCCTTTCAGCTCGGGCAGGACCAGACCCACGGCCTTGGCCGCCCCGGTCGAGGTCGGGATCATCGACAGCGCGGCAGCGCGGGCCCGGTACAGGTCCTTGTGCATCGTGTCCAGCGTCGGCTGGTCGCCGGTATAGCTGTGGATCGTGGTCATCATGCCCTTTTCGATCCCGATGGCGTTGTTCAGGACGTAAGCCACCGGCGACAGGCAGTTGGTGGTGCAGGACGCGTTCGAAACGACGATATCATCCTTGGTCAGCGTGTTGTGGTTGACGCCATAGACGATCGTCTTGTCCGCGCCGTCACCGGGGGCGCTGATCAGCACGCGCTTGGACCCGTTCTCCAGATGCGCCTGGCACTTTTCCTTCGAGGTGAAGATGCCCGTGCATTCCATGACGATATCGACGTCGCCCCAAGGCAGTTCGGCCGGGTTCCGCAGCGCGGTCACCCGCATCGGCCCGCGGCCGACGTCGATGGTGTCCGCGCCGGTGGTCACGGTTGCCGGGAACTTCCCATGCACCGAATCGTAGCGCAGAAGATGCGCATTCGTCTCGACCGGGCCAAGATCGTTGATCGCCACGACCTCGATATCGGTGCGGCCCGACTCGATGATGGCGCGCAGCACGTTGCGCCCGATGCGTCCAAATCCGTTGATGGCAACCTTGACGGCCATGTCCCAATCCTTTCGAAGCTGAGGCTCCCGATAGCGCTAACAAGACCATAACGCCGGGAAATGCAACCTCAGTTTGCCGCAGTCAGCGCCAGAAAGCCAACCATTCGACCAGATCAAGGAACTTGCGGGCAAGGAAGAACAGGGCCGACCCGTCGTTCAGGACAAGGTCGGCAAGGCCGGCGGCCAGGATCACCAGGCCAAGCCAAACTGCGATACGATCGGTCACGCCGCCCCTCCGCCGGGGCAGGTGCCCCGTTATTGTGCCAGCCGCCCCAACACGCCGGCCACATCGGCCATCCGGCAGGAGAAGCCCCATTCGTTGTCATACCACGCCAGCACCCGAACGGAACGCCCTGCGACCTTGGTCTGGTCGGGCGCAAAGATCGACGACTGCGGCGTGTGGTTGAAGTCGATCGACACCTTCGGTTCCGGGTCATAGGCCATGACCATGCCCATATAGCCTGCGCAGGCTTCCCTTACGATTTCGTTGACCTCGGCCACCGTCACCGATTTCTGCGCGATGAAGGTCAGGTCCACCGCGCTGACGTTCGGGGTGGGCACCCGGATTGCGCTGCCCTCCAGCCGGCCGGCCAGTTCCGGCAGCACCTCGCCAATCGCCTTGCCCGCGCCGGTCGAGGTCGGGATCATCGCCATCGCCGCCGACCGCGCGCGGTACAGGTCCTTGTGCCGCCGGTCCAGCGTCGGCTGGTCGCCAGTGTAGCTGTGGATCGTGGTCATGATCCCGGATTCAATCCCGATGCTGTCGTTCAGCACCTTGGCCAGCGGCGCCAGGCAGTTCGTCGTGCAGGACGCGTTCGAGACGACCTTGTGTTCCGGCAGAAGGCTGCGGTGGTTGACCCCATAGACCACCGTCAGGTCCGCCCGCTTGGCCGGGGCCGAGACAAGGACGCGCTTCGCCCCGCGCCCCAGATGCACCGCCGCCTTGTCGCGGTCGTTGAACTTGCCGGTGCATTCCAGCACCACGTCGACGCCCTGCCAGTCCAGCTCTTCGGGGTTGTAGGTCGACATCATCCGGATCGGCCCGCGGCCAAGGTCCATGCCTTCGTCCGTCACCTTCACCACGCCGGGAAACCGGCCATGCACGCTGTCGTAGCGCAACAGATGCGCGTTGGTCTCCACCGGGCCCGTGGCGTTGATCGCGACCACCTGCACGTCGTTGCGGTTCGACTCCGCGATATGCGCCAGCGTGCAGCGTCCGATGCGGCCAAAGCCATTGATGCCGATGGTGATGGTCATGCCGGAACTCCCCTCTTGCCGTTCGATCTGATCCGGCAATAGCCGCTGCCGCCCGTCACGCAAGATGAAAAGCGACGCTAAATCAGCATGTTAGCGCAATCTTCGCCTGTTTGCGCTAACCCTGCGCGGCGCTTTGCCTTCTCGCCCCATCCGCGCTACACCTTCCGGGCAACAGCAGGAGCAGGGGCATGAGCGGACTTCTGGCGCTTCTCGACGACGTGGCGGCCATCGCCAAGGTGGCGGCCTCATCGGTCGATGACATCGCGGCGGCCGCGGCCAAGGCGGGGACCAAGGCGGCGGGCGTGGTGATCGACGATGCCGCCGTCACGCCGAAATATGTCCACGGCTTTTCGGCCGACCGCGAGTTGCCGATCATCTGGCGCATCGCGCTGGGATCGCTGAAGAACAAGCTGATCATCCTGCTGCCCGGCCTTCTGGCGCTGGACTATTTCGCGCCCTGGGTGATCACGCCGCTTTTGATGCTGGGCGGGGCCTATCTCTGCTTTGAAGGGGCGGAAAAGCTGGTCCATGCCTTTGCCCCCCATGCCGACCACGCCGTCGAAGCCGATTTCGACACCAAGGACCCCGCCCACCTGGAAGAGGAAAAGGTCGCCGGCGCGATCAAGACCGACTTCATCCTGTCCGGCGAGATCATGACCATCGCGCTGGCCACCATCGAGTCGCCCAGCTTCTGGATGCAGGCGATCACCCTGGCGGTGGTCGGCACCTTCATCACCGTCCTGGTCTACGGCGCGGTCGCGCTGATCGTGAAGATGGACGATGTCGGCCTGCACATGGCCGCCACCGGCCGCACCAGCGGGGGCAGGGCGCTTGGCCGGGGCCTGGTGCTGGCGATGCCAAAGCTGATGGCGGTCCTCTCCACCGTCGGGACCGCGGCGATGCTGTGGGTCGGCGGCAATATCGTGATCCACGGTCTGGAGGTCACGCATCTTTGGGCCTGGCCCTATCAGACCATCCACCACGCGGCCGAGGTTGTGGCCCATGCCGTGCCGGTCGCACAAGGGTTCGTCGAATGGCTGGTGACCGCCGCGCTGGATGGGGTGTTCGGCCTGATCCTGGGCGTGCTGCTGATCCCGGTCGCCACCCGGGTCATCGGCCCGCTCTGGTCTGCCGCCACTGGCAAGAAGGCTGCCGGCCACTAAGGGAACCCCGCCTCTGGTCCCGGCGTTTAGCTTGGGACAGAAAAGGGGGCCAGCATGGACCGCAGTGATTTCGAAGCCTGGGAAACCCGCATCCGCGCGAAGGCCGAGCAGCTTTGGCGCGACGCCGGCCGGCCGGATGGCGGCTCGAAGCCCTATCTCGCCCAGGCGCGTGAGCTGATCGCGCTGCAAGAGGTGCCGCTTCCCACCCTCGACCCCGAGGAAGAGGCCGAACCGGTGATCGAGGAAGCCTCGATCCAGGGCAACCTGGGCGAATTCCCCACGCTGACCGACCAGGGCGAAGAACAGACCTATCCCCATGCGCAGGACGACGACGGCCCGCGCCTGTCGGACGGGGACGCCTCGGCCGACGGTGGCGTCCTGCCGCTGGACGAAGAACCGTCCGAGGATCTGCCCGAGGTCTCGGAACCCGAAGGCGACGTGACCTCAAGTTCGATCAATGCCGGGGACGGGCCGCAGAACCCGGACCTGAACGACGACGGCATGCCCGACCGCGAACATCTGGACGACGACGGCACCCGCAGCGCAACTGCGCGCTAGGCCAGCGCCAACCGCTGCGCCAGGGCCGAGACCAGGTCCGTCCGTGTCACGATGCCCAGGATCGCCGCGCCTTCGACGACCGGAACGGCCTCGGCCCCGCCATCGGCCAGCAGCGGCAACAGCGCGCCAACGGGCGTCGCCGGCGTCACCTGCGGCACGCCGGTCGTCATGATCTCGCTGGCCCGCGGCGGTCGCGCCCGATGGGTGTCGATCAGCCGGGCCAGCGCCGAGATCAGGCTTTTGTGCTGGCGAAAGGCATCCTCGCGCGCCCGGCGGATCAGGTCGATCTGGAAGATCACCCCCAGCAGCCGCTCGCCCTCGACCACCGGCAGAGAGGTGAAGCCGCGCTTGCGGAAGATATCCGCGACCTGGCCCAGCGGGGCCTCGGGCCCGACCGTCACCAGGTCGCGCGACATGATGTCGGCCGCGGTGAACCCCTCCATCCGCCGCGCGGCCGCCGCCTGTTCCGCCGCACCCACCAGACGCGCAAGGTCGGCCACGCCCAGGTTGGCGGACTGCCGATACTCGTTCAGGATCGCGGCCAGTTCTGCCGGATCAAGTCCGATCCGCGCTTCGGGCGTCGGGTCCTGCGTGCCATGCGCCCCGGGCTGCGCGGGCTGGCGGAACGGATAGACCCGACCCACCGCCCGGTTCCACACCATGCCGACGCCCACCAGCAGCGCCGATCCGGCCATGACGGGGACAAGCGTCAGGTGCCAGTCAAGCGAGCCGTTCATCTCGACCAGAAAGGCCACCGCGCCACCCGGCGGATGCAGGGCGCGTCCGGCCAGCATGGTGATGATCGCCAGGCCCACCGCCAGCGGCGCGACCCAGGGGCCTTGGGGCAGGGCGGCCAGCAGCGCCAGCGCGACCAGCGCCGACAGCGTATTGCCCGCGATCACCGACCAGGGCTGCGCCAGCGGGCTGTTCGGCACGGCATAGATCAGCACGGCCGAGGCGCCCAGCGGCGCAATCAGCCAGCCCAGCCCCAGCCCCTGCAAGGCCAGCCCTGCCAGAACCAGCCCCAGCGCCGCCCCAAGGCTTGCCCGGACCAGGTCCACCGTCTTGGGGCCCGTCATCGCCGGGCCGAATCCCCGCCAGTCCATCTTCCGCCGCTCATCCATTCAGGCGAACCTGACCTGACCGCCGGCAAATGAAAAGCCCAACCGGGCACGGCTCTCAGGCACGGGGCCAGCGCCAAATGCAAAGCGGCGGCCCGAGGACCGCCGCCTGCTCAATTGACGCCAAGGCTCAGAGCAGCGCCTTGGCTGCCGCGACGGTCGCCTCGGCGGTGATGCCGAACTCGGCATAAAGCCGTTCCATCGGGGCCGAGGCACCGAACGAGGACATGCCGACAAAGCCTGCCTTGCCCTCACGCCCCCGCTCGCCCAGAAGCCAGCGGTCCCAGCCCATGCGGACCCCCGCTTCCACCGCCACCCGGACCGGGCCGGGCGGCAGAACCTTGCGGCGGTAAGCCTCGTCCTGCGCGGCGAAGAGCTCCATCGAGGGCATGGAGACGACGCGGGTGCCGATGCCTTCGGCCTCCAGCGCATCGCGGGCCTTCAGCGCGATTTCCACCTCGGACCCCGTGGCCATCAGGATCACCTGACGCTTGCCCGTCGCTTCAGCCAGCACGTAAGCGCCCTTGGCGACCATGTTGGTGTTGGTATGGGTCTTGCGCACGGCGGGCAGGTTCTGCCGCGACAGCGCCAGCACCGTGGGCCGGGTCTTTTCGGTCAGGGCGATTTCCCAGGCTTCCGCCACTTCGACCAGGTCTGCGGGGCGGATGACCAGCGTGTTCGGCGTGGCGCGGCTGATCGCCAGATGCTCGACCGGCTGGTGGGTCGGCCCGTCCTCGCCAAGACCGATGGAGTCATGCGTCATCACATAGACCACCGGAATCCCCATCAGCGCCGACAGGCGCATGGAAGGCCGGGCATAGTCGGTGAAGCACATGAAGGTGCCGCCATAGGGCCGGACGCCGCCATGCAGCGCCATACCGTTCATCGCGGCGGCCATGCCATGCTCACGGATGCCGAAATAGACGTAACGGCCCTTGCGATCTTCGGGGGTAAAGACGCCCAGATCGGCCGTCTTGGTGTTGTTCGACCCGGTCAGATCGGCCGAGCCGCCGATGGTCTCGGGCAGAACCGGGTTCACCGCCGCCAGCACCTTTTCGGATGAGGCGCGGGTGGCCAGCTTCGGCAGGTCCGCAACCGCCTGCTTCTTCACGCCACGGATGATCGAGGCCAGCTTGGCCGGGGCCTCCAGCGCGAAGATGCGGGCGAACTCGGCCTGCTTGGCGGGGGACAGGGCGGCCAGCCGCGCCTCCCACTCGGTGCGGGCCTTGGCGCCCTTGGCCCCCAGCGATTCCCACCACTGCTTGATGTCGGCGGGCACTTCGAACGGCCCGCCCTTCCAGCCGTAACCGTCCTTGGCCGCCTGCAACTGCGCCTTGTCGGTCAAGGCACCGTGGCCCTTCGACGTATCCTGCGCCGCGTGGCCGATGGCGATATGCGTCTTGCAGGCGACCATCGCGGGGCGGGGGCTGGCCTTGGCGGCCGTCAGCGCCCGGTCGATGTCCGCCGGATCATGCCCGTCGCATTCGAACACATCCCAGCCCGAGGCGGCGAAACGCGCCTTCTGGTCGGTCACGTCGGCAATCGACACCTTGCCGTCGATGGTGATGCCGTTGTTGTCCCAAAGGACGATCAGCCGCGACAGTTGCTGCTTGCCCGCCAGACCGATGGCCTCCTGGCTGACGCCCTCCATCAGGCAGCCATCGCCCGCGATGACCCAGGTGTAATGGTCCTGGACCTTGGCCCCCCAGCGGGCGCGCAGGGATTCCTCGGCCATCGCGAAGCCCACGGCGTTCGAAATGCCCTGGCCCAGCGGCCCGGTCGTCGTCTCGACCCCCGCGACATGGCCGTATTCCGGGTGGCCCGCCGTGATCGCGCCCCACTGGCGGAAGTTCTTGATCTGCTCCAGCGTCATGTCGGCATAGCCGGTCAGGTACAGCAGCGAATAGATCAGCATCGAGCCGTGGCCCGCCGACAGGATGAACCGGTCGCGGTCCGCCCAGCGCGGGGCCTTCGGGTCGAACTTCAGGTGCTTTTCGAACAGCACCGTCGCCACATCGGCCATGCCCATCGGCATCCCCGAATGGCCCGAATTGGCAGCCGCCACCGCGTCCAGCGTCAGGGCGCGGATCGCGGTCGCGCGCATCCAGTGGTCGGGGTGCGTCTGGCGGAGGGTCTGGATGTCCACGGGGCGGCTTCCTTCGACAAAGGGGCAGGGGCTTTGGCCAAGCGTCCTAACGGTGGCACCCGGCAAGATCAAGCTTGGACCCCAAGGCATTGGGAAGAAAGGCCCGTCGCCTTTGCCGGGTTTCACGCTAAGATCGCCCTTGACCCGCCGGACCCGATTCGGACACTGGCGGCAGGCAGGCTTGATCCCGAAAATCCGGGGGGCCAGGGTCCAGGACGTGCAGAAGGGGTGGCGATGCAGGAAATCTCGCAGCTAGAACAGCGGATCACGGCCGCGCTGGAACGGATCGCCAAGGGTGTGGACCGCATGGCCACCGCGCCGCGCCCGGCACCCGTGGCCGCGACGCCTGCCCCAGCACCCGCACCGGCCCCAGCACCCGCACCGGCCCCCGCCGCCGATGCCACCCTGCGCGCCCAGCTTGAGGAAGAGAAATCCCTGACCGCCCAGCTGCAGGAACGCCTGCGCAGCGTGAAGGAGCGTGAGTCGAAGGGCGACCAGCAGGACAAGATCGACCGGCTGACCCAACAGCTTGACGTCCAGGGGCTGGAGTTGCAGCGGATGCGCCGCACCAATGCCGCGCTGCGCGACCAACTGGCCGCCCTGCGCGCCGCCCAGGCCGCCGGCGTCACCGAACCCCAGCTGATCAACAAGGCCATGGCTGCCGAACTTGACGCCCTGCGCGCCCTGCGCCTGACCGAAATGGCCGAGATGGACGAGATCCTCGCCGCGCTCGAGCCCCACCTGACAGAGGCCTGACCCATGCCCGAGCTTGAAGTCACCATCGGCGGCCGCCCCTTCACCGTCTCGTGCCAGCCGGGGGAAGAACACTTCCTGCGCTCGGCCGCGGGGATGCTGGATGCCGAAGCCACCCCGCTTGTCGCCCAGCTTGGCCGCCTGCCCGAAGCGCGGATGCTGCTGATGGCGGGCCTGATGCTGGCGGACAAGACCGCCGCGGTCGAGGACGAGATCCGCACCCTGCGCGCCCGCTTGGCCGAGTTGGAGGCCCGCCCCGTGGCCACCCGCGACGTGGCCGTGATCCCGCCCCAGGTGACCGAGACCCTGGCCGAGATCGCCGCCCGGGCCGAGGCGATGGCCGCCCGCGTCGAAGAACAACTCAAGGCATGAGGGCGCTCTGGCTGCTGGCGCTTCTGCCCTCGGTCGCGGCCGCGCAGGATTTCTCGGGCCAGACCTACACCTGCGACCGCGACGTCCAGGTTCCGGCGACCTATGTCACCACGGCCGAGGGCAGCCTGGTCGTGATCCATGTTGACGGCCACCAGATCACCCTGCTTGGCGAACCCGCCGCCTCGGGCGCGCGGTACGGCTGGCCCTCGGACGGGTCGAACTACGTCTGGTGGACCAAGGGCGACACGGCAACGCTGTACTGGAAAACGCCCGAGGGCGAGGACCCCATCCTCAACTGCACGGCCGCCCAGACCTGATCCTGCCCCAAGCACGAAACGAAAAAGCCCCGCCGAAGCGGAGCCGAAACCGACGTGATGGGTCTTTTCACAGCTCGTCGATGACTGCGTCACTCCTCGCCGGGGCCCGCCCGACGAGAAGACGCAGTCGCACGAGGAGGCAGCGCCTCAGGCGTTCGCTTCGCGGATCTTGTCCGCCGCAGCCTTGTCGAAGGCCACGCCCTTGGTCTCCAGCAGCTGGTCCAGCTCGCCCGAGAGGGTCATCTCGGTGACGATGTCGCAGCCGCCCACGAACTCGCCCTTCACATACAGCTGCGGGATCGTCGGCCAGTCGCTGAAATCCTTGATCCCCTGCCGGATCTCGGCATCGGCCAGCACGTTCACGTCGGCGAATTCCACGCCCATGAAGTTCAGCACCCCCGCCACGCGGGACGAGAACCCGCACTGTGGCATCATCTTGGTGCCCTTCATGAACAGCACCACGTCATTCTTGCTGATCGTCTCGCGGATCATGTCCTCGGCGCTCATCGTCGTCTCCTTTTCACTCCCGGCCGCGCCCATCAGGGCTACCGGGTCAACGTCCAACGGATCCCGGGCAAGGACCCACTCATTCATCGCATCATCGCCTGCCGCATCGCGACTGTCCATATAGCGCCCGATGCCGGATTGCCGCGCCGCATGGTCGCGCGCCAGTTGCTCGGCCTCCGCTTTCACTTCCCGGTGTCGCGCCGGGTCGGCGAAAGCCCAGGTCGGCACGCCCAACTGCACGGCACCAGTCTGCATCAAGGACTGCACGACAGCCGACACGGACTTGTCCTGCAGCGCATCCTTGTCCCGGCTCACGGACGCGGGTCCTCATCCGCTGCGGCGGGCGAACTGCGCCCGGCCAGATAGGCCGCCATCCGGCGTTCGGTCTCAAGCGTTGCAGCCTGACGTCGCTCAAAGTCCTCGTCCCTTGGCGCGGCCCCGGACCTGCGCTGCTTGCGGCTGCGCAGCATGGTCACCACGCCGACCAGCGTCATCGCCACCGGAATCAATGTGCCAAGACCGCTTCCCGTCGCCATCCGCTTATAGCATCCCCAAATCCTGCCCCAGCACATAGGCGGCCCCAACCACGCCCGCAAGGATCAGCAATGTCAGCGGCGCGCGCAGGGCAGGGGTCGTCTCCGTCATGGCGCGCAGGCGGGCAAGGCCCACCAGCAGCAGCACCAGCATCCCGCCATGCAGCACCGCCTTGAAGCCCATGTACCAGCCCGGCAACTGCTCGGCGATCTCGCCCGGTTCGGGACGCTCGATCCACCCCATCGCGGCAAGAAACAGCGCGCCGACCGCCAGAACCGTTACACCAAGCCGTTCCTGTCGTGCCTTGTCTGCCGCCATTGCCGCTCCTCCGGTCAGTCGGGTGCCTTTGTCGTCAGGGCCAGCGCGTGGAGTGCGCCGTTGGGTCCGTCCATCCGGCCCTTCAGCGCCGCATAAACCGCGCGCTGCTGCTGGACGCGGTTCAGGCCCCGGAAGGACTCGTCGATCACCTCGGCCGCGAAATGCGCGCCGTCATCGCCCTGCACGCTGATCTTTGCATTCGGGAAGCTTTCCCGGATCAGGGCTTCGATGTCGCGGGCGTCGATGGGCATGGCCGAGGTCTCCTTCTTCTCCCCTCAACCCTAGGCTTCGGCCCGTCCCGGTTCAAGAGCCTCCCAATCGGCCCGCATCAGCCCAAGGATGTGCAGATCGACGACGCGCCCCAGAACGGGGCGGAACCAATGGCCGCGCAAGGTGCCCTCCAGCCGGAAGCCCGCGGCGACATAGGTCTTGACCGCCCGGGGATTCTCGGCGCTGGCGTCCAGCCACAGCCGCGCGGCGTTCAGGTCGCGAAAGGCGTGGTCAACCAGGGCGGCAAAGAAGGCCCGGCCGTGCCCGCCGCCCGCAGGGTCCAGCGCCAGACGGAACAACTCCACCACGCCTCCGGGGCTGTCGAGGCCATGAAAGATCGCAAAGCCCCGGGCCGGGCCTGACTCCCAGATCACCAGGTCCGAGGCGGGACTCGCGATCCAGGCCAGAAGCTGCGCCTCATCCGCATCGCCGATGAAGGGCGCATAGTCCGCCCGAGTGGTCAGGCCACGGATAAAGGGAATGTCCCCCGCCGTGGCCCGCCGCAGCATCAGACCCCGACCATCTCGGCGAATGCCGTGCGGTAAAGCCGCGACAGCGCGTCGAGGGGGGCCACATCGGCCCCGAAGGCCACCGCATCGCCGCCGAAGCGGCCCACGATCGCCACCGGCACCCCCGCCGCTTTGCCCGCCGCCAGCAGCGCCTCGGCATCCGCAGGTGCGGCCGCGAGCAGATAGCGCGCCTGGTCCTCGGCAAAAAGCGTCGCCGTGTCGCCCGCGTCCAGCGCCAGGCCCAGCCCGGCCGCTTCCGCCATCTCGAAGGCCGCCAGCGCCAGCCCGCCATCCGACAGGTCGCTGCACGCCCGGATCAGCCCGCGCTGCGCCCGCACGAACTCGCCATGCGCGCGTTCCGCCGCCAGGTCGACGGGCGGAGCGTCCCCGGCCTCGATCCCGAAGGCCTCGGCCAGCAGGGCCGACTGGCCCAGATGCCCCTTCGTCTCGCCCACCAGCAGCGCAAGGTCGCCGGCCACCGGCTTGCCCGCGATCAGCTCGTCCAGGCTGGCCAGCAGACCCACCGCGCCGATGGTGGGGGTCGGCAGGATGCCCTTGCCGTCGGTCTCGTTGTAAAGGCTGACGTTGCCCGACACGATCGGCATGTCCAGCGCGATGCAAGCCGCGCCGATCCCCTGCAGGGCACCGACGAACTGGCCCATGATCTCGGGCTTTTCCGGGTTGCCGAAGTTCAGGTTGTCCGTCGTCGCCAAGGGCCGCGCGCCCACGGCACAAAGGTTGCGGAAGGCTTCCGCCACCGCCTGCTTGCCGCCTTCGACCGGGTTCGCCTTCACATAGCGCGGCGTCACGTCCGAGGTGAACGCCAGCGCCTTGCCGGTCCCATGCACCCGCACCACGCCCGCCGGCAGGCCCGGCGTCACCAACGTATCCGCGCCAACCTGCGCGTCATACTGCTCATAGACCCAACCCTTGTGGGCATAGCTGGGCGAGCCGATCAGCGCCCGCAACCCGTCCATCGCACCAATCGCCGGCACCTCGCCCAGCGGCTCAGCCGCAGGCGTCGGCACCCAGGGCCGGTCATATTCCGGCGCGCTGGACGACAGCTTGGACAGGGGAATATCCGCCTTCACCTCATTGCCGTGCAGGATCAGGAAGCGGTCCTCGGCAATCGTCTCGCCGACGATGGCAAAGTCCAGGTCCCATTTGACGAAGATCGCCCGCGCTTCCGCCTCGCGCTCGGGCATCAGCACCATCAGCATCCGTTCCTGAGACTCGGACAGCATCATCTCATAAGCGGTCATGCCGGTCTCGCGCTGCGGCACGTCATCGAGTTGCAGCTTGATCCCGAGGCCCCCCTTGTCGCCCATCTCGACTGCCGAGCAGGTCAGCCCCGCCGCGCCCATGTCCTGAATGGAAATGACCGCACCGCTGGCCATCAGCTCCAGGCACGCCTCCAGCAGGCGCTTTTCGGTGAAGGGGTCGCCGACCTGCACGGTCGGGCGCTTTTCCTCGATCGTGTCGTCGAACTCGGCGCTGGCCATCGTGGCCCCACCGACGCCATCCCGGCCCGTCTTGGCCCCCAGATAAACGACCGGCATTCCGACGCCCGAAGCAGCCGAGTAAAAGATCTTGTCCGCATCCGCGAGACCCGCCGCAAAGGCGTTCACCAGACAATTGCCGTTGTAGCTGCGGTGAAACCGCACCTCGCCACCCACCGTCGGCACGCCAAAGGCGTTGCCATAGGACCCCACGCCCTCGACCACACCCTTGACCAGATGCGCGGTCTTGGGATGGTCCGGCAGCCCGAAGGACAAGGCGTTCATCGCCGCAATCGGCCGCGCGCCCATGGTGAACACATCGCGCAGGATGCCGCCCACGCCCGTCGCGGCACCCTGATGCGGCTCGATGTAGGAGGGGTGGTTGTGGCTCTCCATCTTGAAGATCACCGCCTGCCCGTCGCCGATATCGACGACGCCCGCATTCTCGCCCGGCCCGCAAATGACCTGCGGTCCCGTGGTCGGCAGCTTCTTCAGATGGATCTTCGACGACTTGTAGGAACAATGCTCGTTCCACATCGCGCTGAAGATGCCCAGTTCGGTGAATGTCGGCTGGCGCCCCAGGATGCCCAGCAGACGCTCCCACTCATCGGGCTTGATCCCGTGGCTGGCAACCAATTCCGGCGTGATCGCGGGCTCTTGCATGGCATCCCCTCTGGCAGCATGGCCCGCCTCATAAGCGATCACCGGGCGAAGGGCAAACCACCGCATCCGACCGGGGCGACAATTTTTCGCAGAAAAATTGTACCCCGGCTTCAACCGATGTCGAAATCGATGCGCGCCCTGCGTCTTTGGTCCAGGATTGCCGGCACGTCTGCCCGCAAAAGGCAGGGCCGGGTCGAGACGGGCCAGACCCTGCCGCCTGCCTTCAGGCCCGCCTGCAGCGACTGGCGCAAAAAAAAGGCCGAGCTTAACGCTCGGCCAAGTCCAACAGGGAGGTACGAAGGGGCGAGAGCACGCTCACGCCGCTTCGAGGAAGCAAATAGGCCGGGCTGGTGACGCAAACAAGTGCAGGTTGCCCGCAAATTCGGCATTCCCGATATGCACTTGCTGCATGGCAGCAATTCGCCGCCGATCAGGCCGCCGCGTCCTCGGCCTGACGCCGGCGGAAGGCCATGATCTCTTCGGTCACGAAATCCCGGAACGCGGCGACCCGCTTGGAATGGCGCAACTCCTCGGGATAGGCCAGGAAAACCGGCACCTCGGCGCTTTCCACATCGGGCAGCACACGCACCAGGTTCGGGAAATCCTCGGCCAGGTAGTCCGGCAAGACACCCACACCCAGATGGTTCAGCACCGCCTGCAGCACCCCGAAATAGTTGTTCACCGTCAGGGTCGAGGGGATGTCATGCGTCATCAACTCGGCCACCAGCAGGGCCCCCGCCGCGACCTGAGGCGTCCCGGCATGCTGCGCGATCAGCCGGTGACTGCTGAAATCGTCCATCGTCTTGGGCGTGCCGTGGCTGGCCAGATACTCCGGCGTCGCGAAAAGCTGCATCTTGATGTTCATCAGCCGCTTGCGGATCAGGTCGGCCTGGCTTGGCTCTTTCATCCGGATCGCCACATCCGCCTCGCGCATCGGCAGGTCCAGGACCCGCTCCTCCAGCATCAGGTCGATCTTCAGCGCCGGGTACTTCTCATACAAACGCGCCAGACGCGGGGCCAGCCACAGCGTGCCGAACCCCATCGTCGTCGTCACCCGCAACTCGCCAAAGACCTCGTCCTCGCTGTCGCGGATGCGCGCGGCGGTGGCGTCCAGCCGCTTCACCATCTGCGTGGTCGCGTCATAGAGAAGCTCGCCCTGTTCCGTCAGGATCAACCCCCGCGCATGGCGGTGGAAGAGCGTGACATTCAGGCTTTCCTCCAGCGCCCGGATCTGCCGGCTGACGGCGGATTGCGACAGGTGCAGCACGTCGCCCGCATGGGTCAGGCTGCCTTTCTCCGCCACCGCGTGAAAGATCCTCAGCTTGTCCCAATCCATGCCCGCCCCCCTTTATCCGCCACTGATAACCCTAACATGACCGCCCCTAGATAGGGAAACGCCTTCACATGTAAACCCCGGCCCGCCTTACCCCGGCTGCATCCGGCTTGGCCCTTTCGTCGGCCCGCGCTCCGTCCTATGATCGGTCCCAAGGCAGGATGCGCCTGCAACAGGCACCAGCGAAAGGGGCAGGCATGGCGGTGGGAGTGTTCGATTCGGGCCTTGGCGGGCTCACTGTTCTGGATGCGCTGACAAAGCGCCTGCCGGACGTCCCCTTCGTCTATTTCGGCGACAATGCCCATGCCCCTTACGGCGTCCGCGACCATGACGACATCTTTGCCCTGACCTGCGCCGCCACCGAACGCCTCTGGGCCGAGGGCTGCGATCTGGTCATCCTGGCCTGCAACACCGCCTCTGCCGCCGCCTTGAAGCGGATGCAGGAAACCTGGGTCCCGGCCGACAAGCGCGTCCTTGGCGTCTTTGTTCCCTTGATCGAGGCGCTGACCGAACGCCAGTGGGGCGACAACTCCCCCCCGCGCGAGGTGGCCGTCAAACACGTCGCCCTTTTCGCCACGCCCGCCACTGTCGCCTCCCGCGCCTTCCAGCGCGAGTTGGCCTTCCGCGCCATCGGGGTGGACGTTGAGGCGCAGCCCTGCGGTGGCGTGGTCGATGCCATCGAACAGGGCGACGAGATCCTGGCCGAGGCCCTTGTCCGCTCCCATGTCGAGGCGTTGAAACGCCGGATGCCGAACCCCGAGGCCGCAATCCTGGGCTGCACCCATTACCCCTTGATGGAAAAGGTCTTTGCCGATGCCCTGGGGCAGGGCGTCAAGGTCTATTCCCAAGCCAACCTCGTGGCCGAGGCGTTGGCCGACTACCTGACCCGCCGCCCGCAATTCCTTGGCTCCGGCACGCAGTCGAAATTCCTGACCACGGGCGATCCGGCCTATGTCTCGAACAAGGCGACACAATTCCTGCGCCGGAAGATCACGTTCGAGGCGGCATGAACCGGCTTGGTTTCCGCCCGGTAGAGGTTGAGGGCTCCTCTTTCCTGCGCTGGATGGCCTGCATCGATGACCAGGCCCTTGCCGATGCCGTCAGGGATTTCGAAGCTTCTGAGGGGTTTGATGTGCAGGGCGGATATGGTGGCGTGCCCATCCGGATCGCCAAAGACTCCATCGATGCCAGCAACAAGGATTTTGCCAGGATGAACCCGGTGTTCCGGCCCACGCAGGGTGAGCAAGTGATCTTGCTGGAATGCGTCTGCGGCGTCGAGGGATGCTGGCCCCTGCTGGCACGTCTGACGGTCGATGATGCCCGGGTGGTCTGGAGCGACTTCTGCCAACCCCATCGCCCCGATCGGGACTATACCGGGTTCGGTCCGTTTTCCTTTGATCTTGCGGACTATGCGCGCGCGATCCGGTCCGTTCTGCGCGACGCCTCGCACCATGGCAGGGTAGGCCGATGATCCCCTTGTCCGACCACCGCGCCGCCCGGCTGGCCGCGCTGACCGCGCCGGACGGCTGGTTGAACCTTGTCGCCCGCATCGACCTTGTCCCTGGCCGGCATCAGGTGGGCGCCGCGCAGGACGTGCAACTGCCTTCCGGTCCCGACCTGCTGGGAACGCTTGACCTGACCGCGACCGGCGCCAGCTTCGCCCGGCCGGGTGAGGCTCCGCTTCCCTTCCAGCCCGTACCGGATGCCTTCCCGCAATTGCGCGTCGATCCATTCCTGCTGGAAATCCACACCGTCGACGGCATCCCGGCGCTTCGCGTGCGCGACCTGACCCTGCAACCGACCATCGCGCTGCGCTATTTTCCCGAAGCCCCAGACTGGACGATCCGCGCAAAATGGGAAAGATTCGCCCCGCAAGCTGCGGAAATCACGATGAAAGACGGCTCCACCGCCGCCGTGACCCTGACCCACCGCGCCACGTTCCAGCATCAGGGCCGGACCGTCACGCTTACGCCAACGCATTGGAAAGCGGCCAAGCCTATGTTCGTCTTTCGCGACGCCACGGCGGGCGAGACCTATCCGGCCGCCCGGTTCCTCTTTGGCGAGGACGTCACCGAGACGGAAATCACGCTGGACTTCAACCGCGCCGTCAACCCGCCCTGCGCCTTCACCGATTTCGCGATCTGCCCGCTGCCGCCGCCCGGCAACGTTCTGCCCTTTCGGATCGAGGCCGGCGAACTGGCCCCGACCTGATCGCGCTGCCCCGGTAGGCCGCGCTTCAGACCGGCAATCCCTTCCGATCAGTCTACCCAAAGCCGCCAGTATCCGGCACGGGCGTAGGGTGGGCGATCCGCCCACCCACCGATCACCCGCGCATAGCTCCATAGGCAAAGCGATAGGCCAGCGCCACGCCCCCCGCGCCGCCGACCACATTGCCCAAAGTGACCCAAAGCAGGTTTCCAGCGACCCCGGATGTCGTGACCTCGGCCCCGGCCCAAAGACCCGCCGGAAACAGGAACATGTTCGCCACCGAATGCTCCAGTCCCAGCGCCACGAAGGCCGCAACCGGCCACAGGACGCCCAGGATCTTGTCCGTCGCCGTCCGTGCCGCAAAGCTTAACCAGACTGCCAGGCAGACCAGCGCATTGCACAAGGCGCCGCGGACGAAAGCCTCGACCGGGGGCAGGGCAGCCTTTGTCTCTGCCGCCTTCGCGGCCACGGCACCCATCGACCCGTCCAGCAATCCCGCCATCCCGAAGGCAAGTGCCAGGCCCACCGCGCCGACAAGGTTGCCCGCATAGACGATGCCCCAGTTCCGCAACAGCTGCCCCAGCGTGATGCGCCGGTCCACCGCCGCCATCACCATCAGCGCATTCCCGGTGAACAATTCGGCCCCGCCGACGACGACCAGGATCAACCCCAGCGCAAAGACCACGCCCCCCAGCACCCTGTGCGGCCCGAAACCGGGGTCCGCGCCCACCATCGCGATGCACCAGAACGCCGCGCCGAACCCGATGAAGGCCCCCGCCAGCAGCGCCAGAGTCGCCATCCGGTGCAAGGGCAGGGCCGCCTTCGCCACCCCCGCCGTCTCGATCAGCGCCGCGATCTCGGCGGGCTTGTAGGCATCATGGTCGCTGGGCATCCGGGCCTCCATCCTGGGGGCAGGATAGCCCGATGCGGCGCGCGGCAAAGCAAAAAGGCACGTCCTGGGACGTGCCTTTTCCAGATCTTTCCAATTCCTTAACGTCCGCGGTCAAGCCATTGATATCACTGGACAAGCGCGGAGTGTCCACCGTGGACAGGTCAGTCCTTCGACCGCTCGACGTAAGAGTCGTCGTCGGTATTGATGATGATCCGCGTGCCCGGCCCGATATGCGGGGGGACCATGACCCGGACGCCGATGTCGGTCATCGCCGGCTTGTAGGACGACGAGGCGGTCTGCCCCTTGGTGACCGGCTCGGTCTCGGTGATCTCGACGGTGATCTTCTGCGGCACTTCCAACGCGATCGGCACGCCGTCGAAGGTCTTCACATAGCAGCGCATCCCTTCCCGAACGTAGGGTTTGTTGGCCCCCATCACGTCCTCGGTCACGACGACCTGCTCATAGGTCGCCGGTTCCATGAAGTGGAAGCCCTCGCTGTCCTCGTACAGGAAGTCATACTCCCGCTCGTCGACCGTGGCCTTCTCGACCATCTCGGTCGTCCGCCACCGCTCGCTGACCTTGGTCCCGTCCGAAATCCGACGCATGTCGACGCTGGTGGTCGGAGTGCCCTTGCCGGGGTGGAAGTTCGAGGCGGTGAGGACGACGTAAAGCCGGCCCTCCATTTCGACGACGTTGCCCTTGCGGAGCGAGGAGGCGATGACTTTCAAAGGTCGGGTCCTTGTTGTATCGGGGGGCCGGTCCCCAAAGACCAGCGTCTGCCCGCGCCCGTAACCGATCCCGACCGGAATTTCCAGATGAATCCCGCATCGACCCCGCCCAGCCCGTGGTGGAGCCCCGCCCGACACGCCGACCGCAGGCCGCTTCTTCTGACCCGCAACCGTATCCAGGCGGCGATCCGGGGCTGGCTGGCGCAGGAAGGGTTCACCGAGGTCGACCCAGCCGCCCTGGCCATCAGCCCCGGCAACGAGGCGCATCTGCACGGCTTTGCCACGCAGGCCATCGGCAATGACGGCCTTCCCCGGTCGATGTATCTGCACACCTCGCCCGAGTTCGCGATGAAGAAGCTGCTGGCCGCCGGGGAAACCCGAATCCATGCCTTCTCCCATGTCTGGCGCAACCGCGAGCGTGGGCCGCTGCACTCGCCCGAGTTTACGATGCTGGAATGGTACCGCGTCGGCGAAAGCTACGAGGTGCTGATGGCCGACACGCTGGCTTTCCTGCGGCTGGCGGCGCAAGCGGCGGGGGCTGCGGCCCTGCGGTTCCGCGACCGGACCTGCGACCCCTTCGCCCAGCCGGAGCGGCTGACCGTGGCCGAGGCGTTTCAAGCCCATGCGGGGGTGGACCTGATGGCGTCAATCGCACCGGACGGAGCCACCGATGCGGCGCGACTGGCCGGGGAAATGGACCGCATCGGCCTGCGCCGCGCCCCGGATGACACCTGGTCGGACATGCTGAGCCGCGTCCTGTCCGAGAGGGTAGAGCCCCAGCTTGGGCAGGGCCGGATCACGATCCTGGACCACTACCCCGCAGCCGAGGCGGCGCTGGCGCGCAAGGTGCCTGGCGACGCCCGGGTCGCAGAGCGCTTCGAGGTCTATGCCTGCGGTGTCGAACTCGCCAACGGTTTTGGCGAGTTGACCGACCCCGAGGAACAGCGCCGACGCTTCCAGGCCGAGATGGCCGAGAAGGCCCGGGTCTACGACGAAACCTATCCGCTGGACGAGGATTTCCTGGCCGCCCTGGCCCTTATGCCCGCCGCCGCCGGAATCGCCATGGGCTTTGACCGTGTCGTGCTGCTGGCCACAGGGGCGCCCAGGATCGACGATGTCCTCTGGACGCCCGTGCCCTGACCTGGCCTAGCCTTCATCCGAGGGGCTGAAGGTATCTTCCGGGTGGGCGATCATGCAGGTGACAAGCTGGATGCCGCTCATCTTCCACCAGGAATCCGAGCAGGTGCGGGCCAGAGCAAAGTCCTTGCCCGCTGGCGCGACCAGCTGGATCGCGATCCGGTCGTAGTCCAGCGCCCTTTGCGGCATGGATGGCGTTGCAGCCGGCTCGGTCGCGGCAAGAGCGGCGGCAAAGAGCAACGGGATGGTGTCGATGGCCATGGGTCCTCCGTCATCTGGCGGCCCCCGTCGGGCCGGCCCAAGGCAGGATCAGACCAAAGTCCGTGCGAAAGCGGCAGTCACCCGTGCCTCAGCATCCGGTATTCCGCACCCCGGAAAACCAAACCGCCGCCCGGGTGGGGCGGCGGTTGCGGATGGAGCGGGTGAAGGGAATCGAACCCTCGTCGTAAGCTTGGGAAGCTTCTGCTCTACCATTGAGCTACACCCGCCCGATGCCCATGACGTAAGCGATGCGTGCGACAAGGTCAAGCGGCCGGGAAGGCCGCAGGACCGGGTCCGAGGGCGAGGGGACATGGCCCCCGGACCCGGCTGCAACCGGCGCGCCTTGGCGAAGTGACCCGCCCGGACGCGCCGTGCAGATCAGTTGGCCGGCAGAAGCACGGTGTCGATGACGTGGATGACACCGTTCGACTGTTTCACATCAGCGATGGTGACGGTGGCGATATTGCCCTGGCCATCCTTGATCTTGACCATGCCGTCCTCGACCATCGCGGTGAAGTCGCAGCCGCCGACGGTGCTGACCGTGTGCATGCCGCCATCATCGGCCACCATCTTGTTGATGTCGGCCGCCAGGGCATTTGCCGCGACGACGTGACAGGTAAGGATCTTCGTCAGCTGGTCCTTGTTCTCGGGCTTCAGCAGGGTTTCGACGGTGCCGGCCGGCAGCTTGGCGAAGGCGTCGTTGGTGGGCGCAAAGACGGTGAAGGGGCCGGTGCCCGACAGCGTTTCGACCAGGCCCGCGGCCTGCACGGCGGCCACCAGCGTCGTGTGGTCGGCCGAGTTCACCGCATTCTCGACAATCGTCTTGTCGGCATACATTGCCGCACCGCCCACGTCGGGGTTGCCATGGTCTGCCAGGCTAAGTCCGGTGGACAGGGCCAGGATCGCGGTCGCAAGGGTCAGGGCTTTCATCGTCGTCTCCGTTCAGGTTGCCAAGGCGGGGGCATTCCCGCCTCACACCTGAAGGAACGGAGGCTTTTTTGCGAAGTTTCGACGGGTCGCAGCGATCACGCGGACGTGATCAGGTGCCGACCTGTGCCGTAAGGATCACGGGACCCGTGGGCTGTCCGGTGGTCGATCCGCCAGCCGGTTCGACCGAGACCGCCAGCACCCAGCCCGCAGGTGGCGTCGGATAGGTCACGATGAGCGGATCGTCCTCCAATAGACCCAGCGAGACCGGGGCGGCGCCGGGGGCAATCACCCAAAGCTCGTGTACCTGGCCCTCGACGGCCGGAACACCGGCGACGCGGGTCACGCGCAGGCTGTCGCCGACGCTGGCGACCTCATAGGCCAGGCGGTTGTCAGCCGTGGCCAGCAGCGCCACCGGCGCAAGTCGCGGCGGCCCCAGAGTGACCAGCGCCAAAAGCACCAGCGTGGCCCCGAACGCCATGCCCGAAAGCCAGCGCAAGGGCGACCAGCCCGGCGCGGGCTGCGGGGCAGGGGATGGGAACAGCCGTGCCTCGATCCGCGGCAGAAGATCCGGGGCGGGCGCGTCGTCAAAGCCGTCGTTCAACCCGCCAAGCCTTGCCTCCCAGTCCGCAATCCGCGCGGCAAAGCCCGGCTCGCGTTTTGCCCGCGCCTCGGCGGCGGCGCGTTCGGGCAAGTCCAGGACGCCCAGGACATACTCGGCGGCCAGAAGGTCGTCGGCTTCGTGATCGGGGGGCGGCAGGTCGGTCATTGGTCCAGACACTCCCGCAGTTTCAGCAGGCTGCGACGCAGCCAGGTGCGCATGGTGTTCAGCGGGACCGCGTGGCGCTCAGCCAGTTGCACATAGGACAAACCGTCGAGGTAGGCCCCGCGCACGGCGCTGGCGCGGTCGGGCTCCAGCGTGGCAAAGCAGTCCACCATCCGCCGCGCCTCGCCCTGGGCCACCAGCCGGTTCTCGGCCCGTGGCGCGCTGTCGGCGACGGCGTCCAGGCCATCGTCGCTGGACGGCAGCGGACGGGCGCGCAGCCGGTCGATCGCCAGGTTGCGTGCCACCGCGATCAGCCAGGTCATGCCCCGGCCCTTCGTCGGATCGTAACGACCGGCGCGCAACCAAACCCTTGTGTAAACCTCTTGCAAGGCATCCTCCGCCTCGGCCCGTTCACCAAGCATACGAAGCAGGACACCCATGAGTTTCGCCGACGTGCTGCGATAAAGCGACCGAAAGGCCGCACGGTCAGCGGCGGCACATTTCGCGATCAGGTCTGCAACGGGGTCGTCCATGCCCCGACGTTACGGGTTTTCTCTCGCAGCGCAAGGGTTTGACCCCCGGACCAAGGCGCGTCGATGCATTTCATGCACGCCTGGCAAAGGCGCTCGGGGCCGCTGTCGGCAAGACCTGCCAAACCAGGTTGCTATCCCCGCCGCCGCCGCCCCCCGTCACCACCCTGTCCGGCTGTGTTGAAGCTGACCACGGGCAGGGTGACGATGCTGTTCAGATGCGGGAACGGGTCCACCGCATGAGGGATGGCGTTGGCGTTGACGAAATGCTCCTGGAAGCGCGGCTCGATGGCGGTCTCGACCTTGTGGATCTGGTGGACCGTGGCCTCGATCTGGTCGCGCGCGGCAACATTGCACAGCGCGATGCGCGCCCCGGTGCCGGCGGCGTTGCCGGCGCTGGTGACCTTGTCCAGCGGCACGTCCGGGATCATCCCCAGAACCATCGCGTGCTTGGGGCTGATATGCGCGCCGAAGGCCCCGGCCAGGGTGACGCGGTCCACGGTATCGATCCCCATCTCGTCCATCAGAAGGCGCGCACCGGCATAAAGCGCGGATTTCGCCAGTTGGATCGCCCTGATGTCACCTTGCGTCACGCTGATCCGCGGCCCACCCTCGGCGCTGCCGTCGTGCAGAAGATAGCTGTGCGTCCGTCCCGTCGCCTCGCAGCGGGCGGTCCCGGTCTGGTCCGGCCCGCCGATCAGGCCGCCCGGGTCCACCAGGCCCGCCAGCCGCATCTCGGCCACCGCCTCGATGATGCCGGAGCCACAGATTCCGGTGATTCCGGTCGATGCCGTCGCGGCCGCAAAGCCCGGATCGTCGGACCAGAGGTCGCTGCCAATGACCCGGAAACGCGGCTCCTTCGTCACCGGGTCGATCTCGACCCGTTCGATCGCGCCGGGGGCGGCGCGCTGGCCGGAACTGATCTGCGCGCCCTCGAAAGCCGGACCGGTCGGCGAGGAGCAGGCAAGGACGCGGGCCTCGTTGCCCAGCAGGATCTCGGCATTGGTGCCGACATCAACAATCAGGACCATGTCCTTGGACTTGTTCGGTTCTTCCGAAAGCGCCACCGCCGCCGCATCGGCACCGACATGGCCCGCGATGCAGGGCAGCACATAGACCCGCGCGTTGCGGTTCAGGGTCGTCAGGTCAACATCCCGCGCATCCAGGCTCAGGCTGCCACTGGTCGCCAGCGCGAACGGCGCCTGGCCCAGTTCCACGGGGTCCACGCCCAGGAACAGGTGGTGCATAACGGGGTTGAAGACGATGACCATCTCATAGATCGACGCGGCATCGACACCGGCCTCCTCGGCAATCGCGCCTGCCAGCGTGTTGATCGCCTCGCGCACAACGCGGGTCATCTCGACATCGCCGCCGGGGTTCATCATCGCATAGCTGACGCGGGACATCAGATCCTCGCCAAAGCGGATCTGCGGGTTCATCAGGCCCGATGAGGCCAGCACGCGGCCATCCGACAGATCACAGAGATGCGCCGCGATGGTGGTTGAGCCGAGGTCGACCGCCAGGCCCAAGAGCGGCCCCTCATGGAAGCCGGGGAAGATGTCTAGGACGCGGGTGGCGCTGTCATGGTTGCCCTTGTGCAGGACGACCGTCGCCTTCCATTCGCCCTTGCGCAGGACGGACTGCAAGCGGCGCAGGACGGACAGGTCGGCCTCGATTTTCTCGACCTGCCATTGTGCGGCAAGCGCCCGGGCCAGGCGTTCGAAATCGCCGGTGGGTTCGTGCATGTCGGGCTCTTCGACTTCGACATAGACAGCGCGGGTGGCGGGGTCCATGACCATGACCCGCTCGGTCGCGGACTTGCGGATGACCTGCTTGTGGACCTGGCTTTCGGGCGGCACGTCGATGACGACATCGCCCATGACCTTGGCCTGGCAGCCCAGCCGCCGTCCGTCGATCAGCCCACGGATGCGCTTGTAGCGGTCCTCGACCGCGTTCCACTCGGACAGCGCGTCCTCGGCCACGGTCACGCCGTGCTTGGAGAACTCGCCGTACCCAGGGCTGATCTGGCACTTCGAACAGATCCCCCGCCCGCCGCAGACGGAATCCAGGTCCACCCCCAACTGCCGCGCGGCGGTCAGGACCGGGGTGCCAAGCGCAAAGCGCCCGCGCTTGCCCGAGGGGGTAAAGATCACAAGTGCATCGTCAGTCATGTCAACGGTCATGTCGGGCCCAGTCTTCTTGCGCTTGGCGGTTGTAAACCGCGGGAAGGCGCTTGCAATGCCGGATTGCGGCAGGTGCCGCGCCTATACCGGCACGAACCCTCGGCCAAGCCGTTTCACATTTGCCCAAATATCCCCGCCGGAGGCCGCCCGAGCCGTTTTGCGTCCTTCACGCAAAACGGCGAGACAAAAGCCTTGCGGCGCAAGCCGCTCAATTTGATACCCGCCGCACCCGGCTAACCGGCCAGCCCCTCCAGGACGGTCCTTGCATCGGCATCCGCCGGGAACATCAGTTCGATCTTCATGTCCGACAGCGCCACTTCCTCGGCCGCACCGAACTGGGCATAGGTCGAGAACATCGCCAGCCGCTGCCCGCCCATCCGGTAGACCGTGGGCAGGATCGCCCGGCCGGTGGCGCGTGGCTGGTGGGCCGCGATCTGGGGGTCGGACATCAGCGCCGCGACCGCCCGGTCCAGCGCCGCAATCCCGCCCGCGCGCGCGCTTTCCCCCCTCAGCCGCAAAGCGGTGTGGTGGCCGACCTCGACCCAGTTCTCGATCAGGCCGGAAAAGGTTGCGGGATCGGAAAGGGTGTCCAGCAGGCTTGCGCCCTCGGCAAAGCCGGCGGGGCCGAACAGGCGGGAGGCGGGCGGGTTCAGCGCCACGATGCGCCAAAGCCGGTCCAGGATCAGCGCCGGATAGGGCGCGTGGCGGTCGATCATCCAGCCCATCGCGGCGCGGACCTGGGCCATCTCTTCGGCACCCAGCGGCAGGACGGGGAACTGCGGCGCGAAGCCAGCGGCGGCGAGCAGCCCGTTCTGCTCGCCCCTGGGCAGCCCCAGCACCCCGGCCAGCCGCAGCACCATCCCGCGTGAGGGCCGCGCGCGCCCCGTTTCCAGGAAGGCCAGGTGGCGGGGCGAGATCTCGGCCTCGGTCGCCAGCGCCAGCTGGCTTAGCCGCCGCCGCTGCCGCCAATCCCGCAATGCCCCCGCAAAATCGGTCATGTCCGTTCCCCTTTGTGCCAGCCTAGCTGACCGGCAGCCGCTTGCCACTTACCTTGCAGGGAATTGGCCCGCTTACCCGACCCATGCTTGGCTATGCCCGCACACATGGAGGCGATGATGACCCAAGAACAGACAGGCCTGCGCCTTGCCGCAGCCATCACCATCGGCACCGGGGCCGTGCTGGCCCTGGCTGCACACCCGATCACGAACCTTCCGGTCAGGCTGCTTGCCGACCTGATGATCTGGCCGCTTGACGGGGCCGAGACCGGGGACCGACCCGAAACTCGGCTGGCCCTGGCCATCGCGGGCGGAGTTATGGCGGGCTGGGGGCTGATGATCTGGCACCTGGCCGGCGCGCCCTTGCGCCAGATGCCCGAGGTCACGCGCGCACTTATCCGACGCTCGGTTCTGCTGTGGTTCGTGGTGGACGGCGCGGCCTCGCTCTTGGCCGGGGCGGGGCTGAACATCCTGGGCAACCTTGTGTTCCTGGCGCTTTTCCTGCTGCCGATGCGGCCAACCCTTCGCCCGGGGCCGGTCTGATCCCTGGGAACGGCCCCGGTCACCCTGACGGGCGTTGACGCGGGGCCGTTCCCCCTCTACCTCGCGGCCATGGCACGCGCACCGCTTCTGCAACTGAATTCCGTCTCGCTGACCTTCGGCGGCAACCCGCTTCTGGACCAGCTTTCGCTGACCGTGCAGCCCGGAGACCGGCTGGCGCTGGTCGGGCGCAATGGCTCGGGCAAGTCGACGCTGATGAAGCTGATGGCGGGCCTTGTCGACCCAGACAGCGGGGCCCGGACGATTCCGCCCGGGGTCAGCGTCGGCTACATGGAGCAGGACCCCGACCTGTCCCGCTATGCCACCCTGGGCGATTTCGCGGCCTCGGCCTTGCCGGAAGGGCACGAGTATCGCCTGGCCGTTGTGGCCGAGGGGCTTAAGTTCGATCCCACGACCCCGGTTGCCACCGCCAGTGGCGGGGAACGCCGCCGCGCCGCGCTGGCCAAGCTGCTGGCCGAGGCGCCCGAGTTGATGCTGCTGGACGAACCGACCAACCACCTGGACATCCAGGCGATCGAATGGCTGGAGGCCGAGTTGCAGGGCACCCGCGCCGCCTTTGTCCTGATCAGCCACGACCGCGCCTTCCTGCGGGCGCTGACCAAGGCCACGCTCTGGCTGGACCGCGGCGTTCTGCGCCGCCGCGAGGCCGGGTTCGACGGGTTCGAGGACTGGCGCGAGACGATCTGGGCCGAAGAGGACGAGGCGCGCCACAAGCTGGACCGCAAGATCAAGGCCGAGGCGCGGTGGGCCGTGGAAGGCATCTCGGCCCGGCGCAAGCGCAACATGGGCCGGGTCCGCGCCCTGCAACAGCTGCGCGCCGACCGCGCGGCGCAGATCCGCCGCCAGGGCACGGCTGCGCTGGCCTTTGAGGGCGGCACCACCTCGGGCAAGAAGGTGATCGAGGCGGTGGGGATCGCCAAGACCTATGGCGACAAGACCATCATCCGCGACTTCAGCCTGCGGGTGCTGCGGGGTGACCGGGTGGCGTTCGTCGGGCCGAACGGCGTCGGAAAGACCACGCTTCTCAAGCTGTTGACGGGTGAAGTTCAACCGGACACCGGCACCGTCAGCCTTGGCACCAACCTGGAAATCGCCGTCTTTGACCAGACCCGCGCGCAACTCGATCCCGAGGCCAGCCTGTGGGAGAACCTGACCGGCGATTCCTTGATGCGCGTCTCGGGCGCGGCGGATCAGGTGATGGTGCGCGGCCAGCCCCGGCATGTGGTGGGTTACCTGAAGGACTTTCTCTTCGACGAAATCCAGGCCCGCGCTCCGGTGCGCAGCCTGTCGGGGGGCGAGAAGGCCCGGCTTCTGCTGGCCAAGCTGATGGCGCAGCCGTCGAACCTGCTGATCCTGGACGAACCGACCAACGACCTTGACGTCGAAACCCTGGACCTTCTGCAGGACATCCTGGGCGAGTATGACGGGACCGTCCTTCTGGTCAGCCACGACCGCGATTTCATCGACCGGGTGGCGACGACCACCGTCGCACTTGAAGGGCAGGGCAAGGCGACGGTCTACCCCGGCGGCTGGTCTGACTATGCCCGCCAGCGGCCTGCGACCTTGGCACCCGCGCAGGAAAAGACCGTGGCCAAGCCGGTCGCTGCGCCCAAGGAAGAAGGTCCCCGCGCCTCGGGCCTGTCTTTCACCGAGCGCAAGCGTCTGGAAGATCTTCCCGCCCTGATCGCGCGGCTGGAGGGCGAGATCGCCAAGCTTGCCACCCTGCTGGACGACCCCGATCTTTTCACCCGCGAACCGGTGAAGTTCCGCAAGGCAACCGAGGCCCTGACCGAGCGTCAGACCGCCCTTGAGGCTGCGGAAACCGAGTGGCTGGAACTTGCCGATCGGAGCTGACCCGCGGGAACCGGCAAAGTTTGGCCAGTATGGCGGTGGCGGCTGCGCGTATAACCGCCAAGGTTGAACACACTCGATCAAGCACCCGTGAAGGGCCATTGCCCCCCACAGCGCAAACTCCCACCCTCCTGCGCGAGCCGCCCGTCATTCATCAGCCGGGTCGCCGCAAAAGGAGATAAAGATGAGATCTATCGCAGCACTTCTGGCCACCGTGGCCATTGCTTCGCCCGCGCTCGCCGGTGGTCCGGTCGCCGTCGCGCCCGAGCCCACTGTCACCCCGGTGATCGAGCCGGTCATGGCCCCTGGCATGGACTGGACCGGCGCCTATGCCGGTATCCAGCTTGGCTATGCCGATGTCGATTCGAACGGCGAAGGCCTTGATGGCGACGGCATGCTGGGCGGCATCCACGGCGGCTATCGCTGGGACATGGGCACGTTCGTGGCCGGCGCCGAGGTGGATTATGACACCGCCGACATCGATCTGGGCGACCCGGCCCTTGGCACGCTGGACGATGTGACCCGCCTCAAGCTGATCGCGGGCACCGAGTTCGGCCGCAGCCTGGTTTACGGTACGGTCGGTGCGGCCCATGCCAGCGCCACGGTCGGCGGGACCGAGCTGTCGGACAATGGCTGGTTCCTGGGTGCCGGCGTCGACTATGCGGTCACCGACCGCTGGAGCGTCGGCGGCGAGCTTCTCAAGCACAAGTTCGACGACTTTGACGGCCAGGGCGTCGATTTCGACGCGACCACGCTGAAGGCCAAGGTCTCGCTGCGCTTCTAAGCCAGCCCGGGCCGTCCCCGTTTCCCGGGGGCGGTCCTACACGCCCAGGCGCTCCTTGATGAATTGCAGCGCCACGCCCAGACCGTCCGGCGCGATGCCATGTCCCGTGCCACGCATCACATGCGCAAAGGTCTGGAACCCCGCCGAAACCAGCGCATCCCCCGCCTTGCCCATGTCCGCAAACGGCACCACCGGGTCCTGATCGCCGTGGATCAGCAGGATTGGCGGCTTCACCACCGCTTCCGCCGCCAGCGCCTCGGGGCGCAAGAGACGACCCGAGATCGCCACCACCCCCGCCACCGCTTCGTCCCGGCGCACCGCGACCTCCATGCTCATCATCGCGCCCTGGCTGAACCCGACCAGCACCAGCCGGTCCGCGCCCAAGCCCTCTTGCTCCAAAAGCGTATCCAGAAACCCGTTCAGATCGCGCGAGGCCGCGACCAACCCCGCCTCGGCCGCCGCCTGGGGCGAGCCGTCCAGCCAGGGGATCGGAAACCATTGAAAGCCGAACCCGCCGCCGACACAACGCTCGGGCGCATCGGGGGCGACGAGGGCCACGCCCGGCAGATGCGGGGCAAGCACGTCCGACAGGCCCAGCAGGTCGGCACCATCCGCGCCATAGCCGTGCAGGAACACGACCAGGCCCTTTGCGGGCTGCGGACCCTTCCGGCCGAACTTCAACTCACGCATCACATCACCCCCTCGCGGTCCTTGGCGACCCGGTAGTAGGCCCAAAGGATGCGCGCCGCAACCGAACGCCAGGGCGACCAGGCCTCGGCCATCGCGCGCAACGCCTTGTCCTTGGGCCGCGCCTCCAGCCCGAACAACAGCCGCGCGCCTTCCTGCAAGGCCAGGTCGCCCGGCGCGAACACATCCGCCCGGCCAAGCGCGAACATCGCATAGATCTCGGCCGTCCAGACCCCGATCCCCGGCACCGCGACCAGGGTCTGCACCACCTCGGCATCCGAGGCCGCGCGCAAGGCATCGAAATCGATGCCCGCCTGCGCCAGCGCCCGGCCATACCGCGCCTTTTGCCGGCTCAGCCCGGCCGCGCGCAGATCCTCGTCCGTCGCCGCCGCCAGCGCCGCCGCCTCGGTCAGCCCCATGCCCTCCAGCCGCGCCCAGATCGCCCGCGCCGACGCGACCGAGACCTGCTGGCCGACAATCGCCCGCAGCAGGGCCGCAAACCCCTCGGCCTCACGCCGCAGGGGCAGGGCACCCACCAACGGCAACGCCTCGGCAAAGCGCGGCTCGCGCGCGGCGAGCCATTCGGCCCCTTCCGCCACGCAGTCCAGCGACATGATGATCCGCCCTGTCATGTTTCATCTTTGCCCAAATATCCCCGCCGGAGGCAACCGACGTTTCCGCTTGCCCCTGCGGATGGGCAGTTCTACCGATACCGCATGACCAACGACTCCACCGCCCGCCGCAATGTCCTTGTCCTTGTCGCCGCCCAGGCCATCTTGGGCGCGCAACTGCCGATGATCTTCACCATCGCGGGCCTGGCCGGGTCCAGCCTTGCGCCGAATGTCTGCTGGGCCACCTTGCCGATCACCATGATGGTCATCGGCTCGATGCTGACCGCGACTCCGCTTTCCATGCTGATGCAACGCTTTGGTCGCCGCGCGGGCTTCTTCTTCGGCGCGGCCGGGGGCGCCACCGGGGCCGCCATCGGGGCCTATGGCCTGGCCAGCAGCAGCTTCCTCATCTTCTGCATCGGGGCGCTGATCTCGGGCATCTACATGTCGGCAAACGGCTTTTACCGCTTTGCCGCCGTCGACACCGCGTCGGACGCCTTCCGCCCCAAGGCGATCAGCTGGGTCATGGCCGGGGGCCTTCTGTCCGCCGTCGTCGGCCCGCAGCTGGTGAAGGTCACCGCGGACGAGATGGCCGTCCCCTTCCTCGGCTCCTATCTTGCGGTGATCGTGCTGAACCTTCTCGGCTCGCTCCTGTTCCTGGCGCTGAACATCCCCAAGCCGAAACCCCCGGCCGAGGGCAGCCCGCTGGGACGCAGCCGGGGCGAGCTTTTGCGCAATCCGACGATCCTGGTCGCGATGATCTGCGCCACGGTCTCTTACGCGCTGATGAACCTGGTGATGACTTCCTCCCCGCTGGCCGTCGTCGGCTGCGGCTTCGACAAGGGCAGCGCGGCCGATGTGGTGACGGCGCATGTGCTGGCGATGTATGCGCCCAGCTTCTTCACCGGCCACCTGATCGCCCGCTTCGGGACCGAGCGGATCATCGCCCTGGGCCTGACCATCCTGGCCGCCGCCGGGGCGGTGGCGATGGCGGGCGTGCAGCTGGAGAATTTCTTCATCGCACTTGTCCTCCTTGGCCTGGGCTGGAACTTCGGCTTCATCGGCGCGACGACGATGCTGACCTCGGCCCAGCGCCCCGAGGAACGCGGCCGCCTGCAAGGGCTGAACGACCTTGTCGTGTTCGGCGGGGTGACGATGGCCAGCTTCTCGTCCGGCGGGTTGATGAACTGCTCGGGCGGGTCGGTGCAGGCCGGCTGGCAGATGGTCAACCTGGCGATGCTTCCCTTCCTGGTCCTGGCCGGGGGCGCGCTGATCTGGCTGTGGCTGCGGCCTGAGGTGCGGCGCGCCTGACGGGCGGCTCTTCGTCGCATTTCATGCGCTCGTCGCGGGCGGTTCCACCCCCGCGACGAGAAGACGAAGTCGCACGAGGAGCCCGCTCCTACCAGCGCCCGGTGAACGCCTGCCAGAGAAGCCGCCACCGCTTTTGCGCTTCCGGCAGGGCAGGCGAAGCAGCACCGGCAAGCACCTGCCGCAAAAGCCCTTCCGTCTGCCAGCCCGCCAGCAGCGCCGGGGCGACCTTGCGTGGCACCTTCCCCCGTGATCCCCGCGCCTCGGCCAACCGCTGCAGGCCGCGCTGCGCCAGATCCTGTGGCGCGAACCCCTGCGGCAAAGGCTGTCGCCCGCGCTCGGCCAGCACGGGAACCGCGCGCAGATACCCTGCTGCCGCCGTCGCCCAGCCATAGTCCCGCACTGGCGCTTCCGCAGCATCAGGCGCGCCCAGGGCGCGCGCGGCCAGCCACATCAGCCCGGCGCCCGTGTCCTCCAGATAGTCCGACAGCGCCTCTGGTCCGTCGTGCGGTTCGCGGTGGATGTCCCAGCGGCGGGCGGCGATCAGGCGGTCCAGAACCTCGACCGGCAAGCCGGCTTCGCGGATCAGGTCGTGCAACGGCCCTGCCACCTCATGGGCCCTCGCCGCGCCCGAGGCGGCATTTTCCACCACGTCGCGCCACCATTGCAGCCGCATCTCGGCAATCAACGGCTCCTGCGTGACCCAGGGCGCGCGGGCAACCTCCAGGTTGACGGCGTAAAGCGGGAAGAGCCGCGCGCGGACTGCCGCAGGTGCGGCCATGACGGCCAGAAAGCGGTCCGGGTCGCCCCGCCGGACCAGTTCGGCGCAGGCGTCCACACTCACCTGGGCGCCCCGAAATCGCGGATCAGTTTCCACTGGATCGCATCAAGCAGCGCCTCGAACGAGGCATCGACGATGTTCGCGCTGACCCCAACCGTGGACCAGCGGCGGCCCTGGCCATCCTCACTGTCGATGATGACGCGGGTCACGGCCTCGGTCCCGCCATTGGTGATGCGGACCTTGAAGTCGACCAGTTTCATGTCGTCGATGCAGGCCTGATAGGGCCCCAGGTCCTTGGCCAGCGCCTTGGCGAGGGCATTGACCGGCCCCCGGTCACTCCCGGTCTCGTCCATGCTGTCGGACACCGACATCATCTTGCGCTCGCCGATCTTCACCACCACCACGGCCTCGGACAGGCTGATCATCCGGTCGTACTTGTTCTTCCGCCGTTCCACCGTGACACGGTAGCGCTTCACCTCAAAGAACTCCGGGCACAGGTCCAGCTCGCGCCGGGCGACCAGCTCGAAACTGGCTTGCGCGCCGTCGTAGGCATAGCCCTGGTCCTCGCGCTCTTTCACCACCTCGATGATCCGGCCCAGGCGCGGGTCCTTCGGATCGATGCCAATCCCCGCCGCCTCCAGCCGCGCGCGCAGGTTCGACTGGCCGGCCTGGTTCGACATCGGGATCACGCGCTCGTTGCCGACAAGGGCGGGGTCGATGTGTTCGTAGGTCGTCGGGTCCTTCAGGATGGCGCTGGCATGAAGGCCGGCCTTGTGAGCGAAGGCCGAGGCGCCGATGTAGGGGGCCGAGCGCAGGGGGACACGGTTCAGGATGTCGTCCAGCATCCGGCTGGTCTTGAGCAGCCCCGCCAGTGCTTGCCGGGTGACGCCGGTCTCGAACTGGCTGGCGTAGGGTTCCTTGAGGAGCAGGGTGGGGATCAACGTGGTCAGGTTCGCATTCCCGCAGCGTTCGCCAAGGCCGTTGAGTGTGCCCTGGATCTGCCGCGCGCCGGCATTGACGGCGGCGAGAGAGTTGGCGACCGCGTTGCCGGTGTCGTCGTGGCAGTGGATGCCCAGCCGGTCGCCAGGGATGCCGGCGGCGATGACCTCGGCGGTGATGCGGCCCACGTCAGAAGGCAGCGTGCCGCCGTTGGTGTCGCACAGGACCACCCAGCGCGCGCCGGCGTCGAGGGCGGCTTGCAGGCAGGAGAGGGCGTAACCGGGGTTGGCGAGGTAGCCGTCGAAGAAGTGTTCCGCGTCCAGAAGGGCTTCGCGGCCCTTCGAGACGAGGTGACGGATCGAGGTGGCGATGGCCTCGCGGTTCTCCTCCAAGGTCACGCCGAGGGCGGTGGTGACGTGGAATTCGTGGGTCTTGCCGACCAGGCAGACGGCGGGGGTGCCGGCGTTCAGGACCGCCGCCAGCACGTCGTCGTTCTCGGCCGACCGACCGACGCGGCGGGTCATGCCGAAGGCGGTGAGGGTCGCTTTTGTCGCCGGGGGGGCGGCGAAGAACTCGCTGTCGGTCGGGTTCGCGCCGGGCCAGCCGCCCTCGATATAATCGACCCCAAGGGCGTCGAGGGCGGCGGCGATCTGGACCTTCTCGGCGGTGGAAAACTGGACGCCCTGGGTCTGCTGGCCGTCCCGAAGGGTGGTGTCGAAGAGGAAAAGGCGGTCGCGGGTCATGGTGTGTCCACGGTGGACAGAATCTGATTGTCTTGCAGTTGCAAGGGATTACGGATTTCTGTTAGGGTGGCGTTAAGGTTTGAGATGACCCCACCCCGGACCTGATCCGGAGTCTCGTGGGGCTGCGGGAGGCCACGGATCAGGTCCGGGGTGGGTGTTCTGTCGGTCACTGGATTGCCTCCAGCTTGGCCGGGTCGAAGTCGGGGCCGGGGACAAGTTCGACGCCCGATTTTGACATGCGGACTTCGACGCCGGCGGCGACCAGGACGGATTTCATGGCATCGACAGCGGAGAAGTCTTTGGTGGCCATCGCGGCGGTGCGGAGTGTCTCTAGTTTTCCCCGCAATTCGTCTACACGTTGCGCGTTATTCCACGCCGCATCACCATGCGCACTGATCGTCCTTCCCGAACCAGACTCAGCAATGAACGATCGGACTGAAAACGGAGAGAACTTTTCAACCAAGCGCTCAGTATCAAAGCCAAGAAGCCGAAGCGCGCCAACCAAATGGCTTTCCTCTCGCTTTTTGAGGTAGCCGCCCAAGAGCGTCAGAGCCAAGGAAGTATTGAGGTCATTCGAAAGGGCTTCGACAAATTCCTCCGGAGGCCTTGCATATCGAAGATCAATCCAGGGCTTGGTGAGTGGGTCACTTTCAAGAAACTCCGCAATCTTCCGCAACGTCGCCTCGGCCTGCCGGGCCTTCTCCGCCGTCCAGTCCATCGGGCTGCGGTAATGCGTCATCAGAAGGACGAAGCGGATCACCTCGCCGGGGATGCCTTGATCCAGAAGATCCCGCACTGTGAAGAAGTTGCCCAGCGACTTGGACATTTTCTTGCCCTCGACCTGCAGCATCTCGTTGTGCAGCCAGTAGTGGGCGAAGTCGCCATGCGGGTGGGCGCAGGCGGATTGGGCGATTTCGTTTTCGTGGTGCGGGAATTGCAGGTCCAGCCCGCCACCGTGGATGTCGAAGCTGTCGCCGAGAAGTTCGTGGGCCATGGCACTGCATTCGATGTGCCAGCCGGGGCGACCCTTGCCCCAGGGGCTGTCCCAGCCGGGCTCTTCGCCGCTGGACGGCTTCCAGAGGACGAAATCCATCGGGTCTTCCTTGAAGGGTGCGACCTCGACCCGGGCGCCGGCGATCATGTCGTCGATGCTGCGCCCAGAGAGTTTGCCATAGTCCTGGTAGCTGCGGACGCGGAAGAGGACGTGGCCTTCGACCGGGTAGGCATGGCCGCCCGCGATAAGGCCTTGGATCATAGCGATCATCTGGCCGATGTATTCGGTGGCTCGCGGCTCGTGGTCGGGGCGCAGGGTGCCAAGCGCGTCCATGTCGGCATGGTACCAGGCGATGGTTTCCTCGGTCCGCTCGTGGATCAGGTCTTCCAGCGTGCCGGGAGAGCCGGCCTTCTGGCGGCGCAGGGCCTCGGCGTTGATCTTGTCGTCAACGTCGGTGAAATTGCGGACATAGGTGACGTGATCGGCGCCGTAGACATGGCGCAGCAAGCGGTAGAGCGTGTCGAACACCACCACGGGGCGGGCATTGCCGAGATGGGCACGGTCATAGACGGTGGGGCCGCAGACATACATCCGCACATTGGCCGGATCGATCGGAACGAAGTCCTCCTTCGTCCGGGTCTTCGAGTTGGTCAGGCGGATCGTCACCATGGCAGTCGTCCCTGAACGCGCGGCCCTGCGGCGCGGGGGGTTCTCATCCATGGGAATGACGAAGCGCCCGCGCCCGAAGGTCAGCGGGTAATGCAGCAGATGTGGATGTTGCGCAACGTCGTCATGGCCGTGGCCTAGCATGGCAGACGGTCATCACGCAAGCGCCGCAGGCGGGGCCGGGCCCACGAATTTTCTGCGAAAATTCCGGGCCCGGTCTGCGTTGCGAGACGGGGCGGGTCAGTTCCCCTGGCGGCTGAATTCGCCCCGGTTGTCGGGGCCGATCCCCAGCCAGCCCGCCACGGTCTTGGCGACATGGGCGGAGATCATCGACTTTTGCGTGATGCCCTTGCGCCGGGCGTCCTTCATCTGCTGGCCCGACAGCGCCGGAAGCTCGGCCCGGATGGCGGTGGCGGGAAGCAACACCTCGCCCGTCGCGGCGTCCACGACCTTTGCCGTGAACTTGATGTTGTGCACGCCCCAGGACTGGCCGCGCTGCTCGGCCTCGAAGGTGAGGGCGTGGAAGCGGGTCACGGTCACGTCGATGTAGACCGGGCGGGCGCCGCGCAGGCCCTGGGCGCCACGGGTGACCGCATCGTCCATGATCTTGGCGACCTGGGCGTAGCGGTCGCCGAGCGGGTCCTCGCGCCAGACGATGTCGGCGTTGGGCAGAAGGCTTTTCGCCTCGCTGACGGTGAGCGAGCTGGGCACCGTGACGCGGACATCGGCCAGGCGCCAGTTGCGCGAAACCTCGGCCGAGAGCGGAACGTATTCGGTCTTGAAGCTGCCGCCGCCGACGCAGGCGGAGAGCAGCAGCGTTGCGGCACCAAGAAGGGCGAAGCGGCGGGTCAGGGACATACTGGGCAACCTTTGCAGCGAATTTGGTCGGATCATATCGGCCAATCCTTACGGGGTCACCATGGCCGCAACAAGGACTTGCCGTGTCGGGATCGGGCAGGCGGCTTGCCGTTTTGCCGCGATCATGCCTTGTTGCGGCGCGCACAAGGGAGGCGAGGATGGATCACGAGGACCTGCGGCACTGGTCGAAGCGGGCGGCGGATTGGGCGGCGGATTATCACGCGACCCTGCGCGACCGTCCGGTGCGGGCGCCCCTGGTGCCTGGCGCGGTGGCGCGGCAGGTGCCAGGCGCGCCGCCCGAGGGGCCAGAGCCGATGGAGGCGATCTGGGCCGATTTCGAGCGGATCGTGCCGGGGGGCATGACGCATTGGCAGCATCCGCGCTTCTTTGCCTATTTCCCGGCCAATGCCGCACCGGCCTCGATGCTGGCGGAACAGCTGGTCAACGCGATGGCCTCCAACGCCTTGATCTGGCAGACCTCTCCGGCAGCGACCGAGATCGAGCAGGTGATGGTCGACTGGCTGCGGCAGGCGGTGGGCCTGCCCGAGGGGTTCGTCGGCACGATCCACGACACGGCGACGGTGGCGACGCTGTCGGCGGTGCTGACGATGCGCGAGCGGGCGCTTGGGTGGCGCGGGCTGGAGGAGGGGTTGGCCGGCGGGCCGGTGCTGCGGTTCTATGCGAGTGCCGAGACGCATTCGTCGGTCGACAAGGCGATCCGGGTGGCGGGGATCGGGCAGCGGAACCTGGTGAAGGTGGCGGTGGATGAAAGCCGGGGGATGACGGGCGCGGCCTTGCGGGCGGCGATCCGGGCGGATCGGGCGGCGGGGATGGTGCCGGCGGGGGTGATCCTGTGCGCCGGGGGGACCAGCGTGGGGGCCTTTGACCGGATCGCCGACTGCCTGGCGGTTTGTCGCGAAGAGGGCGTGCCCAGCCATGTCGATGCGGCCTGGTCAGGTTCGGCGATGATCTGCCCGGAGTTCCGGGCGCTGTGGGCGGGCGTCGAGGGCGCGGATTCGGTGGTGCTTAACCCGCACAAGTGGCTGGGCGCGCAGTTCGACTGCTCGGTCCAGTTCATCCGCGATCCGGGCGCGCAGGTGCGCACGCTGGGGCTGCGGCCGACCTATCTGGAGACGGCGGGGCGCGAGGAGATCGTCAATTTCAACGAATGGACCGTGCCCCTGGGCCGCCGCTTCCGGGCGTTGAAGCTGTGGTTCGTGCTGCGCGCCTATGGGCTGGAGGGGCTGCGCACCCGCATTCGCAACCATGTCGCCTGGGCGGAGGAGGCGCGCGACCAACTGGCCGCGCTGCCGGGGGTCGAGATCGTGACCCAGCCGCGGCTGTCGCTGTTCAGCTTTGCTCTGACTGATGAGGCCGCGACCGAGGCGCTTTTGGCCCGGATCAACGATGACGGTCGGATCTACCTGACCCAGACCCGGGTTGACTGGCGCTTTGCGATTCGGGTGCAGGTCGGATCGTTTGACTGCACGCGCGAAGATGTCATGCTGATCGCCAAAGTCGTAAACGAGTTGCTTGCAAAATGATTCTTCGCACCCTTGCCCTTTGGCTTGGCCTGTCCGGCATCGTCGCCGCGCAGGACCTGCCGCAGCCGGTCAGCGACACCATCTCGGACTTTTCCGAGGTGCTGGACGCGACCGAAGAGGGGCGGATCACCCGTGCGCTGCAGGCGCTGCGGGATGAGACCGGGGTGCAGATGGTCGTGGTGACCCTGCCGACGCTGGCGGCGTACGGCGGAGCAGGGCAGCGGCTGGAGACCTATGCCAAAGACCTGTTCAACGCCTGGGGGATCGGGGACGCGCAGCGCAACGACGGCATCCTGCTTCTGGTCGTCACCGAAGCGCGCGAGGCACGGATCGCGCTGGGATCGGGCTATGACGCCGTCTATGACGGCCGCGCCGCCCGCGTCCTGTCCACCGCCGTCCTGCCCGAGTTCCGCGAGGGCCGGCTGGCGGTCGGAATCGAGGCCGGAATCGCCTCGGCCCGCGAGCGGTTGGTCGTTCCGTTCCAGGCGGGCCAGCCGGTCGGCCTGACTGACGGCTTTGCACCAGAGGTGGGTCTGGGCGAGCAGGTGACCCCCTGGCTGGTCGGCGGGGGTGGCGTCGGCGGCATTCTTGCGCTGATCCTGTGGCGGTCGCGCAGCCGGCGGAAATGCCCGAAATGCGGGGCGCAGACGCTGGAGCGGACGCATGAAGTCATCTCGCCGTCCGGGATGCTGAGTTCCGGTACCGGGATGGAGCATATGATCTGCTCCAGCTGCGGCTTTACCGACCGGCGGACCTATACGATCCGTGGCACCTCGCGCAGCGGCAGCAGGTTCAGTTCCCGCTCAAGTAGTGGCGGGCGGAGCGGAGGTTTTGGTGGCGGGCGATCCTCGGGCGGGGGCGCAAGCGGGAAATGGTAAGTCTGCCAAGGGCTTCGGTGGTGCTTTTCATCCTGGCCTTGCCGGCTTTGGCACAAAGTCCGACCGACCGGTTCTTCCCCACCGACAGGCAATGCTATGCGCGCAGCTACACCGACGCGCATCTGGCCGACCACCCGGCGCAGCGGGTGACGCGGATGGAGGTGCGCCCCGACCAGGCGGCGATGGCGCCGTACCTGGGCCTTTGGGTGAACCTGACGCTGCGCGGCGTGCCGGGCGGCGCCTTCGAGGCGCTGGCGCAATGCGAGAATATCGAGGACCAGCTTTACTGCACCATGGAGGGGGACGCGGGCGCGTTCAGCCTGACGGCGGCCAAGGGCGGCGCGGTGCTGCTGTCGGTCGGCAGCCGGGGCATGGGCTTTGAAAACGAGGTCGGCTTCACCACGCTGGAGCGGGACCAAGGCGACGACCGCAGTTTCCTGTTGCGCCCGGTGGCCTGCCGCTAGGCCACGCTTTCCAGATAGGCGGCGCAGCCGGTCAGCGCGGCATAGTCATCCTCGACCACCGTGACCGAGAAATCGTTCAGCAGCAGGTCCACGCGCCGGGCCTCACGGAACTGGCTGGACAGACCGAAGCGGGCGAAATGCGGGGTCATCGCGCGCGACATGCCGCCGATCAGGTAGATCCCGCCATAGGGCAGGTGGATCAGCGCAAGGTCGGCCAGCACCTGGCCCAGGATATGAACATAAAGCCGCGCGGCATGGGCGGCGGTGGCATCGCCCTGGTCCAGCGCCGCCAGCACCTCGGCCGAGGTCATGGTCGCGGGGTGTCCGGCGGCATGGGCGGCAAAGGCGTGCAGGTTGGCAAGACCGCGACCGGCCAGGACCTCTTCGACGCCGGCATGGGGAACCTCGCCCTCGGCCCGGAGCTTCTGTTCGATGAAGCGGGCAAGAAGAAAATCCTCTTCGCTGCGGACGGGCATGTTGACATGGCCGCATTCCGAGGGCGGCACGACGCGGCCTTGCGGGCCGGGATGGACCGGGGCGGCGTTGACGCCGGTGCCAAGGCCCACGACCAGCATCGGGCCCTGCGCGGCGGGGCCGGGGATCACGCAGCGCAGATTGGCGGCCGGGATATGCCCCAGCGCCTGCCCCTGGGCCTGAAGATCGTTCAGGATCGCCACGCGGGTCGCGCCGGTGGCCCCGGTCAGCTTGGCCGCGTCGATCACCCAGTCCAGGTTGGTCATCGTGGCGACGCCATCCTGCACCGGGCCGGCGGCGGCGACACAGACCCCGGTCACTTGCGCGCCGGTCTGGTCCAGATAGTCGCGCAGGACGTGGGCAATATCCTTGCCTTGCGCCTGATAACCGCCATTCGGGAAACGACGGATCGAGTCGATGCGGACCTGCGCCCCGTCGGCCAGGGCGACGCGGGTGTTGGTTCCTCCGATATCGGCAAGGATCGAAAGGCTCATCGCGCGGTTCCCTGGTCGTTGCGGGCCAAGGCCCGGGCGAGCGCGTGATACGAGGATTTGGGCGTACGCACCAGCGTATCGTAATCCACGTGGACCAGGCCAAAACGCTTGTCATAGCCCTCGGCCCATTCGTAATTGTCCAGCAGCGACCAGTAGAAGAAGCCCTGCACATTCGCGCCGTCAGCAATGGCCTGCTTGGTGGCTGCAAGGTGTGAGAACAGGAAATCCTCGCGAACCTGGTCACTTACGCGGCCATCTTCAAGCAGGTCGGCATTGGCCATGCCGTTTTCAGTGACATGAAGCGGCAGGTCGCCGACATAGTCCTTGGCCATCCGCGTCAGGAAGTGGTGCAGCCCCTCGGGGTAGATTTCCCAGCCCATCTGCGTCTTGGGCCGGTCGCCCGGCACGTCGCGCAGATGCGGCCAGGGCTGGGTCGCGTCATGGGCATGCAGGTGGCGGGTATAGTAGTTGATGCCCAGCCAATCCAGCTTCTGGCCGATCGTGGCCATGTCGTCCTGCCAGTTCGCGGGCATGTGGGGGGAAAGACCCTCGAGCACGATCTCGGGATAGGTCTGGCGGGTGATGGCTTCGATGAACCAGCGGTTGAAGATGCCGTCCCAGCGGGCGGCGGCCTGCACGTCCTCGGGCCGGTCCGAGGCGGGCTGGGCGTAGTCGAAGTTGAGGACGATCCCCAGGTTCGGCTGGCCCATGCCGCGCAGACGCTCTACCGCCAGGCCGTGGGCCAGGAGGATGTGGTGCATGGCGCGGGCGGCGGCGCGGATGTCGCGCAGGCCGGGGGCGTGGATGCCCATGAAATGCGACAGCCAGGCGACGCACCAGGGTTCGTTGATCGTGGCGATGGAGGCCACGCGGTCGCCAAGGCGGCGGGTGATCGCCTCGGAGAAGTCGGCAAAGCGGTGGCAGGTGTCGCGGTTGGTCCAGCCGCCCTTGTCGGCCAGGGCCGAGGGCATCTCCCAGTGGTAGAGGGTCTGGAAGGGTTTCAGCCCGCGGGCCAGCATGCCATCGACAAGACGGTCATAGAAATCAACGCCTTCCGGGTTGATGCTCACCCCGTCCGGCATGACCCGCGCCCAAGAGGTCGAGAAGCGGTAGCCGTCCAGATTGGCGGCTTGCAAGAGGTCAAGGTCGGCCGGCCATTGGTGGTAATGGTCGCAGGCACGCGCGCCGCTTTCGCCCCGCACGACGTTGCCCGGGGTGGCGGAATAGGTGTCCCAATGGCTGGACCCGCACCCGCCGAAGGCCGAGCCTTCGATCTGATAGGCGGCGGTGGCGGCGCCGAAGATGAAGCCTTCGGGGAAGTCGAAGCGCGAGAGCATGGGTCAGGCTTTCGGTGCGGGGCCGGTGGATTGGCCGATGATCAGTTCCGCCTCGAGCAGGCGCTGTTGCGGGGCATCTTCGGGATGGGCGATGAGGGCCAGCAGCATCTCGGCCGCCAGGCGCCCGGCCTCGCGCACCGAAGAGCGGGTGGCGGTGAAGATCGGCACGTCCTCGCCGTTCTTCATGTAGGACAGGTCGTCGTCGTGGATGATGATCGACACGTCGCGGCCCACCACCAGGCCGGCGGATTCCACAGCACGCCGCGCCCCCATGCCCGAGATCATCGAGGCGCACAGGAGGGCTGTCGGCGGCTGGGGCAGGGTGAGCATGGCTTGCGTGGCGCGGAAGCCCGCGACTTCGGTCATCTCGTCCGAGAACATCAGGCCCGGGTCCGGCGTGATCCCGCGTGCCGTCAGCGCATCGACATAGCCGGTGCGGCGGCGGATGGCGAAATCCATGAACTCCAACCCGTTCACGAGGCCGATGCGGCTGTGGCCAAGGTCCAGCAGAAACTCGGTCGCGCGCTGGAAGGCGCGGCGGTTGTTCACGTCCAGCCAGGAATAGGGCTCGGCCGTGCCGGTGGCGCGGCCATGGACGACGAAGGGCAGGCCGATCTCGCGCAGAAGGGCGATGCGGGGGTCGTTCATTCGCGGGGCATGGACGATGACGCCATCGACGTTGCCCTTGGATTTCAGCCCGCGATAGGTGGCGTCCTCATCCTCGTCCGGGACGACGGACAATATCATGTCATAGTCGTTGCGGCTGTAGGTTTCCCCCGCGCCGGCGATGAAATCGGCGAAAACGGGGTTCACGATCTCATGCCGTGTGGCGATCGGGATCACGTGGCCCACGGCCATGGCGCGCCCGGTGGCCAGGCGGATGGCGCGGGTGTTCGGGTGATAGTTGTGCCGCTTGGCCGCAGCGATGACGCGTTCGCGGGTGGCTTCGTTCACTTCCGGATAGCCGTTCAGCGCGCGCGACACCGTGGTGGGCGACAGTCCCAGCTTGGTCGCGAGTTCCTTCAGGTTCATCGCTGCGTCACGCTTCAAAACGGTTTCAATCGCCCGGACCTTAGTCAGCCGGTCGCGCCGCGTCAAAAAGTATCACTCGGCTGGCTATAACGTTTACGGTAAGCCGGATGCACAAGCAACAGGCCCGTTGCAACGGTTCAAGGCGCTTTGGATTGACTTGAGGGGCGGGATCGGACAGGGTGAACCATCCAAAGCGGTTTGAAGCGATTCTGCCGCCGTTGGGAAAAACGCCCCGCCGTGAGGGCGGGTGAATCGGGAGGATGCACATGAAGACGAAGCTTCTCGTCAGCGCAGCGGCGCTGGCGCTTTCGGCCGGTGGGTCGGTCGCGCAGGACCTGAAGTACCCGGTGGGCGAGGGTGCCTTCAACTGGGACAGCTACAAGGCTTATGACGAGGCCACCAACCTGGAAGGTCAGACCCTGACCATCTTCGGGCCCTGGCGCGGCGAGGACCAGGTTCTGGTCGAGTCGATGCTGGCCTATTTCGAGGCGGCCTCGGGCGTGGACGTGAACTATTCGTCCTCGGAAGGCTATGAACAGCAGATCATCATCGACGCCGAAGCGGGTTCGCCCCCGGATGTCGCGGTGCTGCCGCAGCCCGGCCTGATCGCCGACCTGGCCGCGAAGGGCTTTATCCAGCCCCTGGGCGACGAGACCAAGCAGTGGCTGACCGACAACTACGGCGCGGGCGCCTCGTGGGCGGCGCTGGGGACCTACAAGGGCAAGGACGGGGCCGAAGCCCTGTTTGCCTTCCCCTACAAGGCCGACGTGAAGTCGCTGGTCTGGTACAGCCCGGAAAACTTCGAGGACGCCGGCTATGCCGTGCCGACCACGATGGAAGAGCTGAAGGCCCTGACCGACAAGATCGTCGCCGATGGCGGCACGCCCTGGTGCATCGGTCTGGGTTCGGGCGGCGCGACCGGCTGGCCCGCGACCGACTGGGTCGAGGACATGATGCTGCGCACCCAGTCGCCCGAGGTCTATGACCAGTGGGTGACCAACGCGCTGCCGTTCAACAGCCCCGAAGTCCTGGGCGCGATCGAGGAATTCGGCTGGTTCGCCAAGAACGACGCCTACGTTCAGGGCGGTGCGGCCGCGGTCGCTTCGACCGACTTCCGCGACAGCCCCAAGGGCCTCTTTGCCTCGCCTCCGGGCTGCTACATGCACCGTCAGGCCAGCTTCATCCCGTCCTTCTTCCCGGAAGGCACCGAGCTGGGCACGGATGCGGACTTCTTCTACTTCCCGGCCTATGCCGAGAAGGATCTGGGCCAGCCGGTGCTGGGCGCGGGCACGCTTGCATTCATCATGAAGGACAGCGATGCGGCGCGGGCCTTCATCGAGTTCCTGAAGACCCCGATCGCGCATGAAGTCTGGATGTCGCAGACCGGCTTTGTCACCCCGCACAAGGGCGTGAACGTCGACCTCTACGGTTCGGCCGCGCTGAAGAAGCAGGGCGAGATCCTGGCCAACGCCACCACCTTCCGCTTCGACGGGTCCGACCTGATGCCGGGCGCCGTGGGTGCAGGCAGCTTCTGGACCGCGATGGTCGACTATGTCGGCGGCAAGTCGGCACAGGAAGTGGCTGACGCTGTTCAGGCCAGCTGGCCGAAGTGATCTGACGATTTCCCCGGGCCTGTTCTCGCAGGCTCGGGGTCCTATACCAGAAGCCGGATCGAACCGGACGATACGTGCTGCTTGGGTCTAGGGAGGGGCGAATGGACCAGGCTTTCCTGGCGCTAGTGACCATCGTGATCGGCGTAGGCGGATGCGTTGGCTACTTCTGGGCGTCGAACATCTTTCTCGACAAGGTGATCTTTCCGGCGCGCGGCCCCCAGGCCGGGCGGAACATCAGCCGCGCCAACATGGTGCGCCCCTGGTTGTTCCTGTTTCCCGCCCTGCTCGCGCTGGGGCTTTATTTGGCCTATCCGGTCTTTGCGACCGCCTGGCTGTCGCTGAACCGGAACACGGGCGGCGAGCTGGTCTTTGTGGGCTTCGACAACTACCGGCAGATGTTCAGCGAGTCGAAGTTCTGGGAGTCGCTCAGCAACAACATGATGTGGCTGATCGTGGTGCCGGCGCTGGCGACCGCCTTCGGCCTTCTGGCGGCGCAGCTCACCGACCGCATCCGCTGGGGCAACCTGGCCAAGTCCCTGATCTTCATGCCGATGGCGATTTCCTTCGTTGGCGCCTCGGTGATCTGGAAGCTGATCTATGACACCCGCGAGGCGGGGCAGACGCAGATTGGCCTCTTGAACGCGATCTGGCTGCAGTTCGAAGGCGGGCTCGGGTCGCTGCTGATCCTGCGGCTGTTGCCGGCGGTGCTGCTGGTGGGCTTTGCGCTGGCGCTGCTGTGGGTGCTTTGGACAGTCTTGCAGCGATTTGGTGCTCTGACGGCAGTCGCGGTTATCGTGCTGGCTGCTGGTGCGAGCTATTTCGGCTCCCAGGTGTATCGTTATCTGACCGATGCACTGCCTGGTGTCGGTTGGCTTCTACTTGCGGCGGCCCTCTTATTCTCCGGCCTTTGGGCTGCAAGAGCGGGTAATTTTGGAATTGTGGCTAGATTGCTCGGAGGGTTCGTTGCAGCCTGGCTGGCCTATGTCGCCGTGTCCTGGGCCTATGGCGCGGCGACGGCGGAGCTGCCGTATGGGCAACCGCAGTTCTGGCTGCAGATCCCGTTCTGGAACAACTTCTTCCTGATGGCCGTCCTGGTCTGGCTGCAGACCGGCTTTGCCATGGTGATCCTGTCGGCCGCCTTGCGCGGTGTGCCCGAGGACACGATCGAGGCCGCGATCATCGACGGGGCCAACCCGTTCCAGATCTTCTTCAAGATCAAGGTGCCGCAGATCATGGGGACCATCGTCGTGGTCTGGACCACGATCACCATCACCGTCCTGAAGGTCTTTGACATCGTCCGCGCGATGACCGGCGGCCAGCAGGAAACGCAGGTGCTGGCCAACTACATGTACGACAAGCTGTTCGTGGCGGTGGATTGGGGTGTCGGCTCGGCTTCCGCGATGATCATCCTGCTTCTGGTCACGCCGATCCTGGTCTGGAACGTCTGGAACGCCCGGAAGGAGATGCGGTGATGGACAACATTGCGGGCAAGAAACCGGCGCTGACCTGGGCCGTGCATCTGTCGGTCGGGCTTCTGGTGCTGTTGTGGGTGATCCCGACCTTGGGGCTTCTGGTCTCGTCCTTCCGGTCGGGGGATCAGATCGTCTCCTCCGGCTGGTGGGACGCGCTTTTCACGCAAGAACAGCAGATGGCCCCGATCCGCATCGAGGGTGAAGAGGTCGCGCGCGACGGTGCCTTCGTGATCGAGGGGCGGCTGTTCACCGCCGAGGGCGTGGCGGTCAGCGCCTGGGGCACCTCGTCGCGCGAGCCGACGGCGTTCGAGCCGGGGGCGACCGCCGACCTGGGAGACGGGCAGACGGTGACGGTGCAGGCGGACGGTGCTTATGTCCTGACCTCGGCCACCACGACCGAGGGCACGCGCCTGCCGCGCATCTTCACCACGGCGGCCACCCCGCCCGAGTTCACCACCAACAACTACAACACGGTCCTTTTCAGCCCGATGGCCGGGCAGTCGATCTTCCAGGCCTTCATGAACACCGCGACCGTGGCGATCCCGGCGACGATCATCCCGATCCTGGTTGCGGCCTTTGCCGCCTATGCCCTGGCCTGGATGGAGTTTCCGGGCCGCGCGCTCTTGATTGCGGCTATCGTCGGCCTCCTCGTGGTGCCGCTGCAACTGGCGCTGATCCCGCTTCTTCAGATCCACAACGCCATCGGCATCGGCAAGGGCTACCTTGGCATCTGGTTGGCCCATACTGGGTTTGGTCTACCCTTGGCGATCTACCTGTTGCGCAACTACATGGTTGGCCTGCCGCGCGACATCATCGAGAATGCCAAGGTCGACGGGGCCACGGATTTCCAGATATTCACCAAGATCATCCTGCCCTTGTCCTTCCCGGCGCTGGCCAGCTTTGCGATCTTCCAGTTCCTCTGGACCTGGAACGACCTTCTGGTGGCGCTGGTGTTCCTGGGCACCAGCAATGACCAGCAGGTGCTGACCGGCAATATCGTGAACCTGATGGGCAGCCGCGGTGGCGACTGGGAAATCCTGAGCGCCTCGGCCTTCGTGTCCATCGCGGTGCCGCTGGTGGTGTTCTTCTCGATGCAGCGCTTCCTGGTGCGCGGGCTTCTGGCGGGGTCGGTCAAGTGACGATGATGGAGCGTGAGGGGCGCCGGGTCCTGGCTGCGGACCCGGATTGGTGGCGCGGGGCGGTGATCTATCAGATCTATCCGCGCAGCTATCAGGACAGCGATGGCGACGGTGTGGGGGACCTGGCCGGGATCACCGGGCGGCTGGACCATATCGCCGGCCTTGGCGCCGATGCGATCTGGATCAGCCCGTTCTTCACCAGCCCGATGAAGGACTTCGGCTATGACGTCAGCGACTATTGCGACGTCGATCCGATGTTCGGCAAACTGGCGGACTTTGACGCGCTGGTCGCACGGGCGCATGCGCTGGGGCTACGGGTAATGATCGACCTGGTGCTGTCGCACACCAGCGACCAGCATGCCTGGTTCAAGGAAAGCCGGCAGAACCGTTCGAACGACCGCGCCGACTGGTATGTCTGGGCCGATCCCAAGCCCGACGGCACGCCCCCGAACAACTGGCTGTCGGTCTTTGGCGGATCGGCCTGGGAATGGGACGGCCGGCGCGAGCAATATTTCCTGCACAACTTCCTGGCCAGCCAGCCCGACCTGAACCTGCACCACGAACCCGTGCAAGAGGCTCTTCTGGACGTCGCGCGCTTCTGGCTGAAGCGCGGGGTGGACGGGTTCCGGCTGGACACGATCAACTTCTACTTTGCCGACAAGTACCTGCGCGACAATCCCCCGCTGCCGAAAGAGTTGCGCAACGACAGCATCGCGCCGTCGGTGAACCCGTATAATCACCAGCTGCATCTTTTCTCGAAGAACCAGCCGGAGAACATGAATTTTCTGCGAAAATTCAGGGCCGTGCTGAACCCCTACAATGCCGCCGCCGTGGGCGAGGTGGGTGATGCCCAGCGGGGGCTGGAGATCATGGCCGAGTATACCTCGGGCGGGGACAAGGTGCAGATGTGCTACCCGTTCGAGATGCTGCAACCGACGCGGCTGACGGCGCCCCTTCTGGAGGAAACTTTTGCCCGGATGCGGGCGGCGGCGCCGGATGCCTGGCCCTGCTGGTCCTACTCGAACCACGACACCGTGCGCCACATCACGCGCTGGCACCTGACGGCCGAGGCGGCCAAGACCTATGCCACGCTTCTGGTGTGCCTGCGCGGCTCGCTTTGCCTGTATCAGGGTGAAGAGCTTGGCCTGCCCGAGGCGGAACTGGCGCTGGACGAGTTGCGTGATCCCTATGGCATCCAGTTCTGGCCGGAGTTCAAGGGCCGCGACGGCGCGCGGACGCCGATGGTCTGGGTCACCGACAATGCGAACGGCGGGTTCAGCCATGGCCGGCCCTGGCTGCCGGTGAAGCCGCCGCACCTGCCGCTTTCGGTTGCCGCGCAGGAAGGGGACGAAACCTCGATCCTGGCGCATTACCGTCGGGCACTGGCCTTCCGCCGCGCGCATCCGGTGCTGCGCACTGGCGCGATGGAGGAGATCCGTGCCCAAGGCGAGGCCGCGACCTTCTTGCGCCGCGGAGAGGAGACGCTGTTCTGCGCCTTCAACCTGGGTGACGGGGTGGCGGAAGTGCTGTTGCCGGCGGGCGACTGGACGGTAATCGGACCGGAACTGGGCAGCCAGCCGGTCGCAGCGGGGCGCGCAAGCTTGCCGCCCTGGGGCATCTGCCTGGCGAAACGGGGCTGAGGGAGGGAACACATGGCCGATCTGGTCTTGAAGAACGTCGAAAAGGCCTATGGCGAGGTCAAGGTGTTGAAGGACATCAACCTTGACATCAAGACGGGCGAGTTGATCGTCTTTGTGGGGCCATCGGGCTGCGGGAAATCCACGCTGCTGCGGATGATCGCGGGGCTGGAGAAGATCACCGGCGGTGATTTCAGCATCGACGGGGTGCGGATGAACGATGTGCCTCCGGCACAGCGTGGCATCGCGATGGTGTTCCAAAGCTATGCGCTCTATCCGCACATGACCGTGCGCGACAACATGAGCTTTGCGTTGAAACTGGCGAAGAAGTCCCCGGCCGAGATTTCGGCGGCGGTGGACAAGGCCGCGCGCATCCTGCAACTGACCCCCTATCTTGACCGCCTGCCGAAGGCGCTGTCGGGGGGCCAGCGCCAGCGCGTGGCGATCGGGCGCAGCATTGTGCGCGACCCGAAGGTCTATCTCTTTGACGAGCCGCTCTCGAACCTGGACGCCGCGCTGCGGGTGGCGACGCGGATCGAAATCGCCCAGTTGAAAGAGGCGATGCCGCAGTCGACGATGATCTATGTGACCCACGACCAGGTCGAGGCGATGACCCTGGCCACCCGGATCGTCGTTCTGGCGGGGGGTGGGATCAGCCAGGTCGGAAGTCCGCTGGAACTGTACGAGCGGCCCGAGAACGAGTTCGTCGCCCAGTTCATCGGCAGCCCGTCGATGAACCTGCTGACCGGCGAGGTTGTGGGCACCGGCGCGGAAACGCTGGTGCGGCTGGACAATGGCGGAATGGCCAAGTCGCATGTCGCGACGCAGAACACCGACAAGGGCCTGCGGGTCAAGATCGGCGTGCGGCCCGAGGACTTTCACGAGACCGACGGCGAGGCGATCCACTCCGGCGAGGTCGAGATCACCGAGGCCCTGGGGGAGGTGACGCTTCTGTACTTCCGCAAGCAGGGCGATGCGGCCGCCGTGGTGGCCAAGCTGCCGGGTATCCGGCCGGAACTGCGCTATCAGACGGTGAATCTGACCGCCGATCCGTCGAAGGTGCATCTGTTCGCCAACGGCAAGTCGCTGCTTTATCGCTGAATCAGGGCGACCAGCCCCAGCCAGAACAGGCTGAGCAATCCCGCAACGATCACCGGCACCCAAAGCGTCAGCCTTGGGGTAGGGGCGGGTGTGGCGCGAAGCGAGATGCGTTTCATCGGGATATCCTTGCGACTCCTTTCCGTCGATTAAGGGCATCGAAAGATTTCCCGGCCGTTAATGCTGGCCATGGACGCCTTTCTGCCCTTTCAGCAAAGTCCGGTCTATGCGGCCGCCGCTTCCGCCCTTGGCGCGCGGGTCCGCATGGTGGACGGGGCGCTGGCGGTTGAGCGGGGGCGACTGCGGCTGATCTCTCGCGTGACGGGGCTGGACCGGATGGGCCTGCGGCGGCTGGCCCGCTGGCCGGGGCTGACGGTGGTGACGCCCGAAGTGCCGGTGGCGGGCTTTGGCCTTGTGCCGCTGGTGACGCCGCTGCACCACGCGGTCTGGCGGCTGGAAGGCGACCTGCGATCAGGCATGACGGCCAAATGGCGCAACCGCCTGGTCTCGGCGGAGGCGTCGGTGCGGGTGCGGCGTGGGGACGCCCGAACGCTGGACCACCTGATCCGCGAAGAGGCGACCCAGCGCCGGGCGCGGCGCTATCGGGCATTGCCCGAGGGGTTCGCCCGCGCGCTTGACCCCGATGCGCTGCGGCTGTGGGAATGGCGCGAGGGCGGCACGATGGCGGCGGCGATGGCTTTTGTGGTCCACGGAAGTTCGGCGACCTATCACCTCGGCTGGGCCTCGGCTGCGGCCAGGGCGGTGGGGGTGCATGGGGTGATGCTGATGCGCGCGGCCGAGGGCTTGCGGGCCGAGGGGGTGCGCTGGCTGGACCTTGGGTCGGTGGACACCGAGGCCGCGCCCGGCCTGGCGCGGTTCAAGCTGGGCACCGGAGCGGACCTGCGCCGGCTGGGCGCAACTTGCCTGGTCTTGCCCTGACGCCCGCGCCGGGGCAGGGTGCGCGAAAGTGGAGGGGCAGTCATGGTCACGGTGACGGATGAGATGGTCGCGGCCTACCAGCGCGACGGGGTGGTGCTGGTCAAGGGGCTGTGGGCCGACTGGGTCGAGATGCTGCGCGCGGGCGTGGCGCGGAACATGGCGAACCCGACCAACCAGATGGCGACGCTGAAACCGGGCGAGCCGGGGTATTTCTTCGACGACTACTGCAACTGGCAGAAGGTGCCCGAGTTCGGGGCGGTGATCCGCCAATCCGGCGTGGCCGAGGTCGCGGCGCGGTTGATGGGGTCGGAGCGGGTGCAGATGTTCCACGACCATGTTCTGGTGAAGGAACCCGGAACGACGAAGCCGACGCCCTGGCACACGGACGGGCCGTATTACTTTGTCGAGGGCAGGCAGACGGTCAGCTTCTGGTCGCCGCTGGACCCGGTGAAAGAGGCCGCGCTGCGCTGCGTGGCGGGGTCGCACCGGTGGAAGAAGGACGTGCTGCCGACGCGGTGGATGTCCGAGACGAACTTCTATCCCGGCGAGGACGACTATATGCCGGTCCCGGACCCCGAGGCGGAGGGCATGGAAATCCGGGAATGGGAGATGGAGCCGGGCGATGCGGTGGCCTTCAACTTCCGCACCCTGCATGGGGCGCGGGGGAACACGACCGCGAACCGGCGGCGGGCCTTCTCGCTGCGGCTGGTGGGCGAGGATGCCCGCTATGTGGAGCGGCCCGGCCCGACCTCGCCGCCGTTTCCGGGGCATGGGATGGTGGCGGGCCAGCGGCTGCGCGAGGACTGGTTCCCGGTCCTGCGGGGCTAAGGTGTCCATGGTGGACAATCCGGCTTATGCGTTGCATTGCAAAGGGTTGGCGGCGGATGTTAGGATTTTCTTGACATCTTTTGTCTGCGTGCGGGAAGGCTGGCGAGGGGCTGGCGGTGGGCGGAAAGGCGGGCCTTCGCCGCAGACCTTTGCGGCAGATCAAGGACGACCGTTGCGCACCGGGACAGACCGCACCTTGGCCCTGCACCGGGCCCTCTTGATCGCAAGGACATCCGCATGACGCTTGACGCGCGCCCGAAACGCTATCCGCCGCCCGAGTTTCCGCCGCGGCGGCCGAAGCTGTTTGCCCGGACCCCCCCGGCGGTATTCCCCTCGATCCTGGGGCTGCTGGGCCTGGTCTCGGCCGTGCGGCTGGGCCTGGGGCGGATGGGCTGGGACATGGGGCCGGGAGACCTGGCGGCGGGACTGGTCGTGGCGCTGTGGGCCTTTGCGGCGGTGGCCTATGGGGTCAAGGTCGCGCGGCGGCCGGGGGTGGTGATGGAGGATTTGCGGGTCCTGCCGGGGCGGTCGGGCCTGGCCACGCTGACCATGGGGGGCATGGTCACGGCGGGGCTGGTCGCCAGCTATAGCGCGCCGGTCGGCAGCGTGCTTCTGGTGCTGGCGCTGGCCGGCCATGCGATGCTGGCGGGGCTGCTGGTGCGGCTGCTTCTCAGCCTTCCGGCCGAAGCGCGGGCCGTGAACCCGACGCTGCATCTGAGCCTGGTGGGCTTTATCGTCGGCGCGGGCCCCGCGCTGGCGCTGGGGTGGGGCGGGTTGGCCGAGGCGCTGTTCTGGGCGGTCATGCCGGTGGCCATGGTGATCTGGGGGCTGAGTGCGGCGCAGTTCGCCAAGGCCGTGCCGCCCGCGCCCTTGCGTCCGTTTCTGGCGATCCACCTTGCGCCGGCGGCGCTTTTGGCGCTGGTCGCGGGGCTTTTGGGCAAGCCGGGTCTGGCGCTGGTCTTTCTGGCTTTGGGCGCGGCCTATGGGCTGGTGCTGCTGGCGGCGGGGCGCTGGGTCACGGCCTCCGGGCCATCGCCCTTGTGGGGCGCCTTCACCTTTCCGCTGGCGGCGCTGGCCAGTGCGATGCTGGTGGCCGGCGGGGCGTGGCTTTGGCCGGGCCTTGTGCTGGTCGCTGTTGGCCTTGGGGTCATTCCGGCGATTGCCTGGTGGGTGTTGAAACGCTGGCCGGGGGGCAAGCTGGCGGCGGTGACCAACGCGGCCGAGGCGTGAGGGCCGGGGTGTAAGGGCCAAGGTGCAAGGGCTGGGGCGGTTTTCGAATTGAGCGCGTTCCGCGCAAGCCTTTTGTCTCGCCTTTGCGCGCGACGGGCGCGCAACGGCTCGGTCGTTGGGGGTTTTCCACCCCCAAACCCCCGGAGGATATTTGGAGCCAGGTGAAAGGGTTTGGTCAGGCGAGCAGGCTGACCCAGGCCCGGGCGAGGGTCAGTCCGTGGGCGTCGGCCTCGCGCCCCCTGGTGCGGGCGAGGTCGGGATGGCGCGCGCCCCAGCCGGGGTGCATCCGTTCGGTCAGGTCGGGAAAGGTGCGGGTCCAGTCCTGGACGACGGGGCGGCTCGCCTCGAAATGGAACTGGGTGCCATAAGTGGCGCGGCCGATGCGGAAGGCCTGGTGGCGAGCGGTGGCGCTGTGGGCAAGGTGGGTTGCACCTTCGGGCAAGGTGAAGGTGTCGGAGTGCCACTGGAAGATCGGGAAGGTTTCGGGAAGTGTGCCGAGGACCGGGTCGGCGCGGCCCTCGTCGGTCAGTGTGACGTCGACCCAGCCGAATTCGGGCGCGGTGCCGAGGTGGTTTTCCGCCCCGAAGGCGCGGGCGAGAAGCTGGGAGCCGAGGCAGATGCCGAGGACCGGCTTGTCCGCCGCGGCATAGGCGGCCATCAGGTCGGCAAGTGCGGGCAGGTAGGGGTGGCTGTCGTCGTCGCGGGCCGATTGTTCGCCGCCAAAGACGATCAGCGCGTCGGCCTCGGGTCTGGCGGGCAATGGCTGGCCGGACCAGGGTTTGTGCAGGTCGATCAGGGCCGCGGCCTCGTGCAGGGCCACGCCGACCTGGCCGTGATGGGTGATCCGGGTATTCTCGACGATGGCGACGCGCATGATGCCCCCCTGGTTCAGGCGTAATCTGCATGGGCGCGCGGCGGCTGCAAGGGCGTCATTTTCCCTTGCGTCGGCGGGCGGGCCGTGAAAAGGGGAACCGCCAAACGAGGCTTGCTCCCGGAGGGAAAACCCATGGAGATTCGTGAGGCTCTCACCTTTGATGACGTGCTTCTGGTGCCTGCGGCATCCAGCGTTCTGCCGTCGGATGCGGATACGTCGACCTGGGTTACCCAGTCGATCCGGATGAACATTCCGCTGCTCTCCAGCGCGATGGACACGGTGACCGAGGGCCGGATGGCGATTGCCATGGCGCAGGCGGGCGGGATCGGGGTGATCCACCGCAACCTGGACCCCGAGGCGCAGGCCCGGGAAGTGCGGCGGGTGAAGCGGTTCGAAAGCGGGGTGGTCTATCAGCCGATCACGCTGACGCCGGACCAGACGCTGGCCGATGCCAAGGTGTTGATGGAGCGGTATTCGATCACCGGGTTCCCGGTGGTGGACGACAGGGGCCGGGTGCTGGGGATCGTGACCAACCGCGACATGCGCTTTGCCAGCGACGACAAGACGCCGGTGCGGGTGATGATGACCGGGGAGAACCTGGCGATCCTGCGCGAGCCGGTGGACCGGGCCGAGGCGATCAGCCTGATGAAGGCGCGGCGGATCGAGAAGCTTCTGGTGACGGACGGGCAGGGCAAGTTGACGGGGCTTCTGACCCTGAAGGACACCGAGAAGTCGGTGCTGAACCCCAATGCCTGCAAGGACGAGATGGGGCGGCTGCGGGTGGCTGCGGCCTCGACCGTCGGGGATGCGGGGTTCGAGCGGTCGCAGGCCCTGATCGACGCGGGCGTGGACCTGGTGGTGATCGATACGGCGCATGGACACTCGGAAGGGGTGGCCCGCGCGGTGGAGCGGATCAAGAAGCTGTCGAACCGGGTGCAGGTGGTGGCGGGCAACGTCGCCACGGCCGAGGCGACGCGCGCGCTGATCGGCGCCGGGGCGGATGCGGTGAAGGTGGGCATCGGGCCGGGGTCGATCTGCACGACGCGGATTGTGGCGGGGGTCGGCGTGCCGCAGTTGACGGCGATCATGGATTCGGCGCGGGCGGCGGGCGATGTGCCGGTGATCGCGGATGGCGGGATCAAGTATTCCGGCGATTTCGCCAAGGCGATCGCGGCGGGGGCCTCTTGCGCGATGGTCGGGTCGGCGATTGCGGGGACGGATGAGAGCCCGGGCGAGGTGATCCTGTGGAACGGGCGGTCGTTCAAGGCCTATCGCGGCATGGGCAGCCTTGGCGCGATGGCGCGCGGCTCGGCCGACCGGTATTTCCAGAAGGATGCGGCAAGCGACAAGCTGGTACCGGAAGGGATCGAGGGGCAGGTGCCCTACAAGGGCACGGCGGCGGCGGTCATTCACCAGATGGTCGGCGGGCTGCGGGCGGCGATGGGCTATACGGGCTGTGCGACGGTGGCCGAGATGCGGACCAAGTGCCAGTTCGTGCGGATCACCGGGGCGGGGCTGAAGGAAAGCCATGTCCATGACGTGCAGATCACGCGGGAAAGCCCGAACTACCGGGTCGGATGAGGCTGGTCTGACCTTCGGGCTGACCGTCAGGGAACGTGGCTGATCAGCTTGGCGGCAGGCCCGCGACCTGTTGCACAAGCGCCATCAGGCGGTCGCAGCGCGCGGGCAGGGTGGTCTGGCCCTGCGCCTGGGGTCCGGCAAGGATGTCGTCAAGGTCGGCGCGCAACCGGGCGATCCAGGCGGCTGCGGCGGATGGGTGGCTGGCGGTGGGCCGGTTCAGATCGAAGCTGGTGCCGGGATCGGCGGCGAGACGCTGGACAAGGGAATCCACCGCTTCGCGACAGCTGCAGAACGCATCGAGGGCGGGGTCGCTTCGCAGGCCCTGCCAGTCGGCAAACAGGGACGCTATTTCGGCGGCTGGACGCGCGCGGGCGCGTTCGATCACCAGGGATTCGAAGGCGAACGGGGTCTCGGCCCAGCGGCCTTGGGGTGTGCGCAGGTTCGCAAAACAGGTCTGCCCCTGACGGTCAATCACGGCGAGGCGGTCGAACAGGACCGCGTCCTCGGCCCGGGCGATCAGGGCGGGCCAGCGGCGGGCGGTGCTTTGGACATTGGCCCAGGGCACGACCTGCGCGCCTGGTGTGGCAAGGCTGCGGCGCAGGGTGGCAAGCCAGCTGTCCAGCGCAGGCAGGCTGAGGATCAGACATTCCACCTGATACCCCAGACTGCGCGCGACAAGGGCCAGGCCCTCGATCGCGCCGGGGGTCGGAAGCTCCCACAGGATATGCGCGCGCTGGCGGGTTGCGTGCTGGACCAGACGCTCGGCCAGAGCGGTCAGATGCCGGTCGCGGTCCAGGCTGGGCAGGTCGGGGAGCAAGGCCAGCAGCGCATCCCCGCTGATCTGCTGGGTGCAGTCGGGGCCAAGCTCGGCCTCAACCGCGCGGACCAGCGTGGACTTGCCGCTGCCCTGCTGGCCGCAGACGAAGATCCAGCGCGGTGCGGAGACGCCGCCCCCCGTCACGGCAAGACAGGGCTGAATGCGGTCGGCATAGACCGCATCCCAGTCGATTACGGACATCGCGGGGCCTGTTGCCCTGCGATCAGCAGGAGGGGACGCTGACCGGCACACATTCCTCGGTATCATCGCCGCCGCTGCTGGCGATCACGCCCACGGCCAGCAGGATCAGAAGCGGCACCAGGATCGAGTTTCCGGGCCGTTCGGCCACGACCTCGGTTTCATCCTCGATCACGACCGGGCCACCGGCAAGGGCGGGGGTGGCGGCAAGCGCGCAAAGCAGGGTGGCGGTCAGGGTCTTGTTCACGAGGGAAACTCCGAAAAATGACATGCAGATATTTGCAGGACGACTGTGTGATCAGGTCGGACCCGGCGTCAAGTTCCCTTTGCGAAACAGTGAGGGGAAAGCGATGCTGGGTCGCCTTGAGGCCGGGGCGGTAGCGTGTCGACAAGATCGGCCCTCGCCGATAGGCAGGGGCAGCAGAAGGGGCGGGGGATGGACATGGATCGGGACAGCTGGCGCAATGCGGGGAATTCGGGCCTGCGGTATTGCTGGCCTCTGGTCGCTGACGCCGGCTTTGGGGCAGGCACATGACCCCGGCGGCGCGGGCTGCAGCGGCCATCGCGGTCCTGGATCGGGTGCTGGCCGGTGAGGCCGCCGAAAAGGCGCTGACCAACTGGGGCCGGGCCAGCCGCTATGCCGGGTCGGGCGACCGGGCGGCGGTGCGCGATCTGGTCTATGACGCCTTGCGCCAGCGGCGGTCGGCGGCGGCCCTGGGTGGGTCGGAGACGGGGCGCGGGCTGGTGCTGGGGCTGCTTCGCGCAGGGGGGCAGGAGGCGCTGTTCACCGGCGAGGGTCATGCGCCCCAGCCGCCTGGCCCCGACGAGGCGGGCCGTTCGCCCATGGGAGCCGAGGCGCTGGACCTGCCGGACTGGCTGCTGCCCGAGATGGAACGCGCACTTGGCGACCGGCTGGCCCCGGTGGCGCAGGCGATGCAGGCGCGTGCGCCGGTGTTCCTGCGGGTGAACCTGGCGCGCGGGGACGTGGCGGCGGCAGTGGCGGCGCTGGCGGGTGAGGGGATCGAGGCCCGGCCGCATGCCTTGGCGCCCACGGCGCTGGAGGTGGTCGCAGGCGCGCGGAAGGTCCAGACCTCGGCCGCCTATCTTGAAGGGCTGGTCGAGTTGCAGGATGCCTCGTCCCAGGCGGTGGTGGTGGCGCTGCCGCTGGCCGACGGGATGCGGGTCCTGGACCAGTGCGCGGGCGGCGGCGGCAAGACGCTGGCGATGGCGGCGCGGGCGAAGCTGCGGCTATGGGCGCATGATGCGGCCCCCCGGCGGATGGCCGACCTGCCCGAGCGCGCGAAGCGGGCCGGGGCCAAGGTCACGCTGACCGAGCGGCCCGAGGCGACGGCACCCTATGATCTGGTGCTGGTGGACGCGCCCTGTTCCGGGTCCGGCAGCTGGCGGCGCGACCCCGAGGGGAAGTGGCGGCTGACGCCGGATCGGCTGGGCGAGTTGCGGGCCGTACAGGCCGCGATCCTGGACCGGGCGGCGGCGATGGTGGCCCCGGGCGGGTGGCTGGCCTATGCCACCTGCTCGCTCTTGGAGGTGGAGAACGGCGATCAGACGGCCGCCTTCCTGGCGCGGACGCCCGGCTGGCGCCTGGACGCCGAGCGCCGGTTCACCCCGCTGGAGGGGGGCGACGGCTTTTATCTGGCGCTTCTGGCGCGACTTTGAGGGGCTCATCACAACCTCGACGCGAAAGCGCAGCGCGGTTAAGCTTCGGTTAACCCATTCCCGCCGATTGTCTTGCGACGAGAGCGGGAAGGAATCTGCGCGGTGACGGAGGCGGGGCGGATGGATGTGCGACGGCTGGGCCAGTGGACGGCCGGAAGCCTGGCTGTGCTGGTGGTGTCGGGCCTGGTACTGATCGCGGCGGCTGGGATTGCGGCGCAGGGCAATGGCGGCGGGCTGGTGCTGACGGGGCTGGCGCTGACGCTGGCAAGCCTGGTGCTGGGCGTGGTCATCTGGCAGCGCAACGCCGACACGCGGGCCGAGCGGATGCGTGCCTTCAGCCTGATGGCCGACGATGCGGCCCCCTGTTTCATGACCGACGCCGAGGGGCGGCTTCTGTTCCGCAATGCGGCGGCCGAAACGGCCTTTGGCCCCGACGCGCACAGCCTGCTTGCGGTCTTGGGCAACCGGGTGGTCGACCCCTCGGCCCTGCTGTTCCGGTTGCAGAAACGGGCCGACGCGGAGGGGGCCGCGCGCCACGACAGCGCGGCGCGCGACGGGGCGCTGCGCTTCAGTGTGCATCGGGCCGGGGGCGAGCATTACTTCTGGCGCATCGACCGCTTCGGCGACGCCCCGACGATCCTGAACCTGGTTGAGCCGGTGGAGCGCCCGCCCGGCCGGGGCACGGATCTGGAGGATGTGCCGGTCGCGTTGATGGTGTTCGGGCCGGATGGCGTTCTGCGGGTCGCCAACCGCGCGGCGCGCGACCTGATGTGGCAGGGCGAGTTGCGGGCCGCCATGTTCCACGACATTTTCGAAGGGCTGGGCCGCCCGGTTTCGGACTGGCTGGCCGATGTGGTGGCGGGCCGGCATCCCGGCGGGTCCGAGGTCCTGCGCGCGCGGCGGGTCGGCGAGGAGGCGTTCCTGGAGGTCACCTTGCGCCGTTATGTCGACGGTGGCCGCATGGGCGCGCTGGCGGTCCTGAACGACGCGACCCGGCTGAAAAAGCTGGAGGCGCAGTTCAACCAAAGCCAGAAGATGCAGGCGATCGGCCAGCTTGCAGGCGGGATCGCGCATGATTTCAACAACCTATTGACCGCGATCTCGGGGCATTGCGACCTGCTTTTGCTGCGACACGGCAAGGAGGACCCCGAGTTTGCCGATCTGGAGCAGATCCGCCAGAACGCCAACCGCGCGGCGGCGCTGGTGGGGCAACTGCTGGCCTTCTCGCGCAAGCAGACGCTGAAGCCCGAGCGGCTGGACCTCCAGGACGTGCTGGCGGACCTGACGCATCTGCTGAACCGGCTGGTGGTGGAGCGGGTGGGCCTGACGCTGGCGCACCGCGGTCAGGGCCTGGGCAAGGACCTGCGCGAGATCCGGGCCGACAAGCGGCAGCTGGAACAGGTGCTGATCAACCTGGTGGTCAACGCCCGCGACGCGATGCCGAACGGCGGCAGCATCCGCATCGAGACCGAACCCGTCACTCTGGCTGAACCCCTGAAGCGCGACCGCGCCTCGGTTCCGGCCGGGGATTACTCGGTGATCCGGGTGATCGACACCGGCATCGGCATCCCGCCCGAGCAGATCCAGCATATCTTCGAGCCGTTCTTCACCACCAAGCGGGTGGGTGAGGGGACGGGGCTGGGCCTGTCGACCGCATATGGCATCGTCAAGCAGTCGGGCGGGTTCATCTTCGTCGATTCGGTGGTGGGGGCGGGCACGACCTTCACGCTGTATTTCCCGGTCAGCGATGGCGGTGACCTGGAGATCGAGGCAGAGCCCGAGCCGCGCCGCACCGCCGCGCGTCAGGGCGAGGGCGTGATCCTTCTGGTCGAGGACGAGGCCCCGGTCCGCGCCTTTGCCGGCCGCGCCCTGCGGTTGCGCGGCTATACCGTGCTGGAAGCCGCCAATGCCGAAGAGGCGCTGAAGGTGCTGGAGGACCCGCGGCTGGAGGTCGATGTCTTTGTCACCGACGTGGTGATGCCGGGCATGGACGGCCCCTCCTGGGTCAAGCTGGCGCTGGAGCGGCGGCCGGACGTGAAGGTGGTCTTTGTCTCGGGCTATGCCGAGGACGCGCTAAGCGAGGATCAGGCGCGAATCCCGAATTCGGTCTTTCTGCCGAAGCCCTTCAGCCTGAACGAGCTGACCCGGACGGTGCAGGGCCAGATTCACTGACCATGCAGCAGGCGCGCGACCTCGGGGGCGAAATAGGTCAGGATGCCGTCGCAGCCGGCGCGCTTGAAGCAGAGCAGGCTTTCCAGCATCGCCTTCTCGCCGTCGATCCAGCCGTTCAGCGCGGCCCCCTTGATCATCGCGTATTCGCCCGAGACCTGGTAGGCGAAGGTCGGCGCGCCGAAGGTCTGTTTCACCGCCGTGCAGATATCGAGGTAGGGCATCCCCGGCTTTACCATCACCATATCCGCGCCCTCGGCCAGATCGCGGGCAACCAGGCGCAGCGCCTCGTCCCGGTTGGCGGGGTTCATCTGGTAGGTCTTCTTGTCGCCTTTCAAGGCACCTGTCGCCCCCACCGCATCGCGGAACGGACCATAGAAGGCGCTGGCGTATTTGGCGGCATAGGACAGGATCGTCACGTCCTTGTGGCCTGCGCCTTCCAACGCCTGCCGCATCGCCAGGATACGGCCGTCCATCATGTCCGAGGGGCCAAGAATGTCCGCCCCCGAGGCCGCCTGGGCCAGCGCCATCTTGACCAGCGCCTCAACCGTCTCGTCGTTCAGGATCACCCCGTCCACGACCAGCCCGTCATGGCCATGCGCGTTGTAGGGGTCCAGCGCCACGTCAGTCATCACCGCAATGTCGGGCACCTGCGCCTTGATCGCGCGGATCGCGCGGTTGGCCAGGTTGTCGGGGTTCCACGCCTCGCGGCAGTCGGCGGTCTTGAGCGCCGGATCGGTGTAGGGGAAAAGGCAGATCGCCGGGATGCCCAGATCGGCCGCCGTCGCCGCCGCCTCGACCACCAGATCGACCGACAACCGCTCCACCCCCGGCATCGAGGCGATGGGCTCCCGCAAGTTGGTGCCGTCGCGCACAAAGACCGGCCAGATCAGGTCCTTGGTGGACAGGCGCACCTCTTGCGTAAGGTCGCGCAGCGCGGCGGTGCGGCGGACACGGCGGAACCGGGCCAGGGGAAAGGGGGCAGAGGCGGGCAGCATGGGCTGGCTCCTGACAAGGCAAGTGACAAGCGACAGGCAAGCCAGGGCTTGCGGCTTTCGGTTCTGCCTGCCATGGAATTGTCATCGCCTCAAGTGCGCTATGTCACTGGCAGGCATAAGGAAGGGACAGGCGCGGCTCGTGGACGTTCTGGATACGGTTTTCGAAGTCATCGACATGCGATCGTTCTCGAACCTGTGGTTCTGGATTGCTCTGGCGGTGCTGTGGTCCTCGACCAGCCATTGGGTGCTGGGCATCCCGCATGACCTGATCATGCGCGCCCGCCGCGAGGGCGGGCAGGCGATGGAAGATGTGGAGGACCTGGCGCGGATCAACACGGGGCGGCTTTTGCACATCGTCGATCAGGGGGCGCTGATCCTGGTCGGGCTGGGGTTCTTCTGGCTGACCGTCTTGGGGATGCTGGCCTTCTGGTACGACGTCGAATTCGCGCAGGCCGTGTTTCTGCTGTCGTTCCCGATGTCGATTGTCGTCTGGGTCAGCGTCCGGGCCAGCCGGCGCATCGCGGCCGGCGAGAACAAGGGCGAGGCGTTGTGCCGCCGCCTGACGGTCCACCGGCGCTGGACGCAAGGGATCGGCGTGGTGGCGATTTTCGTGACCGCCATGTATGGCACCTGGCAGAACCTGAGCGTTTCGATTCTTCACTGACAAGGGCAGCCATGCCGGCCGAACGCATCATCCTGGGCGGCGCGCCCGAAGGGTTTGACGCCCGCCTTCTGGCCCGCGAACTGGCGCGGGGCCGGCCGGTGATCCATGTCGCGCGCGACGATAAGCGGCTGGAGGCGATGCGCGCCGCCTTGGCAGTAATGGCGCCCGAGGTGGCGGTGCTGGACTTTCCGGCCTGGGACTGCCTGCCCTATGACCGCGTCAGCCCGAACCCCGAGATTTCCGCGCGGCGGATGGCGACCTTGGCGGTGTTGGCCGATGGGTTGAAGGCTCCGGTGGTCCTGCTGACCACGCTGAACGCGGCGACGCAGAAGGTGCCGACGCGTGAGGTGGTGCGGGCCGCCTCGTTCCGGGCCGAGGTGGGCGGGCGGGTCGATGAGGCGCGGCTGAAAGGGTTCCTCGCGCGGATGGGGTTTTCGCCGGTTTCGACGGTGGCCGAGCCGGGTGACTATGCGCTGCGGGGCGGGATCGTCGACATTTTCCCGCCGGGGCCGGGGGGGCCGATCCGGCTGGATTTCTTTGGCGACGTGCTGGACGGCGCGCGGCGGTTCGACGCGGAAAGCCAGCGCACGATCGAAAAGCTGAAGCGGGTGGAGTTCTCGGCCGTGTCCGAGATCGTCCTGGACGAGGCGGCAATTGCGCGGTTCCGGCAGAACTACCGCATCGCGTTCGGGGCGGCGGGCACCGATGATCCGCTGTACGAGGCGGTCAGCGCGGGCCGCAAGCACCAGGGGATGGAGCATTGGCTGCCGTTCTTCCATGAGCGGCTGGAGACGCTGTTCGACTATCTGCCCGATGCCTCGGTCATGCTGGACGATCAGGTCACGCCAGCGCGCCTGTCGCGGTGGGAGGCGATCGACGACAGCTATGACAGCCGTGCCGAGGCGATGGGGGCCAAGGGCCGGATCGACACGGTCTACAAGCCGGTTCCGCCGGGCGAGCTGTATCTGGACGACGCGGGCTGGGAGGCGGCGGTGGCCGCGCATCGGGTGGTGCAGCTTTCGCCCTTGCCGCAAAGCCCCGGGCCGGGCGTGCTGGATGCGGGCGCACGGGCAGGTCGCAGCTTCGCGCCCGAGCGGCAGCAGGAAAAGGTGAACCTTTTCGAAGCCTTGGCGGAACATGTTCGCGTTCTGGCAAAGGACGGTCATGTGGTCCTTGCCTCATGGTCCGATGGCGCGCGTGACCGGTTGAAGGGCCTGTTGCAGGACAGCGGCCTGAAAGGCGCGGAGGAGATTGCCGATTTCCGCGCGGTGCCCGAGGGGAAGGGCGGCCTCTTCCTGGTGGTCTGGCCGCTGGAGGCGGGGTTCGTCGCGCCGGGGCTGGCGGTCATCAGCGAGCAGGACGTGCTGGGCGACCGGATGGTCGGCAAGCCGCGCCGCAAGCGCAAGGCCGAGAACTTCCTGCGCGAGGTCGACACCCTGTCGCCGGGCGATCTGGTGGTGCATGTCGAACATGGGGTCGGCCGCTATCTGGGGATCGAGACGATCACCGCGCTGGGGGCCCCGCACGCCTGCGTCATGCTGGAATATGCGGAAAACGCAAAGCTTTACCTGCCGGTCGAGAATATCGAACTGCTCAGTCGCTATGGCCATGAAGAGGGGCTGCTGGACCGTCTGGGCGGCGGGGCCTGGCAGGCGAAGAAGGCCAAGCTCAAGGAACGGATCAAGGAGATCGCCGGCCGCCTGATGCGGATCGCGGCCGAACGGGCCTTGCGCCACGCTCCGATTCTGGAGGCGCCGCATTCGATCTGGGAGGCTTTTGCGGCCCGCTTCCCCTATCAGGAAACCGACGACCAACTGTCGGCGATCGCCGATGTGGTGGCGGACCTGGAAAAGGGCAGCCCGATGGACCGGTTGGTCGTGGGCGACGTGGGTTTTGGCAAGACCGAGGTCGCGATGCGGGCGGCGTTCGTGGCGGCGCTGTCGGGGATGCAGGTGGCGGTGATCTGCCCGACGACGCTGCTGGCGCGGCAGCACTATCGCAGCTTTGCCGAGCGTTTTCGCGGATTTCCGATTTCAGTCAGACCCTTGTCACGCTTTGTTTCGGCAAAGGACGCGGCCGCCACGCGGGCGGCAATGGCGGACGGGACCGTGGACATCGTCGTCGGCACCCATGCGCTTTTGGCCAAGGGGGTCAGCTTCAAGCACCTTGGCCTTTTGGTCATCGACGAAGAGCAGCACTTTGGCGTCAGCCACAAGGAACGGCTGAAGGAGATGCGGTCCGAGGTTCACGTCCTGACCCTGACCGCGACCCCGATCCCGCGGACCTTGCAGCTTAGCCTGGCCGGGGTGCGCGACCTGTCGATCATCGCGACGCCGCCAGTGGACCGTCTGGCGATCCGCACCTACGTTTCCGAATTCGACACAATCACAATCCGCGAGGCGCTTTTGCGCGAACGCTTCCGCGGTGGACAGTCGTTCTACGTCGTGCCCCGGATCGCCGACCTGCCCGAGGTCGAGGACTTCCTAAAGACCCATGTGCCCGAGGTGTCCTACGTTGTCGCCCATGGCCAGATGGCCGCCGGCGATCTGGATGAGCGGATGAACCAGTTCTATGACGGCAAGTATGACGTGCTGGTGGCCACGTCGATTGTTGAGAGTGGGCTGGATATTCCCACGGCCAACACGATGATTGTCCACCGGGCAGATATGTTTGGCCTCTCGCAACTGTACCAGATCCGGGGCCGGGTGGGGCGATCCAAGACGCGCGCCTATTGCTATCTGACGACGAAGCCCCGCGCGCCGCTTACGCCGCAGGCGATGAAGCGGTTGCGCCTTCTGGGCAGCCTGGACAGCCTGGGGGCTGGGTTCAACCTGGCTTCCCACGACTTGGACCTGCGGGGCGCTGGCAACCTTTTGGGCGAGGAGCAGTCGGGTCATATTCGCGAGGTCGGCTATGAACTCTACCAGCAGATGCTGGAGGAGACGATTGCCCGGATCAAGTCCGGCGAGTTGCAGGGTTTGTCCACGATTTCAGATGATTGGAGCCCGCAGTTGAACCTGGGGGTGCCGGTGATGATCCCGGAAACCTATATCCCTGACCTGGATATCCGGCTGGGGCTTTATCGCCGTCTCTCCAGCCTGACGACGAAGGTCGAGTTGGAGGGGTTCGCGGCTGAACTGATCGACCGCTTCGGGCCGTTGCCCAAGGAAGTGAACACGCTGATGCTGATCGTGCGCATCAAGGCGATGTGCAAACGGGCGGGGATTTCCAAGCTGGACGCAGGCCCGAAGGGCGCGACGATCGCCTTCCACAACGACAAGTTCGCCAATCCGGCGGGGCTGGTCGATTTCCTGAAGGCGCAGGGTCCGGCGGCGAAGGTGAACGGCAACAAGATCGTGTTGCAGGGCGAGATGAAGTCCGAGGCCGACCGGATCAAGGGCGCGTTCAACATCGCCCGTGACCTGGCCGAAGTGGTGAAGGCCGGCAAGAAGGGCTGAGCGGGCGGGCTGGTCGACGCACTTCGTCCACTCCTCGCGCCTGTCCGACGCGTGTACGAGGTGGTTCAGAAGGAATTCCCGGGGGTCAGGCGCGCGCGTCGCCCAGGGCGCGGCGCGACAGGAGAAGCGCCAGGCCCATCAGCACCGCGACCCCGACCAGGAGCGGCGTGGCGGTGCCGTTGAACGCCAATCCCACCGGGATCGCCAAGAGGACCGACCCCACCGTCGCCAGCGCCGAGATGACCGAGGCGGCAAGGCCGGCGATATGGCCCACCGGCTCCATCGCCAGGGCGTTCAGATTGCCCATCGTCAGGCCCATCATCGCGAATAAGCCAATCGACCAAATCACTTGCACGGCAAAGCTTGCGTTACCCTCCAGCACCGACAGCAGCCCCAGTGCGACCAGCGTCAGGGCCAGTTGCGCGGCATAGGTCGCACGCACCACGCTGCGCATGCCCCAGGTCATCACGATCCGGCTGTTCAGGAAGCTGCCCGACATCGACGCCACGGCGATCAGCGCGAACCAGAGCGGGAAGCTTTCCGCCCGGTCGTGGACGATCTCGAAGATCGGCTGGATCGAGGAGAGGGTGGCAAACAGCGCGCCCAGGGTCAGGGCTTGCAGAAGGGTCGAGGTCAGGACGATCCGGTGAGCGGCCAATTCGCGTGTGGCGGCGACCAGGGCGGAAAGGTGTAGCGAGCGGCGGTGTTGCGGGGCCAGCGTATCGGGCTGGCGCAGGCCGAGCCAGAGCATGGTCAGGCCGGAAAAGGCGATATAGGCCAGGAAGATCGCGTGCCAGTCGGCCAGCGCGATGATCCCCTGACCCAGAAGCGGTGCGATGGCGGGGACGGCGGTAAAGACCATCATTACGAAGGACATGAGCCGCGCCATCTCGCGCCCGGAAAACAGGTCGCGGATCATGGCGATGGACACCGTGCGCGGGGCGGCGGCGCCCAGGCCCTGCACGACGCGGGCGATGAGCAGGGTTTCCAGCGTGGGCGCGAAATAGCAGGCGACGGCGGCCAGCGCGTAAAGGCCCGAGCCGGCAATAATCACCGGCTTGCGGCCGAAGGTGTCGGAGAGCGGTCCGGCGAAAAGTGTGCCGATGCCCATGCCCAGGACGAAGCTGGTCACCACCAGCTGCGCGGCATTCGGCGCGCCGGGAGAGAGGGTGGCGGCGATATCGGGCAGGGCGGGCAGCATCGCGTCGATGGAGAGTGCGATGGTGGCGAAAAGCATCGCCATCAGTGCGACGAACTCGCCCTGCGACAGGGGTTTGTCGGTCACTTCGGTTGATCCAGTTTCGCAAGGTCCTGGATGACCTGGCTCCAAAGCTCGGGCGGTTGGGCGCCGCTGACGACATATTGCTGGGCGATCAGGAAGGTCGGGACCGAGTTCACCCCCTTGGCGCGGGCGTCGGCGTCGCGGGCGGCGATATCCTCGGCATCGGCGTCAGAGTGCAAAAGGCGCAGCGTCGCCGCCGCGTCCATGCCCTGCTCGCCGGCGATGGCGGCAAGGGTGTCGAGATCACCGATATCGCGGCCCTCGGCCCAATAGGCGCGCATCAGGGCGTCGACGACAGGCTGTTGCCGCCCCTCGATCCCGGCCCAGTGGATCAGGCGGTGGGCGTTCAGCGTGTTCGGCATCAGCTGCGGCGTGTCGGGGTTCAAGTCCACGCCGGCGGCGCGCGCGACCTCGCGCAGGCGTTCGTGGATGGCATCGACGCGGGCCTTGCCGCCGAACTTCGCCTCAAGATAGGCGCGCTTGGCCACGCCTTCGGCCGGCATGTCGGGGTTCAGCTGGAACGGGTGCCACTGGATCGCGAACGGGTGGTCGGGGTCGTCGGCCAGGGCCCGGTCCAGGTTGGCCTTGCCGACATAGCACCAGGGGCAGACCGGGTCCGAGAAGATGTCGAGACGGATAGCGGGGCGGATCATGGGCCGTCCTTTTGGTAAAGCGCAGCCAGGGCGCGGCGGATCAGTTTGCCCGTGGCGGTTCGGGGCAGGGTGTCGATGTGCTGGTAGTGGCGCGGTTGCTTCCAGCGGGCAAGGGCGCTTTCCGCGCGCTGGTGCAGAAGCGCGGCGTCGATCGCGCACGGTCCTTCGTAGAACAGCGCGATGATCCGGGTGCCAGGCGCGGGCTGAACCTCGGTCGCGGCGGCGGCGTGCAGGCCGGGAAGGTCGTGGAACGCGGCCTCAACCTCGATCGGTGAGACGCGGAAGCCCCCGGCGTTCAGCAGGTCGTCCCTGCGGCCAAGATGGGTTATCGCACCATCGGGGGCCATGCTTGCCGCATCGCCGGTGCGGAACCAAGGGCCGTGCGGCGGGGTCGTGCCCAGATAGCCGCGCATCAGGCCGGGGTCGGTGGTGGCGACGGCCAGTTCCCCCGGTTCGCCGCGGGGGGTGGGCTGGCCCTGGTCGTCCAGGATCGCGACGTGGCGTCCCTGTTGGACATAGCCCGCCGTTCCGGGCGGGGCCGGACGCGAGGGCGAGCCGGACAGATAGGTCGAAACCTCGGTCATCCCCAGCGCCTCATGCACCTGGGTGCCGGTCGCGGCCTGCCACGCGGCGCGGGTGGCGGGGGGCAGGGCCTCGCCGGCCGAGAGCGCGTGGCGGAGCGTGGGAAGGGCCGGGAAGGGCGCGCGCAGCATCTGGCGAAAGACGCCGGGGGCGGCGGCGAAGATCGTGGCCTGGGCACGCTGAAGGAGGGCGGGCAGGGCTGCGGGCACGGTGCCCGGGGCCGGGACCAGTGCGGTCGCGCCCAGCGTCCAGGGGTCCAGCAGGCCGGTGCCCAAAGTGTAGGTCCAGTTCATCGCGCCGGCGTGGAGGAGGCGGTCGTCGGGACCAAGCCCCTCCCATCCCTGGTGCATCGGCTGGCGGGCCAGGATGGCGCGGTGGGCGTGGCTGACGGCCGAAGGTCGCCCCGAGGTGCCGGAGGTGAAGATGACATAAGCCTCGGCATCGGGGTCGGTCTCGGGCGGGGTGTGGGGCGGCAGCGTCCCCCACACGTGAAGTTCGGGGGTGAGCGCGGGGATGTCGTCGGGCAGGGGCAGACCGGGGTCGGCCAGCACCAGCCGCGGTGCGACCAGGGCGGCGAGGCGGGCAACTTCGGGCGCGGTCAGCGCGGCAGAGGTCGGGACCGGGACCAGACCGGCGGCGATGGCGCCAAGGAAGGCCACTGGAAAGGCGGGGCCATTCGCCAGCCGCAGCAGCACGCGGTCGCCGGGGGCAAGGCCAAGGGTCAGCAGGTGCGTCGCCGTGCCAAGGACAAGGGCGCGGAGGTGGGCGTAGGTGAAGCTGTCCTCGCCGTCGGGGTGCAGGATCACCAGCGCGGGCTTTTCCGCCAGCGCCTGCCCCCGCGCCAGCACATGGGCAGCAAGGTTCAGCCGGGCGGGCAGCGGCGGATGCGGGCGGGTGTCGACGACCGAAAGCATGGGCCAAGGGGTCGCATCTGCGCCGGCCGGTTGCAAGCGTCCGGCGGGCAGGGAGGTGTGTCGGCAGGGATTAAGGGTCAGTCCGTCGAGCGGCGTCGGAGGCAGGCTTGATGTGCGGCGGTCCGTGCAGGCCGGTTGCAAGCGTCCGGCGGCCGGGCTATCCGGGGCCTCATGCAGCCCACCGATCCCAAGACGATGATCCGCGTCGCCCGCGAAGCGGGTGGCGAGGCGCATGTCGAGCCGGTGAACCTGGGTGAAAGGGTGCGCGAATTGCGCCGCAGCCTTGGCTGGACGCTGGAAGAGGCGGCAAGCCGGGCGGGGCTGGCGCGCTCGACCCTGTCCAAGATCGAGAACGGGCAGATGAGCCCGACCTATGAGGCGTTGAAGAAGCTGGCGTTGGGGCTGGCGATCACCGTACCGCAGCTCTTCACGCCGCCGTCGAAGCAGCAGGTCATGGGCCGGATGGCCGTGACCAAGGCGGCCGAGGGGCTGGCGCAGGCCACCGCGACCTATGAACACGAGCTTTTGGCCCAGGGTCTGACCAAGAAGCAGATGCTGCCCTATCGCGCCACGATCCGGGCGCGGTCGTTCGAGGAATTCGACGGCTGGGTGCGCCATGACGGCGAGGAATTCCTGTATGTGCTGACCGGCATCGTGCGGCTTTACACCGAGTTCTACGAACCCGTGGACCTGCGTCGGGGCGACAGCGCCTATTACGATGCGGCGATGGGGCACAATGTGATCAGCCTGTCGGATGAGGACGCGACGCTTCTGTGGGTCACGTCGCTGGTGTGACCCGACGCGCAGGCGGGCGAGGGTTTCAAAGGGGAATTGGGTGCGGTTTGCGATCCTGACGGACATCCACGCCAATCGCGAGGCTTTCGCGGCGGTGCTGGAGGACGCCCGGGCGTGGGGGGCGGACCGGATCGTCCTGCTGGGCGATCTGGTGGGCTATGGGCCGGACCCCGGCTGGTGCTGCGACAGGGCGGCGGAGCTGGTGGGGCAGGGCGCGCTTTGCGTGCAGGGCAATCACGACTCCGCCGCCGGTGGCGCGCCCGAGCCGATGTCGGCCTTGGCCCGGCGGGCGATGGACTGGACCAAGGCGCAGTTGACCCCGGCGCAGTGCGGGTTCCTGGCGGGCCTGCCGCTGGTGGCGGAAGAGGGCGATGCGCTGTTTGCCCATGCCTCGGCCCATGAACCGGGGGCGTTCGGCTATGTCACCTCGGACAGGCGGGCGGTGCCTTCGTTCCGGGCGACGGGGGCGCGGCTGATCTTCTGCGGCCACACCCATCAGCCGCTGCTGGTCAGCCGCGATCCGACCGGCGCGGTGCGCGAGCAGGCGTTTCAGTCGGGCCTGCCGATCCCGCTGTTGCGCAGCCGGCGCTGGCTGGCGGTCATAGGCTCGGTCGGGCAGGCGCGAGATGGGGTGGCGCAGGCGGGCTGGGCGCTACTGGACACGGCCACGAACGAGTTGACCTTCCGCCGCACACCCTATGATCTGGCCCGGACGGTCGAGAAACTGCGCGCGGCGGGGCTGCCGGAAGACCTGGCGCTACGGTTGTTGAGGGGGAGCTAGGCGATGCCGCTGCGGCCACGGACCGGGCTGACGATCGACGGCTTCACGCTTGGCGCGAAACTGCACTCTGGCGGCTTCGCCACGATCTGGGACGTGACGCATCCCGACCATGCCCTGCCCCTGGTGATGAAGGTTCCGACGATCCTGGACGGCGATGATGGGCCGACGATCGTCGGTTTCGAGGTCGAGCAGATGATCATGCCGCGCCTTGTCGGCCCGCATGTGCCCAGGGTCATCGGGACCGGCGGCTTCGACCGGATGCCCTATATCGTGACCGAGAAGATCGCGGGCGGCAGTTTCCTGCCCCTGTTCCAGCAGGCGCCGCTGCCCCTGTCCGAGGTGATCGAGATCGCGGCGCGGATGGTGGATGCGGTGGCGGACCTGCACCGTCAGCAGGTGATCCACCTGGACCTGAAGCCGGAGAATTTCCTGCAGCGCAGCACCGGCGAGATGGTGCTGGTGGATTTCGGGCTAAGTCGGCACGGCCAGTTGCCCGACCTTCTGGCCGAGGAATTCAGCATTCCGATGGGGACCTTCCCCTTCATCGCGCCGGAACAGTATCTGCGTTGCCGGGACGACCTGCGATCCGACCTTTTTGCCCTGGGCGCGATGCTGTACGCGCTGGCCACCGGGCGCACTCCCTGGGGCACGCCGCAGACGCTGCGGGGGGTCAGAAAACGGCTGTGGCGCGACCCCGAGCCGCCGCGCGCGATCCGGCCCGAGATCCCGGAATGGCTGCAAGAGATCATCCTGCGCGCCCTGGTCGTCGACCCGATGCAACGCTACCAGACAGCGGCGCAGATGGCCTTCGACCTGGCCCATCCGCAGCAGGTGACTCTGACCGCCCGCGCCCACAAGCTGCGCCGCGACGGCTGGCTGCAGGTCTGGGACCGCTGGCGGATCATGCGCCGGATCAAACACTTCCGGGCGCCGGATACGGTGGCGGCGCAGCTTGCCTCGGTTCCGGTGATCGTGGTGGCGGTGGACCTGTCGCCCGAGGGCGAGCGGCTGGCAGCAATGCTGCGCGGGGCGGTAAAGCGGATGCTGACGATCGAGCCGGAGGCCCGGATCGCCTGCGTCAACGTGATCAAGACCCACCGGATCGGCCTGGACCAGGGCACGGACGATCAGGGGAACAACCTGCATGTGCTGCGGCTGGTGGCACTCAAAACCTGGGCCGCCAGCATCGATCTGCCCGACCACCGGCTGACCTATACCGTGCTGGAAGGCCCTGACCCCGGCCAGGCGATCATCGACTATGCCAGGGCGAACCATGTCGACCACATCCTGATGGGCGCACGCGGCCATTCGACCACGCGGCGCTATCTTGGATCGGTCTCGGCCCAGGTGGTGGCCGAGGCGCAGTGCAGCGTGACGGTGATCCGCCTGCCCGAACCGCGCGACGCTGTGGTCTGAGGCGTCAGAACATCCCCTGAACGGTGCGGGCGCCCGAGGACACGTCCTCGCCCACGCCGGCGACAGTGTTGCAGCCCGCAAGGGCCAGCAGGGTTGCGATCAGGGCAAGTTTGCGCATGTTTCTACCTGTTCATTGCTGCCGGGCGGTCATTCTTCGAACCACCACAAGGCGGGAAGATAGGACGTCGCCCAGTCTCCGTAAAGCTGGACCCGGTCGGGATGTTTCAATTCCGCCTTGTGGACGATCAGGTTGCGGTCGGCGAACCAGAACGGGACGACATAGCGACCGGCGGTCAGAAGCCGGTCCAGCGCCTGGGCGGCGGTGGCGGCGTCCTCCTGACTGCGGGCGGCCAGCATCGCGGCGATGACCGCGTCGATGGCGGGCGACTTCACCCCCATCCAGTTGCGCGAGCCTTCGGTGTCTGCGGCAGCCGAGGACCAGTACAGGCTTTGCTCGTTGCCCGGGCTAAGCGACATGGTGCGGATCATGTAGGTCATGTCGAAGTCGAAGCTGTCGGTCCGCGCCTTCATCTGCGCGCTGTCCAGCATGGTGACCTTGGCGTCGATACCGACATCCTTCAGCGCCTCGATATAGATCGCGGCCACGCTTGCGACCTCATCCTGGCCGATGGTCAACAGGATCTCGAAGGCGAAGGGGGTGCCGTCGGCGTTCTTCAGCACGCCATCATCGCCCACGGTCCAGCCCGCCTCTTCCAGCAGTGCAAGCGCGCGGCGCAGGCCGGGGCGGTTCTGTGCGGTGCCATCGGGCTGGGGCAGGGCGTAGCCTTCCAGCGTGCCGGGCAGAAGGTCGGCCTTGAACGGCTCCAACAGTGCCAGCACCCCGCCTGCGGCCGGCTGGCCAGCTTCCACGGCGAAGGGGCTGTTGGCGAAATACGAGGTGATGCGCGGTGCCGCACCGCCGGTGACGGTCGCGTTGACGAAGTCGAAGTTGAACAGCTCGATCATCGCTTCGCGCACGCGCCAGTCGGCGAACTGCGGCTTGCGGGTGTTCATCACGAAGCCGATGATCCCCGAGGGGCGGTCATGCGGCACCTCAAGCTTCACCATCTCGCCGCTGGCAAGCGCGGGAAAGTCGTAGCGGCTGGCCCAGCGGGCAAGGTTGTCCTCGCGATAGGCCGAGATCGCGCCGGTCTTGACCGATTCGAAGATCGCCACCGGGTTCGAGTAGTAATCGTAGCGGATCGTGTCAAAGTTCCACTGGCCGCGGTTCACGGGCAAATCCTTGCCCCACCAATCGGGGTTGCGCTTGTAGGTGATCTGCACGCCCGGATCGACCTGGTCGATGACATAGGGCCCCGAGCCGGTCAGCCGGTCCAGCGAGGTCGCCTCGAAATCCTTTCCCTCGAAATCCGACTTTTTCAGGATCGGGCGCAGGCCCAGGATCAGGGGCAGTTCGCGGTCCTCGGTGTTGAAGGTGAAGCGGACGGTGCGGGGGCCGGTCGCCTCGGCCTTGGCGATCTTCTTCCAGGCGGTGTGATAGCGCGGGTGACCCAGGGTGCCCAGCGTCTCATAGGACCACAGCACATCCTCGACCGTGACCGGGGTGCCGTCCGAGAATCGGGCCCCCTCGCGCAGGGTGAAGGCGACGAAGGTCCGGGCGTCGTCGGTTTCAATCGATTCGGCCAATAGGCCGTAAAGCGAGAAGGGTTCGTCGAAGCTGCGGGCCATCAGCGTCTCGAAGGTGAAGGGAGTGATGCCCTCGGCCGCGGTGCCATTGGTGATGAACGGATTCAACGTATCGAAGCTGCCGGTCATCGACAGCGTGATGGTGCCGCCCTTGGGGGCATCGGGGTTCGCCTGCGGCAGCGACACAAAATCCGGGGGCAGCGCGGGTTCGCCATACATAGCTATGCCATGCGTGGGTTCGGCCAGGGCGGTGCCGGCGCTGAGGGCCAGGCCAAACGGCAGGACCAGGCGGCAGAGGATCGGGGTCAGATGGCGCAGCATCGCGGGGGGTCCCTCGTGTAAGCTGTTGTTCTTTGTCCCGAACCCTATGCGGGTGATCGTGGATATTCAAACTTTTAGCTTGGCCATCGGCGGAGAGGGGACTATATAGAAGGCACTGCTCGATAGGTTTCTTGCCTGTATGAAACCTGCCTCAAAGACTTAACGCCGGCCTTGTGCCGGCGTTTTTTTTGGCGCTTCGGCTGGAATCTTGCAACCGACAGGCCCTATGATCCGTTTGCAGGTGCAGCATAGGGGTCTGAGCATGGTGTTGACGGGCAAACGGGCGATCGTGACCGGGTCGAATTCGGGAATCGGGCTGGGCGTGGCCGAGGCTTTGGCGGCGGCCGGGGCCGAGGTGATTCTGAACAGCTTCACCGACCGGCCCGAGGATCACGCCCTTGCCGCCGAGCTTGGCGTCCGCCACTGCGTCGCCGTCCGCTATATCGCGGCAGACATGTCCAAGGCGGCGGACTGCCGGGCGCTGGTGGAAAGGGCCGGCGGCTGCGACATCCTGGTGAACAACGCCGGCATCCAGTTCGTCAGCCCGGTCGAGGATTTCCCGGTCGAGAAATGGGATGCAATCCTGGCGATCAACCTTTCGTCGGCCTTCCACACCACGGCGGCGGCGCTGCCGGGTATGAAGGCGCGCGGCTGGGGCCGGATCGTCAACGTGGCCAGCGCCCATGGCCTGACCGCAAGCCCGTTCAAATCGGCCTATGTCGCGGCCAAGCACGGTGTTGTCGGCCTGACCAAGGCCGTGGCGCTGGAAGTGGCGGGGCAGGGCATCACGGTGAACGCGATCTGCCCCGGCTATGTGCTGACCCCCCTGGTCGAGGCGCAGATCCCCGAGCAGATGAAGGTGCACAACATGGACCGCGAGACCGTCCTGCGCGAGGTGATGCTGCAGCGCCAGCCCAGCCGGCAGTTCGCCACGGTGGAACAGATCGGCGGCACCGCGGTCTATCTGTGCAGCCCCGCGGCCGAACAGGTGACCGGCACCACGATCAGCGTCGATGGCGGCTGGACCGCGCTGTGAGGCGGGTGAACCTGGCCCTGCAGGGCGGCGGGGCGCATGGCGCCTTTACCTGGGGTGTGCTGGACCGGCTGTTGCAGGTCGAGGATCTGGAGATTGCCGGGATCTCGGGTTGTTCGGCCGGGGCGCTGAATGGTGCGGCGCTGAAGGCCGGCCTGATCGAGGGCGGGCGGACGGGCGCGCGGGCGCGGTTGGACCGGCTGTGGGACCAGATCGCCGGGATCAGCGATTTCCGCATGTTGCCCTGGTTGCAGCCCTTCGTGCCGGCGATGCGGTTCTGGCAGACGGCAAGTGCCGCCGTCCTGCCGTTCTCGCCGCAGGCCTTGGCCGCGCAGGTCTGGTCGCCGCAGCTTTGGGGCGACAGCTGGAAGAACCCCCTGGAGCCGGTGGTGCGCGACCTGGATTTCAGCGAAGTCAGCGCCCGACAGGGCCCCCGGCTGTTCGTCAGCGCAACGAATGTGCGGACCGGGCGGATCAAGGTCTTTCAGGGCGAGGAGATCACGCCCGAGGCGCTTTTGGCCTCGGCCTGCCTGCCTACGGTGTTCCAGACCGTCGAGATCGAGGGCGAGGCCTATTGGGACGGCGGCTTTGCCGGCAATCCTGCGCTGTTCCCGCTGTACGAGCCTGACCTGCCGGATGACATCCTGCTGGTCTCGATCAACCCGATGCGGCGCGAAGAGGTGCCGGAAACCGCGCTGGATATCCAGAACCGGATCAATGAGATCAGCTTCAACGCCAGCCTGCTGGGCGAGTTGCGGGCGATCAACTTTGTCCGCCGCCTGATCGCCGAGGGCCGGATGGAGCCGGGCACGATGAAGGCGGTGAATGTCCATATGATCGCCGATGACGCGCTGATGAACGAGCTTGGCGCCGATTCCAAGCTGTCGCCGACGCCCTTGCTTCTGCACCGGTTGAAGGACGCCGGCCGCGCGGCGGCCGAGCGGTTCCTGACCGAGGGCGCGCCGAAGATCGGGCAGGACTCCTCGGCCGACCTGAAGGGGGTGCTGGCCTAGTCCAGCGGCTCTTTCGGCAGGGGATAGACCAGGCCGCCCGACACGATCAGCTTGGCCGCGTCGTCCACGCCCATGTCCATCACGATCAGGTCCTGTGTCGGCACGAAGAGGAGCATCCCGCTGGTAAAGGGGGTCAGACCGACGAACACCGCGGACATGTCGGGGCCAAGGGCTGCCAACCGCTCGGCCAACTCGCCCCTGGGCCGCGTGGACACGAATCCCAGCGCCCAGGACCCGGGGCGCGGAAACTCGACCAGGACGACCTTGTCGAAGCTTTGTTCCTTCTTGTTGAAGAAGGTTTCGGCCACCTGCTTGATCGCGCCGTAGACGGAACGGACGACCGGCATCCGCTCGACCAAGTTCTCGCCCGAGCGGATGACAGAGCGGCCGATCAGGCCCTTGGCCATCCAGCCGACGATGATCGTGACGATCAGGAAAACCAGGACGCCGACCCCGCGCACCGGGAATTCGTAGTCCGGACCGATCCAGCGGCGGATCACGGCGTCGGGCTGCCAGTAGGACGGGATCAGCGGCAGGATCCAGCCGTCGATCCAGCCGATGACGGCCCAGACAAAATAGATCGTCAGCCCGATGGGCAGGACGACGACCAGGCCGGTCAGGAAGCTTGCGCGCAGGCTGGCAAGAAAGCCGCGACGGTGGGGCGGATGCGGTTCGGTCACGTGGTACTGTCCCTGTTCCGCCCCAATCTAGGGGCTGTCCCCGGCCCTGCGCAATGGCGGCCGGGGGAAAATCAGGTCTGCGCCGCCAGTTCCCGGGCGATGGCGGCACCAAGGCGGGCATTGTTCAGCACCAGCGCAATATTTGCCTCCAGCGAGCGGCCCTGGGTCAGTTCGAAGATGCGTTGCAACAGGAAGGGCGTCACCGCCTTTGCGGCGATACCCTGCGCCTCGGCCTCGGCCAGGGCGGCCTCGATCTGGGGCATGATTTCGGCGCGGGGGATCTCGGCGCTGGCCGGGATCGGGTTGGCGACGAGTTGGCCGCCGGGCAGGCCAAGGCGGGTGCGCATCCGTTGCGCGGCGGCGATGCTGGCGGCGTCGTCCATCCGCAAGGGCGCCTTCAACCCCGAGGAGCGCGACCAGAAGGCCGGGAAATCATCCTGGCCATAGGCGATGACGGGGACGCCCAGGGTTTCCAGATATTCCAGCGTCTTTGGCAGATCGAGGATCGCCTTGGCCCCCGCGGCGACCACGGTGACGGGGGTTTCCGCCAGTTCGCGCAGGTCGGCCGAGATGTCAAAGCTGGTCTCGGCCCCGCGATGCACCCCGCCGATCCCGCCGGTGGCAAAGACGCCGATCCCGGCAAGCCGCGCGCAGATCATGGTGGCGGCAACCGTGGTGGCCCCGGTTCCGCCAGTCGCCAGGCAGGCCGCCAGGTCGGCACGCGAAAGCTTGGCCACGGCCTTTGCCTGACCCAGGGCTTCAAGCTGCGGATCGGTCAGGCCGATGTGGATCTGCCGGTCCATGATCGCGATGGTGGCGGGCGTGGCACCATGGGCGCGAACCTCGGCCTCCACCCGGCGCGCTGTTTCCACATTCTGCGGGAATGGCATGCCGTGGGTGATGATCGTGCTTTCCAGCGCAACGATGGGCGCGCCCTTGGCATGGGCCTCGGCCACTTCGGGCGACAGGATCAGGGGCAGGGTGGGGGGCAGGGTCATGCGCCGATATCTCCGGATACATAGGTGGCGGCGGCGCGCAGCGCCTCGTCCAGGGCGGATTGCCGGTCGGCGCCGCGGCGTTCGGCGACCAGATGCGCCGCCATGAACGTGTCGCCCGCGCCGGTGACACGGGTCACCAGGACCTGGGGCGGCTGGCCCATGATGACGCCTTCGTCGCGGCGGCCTTCGGCGGCAAGCTCTCCGCCGTTGGTCACCAGGACCCGGCCCGCCCCGCGTTGCAGCAGGGCCTGTGCGGCCTCGGGCGCGGTGGCGGCATCGGACCGGGCCAGGATGTTCGCCTCTTCCAGGTTCACATAAAGCGTGGCCGACGGATGGGTGAGCAGCGGCAAAAGCCGCCCCGCCTTGCCGGGCGAGGCCGGGGCGACCCGCAGGTCGGCCGCCGCAAACAGGGGCGAGGCGGCGATGTCGGCCAGAAGCGCCTCGGTCAGGTTGCCGTCCAGCGCGATGGGGCCGGTCCAGGGCGCGTCGGGGCGACCAAGGCGGCCATCCTCCAGCGGGCGCAGGACCTTGTCGCCGGCGGCTTCCAGCGAATGGGCGTCGGCGATGGCGGCGATCAGACCGTTCGCGCCTTCGATCGCCATGTAGCGGTCGGTCGGCAGATCGTCCGAGCGGTAGACATGCGCCGTCACCAGCCCCAGCCGTTCGCAGGCGGCGACCAGCTCCGCCCCCTCGGCATCGCGGCCGATGGCGGTCAGCAGCGCGGGCGTCATTCCGAAGCGGCGCAGCGTCATGGCGATGTTCATCGCCACGCCACCCGGCAGCCGGGTGATCCGCCCCGGCACGTCCGAGCCAAGGCGCATCGCGGTGGGCGAGCGGCCGATGATGTCCCACAGGACCGAGCCGATGCAAAGGATATCCGGTGTCATGCCCTTCCATCGCCGAAACCCGCCAGCGGTGCAAGGGCGGAACCCGGAAGGGCTTGCACCCCGGCCCGTGGCCGTCTATACGCCCGCCACTTCACAGGTGTGGTCGGGGCCGATGCGGGGAGAAATCCCGTGCGGTCCACCGGTTGCCCCGCAAGGGGTGAAGACGGCCGCACCGAGGATCAAACCGGAAAAGGATATAGTATGGCTCTTCCCGAGTTCTCCATGCGTCAGCTCTTGGAAGCTGGCGTTCACTACGGCCACCAGACCGCCCGCTGGAATCCCCGCATGGGCGAATACATCTATGGTGACCGCAACGGCATCCATATCATCGACCTGACCCAGACTGTTCCGCTGTTGGACCAGGCGCTGAAGGTCGTGCGCGACACCGTCGCCAAGGGCGGCCGCATTCTGTTCGTCGGCACCAAGCGCCAGGCCCAGAAGCCGATCGCCGAAGCGGCCGAGCGTTGCGCGCAGTTCTACATGAACCACCGCTGGCTGGGCGGCACGCTGACCAACTGGAAAACCGTTTCCCAGTCGATCCAGCGCCTGAAGCAGCTGGACGAAGTTCTGGGCGCGGGCGGCGAAGGCCTGACCAAGAAAGAGCGTCTGGGCATGGAGCGTGACCAGGCCAAGCTGCAGGCCAGCCTTGGCGGGATCCGCGAAATGGGCGGCACCCCGGACCTGATCTTCATCATCGACGTTGGCAAGGAAGACCTCGCCATCCTTGAGGCGCAGAAGCTGGGTATCCCGGTCGTCGGTATCGTCGACACCAACTGCTCGCCCAAGGGCGTGACCCATGTGATCCCGGGCAACGACGACGCGGCCCGCGCGATCCAGCTGTACTGCGACCTGATCAGCCGCGCGGCGCTGGATGGCATGTCGGCCCAGATGGGCGCGGCGGGCGTCGACCTGGGCGCGCTGGAAGCAGCCCCCGAGGAAGAAGCGGTCGCCGAAGCCGAGGCCTGAGCCCCGGTTGTCACCAGACTTTCACCCGGCGGGTCTATCCCGCCGGGCCATCTATTCCAAGGAGTGCAAGGCATGACGATCACCGCACAGATGGTGAAGGAACTGCGCGAGTCGACCGGCGCAGGCATGATGGACGCCAAGAAGGCGCTCACCGAAGTTAACGGCGACATGGAAGCCGCAGTCGACTGGCTGCGCACCAAGGGCCTGGCCAAAGCCGCCAAGAAGGCTGACCGCGTCGCCGCCGAAGGGCTGGTTGGCGTCGCCGTGTCCAACGGCAAGGGCGTCGCGGTCGAGATCAACTCGGAAACCGACTTTGTCGCCAAGAACGAAGACTTCCAGGCGCTGGTCCGTGATGTGGCGAATGTCGCCCTGACCACCGGCGACTCGGTCGAAGTCGTGAAGGCCGCGCATCTGAACGGCAAGACCGTCGAGACCGTGATCCAGGAAGCCATCGCCCGCATCGGCGAGAACATGACCTTCCGCCGCCTGCATGTGCTGGAAGGCGACACCGTCGTCTCCTACGTCCACAACGCGGCGACTGCCGGCATGGGCAAGATCGGCGTCCTCGTTGCCCTGAAGGGCGACAAGGCCAAGGCCGAAGAGATCGGCAAGCAGTTCGCGATGCACATCGCCGCGACGAACCCGCTGTCGCTGTCGGAAGCCACCCTGGACCCCGTGCTGGTCGAGCGTGAGCTTGCCGTACAGACCGCCAAGGCCCTGGAAGAGAACGCCTCGTCCGCCAAGCCGAAGCCCGAGCAGGTGATCCACAACAACATCATCCCGGGCCGGATGAAGAAGTTCCTGGCCGAGAACACGCTGATGGGCCAGGCCTTCGTGATCAACCCCGACCTGACCGTGGAAGCCGCGGCCAAGGAAGCGGGCGTCGAGATCACCGGCTACGCGCGCGTTGCCGTGGGCGAAGGCATCGAGAAGAAGCAGGAAGACTTTGCCGCGGAAGTGGCCAAGGCGCTGCAGGGCTGATTTCCCCAAGATCGGGGCAGGGGGGCCGGTGCCGCAAGGTGCCGGCCCTTTTCCTGTTCCGACAGGTAGCAAATGAAAACGGCGCGGTCCCGGGGAAGGACCGCGCCGCAAAGCCCTGCCCGGGCCCCTGGGGATAGGACGAGGCGGACAGAACCGAAGCCGGCCGCCGTAATTGCGGCCAAGGGGACTAAGGACCTTACGGTCGACCAACGATCCGGTGGCGGCCCAGTCTGCACCGCTCCGGTAGCGGGCTTTGTGGCAGGTGACGCAACGTCAGGCGAGTAGGGAAAACCCTACCTTCAGCGCGCGGCCTGGGCGACCTCGGGCTGGCGCTGGAAGATCATGTTCAAAAGCGCCCCCTTTGCGACGGCCTGGGCCGTGGTCTCGACCGCCAACGCCTCGCGCGCAAGGCGCAGGTGCTTTTCCACCATCGCGGGACTGACTCCCATCAACAGCGCCACATCCTGCGTGGTCTTGCCGTCGGCCACCCATTCCAGCGCCTCGCGCTGACGCGGGGACAGCGCGCGGTGGCGCGACAGTTGCGGCAAGTGGACGATCGTGAGGTGCATCATGTTCGCCACGGCCAGGATCTCTTCCTTGCGCTGCGCCAGGATCGCATCCACCGCCTCGGCCGTCAGGCCGGGGTCCGCGATCAGCCCCAGCGCGCCCTTCGAGCGGGACGAAACCTCGGGGAAGCTGACCGAGATCCCCGCCACCACGCCCATGGCCGCATTCTGACGCACCGCCTCGGCCTCTTCCGCCGACAACCGCCCGGCCTCGAACGCCTCTTTCACCCAGGTCCAGCTGCAAATGCCCGAGCTGCGTTCCGCCCAGCGAAAGACCGGCGTCTTGGCATAGAACCCGCCCTGGAAGTAGCGCTTGACGTAATCCGCATCGCAGGTCGACAGGAACAGCGCATCATCCGGGTCGCCGATGGTTTTCAGGTGCTTGAACCGGGTGAAACCGTAGTTCACGCGCTTGAAGCCCAGGCTGGCGAAATGTCCGGTCGCCCGCTCCCAGGCCTCGTCGATGCTGGAGGCGGCGGCAATCCGGTTCAGCAAGGCAAGAATGGTCTCACTCATCGTTCTATCCCTGTTGGCGGGGGGCCCGGTCAGCTTTGCCTGACCTTGGGGCATTCAGGACTTGGACGTGAGATACGGCAGGTTTCCTTGGCTTGTCGAGAGTTTGCGGCATGCGAAGGGCGCCAAAACGCCCGCATGACGGGACTTGTCATGCAATCGGGGCATCCTGGACGCGAAATCGGGCAGCCAGATGGCCGATCAGGCGGGGCAGGGCGGCGAAATCGTCGAACACCAGCTTTGCGCCCAGGCTTTCCGGCGCGGCGGTGCGGTAGCCTTGGGTGAACAGCGCCAGGGGAACGCCAGCGGCTTGCGCGGTCTGGGCGTCAACCTCGCTGTCACCGATGAAGAGGGCCGGCGCCGGTTGAAGCCCCGACAGCGCCGCGCGCAGGGGCGCGGGGTCGGGCTTGCGCTGCGGCAGGCTGTCGCCGCCGATGACAATGGGAAAGAAACGGTCCAGCCCGAAGTGGCGCAGCACTGCGTGGGTCGGTCCTTGGGGTTTGTTGGTGCAGATCGCCAGGCGATGGCCCGCCGCGGACAGCGCCACCAACGCGTCGGTCACGCCGGGATAAAGCGTTGTCAGATCAAAGGCTTCCTCATAGATGCTGATGAAACCCGCGACCAGTTCGGCGTGGAGTGGGCCCTCCGGTGGCAGCCCTTGATGGGCCAGCAGGCGGCGGACCAGCACGCCGACGCCGTTGCCGATGAAACCGCGCACGGTTTCATAAGGAAAGCCGGGCAAGCCTTTGGCTAAGAACACTTTATTGGCCGCGTCGTGGATCTGCGGCGCGCTGTGGATCAGCGTGCCGTCCAGGTCGAAAACCAGGTTCAGCGCGTCACGCAATCGCAGCCTCGGCCGCCGCACGGATTGCCCGGATATTCGCGCCATAGGGCGCAGGATTGTCCACCGATCCGCCCTTGAACACGGCCGAGCCTGCCACCAGCACATCCGCGCCGGCCTTGGCCACCAAAGGCGCCGTTACCGCCGTGATGCCGCCGTCGATCTCGATATGCACCGGCCGGTCGCCGATCATCTGGCGCAGACGCGTCACCTTGGCGACCTGGCTTTCGATGAAGCTTTGGCCGCCAAAGCCCGGGTTCACCGTCATCACGCAGATCAGGTCAACCATGTCCAGCAATTCGCTGACTGCCTCGACGGGCGTGCCGGGGTTAATCGCAAGACCGGCCTTTTTCCCAAGCCCGCGAATGGCTTGCAGCGTGCGGTGAATGTGCGGGCCGGCCTCGACATGGGCGGTCAGCACGTCGGCACCGGCCTTGGCATAGGCCTCAAGATACTGATCCACCGGCGCGATCATCAGATGCACGTCCATCACGCCCTTGATATGCGGCCGGATCGCCGCGCACATCGCCGGGCCGAAAGTCAGGTTCGGGACGAAGTGGCCGTCCATCACATCGACATGCACCCAATCCGCGCCTTGCGCCTCGATCGCGCGGCACTCGGCGCCAAAGTTCGCGAAATCGGCGGCAAGGATGGACGGGGCGATCTTGATCGAACGGTCGAACATGGGGCAGGCTCCAATGGCTTGCGGCCTCATATCCCGGCGCTTAAGGCCTTTCCAGCATGCATTACATTACATAATACTGATTACGCGATATCCGGGCACGGCGACGGACACCCCACCCCGAAACGAAAACGGCCCGGTCAACCGACCGGGCCGCATCGCAAACTTCAGACGAAATCAGCCGACCAGTTCAAGGCCCGAGAAGAAGAACGCGATCTCGCGCGCGGCCGAAGCCTCGCTGTCCGACCCGTGGACCGAGTTCTCGCCCTTGGACAGCGCGAATTCCTTGCGGATCGTGCCGTCGGCAGCGGCGGCCGGATCGGTCGCGCCCATTACTTCGCGGTTCTTGGCAATCGCGCCTTCGCCTTCCAGGACCTGCACGACGACCGGCTCGGACGCCATGAACGCGCACAGCTCGCCGTAGAAGCCGCGCTCGGCATGCTCGGCGTAGAATGCGCCGGCCTGGGCGGGCGTCAGGTGGATGCGCTTGGATGCGACGACGCGCAGGCCGGCATCCTCGAACTTGGCAACGATCTTGCCGGTCAGGTTGCGCTTGGTGGCATCGGGCTTGATGATCGACAGGGTACGTTCAACGGCCATGTGGCTCTCCATCGGGTTTGGGGCCGGCGTGGCCCTTTTCGGATGGCGGGCTGCTATCACGGGCGCACGCCTTTGAAAAGGTGGGCCGGCATTGACGTTTCACGCCTGATCGGGCACTTGGCCCCCATGCTGAAGATCGAGGACATCACCTATAACGTCGAAGGCCGCCCCCTGTTCGAGGGCGCGTCCGCGACCATCCCCACGGGCCACAAGGTGGGCCTCGTCGGTCGTAACGGGGCGGGCAAGACCACGCTGTTCCGGCTGATCCGGGGCGAGCTGGCGCTGGAGGGCGGGTCGATCACCCTGCCCCAGCGCGCCCGTATCGGCGGTGTTGCGCAGGAAGTGCCGTCGTCCGACACCTCGCTTCTCGAGACGGTGCTGCAAGCGGATACCGAGCGCGCGGCCCTGATGGCCGAGGCCGAGACCGCCACCGATGCCCACCGCATCGCCGAGATCCAGGCGCGGCTTTCGGACATCGACGCCTGGTCGGCCGAGGGTCGAGCCGCCAGCATTCTCAAGGGCTTGGGCTTCGATGCTGAACAGCAGCTGATGCCCTGCTCGGCCTTCTCGGGCGGCTGGCGGATGCGGGTGGCGCTGGCGGGGGTGCTGTTTGCGCAGCCTGACTACCTGCTTCTCGATGAACCGACCAACTACCTGGATCTCGAAGGCGCGCTCTGGCTGGAAAGCTATCTGCAGAAGTATCCGCATACGGTCCTGATCATCAGCCACGACCGCGGGCTTCTGAACCGGGCCGTGCAAGGCATCCTGCATCTGGACAACCGCAAGCTCACCTACTGGCAAGGCGGCTATGACCAGTTCGCCCGCCAGATGTCCGAACGCCGCGCCGTGTTGCAGGCCGAGGCGAAGAAGGTCGAGGCGCGGCGCGCGCATCTGCAGAGCTTCGTCGACCGTTTCAAGGCCAAGGCGTCGAAGGCCGTGCAGGCGCAGTCCCGCGTCAAGATGCTGGAAAAGCTGACCCCGATCACCGCTCCGGAAGAGGCGAAGAAGGTGGTATTTACCTTCCCTGCCCCCGAAGAACTGGCCCCGCCGATCATCAACCTGGACGGCGCGGCGGTCGGCTATGGCGGCCCGCCGGTGCTGAAGCGGCTGAACCTGCGGATCGACCAGGACGACCGGATCGCGCTTCTGGGCCGCAACGGTGAAGGAAAGTCCACGCTTTCCAAGCTGTTGGCGGGCAAACTTCAGGCGGCCGAGGGGCGGATTGCCCGGTCCTCCAAGCTGCGGATCGGCTATTTCGCCCAGCATCAGGTCGATGAACTGCATCTGGACGAGACGCCGTTGCAGCACATCAAGCGCCTGCGCCCCGCCGAAGGGCAGCCGAAACTGCGTGCGCGGCTGGCGGGCTTTGGCCTGATGGCGGACCAGGCCGACACGGTCGTCGCTCGGCTGTCGGGCGGGCAGAAGGCGCGCCTGTCGCTGCTGCTGGCCACCATTGACGCGCCGCACCTTCTGATCCTGGACGAACCGACCAACCACCTGGACATCGAAAGCCGCGAGGCTTTGGTCGAGGCGCTGACCGAATACCCCGGTGCGGTCATCCTGGTCAGCCACGACATGCACCTTCTGGGCCTGGTGGCCGACCGGCTTTGGCTGGTGAAGGACGGCGCAGTGACGCCCTATACCGACGACCTGGAGGCCTATCGCCGGCAGTTGCTGGCCGGCGATGAAGAGGTGAAGGTCGCCTCAAAGCCCGTTGAAAAACCAAGAAAAGCCAGCCGGGATGAAATCCTTGCGCTGAAAGCCGAGGTCCGCAAGTGCGAGGATCGGCTGGCCAAGCTGAACGACATGCGCGACAAGCTGGCGGCCAAACTGGCGGACCCCGCGCTGTACGAAGACACCCGCAAGGGTGAACTTGCCACCTGGAACGCCAAATATGCCGAGGTGATGCAGGCGCTGGACAAGGCCGAGGCGATGTGGCTGTCGGCCCAGGAAAAGTTCGAAACATCAGCGGCTTGACAGCCCACCTGCCGCAACCATCCCGGCGCAAGGCATCCCGCGCCTGCCTTGAGGACATCCGACCCTTTCCAAGCCGCCGCCCTGCCCCCATATCTTGCGAAACCGGAGGTTCGGATGGACGGTGAAACCCTGGCCCGCGTGGGCTATCTGGCGATCATCCTGGTCGCGCTTGGCGGCTGGGTCTTGGTCGAGTTTCGCCAGCGTATGGGCCAGGCGCTGCGCATGGCGATGGCCTGGGGCCTGATCTTCGTGGGCGTCGTGGCCGGTTACGGGCTTTGGGGCGACATCCGCAATGATGTGATGCCGGTGCAGGCCGTGGCGCAGGACGGCACGGTCGAGGTGCCGCGCGCCTCGGATGGGCATTACTATCTGACGCTGACGATCAATGGCACCCCGGTCCCCTTCATGGTCGACACCGGCGCCAGCGGCATGGTTCTGGCCCGTCAGGATGCCGAGGCGCTGGGGATCACCCACGACAGCCTGATGTTCCTGGGCGAGGCCTTTACTGCCAATGGCGTGGTCCGCACCGCGCGGGTCACGCTGCCGCTGGTGCAACTTGGGCCCTTCGAGAACCGGGATTTCCGCGCCTTCGTGACCGAGGGCGAGATGAAGGGCTCGCTTCTGGGGATGGAATATCTGGACCAGTTCCGCATGGAATTTGCCGGCAACCGGCTGATCTTGCGACAGTAGCCTGAGAAGATCGCCGCAACCCCCTGAATTACTTCATGAAACGCCGGCCAATCCGCGCGGCTTTCTTGGCCTTGTCGGCCATTTCCTTGGCGGATTGCGCGCGCTGGCGATCCTCGGGCGTAAGTGTGGCCGGGGACTTGCCGCGCCGCGCCGCGAAATCGATGCCCTTGTTCACCGCTTTGCGCAGGAACATCCGCGTCACCATGTTGATCAGCCGATTCCAGTCCATTGCGGTCTTTCCTAATCCTCGAACAGCTCACTTTGTCCGGCCTGCACGCCGTCGTCATCATCTGGGGTGGCGGATTGCCCCGGCAAGGGGCGGCTGTCCAGAAGCCCCGCTGCGCGCAACTCTTTCAGGCCCGGCAAGTCGCGGGCGGATTCCAGGCCGAAATGGTCCAGGAACTGTTCCGTGACCACAAAGGTCACTGGCCGGCCCGGCGTCATCCGCCGGCGGCCCAAGCGAATCCACTCCAACTCCATCAGTTGGTCAACGGTGCCCCGGCTGACCGCAACCCCGCGGATTTCCTCGATTTCCGCGCGAGTCACCGGCTGGTGATAGGCAACGATGGCCAGGGTCTCGATCGCGGCGCGCGACAGTTTCCGCGTCTCGACCGTCTCGCGCTGCATCAGGAAGCCAAGGTCGGGCGCGGTGCGGAAGGCCCAGGCGTCGCCGACCTTGACCAGGTTCACCCCCCTGCCCTCGTACCGCTTGCGCAGGTAGACCAGCGCCTCGGCCGGGTCGGCGCCATGCGGCATCCGCGCCTCAAGTTCAGCCACGGTGACGGGCTCGGCGCTGGCAAACAGGATCGCCTCGACCATCCGTTCCTGCTCGCCCATCGGGGGGGCGTCGAACAGGCTTTGTTCCTCGCTCATGCGTCCCTCCGGCGAAGTTCGATGGGCGCGAAGGTCTCGCCCTGACGCAGGGTGACCTGGCCGCGCTTGGCCATCTCCAGCACCGCCGCGAAATGCGCCGCGAGTGCCGAGCGGCGGGCCATCGGCGTCACGTCCCAGCCTTCGGGCAGAAAGCTGGTCAGGCTGGCCCAATCGCCGGCATAGCCGATCAGGCCCCGCATCCGGTCCAGCGCCTGTTCCATGGTGTAGACATGCTCGCGGTCCAGGACAAAGGGGCGGAATTCATCCTTGGTGCGGATTTGGGCATAGGCGCGCATCAGGTCCAGAAGCGTGGCCGTCCAGGTCACCTTGCGGTGATGCGTCATGTCCTCGGGCAGGCCCCGGGCAAAGAAGTCGCGGCCCTTCTGGTCGCGCGCCATCAACCGGGCCGCCGCATCGCGCATCGCCTGCAGGCGTTCCAGCTGAAAGGCCAGGTGCGCGGCCAGATCCTCGGCGCTTGGTCCCGCCTCGCCGGGTTCGGGCGGCAGCAGGAGGCGCGATTTCAGGAACGCAAGCCAGGCCGCCATCACCAGGTAATCCGCCGCAAGTTCGATCCTTAAGGTCCGGGCGCGTTCAACGAAACCCAGGTACTGCTCGGCCAGTTGCAGGACCGAGATCTTGCGCAGGTCCACCTTCTGCGTGCGGCTCAGCGTCAAAAGAAGGTCCAGCGGCCCCTCGAACCCGTCCACATCGACGATCAGCGCCTCGGCCGCCAGCCGTTCCTCGGGCGCGATGCGTTCAGGCTGGTCCCAAGGGTCAGCCATCCAGAGCCTCCAGCGCCTGGGCCAGGCTGAGGCCCGCCGCAGGTCGCGCGGCCAGCGCAGCGCGGGCGCGGTCCAGGGCGGCCGGACCCATCTGCCCCGCTGCGGCGGCGACCTCCTGCATCTCGGCCAGGTCGCCCTTGCAGTGCAGCGCGATGTCGCAGCCGGCAACCAGGCTGCGCGCGGTGCGGTCGGCCAGCGTTCCCGCCAGCGCCTGCATGTTCAGGTCGTCGGTCATCAAGAGGCCCTGAAACCCGATCTCCTCGCGGATCAGGCGGATCATCACGGGCGATTGCGTCGCCGGCTGGTCGGGGTCCAGCGCCTGGAACACCAGATGCGCGGTCATCGCCATCGGCAGGTCGTTCAACGCCCGGAACGGCGCGAAATCGACGGCACGCAGCGCCTCAAGCCCCAGATCCACCACCGGTAGGTCCAGGTGCGAGTCGACATGCGACAGGCCATGTCCGGGAAGGTGCTTCAGCACTGGCAGGACGCCCGCCGACAGCAGCCCGTCGGCCACCGCGCGGGCGACAAGGGCGACGGTTTCGGGATCGGTCCCGTAGCAGCGGTTGCGAAGGAAAGGATGCGTGCCGTCCCGCGCCACGTCGGCCAGGGGTGCGCAGTTCGCGTCGATCCCGACCGCGCGCAGTTCCGCCCCGATGACTGCCATCCGGCGGCGCATCCGCTCGGCAGCGGTCGCCGGGTCAGCCAGCACCGTGTCCAGGGGCGGCTCCCACTCGCGCCAATGGGGCGTGCGCAGGCGCTGGACGCGGCCGCCCTCTTGATCCACCAGGATCGGCGCGTCGCGGCCGACGGCGTCGCGCAAGGATGCGGTCAGGCGCGCAACCTGTTTCGGCGCCTCGATATTCCGCGCGAACAGAATAAAGCCGAACGGGTCCGCCTCACGGAAGAAGGCGCGTTCCTCTGGCAACAGCGCCGGACCCGCGCAGCTGAAGATGGTCGCGCCGCGACCCAGGCTCATCGCTGCGGGACCGGGATGCAGGTGGCACTTTGCGCAACGAAGGCCGAGCAGAAGCGGCGCGCGTCGGCCTCGTCGTCGAACCCGTGGGCGCGCAGGCGATAGAAGGTGCGCCCGCCGCTTTCGGCCGGTTGCAGCACCATGCCCTTGCCCCCCATCAACTCGCCGAACTGGCCAGACAGCCGCACCCATTCCGCCCGCGCCTGATCCTCGGTGTCAAAGGCGCCGAACTGGACCAGCCGCGTACCGGCCGGGATCGTCGCGGGGTCGATCTCGTTCGGGGCCTCCAACGCCACGGCGGGTTGCGGTTCAGGCGCGGCGCGGCTGCCGGGGCGCGCCTTCGGGCGGGGCGAGACGGCCATCGCGCCCGCAGGCACCGGGTCCTGCACCACGTCCGGCAGGGCGGCGACCGGCTCCAACGCCTCGGGCGGGATCTCGCCCAGAGCTTCAGCCAGGGCCGCGTCGATCGCCACCTCGGTCGGGCTGGCGCTTTCGGTCGGCGGGGCGGCGGCAACGGCAAGGTCGGCGGCCGAGGCTGGCGCGGCGACAGCAGTCGCAGCCGCAAGCTCGGGCGGCAAGGGCGACAAGCCCGCCAGGCCCGCGGTATCCTCTTCGGCCAGGTCCACCGGACGCGGGGCAAGGATCAGCTTTTCCGGCGGCGGTGCGGCCACGCCGACCGCAGCCACGGTGTTCACCGCCAGGCCCTGGTGATCAGCAATCTCGCCCCCCGGGTCAGCCGGCGCGATGCGCATCGGCCCCTCCAGCGCCTGGATCACCGGCACGCCGCGCACATCCCGCACCGCAAGCTGATAGCCCCAGACCCCCATGCCCACGACCAGCGCCACCGAGGCCACGGCCCCGGCAAGGGTCACCAGCCGGGCCGCCTTCGGGCCGGCAGTACGGCCATAGCCCTGAAGCCCGTCAAAATCCGCATCCGCCATCTGCTGCCCCTGCCTGCGGGACGGTTCGTCCGTCCCTGCATTCACGCCTCACACCCGGCGGGTCGCCATTCGTCAGCGCATTTCCTCGACCGGGGTAACGCCAAGGATACCAAGACCGGCGCAAATAACAACGCCCACAGCGCGTGCGAGGGCGATTTTTGCCGTCGAAACCGCCGCATCCTCTTGCAGGAAGCGCAAGGAGTCGTCGTCATTGCCCTTGTTCCACAGCCCGTGGAAGTCCGAGGCCAGCTCGTACAGATAGAAGGCAACGCGGTGCGGCTCGTGCCCCTTGGCGGCGATTTCGACCAGCCGGGGCCATTCGCCCAGCTTGCGGATCACCTCCAGCTCGGCCTCATGCCCCAGATGCACCAGATGTGCCGCCGACAGGGCCGCATCACTGACATCAAGGCTTGCGTCGCTGCGCGCTTTCCGCAGGATCGAATTCACCCGCGCATTGGCGTATTGCACATAGAAAACCGGGTTGTCCTTCGACTGTTCGGTCACCTTGTCAAAGTCGAAATCCAGCGCCACATCGTTCTTGCGCGTCAGCATCACAAAGCGCACCACGTCCGGCCCGACCTCGTCGATCAGATCGCGCAGGGTGACGAATGTCCCCGCCCGCTTCGACATCTTGACGATCTGGCCGCCTTTCAGAAGCTTGACCAGCTGGATCAGCTTGATGTCCAGCGTGACGCGGTTCTCGGACAGGGCGCTGACCACCGCCTTCAGCCGTTTGACATAGCCGGAATGGTCCGCGCCGAAGATGTTGATCAGCTCATCAAAGCCGCGCACGACCTTGTTGTAGTGATAGGCGATATCGGGCGCGAAATAGGTCCACGCGCCATCGGATTTCTGCACCGGCCGATCCTGATCATCACCAAAGGCGGTGGAGCGGAACAGGGTCTGCTCGCGCGGCTCCCAATCCTCGGGGGCCTTGCCCTTCGGCGGCTCCAGCGTGCCCGAGTAGATCAGGTCCAGCGCCCGCAGCCGTTCCAGCGCGGCCTCGATCTGGCCGGTGCCGTACAGGGCCTTCTCCGACGAATAGACGTCCATCTCGACGCCAAGCGCCGCCAGATCCTCGCGGATCATCGCCATCATCATGTCGGTGGCAAAGACCCGCACATCGGCCAGCCAGACGCTTTCCGGCTGGTCCAGAAGGCTGGCGCCGTACTTGTCCTTCAGCGCGGTCCCCACCGGGATCAGATAGTCGCCCGGATACAGCCCTTCGGCAATCTCGGGCGACAGGCCATGCGCCTCGCGGTAGCGTTCAAAGGCGCTGCGGGCCAGCACATCGACCTGCCCGCCGCCGTCGTTGATGTAGTATTCGCGCGTCACCTGATAGCCCGCAAAGGCCAGCAGCGCCGCCAGCGCGTCGCCGACGACCGCGCCGCGCGCATGGGCCACATGCATCGGGCCGGTCGGGTTGGCGCTGACGAACTCCACGTTCACCCGGCGCCCCTGCCCCAGGGTCGAGCGGCCGTATTGCGTGCCCTGCACCAGCACTTCGCGCACCAGCCCTTGCCAGGCGGCGGGCTCCAGCCGCAGGTTCAGGAACCCCGGCCCCGCCACATCGGCCCCGGCGATCCGGGGATCGGCCATCAGCCGGGCCGCCAGCGCATCGGCAATCGCGCGCGGCTGCATCCCGGCCGGCTTCGCCAGCACCATCGCCGCGTTGGTCGCCATGTCGCCATGTCCCGCATCGCGCGGCGGCTCTACGGCCACGCCGGCCAGGTCCAGGCCCTGGGGCAGCGCGCCCTCGGCCATCAGGGCCTGCAATTCGGCCACCACAAGCTCACGGATATCGGCGAACAGGTTCATTTGATCACATCCTCTTAGCCCCTTGGCCATGCCAGAGGCCCGCTCAGAGGTCAAGGATCGGCGGGTCAAGGATCGGGGTTCAGGGATCGACGGTCAAGGCTTGGCGGCGGGGTCAGCCCCGCCGCCATTCGTCCAGCGCCGCATTCTCCTCGGGCACCGCCCCCGACGCGGTAAAGGGCGAGATCACCGCCCGGTTGCGAAAGTAATGCGTTTCGCGCGCCCCGAAGTAGAAAGCGACGATCGCGCCCAGCAACCACCACAGCGGCTCGGGCACCGCGTTCAACCCAACCATCCGCTTGGCAAAGGCCTCGGGATCGACCATCGCATAGGTGAAAAGCCCCAGCGTCCCGAAGGCGAGGCAAGGCCGCGGCAGGCGGTTCAACCCGTTCACCATCCGGTCGAACCAGCTTAAGGCCGGATGCTGATACTCCTCGCCCAACTGCCGCAAGGCCGCCATCTGCGCCTCGGCCGACAGTTCCATCCGCTTGGTGGCCGAAGGAATGAACACCTCCGCCACACCCTGCGCCGCCTCGCCCAGGGCCGAGACCGCCGCCGGGGTCCCGATCAGCTTGCCGATCACTCCCCCCATCCCTTCACCCCCATGCCGCCACCCGCGCCCGGTGCTGCGCCTCGGTCAGGTGATACTTCGGCGAGATGAATTCCTCGGCCCGGGTGATCCAACCGCCCTTTCCGCCATCCTTGCGGCGGGCGAACTTGCGGCTGGCCGGGCGCTTGTCGGCAATCGCGTAGTAGTAGTTCCGCCGCGCGATCCCATAGGCATCGACCAGATGCGACGGTGCCGCCTCATGCGCCATCTGCGCCGCGCGGATCGTCTGCGGCCCGATTTGCCCGTCCGGGTCGCAGGGAAAGCCCATGTCGGTCAGCAGCCGCTGCAGGATCTTCACCGCGTTACCGCCGGCGTTCACATACATGTCGAACAGGCTGGCCTGCAGCGCCTCGGGCAGGGCCGCGATGCCGGGGCGGGTGTAGTAATGCTCCAGGTAAATCTCGACCGCCTGTTTCCGGGTCAGGGCCTTCACGTCCGCCACATCGATCCGCGTATCGCGGTTCACGTCGATGCCAAGGCGCCGCAGCGTGTGGATCGTCACCCCGTGATTGGTCGCGCCACCGGGATCGTCCGGATCATCGACAAACCCACCCTCGCGCCCCACGATCTCTGCGGCAATCTGACGAACATCCGGCATCGGCACCCCCGTTCAACCCGGGGACAGCCTTGCAAACCGCGGTTAACGCGGCCTCTGCACAGCGCGCGGTCAGCTTTCCGGCGGGGCGTTGGGGTCGACGTAGACGCCCTGCTCTTTCAGCGCGTCGACCACTTCCTTCGGCATATAGGTCTCGTCATGCTTGGCCAGCACTTCGGTGGCGACGAAGGTTTCGCCCTCCATCCGTCCCAGCGCCACCATCCCCTGCCCTTCGGCGAACAGGTCCGGCAGGATGCCGTTATAGCGCACCGGGACCGTCGCATTGGTGTCGGTGACAGCAAAAGCGACCTCGGTCCCCTCGCCCCGGATGATCGAGCCTTCGACTACCAGCCCGCCAATGCGGAAGGTTTCGCCCGTTTCCGGGGGTTCCGACAGGACCTGGCTGGGCGAGCGGAAGAAGTTGATCCCGTCGCGCATCGCATAGCCGACCAACCCCGTGGCGCCGATCAGTGCCACGGCGGCCAGCGCAACGATCTGGATGCGCCGCTGCTTCTTCAGCCCTTTCAGGCCCCGGAATTCCTTCTTCTCGACCATCGCCCGCATCCTTTGCCGTTCCCCGGCCTATGCCATGTCCAAGGTGGGGATGCCTTGACCCGCGTCAAGTCCCGTTCCTAGATCACTTCATCACCCGCCGATGCCCCCGCGAGGAGACGTCGAAGACGCACGACGAGCCGGCCTTACGGAAAGACCGGCGCCAGCATCAGCCCTTCGGTCTCGGGCAGGCCCAGCATCAGGTTCGCGTTCTGGATCGCCTGGCCCGAGCTGCCCTTGGTCAGGTTGTCCAGCACCGCCACCACCACCGCCCGGCCCGGGGTCCGGTCGCCGATCACGCCCAGATGGCAGAAGTTCGACCCGGCAATGTCGCGGGTGGACGGCAGCAAGCCGAATGGCAGGACGCGCAGGAAGGGCTCGTTTTCATAGGCCTTTTCAAGGGTCTGATGCACGATCTTCGCGTCGCCCTTGACATAGACCGTCGCCAGGATGCCCCGGTTCATCGGCAGAAGATGCGGCGTGAACTGCACCTGCACCGGCCGCCCGGCGACCTTGGAAAACTCCTGGTCGAACTCGCCCAGATGCCGGTGCTTGCCGCCGGCCGAATAGGCATGGGTGCCGCCCGACAGCTCGGCATGCAGCAGGTTTTCCTTCAACGACCGCCCCGCGCCCGAGACCCCAGCCTTCAGGTCGATCAGGATATCGTCCAGATCGATCACCCCCGCCGCGATCAATGGCCGCAGCGCGAATTGCCCGGTCGCCGCATTGCAGCCCGTGCCGGCGACCAGCCGCGCTGCCTTGATCTCGTCGCGGTAGAACTCGGTCAGGCCATAGACCGCTTCCTTCTGGATCTCGACCGCCGTGTGCGGCTGGCCATACCACTTGGCATATTCCGCCGGGTCGCGCAGGCGGAAGTCGGCGCTCAGGTCCACGATCCGCAGATTGCGCGGCAGCTTGGCGATCACCTCTTGCGTGGTCGCATGCGGCAGCGCGCAAAAGCACAGGTCCACGGTCGAAAAATCGATCTCGTCGATCTTCACCAGCCGGGGCAGGTCCAGATGCCGCAGGAAGGGGAACACCTCGGCCATCGACATGCCCGCCTTGCGGTCGGCCGACAGCGCCACGATCTGCATCGACGGATGCGTCGCGATCAGGCGGACAAGCTCGGCCCCCGTATAGCCCGAGGCCCCGAGGATGGCGATGCGATGGGTCATGGTCCTGCTCCCATGGAGTGAAACGGGAACTCTTTGCGCCGATGCGGGGGGCATTGCAAGTCCGCATCCGCTTGCCGCGCGCCTCGGGCCTTGCTAGGCAGGCGGCGTCCCAGCGAAAGGCGCGACCATGCGGATTGCCCCGGCCCTTCTGATGCTTCTGCCGCTTGCGGCCTGCACCGAACCCGCGCCGCCCGTGGAACCCTATCCCTTCGTCGGCAGCTGGGATTGCGGCGTGGCGGTGTTCAGCTTCACCAACACCACCTACAACAACGGGTCCGAGACCTATCGCATCCTTGCCGTCGATCAGGACACCGACAACTACACCCTGTTCATCGAGGGCGGCTATCGCATCGGTCTGGCGTTGGTCACCGACACGGGCATGACCTGGGTCTCCGGCACCACGGGCGACCAGTTCGACTGCGCCCGCGTGAACTGACTTCCGTTCGGCCCTGCGACCGGCTAATCGGCAAGCAGCAACAACGGAGCATCCCCATGAACAGCGACATCACCCGCTACGGCACCGGCCCCCGCATGTCCGAGGCCGTAGCCTTCAACGGCATCCTCTGGGTTGCCGGTCAGGTCGGCCAGCCCGGTGCCGGCGTGGCCGAGCAGACCCGCCAGTGCCTGGCCGAGGTCGACCGCATCCTTGCCGCCGCCGGCATCGACAAGACCCGCATCCTGTCGGCGCAGATCTGGCTGGCCGACATGGCCACCTTCGCCGAGATGAACTCGGTCTGGGACCAGTGGGTCCCGCAGGGCCACACCCCGGCCCGCGCCACCGGCGAGGCGAAGCTGGCCACCCCCGACTACAAGGTCGAGGTCATCGTCACCGCCGCCCTCAAGTAAGGCGGCTGAAGCACCTTTGGGGGTCGGGGAAACCCGACCTCTCACCCGTATGGGGTATGCGCCCCGAAGGCCCCCTGCGCTAGGACCGACGAAGGGGGCAACACGCCCCTGGTTGCAAACATTCCAGAGGCTTGCAGATGTCCCCTCCCCCGTCCCTCCTGACCCGCAGCTTTCTTGTCGGCGTGCTGGTCCTCTCCACCGCCTACGGCGCCTCGGCGCTGACGGTAAAGCGCACGAACCAGCTGATCGACGGCACCTATGTCCCGGTCCTGGTCGTCCGGCATGACGGCCAGACCTTCGTCCACCAGATCGGCGAGGACGGGCTGACCCGCGCCATCCTTTTCAACCGCGCCAAGGCGCTGGCCTGGGCCAAGGCGAAATACGGTGCCATGGCCACCGATGTCACACCGGGCGAAGGCGGCGACGGCATGGCATCGATTGGCGATGACGACGACGATGATGACGACGACGGCGGCGCCACCGGCTGATGCAGGCGCTTCTGGCGAACGAGGCGGGCGGCGGGCGTGGTCATGTCACAACGCTGGCCGCCGCCGCCCGCGCGCTGCCACCGGGCATGCCGTGCCTCGCCGCCCTGGGCCGCCTGATCTATGCCGATGAGTTGGCGGGTCTCGCCGATCCGATCGTCAAGGCCCCGCTCCTTGCGCGACCCCGGGACATGGTCCACCCGCTTGGCCTTCTCGGCGGCGCGACCTGGGGCGATGTGCTGGCCCAGATCGGGCTGGCCGACCCGCACAAGGTCGCCCGCGGCCTTGCCTTCTGGCGCAGCCTGATCGTCGAACACGACGTCTCGCTTCTGATCGCCGATTTCGCCCCGCTTGCCGTCCGCGCCGCCCTCGCCTTGCGAGATGAGGGCTGGGCGATCCGTATCGTCACCCTTGGCACCGGATATACCTCGCCCCCTGCGGGCCTGGACCGTTTTCCGGTGCATCTGCCCGACTTCAGCCGCGTGACCCATGCCGAGGATGCGACCTGCGCCACGCTGAACCAAGACCCCGACCTGTCGCCCCTGCCCCGCCTGACCGCGCTTTATGACGTGGACCGGCCGCTGGCCACCACCTTCGGCTTCCTTGACCCCTACGCCCGCCCCGCCCACGACCGCATTCCGCCGCTGGTCCCGGCCTCACGCGATCTGGCCAGCGACGACGGCATCTTCGTCTACTTCTCCACGGCCGAGCTGACCGACCCCGCCCTTGTCGCAGCCTTGGCCGCCCTGCCCCAGCCACGCCGGGGCTACATCCCCAGCGCCGCGCCCGAGGTCCGTGACCGCCTTGCCGCCTCGGGGATGGAGGTTCTGGACCGCCCCGCCAGCGCCGACGAGATTGCGCAATATGCCCGCCTGATCGTCCATGCCGCCCCGCACGGCACGACCTGCCTTGCCGCGCTGGCCGGGGTGGCGCAGTTCGGTGTGCCGCAGCACCTGGAGCAGCTTTTCAACGCCCGCAAGGCCGCAGACGCGGGCATCCTGACCCACGCCATGCGCGGCGACCCCGACCTTGCCGACCGGATCAGCGCCGCCTATTCGGACGTAAGACTAACCAACCGCGCCTGCGACCTTGCCCGCAACCTGCGCGCCAGCCATCCAGCCGATCCCCTGGCCCCCCTGGCCCACATCCTGGCCAAGGAAGCGCAGGCCCTGACCTAGCCCCGCAGGAACCCGACCAAAGCGGCGGTAGAGCCGTCCTTGCCCTCGACCCCCGCCGTACCTTCCAGCACCGGCTGCAGGGCCAGCGCCAGTTCCTTGCCCAACTCCACCCCCCACTGATCGTAGGAGTTCACGCCCAGGATCACGCCCTCCACGAACACCCGATGCTCATAAAGCGCGATGATCTGGCCCAGCACGAAGGGGGTCAGTTGGTCATAGGCCAGCACGGTGGAGGGCCGGTTGCCCGGGAACACCCGATGCCGCGCCTGACGCTCCAACTCGGCCCCGGTGGCCCCCTTCTTCGACATGATCGACCGCGCCTCGTCCAGGGACCGCCCGCGCAGCAGCGCCTCGGCCTGGGCCAGGCAGTTCGACACCAGCAAAAGATGCTGATGCGCCAGATCAGGCTCATGCCCGCGCCGGGCAACCAGGAATTCGCATGGCACCACCCGCGTGCCCTGATGGATCAGCTGGTAAAAGGCGTGCTGGCCGTTGGTCCCCGGCTCTCCCCAGACCACGGGGCCAGAGTGGGTTTCCAGGTCCGACCCGTCCACCGCCACGCGCTTGCCGTTGCTTTCCATCTCCAGCTGCTGCAAATATGCAGGAAGCCGCGCAAGCCGTTGATCATACGGCAAAACCGCCCGCGTCGCATAGCCGCACAACTGGTTGTGCCAGATGCCGACCAGCGCGAGCAGCACCGGCATGTTGCGGGCAAAGGGCGTGCCGAGGAAATGCGCATCCATCGCCCGGCCACCGGCCAGGAATTCGTCAAACCGCTCGGGCCCCACGGCGATCATCAGCGCAAGGCCGATTGGCCCCCACATCGAATAGCGACCGCCGACCCAATCCTCGAATCCGAAAACCCGTGCAGGATCAATGCCATATGCGGCGGTCTTGTCACCGGCGGTGGACACGGCCGCGAACTGCGCCGCGGGGTTCGCCACCTTTTCCGCCATCCAGCGCCGCGCGGTGTCGGCGTTGGTCATGGTTTCGATGGTGGTAAAGGTCTTGGAGGCGACGATCACCAGCGTCGTTTCCGGGTTCAGCCCCTTCAGCGTGTCGGCGATATGCGCCCCGTCCACGTTCGAGACGAAATGACAGCGCGGCCCGTCGGCATAGGGCGCCAGCGCCAGATAGGCCATTGCCGGGCCAAGATCCGACCCGCCGATCCCGATATTGACGACATCGGTGATCCGGCCGCCCTGCCCGGTAAAGACACCGTCGCGAACGTCGCGGGCAAAGGCGGCGCAGGTCGCGCGGATGCGGCGCACCTCGGGCAGCACGTCCTGGCCATCGACCGGGATCACCGCGCCATCCCCGGCGCGCAGCGCAACATGCAGGACCGCGCGCCCCTCGGTGTCGTTGATCTTCTGGCCGCCGAACATCGCCGCGCGCTTTTCCGCCACGCCCGAGACTTCGGCCAGCCGCACCAGCGCATCGCGCGTCGCCGCGTCGATGTTGGTCTTGGCATAGTCGAACAGCATCCCGTCCGCCTGGACCGAGAACTCCGCCGCGCGGCTTTCGTCAAAGAGATCAAGGATATGCCGACCCTTGTTCAGGTCGTGCAGCCGCTGCAACTCAGCCCATTTCGTCATGTCATTCCGCCCAATGCACAGTTGCCGTATCAAGGACCACGCGCACCGGCGCTTCCTCGGGGGTCAGGGTCATGGCGCGCTCCAGCGCGGCGCGCTTCTCGACCCCGGTGATCAGGATATGCGTGTTGAAGGCCCCGCGCAGGACCGGCGCGGTCAGGGTCACGCGCGGCTCGCCCGCCGCCTCGGCCCGCATCGGCAGAAGCAGCGGCGCATTCGGCGCCAGCGCCTCGGCCAGACGGTCGGCACCGGGAAACAGGCTTGCGGTATGCATGTCCGCCCCCATGCCCAAAAGCAGGACCGAGATCGGCAGATGCGGCCGCAGCCCATCCTCCAGCGCCGGCAGCATCTCCTCCGGCGTCTCGGCGGGGGCATAAAGCGGGATCAGCCGCGCCTGTGCCGCCCGGCCCCGGATCAGCCTTTCGCGCAAGAGCCGCGTGTTCGACCGGTCCGAGGTTTCGGGCACCCAGCGTTCGTCATTCAGCACCACCGCGACAGTGGCCCAGTCGATATCCACCCCCGACAGCGTGTCGAAGATCGGCCCCGGCGTCGTCCCGCCCGGCACTGACAGCGTGGCCTTGCCATCCCGGCGCAGGAAATCGGCCAACTGCCCGGCGATCTTGTTCGCCAGGCCCAGCATCAGCATTTCCCGGTCGGGATAGGTTTCCAGCTGCATCAGCGAATCTCCCGCCAGCGCCGCCCATCGCGGTGCATCAGCATCAACGCATCCTCTGGCCCCGAGGATCCGGGGTCATAGGTCTGCGGCTTGTCGCCCCGCGCTTCCCAGCCCTGGATGATCGGGTCGGTCCAGGCCCAGGCGGCCTCGACCTCGTCGCCGCGCATGAAGAGGGTCTGGTTGCCGCGGATCACGTCCATGATCAGCCGTTCATAGGCGTCGGGCGTATCCTCGGCATCGTCGCCCAGGACGGCGGCAAAGGACATGTCGAGGGGAACCTGCATCAGGCGCATGCCGCCCGGCCCCGGCTCCTTGATCATCACCATCAGGTTCATGCCCTCATTCGGTTGCAACCGGATGACCAGCACGTTCTCGTGCCAGCCCTTGGCATCGTCAAAGATCGCATGCGGCGGTTGGCGGAAGGTGATGGCGATCTCGCTGGAGCGCGCGCGCAGCCGCTTGCCGGTGCGCAGGTAGAACGGCACCCCCTGCCAGCGCCAGTTCGAGATGGCGACCTTCAGCGCGATATAGCTTTCCGTCCGGCTGGCCGGGTTTTCCGAATGCGCGACATAGCCCGCCTCGCCCCCGCCCGCGCCATATTGGCCGCGCACGATATCCTCGGCCGCCACCGGCTTCAGCGCGCGGATCACCTTCAGCTTTTCGTCCCGCACCGCGTCGGGGTCGAAGTGATAGGGCGGCTCCATCGCGATCAGGCACAGAAGCTGCATCAGGTGGTTCTGCACCATGTCCCGCATCGCGCCCGACTTGTCGTAATAGGCGCCACGGCCGTCCACGCCCACGGTTTCGGCCACCGTGATCTGGACGTGGTCGATGTATTCGGCCTTCCACAACGGCTCGAACAGGATGTTGGCAAAGCGCACCGCCATCAGGTTCTGGACCGTTTCCTTGCCCAGGTAATGGTCGATCCGGTAAATCTGCGCTTCGGTGAAATGCCGCGCCAGCACCTCGTTCAACGCGCGCGCGGATCCAAGATCCCGGCCAAACGGCTTTTCCACCACGATCCGGCTCCAGGCGTCGGCGATGCTGTGGTCGTGCAACCGGCTGGCCAGATCGCCGAACAGGCTGGGCGCGACCGAGAAATAGAAGGCCCGCACCACGTTCTCGCGCATCAGCCCCTTCAGCGCCGCCCAGCCGTTGGTCCCCGTCGCGTCGATCGCGACGTAGTGCAGCCGCTCCAGGAACCCCGCGATGGCGGCCTTGTCCTGACGGTCCTTCGGGACGAACTCGGCAATCGCCTCGGCCACCTGCTCGCGCCAGGCCGCATCGGTCAGGTCGGCCCGCGCGGCGCCGATGATGCGGCTTTCGGCGGGCATCTGCCCCGCAAGGAAGCGCCGGTATAGCCCCGGCAGGATCTTCCGCCGTGCCAGATCCCCGGTGCCCCCGAAGATCACCAGATCGAACACATCCACCGGAATGACACGCGAGACCATCGGGCACCTCCTCGACGCGCTGTGTTAGCGCTAACGGCGGCCTTCTACAGCCTGCGCCCGCCCATGTCTAGCATCCCCGCGCCCCGGACGGAACCATCAGGTCCGCAGCCCGGTCTCTTCCAACAGGCCCTTGCGCTTGGCCTCATAGTAATAGCCGCGCGCATACCACATCACGGCCTCTTCCTCATTGCCATCGGCCACCAGCCAGGCCCCGCGCAAGTAGCGCCCGGCATAGCGCAGGTTGGTCTCGGCATCCAGCAACCCCTCGGGCGCGCCGCGATAGCCCATGGTCTGCGCGGTCTGCGGCAGGATCTGCATCAGCCCATAGTACGGCCCATTCCGCGCCCCTGGATTATAGCCGCTTTCGCGCTGGATCACCCGGTGCAGCAGGCTTTCCGGAATGTCATGCTCCTGGGCCGAGCGTCGGACCAGCGCCATCATCTCGGGCGTGGCACCGGGCTGCATCGGCGCACGGCTGACCTCGGGCGCGGGCTTGCGTCCGCAGGCGGACAGGGCGGCGGCGGCAGTCAGAAGCAGCAAATGACGACGGGAAACAGGCATCCAGACACTCCGGCAGATCTGCCGCAAGGATTAGGCCGCCCGCGCCCGGCCTGCAAGACCGCCACCCGGCGATGCGCGCCCTTCCCCGGTGCTGGCAGGAAATTGAGCAAAGACCCGCGAAATTCCTGCTGGATTGCGTGCGGTTTCGCATAGTCTTGCCCATACGGAAGGGGGGAATCGTCCAATGCAGATGAGCGACAGCCGCGAAATCGCCGCCCCGCCCGCCATCGTCTGGCAGGCGATCCTGGACCCCGACGTGCTGCGCGCCTGCATCCCCGGCTGCGAAAGCCTGTCGGGTTCGGTGGCCGAAGGCTATCAGGCGGTCGTCAAGCAGAAGGTCGGCCCGGTCAGCGCCACCTTTACCGGCGTGGTGCAGATCACCGATATCGTCGAAGGCCAGTCCCTGCGCATCTCGGGCGAAGGCAAGGGCGGGGTCGCGGGCTTCGCCAAGGGTGGCGCCGACATGGCGCTTGAACCCAGCGAGGCCGGCACCCGCCTGACCTATACCGTCGATGCCTCGGTCGGCGGCAAGATCGCCCAGCTTGGCAGCCGCATCATCGACGGCTTTGCCCGCAAGCTGGCCGACGAATTCTTCACCCGCTTCCAGGATGCGGTCGAAGGCCCGGAAGAGGAGCCGGCCCCGACCGAAGCAGAAGCGGCCGACGCAGCCCCGAAGAAGGGCTGGTTCAAACGCATGATCGGGGGGTGACCCCCTACCCAGGGAAATCCAAGGGAGGAGAGGAATGACCAAAGTCAGCATGACCGTGAACGGCCGCACCGTTTCCGGCGAGGCCGAGGGGCGCACGCTCCTGTCCAGCTTCCTGCGTGAAGGGTTGGGCATGACCGGCACCCATATCGGCTGCGACACCAGCCAGTGCGGCGCCTGCGTGGTGCATGTGAACGGCCAGGCGGTGAAAAGCTGCACCGTCTTTGTGCAGGACGTGGCCGGGTCGGATGTGCGCACCATCGAAGGAATGGCGAACGCCGACGGCTCGCTTTCCGTGATCCAGCAGGCGTTCCAGGACCACCACGGCCTGCAATGCGGCTTCTGCACGCCGGGCATGGTGATGTCGGCGGCGGCCCTGCTGAAGGAAAACCCCACACCCACCGAATCCGAGGTGCGCCACTACCTTGAAGGCAACATCTGCCGCTGCACGGGCTACCACAACATCGTCAAGGCGGTGCTGGCGGCCAGTGGCCAGGACGTCTCGAAAATCGCAGCCGAATAACCAGAACAAGGGAGGACGACATGCCGAAAGACGGAGGCATCGGCGCCAGCACCAAGCGGCGCGAAGACGTACGGTTCCTGACCGGAAAGGGCCGCTACACCGACGATATCAACATCCGGGGCCAGCTTTACGCCCATTTCATCCGCAGCCAGGTCGCGCATGGCACGATCCGCAAGATCGACACCCGTGACGCCGAGGCGATGCCGGGCGTGGTCAAGGTGTTCACCAGCGCCGATTTCACTGGCGTCGGGGGGATTCCCACCGGCTGGCAGGTGACCAGCCGTGACGGCCAGCCGATGCTGGAACCGAAGCATCCCGTCCTGGCCGAAGGCAAGGTGCGCCATGTCGGCGACCCGATCGCCGTTGTCGTGGCTGAAACGCTGGACCAGGCGCGCGACGCGGCCGAAGCGGTCGAGATCGACATTGATGAACTTCCCGCCGTCGTGGACATGAAGGCCGCCGTCAAGGGCGGGCCGCTGGTGCATGACGAGATCGGCTCGAACCTGTGCTACGACTGGGGCTTTGTCGAGGAAAACAAGGCCGCCGTGGACGAGGCGTTCAAGAAGGCAGCCCATGTCACCACGCTGGACCTGGTGAACAACCGCCTGATCGCCAACCCGATGGAACCCCGCGTCGCCGTCGGCGATTATGAGGACCACTCGGGCCAGCACACGCTTTACACCACCAGCCAGAACCCCCACGTCATCCGCCTTCTGATGGGCGCCTTCGTCCTGGCGATCCCGGAACACAAGCTGCGCGTCGTGGCCCCCGATGTGGGCGGCGGCTTTGGCTCGAAGATTTACCACTACGCGGAAGAGGCCTTCGTGACGAAGGCCGCCCAGATCCTGAAGCGCCCGGTCAAGTGGACATCGTCCCGGTCCGAGGCGTTCATCTCTGACGCGCAGGGCCGCGACCACCTGACCCGCATCCAGCTTGCGCTGGACGCCGACCACAACTTTACCGCGCTGCGCTGTGAAACCTACGCCAACATGGGCGCCTACCTGTCCACCTTCGCGCCCTGCATCCCGACCTGGCTGCACGGCACGCTTCTGGCCGGCAACTACAAGACCCCGCTCGTCTACACCAACGTCAAGGCCGTGTTCACCAACACCGTCCCGGTCGACGCCTACCGTGGCGCCGGCCGGCCCGAGGCGACCTTCCAGCTAGAGCGCGTGATCGACATGGCCGCGCGTGAGCTTGGGGTCAGCCCCGTCGAACTCCGGCGGAAGAACTTCATCCAGCCCGACCAGTTCCCCTACCAGACCCCCGTCGCCGTGGTCTACGACACCGGCAACTATCAGGCGACGCTGGATAAACTGCTGGACCTCTCCGACCACGCCGGGTTCGAAGCCCGCGCGGCCGAGTCCAAGGCCCGCGGCAAACTCCGCGGCTTCGGCCTTGCGCATTACATCGAGGCCTGCGGTATCGCGCCCTCGAACCTTGTCGGCCAACTCGGCGCCCGGGCGGGCCTTTACGAATCCGCCACCGTCCGCGTCAACGCAACCGGCTCGATCACCGTCTTCACCGGCAGCCACAGCCACGGCCAAGGCCACGAGACGACCTTCGCCCAAGTCATCTCCGAGATGATCGGCATCGATGCCTCCCAGGTCGACATCGTCCACGGCGACACCTCGAACTCGCCGATGGGGATGGGCACCTACGGCTCGCGCAGCCTGGCCGTCGGCGGTTCGGCCATGGTCAAGGCCACCAACAAGATCATCAACAAGGCCAAGAAAATCGCCGCCCACCTGATGGAGGCCTCCGAAGCTGACATCGAACTGAAAGGCGGCAAATTCACCGTGGCGGGAACCGACAAGGAGAAATCCTGGGTCGACATCACCCTCGCCGCCTATGTCCCGCACAACTACCCGCTGGAGTCCATGGAGCCGGGGCTGGAGGAGACGGCCTTCTACGACCCCTCCAACTTCACCTACCCCGCCGGCGCCTATGGCTGCGAGGTCGAGGTTGACCCCGACACCGGCAAGGTCACGATCCTCTCCTTCACCGCCGCCGACGACTTCGGCAATGTGGTCAACCCGATGATCGTCGCCGGCCAGGTCCACGGCGGGCTGGCGCAGGGCATCGGCCAGGCCATGCTGGAAAACTGCGTCTTTGACGAAAACGGCCAGCTTCTGTCCGGCTCGTTCATGGACTACGCCATGCCGCGCGCCGATGACGTGCCGTTCTACAGCGTGGACCACAGCTGCGCCACGCCCTGCACCCACAACCCCCTGGGCGTGAAGGGCTGCGGCGAGGCGGGGGCCATCGGCTCGCCCCCCGCCGTCGTCAACGCGGTGCTGGACGCACTGCACCGCGGCGGCTTCACCCATGTCACCCATATCGACATGCCCGTCAGCCCCTCGCGGGTCTGGCAGGCGATGCACGGCTAAGGAGAGGGACCATGCACAACTTCGACTTCGTCAAACCCTCGACCATCGCCGAGGCCGTGGCCGCCCTCTCGCACGAGGGCGCCCAGGCGCTTTCGGGCGGGCAGACCCTGATTCCGACCATGAAACAGCGCCTTGCCGCCCCGGCCACCCTGGTCAGCCTGACCGGCATCGCCGAGATGCAGGGCGTCTGCCTGGGCGACGGCGGCCTGCACATCGGCGCGGCCACCCCCCACGCCACCGTCGCGCGCGAAGCCAAGGCGCATTACCCCGCCCTGGCCAAACTCGCCGGCGGCATCGGCGACCCGGCGGTGCGCAACAAGGGCACCGTCGGCGGCAGCCTTGCCAACAACGACCCGGCGGCCTGCTACCCCTCGGCCGTCCTCGCCTCGGGTGCGACCATCGTCACCAACACCCGGACCATCGCGGCGGACGACTACTTTCAGGGCATGTTCACCACCGCGCTCCATGATGGCGAGATCATCACCAGCGTCGTCTTTCCGATCCCGGAAAAGGCCGCCTATGTAAAGTTCGACCAGCCCGCCAGCCGCTTTGCCCTGACCGGGGTATTCGTCGCGAAATACGCCGGCGGCGTGCGGGTGGCGGTGACCGGCGCCTCGCAGGACGGCGTTTTCCGCTGGCATGAGGCCGAGGCCGCCCTGTCGGCGAATTTCTCGCCGGCGGCGGTCTCGGGCCTGGCGATGGAAAGCCGGCACATGATCGCCGACCTGCATGGCACGCCGGCCTATCGGGCGAACCTGGTCAAGGTGCTGACCAGCCGCGCCGTCGCTGCCGCAGGCTGACCCAACCCCCGCGTCCGGCAGCACCGGGCGCGGGGTTCACCCCGCCTGCGCCGCGTCTGCCTCGGCCCGCTGCGCCGCCAGCGCGCGCTGAAATGCCGGCCGCCCCTCGCCCCGCGCGACATAAGCCACCAGTCCCGGAAAATCCTCGATGATCCCGTGCCCGGCCAACCGCCGCAACACGCTGACCAGCATCAGATCCCCTGCGGTAAAACCAGCCTCCAGCCAATCGCCCTGCCCCAGCCGGTCGGACAACCGCCCCAGCACCGCGCGGATGCGCCCGGCCAGCATCTCCTGCCGTTCCTGAAACCAGGGCGTGTCGCGCTCCAGCACCGTCGCCAGGCTGAACTCGAAGATCGGCGGCTCTACCGTGCTGACGGCCGCGAACATCCATTGCACCGCCCGCGCCCGCGCCGCCGGGTCCACCGGCAGCAGCACCGGATGGGCCTGCCCCAGATGCAGAAGGATTGCGCCGGATTCGAACAGGGTCAGTCCCTCGGCCTCATAGGTCGGGATCTGCCCGAACGGGTGGCGCGCCAGATGCCGCGCCTCTTTCATCTCGGCAAAGTCCAGCAGTTCCACGACATAGGGCTGGCCGATCTCCTCCAGCGCCCAGCGGACCCGCAGGTCCCGCGCCAGGCCCCGCCCGCCGTCAGGAGAGCGGCGAAATCCAGTGACCACAGGAACCTTGGCCATCCTTGCATCCCCATTGCATACCATACGGTATGTATTTTCCGCCGCTTTCGCAATCACCGATGACACCACCTGCGGCTTTCCGCGTTGTCATGCTGGGGTCACAGAAAACGGGCAGATCTGGTCACGACACCGTCAGGCGCTTGGGGGTAGACATGCGACAAACGCCAGATATAGTTCCCTCGATCGGGGCGGGCTCCCCCGCCCTGAAGGCCGAAAGGTCAACGGGCAAAGCGTGGAGTCTTTGACGGCAATGGACGGCGATTTCAGAACCCAGTTCGTGCGCGACCCGGCCGCGCTGAAGCACTACCCCGCGCTGGTGCTGAATGCCGACTATCGGCCGCTCAGTTACTACCCGCTCAGCCTCTGGCCCTGGCAAGAGGCGATCAAGGCCGCCGTCCTCGACCGGGTCCAGATCGTCGCCGAATACGACCATGTCGTGCGAAGCCAGCGGCAAGAGTTTCGGATACCCTCGGTCGTCGTGCTGAAAGAATTCGTAAGACCCCAGAAGCGCGTGGCCTTCACGCGCTTCAATCTTTTTCTAAGGGACGAATTCTGCTGCCAATACTGCGGCGCGCGCGGCGATCTGACCTTTGACCATGTCGTGCCTCGCTCGCGCGGCGGGATCACCAGTTGGGAAAACGTGGTGGCCGCCTGCTCACCCTGCAACCTGCGCAAAGGCTCCAAGACGCTGCGGCAATCCGGCCTGACACTGCGCCGCCCGGCCCGCGTTCCCTCCGCCGAAGAGATGCAAGCCCACGGCCGCCGCTTCCCGCCGAACCACCTGCACGACAGCTGGATGGACTACCTCTACTGGGACGCCGAGCTGGAGGCCTAAGCGCCCGCCGTCCACGGACGCCCGTAGCGCAAACCCATCACAACAAGGCGCTACACAGCCAAGCGCCCGCACTCCACGGACGCCTTGGCGCAAGCCCATCGCACCCGCGCACTGGACACTCTGCCCGCACCAAACCGCTGCCCGCGGGACGCAGCAGCCCTCGCCCCCCGATCAAACCTTAGCGCCCCCACCGCCCCATTTTCTGTCCCCAAATATCCCCGCCGGAGGCTCCCACCGCTGCCTCACGCGCACCATAAGCCATCCCTCGGCCAAAGCCTCACCCACGCAAGCGCCAACCCGGCTCCGAAGCCCTTCTGTCCATTCGGCAGGGCCTTCCGACAAAGGTTAAAAATCCCCTAACGTCAGCGCGCAACCGTCTGATTTCGCGATGATATCCGAATTTGTCCACTGTGGACAGATCAGTGCCAGGCGTCCGGCATCCCCGCCTTTTTCCGGGCCACATAGTCCCGCAGCCCCTCCCGGACCCCCTCATCCAAAGCCGGCGCCTCATACTCGGCCAGCCGCTTCTTCCACAGCCGGTTCGCCCGCGTCGCCGCATCCGAGGACCCTGCCGCCTCCCACTTTTCGAAGGGCTCGTTGTCGGACAATTCGCTGTCCCAGAAGGCCGTCTCATAGTGCCGCAGGGTGTGGGCCGAGCCGAAGAAATGGTTGCCCGGCCCCACCTCGGCGAAGGCCTCGACCGCAAGGTCGTCCTCCTCCATCCGGATGCCGTCCAGATAGGCATGCAAGGCCCCGCACAGGTCGGCATCCAGCATGAACTTTTCATAGGACATCGACAGCAGCCCATCCAGGAAGCCAGCCGAATGCAGGATGAAATTGGCCCCGCAATGGATCGCTGCCAGCATCGACATGGTGCCCTCCATCATCGCCTGCCCGTCCGGCAGCTTCGAGGTGGTGAAGTTCCCCGAACAGCGCAGCGGCAGGTTCAGCCGGCGGGCAAGCTGGCCGATCACCTGGCTGCCGATCGCGGGTTCCGGCGTGCCGAAGGTGGGGCTGCCGGACCGCAAGCTCATCGAGGACAGAAAGTTCCCGAAGATCACCGGCGCGCCCTTCCGCTCCAGCTGGGTCAGGGCGCAGCCGGCCATCGTCTCGGCCAAGGACTGCACGATCCCGCCCGCGTTTGTGACCGGCCCCATCGCGCCGCCCAGGATGAACGGCACGATCACCGCCGCCTGATTGGCCCGCGCATAGGCCCGCAGGCTGGTCGTCATCGTCCCGTCCCAGACCAGGGGCGAGTTCACGTTGACGTTGCCAAGGATCACGCAGTTCCGGTCCACGAAATCGGCCCCGAACAAAAGCCGGCTCATCTCGACCGACTCCTCCGCCCGGGACTCGGCCGTGACCGAGCCCATGTAGGGCCGGTCCGACAGTTCCATGTGGGCCAGCACCATGTCGAGGTGCCGCTTGTTGACCGGCACGTCGGTCGGCTCGCAGATCGTGCCGCCGGAATGGTGGAAGTTGGGGCTGGACTGGGCCAGCTTGATGAAATTGCGGAAGTCCTCGATCGTCCCGAACCGCCGGCCCCGGTCGAGGTCCATGACAAAGGGACTGCCATAGGCCGGCGCAAAGACCACGTTCCGGCCGCCGATCTGCACCGAATGCGCCGGGTTGCGGGCGTGCTGGGTGAATTCGGAAGGGGCAGATTTCAGGATCTCGCGCAGCATCCCGGGCTCGAAGCGGACCAGCACCCCGTCCACCCTGGCCCCGGCCCGCCGCCAGAGGTCCAGCGCGGCAGGGTCGTCGCGGAACTCGATCCCCGTCTCGGCCAGGACGCGGTCGGCGGCCCGTTCGATGCGGATCAGGTTTTCTTCCGACAGAACGTCATAGGTCGGGATGTTGCGGACGATGTAGGGCCGGCCATGGCCCTGCCCCTTCTGCGCGCGTTCCGCCTGGCGGGCCTGACGGCCTGACCGCACCCTGACTTCGCCCATGGCTTGCCCTCCTCGAAAAACTCGACATGGGTGTCAGGTTTGTCGCAAACGAGCCAGTCGTCTGGCCCGTTTGCGACCTGTGCGCGGCGGAAACAGGGGTCAGGTCACCACGTCGGGTGCCGTGCGGCCGGTGTGGTCGGCAATGCCTGCCAGCGCGTGGGCCGCGCGGATGACGGGGGCCAGCGCCGCCTGCGCATCAAGGTCCAGGCCGCTCGGCCCGGCCGCATACCGTTCCAGATAGACCCGCAGCGTCGCCCCTTCCGTGCCCGTGCCCGACAGGCGATAGACGATGCGGCTGCCGTCCTGGAACAGCACCCGGACGCCCTGTTTCTGGCTGACACTGCCATCCACCGGGTCGGTATAAGCGAAATCGTCGGCAGACTGGACCACCATGCCTTCGACCTGCCGCCCCGGCAGGTCGGAAAGTGAGCCGCGCAGGGCGGCGAACATGGCGTCGGCGCGGGCGGTCTCGATCGCCTCGAAATCGTGGCGGCTATAGTAGTTGCGGCCGAACTTGGCCCAATGCTCGCGCAGGATCTCGGCCACCGACTGCTTGCGGACCGCCAGGATGTTCAGCCACAGAAGCACCGCCCAAAGGCCGTCCTTTTCCCGCACATGGTCGGACCCGGTGCCAAAGCTTTCCTCGCCGCAGATCGTGGCCTGCCCGGCATCCAGAAGGTTGCCAAAGAACTTCCAGCCGGTCGGCGTCTCGTACTTGCCGATCCCCAGGGCGTCGGCCACCCGGTCCGCCGCCGCGCTGGTCGGCATCGAGCGGGCGACCCCCCTCAACCCCTTGGCATAGCCGGGCGCAAGGTGGGCATTGGCCGCCAGCACCGCCAGGCTGTCAGAGGGCGAGACATAGATGCCGCGCCCGACCACCATGTTGCGGTCGCCGTCCCCGTCCGAAGCGGCGCCGAAATCGGGGGCCGCATCCGAGAACATCTCGTCCATCAGGGCCTTGGCCCAGGTCGGGTTGGGGTCGGGGTGCATCCCGCCGAAATCCGGCAGGGGCGTGGCGTTCACGCAGGTGCCCTTGGGCGCGCCAAGGCGGTTTTCCAGGACTTCCACGGCATAGGGGCCGGTCACGGCGCACATGGAATCCATGCGCATCCGAAAGCCGCCCGCGAACATGGCCCGGATCGCGCCGAAGTCGAAAAGCGTCTCCATCAGCGCGGCATAGTCGGTGACGGGGTCCACCACATCCACGACCATGTCGCCAAGCTGGTGGCGTCCGATGCGGCCAAGGTCCACATCCTGCGCCTCAAGCATGCGGTATTCGGTGATCTCGGTCGTGCGCTGGAACATCGCCTCGGTCACCGCTTCCGGTGCGGGACCGCCGTTCGGCATGTTGAACTTGACGCCGAAATCCTCATCCGGGCCGCCGGGGTTGTGGCTGGCCGACATGATGATCCCGCCGTCGGTCTGGTTCAGCCGGATCAGGTGGCTGGCGGCCGGGGTGGACAGGATTGCCCCCTGCCCCACGATCACCCGTGCCGCGCCGTTGGCAGCCGCCATCCGCAGGATCACTTGTGCCGCGCGGTCATTGAAATAGCGCCCGTCGCCGCCCAGGACGAAGGCTTTCCCCTTTGCCCCCACCACGTCGAAGATCGCCTGGACGAAATTCTCCAGATAGTGGCGGCTCATGAACACGGGCGTCTTTTTGCGCAGGCCCGAGGTGCCGGGTTTCTGCCCCGCGATCGGGGTCGTGGCGACGGTGGTGATCAAGGTTTGCCTCCCTTGGGCTGGCCGGTCAGGGACCGGAAAAGCAGAACGGATTGCGCAGGCGCATGGGTCAGGTCCGAGGCACGGCCCTCAGGCTGCAGATCGGGCCGGGTTGTGTCCAACAACAACTCCCACCCCGGCGCGGTTTCCGGCAGGTGCAGGGAAACCTCTGCCCCGGTGTTGAACACCGCGAACACTGCATCGGGATTGGGATCGCCGCCTTCGGCCTGCATGCGCAACTCGACGCAAAGGCAGCGGAAGCCGGGGTCGTGCCATTCCTCGGACTGCGGCACGGTGCCGTCGGCGCGGCGCCAGATCACATCGGGAAGGCCGTCGGACTGTCGCTTGCGGGCATGCAGGAACCGGCGTTGGCGCAGGACCGGCAACGACCGGCGCAAGGCCGAAAGTCGCGCCACGAAAGCGGACAGCGCCGCGTCCGGGGCGGACCAGTTCAGCCAGCTTGTCTCGTTGTCCTGGGCATAGGCGTTGTTGTTGCCGCCCTGGGTATGGCCGATCTCGTCCCCGGCCAGCAGCATCGGCACGCCCTGGCTAAGGAACAGCGTCGCCAGAAGGTTGCGCTTGCGCAAGGCGCGGGCGGCCAGGACCTTTGCATCCTTCGTCGGCCCCTCGACCCCCAGGTTGTCGCTGTGGTTCTCGTGGTGGCCGTCGCGGTTGTCCTCGCCATTGGCGAAGTTGCGCTTGATCGTATAGCTGACAAGGTCCTGCAGGGTGAAGCCGTCATGGCTGGTGATGAAGTTCACCGAAGAGGTGGCAGCCCGGCCGGAATGGTCGAACCGCTCGGCACTGCCGAGGAGGCGGGCGGCCAGGTCACGGGTCAGGCCGGCATCGCCCTTCCAGAAGCGGCGGACCCCGTCGCGGAACTTGTCGTTCCATTCGTGAAACGGGTGCGGATAGGCCCCCAGCTGGTAGCCGCCCGGACCGATGTCCCAAGGCTCGGCGATCAGCTTGACGCGGGACAGGACCGGGTCCTGCCGGATCGCGTCGAAAAAGCCGCCTTGCGGGTCGAAGCCATGCGCCTCACGGCCCAGGACTGTGGCAAGGTCGAAGCGGAAGCCGTCGACGTGGACCTCTTCAACCCAGTAGCGCAGGCTGTCCATCACCATGCGCAGCACCATGGGATGGGTCAGGTTCAGCGTGTTGCCAGTGCCGGTGTCGTTGACGTAATAGCGCCCGCCCGCGGCCAGCCGGTAATAGCTGGCGTTGTCGAGGCCGCGGAAGGCAAGGGTCGGGCCCCATTCGTCGCCCTCGGCCGTGTGATTGTAGACCACGTCCAGGATCACCTCGATCCCCGCAGCGTGGAAACGGCGGACCATGGTCTGAAACTCCCACAGCGCGCCTTTCGACATGTAGCGGGGTTCCGGCGCGAAGAAGGCCAGCGTGTTATAGCCCCAGTGGTTGCGCAGGCCCTTGGACACCAGGAAACGGTCGTCGATGAAGGCCTGGACTGGCAGGAGTTCAACCGCGGTGACGCCCAGCTTGTGCAGATGGTCGATCATCGGATCCGAGCAGAGGCCCAGGTAGGTGCCGTGCAACCCCTTGTCGACGCCGGGATGCAGCGCGGTCATCGAGCGGACATGCGCCTCGTAGATCAGCGTATCAGTGCGGGGGGTGCGGGGGGACTGGTCGTTGCCCCAGCTGAACGAAGGGTCGGTCACCACCGCCTTAGGCACGGCAAAGGCACTGTCGCGGGTGTCGAAGGAAAGGTCGCCGCGCGGGCTGCCGATCTTGTAGCCCATCAGCGCGTCCGACCATTTCAGCCGCCCCTCCAGCGCGCGGGCATAGGGGTCCAGAAGCAGTTTGTTGGGGTTGAAGCGGTGGCCCTGTTCGGGCGCATAAGGCCCATGCGCGCGAAAGCCGTAGACCGTGCCGGGGGTCAGGCCGCCGACATGGATGTGCCAGATGTCGCCATCGCGCTCGATGATCGGCAGACGGCACAACTCCTTGCGGCCATCGGGGGTGAAAAGGCACAACTCGATCCGCTCGGCATGGGCCGAGAACACGGCGAAGTTGACCCCGTCGCCGGTCAGGGACGCCCCCATTGGCCAGGGGCGGCCAGGACCGACCGCATGGCCCGAAAGCCGCGCGGGGGGCGAGACGGTCTGCGGTGTCACGCGGTCAGCCTTTCGTAAAGCCCGGCATAGGCGGCGGCGCTGGATTCCCAGCCCACGGGATGCGCCATGGCATTGGCGCGCAACCTGGCCCAAAGCTTTGGCTGCCGGTAAAGGTCCAGCAGCTTTTGCAGGGCCTGCCCGAAGGCCAGCGCATCGACCGGGTGGAAGGTCACGCCTGTTGCCACCCCGGCCGCCAGCGTCGCAGGACTGGCGCCAATCACGGTATCGGCCAGCCCGCCCACCAGGCTGACCACCGGCAGCGTGCCATAGCGCAAGCCATACATCTGGGTCAGGCCGCAAGGCTCGAACCGGCTGGGAACGAGGACGGCGTCGGCTCCGGCGAACAGGCGGCGGCTCAGCCCCTCGTCATAGCCGATGCGCACCGCGACCCGGCCGGGAAAACGGTCGGCCAGATGCCGCATCGCGCCTTCCATCCCCGGATCGCCCGAGCCCAGCACGATCAGCCCGCCGCCGCCAAGGATGAAATCCGGCATCAACTGCGGCAGAAGGTCGATCCCCTTCTGGTCGGTCAGGCGGCTGACGACGATAGCCAGAGGGCCTGGCACCTCCAGCCCGAATTCCTCGCATAGCCGGGCACGGGCGGCGGACTTGCCGGCCATCGCCTTCGGCCCGAAGGCCGGCTGTTCGCGCATGGGGTCCCACAGCGCGGTGTCCACACCGTTCAGGATGCCCGAGACCACCCGGCTGCGCGTGGCGATCACGCCCTGCAGACCCATGCCGAACTCCTCGCGCATCAGTTCGGCGGCATAGGTCGGCGAGACGGTGGTAATCCAGTCCGCAGTCATCAGCCCCGCCTTCAGGCTGGAGATGCCGCCATAGTATTCCAGTGCATCGGGATGGAACGCATGGCCCGGCAGGCGCAGGATGCCCAGCATATGGCCGGGCGCCCAGCCCTGGAACGCGATGTTGTGGATCGTGATGACCGACTTGCAGCCCCCGCTGCCGTGATAGGCAAGATAGGCCGGGGCCAGCCCCGCCTGCCAGTCATGCGCATGCAGAACGTCCGGCTTCCAATCCGCCAACCCCTCGCGCGCGATCCGGGCGGCGATCCAGGACAGGGCGGCGAAGCGGATGGCATTGTCGGGATGCTCTCCCTGCAGTGAGGAATATGGCCCACCCTCGCGGTCATAAAGATGCGGCGCGTCCAAGAGCAAAAGGTGCAGGCCCTGGACAGTGCCCGCCAGCACCCGGCCCGGCCCGCCCCAAAGGTCGCCCTCTTCCCAGACGACCGGCCAATCCGTCGCCTGGGCCCGCAAGGCACGGTAGGCCGGCAGCAGCACCCGCATATCCCAGCCCGCCGCCGCAAGGGCGCCCGGCAGGGCACCAACCACATCGGCCAACCCCCCGGTCTTGACCAGCGGGACACATTCCGAGGCCACCGACAGAACCCGACCGCCCATTTGCCTTGCCTTTCAGAAGCTTCCGGCCCGGAGTTAACGCACTCCCCGGACCGGGTCCAGTCCCTTAGCCCAAGGCCCTTGCGCGGGCATCCAGCATGTCCTGCGTGACCAGCACGATCCCACCTTCCGAGCGGCGGAACCATTTGGCATCTTCCTCGGGGTCGATGCCCACCACCAGCCCCTCGGGGATGACCACCCCACGGTCGATGACGCAGTTCTTCAACTGCGCCTTGCGGTTCACCTTCACCTGCGGCAGGGCCACGACATACTCCAGGCTGGAGTAGCTGTGGGTCCTGACCCCGGTAAACAGCAGCGAGTTCGAGACAGAAGAGCCCGAGACGATACAGTCACCGGACACCAGCGAGGATACGGCGCTGCCACGGCGGCCATCCTCGTCATGGATGAACTTGGCGGGGGGTACGATCTCGGCATAGGTCCAGATCGGCCAGGCGTTGTCGTAAATATCCAGCTTTGGCACGAAATCCGTAAGGTCGATGTTGGCCTGCCAGAAGGCGTCGATCGTGCCGACGTCGCGCCAGTAGGGCTCGGTCTCAAGGCCGCTGGTCACACAGCTGTCGGCGAACTTGTGCGCCACGGCCTTGCCGTTTTTCACGATATGCGGGATCAGGTCAAAGCCGAAGTCGTGGGTGGAATTGTCGTCCTGCATGTCGCGCAGCAGCAGGTCGCGCAGGAAGGCCCAGTCGAACACATAGATCCCCATGCTGGCCAAAGCATGGGCCGGGTCGCCGGGAATGGCAGGCGGGTCTTTCGGCTTTTCCAGGAAATCGGTGATCCGCATCGAGGCGTCGACATGCATGACACCAAAGGCCGTTGCTTCCATCCGCGGCACGGTCAGGCAGCCAATGGTCACGTCGGCCCCGGCCTCGACATGCTGGCGCAGCATGACCTCGTAATCCATCTTGTAGATGTGGTCGCCAGCCAGGATGATGACGTATTTCACCCCGTAGCTGTCGATGATGTCGATGTTCTGCGCCACGGCATCTGCGGTGCCGCGATACCAGTTCACCTCGTCCATCCGCTGGCTGGCGGGCAGGATGTCCAGGTATTCGTTCCGCTCGGCCCGAAAGAAGCCCCAGCCCCGCTGGACGTGGCGGATCAGGCTGTGCGCCTTGTACTGGGTGGCAATGGCCATCTTGCGGATGCCCGAGTTCAGCGCATTCGACAGCGCGAAATCGATGATCCGCGTCTTGCCGCCGAAATAGACCGCCGGTTTCGCGCGGCGGTCGGTCAACTCCTTCAGGCGGCTGCCGCGCCCCCCGGCCAGCACGAAGGCCATCGCCTGTGAGGACAGCCGCTGGTTCGGTCTTGGTTTCATCGCATCCCTCCCCGGATGGGCGGCCTTCGCCGCCTCTGTTCAGTCCTGTTGCAGATAGACTGCCGACAGCGGCGGCAGCGTGACAAGCGCCGATTGCGTCTGGCCGTGCCAGGGCGTCTTTTCCGTGGCTACCCCTCCCAGGTTGCCACGGTTGCCCCCGCCGTAAACCTCGGCATCGGTGTTCAGGATTTCGCGCCAGGTCCCCGCTTGCGGCAGGCCCAGCCGGTAGCTGCGGTCCAGCGGCGTCATGTTGACCACCGCGACCACCGGTCGGTCGCCGTCGCGCCCCTTGCGCACCCAGGAAAAGACCCCGGCCTCGGCATCATGTGCCTCGATCCAGTCGAAGCCCTCGGTCCGGCAGTCATTGACATGAAGCGCGGGGGTTTCGCGGTAAAGCCGGTTCAGGTCGCGCACCAGACGCTGCACGCCGCGGTGTTCGGCCAGGTCCAGCTGGTGCCAGTCCAGGCTTTGGTTGTGGTTCCACTCGGCCCCCTGGGCGAATTCCTGACCCATGAAGAGCAGTTTCTTGCCCGGATGCGCCCACATGAACCCGTAATAGGCGCGCAAGTTGGCGAACTTCTCCCAGCCGGTGCCGGGCATCTTGGCCAGCATGGAGCCTTTCCCATGCACGACCTCGTCATGGGAAATCGGCAGGATGTAGTTTTCCGACCAGGCATAGACCAGGCCAAAGGTCATCTGGCCGTGGTGGTACTTCCGGTAGATCGGGTCCTTCTCCATGTAGGACAGGGTGTCGTTCATCCAGCCCATGTTCCACTTGAAGCCAAAGCCCAGGCCGCCCCAGTTCGCCGGTCGGCTGACGCCCGGAAAGGCCGTCGACTCCTCGGCGATGGTCATGATGCCGGGCACTTCGCCGTAAGCGGTGATGTTCGTCGTGCGCAGGACGTCGATCGCCTCATAATTCTCGCGGCCGCCGTCCTTGTTCGGGATCCATTCGCCATGCTTGCGGCTGTAGTCGCGGTACAGCATCGAGGCCACCGCATCGACCCGAAGGCCGTCAATGTGGTATTCCTCCAACCAATACAAGGCGTTGGAGACAAGGTAGTTCTTCACCTCCACCCGGCCATAGTTGTAGATCAGCGTGTTCCAGTCCTGGTGAAACCCCTCGCGCGGGTCCTCATGTTCATAAAGCGCGGTGCCGTCGAAGCGGCCCAGACCGTGCGGGTCGGTCGGGAAATGGCCCGGCACCCAGTCCAGGATCACGCCCAGCCCGCGCCGGTGTGCGGCATCGACAAAGGCGCGAAACTCTTCGGGCGTGCCGTGGCGGATCGTGGGGGCGAACATGCCGACCGGCTGATACCCCCAGGAGCCGTCGAAGGGAAACTCGCTGACCGGCAGGCATTCGATATGGGTGAAGCCCATGTCGGCAACGTAATCGACCAGTTGCTCGGCCAATTCCAGATAGCTCAGCATCCGGTCGCCGGGCGCCCGCCGCCATGACCCCAGATGCACCTCGTAGACGCTGATCGGCGCGTCAATCGCGTGCTTTGCAGCGCGCGTCTCCATCCAGCCCGCATCCTGCCAGTCGCCCCGGATTGTCCTTACGACCGAGGCATTTGCCGGCGGATGTTCAGAGCCGAACCCGACCGGATCGGCCTTCAGCGGCAGGACCGCGCCGCCGGGGCCCTTGAGTTCGTACTTGTAGACCGTGCCCTCGCCCAGGCCGGGAATAAAGATCTCCCACACCCCCGTCGCGCCGCGCCGGCGCATCGGATTGCGCCGCCCGTCCCAGACGTTGAAATCGCCGACGACACTGACCCGTTCGGCATTGGGCGCCCAGACGGCGAAATGCACGCCCTGCACGCCTTCATGCACCATCACATGCGCGCCAAGCGCCTGCCACAGACGGCGGTGCGTGCCTTCGCCCAGAAGGTATTCGTCCATCTCGCCAAGCACGGGGCCAAAGCGGTAGGCATCGTCGAATTCCCACGTGTTTCCATGCCCTTCAGCGCGGAACCCGTAGTTGGCCTTCCGCCCCATGGCATAGGTGAAGAGGCCGGGTATCCCGGGATAGGGCACCGCTTCGGCCTCCGCCTTGCCCGTGATCACCCACAACCGATCCGCGCCGGGCACAAAGGCGCGCACCTCCCAGCCCGAGGCCAGCTTGTGCGGTCCCAGCACCGAGAAGGGGTCGCCGTGCCAGCCGCCGGCGATGGCTTCGGCCGCGTCACGGTCCAATGTCGTCTCGGCCATGCTTCCCCCTCCCAATGCCCGTCAAAGGGCAGATGTCGCCTGCCAGATTTCGTCCATGTAGCTGCGGATGGTCCGGTCGGATGAAAAGAACCCGCTCCGGGCGGTGTTGAGGGCCGCCATCTTCCACCAGCGCAGCGGATCGGCATAGGCACGGTCCACCTCGCCCTGCGCGGCGTGGTAGGCGTCGAAGTCCGAAGCGACAAGGAAGTAGTCGTGGTGCCAGACCCGATGCACCAGACCGTGATAGCGGCCCGGATCATCGGGCGAGAACCGCCCCTCGGCGATCATCTGCAGCACATCCATCAGGGGTTGGCTGGCCTCGATCGCCTTGCGGGCATGTTCGGGATCTTCGCGCCGCTTCGCCACCTCGTCGGCGGTCAGGCCGAACAGGAAGAAGTTCTCGGCGCCGACTTCCTGCAGGATTTCCACATTGGCGCCGTCCAGCGTGCCGATGGTGGGCGCGCCGTTCATCATGAACTTCATGTTCCCGGTGCCCGACGCCTCTTTCCCGGCGGTCGAGATCTGTTCGGACAGGTCCGCCGCAGGAATGACCCGCTCGGCCATGGTGACGTTGTAGTTCGGCGGATAGACGATCTTCAGCAGATCGCAGGTGACGGGGTCGTTGTTAACAACCTCGGCCACATCATTGATAAGCCGGATGATTTCCTTTGCGACCGCATAACCCGGCGCGGCCTTTCCGCCAAAGATCTTCACCCGGGGCACCCAGCCGGCGGTCGGGTTCGCGCGGATGCGCTGCCAGTGGGCGATGGTTTCCAGGATGTTGAGAAGCTGCCGCTTGTATTCGTGAATCCGCTTGATCTGCACGTCGAACAAGGCATCGGGCGAGACGGAAATCCCCATCTCGCGACCGATCCAGTTCGACAGGTGCCCCTTGTTCTCGCGCTTGGCGGCAGCAAAGGCCTCGCGGAAGCCCGCGTCCGGAACATGCGGCTCCAGCCCCTTCAGCCGGTCAAGGTCGGCCTCCCAGCCCGCACCAATGGTCGCGGTGATCAGCGTGGAGAGCGGCCGGTTCGCCATCCGCAGCCAGCGGCGGGGCGTCACGCCATTGGTCTGGTTGATGATCCGGCCGGGATGCAGCCCGTTCAACTCGGGGAAGAGGTTCTTCTTCACCAGGTCCGAATGCAGCGCCGAGACGCCGTTGACCTTGTGCGACATGATAAAGGCCAGCTCGCCCATCCGCACTTCCTGGTGCTTGACGATGCCGACGTAATGCGGCCGGTTCGGATAGGCGCGGCGGTGCCAGCTGTCGATCCGCTCGACGATCTGCATATGGCGCGGCAGGACGTTGCCAAAGGTGAAAGTCGCCCATTTTTCAAGGGCTTCCGGCAACAAGGTGTGGTTGGTATAGCCCAGGCAGGCCCGCGCGATGGTCAGCGCCTCGTCGAAGGGCAGGCCGTGGTCGTCGGACAGAAGCCGGACCAGTTCGGGCCCGGCGATGGCCGGGTGCGTGTCGTTCATCTGGATCGCCACATGCCGCGGCAGGGCGCGCAGGTCGCTGTGCGTCGACAGGAAGCGGCGCAGGATGTCCTGCAGCGCGGCGGAGGTCAGGAAGAACTCCTGCTTCAGGCGCAGTTCCTTGCCCTGATATGTGGTGTCGTCGGGATAAAGCACGCGGGACAACGTCCGGGCCAGGGTCTCGGGTTCCGCGGCGGCGGTGTAATCCCCCCGGTTGAAGCGTTCGAGGTCGAAGTTCGTCGTCCCCTTCGCCCCCCACAGCCGCAAGGTATTGGCCCATTTGCCCTGCCAGCCGACGACCGGAGTATCATAAGCCTCGGCCGTTACGGTTTCCTGCGGCACCCAGACCTCGCGGCCGTCGCGGGTCTCGACGTGACCCTTGAAGCCCACGGTATAGGCGCTTTCCGGGCGCGAGAATTCCCAGGGATGGGCCTGGGCCAGCCAGTTCTCGGGTGTCTCGATTTGCCGGCCGTGATCGAAGTGCTGGCGGAACAGGCCGTGTTCATAGCGGATGCCATAGCCATAGGCCGGACAGCCCAGCGTCGCCATCGACTCCATGAAGCAGGCCGCAAGTCGGCCGAGCCCGCCGTTGCCCAAGGCTGCGTCCGGCTCGTCGTCGATCACGGCGCGCAGGTCCACTCCCACGGCGGCCATCGCCTCGTTTGCGGCGTCGTAAAGGCCCAGGTTGATCGTCGCGTCCTCAAGGATGCGACCGATCAGGAATTCCATCGACAGGTAGTAGACACGCTTGCGGTCCTCGGCCCAGGTGCGACGGGTCGAGGCGAACCAGGGCTCCACGATCCGGTCGCGGATGGCGTGCGACAGGGCCAGACGCCAGTCGTGGACGGAGGCGTGCGGGGCATCCTTGCCCACCGTGAAGGTCAGATGACGCAGGATGTCGGCCTGCAGAAGATTCGGGGTAACGCTCAGGTCGGTCACGGATTTGTCCAGCACTTCATTCCTTCCCAAAGCCTAAGCGTCGCAGGGCGGCGGTCAAGCGAACAGTCGGCCCCAGGCCGGTGTAACAGGTCTCAAACCGCTTTCGTGTTACCGCAAACATCGGCCCTGTCCACTGCAAATTTTTTCAGACATCGGTCATTATCCGCAGATTCAAACCGCTTTGGATGTGGTGCCATCCACAAGGTCATGCTGTCAAAGGAAAAGCGGATGCCGACGCAGATGAGCAGAAAACCGGCCACCCGACGATGAACGGGCCGTGTTCAGAGGGGTTGACGTGGCAGGGCGCACGGCACATCTGACATACAGACAAGGAACTGGCGACATGACCACCTACTCGATTCCCGACATGAGCTGCGGCCATTGCAAGGCCACGGTAGAGGCCGCGCTGGCCGCCGTGCCAGGGATCGGCGCGGTACAGGTCGACTTGTCCGCCCGTCGGGTGGACGTTGCCGACAGCGCCGCACCGGCCGAGGTCCTGGCCGCCTTGGCCGCGGCGGGTTATCCAGCCCAGGTTGCAGGCTAGATCGGGCGCGGGGCGCTTTCGGCCTTCTTTTCCCAGCGACCCGTCTCGTCAGACCAGTATTGGGCGGCGTGACCGGCTGCGATAACAGCCTTCCACTGGTTGCGCGCCGCCTGCACAAGGTCCGGGTCGCCCGCATCGAACAGTATCCAGACCCGCTCCATCCCGGCGATCTCGGCATCATCAGCGACCGCCCCATCCACCAGGGCCAGCACCTTCGCACCGTTTGCCGCTGGCCCCCGACACAGAAGTACCGGCTGGTCGCCGTCCTGCGGGCCGCCTTCCAGGCCATGCGGCAGAAAGCTGTCGTCACCGCCCGCAAGCCAGAGCTGGCCATCCAGCCGCTCCAGCGCCGTGGGGTCGGTTCCGCGGACCGACACCCGCCAGCCTTGCGCCAGCGCACGCGGCAGGTTCACCGCCAGCAGGTCAGCCGGGCTGGACCGGATCAGGTGGTAGAACATCACCGTGCCCATGGCGCGCGCCTTTCGGGTCCGCTCATCGCTTTGTCTGCGACCGCTCTTCGCTGGCGTCGCCCCTGTGCGAGGACCGACGCGCAGCGAGGGAGGAGCCTCACCCTTCGAACCGGTCGCGGATCAGCCGGTCCAGCGTCATCACGCCCCAGCCGGTCGCCCCCTTGGGTGCCAGCATCGAATCGGACTTCAGCAGCGCCGTCCCTGCGATGTCGAGGTGGCACCATGGGACCTCGGGCTTGACGAACCGGGCCAGGAACTGCGCCGCCGTGATCGCGCCGCCGTCGCGGCCGCCGACGTTCATCATGTCGGCAACCCGGGATTTCAGCTTTTCGTCATAGGCCTCACCCATCGGCATCCGCCAGGCGCCCTCGCCCTCCGCCTTGGCGGCAGACAGGAAGGCGTTGCACAGGTCGTCGTTGTTCGAGAAGACGCCGGTATTCTCATGCCCCAGCGCGATGATGATCGCGCCGGTCAGGGTGGCCAGGTTGATCATGCCCACGGGCTTGAAGCGTTCCTGCGCGTACCAAAGCACATCGGCCAGCACGAGCCGGCCCTCGGCGTCGGTGTTGATCACCTCGATCGTGTCGCCCTTCATCGACTTGACCACATCGCCCGGGCGCTGCGCCTTGCCATCGGGCATGTTCTCGACCAGGCCGACCAGGCCAACCACGTTTGCCTTCGCCTTGCGCAGGGCAAGCGTGCGCATCACGCCCGCCACGACCCCGGCGCCGCCCATGTCCATCGTCATGTCTTCCATGCCACCCGCCGGCTTGATCGAGATGCCGCCGGTGTCGAATACCACGCCCTTGCCGATCAGCGCGAAAGGCGCCTCGCCGCCGCCGCCGTTCCACTGCATGACAACGACCTTCGAGGGGCTTTCGGACCCCTGCCCCACGCCCAAGAGCGCGCCCATGCCAAGACGGCGAAGTTCGTCTTCCTCCAGGATCTCGACCTGCAGGCCAAGTTCCTGCATGGCGGCCAGCCGGGCGGCAAAGTCGCTGGTGGTCAGCACGTTCGCAGGCTCGTTCACCAGGTCGCGAGTGAAGAACACGCCCTCGGCGACCGCGGCCATCGGGGCTGCGGTGCGCGCCACGGCCTCGGGGTTGGTCACGGCCAGACTGACCGGGCCGCGCGGCTTTTTCTCGCCGGTCTTGTGGGTGTCGAAGGCATAGGCCCGCAGCGCCAGGCCAAAGGCGATGTCGGCGGCCCGGGGGTGCCCCTCGGCCAGAACCAGCGTCGCGGCAGCGCCATGCGCCTTGCCCACAGCCGCGCCCGCCTTGCGCGCCTGCTGCTGATCGGCCCGCTTCGGCAGGCGCAGGATCTGCACCGCTTCGGCTTGCAGGCCCGTGGGCCAGGCCAGATCCATCGCATCCCCCGGCTTCAGCTTGCCGAAGGCGGTCGAGGCGACGGCCCGGGTCAGCGCGCCCTTGGTCAGCCGATCCAGCTTGCGGAACCCGGCCGAGGGGGTCTGGTCAGGCTCGGCCAGGACGGCGATCCGGCCGGGTTGGGTGGCCAGCGCGTCAAGGTCGGGGGCAAGGAACTGGATCGGCAGGGGCTGGGGCATCATTCTCTCGCGTTTGGGGGCTGGTCTGCCATACTCGGCAAGGCTTCGCCCGGAAGCTACAACCGGCCCCGGCAATTGGCCAGATAGCAGTTTTCGCGGCTGGTGAATTCCGCTAGGGTCATCGCAACATATTGTGGGGGCCGGCAGGCAAGTGTCCAGATTCGACAGATATCTCCTGTCGCAACTGCTTCAGTTGTTCGGCTTTTTCGCGCTGGTCCTGGTGGCGGTCTACTGGGTCAACCGGGCCGTGGGCCTGTTCGATCAGCTGATCGGCGACGGCCAGTCCGCCCTGGTGTTCCTGGAATTCAGCCTGCTGACCCTGCCCAATGCCGTGCGCCTGGTGCTGCCGGTCGCCGCCTTTGCAGCGACGGTCTATGTCGTCAACCGGCTGATGCAGGAAAGCGAGTTGGTGGTGATGCAGGCCACCGGCTTTTCCGCCTTCCGGCTGGCGCGGCCGGTCCTGTATTTCGGCCTTTGCGTCATGGCGATGCAGCTGGTGCTGACCAATGTCCTGGTCCCGGCCAGCCAGCGCACCCTCACCGCCCGCAGCGCCGAGATTTCGCAGAACGTGACCGCACGCTTCCTGAACGCCGGGCAGTTCATGCATCCGACCAAAGGCATCACCTTGTACATCCGCGAAATCACCCCGGCGGGTGAATTGCTGGATGTGTTCCTGTCGGACGAACGCGCTCCGGGCGAGCGTCTGGTGCATACCGCGCGCAAGGCGTTTCTTGTTCGGGGCGATGTGGCACCGAAGCTGGTGATGGTCGAAGGGTCGACCCAGAACCTGGACCGGACCAGCGGCCGCCTGTCGGTCACGCGCTTTTCCGACTTTACCCTGGACCTTGCGGGCCTCGTGGACATGGGTGCCTCAGCCGCGGTGCCGACCGAAACCTTGTCCACACCGGCGTTGCTCTTGGCTGACGCAGCGGCGCAGACGGCGACGGGGGCCAGCCGCGCGCAGATGCTGGAAGAGGGGCACTCGCGCCTGGCCGGGCCGCACTTGGCGGTGGCAGCGCCCCTTCTGGGCTTTGCTGCGCTGATGCTGGGCGGTTTTTCGCGCTTTGGGCTTTGGCGGCAGATGGCGGTGGCGGTGGGGCTGATCATCGGCTTGCAGCTGGCCTGGACCTGGGCCGGCAGCCTTGCCCTGCAATCGGTGGCGGCCTGGCCGGCGCTGTATCTTGCACCGCTTTCGGGGGTGGTTCTGGCGGGCCTTCTGTTGTGGTGGGCGCAACTGCCGCGCCGCCTGCGGCGAGAGGTGGCGGCATGACGCTTAGCCTCTACATCGCGCGTCGGTTCGCAGCCATGGTCGGCCGGGTCTTTCTGATCTTCTTCGCCATCCTGATGCTGATCGACATGATCGAGCAGTTGCGCCGGTTCGCGGATGCCGGGGTCGGGCTGGGCCAGGCGGCGCAGCTGTCGCTGATGAACGTGCCCGAGACGCTGTATCGCATCCTGCCCCTGATCATGATCATGGCGGCCATCGCGATGTTCCTCGGCCTGGCGCGGTCGTCCGAACTGGTGGTGGTCCGTGCCGCCGGGCGGTCCGGCCTGCGCTTTCTGGTGACGCCGCTGGTCGTGGCGGTGGCGCTGGGCGCGCTGATGGTGGCGCTGTTCAACCCGCTGGTCGCTGCCACCTCCAAGGCCTATGACGCCCGCCGCGCCGCGCTGTCGCAGGGCGGCGGGTCGGTCCTGTCGGTAGCCGACACCGGCCTTTGGTTGCGTCAGGGCGCGGAAGAAGGTCAGACCGTCATCCAGGCCGCCCGCGCCAACCTGGACGGAACCCAGCTTTTTGGCGTGACCTTCCTGTCCTTCGACGCCGAGGGCCTGCCCTCGCGCCGGATCGAGGCGGAACGCGCCGCCCTGATCGAAGGGGCCTGGCAACTGACCGGGGCAAAGACCTGGGATCTGACCAGCCCCAACCCGGAACTGACCTCGCGCTTCAGCGCGGGGCCCGAGGCGCTGCCCTCGGACCTGACGCCGGAACGCATCCGCGACAGTTTCGGCACGCCTTCGGCCATCGCCTTCTGGGACCTGCCCGGCTACATCCAGGACCTTGAACGCGCGGGCTTCTCGGCCCGGGCCTACAAGCTGTGGTTCCAGATGGAACTGGCCCAGCCCCTGCTGATGGCCGCGATGGTGCTGGTCGCCGCCGGCTTCACCATGCGCCACGTCCGCTTTGGCGGGACGGGCCGGATGGTGCTGGTCGCGATGCTGTCCGGCTTTGGCATCTTCTTCCTGCGCAACTTCGCCCAGGCCTTGGGCGACAGTGGCCAGATCCCCATCGCCCTGGCCGCCTGGAGCCCGCCCGTCGCGGCGGTGATGCTCTCGCTTGGCCTCCTCTTGCATCTGGAGGACGGCTGACATGGCGCGCCTTCTGACCATCCTGCTGCTGACCCTGACCCTGGCCCTGCCCGCCCGCGCACAGGAACAGGCCACGCTGATCTCGGACAGCATCGAGATCACCGGCGATACCCGGCTGATTGCCGACGGCAATGTCGAGGTGTTCTACAAGGGACGCCGGCTGAAAGCCTCGCGCATCATCTTCGACCAGGCCACCGACCGGCTGGAGATCGTCGGCCCGATCGTCCTGACCGAGGATTCGGGCGAGGTGATCATCCTCGGCTCGCAGGCCGAATTGCAGGCCGACCTGGCCCAGGGTATCCTGACCAGCGCCCGCTTGGTCCTGAACCGTCAGCTGCAGATGGCCGCGAACACGATCACCCGGGTCTCGGGCCGCTATACCGAGCTTGAGACCGTGGCCGCATCGTCCTGCAAGGTCTGTGCCGGCGACCCCACGCCCCTGTGGGAAATCCGCGCCCGCAAGGTGCGCCATGACGAGGTGGAGCGGCAGATCTATTTCGACAACGCCCAGTTCCGGGTGGCCGGCATCCCCGTTTTCTACATCCCGCGCCTGCGGATGCCCGATCCGACGCTGGACCGCGCCACCGGCTTTCTGATGCCCTCGATCCGCACCACCTCGGATCTGGGGACCGGCCTGAAACTGCCCTACTTCATCGCACTGACGCCTTCGTCCGACCTCACCCTGACGCCCTACCTGACGACCCGCGACAGCCAGACGCTGGAACTGCGGTACCGCCAGGTCTTTGCCACCGGCCGGATCGAGTTGAACGGCGCGATCACCAACGATGACCTGATCCCCGGTGATCCGCGCGGCTATCTGTTCGTCGACGGCAGCTTTACCCTGCCATTGAACTTTGGCCTCACGATCAAGGGCCAGACCGTGACCGACCCGGCCTATCTTCTGGACTACGGGATCGCCAACCTGGACCGCCTGGACAGCCGGATCGAGGCCAGCCGCACCCGCCGGAACGAGCATATCTCGGCCCGCGTCATCAGCTTCCAGTCCCTGCGCGACGACGAAGACAACACCACCCTGCCCGCACTTACGGCGGACCTGACCTTCCACCGCCGCTTCTCGCTGGGGGCGCTGGGCGGCGAGGGCGGGTTGCGGCTGCAGACCCACAACCATTGGCGCAGCTCTGTCAGCCCGCTGGACGGCCCGGACAGCGACGATATCGCCGACGGCCGCGACCTGGCCCGGATTTCCGCCCGGATCGACTGGCGCCGCAGCTTCATCCTGCCCCTGGGTATCGAGGCCACCGTGCTGGGCGAGGCTTCGGCCGACGCCTACAGCGTCGCGCAGGACGCCGTGTTTCAGGGCAAGACCACCCGCACGCACGGCAACGCCGGGATCGAGTTGCGTTGGCCCTGGGTCAAGGCCGGGGCAAACGGCGCCACCCATGTGATCGAGCCGGTGGCGCAAGTCATCTGGGCCTCGTCAGACGCGGAAAGCCTGCCGAACGAGGATTCGGTGCTGGTCGAATTCGATGAAAGCAGCCTCTTTGCGCTGGACCGCTTCCCCGGTTCGGACGCCGTGGAGCGCGGCCCCCGCGCCAATCTTGGCGTGACCTGGACCCGGCACGATCCTTCGGGATGGTCGATGGGCGTCACCCTGGGCCGCGTCTTCCGAAAGGACGACCTGGGCCAGTTCGGTCCCGGCTCCGGCCTGGACGGATCGCAATCGGACTGGCTGGCCTCGGTCAACTTCGACCTCGCCGATGGCCTTGCGCTGACCGCCCGCACCGTCTTTGACGACGACCTGACCCTGACCAAGGGCGAGGCGCGCGTTGCCTATAGCGGCGAGCGGACGGCGCTGGCCTCCTCGTTGATCTGGGCGGTGGCGGACCCGCTGGAAAACCGACCCGACCCGACGCAAGAGATCACCTTCGACGCCCGGCGAAAGCTGAACCCGAACTGGACCGCCAAGGTCTCGGGCCGCTACGACTTTGTCGCCGACCGCGGCACAGTGGCCGGCATGGGTCTGGAGTTCCTGAACGAGTGCGTGCGCTTCGACGTTTCCCTCTCGCGTCGGTTCACGTCATCCACTAGTGTGACGCCGACGACGGATTTCTCCTTGTCGCTGGACCTTGTCGGCTTTGGCAGCGGCGTGACCGCTGGACCGGCACGGACCTGCCGGCAATAGATCGGGCGACAGGCAGCGGGCGCAGACCCACGCGGGAACAGGAAGAACGGCTGAGGCGATGGCATTTTCGGTTCTGAAACGACAGGCGACGGCTTTGGCCTGCATTCTGGCCCTTACCGGCCCGGCGCTGGCACAAGACCTGTTCACCCCCCGGCTTTACGTCAACGACCGGGTCATCACGGAATACGAAATCGCTCAGCGCGCGATGTTCCTTCAGGTTCTGCGCGCCCCCGGCAACCCCGAGGACGAGGCGCTGAAAGCGCTGATAGAGGATCGCCTTCAGCGCAGCGAGGCCGAGCGTCTGGGCCTTGGCCTGTCCGATCAGGAATTGTTGCAGGGGATGGAAGAATTCGCTTCGCGCGCCAACCTCTCGGCCGAGGGTCTGATCGCCGAACTGGCCAAGGTCGGCATCGCGGCGGAAAGCTTCCGCGATTTCGTCTCGGCCGGACTTCTGTGGCGCAAGGCGGTGCGGGCACGCTTTGCCGGACAGGTGCCGGTCAGCGAGAATGACATCGACCGGGCGCTTGTCGCGGAAACGCGTCCACGGGCGCTGCGGGTTCTGGTCTCGGAACTGGTGATCCCGGCCGAACCCGGTCGCGAGGCGGACGCGCTGGCGCTGGCCCAGCAACTTTCGGATACGGTGACCAGCGAAGGCGGCTTTGCCTCGGCCGCGCGGCAGTATTCTGCGGCACCCACGGCTGGAAACGGTGGCCGTCTGGACTGGATGCCGCTGGCGAACCTGCCCGGCGCCATCGGGGCGGCGGTGCTGGCCCTTGGCCCGGGCGAGGTTTCGGACCCGGTCTCGGTCCCCGGCGCGGTGGTGCTGTTCCAGCTGCGCGACGTGGCGCTTGACCAATCGGCCGAGCCGCTGGCCGTGACCGTGGAATGGGCCGATTTCCTGATTTCGGACGACCCGGCCGAGATCGCAAGGATCCGCGCCAATGCCGACGAATGCAATGACCTTTACGGCCTGGCCCGTGACCTGCCTGCCGACCGGCTGACGATCACCAAGCAACCCGCCGGGGACGTGCCCGGCGATGTGGGACTGGAGCTTGCGCGGCTAGACCCCGGTGAGGTTTCGCTGGCCCTGGCCCGTGACGGTTTCCGCCGCCTGATCATGCTGTGCAGCCGCGAGCTGACCCGCGAAGAGCCGGTGACCCGCGACCAGGTGCGCGAGGCGGTGATCAACCAGAAGCTGGAAGGTCTGGCCGAGGGCTATCTGGAAGAGCTTCGCGCCGCCGCCTTCATCCGCGAGCCGTGAGCGGCCCGCTGCTCCTGACCTGCGGTGACCCGTCCGGCATTGGCCCCGAGATCGCCGCAAAGGCCTGGGCCGCCGGTGAACGCTTCGTCTGGATTGGCGACCCGCGCCATTTGCCCCCCGGCACCCCTTGGCGCCAGGTGGCCGAGGGTGAGGCGCCCGGCGACGGCGCACTCGCCGTCCTCCGCCACGACTTTGCCGCCCCTGCGGTCCCCGGCCAGCCCACCCCCGCCAATGCATCCGGCGTGATCACCGTGATCGAGCGGGCCGTTCGCCTGGTCCAGGCCGGCAAGGCCGCCGCCATCTGCACCGCGCCGATCCACAAGAAGGCGCTGAAGGACGGCGCCGGGTTCGCCTTTCCCGGCCATACCGAATTCCTGGCCCACCTTGCCGGGGTGGACCGCGTGGTGATGATGCTTGCCTGCCCGGAGTTGCGCGTGGTCCCGGCCACGATCCACATCGCCCTGTCCGAGGTTCCGGCCGCGCTGACACCCGCGCTGCTGGAAGAAACGATCCGCATCACCAGCGCCGGGCTGCAACGGGATTTCGGCCTGCCAAAGCCGCGCATCGCCGTCGCCGGCCTGAACCCCCACGCCGGCGAAGGTGGTGCCATGGGGCACGAGGAACTGGACTGGATGGCCCCCCTTGTGGCCCGCCTCGCGGCCGAGGGCCTCGCGATCCGTGGTCCCCTGCCCGCCGACACCATGTTCCACGCCGCCGCCCGCAAAGGCTATGACGTGGCCATCTGCGCCTACCATGACCAGGCGTTGATCCCGATCAAGACCATCGACTTTGCCGGCGGCGTGAACGTCACCTTGGGCCTGCCCTTCGTGCGCACCTCGCCCGACCATGGCACGGCCTATGACATCGCCGGTCGCGGAAGTGCCGACCCCTCCAGCCTGCTTGCCGCTCTGCGCATGGCGCGTGAGATGGCAGCGGCGCGCGGCGCGGATGCGTCGGATGCCTCCGGCGGGGATGTTTCCGCAAAGATGAAAGGCTGACCCCGTGGGGACGATCGACGGCCTGCCGCCCCTGCGCGACGTGATCCGCACGCATGATCTGGTGGCGAAAAAGCAGCTGGGGCAGAACTTCCTTCTGGACCTGAACCTGACCGCCAAGATCGCGCGTTCGGCCGGCGACCTGACCGGCTGCGACGTGCTGGAGGTCGGCCCCGGCCCGGGCGGGCTGACCCGGGGTCTGCTGGCCGAAGGCGCCCGCCGCGTTGTAGCGGTGGAGAAGGACGCCCGCACCCTGCCCGCCCTGGCCGAGATCGCCGCCGCCTATCCGGGACGGCTGACTGTGCTGCACGGCGACGCGCTGGAACTGGATCTGGCCGCGCATCTGACGCCCCCGGTCAAGATCGTGGCCAACCTGCCCTATAATGTCGGAACCGAACTTCTGATCCGCTGGCTCTCGCCCAAGGTCTGGCCGCCGATCTGGTCCTCGCTGACACTGATGTTCCAGAAGGAAGTGGCCGAGCGGATCGTCGCCAAACCCCGGACCGACCATTACGGGCGCCTCGCGCTTCTGGCGCAGTGGCGTTGCGATGCGCGGATCGTGCTGACCCTTCCGCCCGAGGCGTTTACCCCCGCCCCCAAGGTCCATTCCGCCGTGGTGCAACTGACCGCCCTGCCCCAGCCGCGATTTCCCTGTGATTTCGGTGTGTTGCAGCGGATAACTGCGATGGCCTTCAACCAGCGCCGCAAGATGCTGCGCTCCAGCCTCAAGGGTCTGGGACCACAGGTCGAGGCGCAGTTGGACGCGGTGGGCATCCCGCCCACCGCACGGGCCGAAGAAATCGGCCTTGAACAGTTCTGCGCCTTGGCCCGACAGATCGCGTAGGCGGAATTTTCGCAGAAAATTCGTCTCTCACGCCGCCTGACGCAGCGACAGGACCCGGGCCATCGTCTCGCCCATGGCGCTGGGGTTCGGGGCCACCACAATGCCGGCTGCGGTCAGGATATCGACCTTCTCCTGCGCCGATTCCCCAAAGGCGCTGATGATCGCCCCCGCATGGCCCATCTTCCTGCCCTTCGGTGCCGACAGGCCGGCGATATAGGCGACCACGGGCTTTTTCATGTGATCGCGGGCATAGGCGGCGGCCTCGGCCTCTTGGGGGCCACCGATCTCGCCGATCATCATGACCGCATCGGTTTCCGGATCATTCTCAAAGAGTTGCAGGATATCCTTGAAGCTGGACCCGTTGATCGGATCGCCACCGATCCCGACGCTGGTCGACACGCCGATCCCAAGGTCCTTCAACTGGCTTGCCGCCTCATAGCCGAGCGTGCCAGAGCGCCCAACGATCCCGACCCGACCCGGCATGTAGATATGCGGCGGCATGATCCCCATGAAACCCTTCCCGGGCGAGATGATCCCGGCGCAGTTCGGCCCGATCAGACGCATCTTCCGCGCCTCGGGGTAGCGGCGCAGGAAGCGTTTGACCCGCATCATGTCCTGGCTGGGGATCCCGTCGGTGACACAGACGGCGGTGCGGATACCCGCATCCGCGGCTTCCATGATCGCATCGGCAGCAAAGGGCGGCGGGACAAAGACCAGCGAGGCTTCGGCCCCGGTCGCCTCGACCGCCTCACGGACAGTGTTGAACAGCGGCCGGTCCAGGTGGCTGTCGCCGCCGCGTCCCGGCGTGACCCCACCCACCACATTGGTGCCGTGCTTGATCATGTCGGCAGCGTGAAAGGCGCCAATGCGGCCGGTCATGCCCTGGACGATGACGCGGGTCTTTTCGGTGATCAGAATGGCCATGGGTTCCTCCCTCAGGCGGCTTTGCGGGGACGGGCAGCGACGGCTTTCATGGCCGCCTCGGCAAGCGTGTCGGCCGAGATCAGCGGCAGGCCAGAGCCGTCGATGATCCTCCGGCCCTCTTCGACATTGGTGCCGGCCAGCCGGACGATGACCGGCAGGGTCAGGCCCAGCTGGCGATAGGCGGTGACGACGCCCTCGGCCACCCAGTCGCAGCGGTTGATGCCGGCGAAGATGTTGACCAGCACCACGCTGACATTGCGGTCGGCCAGCACGGTCTGGAACGCCTTCACCACCCGCTCGGGGCTGGCCCCGCCCCCGATATCCAGGAAATTCGCCGGCTCGCCGCCAGACAGCTTGATCATGTCCATCGTGGCCATCGCAAGGCCCGCGCCGTTGATGATGCAGCCGATATCCCCGGTCAGCCCAACATAGCTGAGGCCATGGTCGCCAGCCGTGGATTCCCGCGGGTCTTCCTGGCTGCGGTCGCGCAGTTCAGCCACATCAGGACGGCGGAACAAGGCATTGGTGTCGAAGGACATTTTGGCATCCAGCGCCACCAGGTCGCCACCCTTGGTGATCACCAGCGGGTTGATCTCGACCATCACCGCGTCAAGGTCGCGATAGGCGCGATAGCAGGCGCGCAGGATATTCACCATCTGGGCGATCTGTCCGCCCTTCAGGCCCAGTTGGAAGGCCAGTTCGCGGGCCTGGAACTCGGTCAGGCCGACGGCGGGGTCGATCGTCATGCGCCGCAGGGACTCGGGGTCGGTTTCAGCCAGGTCCTCGATCTCCATTCCACCCTGGGCCGAGGCGACGATCATGATCCGCTCGGACTTCCGGTCCAGCACGAAGCCAAGGTAAATCTCTTGCGCGATGTCCGAGGCTGCCTCGACCCACAGTCGGTAGACGCCCTTGCCACTCGCGTCGGTCTGCTTGGTGACCAGTTGCTTGCCGAAAAGGGTCGAGGCGAAGCTGGCCACCTCATGCTCATCCCGGCACAGCTTCACACCCCCGGCCGCACCCCGGCCGCCCGAGTGGATCTGCGCCTTGACGACCCAGGCACTACCCCCCAACTCGCGCGCCCGGTACCCCGCCTGTTCTGGGCTGTAGGCCAGCCCCCCACGCGGGACCGGCACGCCGAAGCGGGCAAGGATTTCCTTGGCCTGATATTCGTGAATGTCCATGAGCTTCCTCCCGTAAGCGTTTGTTGGGTGGGCAATTTTCCCACCTTGCTATTCAGCGGCGATGGCCTCGGCGATCACCAGGACGTTCTTGGCCATGCGCTCGCTGGCCGCGTCGATCATCTTGCCGTCCAGGCTGGCCGCACCCTTGCCCGCGGCCTCGGCCGCTTTCAGCTCGGCGATGATCCGGCGCGCCTTGGTCACCTCGGCCTCGGTCGGGCTGAAGACCTCGTTGGCAAGGGCCACCTGGCTGGGATGGATCGCCCATTTCCCCTCGCACCCCAGCGCCGCCGCCCGGCGCGCGCCGGCCTTGTAGCCCTCGGGGTCCGAGAAATCGCCGAACGGGCCATCCACCGCGCGCAGACCAAAGGCCCGGCAGGCCGTCGTCATCCGCGCAATCGCCGCGTGCCACTGGTCGCCGGGATAGTCCGGGTTCAACCCGCCGATGTTCACCGTGCGCGCCCGCATGCTGGCGGCGAAGTCGGCCACCCCGAAGTGCATCGCCTCCAGCCGGCTGCCGGGTTGCGTCGCCGACTGGGCAATCGCCTCGACATTGGCCATCCCAAGCGCGGTCTCGATCAGGGCCTCCAGCATCACCTTCGAGCGGTAACCCTTTGCCATCTCGATCTGATTGACCATCGCCTCGACCATGTAGAGGTCGGCCGGCACGCCCACCTTTGGCACCAGGATCGTATGAAGCCGGTCGCCGGCCTGCTCCATCACGTCGACCACGTCGCGGTACATGTAATGGGTGTCCAGGCCGTTGATCCTGACACTGACCGTCTTGCCCTTGGCGGCCCAGTCGATGTCGTTCAACGCCTGGATGCAGTTCTTGCGGGCCTGCTCCTTCTCGGGCGGGGCGACCGCATCCTCAAGGTCCAGAAAGACGTAATCGGCGGCGCTATCGGCGGCCTTGTCGATCATCGTCGGGTTCGACGAGGGCACGGCAAGCTCAGAGCGTTGCAGACGCTGCCGGCGCAGTGGGTGAAGAGTGTGGCTCATCTGTCTGTTTCCCTTGCTTTATTCTGCTGCGATGCGGGCAGGCTGTACGCTGCGACCTTGCGCGTACCAGGCCTGCGCCGCGGCCACGCCCGACCCGAACTCGACTGCGGCACCTGCCTCGACCAGGGCCATTTCGGCCACCGACAGGGCGGTAAGGCACATCGCCTCGTTCAGGTCGCCCAGGTGGCCGATGCGGAAAACCTTGCCCGCCAGCCGCGCCAGACCCGATCCGAACGAGGTGTTGTAACGCTCATACCCGATACGGATGACGTCGCGGGCATCCACCCCTTCCGGCACCCGGATCGCAGTCACCGTGTTCGACGCGATCGAGGCATGTTCGGCGCAGATCTGCAGGCCCCAGGCCGCAACCCCGCGCCGGACGCCCTCGGCCAACCGGGCGTGGCGGGCCAAGACGGTATCCAGCCCCTCGGCATTGATCCGGTCCAGCGCCGCGCGCATCCCGTGCAGCAGTTGCGCGGGCGGCGTGTAGGGGAAATAGCCGGTGTCGGCCAGCATGGCGAAGTCGCGGAATTCGAAATAGGCGCGCTTCATCCTGCCCTTCTCGGCCGCCGCCAGCGCCTTTGGCGACACCGCCAGCACACCCAGACCCGCCGGGCACATCAGGCCCTTCTGGCTGCCTGTCACCGCGAGGTCGACGCCCCAGTCATCCATGCGGAAGTCGATCGAGCCGACCGAAGACACCCCATCGACGAACAGCAACGCATCGTGGAAACAGTCGTCCAGCGCCTTGCGCACCCCCGCCACGTCGCTTGTGACGCCCGTCGCGGTTTCGTTATGGGTGACAAAGACCGCCTTGATCTGGCCCTTGCGATCCGCTGCCAGACGCCGGGCGAACTCGTTGACCGGGGTGGCCGCACCCCAGGCCAGGTCGATCAACTCCACCTCCAGGCCCAGCCGGGTGGCCATCTCGGCCCAAAGGGTCGAGAACTGGCCGTGCCGCGCCATCAGCACCTTGTCGCCGGGGTTCAGCGTGTTGGTGATCGCCGCCTCCCAGGCGCCGGTGCCCGATCCGGGATACAGGATAACCCGGGCGGTTTCAGTGCGGAACACACGCTTCAGGTCCGCCAGGATGTCCAGAACGAAGCCCCCGAATTCGGGGCCGCGCTGGTCCTCCATCGGCACGTTCATCGCGCGCCGCACGACCTCCGGCACGTTGGTCGGGCCGGGAATGAAAAGTGTGTTGGTGCCTGTCCGCATGGGATCCTCCGTTGGTTAGGACAGGCATGGCACTGCTTGGAAATTGTGCAAAGTGAATGCGGGTTTCGCTGTGAATGCGAGAATTTACACAATGTGTTTTTTGTAATACTGTAAATTAGACAAATCCAGATTGTGTGCGACGGTATGCAGAAAACCTTCATCGGCCCCCACCTTCGCCGCTTGCGGCTGGAGCGGGGTGAGACTCAGGGCGCCATGGCGCGGCGGCTTGGGATCAGCGTCTCCTATGTGAACCTGCTGGAGAACAACGAACGTTCGATCTCGGTTCAGGTCATGCTGCGCCTGTTCGAGGCCTACGGGGTCGATTGGCGTGAGATTGCGGATGAGGATGGGGCAAGTCAGCTGGCCGACCTGCGCGCCGCACTGCAGGACCCGATCTTCGACACCCGGCCGGACCTGCCGCAGTTGCGTGCGTCGCTGATCCACGCCCCCGACCTGGCCGCTGCCTTCCTGCGGCTGCACCGCGCCTGGCAGGCGGCGAACGACCAGCTCCTGGCGCGCAACGAAGGCGACGGCGGGACCATCGCCTCCAGCCCCGAGGCCGCGGTTCACACCGTTTTTCGTCGCCACCGCAACCACTTCCGCGAGTTGGAGGAGGCCGCCGAGCGGTTCTGGTCCGCCCCGGTCGAACAGGACGAGATCTACACCGCCCTGAAGTCCCGCCTGCGTGACGGTCTGGGCATCTCGGTCCGCCTGGCCCGGGTCGAGGATTTGCCCGGCACCCTGCGCCAGTATGACGAGGCCCGGCGCGAGATCCTGCTGTCCGAGGCGCTGGATCACACCAACCGCACCTTCCAGCTTGTCCATATGTGCGGCCTGCTGGAACAGCGCGACCTGCTGGATACGCTGGTCGGCCGGTCGGACATCAGTGACCCGCGCGGCGTGGCACGGTTGCGGGTGGAACTGGCAAACTATTTCGCCGCCGCCGTGCTGATGCCCTACGACGCCTTCCTGGCCGAGGCGCGGGCCACCAAATACGACCTTGACCACATCGCAACCCGGTTCGGGGTCAGCTTCGAGCAAGCCTGCCACCGTGCCACGACCCTGCAACGCGAAGGGGCGCAAGGTGTGCCCTTCTTCTTCCTGCGGATCGACAAGGGCGGCAATGTGACCAAACGGTTCAATGCCACCGACTTTCACCTGGCCGAATATGGCGGGGCCTGTCCGCGGCTGGATGTGCATACCAGCTTTCGAACCCCTGGGAAGATCGTCCCGCAATTCGTTGAAATGCCTGATCAATCGCAGTATTTCGTTTTCTCGCGCACCGTGGACCGGCCGACCTGGATTCGCCATGCCCAGGACAATCGCCTGGCTGTCGCCATGGGCTGCACCATCGACCACGCGCCCGAGATCGGCTATGCCGAGGCTTTCACCGTCACCGGTGCCCGCATGGTGCCGATCGGGATCAACTGCCGCATCTGTCCGCGCGCCAACTGCGACCAGCGCGCCTATCAGGCGGTGGTGCTGACCCGGCCGGTGGACGAACACCGGCGCGGCCCCACCCGGTTTGACGGCTAAACGACCGCAGCGCGGCAGTGGATCAGCGCCTGTGCCAGCCGGTCCAGGGCGATGGGCTTGGCCACGCAGGCGGTAAAGCCCTGCGCCAGGTAGGTCTCGATCTGGTGCGTCATCGCGTTGGCCGTCACTGCCAGCGCAGGCGGCAGCGTCATCCCGCGCGCCTGCGCCTCTTCCTGCAGCCGCTCCAGCGTCTCGATCCCGCCCCGACCCGGCATGGCGATGTCCAGTAGCAGCGCGTCATAGCCCTGGTCCCAACGCTCCAGCATCGCGTCGCCCGAATGCACGATATCGGCCGTCACGCCCAACGTCTTAAGCATGCTGTGCAGGATGATCCGGTTGGTCGCATTGTCCTCGGCCGCCAGAACCCGCATCGGCGGAACCTCGGGGACCGTGCGCTGCGGCGCGGCGGCGCGGGCATCGGGCAAGACCGGCAGGGCGATGTCGACCCGGGCCGTCACCCCCTCGCCTGGACGCGACTGCAGCGTGATGTCGCCCTGCATCAACCGTGCCAGTCGGCGCACGATGGCCAGCCCCAGCCCCGTGCCGCCATGCCGGGCCGAGTTGCCGCCCTGCCCTTGGGTGAATTCCTCCAGCACCCGGCTCAGCTCGGCCTCGGCCATGCCGATCCCGGTATCGCGCACCACCACCACCGTCCGCTCGGACGAGGTGGCGTCGACCTCCAGCACGATCTCGCCCTGGTCGGTGAACTTGACCGCATTGCCCAGAAGGTTGTGGAGGATCTGGATGATCCGCTGCTCGTCCCCCATTCGCACCTCACCCTCGGCCCCGCCGACGCAGCGCGTCACCAGCTTCACGCCCTTTTCGCTGGCCTTCAACGCATGCAACTGCACGATCCGGCTCACCACCTGACACAGCATCAGCGGGCGCGGCACCAGGGTCAGCCGGCCGGCCTCGATCTTCGCCAGGTCCAGGATGTCGTTGATCACCCCCAGAAGATGCTCGCCCGATTCGCGGATCACCTGCAGCATCCCGCGCTGGTCTGGGTCCGACAGGTGCAGGTCCAGCACATGCGCCATGCCCAGGACGCCGTTCAGCGGGGTGCGGATCTCGTGGCTCATCGCGGCCAGGAAATCCGACTTGGCGCGGTTCGCCGTCTCGGCCGCAGTCATCGCGGTGCGCAGGCGGTCCTCATTCTCGACTGCGGCGGTGATGTCCGTGAACGAGCAGACGACCGCCAGCCCGGTCCCCGGCGCCGAAAGCCGTGCCGCGTTGACCGAGACGACGCGCCGCGTGCCGCAGGGCCAGCGGATCGCGTGCCGCAGGTCATGCAACCCGGTGGTCCCGGCCAGCGCCTGCGAGAAGGGCAACCGATCAGGCGGCACCGCCACGCCGTCCAGGTCGGTCACCTTGGCCTCGCACATCAGCGCCATCAGGTCATCGCCCGGCGCCACTGGCCGGCCCAGCACCTGTTCGGCGGCTCCGTTGACGAACACGACCTTGCCGGTCGCATCCACCGCGATGATCCCGGAAACCGAGGTTTCCATGATCCTGGCCAGCGTGTCGCGTTCCCGCGCCAGTTCCGCCTCCAGCCGCTTGGCGGCTGAGACGTCGATATGCACGCCGGTGATCTGCAAGGGCTGGCCCGACCAGTCCCAGTCGATCACCTGACCACGCGACAGGATCCAGACCCAGTGACCGTCCCGGTGGCGCAGGCGCATCTCGTGCTGGATGGTCCAGATGCCCGAGGCAAAGGCCTGCGCCTCGCGCATCAGCATGTCGGCGGCATCGTCGGGATGGATCATCGCTAGCCAGCGGTCGCGCGGCAGCGGGTTCAGCTCGGCCGCGCGATAGCCCAGAATCTCGGCCCAGCGGTCGTTCACCAGCGTCCGGCCCTGCGGGATGTCATGCTCCCAGATGCCAAGCTGCGCCCCGTCGATGACCCGTGACAGCTTGCGCTCGGCCTCGGTGCGGGCGCTGATATCCAGTGTCACGCCCGAGATGCGCCGCGGCGTGCCGTCGGCGCGGCGGGCCAGCACCCTGCCCCGTGCCAGAAGCCAGACCCAGCGGCCGCTGCCATGCCGCAACCGGCAGACCAGGTCGAACTGCTCGGCCCCGTCCTCGGCCAACGCGCGCCAGGCTTCATGCACCGCGGCCAGGTCGCCACGATGCACCAGCGCCAGCAACTCCATCGGTCCCAGGGGACTGTCCGACTGCCCCAGCATCGCGCGCCAACGGTCGTTCATCGCGCTCAGACCCTGTTCGTCGTCCCAGTCCCAGACCGCGACCTCGCCGCCCTCCATCACCTGTTGCAGCCGCCGGTCCGCCAGGCGTCGGGCCGTCACGTCCTCGTAAAGCCCGACCGTCTCGGCGGCCGGGGTCGCGCGTTCGCGGACCCAGATCAGCCGGCCATCGGCCAGTTCGTCCTCGCCATCCCAGACCTCGGTCAGTGGCCGGTCCAACCGCCGACGCAGGGCCACCTCGTCACGCTCGCCCTCAGCCCCAAAGACCCCGCGCTCGATCGCGGCGCGCAGAAGGTCGTCGTACAGCGCCCCCTCGCGGATCAGGTCGGCAATCCCGCCGAACACCCGGACATAAGGCGTGTTCCACAGCACCAGCCGATCCTGCGCGTCAAAGATGGCAAAGCCATCGTCCAGCGCCTCGATCGCCGAAAGGAAGCGCCGGCGCGTGGCCTGCAGGGCCTCACGCTCGGCCAGAAGGGCGGCTTCCTGGGCACGAAGATCGGTCACATCCTCGATCAGCGCCCAGACCAGGCGGCGCCCGTTCGGATCGATGCTCATGAACCCGCGCAGGACGGCCGGAAACCGCGACCCGTCCGCCCGGCGCAGCGAGGCCTCGACCGGCCCGTAACTGCCCTTGGCGCGCAGCTCGGCAATCGCCAACTTGACGAACCAGTCCACATCATCGGGCAGGATGCTTAGAACCTGCAGGTCGGGCGAGGCCTGCGGGTCCAGCCCGAAGGTCGTCTTGAACGCCCGGTTGGCATCCAGAATCTCGCCGGTATCATAGTCGTTCAGCAGGATCGGCTGCGGGCACATCTCGAAAAAGGCGGTGAACTGCCCCTCACGGTAGGAGGCCATCTCGCTGGAGGTCTGGCTGCCCGAAAGATCCCGGATCACCGCGACCACACCAGGGGCCGATCCATCCGGGGGCATCGGCAGCGGCGCGACCGACACGTCGTACCAATGCGGCGCGACCAGGGTGGACACGCCAACCCGGCGGGTGCGGATGCTACGCGCGCCGGCCGGCGTCTGGACCAGTTCGCTCAGGGCTTCGGACAGGGGATAGGGCATCACGTCGCGCACATGTCGTCCGATCCCGGCATGGACCAGCGCCGAAAGCCAGGGCAGCTTGTCGCTGTGGCAGGCCGCGATATGGCCGCCCGGGCAGATCTCGACCACCAGGTCCGGCAGGGCACGCAGGGTCGCTGCCAGATGGGCCAGCGCCGCGGCCTCGGCCGCCGAAGCTTCGGCCCGCAAGACGACGCTTGCCACCGCCCGCGCGACCGAGGTCAGCAGGAACAGCTCGTCCTCGTCCCAGGCCCGCTCCTCGGTCTGGCTGTCATAGCCCAGGACACCGATCAGCCGTGCGCCATCCATCAGCGGCACCATCAGCGCGGCGTGGATGCCGATCTTCGCCATGAACTGCCGCTCGGCGCTGTCCTCGGGCACCTCCGCCCGGCTCTGCACCGCGACCGAACGGCCGGCATTGAAGGCCGCGTGCCAAAGCGGATGTCCCTCGGGGCGCAGTGACTGCATCTCGGCGTGCAGCGGTTGCACCCCCTCGGCCACCCACTCATGGCTGTTGTAATGCGTTCCGTCGGGGCGAACCCGGAACAGGAAGGTGCGGTCCAGCCCGCAGGCCTGGCCCAGCCGGGTCAGCACCTCCTGGATGCGCGCGTCCACCGTCTGCGGATCGGCATCCAGCAGACGGTTGATCAGCTCGACCACCAAGAGTTCGACCCGGGCCGGGCGACCTGCGGGCCGGGCTTTGGCGAGACTGGCCTTGGCTGCATGTTCCATGTCGCGCCTTCCGGGGATCAACCTGCGGCCGAGTATTGGCCCAAGCCGTCGCGCGCGCAACCCTTGGGCCAAGCCGGGTGCCTGGGCCGGCACCCGGCTGGTCAATGCTCAGGCGGCGGGCATCCGCGCTTCGGCCATGCCGGCATACCAGCTGGCGCCGAAGGGAATGGCGTTGTCGTCGAAGTTGTAGGCCGGATGATGAACCATCGCGGTGTCGCCATTGCCCAGGAAGATATAGGCGCCGGGGCGTTCGTTCAGCATATAGCTGAAATCTTCGGCCCCCATCAGTGGCGGGGTATTGGTGTCCACCTGCCCCGAGACCTGCTGCGCCACCTCGGCGGCAAAGCCGGTATGGTCGGGGGCATTGATCGTGACCGGATAGCCGCGGCTGTAGTGGACCTCGGCCCGCGCCCCAAGCGCAAGCGCCGTGCCCTCGACCACCTGCGCCAGCCGCGTCTCGACAAAGTCTTGCACCTTGGGGTCCAGGGTGCGGACCGTGCCCTTCATCTTCACCACTTGCGGGATCACGTTATGCGCCGTGCTGTCGGTCTCGACCGTGCAGACCGAGACGACGACCTGCTTCATCGGGTCCACGTTGCGGCTGGCGATGGTCTGGATCGCGACGATGATATGCGCGGCGACGACCGTGGTGTCGATGCAGTCATGCGGCTTGGCGGCGTGGCCGCCCTTCCCCGTCACCACGATCTCGAACTGGTCGGCCGCCGCCATCATCGGCCCGGGCCGGATCGCGAAATGACCGACCGGGATACCGGGCATGTTGTGCATCCCGTAGACCTCGTCGATCTTCCAGCGGCTGATCAGCCCGTCCTGCACCATCTCGCGGCCGCCGCCGCCGCCCTCTTCTGCCGGCTGGAAGATGCAGACGACCGTGCCGTCAAAGTTCCGCGTCTCGGCCAGATAGCGCGCCGCGCCCAGAAGCATCGCGGTATGCCCGTCGTGGCCGCAGGCATGCATCTTGCCCGGGGTTTTCGAGGCATAGGGCACCCCCGTCTGCTCCTTGATCGGCAGGGCGTCCATGTCGGCGCGCAACCCGATCACCCGGCCCTTGCTGTCGGACTTGCCCTTGATCACCGCCACGACGCCGGTGCGGCCAATGCCCTCCACCACCTCGTCACAGCCAAAGCTGCGGCACAACTCAGCCACCTTCGCGGCGGTGCGATGGACCTCGAACAGCAGTTCGGGATGCTCATGGAAGTCGCGCCGCCAGGCGGTGATTTCGGGCAGAAGCTCGGCGAAACGGTTCTTTACGGGCATGTCATGTCTCCTTTGCTTCGGAACCTGATCCTTCCCGGCCGGTTCGGCAAGGGGGAAGCCGAAGCTTGCAGGCGGAACGGACACGCGCAAGGATGGACATAGGACCGGAGGGACCGATGGCCGCGACGTTAAGGGGAAGCTGCCTCTGCGGGCAGACAAGCTATGAGGTCGAGGACGCCTTCGACTATGCGATGAACTGCCATTGCGGCCAGTGCCGGCGCACCACCGGCTCTGCGTTCAAGCCGATGGGCGGCATCCCGATCGGCAAGCTGCGCCTGACGGCAGGGGCAGACGATTTGCTGTCCTACGGCAAGGGCGACATCCGCGATGTGCATTGCGGGCGTTGCGGCTCACTGCTCTATTCCATCGTGCGTGAGGGGGCCTGGGCGCATGTCGCCTATGGCACGCTGATCGACCCACCCAGCCTGGCGCCGCAGGAACATATCTTCGCTGCCGACCGCGCGCCCTGGGCACCGATCACCGACGGTCTGCCGCAATGGGCCGGCCATTCCGGGGAAAGCGCGCGGCTGGACTGAGGGGCTTTCCGCTTTCTGGTCAAAGGCTCGGCCCCGGCGCGATCTTCGTGCCATCGCTGAACCGCGCGAAACGGAAGCGTGACAGGTCATGCCCGACATGCCCCCCCGTCACCAGGTCCGCCACCACCCGCCCCATGCCGGGACCGATGCCGAACCCATGCCCGCTCATTCCCGTGGCGATGGTCAGGCCGGCGATCGGCCCATGATCCACGATCGGCACCACATCCGGCAGCGTATCGATCATCCCGCCCCAGGCCGCCTTCAGCCGAGGCCGGCCCAGCGACGGGAAGGCCCGCGCGAAAGCGTCCTGCACGCGGCCCAGCGTCCGCAGGTTCGGCGCGGGGTTCAGGATGCGCGTCGCTTCGAAGGGGCTCGGCCCATCCTCGGCCCAGCGGCGCGGGGTGTACCAGGCGTCGGGAAAGCCCTTCGGTGCCATGGGGCGGAACCGGGCCGAGCGGAGGTCCTTCTTCAGGATCGGCAGATACAGGGAAAACGACCTGAACGCATCCGGGCCGATGAAGAAGTCATGCTCTGACCCGCCCGGCGCGATGGAATACCCGCCGTCGGCGCGGCGGCGGAAGGCAAAGTCGTCATCGGCGGCATTGCCGGGAAAGATTTCCGGCATCGGCTCGGTCGCCGCCACGCTGGCCAGCACCGAAAGCTGCGGGATGCGCACCCCATGCCGGCCCAGGAACAGCCGCGACCAGGCCCCCGCCGCGACAACCACCCGGTCGCAGGCCACCCGCCCCGCCTCGGTCACCACGCCCGCCACCTTTCCGGCCGCAATGTCCAGGGCGCGCACCGCGCAGCCCTCGCGGATCAGGACGCCCGCTTCCGTTGCCCGTGCCGCCAGCGCCGGGACCGCCGTCCAGGGCTCGGCCCGCGCATCCGAGGCGGTGTAAAGCGCGCCCTTCCACGGGGCGACCGCGCCTTTCAGCATGGCCAGGGTTTCGGCCCCGGTCAGAAGCCGCGTATCCAGTTGGTGCGCGCGGGAGTGTTCGGTCCAGGCCTCGAACCCCGCCATTTCGCGCTCGGTCTTGGCCAGGTACAAAACGCCGGTCTGCCGGAAGCCCAGGCTTTCCCCCATCTCGGCCGCCAGGCGGTTCCAGATCGCCAGACTTTCGACCATGATCGGCAATTCGCCCGGATCGCGGCCCTGCTGGCGGACCCAGCCCCAGTTGCGGCTGGATTGCTCGCCCGCGATGCGGCCCTTTTCCAGCACCAGGACCGACAATCCCTTCTGCCGCAGGAACCAGGCCGCCATCACTCCGATGACGCCCCCGCCGACAATCGCCACGTCGACCCGGTCGGGCAACGCTGCCGAAAAACGGACCGGCGAGGCCTCGGAAATCGGAAAGCTCACGCCAGCGCCTCCAGAAGGCGCTCCATGAACCGCTGCCCGGCCTGCCATTCGGAAAGCTCCAGATATTCGTCCGGCTGGTGCGCCTGGGCTATGTCGCCTGGGCCGCAGACCACGGCGGAATAGCCCGCGTCCTGGAACTGCCCGGCCTCGGTGCCGTAGCTGACGACGCCAGTCCGGTTGTCTCCGGTCAGGCGGCGGGCCAGGGCCTCGGCCTCGCCCTCGGTCTCGGGCTGCAGGCCGGGGACGCCGAAAAACTTCTCCAGATGGATGCCCGCCTCGGGCCGCACCGCCTGCATCGCGGCCGTCAACTCAGCCGCCTTTGCGACAAAGCGCGCTTCCCAGTCCGGGATCGACTCGCCCGGGACCACCCGCATCTCGACCGCAAAGCGGCAGTCGGCGGCGGTGATGTTGTGCGCGGTCCCGCCCTGGATCATGCCGACATGCAACGTGGTAAAGGGCGGATCAAAGCGCGCGGCCATCGGCGTCTGCGGCCGGGCCCGGATTTCCGCGTTCACCTCGTTCAGCCAGTCGATCAGCCGCGCGCCTTCCATGATCGCCGAAACGCCATAGGGCAGCAGCGAGGAATGGACCTCGAACCCCTTCACATGCACATGATAGCCGGTGCCGCCCTTGTGCCCGGTAATCACGCCCATCCGGCTTGGCTCGCCGATGATCGCGGCGCTGCCTTTCGGCACCACCTCCTGCATCGTGCGGATCATCGGCGGCGCGCCGGTGCAGCCGATCTCCTCGTCATAGGACAGCGCCAGTTGCAGCGGCCGCCGCACCCCGCGCGCCTGCGCCTCGACCAGCGCCCAGACCGCCAGCGCGACATATCCCTTCATGTCGCAGGTCCCGCGCCCGTAGAGCCGCCCGTCGCGTTCCGTCACCACCCAGGGGTCCGAGGTCCAGGCCTGCCCGTCCACCGGCACCACATCCGAATGGCCGGACAGAACCACCGCACCTTCCTCCCACGGGCCGGCATGGGCAATCAGTGCCGCTTTCTGCCGGTCCTCGTTCCAGTGCCGGAAGCAGCGGATGCCCTGCCCGGTCAGGTAGCCCTCCAGCCAATCGACCAGCGCCAGATTCGATCCGCGACTCACGGTCGGAAAGCTGACCAGCTGGTCAAGGATCTGACGCGACGTCAGTGCCTGCATTTTAGCCCCCAATCCCGCACGCAACATGTAGTGGCCACCCTCACCCCCGGCCGCAACACTGTCAATATCTGGCAGATTGCAGGGGCGATCCGGCAGAATGACGGCGATGACCAGTGGAATCGCGCAGCGAAACAGGATTGATAGAGGGCGGAAAATCGGAAACAGTTGGCCCAAGATCGGGGCTGCGCCACGGCTTCCGGCTAAAAAGACCTAAGAATAACAACAACTAAGAAACGACGCGGGGAGTTTTGAATGGCCGATGGGGCCGCGCCTGTCCTTGATGTCAAGGGCCTTCGCACCGTATTCCGCACCCGCGGCGGCGAGATCCATGCCGTCAACGACGTCAGCTTCCACCTGAACCGGGGAGAGCTTCTGGGCGTCGTCGGCGAAAGCGGGTCGGGCAAGTCCGTCACCATGATGTCGCTGATCGGGCTTCTGCCCTCGCCCCCGGCCGAGATCCGGGGCGGGCAGGTGCTGCTGGACGGGCGCGACCTCTTGCAGCTGGACGACAAGGGCCTGCAAGAGGTGCGCGGCGCCAAGGTCGGTTTCGTGTTCCAGGACCCGATGACCAGCCTGAACCCGGTCTTTACCCTGGGCGACCAGCTGATGGAGCCATTGCGCAAGCACATGGGCCTGGACAAGACGGCCGCCGCCAACCGCGCCGTCGAACTTCTGGAGCTGGTCGGCATCCCCGACGCGCGCCGCCGGCTCAAGGCCTATCCGCACCAGTTTTCCGGCGGCATGCGCCAGCGGGTGATGATCGCCATCGCGCTGGCCTGCGACCCCGACGTGCTGATCGCCGACGAACCGACCACCGCGCTGGACGTGACCATCCAGGCCCAGATCCTGGAACTGGTGAAGGAACTTCGCCAGAAGCTGGGCATGGCGATCATCTGGATCACCCATGACCTTGGCGTGATCGCCGGAATAGCGGACCGGGTGATGGTGATGTACGGCGGCCAGGTCGTCGAACAGGCCCCGGTGCGCGAGTTGTTCGCCAACCCGCAGCACCCCTACACCCGTGCCCTGCTCAAGACGATCCCGGCCATCTCCGGCCCACGCGAGGACCGGCTCAAGGTCATCCAGGGCCAGCCGCCGATCCTGGCCGGCGCGCCAACCGCCTGCCCGTTCCGCGCCCGCTGCGAACACCGCCACGACCGCTGCGACCGCGAAAACCCGGCCCGCCGCGCGATCGACGGCCAGACCGTCGGCCAGGGCCATGACGTCGCCTGCCACTGGTCGGCCCCCGCCCCGGCCCCCCGCGCGGAGGCCGCCCATGCCTGAACCCCTGGTCAAGGTCGACGACCTGAAGATGCATTTCCCGATCTACACCGGGGTCTTTCGCCGCCACACCGGCGACGTAAAGGCGGTGGACGGGGTCAGCTTTTCCATCCTGCCGGGGGAGACCCTGGGCCTCGTCGGCGAATCCGGTTGCGGCAAGTCCACCGTGGGCCGTGCCCTGCTGCGGCTTTACGAACCCACCGCGGGCCGCGTGGTGATCGACGGCGACGATGTGGCCAGCCTTGGCCCCGAGGCGTTGCGCAAGAAGCGCCCGACGATGCAGATGGTGTTCCAGGACCCGCAGGCCAGCCTCAACCCCCGGATGACCTTGGCCCGCATCATTGGTGAGCCGTTGGACGAACACACCGACTGGCCCAAGGCGAAAAAGCTGGAGCGGGTCTACGAGCTGATGGATCAGGTCGGCCTCAACCGCCGCTTCGCCAACCGCTACCCGCATGAATTCAGCGGCGGCCAGCGCCAGCGCATCGGCATCGCCCGGGCGCTTGCCCTGAACCCCAAGTTCATCGTCTGCGACGAACCCATCGCCGCGCTGGACGTCTCGATCCAGGCGCAGGTCGTGAACCTGCTTGAGGATCTGCAGGAAAAGTTCGGCCTGACCTATCTTTTCATCAGCCACGACCTGTCGATGGTCCGCCACATCGCCGACCGCGTGGCGGTGATGTATCTGGGCCGGATCGCCGAACTGTCCCCCCGCGACGCGCTTTATGCCCGCCCCCTGCATCCCTATGCCGAGGCGCTGCTGTCGGCCGTGAACGAACCCGATCCGGTGCTGGCGCAGAACCGCAAGCGGATCATCCTCAAGGGCGACGTGCCCTCGCCCGCCAACCCGCCGCAGGGCTGCAACTTCTGCACCCGCTGCCCCAAGGTCTTTGACCGCTGCCGCGTGGAAAAACCGCAACTGCAAGAGGTGGAACCGGGCCGCTTCGTCGCCTGCCACCTGTTCGACAACACCGCCGCCGGATCAACCGGCGCACCCGAGGCTTTCGAGCGCAACCAACAAGGAGTGACGCAATGAAACTGAGAACCGCCCTGATGGGCGCCGTGGCGGCCCTGGGCCTGGCCCCGGCCGCCTTCGCCGAGCGCGGCGCCGACGGGCACGTCAACGTGCTGTATTGGCAAGCGCCCTCGATCCTGAACCCCTACCTGTCGTCCGGCACCAAGGACGTCGAAACCGCCTCGCTGATCCTTGAAGGCCTGGCCGGCTTTGACGAAAAGGGCGTGGTCATTCCCCGTCTGGTCGAGTCGGTCCCGACCGTCGAAAACGGCGGCATCACCGAAGACCTGACCCAGATCACCTGGAAGCTGAAGCCGGGTCTCCTGTGGTCGGATGGCACCCCCGTCACCTCGGCCGACGCCAAGTTCACCTGGGAATACTGCACCCATCCCGAAGGCGGCTGCGCCCAGGCTGCCCGCTATGAAGGCATCACCGCGATCGAGACCCCGGACGAGCTGACCATCGTCATCAAGTTCTCGGGCCCGAAGCCGAACCCCTACCAGGCCTTCGTCGGCGGCACCTCGCCCATCCTGCAGGCGGCGCAGTTCGCCAACTGCCTGGGTGCTGCGGCCTCGACCTGCTCGGACCAGAACTTCAAGCCGATCGGCACCGGCCCGTTCATGGTCAAGGACTTCAAGGTCAATGACGTGGTCGAACTGGAAGCCAACCCGAACTACCGCGACCCGGCCAAACCGGCATTTGCGACGATGACGGTGAAGGGCGGCGGCGACGCCCAGGCGGCCGCGCGTGCGGTTCTGGAAACCGGCGAGTTCGACTATGCCTGGAACACCCAGATCAACCCGGAAATGCAGACCCAGATGGCTGCGGCCGGCAAGGGTGTTCTCTTGAACGGCTTCGGCACGCTGGTCGAGCGGATCGAGATGAACATGACCAACCCCGACCCGAACCTGCCGGAAGGCGAGCGGTCGACGGTCAAGCACCCGCACCCGTTCCTGTCCGACATCAACGTCCGCAAGGCGCTGTCGATGGCCATCGACCGCCAGGTTCTGGTTGACGTGGGCTATGGCGCCGCCGGCCGCGCGACCTGCAACCTGGTCCCGGCGCCGGAAATGTTCGCCAGCCCGAACACCGACTGCCTGACGCAGGACGTGGAAGGCGCGAAGGCCCTGCTGGAAGAATCCGGCTGGGTTGACAGCGACGGCGACGGTGTCCGCGAAAAGGACGGGATGAAGCTGAAGGTCCTGTACCAGACCTCGGTCAACCCGGTCCGCCAGGACTTCCAGGCGATCATCAAGTCGTTCTGGAACGAAATCGGCGTGGAAGTCGAACTGAAGCAGGTCGACGCCTCGGTGTTCTTCGGCGGTGACGCGGCTTCGCCCGACACCTTCCAGAAGTTCTATGCCGACGTCGAGATGTACGCCAACAACTTCGACGGCACCGACCCGGAACCCTACCTGGCGCAGTACAAGTGCGACAAGATCCCGGGCCCGGAAAACCAGTGGCAGGGCGAGAACATCAACCGCTTCTGCGACCCGGCCTATGACGCGCTGGTGGACGAGCTGTCCAAGACCGCCGACATGGCCAAGCGCGCCGAGATCGCCATCCGCCTGAACGAGATGCTGACCAAGGACAGCTACGTCGTCGTGCCGCTGGTCGACCGTGGCCGTCTGTCGGCCGCCTCGAACACGCTGGGCGGCGTGGTGCTGAACACCTGGGACACCGAGCTGTGGAACGCCCAGGACTGGTTCCGCATCAAGTAAGTCTCTGATCTTCAGGGTGTCCGCCGCTTGGCGGGCACCCTACCCTTCCTCCCCAGCAGACAGGCCCGCCCATGTTGACCTACACGCTCCGGCGCTTGCTGGTCGCGATCCCGACGCTCCTGCTCATCAGCCTCGTGATCTTCCTTCTGGTCGATCTCGCGCCCGGCAGTCCCGCGTCCGAAATCCCGCTGACCGTGCCGCCCGAGGTCAAGGCCAAGATGATCGAAGCCATGGGCATCAATGAGCCTGTGCATATCCGCTATCTCTTGTGGCTGAAGCAGTTCTTCTGGACCGAGCCGCTCTATGCCATCGACGCGGCCTTCGGCACCAATTACGCCGACGGCGCCCCGCGCATCATCTCTTATTCCTCCAAGGTCCCGGTGATGGACTATATCGGCGAGCGTCTGCCCCAGACGCTGATCGTGATCGGCACCGCCTATGTCGTCGCCATCCTGATCGCGCTGCCCATCGGCATCTACTCCGCCTATCGCCAGTATTCCTGGTTCGACCAGGTCGGCACCTTCGTCTCGATGGTCGGCTACTCGGTCCCGACCTTCTTCACCGGCCTCCTTGCCATCATCATCTTCACCACCTGGCTGGGCTGGTTCCCCTCGATCTACAACACCTCGCTCGAGGTCGTGGATTGGGAAACCTTCAAGCAGCAGGTCCGGCAGATGTTCCTGCCCGTCGCCGTGCTGGCCCTTTTCAACGCCGCCGAACTCAGCCGCTACACCCGCTCGGCGATGCTGGAAAACCTCAGTCAGGACTATGCCCGCACCGCCCGCGCCAAGGGGCTAAGCGAGCGGACCGTGGTCCTGAAACACGTCCTGCGCAACTCGATGATCCCAGTGATCACCGTCATCACCCTGGGCCTGCCCGCCGTCTTTGCCGGCGCTATCGTCACCGAACAGGTGTTCAAGATCAATGGCATCGGGGCGGCGCTGATCGGCGCGATCCATGTCAACGACCTGCCCGTGGTGCAGACCATCGCCTTCATCACCGCGATCCTGATCGTCCTTTTCAACCTGGTTGCCGACATCCTGTACGGCATCCTCGACCCCCGGATCCGCTATGACTGACGCCACCGCCGCGCCCGCCATCCTTGACCGAGAAGACGCCCCGCGCAGCCTGTGGCGCGATGTCTGGGACCAGTTCCGCATGCATCGCGGGGCCACGATCGGCCTCTGGGTCCTGGCCTCGCTCCTGATCTTCGTGCTGATCGGTCCGCTCTTCTGGACGGCCGAGCCGATCAAGGTGAACCCGAACACCGCCGAGATGTTCAAGTCGCGGAACCTCTCGCCCTCCTGGTCGAACCCGCTGGGCACCGACCAGGTCGGCCGCGACATCATGGCCCGGCTGATGCTGGGCGGGAAGGTCAGCCTTGCGGTCGGCTTTGTCGCCATGGCCGTCGCGGTGTTCCTTGGCACGCTGATCGGCCTCCTTTCCGGCTACTTCCGCCGGCTGGACGGCGCGCTGATGCGCCTGACCGACCTTTTCCTGTCGCTGCCGCTTCTGCCGCTGATCCTGGTCCTGACCTTCCTCTACGGCCCCGCGCTGAAAGAGGCGTTCGGCCCGAACCTTGGGACCTTCTTCATCCTGATCATGGCCATTGGCCTGACCTCCTGGATGCATGTCGCCCGCATCGTGCGCGGCCAGGTCCTGGCGGTGAAAGAGCGTGAGTTCGTACTGGCCGCCCGTTCGATCGGCACGCCGGCGCGCCGGATCATCAGCCGGCACATCCTGCCGAACGTGCTGGCTCCGGTCATGGTCGCCGCAGCCCTTGGCGTGGCCAACGCGATCATCACCGAATCCGTGGTCTCCTTCCTGGGCCAGGGCTTCCAGTCGGACTTCTCGACCTGGGGCTCGATGCTGAACTCGGCCTATTACAACCAGACCTATCCGATGCAGATGGTCTGGCCGGGGCTGGCGATCAGCCTGACCGTGCTGTCGGTCAACTATGTCGGCGACGGCTTGCGCGACGCGCTCGACCCGCGCATTCGGGGGCGGTAAGCCCCCGATCTTTCGCAGAAAGATCGTCGTCCGGCCGGTCTAGTGCAGGTGGTTGCGGATGCGCCGCACCATCAGCCAGACGCCCAGCACCACCACCGGCACCAGCCCGGCCAGCAGCGCGCCGTGACTGACATGGAAGCGGTGCGCCAGGGGCTCCAGCAGATAGGCCGCCAGGTTCACCGCATAGTAGCTGATCGCCACCGTCGACAGCCCCTCGACCGTGCGCTGCAACCGCAGTTGCAGGTCCGCGCGCCGGTCCATGCTCTCCAGCAGCTTCTGGTTCTGCGCCGACCGTTCCACATCCACCCGCGTGCGCAACAGTTCCGCCGCGCGTTCCGCCCGCTCGGCCATCGCCTTCAGCCGGCTTTCCGCAGATTTCACCGTCCGCATCGCGGGATCATACCGGCGCATCATGAACTCGCCAAAGGTCTGCCGCCCCTCGATCCGCTGCTCGCGCAGGACCTCGATCCGCTGGCTGACAATCGCCTCATAGGCCGCTGTCGCCCCGAACCGGAACGAGAACTGCACCGCCAGGCTCTCCAACTCGGCCGAGATCGTCAGCAGGTTGTGCAGCGCCGTCTCGGGCGCCGGTTCGGCATTGTCCAGCCCCGAGACCAGCGCCGAAAGCTGCGGATCCAGCGCATTCAGCCGCGCGCCCAGGTCGCGCGCCCGCATCAGGCCCAGCATCGACATGGCGCGGTAGGTCTCGATCTCGCACAGCCGCTGCACGATCCGCCCCACCCGGCGCGGCCCGGTGCCGGGGGCGACAAAGACCGCAAAGCGCATGTGCCCCGCCGGATCGATGCGGAAATCGCCCGCCACCACCGCCGCCCCGTCGACGACACGGCTGACCGCCAGGCTTTCCGGCACGAACCAGCCGTCCAGCCGGGCCAGCAATTCGGCCTCGGTCGCCGGCATCGTCTCGACCCGGATCAGGACCGAGGTCAGCCGCCTGCCCGGCGCGTGCGCCAGCCAGTCCTCGGGCAGGACTTCGGCCTCGGCCGGATCGAAGGGCCGGGCCGAGACGCCGCGCGTGAAGGCGGTATAGGTCACGAATTCGGTATGGCTTTCCCATTTCAACTCGGCCCGGCCGATGGGCCCCTGGAAATGCGTCGCCCCCGGTTGCGGATGCGCGCTGCCGTGGCGGTCAAGCAAGGAGAGCAGATGCGCCAGGTCCTTCGCCCGGTCCCGATTCTGGGCGTGGGCCGGTTCCTTGATCGCGACATAGACCGCCGTGGCCGGCACTTCGATGGCCGGAAAGGGCCGGGCGTGCAGTTCGTTGACGGTGGCATAGCGCAGCGGGTGGTCAGGGATCGGCATCTTGGCTCTCGCTAAGGGTTCGACGTGAGGTAGGTCGCCGCCGCGCGGCTTTCCAGAAAAATACCGGAATACAAGGGTATGCAGCCGATGTGTTGCCCAATCGCCGATCAGGACGGACGATTGGCGCAGCAGGCAAGGGCGGGATGAAAAGATCAGCAGAGCAGTTGGGTCGCAAATCCTAAGATTTCCCTAACGCCCGCGCCCAACGCCTTGATGTTGCAGGATATCCTGCGCCTGTCCACCGTGGACAGACTGGAAGGGTGGGCGAAACCGCCCACCCTACGCCCGTTCAGTCGATCATCGGCAGAAGGCTGTCCAGCGACTTCTTCGCGTCCCCGTAGAACATCCGGGTGTTTTCCTTGAAGAACAGCGGGTTTTCGATCCCGGAATACCCGGTCCCCTGCCCGCGCTTGCTGACAAACACCTGCTTCGCTTTCCAGCACTCCAGCACCGGCATCCCCGCAATGGGGCTGTTCGGGTCCTCTTGCGCGGCCGGGTTCACGATGTCGTTCGATCCGATGACGATGGCCACGTCCGTCTCGGGGAAGTCCTCGTTGATCTCGTCCATCTCCAGCACGATATCGTAGGGCACCTTCGCCTCGGCCAGAAGCACGTTCATGTGCCCCGGCAGACGCCCCGCCACGGGATGGATCGCGAAGCGGACGTTCTTCCCCTTGGCCCGCAGCTTGCGGGTCAGTTCGCTGACCGACTGCTGCGCCTGCGCCACCGCCATCCCGTAGCCCGGGATGATGATGATGCTGTCCGCATCGTTCAGCGCCGCTGCGACACCTTCGGCATCGATGGCGATCTGCTCGCCGGTGACTTCCATCGCCGGCCCCGTGGTGCCGCCGAAGCCGCCGAGGATCACGCTGATGAAGCTGCGGTTCATCGCCTTGCACATTATGTAGGACAGGATCGCACCCGAGGAGCCGACCAGCGCCCCGACCACGATCAGCAGGTCGTTGGACAGCGAGAAACCAATCGCCGCCGCCGCCCAGCCGGAATAGCTGTTCAGCATCGACACGACGACCGGCATGTCCGCCCCGCCGATCCCCATGATCAGGTGATAGCCGATGAACAAGGCCGCCAGCGTCATGCCGACCAGCGCCAGCGAGCTTCCGGACTGCAGATAGACGACCAGCAACACCAGCGACATGATCGCCGCCGCGGCGTTCAGCAGATGCCCACCCGGCAGCTTCTTCGCCTTGCCGTCCACTTTCCCGGCCAGCTTGCCGTAAGCAATGACTGACCCGGTGAAGGTCACCGCACCGATGAAGATCCCCAGGAAGGTCTCGACCCGCAGGATCGAGATCTCGACCCCGGTCTTGTGGGCCACGGTCGCGGCAAAGCCGGTCAGGGCCGCACGCGCCGCCTCGTCCATCGCAGCGACCCGCACCATCTCGATATGCGTGTTGAAACCGATGAACACCGCCGCAAGACCGACAAGGCTGTGCATCGCCGCGACCAACTGCGGCATCTCGGTCATCTGGACGCGCTGCGCGACGATCCAGCCGATGGCGCCGCCGCCCGCGATCAGCGCGACCGACAGCCACCAGAGGCCCGCACCGGGCCCATAGATCGTGGCCGCAACCGCCAGCGCCATGCCGACGATCCCGTACCAGACCGCGCGCTTGGCGCTTTCCTGGCCCGAAAGCCCCCCGAGCGAGAGGATGAACAGAACTGCCGCAACAACGTAGGCAGCCGTGGTGAATCCATATGCCATGTCTGCCCCCTTACGACTTCTGGAACATGGCAAGCATGCGCCGGGTGACCATGAAGCCACCGAAAATGTTGATCCCGGCCATGAACACCGACAATGCCGCCAGCAGGATCACCAGGAACGACCCCGAGCCGATCTGCATCAACGCGCCCAGGATGATGATCGACGAGATCGCGTTCGTCACCGCCATCAGCGGGGTGTGCAGGGAATGCGAGACGTTCCAGATCACCTGGAAGCCAACGAACACCGCCAGCACGAAGACGATGAAGTGACTCATGAAACTGGCCGGAGCGTATAGCCCCGCCAACAGCATCAGCCCGCCCCCGATGGCCAGAAGCCCGACCTGGTTGCGGGTCTGCGCCTTGAAGGCGGCAACCTCCTTCGCCCGGCGTTCTTCGGGCGTCAGCTCCTTGGCCTTTTCCTTCGGCTTCGCCGCCGCGATGGCCGCGATCTTCGGCGGTGGCGGCGGATAAGTGACCGCACCGACATGCGCCACGGTCGCGCCCCGGATCACGTCATCCTCCATGTTGTGCAGGATGACGCCATCCTTCTTCGGCGTCAGGTCGGTCAGCATGTGGCGGATGTTGGTCGAATACAGGGTCGAAGCCTGCGCCGCCATCCGGCTGGGGAAGTCAGTATAGCCGACGATGGTCACGCCATTGTCGGTCACGATCTTCTGGTCCGGCACCGTCAGGTCGCAGTTGCCGCCGCGTTCCGCCGCAAGGTCGACGATGACGCTACCCGGCTTCATCATCCGCACCATGTCCTCGGTCCACAGCTTCGGCGCCGGGCGACCCGGGATCAGGGCGGTGGTGATGACGATGTCCATCTCGGGCGCAAGTTCGCGGAACTTGGCCAGCTGCTTTTCCCGGAACTCGGGGGACGAGGGTGCAGCATAGCCACCCGTCGCCGCCCCGTCCTGGGCCTGCTCGAATTCAAGGAACACGAAGTTCGCGCCCATCGATTCAATCTGCTCGGCCACTTCCGGGCGCACGTCGAAGGCGTGGACGATGGCACCCAGGGACACGCTGGTCCCGATGGCCGCCAGACCCGCCACACCCGCACCGACGATCAGCACCTTGGCCGGGGGCACCTTGCCCGCCGCTGTCACCTGGCCGGTGAAGAAGCGGCCAAAGTTGTTCCCGGCCTCGATCACCGCGCGGTAACCCGCGATATTGGCCATCGAGGACAGCGCGTCCATCTTCTGCGCGCGGCTGATCCGTGGCACCATGTCCATCGCGACCACGGTCAGGTTCTTCTTCGCCGCCGTCTCCAGCAACTCCGGGTTCTGCGCCGGCCAGAAGAAGCTGATCAGCGTCTGGCCGTCCTGCATGGCGGAGAGTTCACCCGCCTCCGGGCCACGCACCTTGACGATCACATCCGCCGCCGCGACGACCGCCGCCGCGTCGGGCAGCACCTCGACCCCCGCAGCCGCATAGGCCGCGTCCGAGAACCCGGCCTTCGCCCCAGCCCCGGACTGGATGCAGGCGCTATGCCCAAGCTTGGCCAGCTGCACCGCCGAATCCGGCGTCATGGCCACCCGGTTCTCGCCCGGGAATACCTCTGTCAGTGCTCCGATCTTCACCTAAGTCCCCCGATCCTGCCCAAAGCCGGCATAAACTGTTCGCTGCACTTAACATTGCGCAACAATATTTCAAACCCTACTTTTTCCGCCGTGCAGCATGGTCATTTGCGACCCAGCCAGCGGCGGGTCCGCGCAGCCCAAAGATCGAACTCCGGCCCGAAGGCCAGGGTCAGCCGCGCCTCTTCGTCGCGAATGAAGCGGGTCTGGATCAGCCAGACGAAACTTGCGACCAAGGGCAGCGCCAGCACCGCATCCAGCCAAAGGATCGCACCCAGCAGGATCAGCGCATCGGCCAGATAGATCGGATTGCGCGACCAGCCAAAGACCCCGCCCGTCACCAGGGACGAGGGGTTGCGCCGGGGGATCACCGTGGTCCGCGCCCGTGCCATCTGAAAGACGGCCGCCAGCATCAGCGCGGCCCCAAGCGCAACCAGGCCCAGGCCCAGCCAATCCCCCGCCGCCCCGAACAGGGCGGGCGAAAGCAGCCCCAGGACCCAGGCCGCCAGCACATGCAGGGCAAGCCAACTGGGCGGAATGTCGATCTCGGTCAGGAACTTCGGCATCTTTGGCCCCCCGTCCCGATCCAACACCAGCCCGGCCCTGGGCGCAACCACTTGGCAAGCCGCCCCGAACCCCCGATAACACCGGGGAAGGAGACCGCCATGCCCATCGATTTCGCCGCCACCAAGGCCCAGTTTCACCTGCCGGAAGGCGTCGTCTACCTGGACGGCAACTCGCTTGGGCCCATGGTGCTGACCGCGCCGGCGCGGGTTGAAAGGGCGGTGACGCAGGAATGGGGCGAACTGCTGATCCGCGGCTGGAACAAGGCCGGCTGGATGGCGCAGCCCCGCGCCCTGGGCGACCGCATCGCGCGCCTGATCGGGGCCGAGGCCGGGACTGTCGTTCTGGGGGACACCCTGTCGATCAAGGTCTATCAGGCCCTCGCCTCGGCGCTGGAGATGAACCCCAAGCGCCGCGTGATCCTGTCCGACACCGGCAACTTCCCGTCCGACCTTTACATGGCAGAAGGGCTGTGCCGCACCCTGGGCGGCCAGTACCGCCTGAAAACCGTCGCCCCCGAAGAGGCGATGGCCGCCATCGACGATACCGTTGCCGTCGTCATGCTGACCGAGGTCGACTACCGCACCGGCCGCCGCCACCACATGGCCGACATCACCCGCCGCGCGCATGAGATGGGGGCGATCACCGTGTGGGACCTGGCCCACAGCGCCGGCGCGCTTCCGGTGGACCTGGCCGGCGCAAAGGCCGATTTCGCGGTGGGCTGCACCTACAAGTACCTGAACTCCGGTCCCGGCGGCCCGGCCTTCATCTACGTCGCCCCCCGCCATGCCGCAACCGCGCGCCCTGCCCTGTCCGGCTGGCTGGGCCATGAGGCCCCCTTCGCCTTCGACCTCTCCTACCGCCCCGGTCAGGGGATCGAGCGGATGCGCGTCGGCACCCCGCCCGTCTTGCAGATGGCCGCGCTGGAGGCAGCACTTGAGGTGTGGGAGGGGATCGACCTGGCAGAGGTTCACGCCCAATCCCTGCGCCTGCAGGACCAGTTCATCAGGGGCGTGGAAAGCCGCGCGCCGATGCTGCAACTGGCCACCCCTCGCTCGCACCAGATGCGCGGGTCGCAGGTCAGCTTCCGCCACCCCGAGGGCTATGCCATCATGCAGGCCCTGATCGCCGAGGGCGTGATCGGCGACTTCCGCGCGCCCGACATCCTGCGCTTCGGTTTCACGCCGCTTTACATCGACGAGGACGACGTCGCCCGCGCCGTAAGCGTGCTGGCCCGGATCATGGACTATGGCACCTGGGACAAGCCCGAGTTCAAGCAACGCGCGGCGGTGACCTGATGCTCCGGCGCTGGACCCCCGACACGATGCCGAAACCCGCCTCGCGCTACAGCCAACTCGCCCTGGCCGAAGGCGCGACACAGCGGTTGGAAATCTCGGGCCAGATCGGCATCCACCCCGACGGCACCCTGGCCGAGGGGCTGGCGGCGCAGCTGGACACCGCGCTTGCGAATGTCGACCGCGCGCTGGCAGCGGCCGGGATGGGGCGCGAGAACCTGATGAAGATCACCGTCTACCTGGTGCCGAACACGCCCGAGGCGGTGGCGACTTACCGCACCTGCCGCGATGCCTGGGTGGGCGATGCCGCACCCCCCGCCGCCACGCTGCTGATCGTCGCCGGCCTGGCCTCGCCCAGCCTTCTGGTCGAGGTCGATGCCGTCGCCGCCGGCTAGGGCCAAGGGCATTTGTGGCGGGAACCCGTGCTGAATCGGCAACGCATGCTTGGGATTCGCAAGGTTTTCACGCGCCCGTGATCACTCGCCGCCCCTGCCACGGTTTGACGCAGAGGCGGCGCTAAGCTACCGTCACGGAAAGTTTTCCCGGGGCTTGTCGGCCAGCGGGCTGCACGAAAGCGAGTTTTCCGAATGCGCCTTACCGTACCCGCCCTGGTCCGCAAGACCTCTGCCCTGGTCGCCCTTGCCGCTTTGGCGGCATGCGTCGACCCGACGCTCAGCACCTCGACCAGCCAACCCCTGCCCAAGACGGACGAGAATGTCTACGTCGCCAAGATGGATGCCGGGATCGAAATTCCCGCCCTGCCCGTCGACGAAATCCCCGAAACCCACCGCCGCCAGGTCGTCGCGTACGAGACCGACCAGCCCGTCGGCACGATCATCATCAACCCCAAGACCCGCCTGCTGTATTACGTCGTCGGCAAGAACAAGGCGATCCGCTACGGCATTTCCGTTGGCCGCGCCGGGTTCGAATGGTCGGGCGAGGCGATCGTCGCCGACAAGAAGCCCTGGCCGACCTGGACCCCCCCGCAAGAGATGATCGCCCGCGATCCGAAGCTGGCGAAATGGGCCAAGGGCCAGCCGGGCGGCCCGACCAACCCTCTGGGCGCGCGCGCGATCTACCTGACCTCGGGCGGCAAGGACTACGGCTACCGCATCCACGGCACGCCGGAGTGGAAATCGATCGGCCGCAATGCCTCGTCGGGCTGCATCCGCATGATCAACCAGGACGTGATGGACCTTTACGGTCGCCTCACGGGTGGCGAAAAGGTGATCGTGCTGACCGCCTCGGGCGAGATGCCGAAGGGCCTGTATATCCCGAAACCGCCCGCGCCGAAGGCCACCGCCAAGCCCAAGGCCGAGGTTGTCGTGCCAGCCGGTGCCGTGCCGGCGCTGAAGGTCCTGCCGCCGCCGACGATCACCGCGGCCCCGGCTGTCCCGGCTGCCGCGCCCGCGGTCGCGCCGGCAATTGCCCCGGCAAGCCCTGCGCCGGCTGCACCGGCCACGACCGCCCCGGTCTGCAAGACCGCACTTGTCAACGGCGCCTGCCCGCCCGAGAACTGAGGCAGCCTGCCGAAATGACAAAGGGGCGCCCCGCGGCGCCCCTTTTCAATTCCGGCTTTGGCGTCAGACCAGCCAGCGGTCGTAATCACTGACCAACAGATGCCAGGGGGCCTCGTCCTCCTCGATCTCGGCAAAGCGCCCGATCGGCTCGCGGAAGATGTTGTCGGTCAGGTCGTCGTTCACGGTCGAAACCTCACCGATCAGTACGTCGCCGCCCTCGCCCCAGAAGGCATGCCAGTCGCCCGGCATCAGCGTCACGCTTTCCCCCGGCGCAAAGCGCAGCTTCTCGCCCGGCTTGTAGGCCCGTTCGATCCCGTCGCAGCGCACCACGCCGCCCTTGTCACTGGCGAATTTGCCTTGGTCGTCGCTGCCATAAAGCTCCACCACCAGGGTCGCGCCGCCGCGGTTGATGATGTCCTCGGCCTTGATGACATGGGTGTGCATCGGGCTTAGCTGGTCCTGCCGGCTGATCAGCAGCTTTTCGGCATAGCACATGCCGCCGCCGCGCTGCAGGTCGGCCAGCCGCCCATTGCGCAGGGTGAACAGGAACAGCCCCATCTCGTCGAACCGGCCCTGGCCGTAATCGGTGATGTCCCACCCCATCCGCGTCTCGACGATGGCCCCGGCATCGGTGCGCGCCTTGAACTCATCCGGCGACCAATAGGCAAAGGGCGGCAGCACAAAGCCGTGGTGGCGAATCAGATCATCCGCCGCGCGCATGATGTCGTTGATACGTGAGCGTTTCATTCCATCCTCCCGGGAATCGTCCGGCCGAGGATGATCCGATTTCGCGCGCGCTGTCACCGGGCGGAACCGGAAACCGAACGGTTTCCGGCCCGATTTCCGGTCGGAAATCGGCGTCAGGTCAGCCGGCGGATCGGTTCGCGGTTGCAGAACACCACCAGTTGCCCGGCGTTTTCCACCACCGTGAACCCGCGCCGGCGCATTTCGGCAAGAAACGCCTCACGTCCGACGAAGCGGTCCACGTCCCGGGCATTGCGGCGGATCACCGCCCCGGTCGCGGCAGCTTGCGAGCTGAAAAGCTCGGTCAGGAACTGCTGCGAGGTGACGGGCTGCATCATCGACATGGCGTCGATCCTGATCTGCAGCGGTTAAGATCGCGTTACCTCTTGCCGAAGATCGACCCCAGGATGCCGCGGACCAGGGCTTGCCCCGACCGCGTGCCCAACTGGCGGGCAAAGCTTTTGGCAAAGGCCGTCCCGACCGAATCCGACCGGCTGCCCGAGCTGCGCTTGGGCTTTTCCTCGGCGTAGCCCTTGCCGTCATAGCGCCGGGCCCGCTCGAACTCGCGCTTGTCCTTGGCCGCCTGCTCTTCGGCCTCGGCCTCGCGCGCGGCAGCCTCGGCCCTGGCGCGCAGCTTTTCCCAGGCGCTTTCCCGGTCCAGGACCTGGTCGTATTTCCCCTGCACGGGCGACGATGCCATCACCGCCGCCCGGCCCGCCTCGTCAATCGGGCCAAGCTGGCTGGACGGCGGCCGCACCAGAGTGCGTTCGGCCACGCCGGGTATCCCCTTGGCCTCCAGCAGCGAGGTCACCGCCTCGCCGGTGCCGACATCGCGGATCGCCTCGTCGATGGCAAAGCGCGGGTTCGGCCGGTAGGTCTCGGCTGCCTTGGCCAGGTCCTTCTGGTCCTTGGCGGTAAAGGCCCGCAGCGCGTGCTGCACCCGGTTGCCCAACTGGCCCAGGATCGTGTCGGGCACGTCGGCCGGGTTCTGGGTGATGAAATAGACCCCCACCCCCTTTGACCGGATCAGCCGCGCCACCTGTTCCACCTTGGAAATCAGCGCCTTGGGGGCGTCGTCGAACAGCAGATGCGCCTCGTCAAAGAAGAACACCAGCTTCGGCTTGTCCGGGTCGCCCACCTCGGGCAGCGCCTCGAACAGTTCCGACAAAAGCCACAACAGGAAAGTCGCGTAAAGCCGGGGCGAGTTCATCAGCTTGTCCGCCGCAAGGATGCTGATCCGCCCCAGCCCTTCCGGCGTCACCGTCATCAGGTCGGCCAGGTCAAGCGCCGGCTCGCCGAACAGCGCCGCCGCGCCCTGGTTCTCCAGCACCAGAAGCCGCCGCTGGATCGCGCCCACCGATTCCTTCGAGACCAGCCCATAGCGACCCGAGATCTCTTCGGCGTTCTCGGCGACAAAGGTCAGCAACGCCTGCAGGTCCTTCAGGTCCAACAGCGCCAGCCCTTCTTCGTCGGACAGCCGGAAGGCCACGTTCAGCACGCCCTCCTGCGGCTCGCTCAACTCCAGCAGGCGCGACAACAGCAGCGGCCCCATCTCCTCGACCGTGGCGCGGACCGGGTGGCCCTTCTCGCCAAAGAGGTCCCAGAAAATGACCGGGAAAGCCCGATACTGCAGGTCCAGCCCGATCTGGGCCGCGCGTTTGGTAAACGGCTCGTGCAGCTTGTGGCTGGCCAGGCCAGTGGCCGCGATCCCCGACAGGTCGCCCTTCACGTCCGACAGAAAGACTGGAACCCCTGCGGCCGAAAAGCCTTCGGCCAGGATCTGCAGCGTCACCGTCTTGCCGGTGCCCGTCGCCCCGGCAATCAGCCCGTGGCGGTTGCCGTATTTCAGCAGCAGGCGCTGGGGGGTCCCATAACCCTCGCCACCGCCGCCCACGAAGATGCTGTCTGCCTGATCCGTCACATCCGCCCCCGTAACTCAACCTGGGCGGTCAGGCCGCCACTCGGAACCAACATACAAAATTAACCCACCGGTGCCAGACTGATCGCATCGGGTCGTGACTTGGGTTCGGTCCGATGGTGACTTCCTCCCTGTTGAACTGGCCGCGCCCTTGAAAAGGCGCGGCTTTTTTTGCGCCCTGCAACCTGCGCCCCGCCACCAGAATCCCGTTGACCGCATCACGAATCCGCCGTAGCGTCCGGTTCCATGAAGTCGGCCAGTCCGACAGGGAGCAAAAAACGACATCCGAAAAGGGCCGGTCCTTCCGGCCCTTTTTCATTGGTCGCGGCGCCCGGCATAAGGGTGCCCATCATGCTTTTCGCACCTGACTTGGCCCGGTCGGCGTGCTAGAGACCGGCCAGCATATCGACCGAAGGAATTGTCTCGAATGGCAAAGACCACAACCACCGCGCTGACCCTCATCCTGGCGCTGATGTCCACCCCGCTGCTGGCGCAGGACGCCGAAGCCCCGGCCGAGGGTGAGGCTCCAGCCGCAGAGACGGCGGCGGAACCGACGGCCGATGCGGGCGGCCTCTCCATGGGGACCGAGGTTGGCGGCGACGGCGTGGGCAGCAACTACACGGCCGCCACGTTCGATGCCTGGGAGCAGCGCTGCGTCCGCACCGAAACCGGGGCCGATCCCTGCCAGCTTTACCAGCTTCTGAAGGACGAGGCCGGCAATTCGGTGGCCGAATTCACCATCTTCGGCCTGCCCGAAAGCGCCAACAGCCCCGCCGCTGCCGGTGCCACCTTCATCGCGCCGCTGGAAACCCTGCTGACCGCCGGGATGCAGCTGCAGATCGACACCGCCGCGCCAAAGGCCTATCCCTTCACCTTCTGCACCCAGATCGGCTGCGTCTCCCGGCTTGGCTTTACTGCTGAGGAAGTGGCCCAGCTGAAGAACGGCGCCAATGCGACGCTGACCATCGTCCCCTTCGTCGCCCCGGACGAGACGGTGAAACTTACCATGTCGCTCAAGGGCTTCACCGCCGGTCTTGATGCGGTGAACGCGGCCAATGACGCGGCAGATGCCGCTGCGGCGGCTGCGGCTCCGGCCGAAGGCGCAGCGCCGGCGAACGAATAACTCTGCCCTATGGGCAGCAGGGGCCGGCTCCGAAAGGGGCCGGCCCTTTCCGTTTCAGGCCCGCCGCAGCGCCAGCACCGCGTTCAGCCCGCCAAAGGCAAAGGCATTCGACAGCGCCGCTTCAACCCGCGCCGGCCGCGCAACATTGGCCACCACATCCAGCGCGCAATCCGGGTCCGGGGCCTGAAACCCGACCGTCGGCGGCAAAAGCCCCTCGCGCAGCGCCATGACGCAGGCAATCGCCTCCAGCGCGCCCGTCGCGCCAATGGCGTGACCATGCATCGCCTTGGTGGAACTGACCGGCGGCGGTGCCTCGCCAAAGACCGCCCGGAGCGCCCGCGTCTCGCTGCGGTCGTTCAGCAGCGTCCCGGTGCCATGCGCGTTGACATAGCCCACCTCCTGCGGCCCCAGCCCCGCATCCGCCAGCGCCGCCCGCATCGCCCGCGCGGCACCTTCGGGGTCGGGCGCGACGATGTCGCCCGCATCGGCTGTCATCCCGAACCCCGCCAGTTCCGCCAGCACCGGCGCCCCGCGCGCGCGGGCATGGTCCTCGGCCTCCAGCACCAGGACACCGGCCCCGTCGCCGATCACCATGCCCTTGCGGCCCAGCGAAAACGGCCGGCACATGTCGGGCGACAGCACGCGCAGCCCCTCCCAGGCCTTCACGCCGCCGAAACACAGCATCGCCTCGGACCCGCCCGCGAGCATCACATCGGCCGCCCCCGCCCGGATCTGCTGCAAGGCCAGCCCCAGCGCATGGTTCGCACTGGCGCAGGCGGAGGAGACCGACAGGACCGGCCCCCCCGCCCCATGCCGGATCGACAGATGCGAGGCGGCGGCATTGTGCATCAACCGCGGCACCACCAGGGGCGGCACGCGGTTCTTCCCCTCGGCGAACACCGCGCGATAGCTGTCCTCCCAGGTGCGGATGCCGCCAGCCGCCGTGCCCAGGATCACCCCGGCCCTAGGTCCAAGCGGGCCGACCAGCCCCGCCATCGCCAGGGCCTCGGCCCCCGCGACCAGCGCGTATTGCGTGACCCGGTCGTACAGGGCCTGCTCCGAAGGGGTAAACCGCCCCTCGTCCCAATCCCGGATTTCCGCGCCGACCCGGATCGTCAGCCGCTCCGCATCGCGGAACCCCAGTGGGCCGATGGCCGTCCGACCGTCCCGAAAGGCGGCAAAGGTTCCCGGCACGTCCAGCGCCAGGGCATTCACCGTGCCGATGCCGGTGATGACAACCCGCCTCATGTCGCGGCGATCAACCGTTCGACCCCGGCAACTATGCTGGGCACGCTAGAGAAATCGAAATCCGGCTGGTCGGGTTCGTTGGCGTTGAAGGGCACGCTGATGTCAAAGCGTTCCTCCAGCGCAAATATCGCCTCGACCTTGCCAAGGCTGTCCAGCCCCAGATCCTCGACCCGTGCCTCCGGCGCGACCTCACCCGGCGGCAACAGCAGTTGCCGCGCCAGAATCTCGATCACCGCTGCTTCGATCTCTGCCCGGTCCGTCACTCAGTCCGCCTCCGGCTCCGGTCCTTTTTCCAGCGCGGCAACCCGGCCCGCCAGTCGCGGCAGGCGGCGCAGCGCCTTCTGGATCTCGACATGCGTCTCCATCTTCACCGCCGGATAGCCCAGCAGGACGCGACCGGCCGGGGCGTTGGTAAAGATCTTTGTGGCCCCGCCCGCGATCACGTCATCGCCGACAAAGATGTTGTCATTGACCCCGCATTGCCCCGCCAGCACCACCCGGTCGCCGATCCGCGCGCTGCCTGCGATGCCGACCTGGCCGCACAGCAGACAATCGCGCCCGACTTGCACGTTGTGGCCAATATGGACCAGGTTATCCAGCTTGGTCCCCGACCCGATCACGGTATCCCGGATCGTGCCCCGATCAATGCAGACATTCGCGCCGATTTCCACATCATCCCCGATGGTTACGGCGCCAAGTGAATGGATCCGCGTCCAGGTCTGGTCCTTGATTTCCGCGCGGCTGCCCAAGGTCTCGCGGATCTCCTCGACCCCCGACTTTTCCGGGGTGACAAAGGAAAACCCATCCGCGCCTATCACCGCGCCCGGCTGGCAGATGAAGCGGTCGCCGATGGTGACCCGCGCCCCGATCCGCGCGCCTTGCAGGATCAACGCCTCGGCCCCGATCCGCGCGCCTTCCGCGATGGACACATGGCTTGCGATCCGTGCGCCCGGCCCGATCCGCACATCGCGGCCGATCACCACGAAGGGACCCACCGCCGCGCCCTCGCCCAGGCTGGCCGAGGGGTCGACCACCGCCAAAGGATGCACTCCCGGCGCAAGATCCGGCCCCGGATCAAGCAGCCGCGTCAGCCCCGCCATCGCCAGCCGGCCCCGTGGCGCGAAAATCGCCGCCTTCAGTCCCATCGCGCGCCAGTCGGCCCCCGGCCAGACCACCGCCGCCCGGGCCTGCCCCTTGGCGATCCCGTCGGCATAGCGCGGGTCCATCGCCAGCGCGAGTTGGTCCGGCCCCGCCGCCTGCGGCTCGGCCGCGCCGGTGACGCCCAGGTCCAGGTCGCCCTCGGCTTCGGCCCCCAGCGCAAGGGCAATCTCGCGGATCGTGTGGGGCATGTGACCTCCGGTCGGCTTTTCCCGCCCAGACTTACCCCTGAACGCCCGGCAGTTCCACCCCGGCCGCCGACAGCGCCTCGAACAGGGCAGCATCGCGGCCATAGACGTCGCGGCGATAGCTGATGCGCCCGCGCGCGTCGGGATAGGCGGTGAAATAGACCAGATGCACCGGAAGATGCTGCTTCAGCTTCACCGTGGTTTCCTTGCCCGTGTCCAGTGCCGTCTCGAACTCGCCTTCGGCATCGTCGACCTGCCAGGACAGCAGCTCATGCGCCAGGTCGAAGGGATCGGCCACCCGGATGCAGCCGTGGCTATAGGCGCGCACGTCATGGTCGAACAGGGATTTCGACGGCGTATCATGCAGGTAGATGTTGTGCGGGTTCGGGAACATGAACTTCACCTTCCCCAGCGCATTCGCGTCCGAGGGCGGCTGCCGCAACCCGTAAGGGAAGTTCCGCGCGTTGTAGGCGGCAAAGTTGACCGACCCCCGCGGCACCACGCGCCCGCGCCGGTCCAGCACCTGCAAATGGCCCACCGCATTGGGGTTCTTCTGCAAAAGCGGCAGGTATTCCTTGACGATGATCGACCGCGGCACCCCCCATGAGGGGTTGATCACCATATGCTCCATCTCGTCCGAGAATTCCGGGCTGCGCTGGTCGGGGACGTTCTTGCCGATCACCACCCGGGTTTCAAAGATCGTCCGGCCCTCGTCCAGGATCTTGGCCTTGAAGTCCGGCAGGTTCACCCAGATGTGCCGCACGCTGCGGTCGATGTGCATCCAGCGTTCCCGCTCCAGCGCGACGATCACCGACTGCAGCCGCTCTTCCGGGGCGCGGTTCAGCTCTTCGATCGTGCCCTCGCCCAGGACGCCATCGGCGACCAGCCCGTGGTTCAGCTGGAACCGCTGCACCCCAGCCTGCAACGCCCCGTCATATGCGGCCGAGGCGGTGGCGGAAAGATAGCCCATCCGCACCAGCCGGTCGCGCAGCGCCACGACCTCGGGCCCCGTCGCACCAGGTTCCAGGGGCACCATCGCCAGGGCCTCGCCCCAGCCACCGGCGGCGATCACGGCCTCCAGGTCCAGCTTCGCCTTCATCAGCTGCACATAGATCGGAGAGGTCGGCAAAAGGCCCGCCAGCACCGCCTGCGGGTCACCCCCGGCGATCCGCTGCAACAGAATCTGCGGCTCGGGGCGCGGGACATCGCGCAGGATGCCGCCGTCCACCTTGGTCGCGGTCAACGCGCCCGCCGTCAGGTCGCCGGCCCAGGCCAGATAGGCGCGCGTCAGCTCGACCTCGATCCGGCCGCGGTCCGCCTCGGTTTCGGCCGCGGCCAGCGCCGCCGTCAGCGCCGCCGCGTCATAGCGCGCCCGGGGCAGACCATGCAGGTCCGCCGCCGCCAACGCCGCGAGCAAAGCCGCGCGCCGTTCCGCATCCGCCGGGCCGGTCCAGAGTGTCCGGAATCCCGTCCCCCGGTACCAATCGGCAATCGCCGGCTCGCCCGAGGCGCTGGCGGCAAGGGACTGGGTAAAGGCCTGGGGCTGGGCTGCCACGGCGCCTGGAACCAGCGCGGCAAGCAGCGAAAGCGACAGCAGGGCGGACCGGACGCGGCTTCCCGGCACAGCACAGACAGACATTCAGCCCCCGTTCTCAATCACTTGGCGTTTGCCTCATCTAATCGTGAAAGCCGCGCCCCTGTCCATTCACAAACCCGTCGCTAAGGCCTTTGCCCCAAGCATTGTTGTGCATTTCGCGACAGTCCGGTCGAATTCGATGCACCGGAACCACAGTTGGCGGGTTTCGCCCGCGTTCAGCAAAAATTTGCCGATTCAAGGTGATGGTCGGAACCGGCGGGCAAACGGTGCTTGGGCTTCGATTCGACTTGTGCAATAACATCGCTGCACTTGGGGAAGAAGTTGCACGAGAGCTGCGCTAAGGCAGTCGAAGACAGCTACGGGGACAGGCGTTAGAATGACGGACAGCAAGCTTATCGGCGTTTCGCGGCGCGGCCTTCTTGGTGCCTTCGCGGCAACCGCCCTGGTCGCGGCACCGACCTATACCCAGGCCTTCGGGCTGCTCAAGGGCGCAGGCGACATCCGCCGCATCCGCATGTACTCGGGTCGAACCGGCGAAAGCATGGACACGATCTACTGGATCGAGGGTGAGTACATCCCCGAGGTTGTCAAGGAAATCAACCACTTCATGCGCGATTGGCGCACGGATGACACGACGAAGATCGATCTGCGCGCCATCGACATCATGGCGGCTTCGCACCGGCTGATGGATGTCAGCGAACCCTACATGCTGCTCTCGGGCTACCGCAGCCCCAAGACCAACGCGATGCTGCGCTCGAAGTCCAGCGGTGTTGCCCGCAACTCGCTACACATGAAGGGTCAGGCGGCCGACCTGCGGCTCAAGTCGCGCTCGGTCGGGCAGATGGCCAAGGCGGCCGCGGCCTGCGCCTCGGGTGGTGTCGGCAAATACTCGCGGTCGAACTTCGTGCACATGGATTGCGGCCCGGTCCGCACCTGGGGCGGCTGACCCCGGCACTTCGTGAAAACAGGGCGCCTTCGGGCGCCTTTTTCATTAGAATTTTCCCCATCTTTGGACGGATCGCCCCCCGACGAGAAGACGAAGTCGCACGAGGAGGCACAACCACCGCTCGTCGATGACTTCGTCACGCCTCGCTAGCGTCACACAAGCATGGCGTCACTCCGGCGCGTCGGACCCAACCCCGCCCGCGACCTCGCGCCCGCGGAAGCCCATCGCCACGACGAACTTTTCGGAACTGTCCGACCGGCTGGCGGGCGGCTTAACATTCGCCACCTTGCGGAAGTTGCGCTTCAGCATGGTCTGCATCTCGTTCTCGGCCCCGCCGGCCAGCACCTTGGCCACAAAGGTGCCGCCGTCCTCCAGCACGTCGAAGGCGAAGGCCAGCGCCGCCTCGACCAGCGCCACGATCCGCAAGTGATCGGTCGCCTTGTGCCCGCTTGCAGCCGCCGCCATGTCCGACATGACCACATCGGCCCGGCCACCAAGCCAGCCCTTCACCTTTTCGTCCGCGTCGTCGGCAAGGAAATCCAGTTGATGAATCTCGGCCCCCGCGATCGCCTCCACCTCTTGCAGGTCCACGCCCAGCACCGTGCCCTGCGGCTTTTTCGGGTTCTGCCCCAGCGCATTGACCCGCGCCACCGCCACCTGGCACCAGCCGCCCGGCGCGCAGCCCAGGTCCACGACCCGCGCCCCCGGTTTCAGAAAGCCATAGCGGTCGTCCAATTCCAGGATCTTGTAGGCCGCCCGGCCGCGATAGCCCTCGCGCTTGGCCTGCTGCACATAAGGGTCGTTCAACTGCCGCTCCAGCCACAGCGTCGAGGACAGCTTGCGTCCCTTGGCAGTTTTCACCCGCACCCGCAGTTCGCGCTGGCCCCGGCCTGAGGTGTTCTTGCCCGAATTCGGCTTGTCGTTCATGTGTAGGGCCCGTCTTCCAGCACGCCATCCGCGCTCATCTGCGCATAAAGAAGCCCCTCCCTAAGCCCCCGGTCGGCCACCGACAAGCGGTCCGTGGGCCAGATCCGCATCAGAGCCTGCAGGATCGCCGCGCCCGACATGATCAGCGAATGGCGGTCGCGACCGATCCGGGGGTCGGTCCGCCGCCCCTCGGGCCCAAGCGCCAGATATTCCCGGATCACCAGGTCGATCTGGTCGCTGGTCATCTGCAACCCGTCGACCTTGGTCCGGTCATAGCGTTTCAGGTTCAGGAAGGACGCAGCCACCGTCGTCACCGTGCCCGAGGTGCCGATGATCTGAAACCCTTCGCGCGGGTTCTGCGCGTTATAGGGGCTGAAACTGGCCAGGTTCTCCTCGAAGAACCAACTCATCAGCGCAAACCGCGCCGCGTCGTCGTCCACGTCGATGAACTGGTCCTTCAGCGTCGCCACCCCCAGGGGAACGCTGATCCAGTCCACCACCCGCGCCACCGCGCCCTCACCCTGCGCGTCAAAGCCCATGTGCAGCCGCATGATCGCCCGGGCCCGATCCGCTGGGGCCACGGCAGAAAGGTCGATCCACACCAACTCGGTCGATCCGCCGCCGATATCCACCACCAGAAGCTGCTCGGTCGAGGCATTGACCAAAGGCGCGCAAGAGATCACCGCCAGCCGCGCCTCTTCCTCCGGAGTGATGATCTCCAGCGCCAGCCCGGTCTCGCGCCGCACCTGGCGCAGGAAATCGCGCGCGTTGCGGGCCCGACGGCAGGCCTCGGTCGCCACCAGCCGCATCCGGCGCACGCCGTTCTTCTCCAGCTTCTTTTCGCAAATCCGCAACGCCTGGATCGTTCGCCCCATTGACGAGCGCGACAGCCGACCCGTCGCCTCCAGACCGACGCCCAGCTGGACGGTCTTGGAAAAGCTGTCGACGATCACGAACTGACTGCCCTTGGGCTGGGCAATCAGCATCCGGCAACTGTTGGTCCCAAGGTCAAGCGCCGCATAAAGCGGGGCCGACCCTGGGTCGGAAAGGGCCGACGGGTCATCTGCGCGGGAGACGGTTGCCGCAGCATCCCTGGGCGTCTCGACCGGCGCGTCAGTCGCGTCCGCCCTTTGGGGACGCTCGGGCGTCATATCCGCCCTCCATCTGTGGTTATCGCCAAAACTAGTCGCCTTCGCCCCCCCGCGCAAGCGCAGGATGCCCGGGCGTCGGCACGTTCGACGCCGCGCATGATCTGCATGAACATTCTTCGCACGCCCTCCCATCGCCTGCCGGCCCCGACCGTGCTAAGCGATCGCGGCAGGGCGGCGGGTCGCATCCATCGCTCGCCATGTCGAAATCCGACACTGCCTGTCGGGATCGCACGACTATCTGTTGGGGCAACCAGTCAAAGGGAATCACCGCAATGGCCGAGATCACCGTCGTCTACTGGCGCGACATTCCGGCACAGGTCATCGTCGGCAAGGGCCGGCGCGGCTCCAAGGTGCAACTGACCGAGCGTTTCGAACAGGCCATCGACCGCTGCGCCATGAAGATCGGCGCCAAGGACGCGGACGCCTATCTTGCCGAATGGCGCAAGGTCGTCGTCGCCGACCTCGACGGCGAGCCGGACACCATCGCCGCAGACTATGCCGCAAAGCTTGAGGCCGAGTTCGACACCGCCCGCCTGAAAACGCTGATCGACGCCGAAGGCTGGGCCAAGGCCTGACCTCATGACCCTCCCCCCGCCTTCCACCCTCAAGGAGACCGTGATGGCCCTGTTCAATTTCCGCCGCAAGGAAGAGGCCGCCCCCACCACCGGGTCGCTGGAGACCTTCCTCAAGGGCTACTCGATCGAGGTCATGCCCCGCACCGCCGAAAAGGTGGACAGCTTCCGCGACATCCTTCCCACCGGCACCCGCGTCTACATCGCCCATATCGACGGCACCCCGATCGAGGACATGGTCGCGACCGCCAAGCGCATCGGGGACGAAGGCTTTGACGTGATGCCGCACTTTCCGGCGCGGATCATCAAGGACCGGGCCACGCTGCAGGACTGGATCGCGCGCTACAAGGACGTGGGCGTCCAGCAGGGCCTGCTCCTCGCCGGTGGTGTCGCGCAGCCCGTGGGCGACTTCAGCACCTCGATGCAACTCCTTGAATCTGGTGCCTTTACCGGCTTCAAGCGCCTGCACGTCGCAGGCCACCCCGAGGGCAACAAGGACATCGACCCCGATGGGTCCGACCGCATGGTCATGGAAGCCGCCCGCTGGAAATCCGCCTTCACTGAGCGCACCGACGCGCAGATGGCCATGGCCACCCAGTTCTGCTTCGAGGCGAAGCCGGTGATCGACTGGGTCAACCGCCTCGCCGCCGAAGGCGTCAAGCTTCCCGTCCACATCGGCATCGCCGGCCCGGCCAAGCTGCAAACGCTGATCAAGTTCGCCATCGCCTGCGGTGTCGGCCCCTCGCTCCGCGTGCTGCAAAAGCGCGCGATGGACGTGACCAAGCTCCTCCTGCCCTACGAGCCGACCGAGATCCTGGAAGGCCTCGCCGCCCACAAGGCCGCGAACCCGGGCTTCGGCATCGAACAGGTCCATTTCTTCCCCCTCGGCGGCATCAAGACCAATGCCCAGTGGGTCACCGAAAACGGCGGCGCCTCGGGCGTTCCGGCCTCTGCCACCGCTTAAAGGAAAGTATAAAGAATGACCCGTACCGTCATAGAATCCAAAACGAAAACCGTCATCATCGGCTTTGACGAGCCCTTCTGCGTGATCGGCGAACGCATCAACCCCACCGGCCGTAAGAAGCTGGCGGCGGAACTGGAAGCCGGCAATTTCGAGACGGTCATCAAGGACGCGCTGGAACAGGTCGCCTGCGGCGCAACGGTCCTTGACGTGAACTCGGGCGCGGTCTTCACCAACAAGATGGCCACCGACCCGCGCTACGCCGACAACAACTTTGTCGAGCCGCCCTTGATGAAGGCGCTGATCGAAATCATCCAGCAGACCGTCGACGTGCCGCTCTGCATCGACTCGTCGGTCCCCGGCGCCCTGGAATCCGGCCTGATGGCCTGCGAAGGCCGCCCGCTCCTGAACTCCGTGACCGGCGAAGAGCACCGCCTTGAACTCGTCCTGCCGCTGGTGAAAAAGTACAACGTGCCGGTCGTGGCGATCTCGAACGACGACACCGGCATTTCCGAAGACCCTGATGTCCGTTTTGCCGTCGCGAAAAAGATCGTCGAACGCGCCGCCGATTTCGGCATCCCGGCGCATGACATCGTCGTCGACCCGCTGGTGATGCCGGTCGGTGCGATGGGATCGGCGGGCCAGCAGGTCTTCGCCCTCGTCCGCCGCCTGCGCGAAGAGCTTGGCGTGAACACCACCTGCGGCGCCTCGAACATCTCCTTTGGCCTGCCGCACCGCCACGGCATCAACGCAGCCTTCCTGCCGATGGCCATTGGCGCCGGCATGACCAGCGCGATCATGAACCCCGTCCGCCAGCAAGAGATGGAAGCGATCCGCGCCGCCAACTTCCTGATGAACCATGACGCGAACGGTGGCGAATGGATCCGCTTCGCCAAGGTCCTGGAAGCGGTCGAAGGCGGCATGACCTTCGCCGAAGCCTCCGCCGCCGCAAGCCAAGCTGCCGCCGGTCGTCGCGGCGGACGTCGCGGCCGGTCCTGACCCGATAGACCTGCCCCCGTTCAAGGGGGCAGCCTTCCCCCATTTTCTGTCCCCAAATATCCCCGCCGGAGGCAACCCCGAGCGGTTTTGCGTTCTTCACGCAAAACCGCGAGACAAAAGCCTTGCGCGGCACGCGCTCAATTTCAAAGGCACCCCGCGCGCCGGTCACCTTTGCGGCACCGGACCCCGGCCCCCGTTGCAGCCGATCCCGCGCCTTGGCACCCTGCCCTCATGCCGCGCCGCCTTGCCCTCGCCCTCTGCCTGCTCGCCGCCCCCGCCTTGGCGCAAGACCCCAGCCTGCCATTGCGGGCGACCGGCCGCATTGCCCTGGAAACCGGCTTCGACCTCGCCGCTGCCGCGCTTGCCAATGCGCTGGTCCAGTCCCGCGACGCCGCCTGGGCCGCCGGCACCCAGCCGATGCCGCCCCAGATCCGCCAGGCCCTTCTCGCCTGGTATCCGGCTGATCTTCTCGACAGCATCGAATACCGCACCGGCATAGCTCAGGATGCCACCCTCCAGTCCCTGTCGATCCGCTACGGCGAGGCGACCGCCGTCGCCACCATCGACACGATCACCTTCGCCAATCCCTGGAACGCCGAAAACAACATCGCCCTCTGGGCGCATGAGGTGGAGCACATCGAACAATTCCGCCGCTGGGGCCTGATGGGCTTTGCGCAGCGCTACGTCCGCGACCATCACGCGGTCGAAGCCGAGGCCTACGCCATCGGCGCCAGGGTGAAAGCCCTCCACGGCGGCGGTTGAGCGGCGCATTTCCTTGTCGCCTGCGGTCCCGAATCCAGATGAACAAAACCTTAACGTCCGCAAGCAAGCCTTTGTCTTTGCGTAGTTATCCCGATTTGTCCACCGTGGACACCTACCCCGCCACGGCCCGCAAGCTGGCCGCCCTCGCCGCCGGAACCCGGTCCACCTCGACGCAGGTAAAGACATGCAGCGTGTCCAGCTCGCGGTCCACCACCGCGTGATCGCTGACCCAGCCCCCCATCCCCAGATAGGTCCGCAGCAAGGGCGGCAGCCCCGCCAGCGCCGCCCTCCGGTCCCCCACCGGGCCAACGAGGGCGGGATAATCCACCACCTCCGCCGCCTTCCGCCCCGGAAGATGCGCGCCCGGTCCGACGAATTCCTCGGCCAGCAAAGCCAGCCCCGCCCGGTGCGCCCGCCAATCCGCCCCCCGGAACGAGGTGCAGCCCACCAGCAGCCCCGCCTGCCCCTCGTCCACCAGCCGCGCCATCGCCCCCCAGGTCAGGCGCAGCACATCCGGGTGCACGCCCCCCGGCGCCAGGCAGAACCGGCCCATCTCGGCGATCGGGCGGGCATAGCCGGACAGCGGCCCCACATCATAGAATCGCGCCGCATAGCCCTGCGCCAGGCCCGCCCCCCAGCCGAACAGCATGACCCGGAAATAACCCAGAAGCGCCCCCCCAGCTTCGACCATCACATGGGCCGACAGCGCGTCCTGGGCGTCCGCTTCCTGCCCGCCGGCGCGGGGAAAGCAGGCGGCGCGCAGGGCCATGACCCGACCCATGTCCCCCGGCCCCCGCGCCAGCCGCGCCACCATTCCGCCCCTGCTGATCGGCTCCACGCCCTTTTCCCCCGGGGCCCCAGGCCCTAGATTGACCCCATAAAGGAGACCCGCATGGACAAGATCGTCAAGTCAGATGCCGAGTGGCAGGCCCAGCTTTCGGACCTCGCCTACAAGGTGACCCGCAAGCATGGCACCGAACGCGCCTTCACCCACGATGACTTCCCCAAGGCCCCCGGCACCTTCCGCTGCATCTGCTGCGATGCGCCGCTGTTCGATCAGGCCACCAAGTTCGACAGCGGCACCGGCTGGCCCAGCTTCTATGCCCCCCTAGACGCCGAGATGGTGGGCGAGCAGTCCGACAACAGCTGGTTCATGCGCCGGACCGAGGTGCACTGCAACCGCTGCGAGGCGCATCTTGGCCACGTCTTTCCCGACGGGCCAAAGCCCACCGGGCTGCGCTACTGCATCAACGGGGTTGCCCTGCGATTCGAGCCGGCGGACTGATCAGTCCGCCAGAAGGCCCCCTGCATCAAGCCGGCCGAAGCTGCCCAGAAGCTGCTGGATCAGGGTCAGGCCCTTGATGTTCGTCTCGGTCACCCGACGCGAGATCTGGACGACCTTGCCGTCCTCCAGCCCGTAACGGGCAATGTTCTCGACCGTTCCAGACTGGTTGAAGGTCACGGCCAGCACCTGACGCTCGATCTCCTTCGGCTCTCGCGGGCCGAAGTGGCGGTACTTGCTTTGCACGTAATACCAGCCCTCGTCGTTCAGCAGGCCTGAGGTCGAGGGACGCCCGATCTTCTGGCCCACCGTCTCACGCGTGTCGACGCCGACCTCGACCAGCGCAAGTTCGTCCTCGGCCGGGACATAGCCGTGGTTTCGGATCACCGGCGAACAGGCCGCCAGCCCCGCCCCAAGGACCAGCACGAGGCCGCCCTTGCGCCAACCGGACCCTGCCGCCAGGACCGCGCGCGCCAACCGGTAGAATGCCATGCCTGTCCTCACCCTCTGATCGTCGGGCCGAACCGGCCGAACACGGGTTCTTCAAAACCCCTGGGGTTCGGGATAACAGAAGCAGAGGCCTCTGTTCAAGAATGGAACGCCGGACCCGCCCCCGGCGTTGCTCTTACCCGACTGGATCACGCGAATGACCGACCCCGACCGCCCCACCCGGTTCCGCACCGCCGCGCTTTCCCCGCGCAAGCCGACCCGATTCCGTTTTGCCCCGGACGGCACGGCCCGCGCCGCCCTGGCGCGCGACCTTGGCCTGATCGCCTTGCAAGAGCTGCATCTTGACGGCGAGATCACCCCGAACGGCCGCGACGAGCTGGTGCTGACGGCCAGACTGCAGGCCCGCGTAGACCAGGCTTGCGTTGTCACGCTGGCCCCGGTGCCGGCCCGGATCGAGGATACGGTCCGGCGCCGCTACAGCGCGGCCTATGTCGACCCCGAGGGCGAAGAGGCCGAAATGCCCGAGGATGACAGCGTCGAGCCCATGCCCGAAGTCATCGACCTTGCCGACGTCGCGGCCGAGGCGCTGGCCCTGGCCCTGCCGGAATACCCCCGCGCCCCTGGCGCAGAACTGGGGGAAAAGGTGGTGGCCCCGCCCGGCGCCGAGCCGCTGACCGAGGCCGCGCTGAAGCCTTTTGCCGGCCTGGCCAGCCTGGCAGAACGGCTTGCGGCAAAAGACGGAAACGACCCCGAAGGCGCGGAATAGGCGTCCCCTGGCCGGGCGCCGGCACTTGCGAAATGGGGGCTTGCACCGCCCCGGAATCCGAGTATGTTCCGCGCCTCATTCAAGCTGTGAAGCAGCAGGTGTCGGCTATTGCCCAACGGCCGGCCAACCCGCTGTAGAACAAGGAAAAACCGGGGCCTCCCGTCCCCACTGCCCAAAGGTTGAGACATGGCTGTCCCGCAGAACCGCACCACGAAATCCCGCCGCAACATGCGCCGCGCGCATGACGCCCTCGTTGCCGCCAACCCGAACGACTGCCCGAACTGCGGCGAACTGAAGCGTCCGCACCACGTCTGCAGCGCCTGCGGCCACTACGATTCGCGCGAAGTCGTCTCGATGGCGCGTGAGGTCGATCTGGACGAGGACGCGGCGTAATCAACGCCCCGCGCGACGTTCCCATGGCCACCGGACCCACGTCTGAGTCTGCCACGGCTGCCGAGCGTGTCGTCATTTCGGTGGACGCCATGGGTGGCGACCGGGGACCGGCAGCGGTTGTTGCCGGTCTTGTCGACTCGTTGGCACAGCATGATCGGCTGGACGTGATCGTCCACGGCGACGAGGCTGTGTTGCAGCCCTTGCTTGCGCGCAATCCCGCGCTTGCCGCGCGCATCACGCTGCGCCATGCAGCGCGTGTGGTCACGATGGAGGACAAGCCCAGCCAGGTGATGCGTCACGGCCAGGGCACCTCGATGTGGTCGGCCATCGATTCCCTTCGTGAAGGTCAGGCCGCCGCGGCGGTGTCGTGCGGGAATACCGGGGCGCTGATGGCGGTGTCGATGCTGCGCCTGCGCAAGATGCCCGGGCTGAACCGCCCCGCCATCGCCAGCCTCTTTCCGACGCCGACCCCCGGCAAGATGAACGTCATGCTGGACATGGGCGCCGACGTGAAGGCCGAGCCGCGTGATCTGATGCAATACGCCTTCATGGGCGCGTCTTATGCCCGCAACGGCCTTGGGATCGCGCGCCCGCGTGTCGGCCTCTTGAACGTCGGCACCGAAGAACATAAGGGCCGCGCCGAGTTGCATGAGGCGCACGCCCTCTTGGGCCAGCACGCCGGGGCCGGAAGCTTCGATTATGTCGGCTTTGTCGAGGGCACCGACATCCTGTCCGACCGCGTGGACGTGATCGTGACCGACGGCTTTACCGGCAATGTCGCGCTGAAGGCGATCGAGGGAACGGCCCGTCTGGTCGGCGACCTTCTGCGTCAGACGCTGACCTCGACACTGATGGCCAAGCTGGGCGCGCTGATGGCGCGGGGTGCGCTGGGGCGGCTGCAACGCCGCATTGACCCGCGCCGGGTGAATGGCGGGGTGTTCCTGGGGCTGAACGGCACGGTGGTGAAATCGCATGGCTCGGCCGATGCGACGGGCGTGGCGGCCGCGATCGGGCTGGCGTTCCAGCTGGCCCAGGCCGGCTTCCTGGAGCGGCTTGCGGCGCGGGTTGCATCCGCCGAAGCTGCGGGGCAGGATGCGGCGAATGAAGGCTCTGGCGCGACCGGAGCAGGGGGCGATCTGACCGAATGATACGTGCGGCAGTAAAGGGTGTTGGGCATTATCTGCCTGACCGGGTCGTCCCGAACAGCGAGTTCGAAGCGATCGTCGAAACCTCGGATGAGTGGATTCGCTCGCGCTCGGGGATCGAGCGGCGGCATTTCGCGGCCGAAGGGCAGCTGACCTCGGACCTTGCCGCCCGCGCCGCCCGTGCCGCCCTTGCGGACGCCGGGATGGATGCGGACCGGGTCGATGCGATCATCGTCGCAACCTCGACCCCCGACCTGACCTTCCCATCGGTCGCGACCATGGTGCAGGCCGAACTTGGGATCACCAAGGGCTTTGCCTTCGACGTTCAGGCAGTCTGCGCAGGATTCGTCTATGCGCTGGCCAACGCCAACGCGCTGATCGCTGCGGGACAGGCCAATTGCATTCTGGTCATCGGGGCCGAGACCTTCAGCCGGCTGATGAACTGGAAGGACCGCTCGACCTGCGTCCTGTTTGGCGACGGCGCAGGTGCAGTGGTGCTGGAGGCGACCGAAGGTGCCGGAACGCCCTCGGACCGGGGCATCCTGTCAACCGACCTCAACTCGGACGGGCGCTACAAGGACATCTTGTATGTCGATGGTGGCACCTCGACCGGGACGACCGGGCACCTGGTGATGGAAGGCAAGGAAGTCTTTCGCCACGCCATTGAAAAGCTTGCACAAACTGCACACACCGCATTGGACAAGGCCGGTCTGACACCCGACGACGTGGACTGGATCGTGCCGCACCAGGCCAATATCCGCATCATCGAGGGCACGGCCAAGCGCATGCAGGTTCCGATGGACCGCGTCGTTGTCACCGTGCAGGACCACGGCAACACCTCGGCCGCCTCGATCCCGCTGGCGCTGTCGGTCGGCAAGGCGCGCGGCCAGATCAAGCCCGGCGACCTGATCGTGACCGAGGCGATCGGCGGCGGCCTGGCCTGGGGCGCGGTGGTCCTGCGCTGGTAGGCGCCTTTAACCACGCATCCCAAGTGCTTGATATTGACTCGTAAATCCATCCGGCCCAATCATGGCGGAAATAGCCACGTGGGGGACGTGATGAGTGAGAAGACCCTGACCCGGATGGATCTCAGCGAAGCGGTCTTTCGCGAGGTTGGTCTGAGCCGCAACGAATCCGCCAATCTGGTGGAAAGCGTGTTGCAGCACATGTCCGACGCGCTGGCCGCGGGCGAGACGGTGAAGATTTCCTCGTTCGGCACTTTCTCGGTCCGAGCGAAATCCGCGCGTGTCGGCCGCAACCCCAAGACCGGGGAAGAGGTTCCGATCTCGCCCCGCCGGGTGCTGACCTTCCGCCCGTCGCATCTGATGAAGGACCGCGTTGCGGCCGGGAAGAAGCGCTAGGGGATAGCAGCGGATGGACAAGTCGCCGGACGCCTTCCGCACCATCAGCGAGGTCGCCGAACATCTGGAAACCCCGGCCCATGTGCTGCGGTTCTGGGAAAGCCGTTTTCCGCAGATCCGGCCGGTGAAACGGGCGGGGGGTCGGCGCTATTACCGCCCCTCGGACGTTGCCCTGCTGGCGGGCATCAAGCGCCTTCTGCATGACGAGGGGCTGACGATCCGCGGCGTGCAGAAGATCCTGCGTGACCAGGGCGTGCGCCATGTGGCGGGCCTTTCCGACGATTCGGTCCCAGTCGATCTGCCCGACGGCCTGCCTGAGCCAGCGGATTTGCCGCCCCTGGTGCCCGGCGAAGCGGTGCCCGAGGCTGCCTTCATCGCCATAGAGGATGAGGAAGAGACCGCACCCCCTCCTACGGCGCCGCAAGTGCAAGCCCCGGCCGCGCCGGCGCCGGTTCAGGCGGTGCTGCCGCTCTTCGACCTGCCCATCGCGCAGCCAGTTCCTACCCAGCCTGCCCCAGTCCAGCCAGCCGAAGCCGACCCCGCGCCAAAGCCCAGGCCCATCCTGCGCAATGATGTGACCTTTGCCAGCCGAATCAGGGCCTTGCCGCCCAAAGCTCTTTCAGATGCCATGCCTGAGGTGTCGGCGCTTGCCCGGCGCCTTGCTGCCTTGCGTGCCCGACTGGGCGATCGTGCCGAAGGTGGCACGGCATAGCAGTGCAATGCGCTTTCCCGCTTGCACCGGCCCGGAATACCGGTATGTATCCCCCCGTGTCGGGCCGTAGCGCAGCCTGGTTAGCGCGTCCGTCTGGGGGGCGGGAGGTCGAGAGTTCGAATCTCTCCGGCCCGACCATCGAAAACCCGCCCGCCTGCCAACCGGCATGGCGGGCGGTTTTATATCCGGCACCACGCCGGTGAAGGGGGACGGCAATGACATCCGGAGTTCTGCCCGCCCAAGCCCTGCGCCAGCTGATCGCCGCCGGCGCGCTCTCCGCCCAGCCAGCGATTCTTGACGACCAGATCCAGCCCGCCAGCCTGGACTTGCGCCTTGGTTCCGTTGCCTACCGCGTGCGCGCCTCGTTTCTGACGGGGCACGGTCGCACGGTGCAGGACCGGCTGGACGAGTTCACCATGCACAAGGTGAACCTTGCCGAAGGCGCGGTGCTGGAAAAGAACTGCGTCTACGTGATTCCCCTGGCCGAGCGTCTGGCCCTGCCCCAGGGCGTGACCGCCGTCGCCAATGCCAAAAGTTCCTCGGGGCGTCTGGACCTTCTGACCCGCACCATCACCGATGGCGGCACCGAATTCGACCGCATCCCCGAAGGTTATCACGGCCCGCTTTACGCCGAGGTCTGCCCGCGCAGCTTCTCGGTTCTGGTGCGCGAAGGGCAGCGGCTGAACCAGATCCGCTTCCGCCAGGGCCAGGCGGTCCTGTCCGACGCCGAGTTGCACACCCTCCATGCACGCGAGCCGCTGGTCTCGGGCGAGGCCGTCATCTCAGAAGGGCTGGGCTTTTCGGTTGACCTGAAACCGGCGCAGGGCACGCTGGTCGGCTACCGCGCCAAGCCGCATGCCGGTGTGATCGACCTGGACCGCATCGGCCACTATCCCGTCGCCGACTTCTGGGAGGAACTGCACTCGCGTGACGGCCGCATCATCCTGGACCCCGGCGCGTTCTACATCCTTGTCAGCCGCGAGGCGGTGACGATTCCCCCCGACTATGCCGCCGAGATGGCCCCCTATCTGGCCATGGTGGGCGAGTTCCGGGTGCATTACGCCGGTTTCTTCGACCCCGGCTTTGGCCATGCTGCCGCAGGGGGCGCAGGCTCGCGCGGGGTGCTGGAGGTGCGCTGCCACGAGGCACCCTTTGTGCTGGAACATGGCCAGGTCGTCGGCCGCCTGGTCTATGAGCACATGAAGGAACGCCCGCAAACACTTTATGGCGCCGGGATTTCCTCGAATTACCAAGGCCAGGGCCTGAAACTGGCCAAGCAGTTCCGTACGGGCTGAGGCCCTGTTGGAAAACCCGACCTTCTGGCGGAAATCTGTTGCCGAATGTGCACGATTCTGACAAATCGTCGCAAATTCGCCATCGACCCGGCTTGCCTGCGCCCCTATGCGACGCAATATCGGTAAAAGGCGACAAGAGCCAGCAAACGGAGCAGTCAGATGGCCACCACTTCCGCAACCCCGCAGCAACAAGCCGGCGGTTCCGGTTCGTCCACCCAGCAACAGCAGCAGGGATCCAGCGCCCCGCAACAGGCCGGCCAGCACACCGGGAAACCGATCTTCCGCGACTGGGCGGCGATCTGATCCCGACCAGCCGTTGACAGATGCCGGGCCAGCCGCAAGGCTGGCCTTTTCCATGTCCGGGGATACCCATGCCCGCGCCCGTCTCTTCGATCCCGAACCTCGGCCCCGCCTCCGAAGAGGCGTTTGCCCGCGCCGGCATCACCACGGCCGAGGAAATCCACGCCCTTGGCCCGGATGAGTCCTACCGCCGCCTCCTCGCCGCCGGCACGCGCCCACATTTCATCGGCTATTATGTCCTGGTGATGGGCCTGCAGGGCCGGCCCTGGAACGACTGCAAGGGCGAGGAAAAGAAGGCGCTGCGCAAACGCTTCGACGCACTCTGCGCCGGGTTCAACCGCTCGGACGTCAAGCTGCGCGCCGATATGGAGGCGATGCTCAGCTACCTTGGTGTCGTGGAACGGGCGTAGGGTGGGCAATCTGCCCACCTTCGGGATGGTGCCCCCAGAGAGACTCGAACTCCCGACCCTCTGATTACAAATCAGATGCTCTACCAGCTGAGCTATAGGGGCCACCTCTCCGTCAGATACCCTCGACAGGGGCCCCGCGCAAGGGTCAGTCCCGCTGTTCGCGCGCCAGAAGCACCACCGCGACCATGCCGACGGCCATCACCACCAGCGCCGCCGGGGCCGCTTCGGACAGACGCTCCAGGCTCGCCAGCTCATAGACCCGCGTTGCCAGGGTGTTGTAGTTGAAGGGACGCAAGAGCAGCGTCGCAGGCAGTTCCTTCACGCAATCGACGAACACCACCAAAAGCGCCGTCAGGACCGACCCGCGCATCAGCGGCAGATAGACCGCCGACAGCGTGCCCCCCGGCGTCCGGCCCAGCGAGCGGGCCGCCATCGGCAGGCTGGGCGCGACCCGGCCATAGGCCGCATCCAGCGCGCCCTGGGCGATGCCGAAAAAGCGCACCAGATAGGCAAGACCCAGCGCGAATGCAGTGCCGGTGATCAGAAGGCCCGGGTCCCAGCCCGTGGCGGCCAGCACCGTATCGGCCAACCAATGGTCCAGCGCCGCCAGCGGGATCAGCAGCCCCAGCGCCAGCACCGCCCCCGGCGCGGCATAGCCGATCAGGGTCACCGGCAGCACCAGGCCCGCGACCCGGCTGCCCGCCATCCGCAGCGCATAGACCAGGTACAGCGCCGCGGCCACTGTCGCCACCGCCGCGCCGCCCGCCACGACCAGCGTGTTCACGAAGGCCTCGACCAGGCCGGGGGCCAACCACCCCTCGGGCGCCGACAGGCTTTGCGCCAGCATCACGCCGACCGGCAACAGGAACCCACCCGCCACCGGCAAAAGGCACAGCGCGGTCGCCATCCAGCCCGCGACGCCGTCCAGGGGCTGCGGCTCGACCTCGCGCGCGCCGCGGCCCAGGCGGTGGAACTTTGCGCCGCCGCGCCCTGCCCGCTCCAGCCCGACCAGAAGCAGGATCAGCGCCAGGATCACCAGCGCGATCTGCGCCGCGCCCCCGGCATTGCCGCCGTTCAGCCAGGTCGAGAAGATGCCCGTCGTCAGCGTCTGCACCCCGAAATGCTGGACCGTGCCGTAATCGGCCACCGTCTCCATCAGCGCCAGCGCCACGCCCGCCGCAACTGCCGGGCGCGCCAGAGGCAGGCCCACGCGCAGGAACAGCCCCCAGGGCCCGCAGCCCAGGGCGCGGGCCACCTCATAGCTGCGGCCCGACTGCTCACGCCAGGCCGCGCGGGCCAGAAGGTAGACGTAAGGATAAAGCGCGAAGGACAGCACCAGGATCGCCATGGTCAGCGAACGCGTCTCGGGGAACCAGTAGTCGCGCGCAGTGGTCCAGCCGAAGGCGGCCCGCAGTGCCGATTGCAGCGGGCCGGCATAGTCCAGGAAATCGACCAGCGCATAGGCGCCGACATAGGCCGGGATCGCCAGGGGAAACAGCAGCGCATGTTTCAGCCAGTCCCGCCCCGGAAAGCGATACTGGCTGACCAGCCAGGCCGCCCCCGTCCCCATCAGCGCCGTCAGCGCCGCCACGCCCAGCATCAGCCCCAGCGTCGTCGCCAGATAGCGCGGCAGCACCGTGGCCATCAGATGCGGCCAGATATTTTCGGTCGGGGTCAACGCGATCCAGAGAATCGCCACCACCGGCGCCAGCACCACCACGGCAATCAGAACCGCCCCCGGGGTCCAGAGGTCAGGGCGCAGGTTGCGGCGCGCCGGATCAAGTTGACTGAAACGCTCGGTCATCATCCGGGGCTTAAAGGAAAGCGGTTTGACTGTCCAGAAAAGCCCGTATAGTCCGCCTCTAAGCCGGCCCCAGGGCCATAGTGAATCAGGCCCGATGCGCATCGTCTATCACCTTGGCGCCCATTGCACGGACGAGGATCGGCTGATCCGATGCCTTCTTAAGAACCGCGCGGTCCTGGCTGAAGAGGGGATCGCCATCCCCTCGCCCACCCGCTATCGCAAGCTTCTGCGCAATACGGCGGTGCAGCTGAAGGGCGCGCCCGCCTCGGCCGAAACGCAGGCGATGATCCTGGAACAGATCCTTGACGCCCCCTCGGCCGACCGGATGGTGTTAAGCTGGGAAAGCTTCATGGCCTTTCCGGCCTGGGCAGTCCGGGGCGCGTTCTACGAATTCACCGGCGAGCGGATCCGCGCCTTCACCAATGTCTTTCCCGACACCGAGCCCGAGTTCCACCTTGCGATCCGCAACCCTGCGACCTATCTGCCCGCCCTCAAGGCCAAGATCGCCGAACGCGGGCAGGACCCCAACCTGGTCGAGGCTGATCCGATGTCGATCTCGTGGTCTGACGCAATCCGCCAGATCCTGCACTTCAACCCCGGCGTGCCGCTGACGGTCTGGTGCGATGAGGATACGCCCCTGATCTGGCCCGAGGTGCTGCAGGCCGTTTCTGGCCATGCGACGACCACCCGCTTGCAGGACTGCGACGACGTCTTGGCCCTGGTCCTGACCGAGACCGGGCTTTCCCGGCTGAAGGCCTATTGCGTCCAGCATCCGCCCGCCTCGGTTAGCCACCGCCGCCGGGTCATAACGGCCTTTCTCGAGAAATTCGCCCGCCCGCAAGAGATCGAGGTCCCGGTCGAGATGGCAGGCTGGACCCAGGACTACGTGGACGAGCTGACCGCGCGATACCACCAGGATATCGCGCGCATTCGTCAGATGCCCCGGGTCCGCTTCATCGACCCTTAGCTCATTCCCAGCGCGGTCTTGTAAAGCTCAAGCACGGCCTCTTCTTCGGCCAGTTCGTCCGGCTTGCGCTTGCGCATGGCGATCACCTTGCGCATGACCTTGGTGTCATAGCCGCGGCCCTTGGCTTCGGCCATCAATTCTTTCTGCTGCTCGGTGACGTCCTTCTTCTCGGCCTCAAGCTGTTCGTACCGTTCGATGAACTGGCGCAGCTCATCGGCGGTCACGGCATAGGGGTCGGTTGCGTCGGCCATGGCGTCCTCCGGGGGAAATGGTGGGGGGTTCCTACCCCGGCCCGGCCCCCGGGTTCAAGCGGGAAGCCCGGGCCTTGCGCGGCAGTGGCGGGCGGGATAGCGAGACGGCAGACTTTCCGGGGGACACGCGGATGCAGGCACTGATCTGGGGCGGCGCGGCACTGACGCTGCTGGGCGTGGCGGGCCTTGGCTATTGCGTGGTGCGCACACTCAAGGCGCGAAACGCCGGCCTGCCGGACGAGGTGTTGCGCGCTGAACTGCAGCGGATCGTGACGATCAACCTGGGCGCCCTGGGCGTGTCGGCCTTGGGGCTGATGCTGGTCGTCCTGGGGATCGTCCTGGGCTAAGCCCCTAGATCGGCATGTTGTCGAAACCGGCTTCGGTTTCGGCCTCGATCTCGGCCTCGGTCGCCGGGGTCGCGCGGGGGGCGGCGCCGGTCATCATCCCCTTCAGCGCATGCATTTCGGCCAGCAGAAGTTCCAGCCCCTGTTCCTGCAGCGCCACTGTGGTCGCGACCAGTTCGGTCTCGGTTTCCACCAGCTTGTCCATCGGCGTCTTGGTCATTTTGCACAGCTCCTGCACAGGGGGGTCCATGGGATCGCATCCAGCCGCGCCTCGGCGATGTCCTCGCCGCAGCGGACGCAGGTGCCGTAATCGCCGACCTCGATCCGCTGCAGCGCGTTGCGGATCTGGCGGATTTCGATCTGGCCCGCCTCACCTGTCGCTTCCAGCACCTCATCGCCCTCGCGCTCGACGGCAAGCTCGGACCAATCAGGATCGTTGTGCGACTCAAGTTCTTCCTCAATCGCCTCCAGCCGGGCGCCAAGTTCGACGAGGCGGCGTTCGAGTTGCGCCTTGCGCGTGGAAATCTGCGTCTTGGCCTGCATGCGGTTCTCCTTCGATGAGCCCCTTTTGCCATGCGCCTGGCGCCCGCGCCTTGACCCACGTCAAGCTTGCGCTTTTGCTTTTCGCCGCGCCCCGGTATGGTCGCAGCCGCAGATTGAAAGGACAGCCCGATGGATATCCGTGCCCTGACGCCCGACTATGCCGTCTCGCCCCAGATCGAGCCAGGCGACCTGCCGGCGATCAAGGCGGCCGGTTATACCACGGTCATCGACAACCGCCCCGATGGCGAGATTCCGCCGCATCTGCACACGGACGCGATGCGCCACGCTGCCGAGGCGCTGGGGCTGACCTTTGTCGCAAATCCGGTGATCGGCGGCGCGCTGACCATGGACAACGTGACCGCCCAGGCTGCGGCCATCGCGGCGGCCACGGGGCCGGTGCTGGCCTATTGCGCCTCGGGCAACCGGTCGTCGGTGGTCTGGGCCCTGGCCCATGCCGGCAAACGCCCGGTGGACGAACTGGTCGGCATCCCCGCCCGATTCGGCTATCAGCTTGACCATCTGCGCCCGCAGATTGAGGCCCTGGCCCGCCAGGGCTAACGCTATCCGGCCGCGCGCAAACCGTCCCCTTCGTCCAGAAGACCGGGGTCCAGCATCATCGACAGGACGGGTCGCATCGAGGGAGAGTCGGTCGGGGCCATTTCCGCATTTTCGGTCAGCTTCAGCGCCCGCATGCCGCGATGCTGGCCCAGGCGGCCGGTGGCGATCTTCCGCCCCTCCATCGTTTCCAGTGCCACCCCTTCGACCGAGGCCTGCCCCAGCGGCAACACATCGCCGGGCAAAAGGCCCATGACCTGCTTCAAGGGCAACGTGATCCGCCCAATCACCCCGTCCAGCCGGCAATCGGCCTGCATCACTTGAGCCGACAGGGCGGCGGTGAACTGCGGCGCCTCGCCCTCGCCCAGACTGGCCAGCGTTGCGGGCCGTTCGCCCCGGCCTTGCGCCGGCAGGATCAGCAGCACCTGCCCCGACCGTTTGCCGCCGCCCATCGCCACCTCGGCCGAGAGGACACGGTAGGGCTCATCCTCAAGCATCAGGCCCAGAGGGCGCACCTCTTCCAGAAAACTGGCATAGCGAAAGCCCCCGGCCCAGGCGAGGTCGGCCTCCTCGGCCAAGGCTTCATCCAGGCCGGCAAGGGCGCGGTCGACCAGCCCCGCGACCATGGCCGCGTCGATCCGGGTGGGCCGGCGCGGCGTGGGGGCCGCGGCGGTCAGCCGGCCCAGCGTCTGCATCTCGATCAGGGTGCCGGTCACTTCGGGGGCCAGCATCAGCACGCCCAAGGCACCGCGCGGTCCGTCCAGCAGCGCGATCAGGGCCCGTTCGGGGGCAAGCTCCAGCAGGTCGGCCAGGCTGCGCCGGGTGATGGTCATGCGGGTGAAGTCAAGCTCCAGCCCCATGGCATCGCGCGCGGTGCGGGCCAGGGCCAAGCGCCAGCCCCGATCGGCGCCGGGCGCACCTTCGGCTTGCGCCGGGCGGGCGCGGTCGATCTTGCGGCGGATCACGTCGGTCATGCAGGCGTCCCGTCCAGTCCCGGCCACCCTAGGACAGGAAGCCTTCACAAAGGGTTAATCGCCCCCTGGGATCAGGTTGCCGGCTTCTCCAGCCGCAGGGGCACGGTCACGCGAAACCCGGCCCCGCCCTGCCCCGGCAGATAAACCACCGAGCCGCCCAGGTTCGCCATGATCTCGCGGCAGATCGCCAGCCCCAGACCAGCGCCGCCCGCCCGGTTTGCATCGGTCAGGCGGGCGAATTTCTCGAAGATCAGCGCCTGGCTTTCCTTGGGAATCCCCTTGCCGTTGTCGACGAAATCCACCATCGCCCGCCCGCCACGCTGGCGCACGGTGATGCGCAACTCCGGCCGCGCGGCATCGCAGTATTTCCGCGCGTTCGAGATCAGGTTGATGAAGACCTGCGTCAGCCGGTCGGCATCGGTCTTGACGTAAAACGCTTCGGACGGCAGGTCACGGTGGACGGTGAAAGACCGCTCGGGCCGCGTCTGACGGGCCGCAGTCAGCGCGGTGTCCAGCATCTGTTGCAGGCTGGCCAGCCCCAGGTTCAACTGCACCGTGCCGTTTTCCAGCACGCTCAGATCCAAGAGGTCGTCCAGCAGCCGGGTCAACCGCTTGGCTTCATCATGGATGATCCGGCCGTATTTCGCCACCTGCTCGGGCGGCAGGTCGCCCTCGGTCAGGATCTCGGAAAAGGCGCGGATCGAGGTCATCGGCGTGCGCAACTCATGGCTGATCTGGGACAGGAAGGCGTCCTTCTGGATCGAGAGCTGAGTCAACTTCTCGTTCGCCTCGCGCAAGGCGCCGGCAGTGCGGGTCAGCTCGGCCTCGCGCGCTTCAAGCTGGGCAGAATACTCCATGATATGGGCGGATTCGCTGGCCACGGCCATCAGGTCCTCGACCGTGACCGTGGCGCGGCCGACCAGCTGGCTGATCATCGCATGGGCCGTCGCCGCGCCCACAGACCCCGACAGCCGCGCCTCCAGCGTGTCCAGGAAAGCGGGGGTGGGATCGGGCAGATAGCCCTCCTTGCCCTGTTCGCGCGCCGCCGTCTGAAACAGCGACAGCGCGACCTCCTCGCCCAGGATGCGCTGCGCCATGGTCAGCAGGGCCTCGGGCTCTGCCTGACCACGGGCCCAGCGTTGCGGCCCGACCGCACCTTCGAACACGTTGACGAAGGCCGCGCCCTGCAACCGTTCCACCGGGCCGGGGAAGGTCAGCAGCGAGCCGATGCAAAAGGCCAGCGCATTCAGCACCAACGACCAGAACAGCGCATGGGTCAGGGGGTCCATCGCCTCGGTCCCGAACAGGCTGTAGGGCCGCAGCCAGGCCAGACCGAACAGCCCCTGATCGAAGACCGCCTGCGACAGCGCCGCCCCCGGCCCGAACGAGGGCAGGAACGAGGTGAAGGCCCAGACCGTAAAGCCGGTCACCAGCCCCAGCATCGCCCCCACCCGGGTCGAGCCGCGCCAGAAGAGGCCCCCGATCAGCGCGGGCAGCACCTGCGCCATGCCCAGGAAGGCGATCAGCCCGATGGCGGCCAGCGCCGCCGACCCACCCGAGACGTGATAGTAACCATATCCCAGCGCCAGGACGGCCCCAATGGCCAGCCGCCGCGCCATCAGGACCACGCCCCGCAGGTCGTCGCCCTGCCCCGCCGCAGCCGGCCGGAACCGCAGCCACAGCGGGATGACGATGTGGTTCGAGATCATCGTGGCCAGCGCGATCGATTCGACGATCACCATCGACGTGGCCGAGGAAAAACCGCCCAGGAAAGCCAGCATCGCCAGCCCGCCCTGCCCCTCGGACAGGGGCAGGGTCAGGACGAACATGTCGGGGTTCGCGCCTTCCGGCATCCGCTCCAGCCCGATGACGGCGATGGGCACGATGAACAGGCTCATCAGCATCAGATAGGCCGGGAAGGCCCAGCTGGCACGGGCCAGATGCCCTTCGTCATCGTTCTCGACCACCATGACCTGGAACATGCGCGGCAGGGTGATGACTGCCACCGCCGACAGGAAGATCAACCCGGCCCAGCGGCCGGGCTGGACCTGCCAGGCCGACAGTTCGGCCGCGTCGATCCGCTCCATGACCTCGCCCACGCCACCAGCGATGCCCCAGACGACAAAGGCCCCCACGGCGACCAGCGCGACCAGCTTCACCACCGCCTCGACTGCGATGGCCGTGACGATGCCGTGGTGCTGCTCCTTGGCGTCAAGGTTGCGCGTGCCGAACAGGATGGTGAACACCGCCAACCCTGCCGCCACCCAGATCGCCGTGCTTGCCGCATCGGGCGGGGTCACCCCATCCGGCGACCGCGTGGCAAAGACGCCAAAGGACAGCACCACCGATTGCAGTTGCAGCGCGATATAGGGTGTCGAGGCGATGACCGCGATCAGTGTCACGATCACACCCAGCGTGTTCGACTTGCCATAGCGCGACGAGATCAGGTCGGCGATCGAGGTCACCCGATACTGCCGCCCGATCCGCACCAGCTTGCGCAGCAGCCACCACCAGCCAATAAAGACCAGCGTCGGGCCAAAGTAGATCGTCAGGAACTCCAGCCCCGACCGCGCCGCATAGCCGACCGCGCCATAGAAGGTCCAGGCGGTGCAGTAGATCGACAAGGACAGCGTATAGACCAGGGGCGAGCGCAGCCAGACCAGCCGCCCGCTTTGCGCCCGACGTTCCACCATGAAGGCGACGGTGAACAGGAAGATCACATACAGAAGGCAGGCCGCGACCAGAAGGTTGAACTGCACCTCAGTCCTCCTCCTCGTCGCTGCCCTCGCCGGCGCGCAGGCCGGGGGCAAAGACGGCGGCCACGGCGATCAACACGCCCCAGACCAGGAAGAAATACACGACATCCGCCGACCGCAGCGAGACCTTGGCCTCGGGCGCCCAAAGCAGCGGCAGCAGCAAGAGCAGCATCCCAACCACCGGCAGCAGCCGCGCCGCATCACGCAGCCGGCGCCGCCGATAGGGCGCGCGGGCCAGAAACATCGGGCGGCGCGGGCGGCGCATCAGCCGCCCATCATCGCCCGGACCTCGGCCAGGATCTCGGCATTGGAGAAGGGTTTGGACATGAAACGATCCGCCCCGGCCTGTTCGGCCGCCTCGCGGTCACGCCCGCGCGCGGTCAGCATCATCACCGGCAGGGCCCGTGTCCGGGGATCGGCGCGCAGCGCGGCCAACACCTCCAGCCCCGACATGCCCGGCAGCATGTGGTCCAGGATCAGCAGATCGGGCGGTGACTGTCGTACCTGTGCCAGGGCCTCGGCCCCGTCGGCCATGTGCGATACCCGCCAGCCGTCGCGCGACAGGATGAAGCGGATCGCCTCGGCGATGTTCGCTTCGTCCTCCACCAGAAGCACGTGCCGTTCCACAAATCTCCCCCCGGCAGGCTTGCGCTGCCCTGCGGCCACTATCGGCGGATCGGGCGGCCATGTCAAAACCGACTTGCTTCCGCCTCTGCCGTCAGGATCGAGGGTTCGCGCCGCGCCACGCAGCCCGGGCGCGGACAGACGCGGCAACTGGAGCCGATCGGCAAGACCGGCCCGGTCCCGCCGCTGTCCGGCAGGATCAGCATCCCGGCCTCGCGCAGTTCGGGGCCCCGCAGCCCCAGCGGATGGCGCAGGGCCGAGACCGCGACCACCCGGTGCCGCCGCCCCGACTGGCCGGCAATCTCGACCGCGGTCTCGATCGGCAGTTGCTGCCGGGCCAGTGCTGCGTACAGCGGCCACAGCGGACAGGCCGCCCCAAAGCGCGGCAGGGGAAAACCGGCCGCGGGCTTGCGGAATGTCAGCGTCCCCGAGGCGTCGCACACCACCAGCCCCGCACCAAGATCCGGCAGGCTGGCGATCCGCCGCATTGCCACCAGGGGCGCGACCTGAAACCGCTCGGCAATCGCCAGGGGATCGGGGCCAAGCGCAACCAAGGCCTCGCGCAGCGCCGGTTCCGGCAGGGCCTGGGCGTCGGCTGCGGCCCGCGCCACATGGCCCCGCGCCAGCGCCCGCGCTGCCGGACCCTGCAGTTCGGCAATCTCGCCCTCCAGCCCCTCGGCCAGTTCGGCATCCTCCAGCCGCCAGCGGCGGGCGCTCAGCCAGTCCTCCACCTCTTCCTGGGGCGAGGCGATACCCTGCCCCGCCTGCTCGCCCCCGCTGTTCAGATACGCCACCAACGCCTCGGCCCCTGCGGCCAGACGTTCACTGTCGTGGCGCAGGTTGCGGTGAAATCGGGCGGCCCAGTCCGGCTCCAGATCCACGGTATCGGCCAGGATCGCCGCCGTCGCCCGGACCGAGGTCAGCGAGGACAAAAGCTCGTGCAGGGCCTGGCTCAGATGTGGGTCATGCGTCATCCTGTCGTTCAGCGCCTCGACCGCGCGTTCCAGCGTCTGGGCCTGCGATCCCAGGCGGACCAGAAGCGCAGCCCAACCGGGGAAACGGTCGGCGAACTCCTCCAGCCGCTCCAGCTCGGCCGGGGTCAGACCGCCGCGCGCCGCCGCGGCGCGCAGGTCCTCCAGCAGGGCCGGATTCTGCCCGCCCTCCAGCGCCGCCCGGTCCAGTCCCAGCGCCCCGGCCAGACGGTCCAAGACCTGGGGCGTGACCTTGCGGCGGTTGTGCTCGATCAGGTTCAGGTAGCTGGCCGAAATTCCCGCCGCCCCGGCGACATCCGCTTGGCGCAATCCGGCCGCCAACCGGCGTTCACGCAGTCTGGTTCCGGTCAGGGCGGATAGCGGCATGGGATCCTCCGCCCGTCAGCTTTACAAGCTGCGTGAAGCTTTACAACCAGTTTACTCGAAACTGGGAAAGCGATGGCCATAGAAGCTGACCGCCCGTATGGCGCAGTCCTGGACCGCCAGATGCAGATAGGCCCCCTCGTTCACCCCGGGGGCCGAGGTGTCATGCCCCAGCGCCGCGCGACCCAGGCCAGGACGCGGCCCCGCCCGTGAGCGCCAGAAGGCCACCTGCTCGTCCAGATGCGCCTCAAGCCGCGCTTCGCCCCGACCGCCGGTGATTTCGGAAATCCGTTCGGCGACCGCCAGGCAATAGGCCGCCTCGCCCTCTGTCGTGTCAGAGCCATACAGCAATCCCGGCGGCGCGGCGAAGCCCTGCCACCAGACGGTCGCCATCAGTCCCACCGCCGTCGCCACCAGACCGATTACAATCCCCTGCATCCCGATCCCACCTCTCCAGGACCAGGAAAGCCGCAAATGGTAAAGAAAAGGCGGATGCGACCCCGGGGCCGCATCCGCAGATTTCAGACAAGTCTAGCGATTACTGCGCCAGTGCGGCGTCGGTGATGACGCTGGTCCAGGCCCCTTCCGGTGCCTTGGTGATCACCGGGTCCGACCCGCCCGACAGCAGCGACGCCACAGTGCGTTCCGCCGCCGCCACGTCCAGCGCGCCGGTCGAACCAGCGGTCAGCTTGGCGACCTCGCCCATCATCCGTTTCTGGTGGGTCTCGGTCTGTGCGCCGGTCTGGTCGTTCTCCAGCACGATCATCGCCGCTTCGTCCGGGTTCGCCTCGGCGTATTTCCAGCCCTTCATGCTCGCACGGACGAATTTGACCATCGTCTCCTGGAAGGCCGGGTCGGCCAGGCGATCCTCAAGCACGTACAGCCCGTCCTCCAGCGTTGCCACGCCTTGCTCTTCATACTTGAAGGTCATCAGCTGATCCTCGGTGATCCCGGCATCGATGACCTGCCAGTATTCGTTGTAGGTCATGGTCGAGATGCAGGCCGCCTGCTTCTGCAGCAAGGGATCGACGTTGAAGCCCTGCTTCAGCACGGTTACCCCGCCCGGCGATCCATCGGTCGCCAGCCCAAGCTGCGACATCCACGACAGGAACGGATATTCGTTCCCGAAGAACCAGACACCCAGCGTCTTGTCCGCGAAATCGGCGGGCGAGGTGATCCCGGTTTCCTTGAGGCAGGTCAGCATCATGCCAGAGGAGGCGAAGGGCTGGGCGATATTCACCAGCGGCAGGCCCTTCTCGCGCGCGGCAAGGGCGGCCGGCATCCAGTCCACCATCACATCCGCCCCGCCACCCGCGATCACCTGGGTCGGCGCGATGTCCGGCCCGCCGGGCAGGATGGTGACGTTCAGGCCCTCTTCCTCATAGAACCCCTTGGCTTGGGCGACGTAATAGCCCGCGAACTGCGCCTGGGTGACCCATTTCAGCTGCAGCTTCACATCCTCGGCGCTGGCGCTGGTGGCCATCGCCGCCACGAAGGCCGCCGTCATCAGTTTCTTCATCTTCGTTCTCCCGTGTTGAGCCCGCTCTCGGGGCCTTTGTTAATGCCGTTGCGACGGGTGCCAGAAGGTCACCCAACGTTCGATCAGCGTGATCAGCCCGTAAAAGACCGACCCCGCCAGGGCCGCGACCGCAATCGTGGCCCAAACCATGTCAAGGCCAAGCCGCCCCACCTCGGTCGAGATGCGGAAGCCCATGCCATAAATCGGACTGCCGAAAAACTCGGCAACAATCGCGCCGATCAGGGCCAGTGTCGATGCAATTTTAAGCCCGTTGAAGATGAAAGGCATGGCCGCAGGCAGCCGCAGTTTCAGCAGACTTTGCCCATAACTCGCCCCCCAGGTCGCCATCAGATCGCGCTGCATCCGCTCGGATGCCTGCAGGCCCGCGACGATGTTCACCAGCATCGGGAAGAACACCATCACCACAACGACCGCCGCCTTGGACTGCCAGTCAAAGCCGAACCACATCACCAGAATCGGGGCAAGGCCGACGATCGGCAGCGCCGCGACAAAGTTGCCGATGGGTAGAAGGCCGCGTTGCAGAAAGGGGGAACGGTCGATGGCAATCGCCACCAGGAACGCCGCCCCGGCCCCGATCAGGAAACCGGGAATGGCCCCCTTCAGGATCGTCTGCGCGAAATCCTGCCACAGCACTGGCAGTTCCACCGCGATCTTTGCCGCGATGACGCTGGGGGCGGGCAGGATCACCGGTGAGACGCCCAGGCCGCGCACCAACCCCTCCCACAGGACCAGCACGGTGGCCCCGAAAATCAGCGGCACCAGGGCGCGGCCCAGGCCAGTCGTTGACACCCGGCTTCCCGCCAGCCAGACGTTCAGCGCCCAGGCCGCCAGCCAGACCCCCACTGCAAGCCAAAGCGCGGTCATGCCGGCACCCCCATCCGCTTGCGGGCTGCCCGTTCCAGGAAGCCCACCACCAGGATCAGCAGCCCCGCCAGGATCGCCGCCGCGAACAGGCTGGCCCACATGATCAACGGCTCCCCGAACTGCGAGCCGATCAGCATCCGCGCCCCCAGCCCCTCGATGGCCCCGGTCGGCAACTCGCCCACGATGGTGCCCACCAGGCTTGCCGCGACCGCCACCTTCAGCGAGGCGAAGAAATACGGCATCGAGGCTGGCAGCCGCAGCTTCAGGAAGGTCGCCGCCTCGCCCGCGCCATAGGTGCGAAGCAGGTCAAGCTGCATCTGGTCGGGGCTGCGCAACCCCTTCACCATGCTGACCAGCACCGGGAAGAACGACAGATAGGCCGCAATGATCGCCTTCGGCAGATCGCGCCCCTGCAACCCAAGCTGGCTGGACAAGGTGATGATCATCGGCGCCAGCGCCACGATGGGAATCGTCTGGCTGATGATCGCCCAGGGCATGACCGACATGTCCATCACCCGGAACCGGATAATCGCCATCGCCAGTAGTACGCCAAAGGCAATCCCCAGCCCAAAGCCCATCATCGTGCCCTTGAAGGTGACGTAGGCGTGGTAGACCAGGCTGCGCTTCGAGGTGATGGCCTGCCCGAACAGGCCCTGCCACAGCTCTGCCGCGACCTGATGCGGCGGCGGCAGCAGGGGGCGGTCCTGGCTCATGGTCTGCGGAATTACCTCGGCCCAGGTCACAGTGGCCCCCGCCCGCTCGGCCTGGTCAAAGACCCAGGTCGCGTTCATCCAGACGGCGGCCGCGTACCACAGGGCAAGGATCATCCCCAGCACCGTCAGAACCGGCAGCACCGTTGCGCGCGCGTTCATGCAGCCCCCGATTTCATCTTTGCCCAAATATCCCCGCCGGAGGCATCTGCCCCTGAACCCTGCGCCACGCTCATCCCTTCGCCCCCGTCGGCCAGGCGATCATCGCAACGGCGACAATCCCCAGCGCCATGCCGGCCAGCTGCAAGCCGGTCGGCCGCTCGCCAAAGACAAAGATCGCCATGACGCTGATCGCCACCAGTTGAAAGATCGCCGACAGCGCGATGGCCAACCCCAGACCGTTCGCCTTCATCACCTGGACCATCAGCCAGTTGCCCAGGCAGAACAGCGCGAGCGCGCCGACCAGCACCGGAACCTGCCCCTTGGTCGCATAGACCTTCAACACCCCATTGGCGGCTACGAACACCGCCGTCGCCGCCCCCAGCCACAGAAAGCTCAGCGCGGTCATCGGCGCACCTTTGTCTGCACGAAAGCCAGACGGGTGCCAGACAGATGCCCGAGGCTTGACCTAGTCCTCATGATGCCCGGCCCGCAGCCCCTCCCGCACCCGGTGGGCGATCTCGATGAACTCGCGGCTATCGCGGATATCCAGCGGCCGTTCCTTCGGCAGGGGACTGTCGATCACATCGGTGATCCGCCCCGGACGCGGCGACATGACGACGATCTTGGTCGACAGATAGACCGCCTCGGGGATGGAATGGGTGACGAACCCAATGGTTTTCCCCGTGCGCGCCCAAAGCTTCAGCACTTCCTCGTTCAGGCGGTCCCGCACGATTTCGTCCAGCGCGCCAAAGGGTTCGTCCATGAGGAGGATATCCGCGTCAAAGGCCAGGGCCCGTGCGATGCTGGCGCGCTGCTGCATCCCGCCCGAAAGCTGCCAGGGGAACTTCTTGCCAAAGCCCTTCAGCTCCACCAACTCCAACACCCGTTCGGTCCGCTCTTCCTGCTCGGCCTTGGAAAATCCCATGATCTCAAGGGGAAGCCGGATATTCCCGGCAATCGTCCGCCAGGGATACAGCCCCGCCGCCTGAAAGACATAGCCATAGGCCCGCTTCCGCCGCGCCTCGTCCGGCGACATTCCATTGACCGTCAGCGTGCCACTGGTCGGATGCTCCAAAGCCGCGATGGCCCGCAGGAAGGTCGTCTTCCCGCACCCACTTGGCCCGATGAAGCTGACAAAGTCGCCCCGGTTGATCACCAGGTTGACATCCTTCAACGCCTGCACCGGCCCGTCGGCGGTCTGGAACACCAGGTCGACCCCCTTGGCCTCGATCACCGGCTGGCTCAGGCTTGCCGTATCCTTCACGCCCACATCCCTTCACATTCCCGTTGCCCGCAGATGCGATCCTTGACGCGCGCCACCACCTTGGTCGGCACAGGAGGACCGCCATGCTTTACAACGCCTTGCAGACGACCCTCGCCTTTGCCCCCGCGCCCGAGGATCTGGACGACGTCCATTTCGACACCCCGGTGATCGCTTTCGCACCGCATCCCGCCGACGACGAGGAAAGCGAACAAGGGGAGCCGTAGAACAGGCGGGGTTTCTGTCGCCATCACACCCCCGTCGCCGGAATACCCGCCCGCTCCACCGGCCGGGGGGCGGTAAGATCCTTCCACTGGGTCAGAGCGCGGTTGACCGCGGGGCGGGCCTCCCGCGCAACGAACTTGCCATGGCCTTCCTGAGTGCGCACCTCACCATCGTGGATCGCGACGTGGCCGCGGGTCAGGGTGAACCGTGGCAGGCCCTTGACCTTCTGGCCCTCGAACACGTTGTAGTCGATCTTCGACTGCTGGCTGCCTGCGCCGATGGTCTTTTCCCTCTCCGGATCCCAGACCACAAGGTCCGCATCCGCCCCCACCAGAACGGCACCCTTCTTCGGGTAGCAGTTCAGGATTTTCGCGATATTGGTTGAGGTTACAGCGACAAATTCATTTGGCGTCAGCCGGCCCGTGCCAACCCCATGGGTCCAGAGCATCGGCATCCGATCCTCCAAGCCTCCGGTCCCGTTCGGAATCTTGGAGAAGTCGCCGACCCCGAACCGCTTCTGTTCGGTCGTAAAGCTGCAATGGTCGGTCGCCACCACCGAAAGCGACCCGCTCATCAGCCCGGCCCACAGGCTGTCCTGATGCTGCTTGTTGCGGAAGGGCGGCGACATCACCCGGCGGGCGGCGTGGTCCCAGTCGGGGTGGAAATATTCGCTTTCGTCCAGCGTCAGGTGCTGGATCAGCGGTTCGCCCCAAACGCGTTTCCCCTGCTGGCGCGCCCGGCGGATCGCCTCATGTGCGTCCTCGCAAGAGACGTGGACGACATACAGCGGCACCCCGGCCATATCGGCAATCATGATCGCGCGGTTGGTCGCCTCGCCCTCCACCTGCGGCGGGCGGGAATAGGCGTGACCCTCCGGCCCCGTGTTGCCTTCCTTCAGCAGCTTCGCCGTCAGTTCCGCCACCACATCGCCATTCTCGGCATGGACCATGGCAAGGCCGCCAACGTCACCGACCCGGCGGAAAGAGTTGAACAACTCGTCGTCGTTCACCATCAACGCGCCCTTGTAGGCCATGAAGTGCTTGAAGCTGGTGATCCCCGCCTTGGCGCTGTCCTCGATCCCCTGCCAGACCTTCTCGCCCCACCAGGTGACGGCCATGTGGTAGGAATAATCGCAGGTCGCGCGGGTGGACTTGTTCGACCAGACCTTGGCCGCGTCCATCAGGTCCTGGCCCTGGCCGGGCAGGATGAAGTCGACGACCATCGTGGTCCCGCCACTCAGCGCCGCCCGCGTGCCGCTTTCAAAGTCATCCGCCGAGTAGGTGCCCATGAAGGGCATCTCCAGGTGCGTATGCGGGTCGATCCCGCCGGGCATCACATAGCAGCCGGTCGCATCCAGCTCTGTCCCGCCCTTGAGGCCCGGCCCGATCTCGGTGATCACCCCGTTCTCCACCCGCACATCGGCCTTGTAGGTGAGGTCGGCGGTAACGACGGTGCCGTTCTTGATGATGGTGGTCATGTGCGGCTCCTTAAGGAAATGGGGATGCCCGTCCCGGGCCTGACCCGGGACCTCCGGTTTATCCGAATACAGACAGTCGCCGGTATTAGACCGGAATATGCGAAGTGACGTCCTGCCAGTTCGGGTTGCGCTCGGCAATCAGCGCATTCTTCCACGCCCGCGGCCAGCGCTTCATGGCGCGTTCGCGTTGCAGACTTGTGTTGAAGTCCTCGTGGCATTCGAACCAGACCAGTGTGCGGATCTTGTACTTTGCCGTATGAACGGACGCCCCGGCGCGATGCGCTTCGACCCGAGCGGCGAGGTTGCCCGTGCGACCAATGTAGATCGCTCCGCCTGGTCGAGAGGCCATGATGTAGACGAAATGCGCCATGAACGCAGATTGCTGCGCCTCGGTTAACCAAAGGTAAACCCCGCCCCGGACTTGATCCGGGGCCTCCATCGGCAAGCGGCACCGCATGTTGGAAATCGAGGTCCCGGGTCAAGCCCGGGACGGGAGTCCTTTGATCCCTCACCCCACCACCTCCGCCACCTCAAGCACCGCGTGCAGCAGCACATCCGTCCCTGCCGCGGCCCATTCGGGCGAGATGCTTTCGGCCTCGTTATGGGAAAGCCCGTCCACACACGGGCACATCACCATCACCGTGGGGGCGACGCGGTTGATCCAGCAGGCGTCGTGACCGGCGCCCGAGACGATGTCCATGTGGGAATAGCCCAGCTTTTCAGCGCTCTGGCGGACGATCTTCACAAGGCCGGGGTCAAAGGTGACGGGGTCGAAGTGGCCCACGTCCTCGATCTCACAGCCCAGCCCCAGCTCCTTCGCCACCGCATGGGCGGCGCGGATGACCTCGGCCTTCATCGCATCCAGCTTCGCCTGTTCGGGCGAGCGGATGTCGACCGTGAACACAACTTTTCCCGGTATCACGTTGCGGCTATTGGGAAAAACCTTCACCTGCCCCACCGCGCCCACGGCGTTCGGCTGGTGGCTCATCGCGATCTGGTGGACGCGTTCGGTGATACGCGCCATGCCAAGCCCCGCGTTCACGCGCAGGTTCATGGGGGTCGATCCGGTATGGGCGTCCTTGCCGGTCAGCGTGATCTCCAGCCACCAGAGGCCCTGCCCATGGGTCACGACGCCGATCTCTTTCCCCTCGGCCTCAAGAATAGGCCCCTGCTCGATGTGCAGTTCCAGCATCGCGTGCATCTTGCGGGCACCGACCTTCTCGTCGCCGACCCAGCCGATACGGGCCAACTCCTCACCAAAGATCTTGCCATCCAGATCGCGGCGCGACTTGGCATATTCCTCGGTATGGATGCCAGCAAAGACACCCGAGGCCAGCATGGCGGGGGCAAACCGTGCGCCTTCCTCGTTGGTCCAGTTCGTCACCACGATCGGGTGCTTGGTCTTCACGCCCATGTCGTTCAGCGTGCGAACCACCTCCAGCGCGCCAAGGACGCCGAGGACGCCGTCATACTTCCCGCCCGTCGGCTGGGTGTCCAGATGCGACCCCATGTAGACCGGCAGCGCGTCAGGGTCAGTCCCCGCCCGCGTGGCGAACATGTTGCCCATCGTGTCGACGCCCATCGACATGCCCGCCGCCTGACACCAGCGCTGGAAAAGGTGGCGGCCCTCAGAATCCGCATCGGTCAGGGTCTGCCGGTTGCAGCCCCCCGCAATTCCGGGGCCGATCTTGGCCATCTCTTCAAGCGAATCCCACAGACGTGCAGGATCGATCCGCAGGTTGTCCCCGGTGGCTGGCATCAGCGTAGCTCCCTGTTCGCGCCGGGGCCATGCTGCCCCTTGCCGCGACTCGTTTCCTGACCGTATGGTCAAGGTGAAGCGCAACACAACCTGACCAACCGGTCAACAAGAATATGGGACCTGGATGAGCGTTGATGCCCAGATTTCGCGCCTGAAACCGGGCCGCCGCACAGATATCCGGCGCGAGAATGAGCGGGCCATCCTGGAGGCCGCCGAGAAGGTCTTTGCCGAGGCCGGGTTCGGCGGTGCGACCATGCAGCTGATCGCCGACATGGCGGGGCTGCCGAAGGCGAACCTGCACTACTACTTCGCCACCAAGGAGGACCTTTACCGCCGCGTGGTGCAGCAGATCTTCGAGATCTGGCTGGATGCGGCGTCAAGCTTCGACAATGCGCCGGGGCCGGTGGAAGGGATCGGCGCCTATATCGACGCCAAGATGGACATCAGCCGCACCCATCCGCATGGCTCCAAGGTCTGGGCGTCCGAGGTGATGCACGGCGCGCCCGTGATCCAGGACTATCTGGAAACCACGCTGCGTGACTGGACCGAGGGGCGGATCGCGGTGATCCAGCGCTGGATAAACGAAGGGAAGATGCAGCCGATCAACCCGCGGCACCTACTGTACATGCTTTGGGCCACGACGCAGCACTATGCCGACTTCGGCCACCAGATCCAGACTTTGAACGACGGGAAGCCCCTGACCGACAAACAGTGGCGCGAGGCGAAGGCCAGCGTGAAGGACATGGTCCTGCGTGGCATCGGCGCAATCTAGGGGGACGGGCATGGAGATTTCCGAAATCGAGGCGGAATTCGCCGCGCTGGAACTGCCGAAGTTCGATGAAACGCTGGCGCTGCGGCTGGGCGAGGTGCTGATCGACCTGGCGCTGGCCGACGATCTGCCCGTGGTCATCAACATCCGCACCGCCGACCGGACCCTGTTTCATGCGGCCCTGCCCGGCTCGGCCCCGTTGAACGATCTTTGGGCCCGGCGCAAGTCGAACACTGCGCTCCTGTTCCTCTTGCCGACGCTGCTGGTGGGCCGGCGCAACAAGGCCAGGGGCGAGACGCTGGTGCGTCATGGCCTGGACCCGGCCGACTATGCCGACAATGGCGGCGCGGTGCCGGTCCGGGTCAAGGGCTTGGGCGTGGTCGCTGTTGCCACCGTCTCGGGCCTGCCGCAGGTCGAGGATCACAAGCTGGTGGTGCGCGGCCTGAAGGCCTTGATGACGGGCTGAAACGCACCGCATCCCCTTGCAGAGGCCCGTCCCGCACCTATCTGCGCTGCGGGAACAACAAGGGAGATCAACATGTTCACCGGCCTCAAGCGTTCGCTGCTGATCATCGTCGCCATACTGACGGTGCTGCCCTGGGGCATGATGCAACTGGTCCAGTAAGCGGACCCAAGGCCCGCGCCTACGCCCCCGAAGGTTCGGGTGTCGCCGCCCCCCTGCCCGGCCGATCCGCCCTGTGGGCTGCCGCAAGGCCGGGCACATCAGGCGAAGCGTTTGACCTTGCACTTGCCCCCGCGCTATCCAAGGGGTCCGTCCGTCCAAGGTTCCCAATGCCGCCAAGTGCCCGCCCCCGCTCCCGCATCCAGCAAAGGAACCGTGAGGTCATCCTGGACGCCGCGCTTGAGGTTTTCTCGCAGCACGGATTTCGGGGTGCGACCCTGGACCAGATCGCCGAGGTGGCCGGCCTGTCGAAGCCCAACCTGCTGTATTATTTTCCGTCCAAGGAAGCCGTACACAAGGCGCTCTTGACCGGGCTTCTGGATACCTGGCTTGATCCTTTGCGCGCGATGAACCCCGGCGGGGAACCCCTGGCCGAGATCATGGCCTACGTCCGGCGCAAGCTGGACCTTGCCCGCGACTACCCCCGGGAAAGCCGCCTGTTCGCGGGCGAGATCCTGCAGGGTGCCCCCCGGATGCGCGAGGCGATCGAGGGCGACCTGCGCGATCTGGTGGACGAAAAGGCCCGCACTCTGCGCCGCTGGATGGAGGAAGGCCGCATTGCCCGCGTAGATCCGGTGCATCTGATCTTCTCGATCTGGGCGCTGACGCAGCATTACGCCGATTTCGACGTGCAGGTCCGAGCGGTGCTGGGCCCGGGCCACGATCCCTTTGCCGAAGCAGGCAGTTTCCTGGAAACGCTTTTCGCGCGCCTCTTGGCCACCGGTCAGGCCCCTGGCTGAAGAGTCGAATTTTCGGCATTTCCCGCAGGCCAGGCCGCCCGATTTCGGCTAGTGTCGCGGATGGGGGCGTCTGATCTTTGGGGGACGCAAAATGGGTATCATGTCTGCCGTCCGGTCGCAGGTGCCGGTGCCGGCTTTGCCACCACCGCCTGCCAGCCCAGCCAGCGAACGCGCGCCGGCGGCACAGTCGATTTCGGCGGTATCGCAACCGGACCGGCCACAGGCTGTCCGGCAGCCCGAGACAACCTCGGGTGCGGTTGGCGTTCAGCTCGCCGCCGTGGATGAAGGCAAGGAGCCCGTGGTCGCTGCCCGCGTGGCGGCCGAAGCCGCACGCGACGCCTATATCCGCGCCAGCATCGCCGCCGGGGTCAATCCATTGCCGCTGCCGTAACTTGGGTCAGCCTTCACCGTCCAGCACCAGGTCGAACTGGTCGGCGGGGGCGGCATGGGCAAAATACCAGTCCTCAGCCTCGTGCCACTGGGTTTCCCACGGCCCGATCTCACCTTCGCGCGCCAGAAGGCGCACAAGACGCACGGCATCCGGCACGCGCAGCAACAGGCGCAGGTCGGTCAGATCGGCCAGTTCCGGCCGCGCCGAATAGGTGCCCTCCAGGATCACCAGCCGGGCTGGCGCGACTCTGGTCGCCTGCGCGGACCGGCTGCCGTCGAAAGCATCCCAGTCAAAGGCGTGCCAGGCGGCCGCCTGCCCCCGTTTCAGCAGGCCAAGCACCCGGCGCTGGTCCTGCCAGTCGATGCAGCGCGCTGCACGGCTGGCCGGGGGATCGCCCAGGATCCCGGTCCCCCCGGCATAGAAGTCATCGCCCTCGATCACCAGGCCGCCGAATTGCTCGGCAAGCTGAGCAGCCAGGGTCGACTTGCCGACCCCGCTGCGCCCGTCCACCGCCACGACGACCGGACCAACTGCCCTATCCAAGGACGACGCGACCAGCCCCGCCGCTCGCGCCAGAGCGTTCCCGCTCACTCGGCCGCGCGGGCCATCGGGTTGTTCGGATGCGTGGTCCAGTTGGCATAGTCGCCCACCACCTTGCCGGTGCGCAGGTCAACGCTGCCCTTCGGCAGTTCGCGCATGGTGATGCAGTTGTCCACCGGACAAACATCGACGCACAGGTTGCAGGCCACGCATTCGTCGTCCTTCACCGTGAACACGCGATCCGGCGACATGGCGATGGCCTGGTGGCTGGTATCCTCGCACGCCGCATAGCAGCGCCCGCACGAGATACACAGGTCCTGGTCGATCTGCGCCTTGGTGACGTAGTTCAGGTTCAGGTGCTGCCATTCGACAAAGTTCGGCACCGCGCGACCGATCAGGTCGTTCAGCGACATCTGCTTTTCGTCCAGGTATTGCGACAGGCCCGAGATCATCTCTTGCACGATCTTGAAGCCATAGGTCATCGCCGCCGTGCAGACCTGCACATTGCCCGCGCCAAGCGCCATGAACTCGGCCGCATCGCGCCAGGTGGTCACCCCGCCGATGCCGCTGATCGGCAGGCCGCGGGTTTCCTCGTGCCGGGCGATCTCGGCCACCATGTTCAGCGCGATGGGCTTGACCGCCGGGCCGCAATACCCGCCGTGCGAGCCCTTGCCGTCGATCATCGGGAAGGGCGAGAAGGCGTCCAGATCGACATTTGTGATCGACTTGATGGTGTTGATCAGGGAAACCGCATCCGCCCCGCCACGGTTCGCCGCCAGCGCGGGCGGCAGGATCGAGGTGACGTTGGGCGTCAGCTTCACGATGCAGGGCATGCGGCTGTATTGCTTGACCCAGCGGGTCACCATCTCGATGTATTCCGGCACCTGCCCCACGGCGCTGCCCATGCCGCGTTCGGCCATGCCGTGCGGGCAGCCGAAGTTGAGTTCCACCCCGTCCGCCTCGGTATCCTCGATCCGCTTCAGGATGTCCTTCCAAGATTCCTCGTCACAAGGGACCATCAGGGAAATCACCAGCGCACGGTCCTTCCACTTGCGCTTGACCTCCTTGATCTCCTGCAGGTTCACCTCCAGCGGGCGGTCGGTGATCAGTTCGATGTTGTTCAGCCCCAGAAGGCGGCGGTCGGCCCCCCAGATCGCGCCATAGCGCGGGCCGTTGACGTTGACGATCGGCGGGCCTTCCGCGCCCAGGGTTTTCCACACCACACCACCCCAGCCCGCCTCGAACGCGCGCTCGACGTTGTATTTCTTGTCCGTGGGCGGGGCCGAAGCCAGCCAGAACGGGTTCGGCGACTTGATGCCAATGAAATTCGAGCTGAGGTCAGCCATGGGACGCCTCCTTGCGGCACGCTGGGAGTGGATGGGGGGATGTAAGGTGGGCGATCCGCCCACCGTCCGACCAGGAAGGGGTGGTCAGAACAGCGACCAGATCCAGCCGATCAGATCGCCGCCGAACTGGCCCAGTTTCGGGATCAGAAAGGCCCAGGCGACGCAGCCCAGAACGTTCCAGACCAGAAAGCGCGGCAGGGTCATGCCGCTCATCCCGGCCATCAGGAACACCACCGGCCGAAAGACCGTGGTGAAATGCCCGACCAGAATGGTCACCGGCCCATAGCGGTCGAAGGCGGATTGCGCCTTTTCCACCATCTCGGGATGGTCCTTCAGGGGCCGCATCCGCAGCACCGTGCTGCCATAGCGCCACCCCAGCCAGTAGCTGAAGCACGACCCGATCAGCGCGCCAACCGTCGCCCCGGCCCAAAGCGGCCAGAATGGCACGGCCCCGGTCGCGGCCAGCGCGCCCACCGCCACAAGCACGGCGGTCGAGGGGATCAGGATCGACAGGAAGGCCGTGGTTTCGGCTGCGGCAAAGACGACCATGATCAGCGGCAACCACTCGCGGTTGCGCTCGATAAACGCGATGAAAGTGTCGGTCCAGCCGTCCATGCAAGTTCCCTGCCCCGCCCCTAAGTGGCGGGGAAGTCCCGGCCTGACAAGGAAAATCGGCGCGCATCAGCCGGCCAAAAGTATAGTGTGGATCGCCTCGGCGGCATCGCGCCCCTCGGCCACGGCGGTGACGGTCAGGTCCTCGCCCCCCGCCGCGCAGTCGCCGCCGACCCAGACCTTGCCCGACGGCCCCGCCAGCTTGCCGCCCGCAACCGCCAACCCTTCGGGCGCGCCGGTCAGCGTCTGGCCGATCGCCTTGAACACCTGGTCGGCCTTCAGCGTAAAGGTCTCGGACGACAGGACCAGCCCGTTCGGCCCGTCCGAGGTATAGGCGAACTCCACCGCTTCGGCGCTGCCATTGCCAAGGACGCGCACCGGCGCCGCGTTATGGATGATCCGCACCCCGGCCTGCGCCGCATGGTCCTGCTCATAGCCCGAGGCCGACATCTTCTCCTGCCCGCGGCGGTAGACGATGGTGACGTTCTCGGCGCCCAGCAGTTTGGCCTGCACCGCCGCATCGACCGCCGTCATGCCGCCGCCGATCACCACCACGTCACGGCCGACGGCCAGACGCGACAGATCCTCGGTTTGGCGCAGTTCGGCGATGAAATCGACCGCGTCGCGCACCCCGGCCAGATCCTCGCCAACCGCCCGCAGCGCGTTCATACCCGCCAGGCCGATGCCAAGGAAGACCGCGTCATACTCCGCCTCCAGCGCGGCCAGCGTCACGTCACGGCCAAGCTCTACCCCGTTGCGGATCTCGATCCCGCCGATCTGCAGCAGCCAGTCGACCTCGCGTTGCGCAAAGCCGCCCGTCGCCTTGTAGCTGGCGATCCCGTATTCGTTCAGGCCCCCGGCCTTGGCCCGCCGCTCAAGCACCACCACGTCATGGCCGTGCATCGCCAGCCGGTGCGCGCAGGCCAAACCTGCCGGGCCAGCCCCCACCACCACCACCCGCTTGCCGGTCGCGGCCGCACGGGTGAAGGGATGCATCCCCTTGCCCATCGCCACATCGGTCGCATAGCGCTGCAACCGCCCAATCTCCACCGGCTTGCCCTCGGCCGCCTCGCGAACGCAGGCCTCTTCGCACAGCGTCTCGGTCGGGCAGACCCGGGCGCAGATGCCGCCCAGGATGTTCTGGCTCCAGATCGTCGTGGCGGCCGCTTCCGGCGTGCCCGTTGCGATCTGGCGGATGAACAGGGGAATGTCGATCGAGGTCGGGCAAGCCGTGATGCAGGGCGCATCATGGCAGAAATAGCAGCGATCCGCCGCGACCCTGGCCTCGTGCCGGTCGAAGGGCGGCTCGTGGTCCCCGAAGTTGTGGGCATAGGCCTCGGGCGGCAGACGGCCGGCAACGATTCCTGGCGTAAGCGGGCTGTTCGACATGGGCTGGGGGCCTCCCTGGCTTATGTTTTTTGTCACGCTGGCACAGGTCATATTTTTTATCAAACGGTAAATTTTCCGCGCCCACAGGATTTTGCCCGACCCGCCGCGACTGCCTAATCCCTGGGCAACGGTTTCGCGGCTTTTCACCCCTGATCGCGTGGCGTATAAGCGCCGGACAACAGACGGGGCCGCTGGACCCCGCAGGGGAACCAGGCGCGTAGCCAACCAATCAGAGGACGGCATGAGCAAGCAGACGACCGACACCGATGTGGCCTTCATTTCGGCACTGGCCGAGCTTCTGAACAAGAACGACCTGACCGAGCTGTCGGTGAAGCGCGAATATGGCGAGGACGACAGCCTTGAAGTCCGCGTGGTCAAGCAGGCCAATGTCGTGACCGTCCAGGCCACAGCACCTGCCCCGATGATGCAATACGCCGCCCCGGCTGCGGCCGCCCCGACCGCAGCCCCTGCCGCGCCCGAGGACCCGGCCCAGCACCCCGGCGCCGTGACCTCGCCCATGGTGGGCACCGTCTACCTTGCCGCCGAACCCGGTTCCGCGCCTTTCGTCGCTGTGGGCGCCCAGGTCAGCGAAGGGCAGACCGTCCTCATCATCGAGGCGATGAAGACCATGAACCACATCCCCGCCCCCAAGGCCGGCACGGTCAAGCGCATCCTGGTCGAGGATGGCCACCCGGTCGAATACGGCGCCCCCCTGATGATCATCGAGTAAGGGCAGGCCCGCATGTTCGAGAAAATCCTGATCGCCAACCGTGGTGAGATCGCGCTGCGCGTGATCCGCGCCTGCCGGGAAATGGGGATCAAGTCGGTCGCGGTGCATTCGACCGCCGATGCCGATGCAATGCATGTCCGCATGGCCGACGAATCCGTCTGCATCGGACCGGCGCCCAGTTCCGAAAGCTATCTGAACAAGGCCGCGATCATCTCGGCCTGCGAGATCACCGGCGCGCAGGCCGTGCATCCCGGTTACGGCTTCCTGTCGGAGAACGCTGCCTTCGCCCAGGCGCTGCAGGATCACGGGCTGACCTTCATCGGCCCGAACGCGGAACATATCCGCATCATGGGCGACAAGATCACCGCCAAGGTCACGGCCAAGGACCTCGGGATTCCCGTCGTCCCCGGCTCGGACGGCGGCGTGCCGGATTTCGAGACGGCGATCAAGGTGGCCGAAAGCATCGGCTTTCCGGTCATCATCAAGGCCACCGCCGGCGGCGGCGGGCGCGGGATGAAGGTCGCCAAGAACGCTGAAGAGCTGGAAATCGCCTTCCGCACCGCGCGGTCCGAGGCGAAGAACGCCTTCGGCAACGACGAAGTCTATATGGAGAAATACCTCCAGAAGCCGCGCCACATCGAGATTCAGGTCTTTGGCGACGGCAAGGGCAAGGCGGTACATCTTGGCGAACGCGACTGCTCGCTGCAGCGCCGCCACCAGAAAGTCTTCGAAGAGGCCCCCGGCCCCGCGATCACCCCGAAGATGCGCGCCGAGATCGGCGCGATCTGCGCCAATGCCGTGGCCAAGATCAACTACATCGGCGCGGGCACGATCGAATTCCTGTATGAAGACGGGAACTTCTATTTCATCGAGATGAACACCCGGCTGCAGGTGGAACATCCGGTCACGGAATACATTTTCGGCGTCGACCTTGTGCGTGAACAGATCCGCGTCGCGGCCGGCCTGCCGATGTCCTTCACCCAGGACGAGTTGGAGATCAACGGCCACTCGATCGAGGTTCGGATCAACGCCGAGAAACTGCCGAACTTCGCGCCCTGCCCCGGCAAGGTCCGCACCTTCCATGCGCCCGGCGGCCTTGGCGTGCGGATGGATTCGGCGCTGTACGGCGGCTATTCCATTCCGCCCTATTACGACAGCCTGATCGGCAAGCTGATCGTCCACGGCCGCGACCGGCCCGAGGCGCTGGCCCGCCTGAAACGCGCCCTGGGCGAGTTGATCATCGACGGTGTGGAATCTTCGGTGCCGCTGTTCCACATGCTGCTGGCCGAACCCGACATCCAGAACGGGGAATACAACATTCACTGGCTGGAAAAGTGGCTGGCCGAGCATTTCGCCTGATCTGAAGGGCGCCCGCGCGGCGCCCTTCGCGCAAAAGTTTTGAAAACTTTTGCAAAATCCTTCAAAGGATTTTGCGATGCCGAACCCGGTCGAGGATATCACCCCGCAGATCCTGCTGCGCGCCTATGCCATGGGCATCTTTCCCATGGCCGAAGGCCGCCATGACAGTGAAATCCACTGGATCGACCCGCGCCGCCGCGGCATCCTGCCCTTGGACGGCTTTCACATCTCGCGCTCGCTCGCGCGCCGGCTGCGGTCTGGCGCGTTCCAGGTCACCGCCGACCGCGCCTTTTCCCAGGTGGTCGCGGCCTGCGCCGAGCGGGACGAAACCTGGATCAGCCACCGCATCCAGGCGCTGTACGAACAGCTTCACGCCCTTGGCCGGGCCCATTCTATCGAGGTCTGGGCCGGCGACCGCCTGGTCGGCGGGGTCTATGGCGTGACGCTGGGCGCGGCTTTCTTCGGGGAAAGCATGTTCAGCCGCGTGACGGATGCCTCGAAGATCGCGCTGGCCCATGCGGTCCGGGGGTTGACCGCGGGCGGCTTCCGGCTGTTCGACACCCAGTTCCTGACCCCGCACCTTGCCAGCCTAGGCGGGATCGAAATCCCCCGCGCGGACTATCACAAGCGTCTGGCCGAGGCGCTGGAGGGCAACGCGCGCTTCGATCCGGCGGATTATTCTTCTGGCGCCGCTTCTTCCGCCGGCGCATCCGGCAGCACGCAGGACAGCACCCAGACGTCATAGCGCGGATGGTCCAGCGCCGACAGCGCCGGGGATGACGCCAGCATCCAGCCCGCGAAAAGCTGGCTTTGCGTCGTCTCCTCGATGATCGTCACATGCGCCTCGCTGTCCGAGGCGGGGTTGGCCACCGGATAGCGGCAGCTATCCAGCCGCACGACCAGTCGCCCGAACTTGGCCGCTTGGCCGACACTCAGCGTCACATCGCCGGTCTCGCTGGTCAGCTTGTCCAGAAAGCGCAGCGATGCCCCGGGGGAATCGGCAACTTCCTGGGCGGCGACCGGGGTGGCCAGCGCCAATAGAAGGGCCAGCGCCCTCATGGGGCGACCGGATCGGCGGGGGCGGCTTCGCCCTCACCGCCGACGAATTTCATCAAAAGCGAAATCAACCCAACCGCGCCCTGCGTATCCTCGATCTCCTCGCCCGCAGCCAGGGTCTCCAGCGCGCCGCCGGGCAGAAGCTCGACGAAATTGCCGCCAAGCAGACCCTCGGACGAGATCAGGATGGTGGAATCGGTCGGCAGCAGCACGTCATTGCGCAAACTGATCGTGGCATCGGCGAAGAAGGTCTCGGGGTTCAGCTCTAGGCTGGTGATCGTGCCGACCTTGACCCCGGCCAGCCGCACGTCCGATCCGACCGCGATCCCCTCGACCGAGCGGAAGCTTGCGGTCAGCGGATAGCTGTCGGGTTGCCGCCCCAGCCCCGCGCCTTGTGCGGCGTAAACCGCAAAGCCAAGCGCCACGGCCAGAACCGCGGCACCGGTGACAATCTCTGCCTTCTCGTAGGCCATCACTCGGGCTGCCACGCCTCATAGTCGCGACGCGCCACCGGTTCGGTCCGGCGGATCGAGCCGGGGGGCGCATAGGCCGCCTCGGTGCCGGTCAGGTTCTCCTGATGCGGCTTCTGCCAGGACTTGTGCTTGAGCGGAGCCTTGGTCGGCGGCTCGTCCCAGGTGTGGTGCAGCCAGCCGTGCCAGTCCGGCGACACGCGCGAGGCTTCCATGTCGCCGTTGAAGATCACCCAGCGCCGCACGCCATCGCGGGTCTGGTAAAAGATGTTCCCCGCCTCATCTTCCCCGACCCGAACACCCTTGCGTGCGGTGAAAAGCTGAGTGCCGATGGTCTGGCTGTTCCACCAGGTCAGCAGGCGTTTCAGGAAATACATGGGCGGCCTCCGGATCTTTGGCCCTGATATGGCGGAAAGCGGGGCGAAGGTCTAGGGCCTAGCCGGACGGCAAGCCGTGCTTCGCCAAGGAAAAAGGCGGGCCGGGGCCCGCCTTTCACTGGTGCGGCGGGTTACGCCTTCACCGGTTCCTTCTTCTTTTCGGTATAGACCAGCATCGGTTTCGCGCCGGAAGTCACTGCCTCGTCCTTGACCACGACTTCCTCGACCCCGTCCATGCCAGGAAGTTCGAACATCGTGTCCAGCAGGATGTCTTCCATGATCGAGCGCAGACCGCGCGCGCCGGTCTTGCGTTTGATCGCGCGCTTGGCGATGGCGATCATCGCGTCCGGGGTGAAGGTCAGCTTGACGCCTTCAATCTCGAACAGGCGCTGATATTGCTTGACCAGGGCGTTCTTCGGTTCGGTCAGGATGGTGACCAGCGCGGCCTCATCCAGGTCGGTTAGGGTGGCGATCACCGGCAGACGGCCGACGAATTCCGGGATCAGGCCGAATTTCAGCAGATCCTCGGGCTCCAGCTCCTTGAAAAGCTCGCCCACGCCACGCTCTTCCGGGCCCTTCACATCGGCACCAAAGCCGATGCCGCTGCCCTTGTTGCGGTGCGCGATGATCTTCTCCAGGCCGGCAAAGGCGCCGCCGCAGATGAACAGGATGTTCGTCGTGTCCACCTGCAGGAATTCCTGCTGCGGATGCTTGCGGCCGCCCTGCGGGGGGACGCTGGCAACCGTGCCCTCCATGATCTTCAGAAGCGCCTGCTGCACGCCCTCGCCCGACACATCGCGGGTGATCGATGGGTTGTCCGATTTGCGCGTAATTTTATCGACTTCATCGATATACACGATCCCGCGCTGCGCGCGTTCGACGTTGTATTCCGACGCTTGCAGCAGCTTGAGGATGATGTTCTCGACATCTTCCCCAACATACCCCGCCTCGGTCAGCGTGGTCGCGTCGGCCATGGTGAAGGGCACGTCCAGGATACGGGCCAGGGTCTGGGCCAGAAGCGTCTTGCCGCAGCCCGTCGGGCCGATCAGCAGGATGTTCGACTTCGACAGCTCGATATCCGTCTTGGACGAATGGTTCAGCCGCTTGTAGTGGTTGTGCACCGCCACTGACAGGACCCGCTTGGCGTGGATCTGGCCGATCACGTAATCGTCCAGCACCTTGCAGATTTCCCGCGGGGTCGGCACCCCATCCGAGGATTTCAGACCGGTGGTCTTCGTCTCCTCACGGATGATGTCCATGCACAGCTCGACGCATTCGTCGCAGATGAACACGGTCGGACCCGCGATCAGCTTGCGCACCTCGTGCTGGCTTTTGCCGCAGAACGAGCAGTAAAGCGTGTTCTTGCTGTCGCTGCCGGAATTGTTCGCCATCCAAAGTCCTCTGGACACCAGTCCGTTGTCACGGGCTTACGGGCAAAGTCTAGGACAAGCCCCCGGCCACCACAATCCGAAAAACCCCCCGCAGGTTCAACCTCCGGGGGGATCCGATCACTTCGACGTATCGTCGGCCTTGCCGCGGCTTTCCAGGATCTGGTCGATCAGACCCCAGGCCTTGGCATCTTCGGCCGACATGAAGTTGTCCCGCTCCAGCGCGGCTTCGACCGTGTCGTAGTCGTTGCCGGTGTGACGCACGTAGATCTCGTTCAACCGGCGCTTCAGCTTTTCGGTTTCCCGCGCGTGGATCATGATATCCGTCGCCTGGCCCTGATAGCCCCCGCTCGGCTGGTGCACCATCACGCGGCTGTTCGGCAGCGAGAAGCGCATCCCCTTTTCGCCCGCCGTCAGCAACAGCGACCCCATCGACGCCGCCTGCCCGATCACCAGGGTCGAGACCTTGGGCCGGATGTACTGCATCGTGTCATAGATCGACAGGCCCGAGGTCACCACGCCGCCGGGGCTGTTGATGTACATGCTGATTTCCTTGGTCGGGTTCTCCGATTCCAGGAACAGCAGCTGGGCGCAGATCAGGCTGGACATCCCGTCATGGACCGGGCCGCCCAGAAAGATGATCCGCTCTTTCAGCATGCGGCTGAAGATGTCGTAGGCGCGTTCCCCCCGGCTGGTCTGTTCGACGACCATGGGGACGAGCGTGTTCATGTAGTGGTCAACGGGATCGCGCATCGGGGCCTGCCTCTTCGTGTCTCGCCAGGAATATCGCCAAATGTATTGCCAGAGTCTTAGTGGGGTGGCACGGGGCCTGCAAGGGCAGCCCCGCCGATTTCCCGGCCCCCTGCGACCTGCCGTCCTGCCGGATTGAAATTGCGCCGCGCCAGCCTAGACCCCGGACATGGACCTGAACCCGACCCGCACCGAAGGGCTTGCCCGGCTTGTCCGCTTCCTGCCCCAGGCGGGGCGCGACTATGCCAGCCTGCGCAACCTTGACCTGCCCGGCCACCCGCATGTCTCCGGCCTCTCGCCCTGGCTGCGGCACCGCCTGGTAACCGAAGCCGAGGTGATCGAGGCCACCCTCCGCGCCCATCCCCAAGGCGCCGAGAAATTCCTGGCCGAAGTCTGGTGGCGCACCTACTGGAAGGGCTGGCTGGAGTTGCGGCCCGGCCTTTGGACCGCTTACCGGCAAGGGGTGCAGGCGGCGCTGAACCGGCTGGCGGCGGAGCCGGGCCTTGCCGCACGGGCCGAGGCGGCCATGCTGGGCGAGACCGGGATCGACGGCTTCGACCACTGGGCGCAAGAACTGGCCGCCACCGGCTATCTGCACAATCACGCCCGGATGTGGTTCGCCTCGATCTGGATCTTCACCCTGCGCCTTCCGTGGGAGTTGGGGGCCGACTTCTTCCTGCGCCATCTGATCGACGGCGACCCGGCCTCGAACACCCTGTCCTGGCGCTGGGTGGCGGGGCTGCACACGCCCGGCAAGACCTACCTCGCCACCGCGGACAATATCCGCCAAAACACCCAGGGCCTTTTTTCGCCCGAGGGGCTCGCCCCCTCGGCCCCACCCCTGCCCATGCAACCCTTGCCCGCCCCCGGCCCCGCCCCGCAAGGCGAAGCCTGGGACCCGACGCTGCCCAGCCTCCTCCTGGTCACGGAAGAGGATCTCAGCCCCGAGTTCATTCTGGCCCAGGGCCTGCGCCCCCGCGCCATGGCGGTGCTGACCGATGTGGCCGGCCGTTCGCCCCGTGCCGTGGCTGGCCCCGTCCACCGCTTCACCCAAGGCGCCATCGCCGATGCCCTTGCCCGGCTTCAGGCCCCCGATGCGCCGATCCTGACAAGCACGGCCGAGGTTCTGGCCCAGGCCCAGGCCCAGGGCGCGGCGCAGATCGTCACCCCCTACGCCCCGACCGGGCCGATTGCGTCGCGTCTTGCCGAACTGACCCGCCTTGCCCGTCCCCAGGGCATCACGGTGGCCCGCGTCCTGCGCGACCACGACCGCGACGCCTGGCCCCATGCGACCCACGGCTTCTTCCGCTTTCGCGAGGCGGTGATGGGCTAGCGGAAACTTCGCGCGGCCAGCAGGACTCGCGCCAGGGCCGTCACCAGGCACAGCGCGCCAAAGATCCAGGCCGCGGGCACGAACAGCGCCGGCACCATGGCGATCAGCAGGAAGAACAGGATCGTCTCGGTCCCCTCCAACAGGCCCGCGGTGAAATACAGCGACTTCTCCCCCCGGCTGCGCGTCTCCATCCCGCGCTTGGCCGCCAGCACGGCATAGCCCAGGAACGTCGCCCCGTTCACATAGAAACTGGCCAGCAGAAAAGCCCCCGCCGCGCCGTTCAGCGCCGGGTCGGCCAGGACGAAGGCCAGCGGGATCGCGCCGTAAAAGGCGAAATCGCAGACGATATCCAGATAGCCGCCGAAATCCGACTTGCCCCGCGCCCGCGCCACCGCGCCATCCAGCCCATCGGCCAGGCGGCTGGCCAGCACCAGCGCCGCCACCTCCAGCCCCGAGCAGCCGATCGCCACCAGCCCCGCCGCAGCCAGCCCCAGCACAAGGCCGACCACCGTCACCAGATCGGCCGAGGCCCCCCGCGCCGCCAGCCAACGCCCGCCCCGGTTCAGCGGCGCATCGATCACCCCGCGCATCATCCCGTCAAGCATGGCTTACCCCTGTGGAACGTGACAGATATGGCACAAAGCCGCTGCAATGATTGTCACGTTTTCGCTGGCCCGGCCATGCAACCGTGAATTGCCATGGCCCGAACAGTTTCCCGCGAATTCCACGGTTCCGCCACAATCCGCCCGATTGCAGCCGCAGTGACCCGTCAGAACGGATGCCAGCAAGTTACGGGGAATTTGCCCATGTCCTTCCAGTCCACCTTTGCGGCCCTTGTGGCTGCGGTCCTTCTGTCATCCGCGCCTGCCCTGGCCGGCTGCATCCTGCCATCCAATGCCGACGCGCTGCAGCAAGAGGTGCTGAGCCACCTCAACGCCGAACGCAAGGCGCATGGCCTGCCGGCGTTCAAGCTGTCCACCAAGCTGGACAAGGCCGCACAGGGACATGCCTGCGACAATGCGCGCCGCCGGTCGATCAGCCATGATTCCTCGGATGGTGGCACGCTCAAGACCCGGCTGCGCAAAGCGGGCTACAAGTTCCGCGCCGCGGCTGAAAACACCGGACGCGGCTTCGGCACCGGGGCCCGGGCGGTGGAGTGGTGGATGAACTCGCCCAAGCACCGCAGCAACATCCTGCTTGGCAAGGTGCGCGAGGTCGGGATCGGCATCGCCCTCTCCGACGCGCCAGACAACAAGCTGCATTGGGTCATCAACTTCGGCGCGTCGAAGTAACCTCGGCGCGGCCCGGCCCCCACGAACGCCCCTGTCGGGCCGGCCTCTGGGTCCCCGGCGGGGGTGCGCCCCCTAGCCGACTTTCTTGGCGCATCGCATGGCCAAGAACCCCACGAGCCGACCTGCGCTCTGATCCGGGTAGAACCGCGCGAACACATCGGCGGCCAGTTCGGCCCATGGCGTGGGCAATGCCCCCCGTTTTCCACCGGACACCTCCGGCCATAGGCCCTACCCCGCCCACCTTCACCGCGCCAGGGTCAACTCGGCCTTCAGCCCGCCCAGCCGCGCGCTTTGCCCCAGCCGCAATGCGCCCCCGTGGCTGAGTGCGATGTCCGAGGCGATCGACAACCCCAGCCCCACCCCGCCGCCCTGGTTCGGATCGCGTGAGGCATCCAGCCGCGTGAACGGCCGCAGCGCCTCGTCGCGCTTTTCGGGGGGGATGCCGGGGCCGTCATCCTCGACCGTGATCCACAGGCTGCCCTCGCGGAACCACAGGCCGATCTCGACCCGCCGGCCAAAGCGACGGGCGTTCGAGACCAGGTTCTCCACCGCCCGCGTCACCGCCTGCGGCCGCATCTGCACCAGCGCCGGCGTGCCGCGCACTTCGGCAAGCACTGCGCCTGCCCGCTCGGCAATCCCCTGGACCAATGCCACCGCATCAGTGGGCTCGGTCCCCTCCATGGCGTCGCCGCGGACAAAGGCCAGGAACTCGTCCACCATCCGCTCCATCTGCGCGACATCCGCCTGCAGATCGGCCACCTCTTCGTCCTCGGGCAGCATCGCCAGGCCCAGACGCAACCGCGTCAGCGGCGTGCGCAGGTCGTGGCTGACCCCCGACAGCATCAGCGTCCGCTGCTCGATCTGCCGCTCGATCCGCTCGCGCATGTCCAGGAACGCCCGGCCAGCCGCCCGCACCTCCAAGGCGCCGCGCGGCCGGTAGGGCACCGTGCGACCCTTGCCGAAATCCTCGGCCGCCTTGGCCAGCTTGGTAATCGGCCGCAACTGGTTGCGCAGAAACACAAACGCAACCGCCGTCATCAGCAGCGAGGTGAAGATCATCAGCACCAAAAGCTGGTGCGGATTGGTCGCTGCCATCCGCCGGCGCACGATCTGCGCCTGCACTGGCCCGACCGCCGTATCAAGGCGCAGGTTCACCACCCGCTCCTCATCCGTCACATCCACCGCCACCAGCCCCGGCACCTCGGCCCGCAGCGTATCGACAATGGCCCGGCCGGACAGGTCCAGGAACCCGACCCGGTCCTCGACCGGCGCATCCGGCCCTGCCGGCAGGGTCAGCATGATCTCCAACGACTGCGCCAGGGGCACCACCACCGCCCGCGCCGCCTCCACCGACCCCGCCGCCGCGATCTCCTGCTGCAACAGCACCAGTTCCAGCGCCACGCCCTCGGTCAACTGCTGGGTCACCCGCTCGTAATGCCGGCGGATGAATTCGGTGGACACCACAAGCTGGATCGTGACGATGGGCACGATCAGGATCAGCGCCGCGCGCCAGTAAAGACCCCGGGGAAGGAACCGCTTGAGACTTGCCATCACCCGCCAGCCTAGCCGCCCCCGCCCCGCTTGGAAAGGCCGGCATGTCGCGCTCTGATCCCCCGGTGCTGCGGCTTCTGGCGCCGAACCCCTCGCCCCTTACCGGACCCGGGACCAACACCTACCTTGTCGGCGGGGCAGAGCTTGCCGTGATCGACCCCGGCCCCGACCTAGACGACCACCTGACCGCGATCCTGGCCGCCGCCGCCGGCCGTCCGGTTGCCCGCATCATCGTCACCCACGCCCACCGCGACCATTCCGCCTTGGCCCCGCGCCTTGCCGCCGCGACGGGGGCCGAGGTTCTGGCCTTCGGCACCGCGACCGAGGGGCGCAGCCCCCGCATGGCCGCCTGGGCCGACCGCCTGCCCCCCGCGGCCGAAGGCCTGGACCCCGCCTTCACCCCCGACCGCCGCCTGGCCGACGGCGACCGCCTGACCGGCCCCGACTGGGAGATTTCGGTCCTCCACACCCCCGGCCACCTGGGCAGCCACATCTGCCTGGCGCTGGGGGAGCTGCTCTTCTCCGGCGACCATGTGATGGGCTGGTCCAGCAGCATCGTGGCCCCGCCCGATGGCGACATGACCGACTATATGGCTGCCCTCCACCGTCTGGCCGCGACCCGCTGGCGCCAGCTTCTGCCCGGTCACGGCGATCCGGTCGAGGACCCGCCCGCCCGCCTTGCCGCCCTGATCCGCCACCGGCAGGAGCGTGAGGCTGCCGTCCTCTCCGCCCTGACCGACGGCCCCGCCACCCCGACCGAGTTGACCGCCCGGATCTACCAGGACACCCCGCGCCACCTCTGGCCCGCCGCCCGCCAGAACGTGCTGGCGCATCTCATTGATCTTGCCGCAAGAAGCCTGGTCGCCGCCGATCCCGCCGCCTCTGCCGACCCGCATTTCCACCGCATCTGACGCGCCACAACTTTTCGCACTTTTGCCCCTTGCCGCCCCCCAACCGCCTTGCTATACGCGCCCCGTGTTCCGGCGTAGCTCAGCGGTAGAGCAGTTGACTGTTAATCAATTGGTCGTAGGTTCGATCCCTACCGCCGGAGCCAGTTAAGCCCCAAAGGCTTGCAGACAAAAGAAAAAGCCCCGCGTCATTGCGGGGCTTTTCTTCTTTGGGACCGCGGGCGGCAGGGACCTCAGACCCCCGCCGCAGCCGCCAGGGTCCGCAGGCCCGCCACCAGATCCGCCTCCGCCGTGTCCTCTTCAAACGCGTGGCTGATCCCGCCGATCGACGGCACGAACAGCATCGCCACCGGCATCAGGCACGCCACGTTGGTGGCGTCGTGCAGGGCGCCCGATGGCATCCGGCGCCAACGGCCCGGGGCCACCGCTTCGGCTGCCACTTCAAGACGCGCGCGCAGGGCCGCATCCATCGCCACCGGCGCAAGGCCCAGCACTGGCCCGACAAACAGATCCAGACCGGTCGCCCGCGCGACCTCGCGCAGGGTGGTTTCGATGACAGCCTGCATCCGCTCCAGCCGCGCCTCATCTCCATCGCGCCACTGCATCGAAAACTGCGCCTGCCCCGGAACGATCGACGCGGCGTTGGGGCTTAGCGTGACGTGGCCGATGGTCCAGACCGACTGCGGCGTCACCACGTTGCGCAGATTGTCGTTCAGTTGCGCCGCGAAGGCAGCCAACCCCTGAAACGCATCCCGCCGCAGGGCCATCGGGGTCGTGCCCGCATGATTCTGCTGGCCGGACAAGGTGACCATGACCTCGCGATAGCCCACGATATCGGTGACCACCCCGATCTGCTCGGCCGCAGCATCCAGAATCGGCCCCTGTTCGATGTGCAACTCAAGATAGCCGGTGAACCGCGCCGGATCGACCTCGCCGGTGACCCGGTCACCAAGCGCCTGTCGCGCCGCGCGCAGGGTGATCCCGTCCAGATCCTCGACTCCATCCGCCTCGGCCAGCGACAGCGCCCCCGACCAGACCGCCGATCCGGTCGTGCCGCCGAAACGCCCCTCTTCATCCTGAAACGACACGACCGAGATCGCCGGCCCCCTCGCCTCACGCGCCGCGCGCGCGACCTCCAGGCCCGCGATCACGCCAAGCGCCCCGTCCAGCCAGCCCCCGGTCGGCTGCGTGTCGGAATGCGACCCGAGCAGCAGCGACCGCCCCGGCGCAAGGCCAAAGACATTGCCCATCGCATCCACCCGGACCTCCAGCCCCGCTGCGGCCATGCGCCCGGCAAGCCAGTCGCGCGCCGCCAGATCGGGGGCCGAGAAGGCCGGTCGGACCACACCACGGCCTTCGGCCCCAAAGCGGCGCAACTGGTGAAGATCAGACAGAAAACGGGACGGGTCGATCATGGCATGCCTCGGCTTGGTCTGGGGGCCAAGCGTTTCATGCCGGCATGGGAAGGACAAGCGTGGCCAGGGCCGGCAGCGCGCGTCCGGCCGGGATGGCGGTCGCCTGGTGCGACCCTGTCCCCATGGAGCAGTTGGGCCGGCCCGGCAGATGCCGCGCCGGCCATGCTTGGCACGGGCGTAGGGTGGGCGATCCGCCCACCCCTGCCCTGCGTCAGAGAACCTCGGTCATCTTCACGGAACGGCCTTCGGCGACCGACTTCAGCGCCGCTTCGGCCAGCGCCAGCGCCAGCAGCCCATCCTCGCCGGAAGGGCTGGCCGCAGCCTTGCCCGCCATCGCGTCGATGAAAGCGGCGATTTCGGCGGCATAGGCCTCGGTGTAGCGGGTCATGAAGAAGTCATGCAGCGGCGGCCGGGTATAGCCCGCGCCCGTTGCAACCTCGATGCTGACCGGGCGCTGGTTCTCGGCGCTCGCCGCCCCCTTGGAGCCATGCACCTCAATCCGCTGGTCATAGCCATATGTCGCCCGGCGGCTGTTCGAGATCACCGCCATCTTGCCGGTGGCCGTGCGCAGCATCACCTGCACACTGTCGCTGTCGCCTGCCGCACCGATCGCCGGGTCCACCAGCACCGAAGCCATGGCCGAGACTTCCGCGACTTCCTCGCCCAGAAGATACCGGGCCATGTCGAAGTCATGGATCGTCATGTCGCGGAAGATCCCCCCCGACCGCTTGATATAGTCGACCGGCGGCGCGCCCGGGTCGCGGCTGGTGATGACCACCATTTCCACGTCGCCGATGGTCCCCTTGTCGATCTCGCCCCGGACCGCCTGGAAATGCGGGTCGAAGCGGCGGTTGAAGCCGACCATCAGCGTGCCCTTGTGGGCGCGGACGACCTCCAGGCACTGCTTCACGCGGGCCAGCGACAGGTCGATGGGCTTTTCGCAGAACACCGCCTTGCCGGCCTTAACGAACTGCTCGATCAGGTCGGCGTGGGTGTCGGTCGGCGTGCAGATCACCACCGCGTCAATATCCTTGGCCGCGCAGATGGCGTCGATGGTCCGGACGTCGCAGCCATACTGATCCGCAATCGCCTGGGCCGCGGCCGGCATCGCATCGGACACTGCCACCAGCTTTGCGGCCGGGTTGCCCGTCACCGCCTTCGCATGAACCTTCCCGATGCGCCCTGCACCCAGAAGCCCGAACCTGATCGTCATCTTCTCTCCTTACTCCGGGTAGGCCCCGGCGACATTCTGATCGAAATCCACCAATGCGCCGGTCATCACGCCGGACGCATCGGAAAGCAAGTAGCTGGCCAGCCCCGCGACATGGCCCGGCTTCACCAGCATCCCCATCGGCTGGCGCGCCTCGGCGGCCTCCAGCCAGCCATCCTGCGCGCCATGAAAGCGGCGCTGGGTCTCATCCTCGCCGGGGGTGTCCATCCAGCCGCAATTGATCCCGTTGACTCGGATCCGGTGCCCGCGCAGCGCCTGCGCCGCATTCTTGGTGATGTTCGCCAGCGCCGCCTTCGACGCGGAATAGGGCGCGAGGTAGCTTTGCCCGCAATGCACCACCATCGACAGGATGTTCACCGCTGCGGCCGGATGCCCCTTCTCCACCGCCAGTTGCGCAAAGCGTTGCAGCGCGAAGAACGGCCCGCGCGTATTCACCGCGATATGCCGGTCGAAATCCGCGGGCGAGCAATCCAGGATCGAGCCGCGTTCCGTCGTCGCTGCCGCATTGACCAGCGCGGTCACCCGACCAAAGCGCGCCGCACCCTCGTCCACCAGCGCCACCGCGTCCGAGACCTCGGCCATGTCGGTGCGGCGGAAATGCGCCTCGGCCCCCAGGCCGCGCAGCCGCTGCACCGCCGCCTCGCCCTCGGCCAGGCGCCGCCCGGCCACCACCAGCCGCCGGCAGCCATCGGCCACCAGCGCCTCGGCGATTGCCAGGCCCAGGCCCTGGGTGCCGCCGGCAATCACGGCCACGGTCTCACGATGGTCAGACATAGACATCCGCGCCCCCTTTGACGCCGGTGATGTAGCTTACGATGTCATTGCCGTCCGTCTCGTCCTTGCGCAAGCTGGCGACGATCCGCCCGCGACGAAAGACCACGATCCGGTCCACCAGATCGAACACCTGCCGCAGGTTGTGGGAAATCAGGATCATCGGGATGCCCCGCTCCTTCAGGCCCCGGATGATGTTCTCGACCTGAGCCGTCTCCTGCACCCCCAGCGCCGCCGTGGGTTCGTCCATGATCACCAGCTTCGAGGCAAAGGCCGCCGTCCGCGCAATGGACACACACTGCCGCTGCCCGCCTGACATGTTGCGGATCGGGTTGTCGACGTTGGGGATCTTGACCGCCGTGGTCGCCAAGGCTTCCATCGTCCGCTCGCGCATCGTCTTGCGGTCCAGCCAGGAAAACGGCCCCAGCCTGAACTTGAACAGCTCGCGCCCCAGGAAGAGGTTCGACGGCACGTCCAGGTCGTCAGCCAGCGCCAGCGTCTGGAACACCGTCTCGATCCCGGCCTGCCGCGCCTCCAGCGGGCCGGCGAACTGCACCGGCTGGCCGTCAAAAATTACCTCGCCGCTGGTGCGCTGCTCGACCGCCGTCACCTGACGGACAAAGGTCGATTTCCCCGCCCCGTTGTCGCCCACGACGGCGACATGCTCGCCCTCGTGCAGGATGAAGTTCGCATCGTCCAGCGCATGCACGCCGCCGTAGTGCTTGGTCAGGCCACGGGTTTCCAGAATGATCTTGCTCATTGCCCTTACCCCCGGGTCCGTTTGCGTTGACGCCACTGGTCCAAGACCACCGCACCGACAATGATCGCGCCCTTGACCATCTCCTGGTAATAGGCGTCCAGCTTGATCGAGGTGAAGCCCGAGATGATCACCGAAAAGATCGCCGCGCCCAAGACCGTCCCAAGGATCGACCCCCGACCCCCGGCCAATGAGACGCCCCCGATCACCGCCATCGCGATGGCGTCCAGTTCGTACATCACCCCCATCCCGGCTTGCGCCGTCAGGTTCTTCGAGGTCAGCAGCACCGCCGCGACAGCCGCAAGCAGGCCCGCCATCGCATAGACCAGCACCTTGTGACGGTCGACGTTGATCCCCGACATCCGGGCCGCCGCCTCGTTGGACCCGATGGCATAGCTGCGCTTGCCATACAGCGTGTAGGTCATGATGACGTGGAACAGGATCGCCAGCAGGACAAAGACCACGGCCGGGTTCTGGCCCGGCCAGGACAGAAGGCCGAATGTCATCCCGCCCAGCAGATCACCGTTCGCCAGCGTCCCATAGGTTTCGGTCGGAAAGCTGACCGGCTGACCGTTGGACCACCAGCGCGCCACGCCGCGTGCGCTGACCATCACGCCCAGCGTGGCGATGAAGGGCGGGATCTTGGTGTAAGCCACCAGCACGCCGTTGATAAGTCCGGCCAAAAGCCCGCAGGCCAGGCCAATCGCAATGGGCACGATCACCGGCAGGTCCATCGCCCAGTCGCCGAAGATCGCCTTCGGGTTCGGGTTGCCGTTGACCATCGCCGTCTGGGCAAAGCTCATCGTCACCATCGCCGTAGCACCCACGACGGACCCCGACGACAGGTCGATCCCGCCGATGATGATGACCTGCGTCACCCCCAGCGCGATGATCCCTATGATCGCCACCTGCAGGATCATGATGTCCAGCCGCTGCTGGTTGAAGATCGCGTCGACATTGTCGCGCATGTTGAAGAGGAACGATCCGCCCTGCATCCGGTTCAGGATCTCGAAGATCACGACGATCAGGACCAAGGCACCGAACACGTTCCACTCCGGCGCTCGGGTCCGCTTTGCCGGATCGTATTTCAAGCCGCCAAGGCCATGCGTTGCTTCTGCCACGTCGCCTTCCCTCCCAAATATGCGATTTTCAGCCTGCCCGGTGCCTTGCCCGCACCAGCAAAAACGGGGCGACCGTTGCCAGCCGCCCCACAGGTGCCCGGAAGGGGCTTAGTTCTTCGACAGGTAGCCGTCGATGTTCGCCGGGGTCACCAGTTCGAACGGGACATAGACCTTCTGGTCAACCGCCTCGCCTGCGGCCAGCTTGACGGCCGCATCCAGCGCGCCGCCGCCCTGGGCCGCCGCGTTCTGGAACACGGTGATGTCGAGTTCCCCGGCCTGCATCGAGGCCAGAGCGTCCTGGGTCGCATCGACGCCCGACACGATGACCGCGTCCATGCCGATGCCGGCCGCCTTGATCGCCTGGATCGCGCCCAGGGCCATCTCGTCGTTGTTGGCCAGCACGCCGTCGAAGGCCGCGCCGGTCGAAAGCCAGTTGGTCATCAGCGACTGGGCCTGGTCACGGCTCCAGTTGGCGGTCTGCTGGTCGATCACGGTGACCTTCACCGCGCATTCGCCGGCTTCCATCACGTCATAGTAGTTCTGCGTGCGCTGCACGGCGGCCTGGTTCGACAACTCGCCCTGCATGACGTAGACGCTGACTTCTTCCTTGCCGGCGGCTTTCCACTGGTTGCACTGCTCGATGAAACCCTGACGCGAGGACTCGCTTTCGTTCGACGCGACGAACGCCTGGTTGTCGGGCAGCGTGTCGACGTTGATCGGCTGGCGGTTCACGTATACCAGCGGCACACCAGCGGCGGCAGCGGCGTCCGACATCGCCTGGGTGGCCGAGGTGTCGACCGGGTTCACGATGATCGCGTCAACTCCGCTCGCGATGAAGTTGTTGATCTGGTCCAGCTGCTTGGCAACGTCGTTCTGCGCATCTTCGATCTGCACCGACAGACCGGCCGCATCGGCCTGCTCCTGAATGCCGTTGCGCAGGACGGTCAGGAAGTTGTCGTCGAACAGCGCCATCGAAACGCCGATACCTTCCGCCATCGCGGTGGTCCCAAGCAGCGAGGCAAAGCCTGCGGCGATAAGGGTTTTCTTCATGGGTCACTCCTCCCGTTATTGTCCGCCGTCCACTACAGCGGTTCAATTCTGCATGCCGCAACCCGCCTCCCTGCGCGCCGCGGCCCTTCGTCAGTCCAGACTGAGCCGCCGACTCCCCCCGGTCAACCGATTCTTGCAACCGGTTGCAAACAAGGTCACGCCGGCACCTTCGCCATGTAATCCATGCTGGCCCGCAGGGCGCTGGCCGGGTCCGACAGGGCGTGGACCTCGGGCGAGAACGCCTCAAAGCTTACCGGCCCGTTCCAGCCCGCCGCCTGCAGTGCCGCGATCTGCTCCAGGTTGCCCAGCCGGTCGCCCGGCGTCACCAGCACCCGGTGCGGGTCGCGCATGTCGTTGATCCCGACCTCCTGGTCGACCACGCCCGAGACATGGACGATCCCGGTATGCTCGGGGAACAGCGGCCCGCCGTGGGCCAGCGTGTGGTGGAACGTGTCATGCACCAGCTTGAACCGGCCCTTGCCGCCGACGGCCTCGATGCCCTCGACGGCCTCGGCCTTGTAGCGCAGCGCGCAGACCTCAAAGCCCAGCGGCTCGACCATGCCGACCAGACTGTGGTCCTCCAGCATCGGCTTCAGCGCCTTCAGCGCCACCCGCAGGTTCGCCTGCCGCTCGCCGTTGCCCATCCCCAGGTTGTCGTTGCGCGGGATCAGGCTGACCGCCTCGGCCCCGGCGGCCTGGGCGATCTTCATCAGGGCCAGCGCCTCGGCTTCCTTGTCCGCGGACCAGTCGTTGAACCGCTTCACCTCGGCCACCGCCAGCAGCCGCAGCCCCTGCGAGCGCAGGAAAGCCCCCGCCTCGGCCGGGTCCGTTCCGTCGAACAAGGGCTGGGGCAGGTCGTTGCGCAGCTCGACCCCGATGCAGCCCAGTTGCTTCGACAGCGCGACAAGCTCGCGGAACGACAGCCGTGCCACCGTCATGTGGTTCAATGCGAACTGGATCATCCCGGGCCTCCCACCCTGCATTCCTGGTGGCCGGACCATCGGCGGGCGGGAAGTTCGCGTCAATCCGTCGCGGGCCAATCCCATCATCCCTGACGAAATGATGGTCAGCGGTCTGATGTTATTTCATCAAACAGACTCGGGCAGGTAAAGGTCCGGCGGCAGGAAGTGCTGGCCCTGCACGGCCGTCATCCCGCCGTTGACCGCCTCGGACGCCAGGGTGATCAGATCGTCGCACAGCCGTTGCAGCGGCGTGCCGATCACCATTGTCACATGCCGGCTGATCAGGGCGGCGCGGCTTTCCGGCGTCAACTCGTTGACCACCAGCGCCACCTGCCCCGGCGCGCGCGCCTCGCGGACGGCGGCGATTGCCCCCTCCATGCCGCCGCCAGCACAGTAGATTCCCCGCAGGTCCGGATGGCGGCCCAACAGATCCAGCGTCGCCTCATAGGTCAACTGCCGGGTTTCCAGGTTGATCAGCGTATCCAGGATCTGGAACTGCGGCGCATGTTCGCGGAAATAGCTGCGCACCCCGGTTTCCCGCAGTTCATGGCCGTGCCAACGGTAGCCGCCAACAAAGACGGCGATCTTCCCGGCCTGGTGCGAGGCTGTCGCCATCATGTGCGCCGCGATCCGCCCGACCTTCAAGTTATTGAGTCCCAGATAGTTTTGCCGCACCCCCTGACCAAAGTCGTTCAGAAGCGAAAAGCACGGCACCCCCTTGGCGTTCAGCCGCATCACCGCTTCCGTCACTTCGGGATGGGTCACCGCCGTTGCGGCAATCGCATCGACGCGGCCCGCCATCCCCTCCATCAGGCTGGTGAAATCCTTGGGCGATTGCGACGCGGCGAACCCCACCTGCAGCGAGACGCGCACCCCAACCGCCCGCGCCACCGCGCGCTCGGCCTCGGACTTGAAGGCCTGGTAGAAGGACTGCCGCTCCTTGTGCAGGACCAGACCCAGCCGCAGGCGCGGCAGTTCGGCCTGCACCCGCTGCCCGATCAGCGGGGCCGCGTGATAGCCGATCAGACGCGCAGCGTCATAGACCCGCCGCGCGGTATCCTCGCGCACCCGCTCACGCCCGTTCAGGACACGGTCCACTGTCGCGGTCGATACCCCGGCCTCGCGGGCCACATCATGGATCGTCGGTCGATTGGCCATGTCTTGCCGAAATCCCATCATACTGCCCTGCAAGCATGATGCAGTCTGACGAAACCCACAAGCGCCTCTCTTGGAGAATGGCCACCCCCCGCCCTATCCAGTCAACAGCGGCGCGACCTGCGCCCTGGGATGGGGAGGCAAACATGGGCAAACGCGACTACAGCCCGTTTGGCGCCGATGCAAAGCGCGCGGTGGACAGCGGACTTACGGCGGCCGAATGGTATCATACCGAGGTGCCGCGCAAGGTGATGAAGGATCTCATGGCCCGCAGCGACGGCCCGGCGATCCGCGACACGATCCTCTTGTACGGCAGCATGATCCTGCTTGCGGGCATCGGTATCGCGCTTTGGCCCAGCTGGTGGTCGGCACCGTTCTGGCTGGCGTATGGCGTCCTCTACGGCTCGGCCTCCGACTCGCGCTGGCACGAATGCAGCCACGGCACCGCCTTCAAGACGCCCTGGATGAACAACTGGGTCTACCAGATCGCCAGCTTCATGATCATGCGCAACTCGGCCACCTGGCGCTGGAGCCATGCGCGCCACCATTCCGAGACCTACCTTGTGGGCCGCGACCCGGAAATCGCCGTGATGCGCCCGCCGGAACTGGCCAAACTGATCCTCAACTTCTTCGGCATCCTCGACGTGCTGAAATTCTTCCCCACCCTGATCCGCAACGCGGTATCCGGCCCCACGGCGGAAGAGCGCACCTTCGTCCCCGAAAGCGAATGGGGCAAGGTGCAGCGCGTTGCCCTGATCCATCTGACGATCTATCTGGCCACCCTTGGCCTGGCCGTCGCCCTGGGCTCGATCCTGCCGCTGATGGTCATTGGCCTGCCCCGTCTGTATGGCGCCTGGCACCATGTGATGACCGGGCTTTTGCAGCACGGCGGCCTGGCCGACAATGTCATCGACCACCGGCTGAACAGCCGCACCGTCCTGATGAACCCGATCAGCCGCTTCATCTACTGGAACATGAACTACCACGTCGAACACCATATGTTCCCGATGGTGCCCTACCACGCCCTGCCCCGGCTGCATGAGGTCATCAAGGCCGACCTGCCGCCGCCCAATCGCTCCATCGCCGAAGCCTTCCGCGAGATGTGGCCCGCGCTGAAGCGCCAGCTTCTGAACGAGGATTACTTCCTGAAACGCGACCTGCCGCCCACCGCCAAACCCTACCGCGAGGACTTCCACCAATACGTGCCGGGCATGATGCGCCCCGCCGCAGCCGAATGAGGACGACATGCCCTGGATTTCCGCCTGCTCTACCGACGACATCGACGCCGAGGATCTGATCCGCTGGGACCACGGCGCCCAGACCTTCGCGATCTACCATTCGCCCGATGGCCAGTTCTACGCCACCGCCGGCAGATGCACGCATGAGGACGTGCATCTCTGCGACGGCTTGGTCATGGGCCACCTGATCGAATGTCCCAAGCACAACGGCCAGTTCGACTATCGCACGGGCGAAGCCAAGCGCGCCCCGGTCTGCGTCAACCTGCGCACCTTCCCCGTGAAGGTCGAGGCTGGCCAGGTCTACGTCGAGGTGCCGTGATGCCCCGCCTGACCGTCCGCGACCTGCTGGACGCCCGTGGCAAGCACCAATTCGCCATGCTGCGGGTCGAAACCCTGGAAGAGGCCGAGGCCGCCGCGAAAGCGGGGGTAGAGCTTCTCTCCGTCCCGCCCGCGATGATCCTGGACGGCCGGTTCCGTGACGCAGCGCCCGACTGCTTTGCCTTTCCCGGCGACAATTTCTATGAAATCGGCGGGACCGAGGATTTCCTCCGCTGGGCCTTCCCGCTGTACAAACACGGGGCTGACGGCTTTTACTGCTCGGGCTCTCTGGCAACCGTCAGGGCGCTGGCGGACCACGCGCTGCCCGTCTGCGGCCATGTCGGCCTCATCCCTTCCAAGAGCACCTGGACCGGCGGCTTCAAGGCTGTGGGCAAGACGCTGGAAACCGCGCAACTCGTCTGGAACCAGTGCAAGGCGCTGGAGGACGCCGGGGCCTTCGCCGTGGAAATCGAGGTGGTGCCCCATTCCATCACCCGCCTGATCGCGGAACGGACCAACCTGTTCCTCATCTCGATGGGCGCCGGCGCGGGCGGCCATGCGCAGTACCTGTTCTCGGACGATGTGCTGGGCCAGAACCGCGGCCGCATCCCGCGCCACGCCAAGGTCTATGCCGATTTCGCCGCCGAATATGACCGGCTGCAACAGCTTCGCATCCAGGCCATGAGCCGCTTTGCCACCGATGTCCACGACGGCGACTATCCTGCCCCGCAGCATCTGGTGGACTGCGACCCCGCCGTGGTCGAAGCCTTCCACGACTGGCTGGAGCAGGTGGCATGACCCTGGGCGTCGGCCTGATCGGCACCGGCTTCATGGGCAAGGCCCATGCCCTGGCCTGGCGCACTGTGCGGGCGGTGATGGGCGACGTTCCCGCGGTCCGGCTGGAGGTCCTGGTGGACACCCCCGCCGACAAGGCCCGCGCCATGGCCGACCAGTTCGGCTTTGCCCGCGCCACCGACGACTGGCGCGGGCTGCTTGCCGACCCTGCCATCGACGTGGTCTCGATCACCACCCCGAACGGGATGCACCGCGAGATGGCGGTGGCGGCCCTCCAGGCCGGCAAGCATGTCTGGTGCGAAAAGCCCATGGCCCTGACGCTGGACGACGCCCGCGCGATGGAGGCCGCCGCCCGCGCCGCGCCCGGCAAGACCCAGCTTGGCTACAACTACATCGCCAATCCTGCCGTGACCCATGCCGCGCGACTGCTGGCCGACGGCGCCATCGGTCGCCTGGTCCATGTCCGCGGCTGGGTGGACGAGGATTACCAGGCCGACCCCGCCCTGCCCTGGACCTGGCGCGCCACGCTGGCCGACGCGGGCCTTGGCGCACTGGGCGACATCGGCTGCCACCTGATCTCGCTGCTGACCCTTCTCGCCGGCCCCCTCGACAGCGTCCTGGGCGAGATCGCGACGATCCACCAGACCCGCCCACTGCCCGACGGCCTGGGCCGGGCCGCCGTCGAGAACGAAGACACCGCCACCGCGCTTCTGACCTTTGCCAGCGGCGTGAAGGGCACCTTCGCCGCCTCGCGCAGCGCCTGGGGCCGCAAGTCGCGCCTGGGATTCGAGCTTCACGGCACCGAAGGCATGCTGATCTTCGACCAGGAGAGGATGAACGAATTCCAGCTTTTCCAGAACCGGGGCGACCGCGCGACCCAGGGCTTTACCACCATCCTGACCTCGCCCGACCATCCACCCTATGGCGCCTTCTGCCCCGCGCCGGGTCATCAACTGGGCTTCAACGACCTCAAGGTGATCGAGCTTGCGGGCTTCCTGCGGGCGATCCGCGACGGCGGCCGGCCGGCGCTGGACTTCACCGCCGGGCTGGAGATCGAGAAGGCGATCCACGCCATTGCCCTCTCCTCGCGACAGGGGCGCAGGGTGGCACTCGACGGGCTTTGAAACCAAAGGCCGCCCCTGGGGGCGGCCTTCTGCTATTCTGCGGCTTCCTTGGGCGGGGCGTCGTCGCCTCCCGGCCCATCCTTGCTTTCGACCTTCGGCTTGCGCGGCCCGCGCGGGCGGCGGGCGGGGCCCCGGTCCTCTTTCTCGGCCTTCGCGGGCTTTTCGGCCACCGGCTCGGCCGGGGCGTCGTTGCGCGGGCGGGCCTGGGATTCGGGTGTCTCGATCAGCCCGGTCTCGTCGCCGCTGTCCAGGTCGATCACGTCGCCCGCCATCGGCTGCTCGCCCGTCTCACGCTCGTCGCGGACGTCGCGCTGAAAGTCCTGGCGGCGTTCGCCCCGGTCCGGCCTGTCACCACCCCGGTCGCCGCCCCGGTCCTGCCGGTCGCCACGATCCTGACGCTCGCCCCGCTCAACGCGGTCCGGGCGATCCTGCCGCTCGGGCCGGTCCTGCCGTTCGGGCCGGTCGCCACGCGGCTGGCCCTGCGGACCGCCCTGCTGGCCAGCGTATTGCCCGCCCTGCTGGCCATTCTGACCGCCGTTCGGCCCGCCATTCTGGCCGCCGTTCTGCTGGTACTGCTGCTGACGGGCTTCCTGCTCGGCCGCCATTTCCTTGGTCGCCTCGGCCAGCATCCGGGTATAATGCTCGGCGTGCTGCAGGAAGTTCTCGGCCGCCACGCGGTCGTTCGACAACTGGGCATCGCGCGCCAGCATCTGGTACTTCTCGATGATCTGCTGCGGCGTGCCGCGAACCTTGCCCTCGGGACCCGAGGAATCGAAGACGCGGTTGATGATGTTGCCGAGTGTGCGCGGGCGGTTCTGACTGGAACGCGAGCGTTTCTTGGAAGAGCGCATCTTGTCCTTATGATGGCTTTGGCCTGCAACCGCCGCCCCTCATGGGCCGCAAGATCAAGGTCAGCAGGGCTTGGGTAGTTCGCCAGGGCAGGTAAAAACCCGCGCCCGACAGGGGTCAATAACCACAGGCTTTCGCGTGTGACAAGGGATTTTTGCGGACTTATCCCGGAATCGGCAAGGATCAGGCGCTGCCGCACCCTTCCCCCGCGCCCGGTTTCACCGCCGCGACAACCCGGTCGCGCCCGTCCATGTCGGGCAGGATGCGAATCTGCTCCAGCCCGGCCGCACGGAACAGGTCGGCAACCGCCGGGCCTTGCGTCGGCCCGATCTCGACCAGAAGCCGCCCGCCCGGCAAAAGCCGCGCCCCCGCGCCGCGCGCGATGATCCGGTAAGGCTCCAACCCGTCGCCCCCCGGCGTCAGCGCCAGATGCGGCTCCCACTCGCGGACTTCGGGGGCCAGGCCGGGCATCTCGTCGGCGGCGATATAGGGCGGGTTCGACACAATCAGGTCATAGGACCCGGCAACATCTGCAAACCAGTCCGACCGGCGGAACCGCGCCCGCGCCTCCAGCCCAAGGTCGCGCGTGTTGCCGACCGCGACCAGCAAGGCCGGCTCTGAAATATCCGTGCCCAGGCCCCGCGCCATCGGCATCCCCTTCAGGCAGGACAGAAGGATGCACCCCGTCCCCGTGCCCAGGTCCAGCATCTTGACGAAGGGCTGCGACACCGCCTCGGCGACCAGCGTCTCGGTCTCGGGGCGCGGGTCCAGCGTGTCGCGCGTGACGCGGAACGACAGCCCCCAGAACAGCCGCCGCCCGGTGATCTGCGCCACCGGCTGCCGCGCGATCCGCGCCTGCAGGGCGGCGTCATACAGCGCCTCTTGCGGCCCCGTCATCTCGTCCTGCAGCTTCAGCGTCAGCCGGTCATGGCCGATCCCCAGCGCATGGGCCAGCAGCACCCGCGCATCGCGAGAGCCATCCTCGATCCCCGCCTCGCGCAGAAGCGGAACCGCCCGGCGCAACGCTTCCTGCGCCCTCATCCCTCCATCTCCGCCAGCCGCTCGGCCTGATCGTGCGAGACAAGGGCGTCAATCACCTCGGTCAGGTCGCCCGCCATGATCTGGCTCAGCGCATAAAGCGTCAGGTTGATCCGGTGGTCGGTCATCCGGCCTTGCGGGAAGTTGTAGGTGCGGATGCGCTCGCTGCGATCCCCCGATCCGATCTGGCTTTTCCGGTCCGCCGCCCGCGCCGAATGGATACGTTCCCGCTCGGCCTCATAAAGCCTGGACCGCAACACCTGCATCGCGATCTCCTTGTTGCGGTGCTGCGATTTTTCCGAACTGGTGACCACGATCCCGGACGGGATATGGGTGATCCGCACCGCCGAGTCGGTCGTGTTCACATGCTGCCCGCCCGCCCCGCTGGAGCGCATCGTGTCGATGCGGATGTCGCTGGCGGGAATGGAAATCTCGACCTCATCCGCTTCGGGCAGGACCGCGACCGTGGCCGCCGAGGTGTGGATCCGCCCCTGCGCCTCGGTTTCCGGTACGCGCTGCACGCGGTGGACGCCGGATTCGTACTTCATCCGGGCATAGACGCCCTCGCCCTCGATCAGTGCCGAGAATTCCTTCAGCCCGCCAAGCTCTCCGGCCTGCTCGCTGATGATCTCGAACCGCCAACCCATCCGCTCGGCATAGCGCTGGTACATCCGCGCCAGGTCGCCGGCGAACAGCGCCGCCTCGTCGCCCCCGGTGCCCGGCCGGATCTCGATGATCGCCGGGCGCGCGTCGGCCGCGTCCTTCGGCAACAGCGCCAGCCGCAGGGCCTGCTCCATTTCCGGGATGCGCGCCTTAAGGCGGGGCATCTCCTCCTCGGCCAGGGCCTTCATCTCGGGGTCGGCCAGCATCGCCTCGGCCTCGGCCAGGTCGTCCAGCGACTGGCGATAGGCGCGGATTTCCTCGACCACCGGCTTCAACTCGGTATATTCGCGGCTGATCCGGGCGATTTCGGCCGGGGCGGCGCCCGCGTTCAACTGCGCTTCGAGAAACTCGAAACGCTCGGTGATCTGGGCAAGCTTTTCCATGGGAACCATGGCCGGGGTTTCGCCCGTTCCGCCCATGCGGTCAAGGCCTCAAAGCCGCGACAGCCAATCGCGCAGCCGCGCCGCGTTCACCCCCATGTCGCCCTTGCCGAACCGGGACCGGGCCAGGATCATGACCTCGCTGGTCGCCACATCCAGCGTCATCGCCTGCGCCGTGGTGTAATCGGGAAACCCCCACAGCGCCGAGCGCGTGACCCAGGTGATCCGCCCCTCCTCGGGGCTGCCGGCCAACCGTGTCGTCCGGGGGTTGGCCAGGGCGATCTTGTCCAGCCGCGCCAGCGCCACGCGGTCCGGCCCCTGCGCCTCGACCCGCACAGCGGCCGCGTTCAGCGTCGTCGCAATCTGCGGCACCTCGCCCAGGCGCGACAGGGCCAGCCCCTCGGCCAAGCCGGCCGAAGGGTCCACATGCCAGACCGCAGCGTCAGAGGGGGCAAGGCGGACATAGGCACCGAACAGGACCAAGGCCAGAACCAGCCCGACTGCCAGATAGCCCACCATGCCCCGTCTCCTCATCTTTGCGTCCGCGCCCAATGGTAAAGGCAGATCAGTTCATAGGCCACATGCGCCCCGGCAATCGCCGTCGCCCCGGTGGTGTCATAGGGCGGCGAGACCTCGACCACATCGCCCCCGACCAGGTTGATCCCCGCCAGGTCCCGCAGCATCGCAGCCGCCTGCCAGGACGCAAGCCCGCCCCAGACCGGGGTCCCGGTGCCCGGCGCAAAGGCCGGGTCCAGCGCGTCGATGTCAAAGGTCAGATACGTCGGCCGGTCGCCGACGATGCCCTTCACGGTGTCGACCACCCGCTCCACGCCCCATTCATGCGCCTCGCGCGCGGTGATGACGTTCACGCCCAGGTAATCCTCGGTCACCGTGCGGATGCCGATCTGCACGCTGCGCGCAGGGTCGACGTAGCCCTGCTTCACCGCCTTGTACAGCATCGTGCCGTGGTCGATCCGGCTTAAATCGTCATCCGGCCAGAGGTCGGAATGCGCGTCAAAATGGATCACGCCCAGGGGGCCGAACTTTTCGGCATAGGCTTTCAGGATCGGGAAGGTGATGTAATGGTCGCCCCCCAGCGTGACCGTCCCGGTCCCGGCGGCCAGGATGCCCCGGATATGCGCGGTCAGGGCTTCGGGAAAATCCGACACCTTGGCATAGTCGAACGCCAGATCGCCGTAATCGACGACAGTCATCTCTTCCAGGGGATTGGTCGGCCAGCCGAATGGCGGGTCATAGGCCTGCAAGGTGCTGGCCTCGCGGATTGCGCGCGGCCCGAACCGAGTGCCGGCCCGGTGGGTCACCGCCTGATCGAAGGGCACCCCGGTGATCGCCAGATCGACCCCGGCCAGGTCCTTGGTATAGGTCCGCCGCAGGAAACTTGTCGCGCCGCCAAAGGCGTTTTCAAAGGCATAGCCCCGTTGCGTGGTCCTGGTGAACGCAGTGTCGACCTGCGTTTTCGCGTCTTCAAGTGCCATGAGATGTCTCGGGTCTGTCGGCGCAGTCGTTCAACGGAGACGCGCGGATCCGGGGCCGCAGGAAACCCGCGCGCCCCGGTGAAGTCAAGCCGTCCCCTTGCCACCCGCGCCAGGATTTCCATTCGGAAATCGTTCCGGAATGTCCTGAATTCCGGCGCGGCTCAGCCGATCCGGTGGCCCTCGCGGACCAACTCGTCCGTCACCTGCCGGATCGCCTTTTCCAGTGTCTCGGTCACGAAATCCACCTGATCGCGCGTGATCGTCAGCGGCGGCGACATCACGTTCAGATGGCCCATCGGCCGCACCATCATTCCCATCGCCTCGGCCGCATCCGAGATGCGCTTGGATTCGTTCACCCCGTCCGGCAGCGGCTCCTTCGTCAGTTTGTCCGCAACGTTCTCGACGCAGACCATCAGCCGCCGCCCCCGGACCTGGCCCACCAGCGGCAGCGCCTCCAGCCCTTTCAGCCGGTCGATGAAATAATCCCCCACCGTCGCGGCCTGCTCCAAAAGACCCTCGCGCTCGATGATCTCGATCGACGTCAGCCCTGCCGCACAGGCGACCGGATGGCCTGAATAGGTGAAGCCGCTGGTGAACCACCGCTCGCCCTTGGCCGCCATCGCCTCCCAGATCCGGTCGCTGAAGATCACCGCGCCCAAAGGCAAGTAACCCGAGGTCAGGCCCTTGGCGCAGGTGATCAAGTCCGGCACCACCCCGAACTCCGCCTCGCTGGCGAACCAGTGGCCCAGCCGCCCGAAGGCCGTCACCACCTCGTCGGCGATGAACAGGATGTCGTGGCGCTGGCAGACCTGCCACATCCGGCGCAAATAGCCTTCGGGCGGCACGATCACCCCGCCGCTGGCCTGGATCGGCTCCGCGATGAAGCCGCCGATCCGGTCTGCACCCACGCGCGCGATCAGCGCCTCGAACTCGGCCACCAGCGCGTCGCAGAACTCTGCCTCGCTCATGCCCTCGGGGCGACGGTAGGGGTTTGGCGCGCTCAGGTGGTGGATGCCGGTCTCCTTGTAGCGGAACTCCTCCACCCGGTCGCCCGGCCGCTTGCCCACCGACTGCGACAGGTAGGTGGACCCGTGATAGCTGTGATCCCGCGCCACGATATCGGTCTTGCCGGGCCGGCCCATGCAGGTCTGCCAGTACCAGACCATCCGCACCGCCGTATCCACCGCCGTCGACCCCCCGGTGGTGAAATGCACCCGGTTCAGATCGCCCGGCGCCAGCGCGGCCAGTCTGGCCGCCAGCTTCGCCGAAGGCTCGTTCGTCACATCGACAAAGGTGTTCGAGAACGCCAGCCGCTCCACCTGCTCGGCAATCGCCTGCGCCATCTCGCGCCGGCCCAGGCCCACATTGGTACACCACATGCCGCCCACGGCATCCAGATAGCGCCGCCCCTCGGCATCCCAAAGGTAACAGCCCTCGCCCCGCACCATCACCAGGGACCCCTCGCGTTCAAAGGGGCCAAAGTTCGTCCAGGGGTGCAACAGGTGCTGCCGGTCCATCTCCCAAAGGGCATCGGGGCCGGGCCGTGCCAGGGCCATCGGGGCGGTCATGTCGGGTCTCCTTCGCGGTGAATGATGCAGTTGGATAACAGCACCAGACTAGCATTTTGATCAAAACCCGGCCAGCCCCGCCTTGTTCCAAAGGTTGCGGGTCACCCTGCGATGGCGTCCAAAGGTTGATCCGGCCCCCACCAGGACCAAGGCAACCGCAGTCCCGCGATTCGCGCTTTCATACTGGCGCAAATATCCCCCGCGGAGCGTCCACCGCCGCCCCGCAGCGCCACCGCCCTAGAACGGCCGCTGCTTCGCCTTCGCCACGCTGAACCCATGCCCTTCCGCATTGGTGCAGGTCATCCCGGTCTTGGCCGAGACGCAGGAAATCCCACCCAGCGAAACCGCCTAGCCATAGGGCAGCACCGGATTGCCCCGGTCCGCCACGGCATCGGACACACAGGCCAGATAGCCCTTGCCCCGGTCCTCCACCCCGAAGGCGGAACCCCAGTCGAACTCGCAATCCGCCGGGGCGCGGGTAAAGCTTGGCACCAACTCCCGCAGGTCGCAGCGCGCGACGGCACCCTCCCGGTCCTGGAAGATCGCACAATGGATATTGCCGGTGGGTGACTGGAAGCTGACATAGTCATCAGCAAACGCAGGGCCGGCCAGAACCAGGGCGGCAAGAACGGACAGCTTCAAAGGGATCTCCTTCCATGCGATGTGGAAGGCAAAGCCCCCCGGGAATGAAGCAGAAGAAGGCGCCCAGATGTCTGCCCTCGTCAAGTCAGCCTTGGCCTACACGTTGCCAGTCTTTGCCCTGGCCTTCGCGCTTGGCGCGCTGCGCGTCACGCTGATCGCCCCCGCGACCGGCCCCCTTCTGGCCGTGGCGCTGGAGGTGCCGCTGGTCCTCGCCCTCTCCTGGTTGGTTGCTGGCCGCGTCGTCAAACGCTGGCCACTCCCGCCCGCGCAGCGCCCCGCCCTGGCCGTCCTGGCCTTCGCGCTCCTGATGCTGTTGGAGGGTCTCACCGCCCTCGCCTTCGGCCAGACGCCCGCGCAGTTCCTGGTCGCGATGACCACCCCCGCAGGCGCCCTTGGCCTGGCCGGCCAGATCGGCTTTGCCCTGATCCCGGCCCTTCGTCAGCCCAGCGGCTGAGCCCGCTCGACCAGCCGGGCAAAGAAACTTGCCCCCACCGGCGCGACCTCGTCGTTGAAGTCATAAGCCGGATGGTGCAGCCCCGCCCCCGGCCCGGTCCCCAGGAACAGATAGGCCCCCGGCCGCGCCTCCAGCATATAGCTGAAATCCTCCGACCCCATCTCGCGGTTGGCCCGCGCGTCCACCGCATCGGCCCCGACCACCTCGCGCGCCACTTCGGCGGCGAAATCGGTCTCGTCCTCGTGGTTGATCGTCGCGGGATAGCCCCAGTCATAGTCGATCCGCGCCGTCACGCCATAGGCCGCCGCATGCCCCTCGACGATCTCGAAGAACCGCTTCTTCAGCAGCGCCCGCACGTCCGGCTTGAAGCAACGGATCGTCGCGCAAAACATCGCCTCTTCCGGGATGATGTTGCTGGCGGTCCCGGTATGGATCTGCGTCACGCTGATCACCGCCTCGTCCAGGGCATAGACGTTGCGCGGGATGATCGTCTGCACCGCCCCGACCATCCCCACGACCGCGACCACCGGGTCCACACATTCATGCGGCGTGGCGCCGTGACCGCCCTTGCCGGTGATATAGACAAACGCGGTATCCACCGACGCCATCAGCGGCCCCGGAGTCGTCGTGAAATGCCCAAACGGCACGTTCGGAGCGTTGTGGATGCCGTAGACCTGGGTGATCCCGAACCGGTCCATCACCCCCTCCTGCACCATCACCTGCCCGCCGCCGCCGTCCTCTTCCGCCGGCTGGAACAACAGCGCGACCGAGCCTGCAAAATTCCGCGTCTCGGCCAGATACTTCGCCGCGCCCAGCAGCATCGTCACATGCCCGTCATGGCCGCAGGCATGCATCTTGCCCGGCACCATGCTGGCATAGGGCGCGCCGGTCAGCTCTTCGATCGGCAGCGCGTCCATATCGGCCCGCAGCCCGATGACAGGCCCTTCCCCGCGCCCCTTGATCACGGCCACGATCCCGGTCTTGGCGATCCCCTCATGGATCTCGTCCACCCCCATCTCGCGCAGCCGCTCGCCGATCCAGGCCGCGGTCTGATGGCAGTCGAACGCCAGTTCAGGATGCTGGTGCAAATACCGCCGCCACCCCTTCATCTCGTCGGCATATGAGGCGATACGGTTCAGAACGGGCATGACAGTCTCCTTGCGTGTCCTTTGATCAAATCGGAATTCGCCGCTGACCGCAATCTATCTTGCCCAGACCCTGCGCGGCGAAAGTGTCGCGACCGCCCACCAGTGATGCCAGCCTGCATCGCGCCGCAGATTATCCAAGGTTCCACTCTCCCTGGCCTATCCAGATGCCAAGGGTCGCGATACGGCGGCACACAGCCACAGGAGGCGCATCATGAAATCAGCAGCAGCCGTCAGCCTCGCTCTATCCCTGTCCTCGCCGGCATATGCCGGTGGACCCACGTTGGTCGGCGACGAGCCCGCCCCGTCGGCAACGCCCGCGCCAGCCAGCCACGACTGGTCTGGGGCCTATGTCGGCCTGACGCTCGGGTCAGTCTCGGGCGACCTCACAACCAGCCCGATCCCAGGGGTCTACGACGTCACCAGCGGGACCTACACCGCGCTCCATGCGGGCTATCTCTTTCAACGCGGCCGCGCGGTCTTTGGTGCTGAGCTGTCCTATGGAACGGCTGACAGTGCCGGAATCGAGGGTGTTGCGACTTCGGAATTCCAGAAGATTCTCGATCTAAAGGCCCGGATCGGCTTTGCGACAAACAACATGCTGATCTACGGCCTTGTCGGCCGGTCCAAGGTTTTCCTCTACGACAACCCTACGAACACTTTCGACATGCAGGGCACAAGTTACGGCCTTGGCGCAGAGCTGGTCCTGTCTGAACGCCTGACCGTAGGCGCCGAATACGTGACGCGCGACGTTTCCGGCACGGCCTCGTCCCTGTCCTTCCTTAAGGCCGACACGACCTTCGACACGCTCAGCCTGCGCGCCAGCCTGACCTTCTAGGCCTGGCGGGCGTGACACGGCCCACCAATCCCCTATCCTGTGCCCGAACCTTCCAGATCGGGCGCACCCCATGACCGAAACCCTTCCCCCCTCCGGCATCGACCGCCTGCTCGCCATCATGGCCGCCCTGCGCGACCCCGCCACCGGCTGCCCCTGGGACATCGAGCAAAGCTTCGCCACCATCGCGCCCTACACCCTGGAAGAGGCGTTCGAGGTTGCCGATGCCATCGACCGCGCCGACTGGCCCGACCTCAAGGGCGAGCTTGGCGACCTTCTGTTCCAGACCGTCTACCACGCGCAAATGGCGGCCGAGGCTGGGCATTTCACCTTCGCCGATGTCGTCGCGGCCATCAGCGACAAGATGATCGCCCGCCACCCGCATGTGTTCGGCAGCGAAAGCCGCGACAAGACGCCCGAACAGCAGACCCGCGACTGGGAGGCGCAGAAGGCCCGCGAACGCGGTCCCGCCCGAACCCTCGACGGCATCGCCCCGTCGCTTCCCGCCCTGACCCGTGCCCTGAAACTGCAAAACCGCGCCGCCCGCGTCGGCTTCGACTGGCCCTCGACCGGCGAAGTCCTCGACAAGCTGGTCGAGGAAGCGCGTGAGGTCGTCGAGGCCCGCGACACCCTCACCCACGCCGCCCTGACCGAAGAAATCGGCGACCTCCTCTTCGTCATGGCCAACCTCGCCCGCCACCTGCACGTCGATCCCGAAGCCGCCCTGCGCGCCGCCAACCAGAAGTTCACGCGCCGCTTCGCCCGGATCGAGGACTGGCTGGCCGAAACCGGCCGCACCCCCGCCGACAGCGACCTGGCCGAGATGGACGCGCTCTGGAACCGCGCCAAGGCCGAGGACAAGGCAAAGGACCAAACCAGGCCCTGATCCGGCCCAGTCCCGCCCCCCGTCGCCCAGGGTCCGGTCTGTTGCCTGACCACCTCCACGCGCGCCTTCGGTCTTTCATACTGGCCCAAATATCCCCGCCGGAGGCTCCCCCGCCCCCCGGTGGCGCAGCGGCGCAAGATTACCGCCCCCTTCACACAGACAAGCATCCCCGCCAAACCCGCGCCTTCCAGCCCGCGCCAGGCCAACACCGCCTGACCTCGCCCATTCATCTTTGCCCAAATATCCCCGCCGGAGGCTCCCCCGCCGCCCCAAGGCGCAGCGGCCGCAAAATTATCCGACCATTTCACTCAGCCTCTTGACCCAAGCAAAAGACTCAGGTTTAACCCGCCCCGTAAACCCGACCAAAGGAGTCAGCAATGCTGCGCCTCTCGACCCTCGCCCTTCTCGCCTGCACCACGCCGGTCCTGGCCCAGGAAATCAACGTCTACTCCCACCGCCAGCCGGAACTGATCCAGCCCCTCGTCGATGCCTTCACCGCCGAGACGGGGGTCAAGGTCAACGTGGCCTTCGTGGACAAGGGCATGGCCGAGCGTCTGGTGGCCGAGGGCGACCGCTCCCCCGCCGACCTGGTCCTCACCGTCGACATCGCGCGCCTCTTGCAGATCGTCGAGGCCGATGTCCTGCAGCCCGTCCAGTCCGAGGTTCTGGAAACCAACATCCCCGCCGAACTGCGCGACCCGAATGACCTCTGGTTCGGCCTGACCGCCCGCGCCCGCATCATCTATGCCGCCAAGGACCGCGTGCAGCCCGGCGAGATCACTACCTACGAAGACCTCGCCTCGGAAAAATGGCGCGGCCGCATCTGCTCGCGCTCGGGCCTGCACGACTACAACGTCGCCCTCCTCGGCGCGATCATCACCCACCATGACGAGGCCTATGCCACCACCTGGGCCGAGGGCCTGAAGGCCAACCTCGCAAGGAAGCCCGACGGCGGCGACCGCGACCAGGTCAAGGCCATCGCGGCCGGCGAATGCGACATCGCCATCGGCAACACCTACTACATGGGCCAGATGATCGCCGACCCCGAACAGGTCCCCGCCGCCGAATCCGTCAACATCCTCTTCCCGACGTTCGAGGCCGGCGGCACCCACCTCAACATCTCCGGCGTCGCCATGACCAAATCCGCCCCGAACAAGGAAAACGCGCTGAAATTCATGGAATGGCTCGCCTCGGACGCCGCCCAGAAGATCTACGCCGAGACCAACCACGAATACCCGGTGAAACCCGGCGTCGAACGCTCCGCCCTCGTCGCCTCGTGGGGTGAGTTCACCGCCGACACCACCCCCCTCGCCGACATCGCCGCACAGCGCCCCGCCGCGGTGAAGATCATGGAAACCGTGAACTTCGACGGCTGACCCCTCCCGCCCCCCTTCCCCGTGAAGGGGGGCGAACCCTCTGGACAATCCGCGCGCGCCCCGGTCTCCTCCGCCAAAAGGAGTCGCCCATGCCCCGCAAGATCATCATCGACACCGACCCCGGCCAGGACGACGCCGTCGCCATCCTCCTCGCCCTCGCCTCGCCGGAACTTGAGGTCCTCGCCCTCACCGCCGTCGCGGGCAACGTGCCGCTCCCCCTCACCCAGAAGAACGCCCGCACCATCGTCCAGCTTGCCGGCCACCAGACCCCGGTCTACGCCGGCTGCGACGCGCCCCTGAAACGCACCCTCGTCACCGCCGAATACGTCCACGGCAAGACCGGTCTCGACGGCATCCCGCTGCCCGATCCGACCCACCCCCTCCAGGACCAGCACGCCGTTGACTACCTGATCGACACCCTGCGCGCCCATCCCGCAGGCACCATCACCCTCTGCCCCCTCGGCCCCCTCACCAACATCGCCACTGCCTTCCAGCGCGCCCCCGACATCATCCCCCGCGTGGCCGAGATCGTCCTGATGGGCGGCGGCTGTTTTGAGGGCGGCAACATCACCCCCGCGGCCGAGTTCAACATCTATGTCGACCCCGAAGCCGCTGATATCGTGTTCAAATCCGGCGTGCCCCTGGTGGTGATGCCCCTCGACGTCACCCACAAGGCCCTGACCTCCCGCGCCTGGGTCGAGGAGATGCGCGCCCTCGGCACCCCCGTCGGCCAGGCCGTCGCAAGCTGGACCGATTTCTTCGAACGCTTCGACACCGCCAAATACGGCAGCGAAGGCGCCCCCCTGCACGACCCCTGCGTGATCGCCTACCTCTTGGAGCCCGCCCTCTTCACCGGCCGCCACATCAACGTGGAGATCGAGACGGGATCAGAGCTCACCCTCGGCATGACCGTCGCCGACTGGTGGCGCGTGAGCGGTAGGGAGCCCAACGCGATGTTCATGGGCGGCGTGGACCGGGACGGGTTCTACCGGCTGTTGACGGAGCGGTTGGGGAGGTTGTGAGGGGTCGTAGCCGGAAAATTCTTAGGCGTAATTAGCGTACGATTGGGTCTAGAACCGAACCGCCCTCATAGCCAACGAGCCTTGAGTGAAGTCGGGTTGCCTCCCTTTCGGTAAGCGAAGAAATGCAGTCGGCTGCAAAGCGTTGTACAGTTTTGCTGAAATCCGTGAGATATGACATTCGCTTCGGCAAGTAATCTGGCAACTTGTGAGAGCCATCTACTCCCCATCTCGTATCTTCAATTATCATTCCGAACAGTTCGCGAATTATACGCTCTTGTCCTTTTTGCTGCGCAGCAAGTGCTGGGTTTGCAATTATGTAGTCGCGTGCCATTGTCTTGAGCAGCAGAACGGAGTGCCGCGTTTCAGGCGGAACGTAAATTTTTGGTGGCGAGAGCAAATCAGTTTGTAAGATGAAGTTGCCGACTAGAGCCGACGTCATCTGACGCAGACCAAGCCGCAAGGCGTAACTGCCGTCGTACCTTTCCTGAAGCACCTCTCCGTATAAAGCGAGCTGCTCCTTAAGACTCTCAAATGCATCGGATAGCAACTGTGGGGCGTTCTCGGGCTTTTCGTGCCACTTAGAAATAGTTTGGGAAATGATTCTTTCTCTTTCTTCGGAGTCGTTAAGTACCTTATGCCAGGGAATAAGATTACAACGATGGAAGTCCTCAAGGTCGTGCACGGAATAGGCAATGTCGTCCGACCAGTCCATCAGTTCGGCTTCGAGCGATTGTCTGTCCGTAGGCTGTCCCGCGCGAGCCCAATTGAACTCCTGCGCTTCACTCCTATACGCCGACCATTTCTTTGACTTGTCACGACTACCTTCATCCCGCAGCCACGGGTACTTTAGAACCGCGCAGGAGACAGCCCTTGTAAGATCAAGGCCTGGCCGATCATCAAATCTCACTGCCAGTTTGGTTATGATCCGGAATGTCTGAGCATTCCCCTCGTAACCCTCTTCACCTTGGTCTTGGAGCATCCTGTTGAGAGTGTACTCTCCCTTGTGTCCAAATGGAGGGTGTCCTAGATCGTGAGCAAGGCTTGCCGCAGCTACAACTTCGGGATCAATGTTGGGACATGCAATTCCATTGCTCGTTGCCTTCCGTACAAGGTTCTGCGCTAGCCGCCGTCCAATTTGAGCAACCTTGTGAGTATGCTGTTGCCTTGTATGGAAGCTATCCTCTTCCCCCGCTCGAACAATTTGCGTGACGCCCGCTAGGCGATGAAAATAGGATGAGTAAAGTATCCTATCATGATCACGCTGGAACGGATGCCTCTGATCATCTTCAGAGGCGCCGGAGAAACGATCTGTACGCAAGACGTGAACCTTAGAGTGCCTTCACGGCAACAGTAATTAGCGGTTCTTTCCCAAGTGCAACCTGAAATTACGATCTGTGCAAACTTTGCCTTTGTCTATCGCAACGCGCACAACAAATCGAGCAGAGGACTCAGGCAGGTGCCGGGTCCTTGCCACTTCCTCCACAACCTCAGAAATCTTAACGCCACCGTTCGAGTGCCGCTCCACAACCTTGGCGACTTCAGCCAAGTCCTCGCCGCGAACCATCGTTCTCATAGATTTTCCTACGCGGTGTCATTGATTCATTTGCATGCGCTAGCAGATTTCTGCTGCGATTCCAACCCATAGTTGGGAGCGTACCTAGCCACGCCTTAATGCCCCGAACGTGGTTTGTGTCTCTCAACCTTTCGTTACAGCGGTTCTAACGCAACTGCATGTGAACAGTTCCGACTAGTGCGATATGTCTTCACGTTGAGCGTGTGGAGTTACCTAACAAACCGCTAACGCCCACGACTAACCCCTTGATTCAAAAGCATAATCCGAAAATGTCCACCGTGGACAACCGGAGCCCTTGCGGCCCCCACCTCACCCCAGCGGCAGGACGACCGAAAACCGGCTCCCCTCGCCCACCACGCTCTCCACCCGCAGCCAGCCCCGGTGCCGGCTCACGATGTGCTTCACGATGGCCAGCCCCAGCCCCGTCCCCCCCATCTCGCGGGACCGGTGGGAATCGACCCGGTAGAACCGCTCCGTCAGCCGCGGCAGGTGGACCGGATCGATCCCCTCCCCCTCGTCCGCGACCTCCACCCGCACCGCCGGCCCCCGCACCGTCTTTTCCGGGGAAAGCCGGACCCGCACCACCTGCCCCGCCGCCCCGTATTTCAGCGCGTTCTCGATCAGGTTCGTGAAGACCTGCACCAGCTGGTCCGCATCCCCCGGCACCACCACCGGGTCGCCCGTCAGCTCCACCCGGTCCCCATTCTTCGCCGCCACCCCGGCCAGCGACGAGATCACCCCCTCCAGCAGCCCCCGCAACTCCACCGGCTCCTTCGGCCGCACCCTCTCCTCCGCCTCGACCCGCGAGAGCTGCAACAGATCCCGCACCAGCCGGTTCATCCGCCCCGCCTCCCCCTCCATGATCCCCAGGAACATCTCCCGCGCCTTCGGATCGTCTTTTGCGGCGTGTTTCAGCGTCTCGATGAACCCCATCAACGCGGTCAGCGGCGTCCGCAATTCATGGCTGACGTTCGCCACGAAATCCCGCCGCATCTCCCCCGCCCGCTCTTCCTCGGTGGTGTCGCGGAAGACGACCAGCACCCGGCCCGCCCCCTGGGATGAGATGGTAGCGGCCAGCATCACATCCTGCCCCTCGCGGCGCAGGGTCATGCGGGCGGTGTGAACCCCGCCCTTCCCCGCCGCCGCCGTGATCGCCTCCAGCACCGCGGGCGCGCGCACCGCCATCGCCGGGTGCCGGCCCACCACCGCCGCCCCCAGCAACTCCAACCCGGCCGCGTTGCACAGGGTCACCCGCTCACGCTCGACCAGCATCGCGGGAAGCGGCAGCCCCGCCAGCAGGGTTTCCCAGTCCATGCGCACAGACCTCTTAACTTTTTTGCAATCGGACATCTTGTCACTGACAGGAATAACGGTAACCTGCGCCGCGTGTAAGTGAATTGGTTCGCTGCCGGCCTTTGCCCGGAACAAAGGTTGGCCCACGGAAGTCACTTGGACACGGTTACCGCGGCGCCACTGATCTAAGGTGGAAGGAACGCGATGTCGCCGAAGCTAAGATGCCTGGTCGTTGGAATCCCGCACGCGGTCTTCCCCGAGGGTATTCGTACGGACGAGGCCACCGTGGTCGCGTTTGCCACCCTGCGTGAGCAGACGGTGTTGCCGGCCGGGCTTGAACTGGTGGTAGCGCCGCTCTTCTGCGACGAGTTCGATGCGCTGGAACTGATCGAACTGCTGGGAACTGCCGGGTTCCGGGGCGTCTTGCGGATCGCGGCGCCAAAGTTGCCGAACCGTCAGATCGTCCTGCGTGAGTTGCGCAGCCACGCCGTGCGCCAGGGAATCACGCTGGAACTGGTCGAGCCAAGCTAGACCGCCCGCAGTCCCGCACGAAAGCGCCGCGCATTGGCCCGATAGCCGGCGGCTGAAAGCAGCAGCCGTTCCCGTCCCGCCGCATCCAGTTCGCGCACCACGCGGCCGGGCGCGCCCATGACCAGGCTGCCGTCGGGGATCTCTTTCCCCTCGGTCACCAGGGCGCCGGCGCCGATCAGGCAGCCGCGCCCGATCTTCGCGCCGTTCAGGATCGTGGCGCCCATCCCGATCAGCGTGCCTTCCCCGATGGTGCAGCCATGCAGCATCGCCTTGTGACCGATTGTGCAATCCGCGCCGATCACCAGCGGAAAGCCCATATCCGTATGCAGAACGCAGTTTTCCTGCACGTTCGAGCCGCGACCGACCCGGATTTCCTCGTTGTCGCCGCGCATCGTCACACCGAACCAGACCGAGGCCTCGGCCTCCAGCACCACGCGGCCGATCAGGTTTGCATCCGGCGCGACCCAGGCGCTGGCGTCGATCTGGGGGGCCACTCCGTCCAGGGCATAGATCATCGGGCTTCGAACTCCTCGTTCAGGGCGCGGACAAAGGCGGAAAGCTGCGGCTGACGTTCACGCTTCAGGCGTTCGGCGGTCAGGATCGCCTTCAACTGCTCGAATGTCTCGTCCACCTCGCGGTTGACCAGCACATAGTCATATTCCAGCCAATGACTGATCTCGTCGCGGCTTTTCGCCATGCGGCCGGCGATCACCTCGTCGCTGTCCTGGGCGCGGGCGCGCAGGCGGCGGTCAAGCTCGGCGATCGAGGGCGGCAGGATGAAGATAGAAACCACATCGCCGCGCATCGCCTGCTTGACCTGCTGGCCGCCCTGCCAGTCGATGTCGAAAACCGTGTCGGTGCCGGCCTGCATCGCCGCTTCGACCGGACCACGGGGCGAGCCGTAGAAATTACCGAACACCTCGGCATGTTCCAGCATCTGGCCGTCGGCGACCATCGACTGGAACTCCTCGCGGCTGCGGAAATAGTATTCGCGGCCGTCCTCTTCCCCCGGGCGCGGCTTGCGCGTGGTGGCCGAGACCGAGAATTTCATCGTCGGGTCCCAGGCCATCAGCATCCGCGACAAGGTGGATTTCCCGGCGCCCGAGGGCGAGGAAAGGATGAGGAGAAGCCCGCGCCGGGTCATTTACTTATTCCACATTCTGGACCTGCTCGCGCATCTGATCGATCACCGTTTTCAGGTCAAGACCGATGCGCGTGAGGGTCAGAGACTGCGCCTTGGAGCAAAGCGTGTTCGCCTCGCGCATGAATTCCTGCATCAGGAAATCCAGCTTGCGGCCAACCGGCGCGGGGTCCGCGACATGGGCGCGGGCGGCGGCGACATGGGCGGCCAGACGGTCCAGCTCTTCGGTCACGTCGGTCTTGACGGCCAGAAGCGCCAGTTCCTGCGCCAGCCGCGTGGCATCCACCGCGTCAGTGGCCGACAGGATGCGCGCCAGCCCGTCCCGCAGGGTATCGGCCTGGGTGGCGGCGCGGGCGGCAGCCTCGCGCTGCGCCTCGGCGGTCAGGGTGGCGATCTGGTCCAGCTGCGTCGTGAGGACTGCCGCCAGCGCCGCGCCCTCGCTGGCGCGCATCGCCGCGAAATCGGCCAAAAGGGCCGGCAGATCGGCCAGGATCGCCTGGCGCAAGGGTGCGGTGTCCTGGTCCTGCTGGCTTTGGTCCAGGACGCCGCGCAGGGTCAGCACATCCGCCGCCGTCGCCTGGCGCAGGGTCAGCCCGGCGGCGATGGCCGCATCCTCGACCCGCGCCAGTGCCGCCAGCGCCGCGCCAAGCTGGCCCGCGTTCAGCCGAAAGCCCGCCTCCTCGGCCCCGCTGTCCTGGGTGGCGCGCAGCGAAAGGCTGACATTGCCCCGCGTCACCGCCTTCTGCAGCTCGGCCCGGACCGCCAGTTCCAGCCCGTCGATCCAGTCCGGCAGCCGCAGCCGCAGGTCCAGCCCCTTGCCGTTCACGCTGCGCAGATCCCAGGTCCAGCTGTAGCCCACCGCCGCCCCACGCCGCGCGGCAAAGCCCGTCATCGAGATCATGTGCATCCTCCCCCGCCCGGGCGCGGTATTTACCATTTGATTAGATTTTCGTCCGAATCTTCACGATCCGGCCTATTGTGGCTACATGGCGCGACCGGCCCCAAGGCTGCAAGCGCGAAGCAACCGGCACGCGAGGGCGCGATGGACCTGAAATTCCTGGAACTGGCGCGGTTCCGCGCTTCGCCCACCCCGGCGCCGGTGGTGTTCGACGGCCCGTCGCAGGTCCGCGCCTATTGGGAAAGCCTGCGCCAGGCGGGCGCGATCCCGACACGGGCGGCGCTGGACCCGCGCGGCATGACCGGCGTTCTGGACCGCGTGTTCCTGGCCGAACGGATCGGACGCGGCGTGGCGCAGGTGCGCATCGCCGGCTCGGCCCTGACCGAGATCGGCGGGATGGACCTGCGCGGCCTGCCCCTGACCGTCCTTTTCTGCGCCGAGACGCGCGACCTAGTCGGCCAGATCCTGGAGCAGGTGACCCATGAACCCGCCGTGGCCGAGCTGGACCTTGTCTCGGACCGCGGCAACGGCCAGGTGATCGCGCAGCTGGCGCTGATGCCCCTGGCCGACGACCAGGACCGCAAGCTGGTGCTGGGCGCCTTCGGCTTCGCGCCCGAGGCGCAGCGCCGCTGCAAGTTCAAGATCGCCCGCCGCCGCGAACAGCGCCTGTTCGGCCGGCCCGAACCCGTCGCGGCCCCTGCGCCCGTGCCGGTCATCACCTCGCGCCGGGTCGCGCACCTGACGCTGGTCCACTCGAAAGAGTAAGGGCGGCAGGTTTCCCCGCCGCCCCCGAATTCCCTGACCGAAACCTTACAGCGCCACGCGCCGCGCGGCCTCGCGCTGGCTGGACAGCTCTTCGGCCACCAGGAAGGCCAGTTCCAGCGACTGGCTGGCATTCAGCCGCGGGTCGCAGGCGGTGTGATAGCGGTCGGCCAGGTTCTCGTCGCTGACCGCGCGCAGCCCGCCGGTGCATTCGGTCACGTCCTGCCCCGTCATCTCGAAATGCACGCCGCCGGGAACAGTGCCCTCGGCCTTGTGGATCGCGAAGAACTCGCGCACCTCGCGTAGCACGCTGTCGAACGGCCGGGTCTTGTAGCCCGAGGCCGCCTTGATCGTGTTGCCGTGCATCGGGTCGCAGGACCAGACCACGTTGGCCCCTTCCGCCTGCACCGTCTTGATCAGGCGCGGCAGATGCTCGCCCACCTTGCCCGCGCCAAAGCGGGCGATCAGGGTCAGGCGGCCCGGCTCGTTCTCGGGGTTCAGCTTGGCCATCAGGACCTTCAGGTCCTCGGCCGTTGTGGACGGCCCGCACTTCAACCCGATCGGGTTCAGCACGCCGCGGCAGAATTCCACATGCGCGCCGTCGGGCTGCCGCGTGCGGTCGCCGATCCAGATCATGTGACCGGACCCCGCGACGTTCTGGCCGGTGATGCTGTCCACCCGCGCCAGCGCCTCTTCATATTCCAGAAGCAGCGCCTCGTGGCTGGTGTAGAAGTCCACACGGCTCAACTCGTTCGCGGTGTCGGAGTTCACCCCGGCCGCGTTCATGAAGTCCAGCGCGTCGGAAATCCGGTTCGCCATCTCGCGGTAGCGTTCGGCCTTGTCGTGTTCCGCAAAGCCCAGCGTCCAGGAATGGACCCGGTGGATATCGGCGAAACCGCCCGTCGAAAACGCGCGCAGCAGGTTCAAGGACGCCGCCGCCTGGGTATAGGCCTGCAGCATCCGGTTCGGATCGGGAATCCGCGCCTCGGGCGTCGGCTCGAAGCCGTTGATGATGTCGCCCTTGTAGCTGGGCAGCTCCACGCCGTTGATGATCTCGGTCGGGGCCGAGCGCGGCTTGGCGAACTGGCCCGCCATCCGGCCCACCTTGATGACCGGCACCTTGGCGGCATAGGTCAGCACGACCGCCATCTGCAGCATCACCCGGAAGGTGTCGCGGATGTTGTCGGCGCTGAATTCCGCAAAGCTTTCGGCGCAGTCGCCGCCCTGCAACAGGAAGGCCTTGCCCTCACCGGCCGCCGCCAGTTGCTTCTTCAGCCGCCGCGCCTCGCCGGCAAAGACCAGCGGAGGGTACTTGCCCAGCTGCGCCTCGACCGCCGACAGCGCGCCCTGATCGGGATAATCCGGCATCTGGACCCGCGGTTTCGCGCGCCATGCCGATTTCGTCCATCCCTTGGTCATCGTTCCACTCCGGAGCCTTGCAATCGGCCAGCGGTATACGCCCCCGTTTCCGCCTTGGCAAATCCAGTTTGGGCGAAAACCGCGTGTTTCGGCCCTTGCGGCGCGCCGATATTTGGGGTTCCGTAGCCCGCAAACGACATGAACAGGTCGCGGAAATGTCCATTACGCCCCGCAAAGCCACCCAGACCGCCAAGGCGCAAGGCCCGCGCCGCTTTGTGTTCCTGCTTTTGGACAAGTTCACCATGATCAACTTCGCCGGCGCAATCGAACCGCTGCGCCTGGCGAACCATGTCGCGGGCGAGACGCTTTACACCTGGGTCCTCTGCGGCGAGGGCACGGAAAAGACCTGCTCGAACGGCGCGACCTTCCGGCTGGACATGGGGCTGGAGGAGATGGACCGCGAGGACACGGTCCTGGTCTGCGGCGGCATCGACATCCAGCGCACCACGACCAAGGGCGTGATCAGCTGGCTGCGGCGCGAAGCACGGCGCGGCATCACCATCGGCGGGCTTTGCACCGGCTCGCATGCCTTGGCCAAGGCGGGGCTTCTGGACGGCAAGAAGGCCACCATCCACTGGGAAAACCAGGACGGCTTTTCCGAGGAATTCGAGGATGTGAAGCTGACCAAGTCCGTCTATGTGATGGACGGCAATCGCTGGACCACGGCGGGCGGGATTTCCTCAATCGACCTGATGCTGAAGATCATCGCCAACCACCAGGGCGAGGATGTGGCCAACACCGTGGCCGACCAGTTGATCTATTCCTCGATCCGCACCGACCAGGACACCCAACGCCTGTCGATCCCGACGCGCATCGGGGTCCGGCATCCGAAGTTGAGCCAGGTCATCCAGATGATGGAGGGCAACATCGAGGACCCGATGTCGCCCGCCGACCTGGCCGAGGAAGTGGGCATGTCCACCCGCCAGCTGGAGCGTCTGTTCCGCCGCTACCTCAACCGCTCGCCGAAACGGTATTACATGGAGTTGCGGCTGCAAAAGGCGCGCAACCTTCTGATGCAGACCGACATGAGCGTAATCAACGTCGCCCTGGCCTGCGGCTTTGCCAGCCCGTCGCATTTCTCAAAGTGCTACCGCAGCCATTACAACACCACCCCATATCGTGAGCGCGGGACGCAAGGGATGCCGGGCGCGATCCCGGTGCGGCTGTCGATCTAGGCCCTTGGGCAAAGGTTAAGACGGCGTAAACGCGCGCGTCCAAGTCACTGAAATCAAACGGTAGTCCGGCTTTGTCCACCGTGGACACTAGTCCCCCGGCGCCAGCCGATAGGCCGCGCCATTGTAGACCGACAGGAACCAGATCGACCCGTCCGGCGCCTCGACCACGTCGCGGACCCGCCCGGTCTCCTTGGCCGCGATCCGTTCCTCGGCAAAGCCGGTCGCGGCCGGGGTATCGGGGTCCAGCCGGCCCAGGAAATCGCTGTTGAGCGAGCCAAAGAAGATGTCCCCCCGCCACTCCGGGATCAGCTTGCCGGAATAGACCAGCAGCCCGGAAGGCGCGATCGAGGGGTCCCAGTAATGCAGCGGCTGCTCGGTCCCCGGCAGGCTGGTGCCCAGCCCGATCTCGTTGCCGTTGTAGTTCACCCCGTAGCTGGCGATGGGCCAGCCATAGTTCTTTCCCTCTTCCGGCGCGTTCAACTCATCCCCGCCGCGCGCCCCGTGTTCGACGGTCAGAAGCCGCCCCTCCAGGTCCAGCGTGGCCCCTTGCGGGTTGCGGTGACCCATCGACCAGACCCCCGGCAGCGCGCCTTGCAGCACCGTCGCGGGCGAGCCGTCGCGGTTCAGGTGGATCACTTTGCCCTCGCCCCGCAGCGGCAGCTGCGCCTGCATCCCCTGCGGCCCCGTGCCCCGGTCGCCCACGGTCAGGAACACGGTCCCGTCCGCCGCCTCGACAAGCCGCGAACCGAAGTGGCGGCCCCCGGACGAGCCTTCGGGGATCTCGAAAAGCTGGGTGAAGCCCTCCAGCCGCGTCCCGTCCTCGGACAGCCGTCCCTTGCCCGCCGCCGTCCCCGACCCATCGCCCTGCGCCACCGCATAGCTGAACCAGACCTCGCGCGTCTGGGCAAAATCGGCAGGGACCATGACGTCCAGAAGCCCGCCCTGCCCGTCCACCGCGACCTCTGGCCCGCCCTCGACCAGCACCGGATCGGCCCCCGGCGCGGAGAAGAGTTTCAGGCGTCCGTCCAGTTCGGTGACCAGGAACGCCCCGTCCGGCAGGAAGCCGATCGCCCAGGGTTCCTCCAACCCCTCGGCCACAGCAGTCACGGCGAGGGTCCCGACACTGGTCTCCACCTCTTGCGCGAGGCTGGCCGAGGCCGACAGACCGACAAGCGCGGCAAGGGCGGGGGCGAGGGTCTGATGCATAGTGGCTCCAATCACGGGTTGCGAGGATTAGATAAGCTGACTGCCATGCGGTGCAAATCACGGATTTTCACCCTGCCGTTGGCCCAAAAGCCGGAAAAACGCCCCCGCAAACCGCTTTCCTTTTGCAGGAGGCCCCACTAGGTTCTTACCAGGATTGCGATCCAATTAGGGAGACAAGAATGAAGAAACTGCTTCTGGCGACGGCTGCCACCGCCGCCCTGTCCGGCGCGGGGTACGCCGAAGAGGTCAAGATCGGCATCCTGGTCGGCTTCACCGGGCCGCTGGAATCGCTGGCCCCGGCGATGGCGCAAGGCGCCGAGATGGCGATGAAGGAAATCTCGGATTCGGGCAAGTTCATGGGCGGCTCGACCGTCGTTCCGGTCCGCGCCGACAGCACCTGCGGTGACTCGGCCGCCGGTACAGCCGCTGCCGAACGTCTGGTCACTTCGGACCAGGTCAAGGGCATCGTCGGTGGCGACTGCTCGGGCGTGACCGGGGCTGTGCTGCAGAACGTCGCCCGTCCGAACGGGATGGTGATGATCTCGCCCTCGGCCACCTCGCCGGCGCTGACCACGGCCGAAGATGACGGCCTGTTCTTCCGCACCGCCCCGTCGGATGCGCGCGAAGGCGAAGTCATGGCCGAAATCCTGGGCGAAAAGGGCGTGAAATCCATCGCCCTGACCTACACCAACAACGACTACGGCAAGGGCCTGGCAGAAGCCATCGCTGCGTCCTTCACCGCCAAGGGCGGCACCGTGACGATCAACGCCGCGCATGAGGACGGCAAGTCCGACTACTCGGCCGAAGTGGCGGCTCTGGCCTCGGCCGGCGGCGACATCCTGGTCGTTGCGGGCTATCTGGACGGCGGCGGCAAGGGCATCATCCAGGGCTCGCTGGACACCGGCGCCTTCGCAACCTTCGGTCTGCCGGGCGGCATGATCGGTGACGCGCTTCCCGAAGCGATCGGCGCGGGCCTTGACGGGTCCTACGGCCAGATCGCAGGCTCGGACTCGCAGGGTGCGGCCAAGTACGAAGAGATGGCGGCGGCTGCCGGCTATGACGGCACCTCGGCCTATTCGCCGGAATCCTACGACGCGGCGGCGCTGATCGCGCTGGCGATGGCGGCGGCGAACTCGACCGATCCGAAAGTCTACAAGGACAAGGTGATCGAGATCGCCAACGGCCCGGCCGACGGCACCGGCGAGAAGATCTATCCCGGCGACCTGGCCAAGGCGCTGGACCTGATCGCGGCCGGCACCGCCATCGACTATGAGGGCGCCACCGCCGTCACGCTGATCGGACCGGGCGAAAGCGCGGGCCGCTACCGCGTGATCGAGGTCAAAGGGGGCAAGAACGAGACCGTGGGCTTCCGTTGATCCGGAATCTCGGTTGACAGACTGGCGCGGCCCGGGCATTTCCCCGGGCCGCTGCACTTGAACCTGCCCGTTTCAGAGGCAGGGCTTGGGGGAAATGGATGATCGTTGTCGAAAACCTTCACCGGCATTTCGGGGGATTTCGTGCGGTTGACGGGGCGTCGCTGACGATCCGCACCGGCACGATCACCGGCCTGATCGGCCCGAATGGTGCTGGCAAGACCACGCTGTTCAACGTGATCGCGGGGCGCCTGCCGCCGACCTCGGGCCGGGTGCTGATGGATGGCGAGGATATCACCGGCCTGCCGCCGCATGTGCTGTTCCACAAGGGCCTGCTGCGGACCTTCCAGATCGCGCATGAGTTCGGCAGCATGACCGTGCGCGAGAACCTGATGATGGTCCCCGCCAACCAGGCGGGCGAGACGATCTGGAACACATGGTTCGCCCGCGGGCGGGTTGCGGCGGAAGAAAAGCGCATCCGCGAGAAGGCCGACGAGGTGCTGGACTTTTTGACGATCAGCCATCTGGCCGACCAGAAGGCCAGCATGATTTCGGGCGGGCAGAAGAAGCTGCTGGAACTGGGCCGGACCATGATGGTCGACGCCAAGATCGTCTTTCTGGACGAGGTCGGCGCGGGCGTGAACCGCACGCTGCTGAACACCATCGGCGATGCCATCGTCCGGCTGAACAAGGAACGCGGCTATACTTTCTGCGTGATCGAGCATGACATGGATTTCATCGGCCGCCTCTGCGACCCGGTGATCTGCATGGCCGAGGGCAAGGTTCTGGCCGAAGGCACCGTGGAGCAAGTCAAGAACGACGAGCGGGTGATCGAGGCCTATCTGGGCACCGGCCTGAAGAACAAGGTCAAGGAGGGCGCGGCATGATCCGGCCGTTTACGCTGGCCATTGTCGCCGGTCTGGCACTTGCGGCGCCTGTCCTGGCGCAGTCGGTGGTCGGCCGGTCGATTGTCGAGGGCAAGGTTGCGCTCCTCTATGACAACGGCACCTGGGCTTATGAAACGGCCACCGGTGCTGCTGGCAGCGACTGCGCCACGATTACGCCCCGCGTCCAGTTCTGCGGCGGGGCGCTGGGGTGGGCCACCAGCCCGCCAAGCTCGCCCGAGATCAACGCGGCCTACCGGATCGATGCGCGGCACTATGCGCAGTATCTGATCGAGGATCTGGGCAGCGACGATGGCTTGACCGCTGAATTCATGCGCGACGTGGTGCTGCAGAACGCCCAGGCAGTCACCGGTGCCCCGGCCGAGGTCATCGACGTCCTGCCCGCCACCTTGGGCGAACTTTCGGGTGACACGGTCATCTACAAGATCAAGTTCAACGGGCTGGACGTGGTCTATGCGAACTCGATCTTCCTGGAGCCGAAGGTGGTCATGCAGATCATGACCTACGGGATCGGCGCCGAATACACCCCGGACCATGCCGCAATGCACGCCGACTTCCTGGCCAATACGAAATTGACTCCATGACCGAGACCAGACCCACCCCCGCCCCGTTCCTGATCGGGGACGCCATGACTGGCGGCTATGGCCCGGTCGACATCCTGCATGGCTGCACCATCGCGGTCGAAAAGGGCGAGATCGCGGTGATCGTCGGCCCGAACGGCGCGGGCAAGTCCACGGCGATGAAGGCCGTCTTCGGGATGCTGAAACTGCGCGGTGGCCAGGTCCGGCTGGACGGCGAGGATATCACCGGCCTGACACCGCAGGCCCGCGTCGCCAAGGGCATGGCCTTCGTGCCGCAGACGCACAACATCTTCACCTCGATGACGGTGGAGGAAAACCTGGAGATGGGCGCCTTCCTGCGCCGCGACGATATCCAGGCCACGCTGGAGCAGGTCTATCACCTGTTCCCGATCCTGAAGCAAAAGCGCTTTCAGGCGGCGGGAGAGCTTTCGGGCGGCCAGCGCCAGCAGGTCGCCGTTGGCCGCGCGCTGATGACGCAGCCCAAGGTCCTGATGCTGGACGAACCCACCGCCGGCGTCAGCCCCATCGTGATGGACGAACTCTTCGACCGGATCATCGAGATTGCCCGCACCGGAATCTCGATCCTGATGGTCGAGCAGAACGCCCGCCAGGCACTGGAGATCGCCGACAAGGGCTATGTCCTGGTGCAGGGCCGCAACCGTTTCACCGACACCGGCAAGGCCCTGATGGCCGACCCCGAGGTCCGCCGTTCATTCCTGGGAGGATGACCATGCGTATTCTGCTTGCGGCCCTTTGCCTGACTGCGACGCCCGCCCTTTCCACCACGCTAAGCTGCACGGTCGAGCGCCAGTGTGGCGGCGGGGCTTGCGAGCCCTATGCCGGCGGCCCCTTCTTGATCGAGGAGACCGGCGAGACCGTTCGCATCACCGCCGACGGACAGGTCTGGGAGGGCTATCTGTCGAACGACGGCAGCACCGAGGAGTTGTCCATCGTGATCCCGCCGCAGAACGGCATGTCGGGCCTGATCTCGGTCTTTCCGGCAGGCGAGTTCCTGTTCACCGCCCATGCCAAGGGCGACATGGTCGTGGCGATCAGCGGCGAAGGCAGCTGCGTCGCCCCGGGCTGACCCCATTGCAAGTGAAGTGATCCGATGGATATCCTGAACGCCCTCGTCGCCTTTCTGAACTTCGTCTTCATCCCCGGGCTTGCCTACGGGGCGCAACTGGCGCTGGGGGCGCTGGGGGTGACGCTGATCTATGGCATCCTGCGGTTCTCGAACTTTGCGCATGGCGATACCATGGCCTTCGGGACCATGGTGACGATCCTGCTGACCTGGGCCTTCCAGTCGGTCGGCATCGGGCTTGGCCCCCTGCCGACCGCGCTTCTGGCCCTGCCCTTCGGCATCGCGGCCACGGCCGCCTTTGTCCTGGGCACTGACCGGGTGGTCTATCGGTTCTACCGCCGCCAGAAGGCCACGCCGACGATGGTGGTCATCGTCTCGCTGGGGGTGATGTTCGTGATGAACGGCATCGTCCGCCTGATCATCGGGGTGGACGACCAGAACTTTGCCGACGGCGCGCGTTTCCTGGTCAACCCGCAGGAATTCCGCACCGCCACCGGCCTGGCCGAGCCATTGGCGATCAAGACCACCCAGGCGGTGACCGTGGTCACGGCCGTGGTCGTCGTCGCGTTCCTGTTCTGGTTCCTGCAAAAGACCCGCACCGGCAAGTCGATGCGCGCATTCTCCGACAACGAGGATCTGGCGCTCTTGTCGGGCATCAACCCTGACCGCGTCGTCGCCGTGACCTGGATCCTGGCGGCCGGCATCGCCACCATTGCCGGCGTGCTTTATGGCCTGGACAAGACCTTCAAACCCTTCACCTATTTCCAGCTGTTGCTGCCGATCTTCGCCGCCGCGATCGTCGGCGGCCTGGGCAGCCCGCTGGGCGCGATCACCGGCGGTTTCGTCATCGCCTTCTCCGAGGTGATGCTGACCAACGCATGGAAGAAGATCGTGAACCACCTGCTGCCCCAGGACATGCAGGTGGACAGCCTGCTCCAGCTTCTGTCCACCGACTACAAGTTCGCGGTCAGCTTCACGATCCTGATCATCGTGCTGCTGTTCATGCCGACCGGGCTTTTCAAGGGTAAATCGCTATGAATTCGCGCAACCTGTTGCTCTTCGGGGCGGTGGCGGGCCTCTATGTCCTGACCGGGATCGGGGAAAGCTGGAACCTGTCGCTGTCGATCCTGAACGTGGCCCTGCTTGCGACGATCGCGGCCCTGGGTGTGAACATGCAATGGGGCTATGCGGGCCTGTTTTCGACCGGGGTCATGGGCTTTACGGCCCTTGGCGCGCTGTCGGTGGTGCTGATCACGGCCCAGCCCAATGTCGAGAACTGGCAGGCCGGCGGGTCCGGCATCGTGCTGGCGCTGGTCCTTGGCGCGGCCTCGGTCGCGGCGGCGGTGGTGGCCTGGGGGCTGATGCCCAAGGGTCGGCTGCGGGCGCTGGTCGTGGCGGCCATCCTGATCGGCGGCTTCTTCCTGTTCCGCGCCATCTTTGACCCCGCTGTCAGCGCGGTCGAGGCGGTGAACCCGCAATTCGCCGGCAACCTTGGCGGGCTGGGCTTGCCCTCGCTGGTGGCATGGCCGGTCGGAGGGCTGCTGGCCGCTGCCGCCGCCTGGGCCATCGGCAAGACCGCCCTTGGCCTGCGGTCCGACTATCTGGCCATCGCCACGCTGGGTATTGCCGAGATCATCGTCGCGGTCATCAAGAACGAGGACTGGCTGGCACGGGGCGTCAAGAACGTCACCCAACTGCCGCGCCCCTGGCCGGTGCCGCTGGAGATCGAGCTGCAGAAAGAGCCGGGCTTTCTGGACTTTGTGGCAAGCTGGGGGTGGGATCCGATCTTCACCTCGACCATCCTGGTCAAACTGCTGTATGCCGGGCTGTTCCTGATCGTTTTGTGCATCATCATCTGGGCCTTCGAACGCGCCTTGAACAGCCCGTGGGGCCGAATGATGCGAGCGATCCGCGACAACGAAGTCTCGGCCGCCGCGATGGGCAAGGATGTCACCCGCCGCCACTTGCAGGTCTTTATCCTGGGTTCGGCCGTGATCGGCTTCGCCGGCGCAATGGCCGCCTCGATGGAGGGCACGCTGACCCCCGGCAGCTATCAGCCGCTGCGCTTTACCTTCCTGATCTGGGTGATGGTGATCGTCGGCGGCTCGGGCAACAACTGGGGCACGGTGCTGGGTGGGCTTTTGATCGGCTGGCTGTATTTCGCGGTCGAATTCCTTGGGCCGAACGCCATGGCTGCCGTCACCTCCAGCCTGCCCGACGGATGGCTCAAGGCGCACCTCGTCAACAGCGCCGAGCATATGCGCCTGCTGACGCTGGGGGTGATCCTGCTGATCGTCCTGCGCTTCAGCCCGCGCGGCCTGATCCCCGAGAAGTAGCGCCGTCCGACCCGGACGCTCTGGTTGCACCGCCCGGTCCACCGGGCGGTGTTTTCATTTCCGGCTCCACCCATCATGCGCCAGACGCGACATTGTCTGTCGCAAACCTGCATGACCCCTGTCGCGACCCCAGCCAGATTGCGCCGGTGAACTGAGGGAGTCTTCCATGAAAACCCATGCCCGCGTGGTCGTGATCGGCGGTGGCGTCGTCGGCTGCTCTGTCCTGTACCACCTGACCAAGCTGGGCTGGTCGGACGTGATGCTGATCGAACGGTCGGAGCTTACCAGCGGATCGACCTGGCACGCGGCCGGGGGCTTTCACACGCTGAACGGCGACACCAACATGGCGGCGCTGCAGGGCTACACGATCCGGCTGTACAAGGAGCTGGAGGCGATCACCGGCATGTCCTGCGGGCTGCACCATGTGGGCGGCATCACGCTGGCCGACAACGAGGCCCGGTTCGAGCAGTTGAAGGCCGAGCGCGCCAAGCACCGCTACATGGGTCTGGATACCGAGATCCTGGGGCCGGACGAGATCCGCAAGCTGACCGACGGGATGGTGAACCTGGAAGGCATCATCGGCGCGCTTTATGATCCGCTGGACGGGCACCTGGACCCCTCGGGGACGACCCACGCCTATGCCAAGGCCGCGCGGATGGGCGGGGCCGAGATCGTGCTGCACAACCGGGTGCTGGAGACCCGGCCGACGAAAGAGGGCTGGGAGGTCGTCACCGAAAAGGGCACCGTCACCTGCGAGCATCTGGTGAACGCCGGCGGCCTTTGGGCGCGCGAGATCGGGGCAATGGCGGGGGTCTACCTGCCGCTTTTGCCAATGGCGCACCAGTATCTGGTGACCGACGACATCCCCGAGATCGTCGATATCATGAAGTCCGGCCGCGAGTTCCCGCATGTGATGGACCCGGGCGGCGAAAGCTATCTGCGTCAGGAAGGCCGCGGCCTGTGCATCGGTTTCTACGAGAAACCCTGCGAGCCCTGGGCCGTCGATGGCACGCCCTGGACCTTCGGGCATGAGCTTCTGAACGAACAGTTCGACAAGATCGAGGATTCGGTCGCCTTCGCCTATCGCCGCTTCCCGGTGCTGGAACGCTCGGGCGTCAAGCGGGTGATCCACGGCCCCTTCACCTTTGCCCCCGACGGCAACCCGCTGATCGGGCCGGTGCAAGGCCTGCGCAACTACTGGTCGGCCTGTGCGGTGATGGCCGGGTTCTCTCAGGGCGGTGGCATGGGTCTGGCGCTGGCGCAATGGATGATTCATGGCGAGGTCGAACGCGACCCGCGCGGCTTCGACGTCAGCCGCTTCGGGACCTGGACCAGCCCGGGCTACACTGTGCCGAAGGTGATCGAGAACTATCAGATGCGGTTCAGCGTATCCTACCCGAACGAGGAACGCCCCGCCGCCCGCCCCTTCCGCACAACGCCGATGTATCAGGTCTTCGACCAGATGAACGCGGTCTGGGGCCAGCAATACGGGCTGGAAGTGGTGAACTACCACGCCCTGCCGGGCGAGCCGCGCTATGAAGAGCCGTCCTTCAAGCGGTCGAACGCCTGGGAGGCGACGCGCCAGGAAGTGCTGGCGGTCCGCGAGGGTGTCGGCATCAACGAGGTGCAGAACTTCGGCAAGTATCGCGTCACCGGCCCCAATGCGCGGGAGTGGCTGGACCGGATCATGGCCGGCACGATCCCGAAGCCGGGCCGTCTGTCGCTGACCCCGATGCTGGCACATAGCGGCAAGATCATCGGCGATTTCACCGTCTCCTGCCTGTCCGAGACCGAATTCCAGCTGACCGCCAGCTACGGCGCCCAAGGCTGGCACGAACGCTGGTTCGAGCAGAACGCGATGGCGGGCTGCCGGGTCGAGAATATCTCGGACGCCCGTTCCGGCTTCCAGATCGCCGGCCCGAACGCGCGGGAACTTCTGTCGCGCGTCACCCGCAGCGATCTCGGACCGGATGCGTTCAAGTTCATGGATGTGAAGCGGATGACCGTGGGCATGGCCAACTGCATCGTCCAGCGCGTCAGCTATACCGCCGACCTGGGGTATGAAATCTTCACCGACCACATGTCGGTCCGCCACCTGTGGGACACGCTGAACGCAGCCGGCAAGGACCTGGGTCTGCGCCCCTTTGGGATGCGGGCGATGATGTCGCTGCGGCTGGACAAGTGGTTCGGCTCTTGGGGGCGCGAGTTCAGCCCGGATTACACGCCCTGCGAAACCGGCCTGGACCGCTTTATCCGCTGGAACAAGGCGGCCGACTGGATCGGCAAGGCTGCGGCGACGGCGGAAAAGGCCACGGGGCCAAAGCGCAAGCTTGTCAGCTTCGTCGTCGACGCCAAGGACGCCGACGTGGTGGCGTGGGAGCCGATCTGGCTGGACGGCGACGTGGTGGGCTTCTGCACCTCGGGCGGGTTCAGCCATTGGACCGGCAAATCTGTCGCCATGGGCTTCCTGCCCGCCGACCGCGTCCAGGACGGCCTGGCCTGCGAGATCGAGATCCTGGGCGAACGCCGGCCGGCCACTGTGCATCTGGCCCCGCTTTGGGACGCCGACGGCGCGCGGATGCGCGGTTGACTTGACCCCGGGGCCGAAGGACGCTTCGGCCCCATGGTGACCGTCCACATCCTGATCCTTGGCGCCGGGGCCTCGTCCCGGATGCGGGGGGCCGACAAGCTGCTGCAGCCGGTGGGTGGCCAGCCGCTGCTGCGGCATATGGCGGCCCTGGCCCTGGCGACGGGCGCGCCGGTCACCGTGACCGTGCCACCGGACGCGCCCCTGCGCCGCGCTGCGCTGGCGGGACTGGATCTGCGGATCGTCGAGGTGCCGGACGCAAATCTGGGCATGTCACGCTCGCTGGTGCGGGGCGTGGCGGCGCTGCCGGGCGGGCCGCAGGACGGGGTGATGATCCTGCCCGCCGACATGCCGGGCTTTACCACGGCCGCGCTGTCCCACCTGATCGCGCGCTTTCGCGGCGAACCCGGTTTGATCCTGCGCGGCGGCACGGCCGAAGGCGAACCCGGCCACCCGGCGATCTTTCCGCACGACCTTTGGCCGCACTTACAAAGTGTTACCGGCGATGAAGGCGGCCGCGCCGTTCTGCGCCAACATCAAGACCGGGTCAGGGTGATCCCCCTGCCCGGCCCGATGGCCATTCTTGACCTTGACACGCCCGAGGATTGGGCCGACTGGCGCGCAGGCGGCTGATCCCTATTCGGCGGCAAAAAGCACCCGCGCTTCATGCGCCTTCAGCGACAGGCGGGCTCCTTCAAAGACCTGATCCGACTGCTCCAGTTGCGGGAACAGCGCCAGAACCTCGGCCCGGACCTCGGCCTCCATCGCCGAAAGCATCCGCTCGGCCGGTTGGAAACTTTCGGTCCAGATCCCGTCGGACTGAACGATCTCGTGCCGGTCGAAGAGGATGTGGATATAGGTCACCCCGGCCTCGGGCAGAACGCGCGTCACATGGGCCTTGCCGACCAGGTGCTTGGCGGGAACCAGAACCTCGGCCTCGCCGAACAGCATCTCGGCCCGCGCGCCCTCGACCAGGATGCGGTGCTGCGGCGAGACCAGCATGTCCCGGTCCGGGCCTTGCCCTGACAACGCGCCACGACCGATCTGCACCGGCTGAAGGTCGGGCTCGGCCATCAGTTGCGCCATGGACAGCCGACGCTGTCCCACCCAGCGCAACGGTTGCAGGCCATTATCCCGTGTCATCACCAGATCACCGGCCTGCAGGGTTTCAACCGGAACCTCGCCACGCGCGGTCTGGATCAGCGTGCCTGGCGTGAAGCAGGGGATGACCTGCTCGATCTCGGTGAAGCTGATCGTCCCGATCTGCGTGATGCCATCGGCGGCAAAGATCGTGACGGTGCCGGATTCGGAGCCCCGGTCGTTATTGGTAAAGACGATATCGACGCGCGCCTTGCCAAACTCGCGCAGATCAAGGACGTCGAAGTCATCGGCCGGAGACGGCAGGGTGCCACCACCATCGACGATCTCGTTCGTCAGGGTGCCGTCGAAGTCGGTGGCCGCATAGAGGAAGAGGTCGTTTCCGACCCCGCCATACAGCGAGTCGACGCCGGCGCCACCCTGGAAGGTGTCGTTGCCGGTGCCGCCGAAGATCAGGTCATTGCCGATGCCGCCAAAGAGCAGATCGGCATTGTCGCCGCCGTCGATGGAGTCGTCCCCGGCATCCCCCAGCAGCGTATCGTTGCCCTCGTTGCCGAAGAGGCGGTCGTTCTCGGCGCCGCCGTCGATACTGTCATCGCCCAGGCTGCCAAGGATGCTGTCCGACCCCGCGCCGCCCGCAATGACGTCGTCATTCGCGCCGCCATCGATGTTGTCGTTGCCGGCCCCACCCAGAAGGTTGTCGTTGCCAGCACCGCCGAAGATCAGGTCGTCGTTCGCGCCGCCGTCGATGCTGTCGTCGCCTGCCCCACCCAGAAGGCTGTCGTTGCCCTCGTTGCCGAAGATGCGGTCGTTCTCGGTGCCGCCGTCGATGGTGTCGTCACCCGAACCGCCGAGCAGGCTGTCTGCCCCGCTGTCGCCCTGGATAAAGTCGTTGTCCGCGCCGCCGTCGATGCTGTCGTCGCCGGTGCCGCCGAACAGGCTGTCATTAGAGCCGAAGCCCTCCAGAATGTCGTTGCCGCCGTTGCCGTAAAACACGTTGGTATAGGCGTCGCCCGGCACAGTCGAAGAGCCGCCGAAGCCGCGCAGCGTATCCGCCTGGTCCGAGCCGAACAGGCCATCGATGCCCGAAAGCGAGTCGCCCTCCGCATCGCCGCCCAGACCGGTTCCGGCGGCCAGATCGACGTTCACCCCGGCAGCCGAGCCGGAATAGTCGGCGAAGTCCATGCCGCTATCGCCGCGGAGGAAGTCGTTGCCGGCCCCGCCTGTCAGTGTGTCATCTCCGGCCCCGCCGTCCAGCGAGTCAGACCCCGCCCCGCCGAACAGCTGATCATTGCCGATACCGCCTTCCAGCGTGTCAGCACCGTCGCCGCCGACCAGGCTGTCGTCGCCCGCATCGCCCTGGATCGAATCCGCCCCAAGGCCACCGTCGACCACGTCATTCTCGGACCCGGCGTTGACGCGGTCGTTGCCGTCGCCGCCAAAGATGCTGTCGGCCCCCGCCCCGCCCAGGATCTGGTCGTTGCCCGTGCCGCCGAAGATGGAATCGGCATCGGCGCCGCCATCGATCGTGTCATTGCCGCTGCCGCCGAGGATCGTGTCCGCGCCGGTGCCGCCAACGATGTTGTCGTTGTCGATTGCCGGAACCGCCTGGAACTGAACGTCCGAGACGTTGATCGCCTGCTGGTTATTCTCAAGGTTGCCGTACTCAATCACGACGCGGGCAACGGGGCCTGCGATCGTTACCAGAACCGAGCCACCAGCGTCAGAAGGTTCCAGGTTTCCCGTGCCGTTGATTGCATTGACGATGTTACCATTCGTCGTAAGCGAACCAGAGGTTTCAGTCAGACTGACCGGGACTTCATTCCCTTCGGCATCATAGGCCCGGACGGTGACGATGTCGCGAAAGCCGTCGTCATCAATGTCCGAGATGCGGAAAGCGACATTGCGAACCTCATCAAGGTAGCCCGAACCCTCAACAGCGGTAAAGTCCAGCTGAAGCGTGGTCAGTGGCGTAGCCGTGCCACTCTGCCCACCGGGGCGATAAAGTTCGGCCGAGGAATTCGGGTTGAACGTCTCACCGGCACCGGCGTTGTTGTAGATCGTGCCGTTCGCAACTTCGCCCGGCGTGGCAGCCCCGGTCTCGACCGTGATGGTCGATCCGGCAAAGCCCCCGGTGTAGTTGACCGTAACTTCGATCCCGCCGGTATCCTGTGTATAGCCCTGCGAAATCGGTGCCGCATCTCCGCCGGCAAGGTTCCAATTGAAATCCAGGGGCACCGGGTTGACCGAGGTCGGCTGGCCGGCCTCGGGTCCGCCGATCAGCAGGTCATTGCCAGCCCCGCCGTCGATGGTATCGTTGCCGACGCCGCCGTCGATGGTGTTCGCACCAGAATCGCCAGTGATGTTGTCCCCAAAGGCCGAGCCGAGGACGCCTTCGAACTCGCTGAACGTATCGCTGCCAGTCTGGCTGCCGCTGGCCGTTCCGTTGCCAAGGTTCACCGTGACCCCGGCCGCGGCATTGTCGAAGGACAGCGTATCGTTGCCGCCGCCGCCGACCATGTTGTCGTTGCCCAGACCGCCCTCGATCGTGTCGTCGCCAAGGCCGCCGTTGATCGTATCGTTGCCGCCCAAGCCGCGCAGATCGTTGTTGCCGTCGTTGCCGGTGATGTTGTCGGCCGCGTTGCCGCCGATCACACCTTCGACCTGCGAAATCAGGTCATCGCCGCCACCGCCCGAGGCAATGCCCGTGCCCAGGTTGACGGTTACACCCGATCCGAGGCCAGAGTAGCTGACATAGTCAAAGCCATCGCCGCCGATCAGGGTGTCGAAGCCACCTGCGTCTGTTCCGCCGAACAGCGTATCATTGCCAGCACCGCCAACCAGACTGTCAAGGCCGCTGCCACCGTACAGGGCGTCGTTTCCGGTCCCGCCGTCGATGCGATCATCGCCAGAGCCGCCGAAGACGGTATCGTTGCCGCCACCTGCAAACAGCGTGTCGTCCCCGCCCTGCAAGTCATAGTAATCACCCGCCGTGCCAATGATGCTGTCGTTGCGAAAGTCATCGCCGCCAGTACCGGTAATCGTCGACATCTGCCTGCTATCCTCTGTCTCTGGACGGGGTCATCTGCGCAATTCGTGACGATTTTGCGTCACGGTCGGGAAGCACTTGGGGATTTTTATCCCCAAAGGCCCAGACGAGCTGCGATGCCGGGTTCATTCTGCTTTGGCTCTGGCCCTGTCCGCTGCAAATCGGGTCATGCATGGGCGACAAGGTCCTCGGGGCCGGCCAGAAGCCGGGCCGGGCCATGGGCGCTGCGGCCCTCGGCGGTTTTCAGTTCGGGGAAGATCTCGAAGATCTCAAGCCGCTGGGCGTTGCCCAACCCCTTCAGCGACTGGTCGTCGGGGTGGAAGCTTTCGGTCCAGATCCCGTCAGCAAGGACAACCTCATGCCGGTCGCACATGAAGTGGATATAGGTCGTCCCGCTGGACTGCACCTGGTGCACCCCGGTGGCGGTCAGGTGCTTGGCGGCCAACAGGACCTCACGCTCGGCGAAGCGGATGGCGCTGCGGTCCGAGGTCACCAGCACGCGATGGTTGGGGGACACAAGCATGTCGCGCTCGGGCAGGTCGCGGCCAAGTGCCCCCTGCCGGATCAGGATCGGTTGCAGATGGGGATCGGCCTGAAAGTCCTGGATGTACATTTGTGTCCGGCCAACCCAGCGCACCGGCTGGATGCCGTTGTCACGGGTGATCACCCGGTCGCCAACGGCAAGATGCTCAACCGGAGTTTCGCCGCGATGGGTGGCAATCCGGGTTCCGGGGGTGAAACAGGGCGTGGTCCGCCGCGCCGCAAGGAGGGTCTCCTGCAGCGCCGCGCCGGTGCCCGCATTCAGCGGTCTGGCAGAGAACACACTCAACTTCATATTCAAAATCCGGAAGCCCCGCCTTGCTTGCGGCATCTGGCAGCATTTACCCTGCGAAACGCGGCTTTGAAAAGTGCTTTGTCAGTGTCAATTAGCCAAGAACCCAAGCCTTTTCCCGCAAGGGTTGCATGCTGCGGGCGCCGTTCTGCGCTGCCTCGCGCGGCCGGATAAGCCGCCAATTTCGAAAGGGCGTCTTGCTGGCCCGCATGAGGTTGAATTTGCATAAAATTCTTACAGCCTTGAGAGGGGCCGCGGTGCGCGCGAGTTAGGCATGCTTCGTCCTGAAGCTGCGTTAAGCCTGTTGCCAGGATTTTAAGCAGAAGCTTTGTCTGGGTTTCCAATGCGTAAATGATAGGCGGATTTCAGCGGAACTGGCCGTAGAGCCGGCAGATTCCATAATACAAGGATGTTGGAAAACCGCTGTCCAAGATGTTGGTGCCCGAGGCGAGACTCGAACTCGCATACCTTGCGGCGACGGATTTTGAATCCGCTGCGTCTACCATTCCGCCACTCGGGCCACCGGGGATGGGTCTACCGACTCATTCCCCGGTCGTCAACGGCATCACAAATCGTCGGTTTGAAAGGTGTCGCAATCGGACAGCTGGCCCGACTGCAGCCCCACCATGAACCAGCGCGAGCGCTGCTCGGAGGTGCCGTGGGTGAAGGTGTGCGGCATCGGGCGCTGGCCGGCGTTCCGTTGCAGCGTGTCGTCACCGATCTGGCGGGCGGCGTTCACCGCTTCTTCCAGGTCACCGCGCTCGACGACGCCCAGAGTTTCGGAGGCCTCGCGCGCCCAGATGCCGGACAGGCAGTCGGCCTGCAGCTCGATCCTGACCGAGATCGCGTTCGATTCCGCCTGGCTGACGCGCTGGCGGATCTGGTTGGCCTCGCCAAGAATGCCAAGTTCGTTCTGGATATGGTGGCCGATCTCGTGGGCGACGACGTAGGCGGCCGCGAAGTCGCCGCTGGCGCCAAGCTGGCGGTGCATCGTCGTGAAGAAGGCGGTGTCGAGATAGACCTTGCGGTCGGCCGGGCAGTAGAAGGGTCCCGTCGCCTCGGACGCCCCGCCGCAGGGCGAGCGGGTGGCGGCCTTGAAGAGGACCAGGGTGGCCGGGCGGTAGGTCTCGCCCAGCTGGTCCCGAAAGACGCGGGTCCAGATCTCCTCGGTATCGGCGAGGACGACGGAGACGAACTCGCCCTCGGCGCGGTCGGCCTCGGTCAGCTCGACCGGGGTGGAGGAAGTGGTGCCATCAAGCCCCCCCGGGCCGAGAAGCTGGCTGGGATCGACCCCGAGGAAGAGGGCGAGGAGGACCACGACGATGGCCCCGGCGCCGCCAATCCCGCCGGCGCGGGCTGCGCGGCCGCCGCCGGTGCGACGGCGGTCCTCAATGTTGCTGCTGCCCCTGCGTCCGCGCCAGTCCATGTGGTCACCCTTCCCTGCCGGCCGCTGTCCACGGTGGACAAACGGCCATACCCCTGAATTATCAATACCTTGTCCGGGGCCGTTTACGAATCCTTAACCCGCTTACAGCCCGTCCGCCGCAAATCTAGCGCCGGCCGGGCCGAGAGGGGAAGCAGAATGACAAACGGCCGTCGCGGGATTTCGGTTCCCCTTCCCCTTCCCGGCCTGCGCGCCTATGGTCGCGCCACCTTGTGACCGGGAGCGCCGCGACATGACCCTTTCCCGCCAGACGCTGATCCTGCTGGCCACCCTCGGCTCCGTCGGCCTGTTGGGTGGGGCCTTTGCCTTCCAGTACATCGGAGGTCTGGCCCCCTGCCAGCTGTGCCTGTGGCAACGCTGGCCGCATGCGGCGGCCATCCTGATCGGCGTGATCGCGCTGACGACGGGCTGGCGGGGTGTGGCCTGGGCCGGGGCGCTGGCGGCGCTGGCGACGGCGGGGATCGGCGGCTTTCATGTCGGGGTCGAGCAGGGCTGGTGGGAGGGCCTCGCGACTTGCACGGCGGGGTCGATCAGCGGGCTGTCCACGGCCGACCTTCTGAACCCCACAGCGGATGTGGCCGCGCCGGTGCGCTGCGATGCAATTGCCTGGGAGATGCTGGGCATCTCGATGGCCGGGTGGAACATGATCCTGTCGCTGGGACTGGCGGGGATCTGGGTGGCAGCGGCACGCAAGGGCTGAGGGCGCCAGGCGGGCAGCGGCCTGCCCCCGGTTGGTAGGGTTATCACATTGAGCGCCTTGCGGCGCGAAGTCCTTTTGTCTCGCGGTCTTGCGTGAAGAACGCAAGACCGCTCGGCGCTGCCTCCGGCGGGGATATTTGGGCAAATGTGAAAGGCAGGTCAGCCGCAGAGGCGCTGGTGTTCCTGGATCGCGAAACGGTCGGTCATGCCGGCGACATAGTCCGCCACGGTGCGGGCGAGGTCGGTTTCATCCCGCGCCGCGCGCACGTCATCCTGCCATTCCGGCGGCAGGAGATCGGGCTGTGCGAGGAAAAGCGGGAAGAGGTCGTCGATCATCTGCGTCACCTCGGCCCGGACGGCCATCACGCTGGGCGCGCGGTACATGCGGTGGAAGAGGAAGCTGCGCACCGCTTTCAATTCCTGGTAGAGCGGTTTCGAAAAGCGGATGATCGTTGTGCCCATGTGACGGATGTCGTCCACCGACTGCGGTTGCGCGGCGGTCAGGCGGTTCTGGGCGACGGCGATCACATCCTCGACCATGCGGCCGAAGACGCGGCGCAGCGCCTCATGCCGGCGGCGCATCTTGTCGAGATCAGGATATAGCGCGTCCACTTCGGCGAAGGCGGGGCCGGTGACGGGAAGCTCCATCAGGTCGGCTTCGGTGAAGAGGCCCGAGCGGAGACCGTCGTGCAGGTCGTGGTGCGAATAGGCCACGTCATCTGCGATGGCGGCGACCTGCGCCTCGGCGCTGGCATGGGTGTCAAGCTCGAGGTCCCACTGGGCGTTGACCTCGGCCAGGGCGTAGGGAAGCGGGCCGTCATGCTTGGCGTCGGCCTTCTCGCCCGTCACTGGCCCGTTGTGTTTCGCAATGCCTTCAAGGGTTTCCCAGGACAAGTTCAACCCGTCGAAATCGGCGTAGTGCCGTTCCAGCCGGGTCACGATCCGCAGTGCCTGGGCGTTGTGGTCAAAGCCGCCATAGGGCGCCATCAGGCGTTCCATCGCGTCTTCGCCGGTGTGGCCGAAGGGGGTGTGGCCCAGGTCATGCGCGAGGGCGACGGCCTCGGCCAGGTCGGTGTTCAGGCCCAGGACGCCGGCGATGGTGCGGGCGACTTGCGCGACCTCGATCGTATGGGTGAGCCGGGTGCGGTAGTAATCGCCCTCGTGTTCCACGAACACTTGCGTCTTGTGCTTCAGGCGGCGGAAGGCGCTGGAATGGATGATCCGGTCGCGGTCGCGCTGGAAGGGCGAGCGGAAGGAGGACAGCCGTTCCGGCCAGAGGCGTCCACGGCTGGCATCGGGCTGGCAGGCAAAGGGGGCAAGCATCAGGTCGCCTTGTGAGGAGCGTTCAGCTTTCATATATTCACCACAGGCGCCAAAGGATACGGGAACAGCCATGGAACTGACGCTTCCTCCACGGGTCACCGACCGGGCCTTTGCCCGCCTGGCCGAGATTGCCGAAGCGACGGGCGATGCGCGCCCCTTGCGCGTGGCCGTCGATGGCGGCGGCTGTTCGGGATTTCAGTATTCGATCACGCTCGACGCGCCTGCGGCGGATGATCTGGTGCTGGAAAAGGACGGCCAGCGCGTGCTGGTCGATCAGGTCAGCCTGCCCTTCCTGGCCAATGCGGTGATCGATTTCACCGATGAGTTGATCGGGGCGCGCTTCGTGGTCGAAAACCCCAACGCCAAGACAAGTTGCGGCTGCGGCACGAGTTTTTCGCTGTAACCTCTCGCCACGCGTTCAGGTTGCGCTACTTTCCGCCGACAACGGAAAGGGCGCGGGAACATGCGGGTATTGATGCTGGGTTCGGCGCCCATGGCGGCAGAGGCGGCAGCCTGGGCGCGCGCGCCGTTCGATCTGGTGCTGGCGATCAACAATGCTTGGCGGATCCGGGCCGATTGGGATCTGGCGATCCATCCGCATGATTTTCCGGTCGAGCGGCAGGCGGTGGCCGGGCCGGGTCAGCGGGTGGTGACCGAGGCGGAGTTCGTGCCGGCGCAGAACGCCTATGGCGGGTTTGTTTACGCCGGCGGGACAATGGCGTTTACGGCGGCCTATTATGCTTTGGGCGCGCTACGGCCTAGCGTGATCGCGGCCTATGGGTGCGACATGCACTATCCGGCGGCGGGGCCGACGCATTTCTACGGCGCGGGGACGGCGGACCCCTTGCGGGCCGATGTCACCTTGCGGTCGCTGGAGGCGAAGGCGGCGCGGCTGATGGTGCTGGCGGCGCTGCAGGGCTGCGCGATGGTGAACCTGTCGACCGGGCCGTCGCGGCTGGTCTTTCCGCGGGTGCAGCGTGCCGCGGCGGGGCGGGCGGTGCCGCTGCCCTTCTGTGCCGCGACCGCCCGGGCGGCCCTGGCCGAGGAGGCGGCGCTGGATTACCGGGTGCCCTCGGGCCGCTACTGGGAGGAGGCGGGGCGCTTTGATGTGGCGGCGCTGGACCGGGTCGATGCGCTGTGGCTGAAGGCGGTGGAACCGGCGCTGGCCGAGACGGCTTGAACCTGGCGGGCCCGCGGGCCTAGATGGGTCAAGCGGAGGACCGGCCGATGAAACTTGCGACCTTCAACATCAACGGGATCAAGGCGCGGGGCGAGGCGCTGGCCGCCTGGCTGGCCGAGGCGGCGCCGGATGTGGTCGTGCTGCAGGAGATCAAGTCGGTCGACGAGGCCTTCCCGCGCGAGGGGCTGGAGGCGGTTGGCTACCAGGTGGAAACCCATGGCCAGAAGGGGTTCAACGGAGTGGCGATCCTGTCAAAGCTGCCGTTGTCCGATGTGCGCCGCGGCTTGCCGGGGGACGAAAGCGACGAGCAGGCGCGCTGGATCGAGGCGGTGGTCGATGCAGGGAGGCCGCTCCGGGTCTGCGGCCTTTATCTGCCGAACGGCAACCCGGCTCCGGGGCCGAAATATGAGTACAAGCTGGCCTGGATGGCACGGATGGAGGCGCGGGTGCGCGAGCTTCTGGCCAGCGAGGAACCCTTTGTCTGCCTGGGCGACTATAATGTGATCCCGCAGGCCGAGGATGCCAAGAAGCCGGAGAACTGGATCACCGACGCGCTGTTCCTGCCGGAAAGCCGGGCGGCCTATCAGCGGATGCTGAACCTTGGCCTGACCGATGCGGTCCGCGCGCGGATGCCGGGGCCGGGGGTCTTTACCTTCTGGGATTACCAGCAGTTGTCGTGGGAGCGGAACAACGGCATCCGCATCGACCATGTGCTATTGTCGCCGCAGGCCGCCGACCGGCTGGAGGATGTGGGCATCGACAAGGCGGTGCGCGGCCGCGAGAAGCCCAGCGACCATGTGCCGGTCTGGGTGCGGCTGGCGGGATAGGCAGCGAGTTTTCCTTGGGCAGGGCTCCTCGTGCGACTTCGTCTTCTCGTCGCGGGGCGGCAGCGACGAGTGACGCAGTCATCGAGGAGCGGTTCGGGGCCGGGCCGCCGTCACGTCAGGCGTGGAGCCAGCGGGCCTCGTTCGCCTCGATCGCGGCGATGCGCTCCTCTACCCTTGGGTGGCTGAGAAGCCAGGCCGGAATCCCTTCGGCCCGGGTCTGGGTCAGCGCATCCAGCTTGCGAAACAGCGACTTCTGCGGCGCGGTGCCGATCCCGGCCTTGATCAGCAGGGCCGAGGCATAGGCGTCCGCCTCGAACTCGTCCCGGCGCGACAGGCGCGCCATCAGGGCGGTCGACAGAAGGTTCGCGATCCAGATCCCGATGATCGGCAGAAAGCGGTTCAGGAAGGCCGAGAGCATCACGAACACCGCGTTCTGCCCGGTAAAGTCGATCATCCGGCGGCGGATATGGCCCTGGGCGACATGGCCCAACTCATGCGCGATCACGCTGGCCAGTTCCTCGGCCGTCACCTCGCCGCGCGCTTTGCGATTCAGGAAGCCGCGCGTCAGGAAGATGCGGCCGTCGGGGGCGGCAAGACCATTGATCGGCTCGACCTCGTACACATGGACGCGGATTTCCGGCAGGTCCATCGCCGCCGCCATCCGCTGGGCCAGCCGGGTGATCGCGGGATCGGTCAGGGGCTGCGAGTTTTCGTCCAGCACCTTGCCGGTGCGCCAGACGGAAAAGCGCAGCATCAGAAAGGCGTAAAGGACGGCCAGCGCGAGGGGGAGGAGAAGCTTGGTCATGTCGCGGATATAGGGTGGCGCGGGGCGCGGAGCAAAGGGCCTGGATCAGTGCCGCTTGCGGCCCCGCGCCGCAGCCCGGGGGGTGGAGAACAGCCAGTAGCCAAGCGCCAGCACCGCCCCTGCCCCGCCGACCATGCCAAGAGCCGAGCCAAGCATGTCGCTGGCGGCCTGGACATTGCCGGCAAAGGCATGGCCGGTGCCGACGTAAAGCCCGGCCCAGACCCCCTCGCCCGCGACGCCAGCGGCGGTGAAGCGCGGCCAGCCATAGCGGGTGCTGCCCGCCACCAGGTTGACCCAGGGGCCAAGCGGGCTGAGAAGCCAGCGCGTCAGGAACACCGCCAGCACGCCGCGCCGGTCCATCAGCGCATCGGCCCGCGCCAAAAGCCGGTCCCGCCCCGGATCGGCGCGCAGCCGCGCCAGCAGCCCCGCGCCAAGCCCCCTGCCCGCCCAATAGCCCAACTGGTCCCCGGCCACTGCCCCCGCCAGCGCCGCCAGAAACGCCTGCCACAGCACCAGATCCCCGGCGGCGGCAAAGCCCCCCGCCGTCAGCATCAGGATCGAGGCCGGGATCGGCAGCGCCAGGCAGGACAGGAAGGTGGTCGCCGCCAGCAGCCACAGCCCGTATTGCGGCACCAGTCCCAGCAGCCAGTCGGTCATTGCCCGGCCCGCAGGGTGGTGATGGCGGCCTGCACATCGGCGATCACCTCGGCCACCGGCACGCCACGGTCGCGGGCAATCTCGGCCAGGGGTTGCGGGCGGCCGCGCTCTTCCGGCCCCGGCAGGCCGGCGGCATCGTCCAATTCGCGCGGATCAAGGCCCCAGGAGCGGGCGACATAGCCCACGGTCATCCAGGGTTCGACCGGCATCTCGCGGTGGGTGGACCAATAGACGGTATAGACCACCAGCCGCCCGGCAAAGAACAGCGTGACCCCGCAGGCAAGGAGGAAGGCCGAGGTCAGCCAGGGCCGCGTGCGCCAGAGGGTGAGAAGCCGTTTCATCGCAACTCCCTTACGCCCCGCGCCAGCCCGTCCAGCGTCATCGGCACCATGCGGTCCTCGAATATCCGGCGGATAAGGGCGGTGGATTGGCTATAGCGCCAGTCGGGTTCGGCCACCGGGTTGATCCACAGGTGATGCGGCCATTGCGCGCGGAGGCGCTGCAGCCAGACCTCGCCCGCCTCGCGGTTCCAGTGTTCGTTGGCGCCGCCGGGATGGGTGATCTCATAGGGCGACATGGCGGCATCGCCCACCAGGATCAGCCGCCAATCCGCGCCGTAGGTGCGGATCACGTCCCAGGTCGGGGTCTGGTGGTCCCAGCGGCGGCTGTTGTCGCGCCAAAGCCCTTCGTACACGCAATTGTGGAAGTAGAAGGTTTCCAGGTGGCGGAATTCGGCGCGGGCGGCGGTGAAAAGTTCCTCCATCACCCGGATATGCGGGTCCATCGAGCCGCCGATGTCCAGAAGGAGAAGCACCTTCACCGCATTGCGCCGCTGGGGCCTGGTTTGCACGTCCAGCCAGCCCTGCGCAGCGGTGGCGCGGATGGTGCCGTCCAGGTCCAGTTCCTGATCCGCGCCGTCGCGGGCCCAGCGGCGCAGGCGGCGAAGGGCAAGCTTCATCGTGCGGGTGCCGATCTCCGCATCGCCGTCCAGGTTGCGAAACTCGCGCCGGTCCCAGACCTTGACCGCGCGCTGGTGGCGGCTTTGGTCCTGGCCGATCCGCACCCCTTCGGGATTGTAGCCATGGGCCCCGAAGGGCGAGGTGCCGGCGGTGCCGATCCACTTCGACCCGCCCTGGTGGCGGCCCTTCTGGTCCTCCAGTCGTTGGCGCAGGGTTTCCATCAGCTTGTCGAAGCCGCCCAGGGCCTGGATCGCGGCGCGTTCCTCCTCGGACAGGTGGCGTTCGGCCAGCTTTTCCAGCCAGTCCTGCGGCAGGTTCAGGGCGTCAAGCACCTGGTCGGGCGTGATCGCCCCAAGCCCCTGGAAGGCACGGGCGAAGGCGCGGTCGAAGCGGTCGATGTGGCGTTCGTCCTTGACCAGCGTCAGGCGGGCCAGGTGGTAGAAGCCCTCTGCGTCATGGATCACCAGGCCCGCGGCGAGGGCTTCCAGAAAGGCCAGGAACTCCCGCAACGAGACCGGCACCCCCTCTTCCCGCAGCGTCTGGAAGAACGGGAGGAACATCGGTCAGCCGAGGAGGAGACGGTCGAGGATCAGCGTGACGAACAGGCCGATCAGCCCGAAGAAGATGGCATAGACGGCGGCGTATTGGGCGATGTCAGCGCGCTTGCCGCCGCGCCGCTTGGCGGTCCAGCCGCCGTAGAGAACCCCCAGAACCACCCCAGCTATGACGAACATTCCGCCCCTTTTCCAGGCGGTTGCCCGCCCCTTCACCCTTTCGCGGCGCGGCTGGCGACGGCGGCGATATCGCGCATCCGGGCCTTGACCACGCTGTCAGGGCCGAAGCCATAGCGTGCCCAGGGCTGGCTGTCGAGGCGCAGCGCCGCCGCAGCCTGCGGGTTGCCCAGGGCCTCCAGCGCCTCGGCCTTGACCAGCATCAGGGTAGCCAGAAGGGCGGCATTGCCGCTTTGCCGGACGGGGGGAATGGCGCGGTCGGTCAGGCGGACGGCATCCTCGGCCAGCCCCCCGGCCAGGGCCATCGCGGCCAGCTGCATGTCGACATGGGCCAGTTGCACCTCGCCCCCCGGCAGGCGGGACCAAAGCGCCCCCGCCCGGTCAAAGGCCTGCAAGGCCCGGCCGGGATCGCTGCCGGCGGTCAGGCGGCCGACGGCGAAATGGCTGAAGGCGGCGCGGCTGTCCTGCCAGCCCGCCTCGGTCGCGATGCGCAAGGCCCGTTCGGCCGCGGTCTGGCGCGCGCCAAGCGTGCCGTTGCGGCCCAGCGCGGCCTCGATGGCCTGGACCCACTCGACAGGGGTCTCGTTGACCGAGGGCATCGGGCTGGTCCCCAGCCGCGCCGCAACCGCAGCCCGGGTCATGCCGGTGGCAAGCCCCGAGGAATAGGTCAGACGCAGGATCTCCATGTCGAAGCCGGTCAGCGTCGAATGGAAGTTGTCGTCGTTGAACACGCTGTCGGACAGCCGGTAGAGGTCGTTCAGGGGACCAAGTGCCTGGGCCAGTTCCTCGTGCAGGCAGTCGCGGATTTCCTGCGGGCTGGTGTCGGTCGGGATGAAGATCGCCGCCCGGTCGCGCCGGGTGATGCGGGCCCAATCCACCGCGTCCGAGCCGCGCGACTGGCGGTAGTCGGCCAGCGACGCGACGTTCGGCACCACGAAACAGGCGGCCTGTGGCGCAAGGCGGCGCAATTCGGACCGGCGGGCGAATTCGACGGTGATCGTCGCGGCCCCCGTGGTCTGGGTGATGTCGATCCCGGCCTCCGACCTCAGGCGGGCCAGCAGGTCGGCCAGGTCGCGCGGGGCCGAGGCTGGCACTTCGCCGGCAAAGGCCACGGTGATCGGACCCTCGAACCGGGTGAAGGTTTCGATCCGCTGGCCGCTTTCCAGCGCGAAGCTGAGATCCATGAAGTCGCGCGCGATCGACCGGGCAGCGGGCGCGGACCCAGGCGTGGCGCGCACCGACAGGGCACCGAAGCCCGCCCCCGACAAGGGCTGGTTCTTCGACACCTGCGCTGGCGGCGCGCAAGCGGACAGCGCGGCAAGCGCAAGGACGGCAAGGGTCAGACGCATGGGCAGACCAAGGGCAACACGCCCCGGCAGCTGGGACGCCGCACAAGTCTCGGGGCCAGCCGACCCATGAGTCAATTGCCGAAAAAGTGCGGATTTTCGGGGCACTACCCCTCGCGGTTAAAGTTCTCTCGGCCGCAGCATCTGTCCCGACCCATCACCGATTGTTGCAGGTTCCGCGTCAGATGCTACCGATCCTGCGCCCGCAGCCCTGCGGCGAATCGATTCGCATCCCCCGTTGCGGAGGGCCTTCAGCCGCGCTGCCCCCGTGCCATGAAGGCCAGGCGTTCGAAAAGCTGCACGTCCTGTTCGTTCTTCAGAAGCGCGCCATGCAGCCGGGGCAGCGCCGATTTGGCATCCTTGCGCAGATCCTCGGGCGCCAGATCCTCGGCCAGAAGAAGCCGCAGCCAATCCAGCACCTCAGAAGTCGAGGGTTTCTTCTTCAGCCCCGGCACCTCGCGGATTTCGAAGAACCGGGTCAGGGCGGCGGCCAGAAGCTGGTCCTTGATGTCGGGGAAATGCACCCGGACGATGGCGGCCAGCGTCTCGGGGTCGGGAAAGCGGATATAGTGGAAGAAACAGCGCCGCAGAAAGGCGTCGGGCAGTTCCTTTTCGTTGTTCGAGGTGATGATGACCACCGGCCGGTGCCGCGCCTTCACGGTCTGGCCGGTTTCGTAGACATGGAACTCCATCCGGTCGAGTTCCTGCAGAAGGTCGTTCGGAAACTCGATATCGGCCTTGTCGATCTCGTCGATCAGCAGGACCACGCGGGCCTCGGCCTCGAACGCCTGCCAGAGCTTGCCCTTGCGGATGTAGTTTGCGACGTCGTTGACGCGCTTGTCGCCAAGCTGGCTGTCGCGCAACCGGCTGACGGCGTCATATTCGTACAGCCCCTGCTGCGCCTTGGTGGTGGACTTTACATGCCATTCGATCAAGGGCAGGCCCAGCCCTTCGGCGACCTGGCGGGCAAGCTCGGTCTTGCCGGTCCCCGGCTCTCCCTTCACCAGAAGCGGGCGCTGCAGGGTGACGGCGGCGTTCACCGCCAGCGCCAGATCATCCGAGGCGACGTAGCGGTCGGTCGTGGCGAATTTCATCGTGCTTACAACATCCTGCCTGCCGGACTTTCACAAACCCTACCTGTGCCCAGAAAATGTAGCAACCGCTAGTGACAATCCCCCGGGCTTGGGGTACATGGCCGCCCAACAGGAGTGCGTCGATGACAGAAGCCCACCTGTCGGACCGGTCCGGCGCGAAGGAGAAAGTTTCGATGAAGGCCGAAGTTTTCCTGCCCGATGATTATCGTCCCGCCGAGGACGAGCCCTTCATGAACGAACGCCAGCTGGAGTATTTCCGCAGGAAACTCCTGATCTGGAAGCAAGAGCTTCTGGACCAGTCGGCCGAGACGATCGACAGCCTGCAGGACAGCGCCCGCAACGTCCCCGACATCGCCGACCGCGCCTCCGAGGAAACCGACCGCGCGCTGGAACTGCGCACCCGCGACCGCCAGCGCAAGCTGGTGGCCAAGATCGATGCGGCCCTGCGCCGGATCGAAAGCGGCGAGTTCGGCTATTGCGAAGTGACCGGCGAGCCGATCAGCCTGAAGCGGCTGGACGCGCGCCCGATTGCCACGATGACCCTGGAAGCTCAGGAAAAGCACGAGCGCCGCGAAAAGGTCCACCGCGAGGATTAAGGCCGGCCCGGCGACGATCTGCGTTTCACGCCGGGCCTTTGGTCCGGCGTTTTCACTTCGGGAGGTTGCGATGAGCCTGATCGGCCAATCCGTCACGGTGGTGGGCGCGGGCGTTGCGGGCCTGGCCCTGGCGCGGGCCCTGGCGCTGCGCGGGGCGCAGGTCACGGTGCTGGAGCAGGCCGACGCCATCCGCGAGGTGGGGGCGGGGTTGCAGATCTCGCCCAACGGGGCCTGCGTGCTGCGGGCGCTGGGGCTTTACCCGGCGCTGGAGGCGGCGTCGGTCCGGGCACAGGCGGTGCAGCTGGTCGACGGCCCCTCGGGCGATGCCGTCACGCGGCTGGAGGTTGGCCGGCTGCGGCCTGATCAGGGCTATCACTTCCTGCACCGCGCCGACCTGATCGCGCTTCTGCTGCAGGGCGCGGTCGAGGCCGGGGTGACCCTGCGCCTTCTGTCGCGGGTGGCCGAGGTAGACCTCTCCCCCCCGCGCCCCGCCGTGGTGCTGGACGGCGGTGAGCGGCTGGAGGCCGCGCTATTGGTCGGGGCGGATGGATTGCACTCAAAGGTGCGGACCGCGCTGAACGGGCCGGAAACCGCATTCTTCACCCATCAGGTCGCCTGGCGCGCGGTGATCCCGGCCGAACCCGGCGCCGCCCCGGTGGCCGAGGTGCATATGGGCCCCGGCCGGCATCTGGTCAGCTACCCCCTGCGCGGCGGGACTTTGCGCAACATCGTCGCGGTCGAGGAACGCGCGAAATGGGCCGAGGAAAGCTGGACCCTGCGCGACGACAGCATGGACCTGCGGCTGGCCTTTGCCGGCTTCTCGCCCCGGGTGCGCGGCTGGCTGGAACGGGTGGAGGACCCCTGGCTTTGGGGTTTGTTCCGGCATCAGGTGGCCAGCACCTGGGTCGATCCGACGGGCGTGGCGATCCTGGGCGATGCGGCGCATCCCACCCTGCCCTTCCTGGCGCAAGGCGCCAGCATGGGGCTGGAGGATGCCTGGGTCCTGACCGATTGCCTGTCGCGCCACGACACGATCCCAGCGGCCCTGGCCGCCTACCAGGCGCTGCGCAAGCCGCGCACGACGCGGATCGTCGCGGCGGCCACGGCCAATGCCCGGGCCTATCACATGTCCGGCCTGCCGCGGGTCATCGGCCACACCGGCCTGCGCCTCTTGGGCCGCCTCTCGCCCGGCACGATGCTGTCCCGCTTCGACTGGCTTTACGGCCATGACGTGACCGCCCAGCCCCCGGCGTAGGGTGCGCTTCCAGCGCACCGCCCCCTTAGACCCCCAGCGCCTTTGCCAGCCGGTAAAGCCGCGCCCGCTTCAACAGCCCTTTCAGCGCCACCGGCTGACCCGAGATCGCCTCGGCCTTGGCGCGCACTGCCTCGACAACCGTCGCCATCACCTCAGGGTGGCGCGACTGCAATTCCCACAGGAACCCGTCCGGGTCGCGGCGCGCGATTCCCTCGGCGGCCAGCACATGGCCGGGGAAATCCTGGGCGTTGAAGGTGACGATGGCATCCGCCCCGCTGGCAATGGCGCTGGCCAGCACATGGCGGTCGTTCGGATCGGGCAGCAGAAGCCGCGCCTCGATATCGGCGCGCTCGGCCACCACCGCGCGCGGGAAGGCGGCGCGGAACAGCGCCGCCTCGGCGGCGGCAAGCGCCGGGACTTCGGGGCCAAGCTTGGCCGTCGCCAGCACCCATTCGCGCAGGATGCGCTCGGACGCGACTGGCTGGAACAGGCCGGCAGCGGCCGCGCCCTGCAGGATCTCGCGCAGGACGGTCGGATAGAGGACGCAGGCATCCAGGACCGCCTTCGGCGCACCCGGTCTGGGCGTAGGGTGGGCGGTCCCGCCCACCTTACCCGTCCAGCCGGAAGGCCAGCGTCTTGAGATACGAGGATTCGGCCAGTTGCGGCAGCACCGGATGGTCCGGCCCGGCAAAGCCGGTGTGGATGATCTGCCCCCGCCGCCCGCCGCGCCCGATCCCGCGCGCACTGGCGTTGCGGAAGGCCTGCAGGTCGGCCGCATGGCTGCAGGAACACAGCACCAGGTAGCCCCCCGGTGCCACCAAAGGTGCCGCCAGCCGCGCAATCCGCTCATAGGCCCGCAGGCCCGCCTCCAGCGCCGGTTTCGCGGGCGCAAAGGCCGGCGGGTCGCAGATCACCACGTCGAACCGCGCGCCTTCCGATCCCAGCGCCTCCAGCACCTCGAACGCATCGCCCTGCCGCGTGGCAAAACGGTCGCCCATGCCCGAGGCCGCGGCCCCGGCCTTTGCCAATTCCAAAGCAGCGGCCGAGGCATCGACGGCCAGCGCGCTGTCCGCCCCCCCCGCCAGAGCCGCCAGCGCAAAGCCGCCGACATGGGAGAACACATCCAGCACCCGCACCCCGCGCGACAGGCGCGCGGCAAAGGCGTGGTTCGGCCGCTGGTCGAAGAAGAGGCCGGTCTTCTGCCCGCCCATCAGGTCCGCCATATAGGTCGCGCCGTTCATCGGCACCGGCACCGGACCGTCCGGCGCCGTGCCATGGACCACCGCCATCTCCTCGACCAGACCCTCCAGCCCCCGGGACCGGCCCTGCCCGTTCTTGATCACCGTCGCCACGCCAGTAACCGCCACCAGCGCCGCCACCAGGGCGGGCAAGAGCGCCTCGGCCCAGGCGGCGTTGGGCTGGACCACCGCCACCGCGCCGAACCGGTCGATCACCACGCCGGGCAGCCCATCAGCCTCGGCATGGACCAGCCGGTAGAAGGGCGCGTCGAACAGGCGCTCGCGCAAGGCCAGTGCCCGGGTCAGGCGCGCGGCGAACCAGGCCTCGTCCACCACGGCATCCGGGTCGCGGTCCAGCATCCTGGCGATGATCTTCGACTTCGGGTTAACCGTCACCAGCCCCAGGGTCCGACGCTCGCCATCCTCCAGCACCGCCAGCGCGCCGGGGGCCAGCCCCTGCGTGCGCCGGTCTGTCACCAGTTCGTCGGCATAGACCCATGGGAAACCATGGCGGATCGCCCGCGCCTCGGCCTTGGGCTTCAGGCGGACAGTGGGCAGGCGGCGGGGGTCGGTCGTGTCATCCATCCCCCAGCCTTAGCCGATCCCGCCCGCCACCGGAAGGTGGCCGCCTGCGGTTTGGGCCGCTCGCGCCCCGCGCCGAAACAAAACCTTTCCGGCAGCGGTTTCCTTGTCACAGGGCGCAGTGCTAGTCTTGACCAGGCTCGGGTCTTGTTAGCGCTAACAAAGCTTGCTATATCCGCCCCAGCCCTGCCGGAGGACCCGATGAGCCTGCATCCCGTGATCGCCCGTGTCACCGACCGCATCCGCGCCCGCTCGCAGCACTCGCGCGGCCTCTATCTCGGGCGGATGGGCCAGGCGGTTGCCAACGGCCCGGTCCGCGCGCACCTCAGTTGCGGCAACCAGGCCCATGCCTATGCAGCGATGGGCACGGCAAAGGACGCGCTGGCCGCAGCCAAGGTGCCGAACCTGGGGATCGTGACCGCCTACAACGACATGCTGTCGGCGCACCAGCCGTTCGAACGCTATCCCGACCTGATCCGCGCGGCAGCGGCCAAGGCAGGCGTCACGGTGCAGGTGGCGGGCGGCGTGCCGGCGATGTGCGACGGGGTCACGCAAGGCCAACCGGGGATGGAGCTGTCGCTGTTCTCCCGCGACGTCATCGCCCTCGCGGCCGGCGTGGCGCTTTCCCACAACTGCTTTGACGCGGCCCTGTATCTTGGCGTCTGCGACAAGATCGTGCCCGGGTTGATCATGGCTGCGGCCACCTTCGGCCATGTCCCGGCGGTCTTCGTTCCGGCAGGCCCGATGACAAGCGGCATTCCCAACGACGAGAAATCCCGCGTCCGCAACGCCTATGCCGAGGGCAAGGCGACCCGCGAAGAGCTGATGGCGGCCGAAATGGCCAGCTACCACGGCCCCGGCACCTGCACCTTCTACGGCACGGCCAACACCAACCAGATGCTGATGGAGTTCATGGGCCTTCATCTGCCGGGCACCAGCTTCGTGAACCCCGGCACCCCCCTGCGCGAGGCGCTGACCACGGCCGCCGTGGAGCGCGCGGCGGCGATCACGGCGCTGGGGAACGACTTCCGCCCGGCGGGCGAGATCCTGGACGAACGCGCCTATGTGAACGGGATCGTCGGGCTGATGGCGACGGGCGGCTCGACCAACCTGGTGCTGCATCTGCCGGCCATGGCCCGCGCCTCGGGCGTCCTGCTGGACCTGCAGGACTTTGCCGACCTGTCCGAGGTCGTGCCGCTGATGGCCAAGGTCTATCCCAACGGGCTGGCCGATGTGAACCACTTCCACGCCGCCGGCGGCTTGCAGTTCCTGATCGGCCAGCTTCTGGACGCGGGCCTGCTGCATCCCGACGCCAAGACCATCGCGGGCGACGGGCTGGCCGCCTATCGGCAGGAACCGGTGCTGGCCGACGGCCGCCTGACCTGGCGCGACGGACCTGTCGAAAGCCTGAACGACCGGATCGTGCGTCCGGCCTCGAACCCCTTCGCGCCCGAAGGCGGGCTGAAGCAGTTGACCGGCAACCTGGGGCGCGGCGTGATCAAGGTCTCGGCCGTGGCGCCCGAGCGGCATGTGATCGAGGCACCGGCCCGCGTGTTCCACAGCCAGGACGCGGTGAAGGCCGCCTTCAAGGCAGGTGAGTTCACCGGCGACACTGTGGTCGTCGTCCGCTTCCAGGGCCCGCAGGCGAACGGGATGCCCGAGTTGCACTCGCTGACGCCGACGCTCTCGGTGCTGCAGGACCGCGGGCTGAAGGTCGCCTTGGTGACCGATGGCCGGATGTCCGGCGCATCCGGCAAGGTCCCGGCCGCGATCCATGTCGCGCCCGAGGCGGCGGCGGGCGGCCCGCTGGCGAAACTGCGGGACGGCGACATGGTCCGACTGGACGCCGTGGCGGGGACACTCAGCGTCCTTGCCCCGGACTTCGACAGCCGCACCCCTGTCACTGCCGACCTTTCCGGCAATGAGTTCGGCATCGGCCGCGAGCTTTTCGCCGCCTTCCGGCGCGGCGCCGGTTCGGCCGATACGGGCGGTGCCCTCATTTTGTGACCGGCGCGCCCGGTCGTTCCGTCGCTGCCTCCGGCGGGGATATTTTAACCAGTATGAAAGGATTGGCGGTGCAATATCTGGTCACGGTACAGGCGGGGACGCCGATGACCGTCCAGTGTGAAAGGCCCCCTGCCTCCCCCCGAAACCGGGCCCGAGGTGGGGGGTCAGCACCGTTCTTGCGCTTTCATACTGGCCCAAATATCCCCGCCGGAGGCTTCCGCACTATCCACTTCCCCGACGCCGGGGCCTGAAGGAGCCTGACCATGACCCCCGCCCAGCAATCGCTCAAAGCCGCTGAAATCTGCCGTCTTGCCCCGGTCGTCCCGGTGCTGGTGATCGATGATCTGGCCCATGCCCGCCCCCTGGCGCAGGCCCTGGTGGCGGGAGGCCTGCCCGCGCTGGAGGTGACGCTGCGCACGCCCGTCGCGCTGGACGCGATCCGGGCGATGGCCGAGGTGCCGGGCGGCGTGGTGGGTGCCGGCACGCTGCTGACCCCGGCCGATGTGAAGGCAGCCAAGGCGGCGGGGGCGATGTTTGGCGTCTCGCCGGGGGCCACGGACCGGATCATCGCGGCTTGCGAAGATGAGGGCCTGCCCCTTCTGCCCGGGGCCGCCACCGCCAGCGAGATCATGGCGCTGCTGGAGAAGGGGTACACGGTGCAGAAGTTCTTCCCGGCCGAGCAGGCGGGGGGTGCGGCTTACCTGAAGTCCATCGGCTCGCCCATTCCGCAGGTCAGGTTTTGCCCGACCGGCGGGATCAGCTTCAAAATCGCGCCGGATTACCTTGGGCTGAAAAACATCCTCTGCGTCGGCGGCAGCTGGGTCGCGCCGAAAGAGGCGATGGCAAAGGGCGACTGGGCCGAGATCACCCGTCTGGCCCGCGAAGCGGCGAACCTGGTCCGCAGCGCCTGACTGGTCAGGCTTGCAGGCCCTGGCGGCCGGTTCGGCCCCCGCGACGGCGGGGGATCTCGGGGGCGGCCAGCGCCTGGTTCAGGACGGAAGTCATCGGGTGGTCAGGGTTCGCCGTCCCGTAGGTCGCGATCAGCACCCGCACCGCATCTGCCACCGGCGCGCCCACCGGGATCGACAGCGCCCAGTCCATGAAGATCGACCGGCATTCCCCCGCCGTGATCCCCTCGATCCGGTAGCTTTCCCGCACCAGCCCTTTCGGGTCCGCCTCAGCCAGCTCCATCGCCCGTCTCCCCCTCCGCCGTCCCCACCAGCCGCGTCACCGCTGTCTCTGCTTCCGCCACGGCTTGCGCCAGCTGCTGCGCCAGCACGTCTGCATCCGATGCCCCGGCCTCGCGCAGGACAAAGGCGCGACCGCCCTCGCCCAGGCTCTCCCAGTCCAGCGCCCGCTCGCTGAGCAGACGCGCCGCCGCATGCAGCCGCCACATCAGCCTGTAGGCAGTCGTCAGCGCCTGCGCGTCCGATTGCGGCAATTGGCGGCCCGCCCCCGCCGCGATCTGGCGTTCGACGCTGCGGGCGGGGCTGCCCGAGAGCAGCGCCACCGTCTGCGCCGCCAGTTCGATGTCCATGATCCGTCCGGGGCCGTTCTTTGCCTCCCAGGCCCCTTGCGCCGGTTTCGCGGCGGCCAGCCGGGCGCGCATGTCGGCCACGTCCGGCTTGACCCGCGCGCCCTGCCCCTTGCGCTGCAAAAGATCGCGCCGGAAGTCCTCGACCTCGCCGGCCAGGGTCGGCTCGCCGGCCAGCACCCGTGCGCGGGTCAGGGCCAGGTGTTCCCAGGTCCAGGCCTCGGTTTCCTGGTAGGTCGAGAAGCTGTGCAGGCTGGTCGCCACCGGACCCGCCCGGCCCGAGGGGCGCAGGCGCATGTCCACCTCGTAAAGGCGACCTTCCGGCATCTGCGCGGTCAGCGCCGTCACCAGCGCCTGGGTCAGGCGGGCGTAATAGGGGCGCGTCGCCAAGGGGCGCGGGCCGTCCGAGCCTTCGACCCCGGCGTCGTCATAGATCACGATCAGATCGAGGTCAGAGCCCGCGTTCAGCCGCGCCGCCCCCATCGACCCCATGCCGATCACCACCGCACCTCGGCCCGGCATCGGCCCGTGTTTGCGGGTGAAATCCGTCGTCACCTCGGACCAGATCACCTGCACCACGGCCTCGGCCAGGTCGGCATACTGTTTTCCGGCCTCGAATCCGTCGATCAGGCCGCGCAGGTGGTGAACACCGATGCGGAAGTGCCATTCCTTCATCCAGCGCCGCGCCATGTCCAACCGGCCCTCATAGTCCGGCGCGGGCGCAAGGCGGGCGTGCAGTTCTGCCCGAAGGGCAGCGGTGCCCGGCCAGTCGCCCCAGAAACTACCGCCGATCACCCCGTCCAGCACGGCGGCGTTGCGCGCCAGGTATTGCGCCAGCGCCGGGGCCGATCCGGCGATGTCGATGATGAGGTCAATGAGCGTCGGGTTCGCCTCGAACAGCGCGAAAAGCTGCACCCCGGCCGGCAGCTTTGCCAGGAAGGCATCCAGCGCGGCCAGCGCCTCGTCCGGGTTCGCCGCGCGGGCCAGACCCTTAAGGAAACGCGGGCGCAAGCGCCGGAAAATGGCTTGCGCGCGGTCGGACCGCAACGCGGGATAGCTTTCCCACCCCTTGGTGATCTCGCGCGCCTTGTCGGAAAGCTCCGGGCCATCCTCGACCGCTCCGGGCGAGAAGAAGCCTTCGGTCAGCCGGTCGGTGCGGTTCAGCCGGTCCAGAAGATCACGGCGGAACTCGGCATCCGACTGGCCACAGAAGGCGGCGATGCGGGCGACGCCCTCGGGGGTCGTCGGCATCGAATGGGTCTGGGCGTCGTTCACCATTTGCAGCCGGTGTTCCACCTCGCGGTGGGCGCGGTAGAGGGTGGTCAACTCCTCGGCCACTTCGGGCGGGACCCAGCCTTTGGCCGCCAGCGCCGACAGGCCGCCGACCGTGGTGCGATCGCGCAAGCTGGGATCGCGGCCCCCGGCGATCAGCTGGCGGGTCTGGGTGAAGAACTCGATCTCGCGGATGCCGCCCGCGCCAAGCTTCATGTTGTGGCCTTCCACCGTGATCGGGCCGTGCAGGCCCCGGTGGTCGCGGATGCGCAGGCGCATGTCGTGGGCATCCTGGATCGCCACGAAATCCAGGTGCTTGCGCCAGACGAAGGGGGTGAGGGTTTTCAGGAACCGCTCCCCCGCCGCAAGGTCGCCGCCACAGGGCCGCGCCTTGATGTAGGCGGCGCGTTCCCAGGTGCGGCCCTCGGCCTCGTAATAGCCCTCGGCGGCGGCCATCGACAGGCAGACCGGGGTGACGCTGGCGTCGGGGCGCAGGCGCAGGTCGCTGCGAAAGACATAGCCGTCGGTCGTGTCCGACAGGATCGCGGCCATCCGGCGGGTGACCTTGATGAAGCTTGCCCGCGCTTCCTGTTCCTCACCAGGATAGCGGGTTTCATCGAACAGGCAGATCAGGTCGATGTCAGAGGAATAGTTCAACTCCCCCGCCCCCATCTTGCCCATCGCCAGCGCGACCATCCCGCCCGCGGTTGCGGCATCGTCCGGGCTGGCGCCGGGCAGTTTGCCGCGACGGATTTCCTCGGCGACAAGGGTGGTGAGGCTAATGTGGACCGCCCGGTCGGCCAGCCGGGTCAGCGCGCCTGTCACCTGCTCCAGCGTCCAGACGCCGCCCAGGTCGCACAAGGCGGACAAGAGCGCGACGCGGCGCTTGGCTTCGCGCAGGGCCAGCGGCAGCGCCTCGGCGGCAAGGCCGTCGGCGGCGGCAAGCGTGGTGTCCAGCGCCGCCTCGGGGGCCTCGACCGCGGTGCGCAGCCAGTCGGCCTCGCGCAGCATGAGGCCGCGCAGGTAGGGGCTGCAAGCGGCGGTGGCGGCCATCAGGTCCATCACCTTGGGCGAAAAGCCGGGCAGTTCGCTGCGCAGGTCGGCAGCGGCAGCGGGGTCGAAGGGGATCGGCTGGCGGGTGATGCGGGTGGCAAGGGTCATGGCGCGACCTTGCTGCGGCGCGGGGACCGGGTCAATGGCACGCCGCTCTCCAGGATGTGTGTGGATCGCGGTTGCGGGCCGTGCCATCACCTTGGGCATGCCACGCGTTGCGGTCTTATTTCGCGTTCATTCCGGCTGGCTGCGCCAGTTTTGGGTGGCGCTTGGGCTGCTGATCGCCCTCGCCGTCTCGGCCCCGGCGGGCCTGGCCGGCGAACCCTGTTGCCCCATGCTGGCCAGCGCGGCCCCGTGCCATGCCGATGCCTTGGACGCCTGCGGCATCGCCTGCACCGTCTGTCAGGCCCGGATGCCGGCGCTGCGCGGCCCCGAACCCGGGCTGGCCGTCGCGGATGCGGGCCTGCGCCCCCTGGCTGACCTGGCCCGGGCCGGGACCCTGCCGCAACCGGCTACGCCGCCTCCTCGCGGATGATGGATGGATGTTGTCACCTATCCCTCAAACGCCAGTATGGAGATTGGCACATGAAACGACTGATCCTTAGCCTTGCACTTCTGTTCGCCTTCGGCGGCACGGCCTATGCCGCAACCTGCTGCGCCTTTGGCCCCTGCTGCGACGAGCCCATGCCCTGCTGCAAGGACTAAGCCCGCGCTGTAAGATCGGAAAGGGCCGCCGTCGGGTGGCCCTTTCCCGCGCCCATCCAAGCGCATGGGACGGACTGCGGGCAGCTTATGTAAAATATCTTCACATACCCTCTTGAACCGGGGGCAAAGGCAGCGCATCTTCGATCATGTGAAAGACATTCACATCAACTGGAGACCGCCCATGCACAGCTATACCGACACCGCCCGGCCTGGCGGGATCCGCGCCACCTTTCGCCGGGGGGAAGCCTGGCTTGACGCCAAGGGGAAATGGGCCTGGATCGCCTTCATGGTCCTTGGCTTTGTCATCAACCCGCTCGTCGGCCTTGCCATCCTGGCCTACCTGATCTGGGGGAAACAGATGTTCGCACGTTCCTGCGGCCAGCGCCGCACGCATGACACCGGCTGGAGCCGCCCGCGCATGATGCAGGCCACCGGCAACCACGCCTTCGACAGCTACAAGGCCGAGGCCCTGCGCCGGCTGGAAGAAGAGCAGGAAGCGTTCGAATCCTTCCTGCAGCGGCTGCGCACCTCGAAGGACAAGACCGAGTTCGACTCGTTCATGGAAGAACGCGCCCGCACCGCCACCGCAACCGCCGAGCCCCCGGTCGAAGCGAAGCCCGAAGCCGGCGCCCGTCCGGGCGAGTACTAAGGCCCCCGCCCCCTCCGGTTTTCGCCGGTGGGGGCATTCCTGCGGCCGCTGCGCGCAAGGCTCACTCGGCGCTTGGCGGGCGGGCGCGGTCTTGCTAGGCTGGCCACATTTCCAGCCCAGCCGGACCCGATGCGACACACGCTTCCCCTTGCGCCCCAGTTCTATGTGACGGCGCCCCAACCCTGCCCCTACCTGCCGGGCCGGATGGAGCGGAAGCTTTTTACCGCGCTGCAAGGCGAACATGCGCAGAAACTGAACGACAGCTTGTCCAAGCAGGGCTTCCGCCGCAGCCAGAACGTGCTGTACCGCCCCTCCTGCGCGGAATGTTCGGCCTGTCTCTCGGCCCGCATCCGGGTGGCGGACTTTCAGCCCAGCCGCACGCAAAAGCGCATCCTGAAGCGCGCCGCCGCCCTGCGCCGCAACGCGACCAGCCCCTGGGCGACCGAGGATCAGTTCACGCTGTTCCGCCGCTATCTGGACCAACGCCACGCCGACGGCGGCATGGCCGACATGGACATCTTCGAATTCGCCGCGATGATCGAGGAAACCCCGATCAAAAGCCGTGTCATCGAATACACCCGCCCGCCGGTCGAGGGCGAGAGGGGCCGCCCCCTGGCCGCGGTCTGCCTGACCGATGTCTTCGACGACGGGTTGTCGATGGTCTACAGCTTCTACGACCCCGATCTGACCAGCCTCAGCCTGGGCACCTATGTCATCCTGGACCACGTCGCCATCGCGCGCGAGGCGGGGTTGCCCTATGTCTATCTGGGCTACTGGGTGCCGGGCAGCCGCAAGATGGGCTACAAGGCCGGCTTCGACGCGCTGGAGATCTACAAGGGCGGCGCCTGGCAGCCCCTGGGCAATGCCGGCGACCATGTGGCAGACCTGCATCCCCTGTCGGTGGACCCGATCGCCGAACAGGTCGCCCGGATCAGCCTGCCCGACTCCCGCTTTTGATGCCCGCCCGGATCGCCGCCCTGGCCCTTGTCGTGCCGGACTATGACCAGGCCATCGCCTTCTATGTCGGCACGCTGGGCTTCCGCCTGACCGAGGACATCGACCAGGGCCGCAAGCGCTGGGTCACGGTGGAACCCCCTGGCGGTGGGCCCAGGCTGGTGCTGGCGCGGGCCGACACGGCCCAACAGGCCCAGGCCATCGGCAACCAGGCGGGCGGCCGGGTGTTCCTGTTCCTGCAGACCGACGACTTCGCCCGCGATCATGCCGCGATGCTGGCCGCCGGAGTGACCTTCGAGGAAGCCCCCCGGCACGAGGTCTATGGCAGCGTCGCGGTCTGGTGCGACCCGTTCGGCAACCGCTGGGACCTGCTTGGCCCGCCGGTTTCCACGACCGCCTAGCTTGTCCGGCGCCCCATGCTCGCCTATCTTGGCCACAGCGACCGGGGGGCAGACCCATGAGCCACAAGAACCGCACGCCGCATCCGATGTGTCCCTTGTCGGATTGCATGGCCTTCATCGGCGGTGCCTGGACACCGAACATCCTGTGGCACCTCGCCCAAGGTCCGCGCCGGTTTTCCGAATTGCGCGCCGACATCCCCCTGGTTTCTGCAAAGGTCCTGACCCAACGCTTGCGCGAACTGGAGGAGCGGGGCATCCTTCTGCGCATCGTCAGCCAGGGCACCGCGGCCTCGGTCGAGTATCGACTGACCGAGTTGGGGCTGGAATTCCTGCCGGTGATCCAGGCCATTGCCCAGGTCAGCCTGCGCCTGAAACGCCGTGCCATCGCGGCAGCCTGACGGGGGCGCACCTACCCCGGGTTGACCGATGGTGTGAAATTGGTCTAATTGGCCAGATAAGTTTACCAGTTGAACAAGGCACGCCATACTTGAACCGGCGGCCACCCAGGGGGAGGATTGGGAATGCAGGCTTTGCTTGGCCTGGCACGCGGCATCGACCGCGTCAGTGCCTTTGTCGGAAAATCGGTCATGTGGCTGATCCTGGTCGCGGTGCTGGTCAGCGCCGGGAACGCGATCGTGCGCAAGGCGATCAACTGGTCGTCGAACTCGTTGCTTGAACTGCAGTGGTACCTGTTCGGCGCGGCCTTCATGGGGGCGGCGGCCTATACCTTGCAGCAGAACGAGCATATCCGCATCGACATCTTCTACGGCAGCCGCAGCCGGCGCACGCAGCACTGGATCGACCTGTTCGGCCATGTGGTCTTTACCCTGCCCTTCGTGGTGCTGATGACCTGGATGCTGATCCCCTATGCCTGGCAGGCCTATCAGGTCGGCCAGGTCTCGAACAACGCGGGCGGTCTGATCATCTGGCCGGCGCGGGCGATCCTGGCGGCCGGCTTCGTGTTGCTGATCGCGCAGGTCCTGGCGGAAATCATCAAGAAGATCGCGGTGATGCAGGGCCTGATCGAGGACCCGCACCCCTTCGTCTCGGCCCATCAAGCGGCCGAACAAGAGGGCGCGGAACTGGCCAAGGTCGTGGCCAATGCCGACGGGGAGACGCGTTGATGCTGGAAATCATCGCCCACAACATGGCGCCGATCATGTTCGCCAGCCTGGTGCTGTTCCTGTTGCTTGGCTATCCGGTCGCCTTCTCGCTGGCGGCCAACGGTCTGATGTTCTTTGCCATCGGCGTCTGGCTGGCGCCCCTGTCGGGCGGCGAGATCACGCTGGACTGGCCGCTCCTTGGCAACCTGCCGCGCCAGCTTTGGGGCATCATGTCGAACGAGACGCTGCTGGCGATCCCGTTCTTCACCTTCATGGGCATCATCCTGGAACGAAGCGGGATGGCCGAGGATCTTCTGGACACGATCGGCCAGTTGTTCGGCCCGATCCGGGGGGGCCTCGCCTTTGCGGTGATCCTGGTGGGCGCGCTTCTGGCGGCGACGACCGGGGTCGTGGCGGCCAGCGTCATCGCGATGGGGCTGATCTCGCTGCCGATCATGCTGCGTTACGGCTATGACAAGCGCACGGCGACCGGGGTCATTGCGGCCTCGGGGACACTGGCGCAGATCATTCCGCCCAGCTTGGTGCTGATCATCCTGGCCGACCAGCTGGGCCGGTCGGTGGGCGACATGTATGCCGGGGCGCTGATCCCCGGCCTGGTGCTGACGGGGATGTATCTGGGCTATGTCGCGATGATCGCGATCTTCCAGCCGCACAAGGTTCCGGCCCTGCCGCCCGAGGCGCGGACGCTGGGCGGGGGGGTGACCTCGCTTCTGGTCGCGCTGGGGGCCTGCGTCGCGATCAGCTACGGGGTGCATCTGTGGGCCTATGCCGACTGGGGCGCCAATGCCGACGTGCTGGGCGCAACGGTGGGGACGCTGCTGATCTATCTTTATGCGCTGGCCGACCGTTACCTGGGGCTGAACCTGCTGTCGCGGCTGGCGCAGCAGGTGATCATGGTGCTGATCCCGCCGCTGGCGCTGATCTTCCTGGTGCTGGGCACGATCTTCATCGGCCTTGCCACCCCGACCGAGGGCGGCGCGATGGGCGCGCTTGGCGCCATGATCCTGGCCTTCGCCAAGGGCCGTTTCCGTTTTCCGGTCCTACACTCGGCCCTGGTCGCCACCACGCGGCTGTCAGCCTTCGTCATGTTCGTCCTGATCGGCGCGCGGGTGTTCTCGCAGACCTTCTACGGCGTGAACGGCCATATCTGGGTCGAGGAGCTGCTGACCGCCGTGCCGGGCGGAGAGTATGGCTTCCTACTGGTGGTGAACCTGATCGTCTTTGTCCTGGGCTTCTTCCTGGACTTCTTCGAAATCGCCTTCATCCTGATCCCACTGATCGCTCCGGCTGCCGACAGCCTGGGCATCGACCTGATCTGGCTGGGCGTGATCCTGGGGATGAACCTGCAGACCTCGTTCCTGACCCCGCCCTTCGGCTTTGCGCTGTTCTATCTGCGCTCGGTCGCGGCGAAGGTGCCCTATCTGGACAAGGTCACCGGCAAGAACATGGACGGGATCCGCACGGGCGAGATCTACAAGGGCGCGATCCCCTTCATCTGCATCCAGGTGGTGATGATCATCGCCGTGATCGCCTTCCCGCAGATGGTGATGCACTACAAGGGCCCGGTGGTCGACCCGAACTCGATCGAGATCACCGTGCCGGGCTTCGCGCCCCTGGCACCCGGCGCACCGGCCCCGGGCGGCGCACCGGCCCTGGGGGCCCCGAATCTTGGGGCACCGAACTTGGGCGCACCGAACCTTGGGGCACCATCGCTGGGCACGCCAAACTTCGGCGCCCCAGCCGACGGCGCGGCCCCGGCCCAACCCGGCCTTGGCGCACCGCAACTGGGGGCACCGCAACTGGGCGCACCGCAGTTGGGGGCACCGGTCGTCACGCCCTGACGGCCGGTCCCAGGCCCCGAAACGACCACGGCCTCGGGTTTCCCCGGGGCCGTTTCCATTTCAGAAGCCGAAGCTTACAGCTTGCCAGCCTGCTGCTGCGACATCATGAACACGTCATAGTTGTATTCGGCGATCTGCGCATTCAGATAGGCGTCGCGGCGGAAGGCCGACTGCGATTCCCAGATCTTCTTGAAGGTCTCGTTCGTCGCCGAAACCTCGGCATAGGTCGCGGTCGCGGCGTCGAAGGCGGCGGACAGGACGTCCTGCGGCAGCGGACGCAGCTGGGCGCCATTGGCCACCAGCGACTTCAGCGCCGTCGGGTTCTTCCAGTCATAGCTGGCCAGCATGTCCAGGTTCGCCACCGCGCAAGCGGCGCGCATCGCGGCCTGATAGGCCGGGGGAAGCTCATTCCACTTGGCCAGGTTGATCATCGTCGCGATCGACGGGCCACCCTCCCACCAGCCGGGATAGTAGTAGTAGGGCGCAACCTTCTGGAAGCCCAGCTTCTCGTCGTCATAGGGGCCGACCCATTCCGCCGCGTCGATGGTGCCCTTTTCCAGCGACGGATAGATGTCGCCGCCCGCGATCTGCTGCGGCACGACGCCCAGCTTCTCGATCACCTTGCCGGCAAAGCCCCCGATCCGCATCTTCAGACCCTGAAGGTCGGCGACCGAGTTGATCTCTTTCCGGTACCAGCCCGCCATCTGCACGCCGGTGTTGCCGGCCGGGAAGGCGATCATGTTCTGCGTGGCATAGAACTCGTTCATCATGTCGATGCCGCCGCCATAGTAGAACCAGGCGTTCATCATCCGGGCGTTCAGGCCGAAGGGAACCGCAGCCCCCAGCGCATAGGACGGATCCTTGCCCCAGTAGTAGTAGGGAACGGTATGGCAGGCCTCGACCGTGCCGGCGGCGACGGCGTCAGCCGCTTCCAGACCGGGGACCAGTTCACCAGCCGGGAACACCTGCAGCGTGAACTTGCCGTCGGTCATTTCCGACACATAGCGCGACATCGTGTCGGCAGCGCCAAAGATGGTGTCCAGCGACTTGGGGAAGGACGAGGTCACCCGCCAGGTGACAGTCGGGGCGTCCTGGGCAATCGCCGGCGCGGCCAGGGTCGCAGCCGCTCCGGCGGCAACGCCGCCAACGGTCGCTTTGGTCAGAAATGAGCGTCGATCCATTCGGGTCTCCTCCACTGTTGCTCTCATTGCGCCCTGCGGACCAACACAGGACGTACAGGCCGGAAGCCTAGAGAACCTTCCGCCGGTTGAGAACCAAAATCTGCGCGAGTTTCCGGGCTCCGGTCAGGAAACCTTACCAAAGCAGCCATGTCCGGGGTCGACGGCACCGATCGCGGCCGGCAACCGGGGCGCGAATGCCCAGCTTCGCAACAAACGCCCACGCAACGCGCCGGGGTTGCCGCAGGGGCAGAATCAATCGCCTGGCCGATATTTGCGACACAGTCCCGTCGTGCCAGCGCAGAATTCTGCCCGCTGCCCCTTGCATTTGGCAGCCGCCCCCCAACCTTTCCGCGAAAGCAATCGGGGATTCAGCGTGACTTATCTTATGTTTCTTCTCGGCCTCGTCATCCTGGTGGCGGGGGGCGAGTTTCTTGTGCGCGGGGCTTCGTCCATTGCCCGCGCCTTCCATTTGTCGCCCTTGCTGATCGGGCTGACCATCGTCGGCTTCGGCACTTCGGCGCCCGAGTTGATCGTCTCGGTCCAGGCCGCACTGGCCACCCCACCCGCGCCCGGCATCGCCATCGGCAACGTGATCGGCTCGAACATCTCGAACATCCTGCTGATCCTTGGCATCTCGGCCCTGATCGCGCCCCTGATCATCCCCGGCCGCAAGTTGTGGCGCGACCTTGCCTTCATGCTGGCGGCGACTGCGGCGATCTGGGTCATGCTGCTGGACGGCCAAGTCACCCGGATGGACGGGCTGATCCTGCTGGCGGGCCTCGTGGCCTTTTTGACCACGGCCTTCATCGCCGGCAGCGGTCACCCGCCCGAAGGCGATACCGAGACGTTCGGCCCGAACTGGAAGCCCTGGGTGATGACCGGCGCAGGCCTCGTCGGTCTGGTGATCGGTGCGCGGTTCCTGGTGGACAGCGCCACCACCATCGCCCGCGACTTCGGGATTTCCGAGGCGGTGATCGGCCTGACCATCGTCGCCGTCGGCACTTCGCTGCCCGAGCTTGCAACCAGCGTCATCGCCGCCTTCCGAAAGCATACCGAGATTTCGGTCGGCAACATCGTCGGGTCGAACATCTTCAACCTGTTCGGCATCCTGGGGATCACCGCGCTGGTCGCGCCGATCCCGGCCGAGGCCCGCTTTGCCGCCATCGACATGTGGTGGGTTGCCGGCGCTTCGGTGGGCCTTGCCGTGGTGGCCTTTGTCCTGGGCGGCTTGCCCCGGATCGCCGGGGCGGGCCTGCTTGCGGCCTATGGCGTCTATCTGGCCTTCATCGGCTGAGGTCAGCGAAAGGGGGGCCGCGCGGCCCCCCCCTCTTGGTTCAGGCGGCCAGCCCCTCGGCCTTCAGCGCCTGCTGCACGGCCGGGCGGGCGGCGACCTTGGCGCGCAGGGCGGTGATGCGCGGGAACTTCGCCAGGTCGTGGCCGACATGCGCCGACCAGTTGGTCACGGTGAACAGATAGGCATCCGCAGGGGTATAGGCGTCGCCCGCCAGCCAGTCGCGGGTGGCAAGACGGTCCTCGACCACTTGCAGGCGCGCGTCCAGAAGCGACATCTGCTTGTCCTTCGCCTCGCCCTCGATGCCATAGAAGAAGGGCGAATAGGTCTTGTGCACCTCGGCCGCGACATAGTTCAGCGCCTCGGTCAGGCGGGCACGGGCCAGGGTGCCGGCCGCCGGAAGCGCGCCCGGGGCGGCGCTGTCCATGACGTGCTGCATGATCGCCACGCCTTCGGTCAGCACTTCGCCATTGCCCAGGTCCAGCGCCGGAACCGCACCGCGCGGGTTGATCGCGGCGAAATCGGCGCCGGTCTCGGTGCGCTTGGCGCGGATGTCCACCTTCTCGGCGGTGAAAGGCACCCCGGCCTCGGCCAGCGTGATGTGCGATGCCAGCGAGCAGGCGCCGGGCGAATAGTACAGCTTCATGTCACTCTCCCATCGACCGGGAACCGTCCCGGCCGCAAACCCCACCTGGATAGCGCCACTTGCGGCCCCCTTCACTTGCCCACCACCGCGCAACCACCGTGCCTTTTTGCGCAAAGTTGTGAAAGTTGCGCAGCGCGGCATCGTGCCGCAACAAAAGTTCAAAAACAGACCCGGAAAGCGACATTTTCAGATTGCAAATCCCGTTGACGCCCGGCATATCCGCCCCTACTGTTCCGACCGAACATGAAGGGATGGGCCAATGGCCGGAATTCTTGTCATCGTAGGAAGGAAGCGCATGGGCCGGTGACGGTTTGACCATAGTGGTTCCCATGCGCCCCCGAAGGAAACTTCCGGGGGCTTTTTGTTGCGCTGTAAGGAGATGCGAGAGATGTCGAAGCAGATGACCGGTGCGAAGATGGTGGTCCAGGCCCTGAAGGATCAGGGCGTCGAGGTCGTCTTCGGCTATCCCGGCGGTGCCGTGCTTCCCATTTATGACGAACTGTTCCTGCAGAACGACATCCGCCACATCCTTGTCCGCCACGAACAGGGCGCCGTCCACATGGCGGAAGGCTATGCGCGGTCGACCGGCAAGCCCGGCGTGGCGCTGGTGACCTCGGGTCCAGGGGCCACGAACGCGGTGACCGGCCTGACCGACGCGCTGATGGACTCGATCCCCATCGTGGTGCTGACCGGCCAAGTCCCGACCTTCATGATCGGCACCGATGGTTTCCAGGAGGCGGATACGGTCGGCATCACCCGCCCCTGCACCAAGATGAACTGGCTGGTGAAGGACACGGCGAAGCTGTCCGACACCATCCACCAGGCCTTCCATGTCGCGACCCACGGCCGCCCCGGCCCGGTCTTGATCGACATCCCCAAGGATGTGCAGTTCGCCACCGCCGACTACACCCCCGCCGAAAAAGCCAGGGTCAGCCACTACCAGCCCCGCACCGAAGGCGATGCCGACCAGATCGCCCGCCTGGTCGAGCTGATGGAGACCGCCGAACGCCCGATCTTCTACACCGGCGGCGGCGTCATCAACTCGGGCCCCCGCGCCAGCCAACTCTTGCGCGAACTGGTGGCCGAGACGAACTTCCCGATCACCTCGACCCTGATGGGCCTGGGCAGCTACCCGGCCTCGGGCAAGAACTGGGTCGGCATGCTGGGGATGCACGGGCTTTACGAGGCCAACCTCGCGATGCACGGCTGCGACGTGATGATCAACATCGGGGCTCGCTTCGATGACCGGATCACCGGGCGGATCAAGGACTTCAGCCCCAAGTCGAAGAAGGCCCACATCGACATCGACCCCTCGTCGATCAACAAGGTCATCCGCGTGGACGTGCCGATTGTCGGCGACGTGACCCGCGTGCTGGAGGAAGTGCTGCGCCAGTGGCGCGCGCGCGGGTCCAGGACCGACCAGCGCGGCCTGGCCAGCTGGTGGAAGCAGATCGACGAATGGCGCGCGGTGAAGTGCCTGTCCTACAAGAACTCCACCACCACGATCAAACCGCAATACGCGCTGGAGCGGCTGGAGGCCCTGACCAAGGGCATGGACCGCTACATCACCACCGAAGTGGGCCAGCACCAGATGTGGGCTGCGCAGTTCCTGGGGTTCGAGGACCCGAACCGCTGGATGACCTCGGGTGGCCTTGGGACCATGGGCTATGGCCTGCCTGCCAGCATCGGCGTGCAGATCGCGCATCCCGATGCCCTGGTCATCAACGTCGCCGGTGAGGCGTCCTGGCTGATGAACATGCAGGAAATGGGCACCGCAATGCAGTTCCGCGCCCCGGTCAAGCAGTTCATCCTGAACAACGAACGCCTTGGCATGGTCCGCCAGTGGCAGGAACTGCTGCATGGCGAACGCTATTCCTCGTCCTGGTCGGAAAGCCTGCCCGACTTCGTCAAGCTGGCCGAGGCCTTCGGCTGCAAGGGCATCAAGTGCGAGGACCCCAAGGACCTGGACGACGCGATCATGGAAATGATCCGCTACGATGGCCCGGTGATCTTTGACTGCCTTGTGGAAAAGCACGAGAACTGCTTCCCGATGATCCCCTCGGGCAAGCCGCACAACGAGATGCTGCTTTCCGCCGATGCCGCTGCCTTCCGCTCGGGTGCGGTCCTGGTCTGACCCATGCAGGACCGCGCGTCACGCCTTGCTGCCGACGCCCGGGTTCGGGCGTTGCTGGGCCCTGCCCTCTGGGCGGTGGTCCTGGCAGGCGTGACCGTCACCGCCCTGTTCTCCTATGCAATCCTGCAGACCGCTTTCATCCTGACCGCCCAACCAGGCACCCAGGCCCTGGCGATCGACTTCCGCGTGTTCTGGGCCGCGGGCCAACTGGCCCTGGCCGGAGAGCCGCTGGCCGCCTTCGACATGGCGCGCCTGGCCGAGGTGCATGGCATCAACCCGGACGATTACATGCCCTGGCTTTATCCGCCGGGCTATCTGCTCTTGCTGATGCCGCTGGGCGCCCTGCCCTTCGCGCCGGCCCTCCTGGTGATGACGCTGGTCTCGGTCGGGCTGATGGGGCTGGCGATGCGCCCGTTCAGTGCAGGCGCGGTGCCGGTTTGGCTGGCCCTGACGCTGGCGCCGGCCTATGTGCCCACGCTGATCCTGGGCCAGAACAACCTGATCTGGCTGGCCGGTTTTGTGGCGGCGCTGGCGGCACTGCGCGCCGGGCGCTTCACGCTGGCGGGCCTCTGCATCGGCTGCCTGACGCTGAAACCGCAGCTTGGCCTCCTCATCCCCGTGGCGCTGGTCGCCGCCGGACTGTGGCGCACGATCCTGGTCGCCGCGCTGACTGCGCTGGTCCTGGCCGTGGTGCCGACGCTGGCGTTCGGCCCGGCCTATTGGCCCGCCTTCGCCCAGGCACTGAGCGGCGTCGGCGACACCCTGATACAGTCGATCCCGGACCTGCATCTGATGGTCGGGCCGTTCTATCTGATGGTGATGCTAGGCCTTGCGCCGCCGACGGCCATGACCCTGCAATGGGGGCTGGCGCTTGGGGTGGCGGGGATGCTTTTCGCGCTCTGGCGCTCGCGTCGGGTTGGCTTTGACGCCAAGGCGGCTGGTCTGATGCTCGCCATGCTGCTGTCGGCGCCCTACCTGTGGTACTATGAGGCGGCGATGATGGCGGCGATCGGCCTGTTCCTCGTCCGGGCGGGGGTGCTGGGCCGCAGCCTGCCTGCCCTCATCCTGCTGGCCTGCCTCTGGCTGGGCGGGGTCCTTCTGGCCGCCAACGCCTTGCTCGGTTTCACCGACGGCCGCCTGATCGGCGCGGTCCTGCTGACGCCGGTCCTTCTGGCCGCGCTGGCCGGACTGCTGCTGCACTGGCGCGCGGCCCCAGGCGAGGCGCCCGCCTGATGCCCGCCCCCTGTTCCCCTCTTACCCCGCGTGGGTCCGGCATGACGCCGGGCACGCCAGCCAAACGGAAAGCACCATGTCCGCATTGAACATCAAGAAGGGCTCGACCAGCCATTCCGCCTATGATCTCCGCTCGGCCCTGTCCGAGATCGAAGAGAGCCATACCCTGGCCGTGATCGTCGAGAACGAGCCGGGCGTGCTGGCCCGCGTGATCGGCCTCTTCTCGGGGCGGGGCTACAACATCGACAGCCTGACCGTCGCCGAGGTGGACCATACCGGCCACCGCAGCCGGATCACCATCGTGACCCGCGGCACCCCCGCCGTGATCGACCAGATCGAAAAGCAGCTTAGCCGCATGGTCCCGGTCCACGCCGTCCACGACCTGACCGCCGAGGGGCCGTCGGTCCAGCGCGAACTGGCGCTGGTCAAGGTCCAGGGCAAGGGCGACCACAGGATCGAGGCGCTGCGCCTGGCCGAGATCTTCCGTGCCAATGTGGTGGATTCGACGCTGGAAAGCTTTGTCTTCGAGATGACCGGCACGCCGGAAAAGATCGACGCCTTCGCCGAACTCATGCGTCCGCTGGGCCTGGTGGAGATTGCCCGCACCGGCGTCGCGGCCCTGGCGCGCGGCGTCTGACCCCGGCGTAGGGTGGGGTTGAACCCCACCCTACGGATCAGCGCCCGGTGAACTGCGGCGCGCGCTTTGCGGCAAAGGCCGCCACGCCCTCGCGGAAATCCGCACTGGCGCCGCAGAGCCCCTGCAACCGCGCCTCGACCGCCAACTGCGCCTCCAGCGGCTGGTCGAACGCCCCGCGCAGCGCCTGTTTCAGCGCCGCATAGGCCCCCGTGGGCCCCGCCGCCAGCTGCGCCGCCCGCGCGGCCACCACCGCGGCAAAGCGGTCGTCGGGTACAGCTTCCCAGATCATGCCCCAGGCCTCGGCCTGCGCCGCGCTGACGGGTTCCGCCAGCAGCGCCGCGCCCATCGCCCGTTGCAATCCCACCCGGCGCGGCAGGAAGCTGGTCCCGCCGGCATCCGGGATCAACCCGATCCGCGTGAAAGCCTGGATAAACGTGGCGCTTTCCGCCGCGATCACCAGGTCGCAGGCCAGCGCCAGGTTCGCCCCCGCCCCCGCCGCCACCCCGTTCACCGCCGCGATCACCGGCACCGGAGCTTCAGTGATCGCCCGGATCATCGGCACATATTCCCCGTTCAGGACGCCTTCGAACCCGGCCTCGTCCAGACCCTGCGCATCGCCCAGATCCTGGCCCGAGCAGAACCCCGCCCCCGCCCCGGTCAACACGATCACCCGCGCCGCATGGCCCGCCAGAAGCGCCGCCGTCAGCTCGGCCCGCAAGCGGCGGTTCAGCGCATTCCTGACCTCTGGCCGGTTCAGCGTGATCCGATGCACGCCCCCTTCGACCTCGACCCGAACCAGTTCCGACATCCGCATCCCCCTCTGTCCTGCGTGCAGCCTAACCGGCCCGGCGCCAGGGCCAAGCCCGACGCGGCGTCACGCTTCGGCGGAAGGTGGGCGATACCGCCCACCCTACTCCCGCAAGAGATCCTTCAGCCGTGCTTCTTCTTCGGCCGTCAGTGCCGTCTCGGGCACCACGCGCCGGCGCCGCGCCGCTGCGACGGCAACCCCGACCCCGGCCAGAAGCAGCGCCGGCCCCGCCAGCCACAGGATCAGGTTCGACCCCTCGGGCCGCGGGTTGAACAGCACGAACTCGCCATAGCGCGCGACGATATAGTCCACCACCTCGCGGTCGCTGTCGCCCGCCACCAGCCGCTCGCGGATGATGATCCGCAGGTCCCGGCTGATCGGCGCGCTGGAATCGTCGATCGATTCGCCCTGGCAGACCGGGCAGCGGATATCCCGGCTGATCTCGCGCGCTCGCGCCTCCAGCGCCGGATCGGCCAGGATTTCATCCGGCTGCACCGCAAGCACAGGCGAGACGCTCAGAAACAGCGCCAGCACGTAGGGTGCGTGCCTGCACGCACCGCGCGTCAGAAACCCGCTCATTCTGCCGGCACCCCGGCCGGAACCCTGCGCGCCCCCGCAGCCACCCGATAGCGCCGGTCGGTCAGGCTCAGCAGCCCGCCCAGGGCCATCAGCAGGCATCCCGCCCACAGCCAGTTGGCAAAGGGCTCGATGTAACTGCGCACCGCCCACCCGCCCGAGGCCTGGCGGTCCCCCAGCACCAGATAGACATCGCGCAGGAAGCCATAATCGATGGCAGCCTCGGTCGTCGGCATCGCCGCCACCGGATAGACGCGCTTTTCCGGGGTCAACTCGGTCACCACGGCCCCATCGCGCAGCACGGTCAGGAAGCCCATGGTCGAATAGTAATTCGGCCCCTCCACCTCGCGCACGTCGTCCAACCGCACCTCATAAGGCCCCAGCGGGAAGGTCTCGCCAACCTGGACCACGCGGATATCCTCGATCTTCCAGGCCAGCATGGCCGACACGGCAAAGATCGTGACGCCCAGCCCCAGATGCGCCGTGGCCTTGCCCCAGTCGGCCCGCGGCAGGCGTCCCAGCCGGGCAAAGCGCGCACCCAGGCTCTCGCGCCCGGTCCGCGCCCAAAGGTCGGTCAGCGCGCCAAAGACCACCCAGGCCCCCAGCGCCAGCCCGATTGGCCCCAGCGCCGTCCGGTTGGTCTGCATCGCATAGGCCAGCGCGCCCAGGGACAGCGCCAGCACCAGCGCCGGCACCAGCCCGCGCAAGCTTCGCCCGACCGTGCCGCGCTTCCAGGCCAGCATCGCCCCCACTGGCAGGATCAGCGCCAAGGCCACCATGAAGGGCGTGAAGGCCGCGTTGAAGAACGGCTCGCCCACGCTGACCGCCCGGTCCAAAAGCATCTCGGCCACCAGGGGCCAGATCGTGCCGACAAAGACCACGAAGGCCGAGACGGTCAGCAGGATGTTGTTCGCCACCAGCGCACTTTCCCGACTGACGGTCGAGAATACGCCCTTCGCCTCCATCGTTCCTGCGCGCGCCGCGAACAGGATCAGCGCGCCGCCGGTAAAGAAGGCCAGGATCATCAGGATGAACACCCCCCGCTCGGGATCATTGGCAAAGGCATGCACGCTGGTGATGACGCCGGACCGCACGATGAAGGTGCCGATCAGGCTGAAGCCGAAGGCCAGGATCGCCAGCAGGATCGTCCAGGCCTTCAGGCTTTCGCGCTTCTCGACCACGATGGCCGAATGGAGCAGCGCGGCTGCCAGTAGCCAGGGCATGAAACTGGCGTTTTCCACCGGGTCCCAGAACCAGAACCCGCCCCAGCCCAGTTCATAATAGGCCCACCAGGACCCCAGAGCGATGCCGATGGTCAGGAACACCCAGGCCGCCAGCGTCCACGGCCGCACCCAGCGGCCCCAGGCGGCATCCACCCGCCCCTCGATCAGCGCGGCCACCGCGAAGCTGAACGCCATGCTCAGGCCGACATAGCCAAGGTAAAGGAACGGCGGATGGAAGGCGAGCCCGGGGTCCTGCAACAACGGATTAAGGTCCTGCCCATCCATCGGCGGCACTTCCAGCCGCCAGAACGGGTTCGAGGTCAGCAGCAGGAACAGCAGGAACGCCACCCCCACCATCCCCTGCACCGCCAGAACCCGCGCCTTCAGCCGCGTCGGCAGCCCCTGCCCGAACAGCGCCACCGCCGCGCCATAGACCGCCAGGATCAAGACCCACAGCAGAAGCGAGCCCTCATGGTTCCCCCAGACGCCGCTGATCTTGTACAGCATCGGCTTGGCGGTATGCGAGTTCGACACCACCACCGCCAGCGAAAAGTCGGACACGACAAAGGCATAGGTCAGCGCCGCGAAGGACGCCGCGACCAGCACCGCCTGCGCCAGCGCGGCGGGTTCCGCCAGCGCCATCAGCCGCGCATCGCCGCGATGCGCCCCCCACAGCGGCAGGGTGGATTGCACCAGCGCCACCATCAACGCCACGATCAACGCGAAATGCCCAAGCTCGACGATCATGCCGCCCCCTATGTTCTCCCCATGATAGGCGCTAACCCCGCCCACGGAAATCCCCCTGCGCCCTTCCGCCGCGCAGGATCGGCGATCTGCCGGCGCTGCCACCGCTCCCCCCGCCGGATTGCCCGTTGCCACCGACCGCCCGCCGCCGCTACACCAAGGCAAACCTGCGCCCTTCCGCCGCGCAGGATCGGCGATCTGCCGGCGCTGCCACCGCTCCCCCCGCCGGATTGCCCGTTGCCACCGACCGCCCGCCCCCGCTACACCAAGGCAAACCTGCGCCCTTCCGCCGCGCAGGATCGGCGATCTGCCGGCGTGGCCGCGGCTCCCCCGCCGGATTGCCCGTTGCCACCGGCCGCCCGCCCCCGCTACACCAAGGCAAACAGGCGGAGGCCCACATGCCCAAGACCATCCTCATCGGCGCGCCCATCGACACCGGCCAGCGCCGCCCCGGCTGCCTGATGGGCCCCGCCGCCTACCGCGTCGCCGGCATCGCGCGCGAGGTCGCCTCCGAAGGCCACGGGGTCGAGGATTGGGGCGATCTCACCCTGCCCCCGCTTCTCGCCGTGGCCTGCCCGAACCCGGCCGTCCATTCCCTGGCCGAAACCGTCGGTTGGACCGTGGCCCTGATGGACAAGGTCGACGACGCCCTCAGCCAAGGCGGCTTTCCCATCGTGATGGGCGGCGACCACTCGCTGGCGCTGGGGTCCGCCGCCGGCGCCGCCGCCTTCGCCCATCGCCAGGACCGGCCGCTCTTCCTCCTATGGCTTGACGCGCATTCCGACTTCCACACGCCGCTGACCACGACCTCCGGCAACCTGCACGGCACGCCGCTTGCCTATATCAACGGCCGCGACGGGTTCGACGCCTTCCCGCCCTTCCCCGCACCCGTCCCCGCACACCGGATCTGCATGTTCGGCATCCGCTCGGTCGACCCGGCCGAACAGGCCGCGATGCTGGAGCGCGACATCCAGGTCAACGACATGCGCGTCATCGACGAACGCGGCCTTGTCGCCCCCTTGCGCGAATTCCTCGACCTTGTCCGGCGCGAGGGCGGGATGCTTCACGTCTCTCTCGACGTCGACTTCCTCGACCCCTCGATCGCCCCCGCCGTCGGCACCACCGTCCCCGGCGGCACGACCTTTCGCGAGGCGCACCTCGTCATGGAACTCCTGCACGAATCCGGGCTTGTCACCTCGCTCGACCTCGTCGAACTCAACCCCTTCCTCGACGACCGCGGCATGACAGCGCGCCTGATGGTCGATCTGGTCGGCTCCCTGATGGGCAAAAAGGTCTTCGACCGCCCGACGCGCGCGAAGTAGCCATTCTCTGTCCATAAATATCCCGGGGTCCGGGGCAGCGCCCCGGGGGTCGCTTCAAAGATCCCGGTAGGAATGCTCGCACCCCTGCGGATCGGTCACCACCCAGTGGTCGCCTTCGCGCCGCAGATAGCCCGGCCCGACCGGAACCTTGCCGTGACCGCCGGGAATATCCAGCACATAGAGGGGCTGCGCGATCCCGGTCAGCCGCCCGCGCAAGGCGGCCATGATCGCCTGCCCCTCCTCCAGCGTGACCCGGAAATGCCCCGTTCCCTTCGCCAGATCCGGGTGATGCAGATAGTACGGCTTCACCCGGTTGCGAATCAGCACCCGGAACAGCCGCTCCAGCGTGTCGGCATCCGCATTCACACCCCGCAGCAACACCGTCTGCGACAAAAGCGGCACCCCCGCCCGGTTCAGACGCCGCAAGGCCGCTGCCGCTGCCCCAGTCATCTCGTCGGGATGGTTGGTATGCACCACCAGCCAGACCGGCAGCGCCCGGTCCAAAGCCGCGACCAGGGCCCCGCTCACCTTCTCGGGCGCCACCACCGGCACCCGCGTGTGGAACCGCACCAGGTCCATTGTCCCCAGCGCCTCCAGCCGGTCCAGCATCGCCCCCAGCCGCCGCGCCGAGAGGACCAAGGGATCGCCCCCGGTAAAGATCACCTCGCGCACCGCCGGCGTCCGGCGCAAATAGTCGACCACCCGGTCGAACTCGACCTCGGCCAAGGTACCGCTCTCCCCCACCGTCTCGCGCCGGAAACAGAAGCGGCAATAGACCTCGCAGGTCTGCGTCGCATGCAGGATCGCCCGGTCGGGATAGCGATGCGTCAGTCCCGGCACCGACCGATGCGCATCATCGCCGATCGGATCGGCCAATTCTTCCGGCACTACCTGCAATTCGCGCGCGTCCGGCACGAACTGCGCCCGCACACCGTCCGACGCAACCTCGGCCATCGCCGGAGAGATCCGCACCCGGAACTCGGCCGCCACCGCATCCAGGACCGCACGCTCGGCCGGGTCGGTCAATCCGGCCCGCTCCAGCGCGTCAAGACTGGTCAGGGGCAGCGGTATGGAAGCGGGGCGCGTCATGCCGGCGGCCCTACTCAAAGCCGCTGCCCGACGCAAGGTTCAGCCGTAGGGTGGGATTCAACCCCACCCTACGCTCAATGCACGCGAAACTCCCCCACGACATTGCGCCACTCGCCCGGGGCGATCAGCTTGCGATGGGTAAAGCGCACCGAATGCAACGGGCCTTCAATCTGGTCGTGCCAGAACTCGATGAACTGAAAAAGCTTCGGATAATCCGGGGCAAGGTCATACTCCTGCCAGATGAAGCTGTTGAGAACATTACGATAATCCGGCATCCGATAGTAAAGCTCGGCCGTTGTCAGGCCATAGCCCTTCAGCATCAACTCCGTCTCGTGCCCGACCATGTCGCCCGTCCTTTCTGGTGGTCCTCGCGGAATCATGTCAGACGCCGCTTAAAAATCAATGAAAACAAAAAGTTGTCACTCGATCTTGATGGCTGCCAATCCTAGGCACAGCCGGCATTGCACCCCATAGCTGGGATGGTGTATCCTTTTGCCTGCTACATCTTGATCCCGCACGGAAGGCGCGCGCCCTCATGGCCGATATCCCGGAAGATACTGATAAGAAAGAAGAAAACCCGGAGCGTTCCAGCTGGCACGGCCCGCAGGTCGACATCAGCGCCGAGATGAAGACCGCCTATCTTGATTACGCGATGAGCGTGATCGTCAGTCGTGCGATTCCCGACCTGCGGGACGGATTGAAGCCCGTCCACCGCCGCATCCTTTTTGCGATGCATGAATCCGGCAACACCCATGACAAGGCCTATCGCAAATCGGCCCGCCCGGTCGGTGACACGATGGGGAAATATCACCCGCACGGCGATAGTGCGATCTATGACGCGCTGGTGCGGATGGCGCAGCCGTTTTCGATGTCGCTGCCACTCCTCGACGGTCAGGGCAACTTCGGCTCGATGGACGGCGATAACGCCGCGGCCATGCGCTATACCGAAGTGCGGATGGACAAGCCCGCGGCCTTCCTCTTGTCCGACATCGACAAGGAAACCGTCGATTTCCAGGACAACTACGATGGCAAGGACAAGGAGCCGACCGTCCTTCCCGCCCGCTTCCCCAACATGCTGGTCAACGGGGCCGGCGGCATCGCGGTCGGCATGGCCACCAACATCCCGCCGCACAACCTGGGCGAGGTGATCGACGGCACGCTGGCGCTGATCGAGAATCCCGATATCTCCATGGAAGCGCTGATGGAGATCATCCCCGCCCCCGACTTCCCGACCGGCGGTCAGATCCTTGGCCGTTCGGGCGCACGGAAAGCCTATCTCGAAGGGCGCGGCAGCGTCATCATCCGCGCCAAGACCCACATTGAAGAGCTGCGCAAGGACCGCTGGGGCATCGTCATCGACGAGATCCCCTATCAGGTCAACAAGGCCACGATGATCGAAAAGATCGCCGAGCTGGTGCGCGAGAAACGCATCGAAGGCATCGCCGGGATTGCGGACGAAAGCGACCGGATCGGCGTGCGCGTGGTGATCGAACTCAAGCGCGACGCGACGCCCGATGTGGTGCTGAACCAGCTGTTCCGCTTCTCGACCATGCAGGTCAGCTTCGGCTGCAACATGCTGGCCCTGAACGGCGGCCGGCCCGAGCAGCTGACGCTACGCGATTTCCTTAGCTATTTCATCACCTTCCGCGAGGAAGTTGTTGCCCGCCGTACCGCCTATGAACTGCGCAAGGCGCGCGAACGCAGCCACATCCTTTGCGGCCTCGCCGTCGCCGTATCGAACGTGGACGAGGTGGTGGCCACCATCCGCTCCTCCGCCGACCCGGCGGAAGCACGCGACCGCCTGATGACCCGCCGCTGGCCCGCCCACGACATCGCGCCCTACATCCGCCTGATCGACGACCCCTCGCATCCCATCAACGAGGACGGGACCTACAACCTCTCCGAAGCGCAGGCCCGCGCGATCCTGGACCTGCGCCTGCAACGCCTGACCGCGATGGGCGTCAAGGAAGTGACGGACGAGCTGGAGGAATTGGCAAAGAAGATCAAGGACTTCCTTGACATTCTTGGCAGCCGCGACCGGATCATGGCGATCATCTCGGACGAGTTGCGCGAGGTCAAAGCCCTCTTCGCCGTCCCCCGCCGCACCGAGATCACCGACTGGTCCGGCGACATGGAAGACGAGGACCTGATCGAGCGCGAGGATATGGTCGTGACCATCACCTCCGGCGGCTACATCAAGCGCACCCCCCTGGCCGAGTTCCGCAGCCAGAACCGGGGCGGCAAGGGTCTGGCCTCGATGCAGACCAAGGACGACGACGTCGTGACGACACTTTTCGTCGCAAATACGCATACTTGGCTGCTGTTCTTCACAACCGACGGCATGGTCTACAAGCTGAAGACCTGGCGCCTTCCGCTGGCGGGCCGCACCGCCAAGGGCAAGGCCCTGGTCAACATCCTGCCGATCGAGACCGGCATCTCCATCGCCGCCCTGATGCCCGTGGACGTTGCCGAAGAGGATTGGGGCAACCTGCAGATCGTCTTTGCGACCTCGGACGGCGACGTTCGCCAGAACGACCTCTCCGACTTCACCAACGTCAAGCGCAACGGCAAGATCGCGATGAACCTGCCCGAGGGCGTGACCCTGGTGAACGCCGCCATCGCGGATGAGAACGACGACATCATGCTGGTCACCGAAGCCGGCCGCGCCATCCGCTTCTCCACCACCGAGATCCGCGTCTTCAAGTCCCGCGGCTCCACCGGCGTCCGCGGCATCCGCCTGGCCGACGGCGACCACGTCGTCTCCATGTCGATCATCCGACACTTCGAGGCCACCCCCGAAGAGCGCGAGGCCTACCTCAAGCAGCGCCGCCTGATGGCCGGCATCACCGAGGACGACACCGACGACGAGGAAGAACACGTCCCCGCCGGCCAGCTTTCCCCCGACCGCTATGCCGAAATGTCCGCGGCCGAGGATCTGATCCTTACCGTGACCAAAGGCGGCTCGGGCAAGCTTTCCTCCTCCCACGACTACCCGGTCCGCGGCCGCGGCGGCATGGGCGTCAAGGCCATCAGCCCGGGTCCAAGGGGCGGCCGGATCATCGCCTCGTTCCCGGTCGAAAGCTCGGATCAGATCATGCTTGCCACCTCGACCGGCCAGTCGATCCGCGTGCCCGTTGACCAGGTCAGCTTCCGCTCGCGCAGCGCCGGGGGCGTCAAGGTCTTCGCCGTCGCCGGGGATGAGGAGGTCGTCTCCGTCGCCCGCGTCGCCGACCAGGGCGCAGAGGCCGAGTGACCCCGCTGGAACAACGGCTCGCAGCCCTGGCGGCTGCGGGCCAGACCGCCACCTACGGCCAGCTTGCCAAGGACCTTGGCCTCCGCATGGCCGACCTTACCGCCCAGCTGGAATCCCTGATGGAGGTGGACGCCGCCACCGGCAAACCCTTCCGCGCCGCCCTTCTCCGCCAGCGCCTCTCGTCCGACCACCTCCCCGCGCCCGGTTTCTTCCTGAAAGCCGCCGCCTTGGGCCACCGCACGGACGACCCCACCGCCTTCACGAAAGCCCACCGCGACGCCAATTTTCTGTCCCCAAATATCCCGGGGTGAGCGCGCAGCGCGAGGGGCAGCGCCCCTCCTTGCGCCACCAGCCGCACAAAGCTACATCCTCCCCCATGGACACACTTCACATCATCGGCGGCGGCATGGCCGGAACCGAGGCCGCCTGGGCCGCCGCGAACGCCGGCATCCCCGTCGTGCTGCACGAGATGCGGCCCAAGGTCGCCACCTTCGCTCACCGTACCGGCGATTTCGCCGAGATGGTCTGCTCGAACTCCTTCCGCTCGGACGACCACGAACAGAACGCCGTAGGCCTGCTGCACTGGGAAATGCGCACCGCCGGCGGCCTGGTGATGGAGATGGCCGAGAAACACCGCCTGCCCGCCGGTGGCGCCCTTGCCGTCGACCGCGACCCCTTTGCGCAATCGGTGACGGCAAAGCTGAAATCGCACCCGCTGATTTCCACGTCCTATGAAGAGGTTACCGAGCTTCCTTCATCCGGCCACTGGATCATCGCCACCGGCCCCTTGACCAGCCCGGCGCTGGCGCAGTCGATCAAGTCCGCCACCGGGGCCGAGGCGCTGGCCTTCTTCGATGCCATCGCCCCCATCGTCTATGCCGACAGCATCGACATGGACACCGCCTGGATGCAAAGCCGCTACGACAAGGGCGAGACCGAGGAAGAACAACGCGCCTATATCAACTGCCCGATGACCCGTGACGAGTATGAGGCCTTCATCGACGCCCTTCTCGCAGCGGAAAAGACCCAGTTTCACGAGGGCGAGACCGCCGGCTACTTCGACGGCTGCCTGCCGATCGAAGTCATGGCCGAACGCGGCCGCGAGACCCTCCGCCACGGGCCGATGAAGCCCGTCGGCCTGACGAACGCACACAAGCCGGACCAGAAGCCCTATGCCGTGGTGCAACTGCGCCGCGACAACAAGCTGGGCACGCTCTACAATATCGTCGGTTTCCAGACCAAGATGAAGTACGGCGCGCAAACCTCTGTCCTGAAAATGATTCCCGGCTTGCAGGACGCCAGCTTTGCCCGCCTTGGCGGCATCCACCGCAACACTTTCATCAACTCGCCCACGCTTCTGGACAGCCAGATGCGGCTGAAAAGCCACCCGCATATCCGCTTTGCCGGCCAGATCACCGGCGTCGAAGGCTATGTCGAAAGCGCCGCGATGGGCCTGCTCGCGGGCCGGATGGCCGCCGCCGAAATCAAGGGCGAAACCCTGCCGCCCCCGCCACCCGAAACCGCCATGGGCGCGCTTGTCACCCACATCACCGGCGGGGCCGAGGCCAAGACCTTCCAGCCGATGAACGTGAACTTCGGCCTCTTCCCCCCCATTGACGCCAGGGGCGGCCGCAAGGGCCGTGCCGTCCGCTACAAGGCCTATACGGACCGCGCGAAAGAGGCGTTCCAAGCATGGCTCGCCGCGTAAGAAACCCCGCCCCCGCCCCGGCCCCCGCGCCTCATGCAGCCCGGACGGTCCGGGGTCAGGCCTGGGACGGGCCACCATGTTCGTAACCCGCTTCGCCCCCAGTCCGACTGGCCCCCTGCACCTGGGCCACGCCTATTCCGCCATCCTGGCCCACGACATGGCCCGCGCCGCCGGCGGCAGGTTCCTCTTGCGGATGGAAGATACCGACCTCGACCGCTGCAGGCCCGAGTATGACGCGCTGATCCAGGACGACCTGCGCTGGCTTGGCCTGACCTGGGACGGCCCGATCCATCGCCAGGCGCCGCACATCTCCAGCTACAACACCCGCCTTGAAACCCTTGAAGACAAAGGCCTTCTCTACCCCTGCTCTTGCACCCGCTCGGACATCCGCGCCGCGCTTGCCGCCCCGCAAGAGGGCGTGGCCTTCAACGTCTATCCCGGCACCTGTCGCGGCCGCCCGATGACCTCGCGCCTGCCCGGCGATGCCCTGCGCCTGGACCTTGCCGCCGCGTTGACGTTGCTTGGGACGGAAGACCTCAGCTTCACCGAAACCGGCCCGGCCCACCCCGGCCTGCACCGCATCGACGCGGTTGAGGCACAGGCCCGGATTGGCGATGTGGTCCTGTCGCGCAAGGGCGAGGAGATCGTGGCCTATTTCCTCGCCTCGGCCTTTGACGATGCCGACCAGGGCGTGACTCATGTGATCCGGGGCGAGGATCTGTTCGACTTTACCCCGGTGCAGGTGATCCTGCAGCGCCTCTTCAACCTGCCGACGCCGATCTATCACCACCACCGGCTGATCCGCGACGCGGCCGGGAAGCGGCTGGCGAAGCGCGACGATGCGCGGGCGATCCAGAAGTACCGGGCCGAGGGCGCGACCCCAGCCGACATCCGCCGGATGGTCGGGTTACCAAATCCCTAACGCCCACGGGCAAGTTTTTGTGTTTGTTGGATTCTTCAGTTTTGTCCACCGTGGACAGGAACCATGATCTCGACCTCTTCCCCGTCCCGGACCGCCGTATAGAAGCAGGACCGCCGGTTGGTGTGGCAGGCCGGCCCCTCCTGGCTGACCAGGGCCAGCAAGCAGTCCCGATCACAGTCCACCCGCAGCTCCACCAGCCGCTGATGGTGACCCGAGGACTCCCCCTTCACCCAGAACGCCCCCCGTGAGCGCGACCAATAGGTGACCTTCCCCGTCTCCAGCGTCGCCGCGACCGAGGCGGCGTTCATCCAGGCGACCATCAGCACCTCGCCCGACCCCGCATCCTGCGCGACACAAGGGACCAGCCCCGCCGCATCATACTTCAGTGTGGCCGGATCAAAGGGCATGGCTCTCTCCTTGGCAGGCGGTCAACGCGGGGCTACATACAGCCCTCAGAGGGGACATACCATGAGCGAAGGCGATCATTCCACGTGAGCGACAGCGACCTCATCAAGCTTTACTCCGCCCGCATCCTCGCGCTGGCCGCCGATATCCCGCACCACGGCCGGCTGGCCGCGCCGCAAGGGACGGCCCGGAAACGCTCGCCTCTCTGCGGCTCGACGGTGACGGTGGATGTGGTGGTGAAGGACGGCCGCATCGCCGACTTCGCCCAGGACGTGAAGGCCTGCGCCCTCGGCCAGGCCTCGGCTGCGGTGCTGGGCGGGGTCGCGGTCGGTCGCACCCTTGGCGAGCTTGTCGCAGCCCGCGACGCCCTGCGGGCCATGTTGAAGGAGGCAGGCCCGGTCCCGGCCGCACCCTTCGATGGCTACGAGGTTCTTCTCCCCGCCCGCGATTACAAGAACCGCCACGCCTCGATCCTACTGGCCCTGGACGCCGCCTGCGAGGCGACGGAGCTTGCCCTGGCCGCCGCATGAAAAAACCGCCGCACATCCGAAGGGATGGCGGCGGCAGTAGCGCGTCTGGAAACGGCGGACGGTGGGCCAGGCAAGGCGGACCGTCACCCTTGGGGGACAGAGCGCGGGGCAGAAAACGTCAGGCGAGGCCGGGCAACGAGAGCACGGCGAAAACGATCACAAACAGCGCGGCAAGGCCGACCAGATCCTCGACAGCGCCTTTCGGAGAATGTGTCAGCAGGGTATTCATGGCGTCTTTCATCGCGTCCTCCATGATGTGTTGCTGAATTGTTCTCATAGATCGTTAACCCTGTAAAGAACTTTTTAAGAACATTTGAGAACGAAGGCAAAACTCCCTGCGACGGCCCTACCCGACCGAGATCATCCGCAGCGCGCGATCCTGGTCCATCAGCCACAACAGCACCCGCGCCGCCTGACCGCGCGGGCCGGCAAGGCCGGGGTCGTCGTGCAAGAGCTTGCGCGCGTCCGACTGGGCCAGCGCCATCAGGCTGCCCTGCCGCTCCAGATCCGCGACGCGGAACCGTGGCAGGCCGGACTGCGCCGTGCCGATCAGATCGCCCGCCCCGCGCATGGCCAGGTCCTCTTCGGCGATGCGGAATCCGTCCTCGGTGTCGCGGATCGTGGAAAGCCGACGGCGGCCGGTCTCGTTCAGCGGCGGTTGGTAGACCAGAAGGCAGGTCGAGGCCGCCTCGCCCCGGCCCACGCGCCCCCGCAGCTGGTGCAGCTGCGCCAGGCCAAAGGTCTCGGCCTGCTCGATCACCATGATCGTCGCGTTGGGCACGTTCACGCCCACCTCGATGACCGTGGTCGCAACAAGGACTGAGGTCTGGCCGGCGACGAAGCGCGCCATCGCGGCATCCTTCTCGGCGGGGGGCATCTGGCCATGCACTAGCCCGACCCTTTCGCCAAGGGCGGCGCGCAGGACGCGAAAGCGTTCCTCGGCGCTGGCATAGTCGACCACTTCGGATTCCTCGACCAGGGGGCAGACCCAATAGGCCTGCCGCCCCTCATCCACCGCCTTGCGCAGATGCTCGACCACCTCGTCCAGCCGCTCGGACGAGACCAGCGCGGTGCGGATCGGTTTGCGGCCGGCGGGCTTTTCGTCCAGGACCGAGACATCCATGTCGCCATGCGTCGCCAGGGCCAGACTGCGCGGGATCGGCGTCGCGGTCATCACCAGCACATCCACCGCCGCGCCCTTGGCGCCCAGTTCCATCCGCTGCGCCACGCCGAAACGGTGCTGTTCGTCCACCACGGCAAGCCGCAAGTCCTTGAATTCGACGTCTTTCTGGAACACCGCATGAGTCCCGACCAGGATCGGGATGCGGCCGGCGGCGAGGTCCTCCAGCTTCATCGCCCGGTCGGCGCCCCGGTCGCGGCCGGTCAGCAGTTCCAGACGCACCCCAGCGGCGCGGGACAGGGGGGCGAGGCCCTCGAAATGCTGGCGGGCCAGGATTTCCGTCGGCGCCATCATCACGCCCTGACCGCCAGCCTCGACCGCAGTCAGAAGCGCCAGGAAGGCCACCAGCGTCTTGCCGGCCCCGACATCGCCCTGCAAAAGCCGGTTCATCCGCAAGGGCGCGGCCATGTCGGCCGTGATCTCGGCCACTGCCCGGATCTGGGCACCCGTGGGGCGATAAGGCAGGCTTTCCAATACCTTGTCGCGCAAAGCTCCTGTGCCTTGGGTGGCAACACCCTTGGACCGGCGCAGCGAGGCGCGGGCGATGGACAGCATCAGCTGGTGGGCAAAAAGCTCGTCATAGGCAAGCCGCTGGCGCGCCGGATGGGTAAAGGCCAGCGCCTCGGCGCCGTCGGGCTGATGCACGGTGGCAAGGGCAGCGGCCCAGTCCGGCCAACCCTCGCGCGCCTTCAGGCCCGCATCGATCCATTCGGTCGTCACCGGCAGCCGGGTCAGCGCGGCGGCTACAGCCTTGGCAACCAGCTTCTGGGTCAGTCCGGCGGCCAGGGGATAGACCGGCTCGTACGCCGGGATCTCGGCGGCTTCTTCGGGGCGCAGGACATGGTCGGGATGGACGATCTGCGCGAGGCCATCAAAAAACTCGACCTTGCCCGAAATCAGGCGGCGCTGGCCGGTGGGCAGCAGCTTTTGCAGATAGTCGGCGCGGGCGTGGAAGAACACCAGCTGGAACTCCAGCCGGCGGTCGCGCACATGGACGCGATACGGCCGCCCCTTGGTGCGCGGAGGCACATGCTGGCCGACCTCCACCTCGACCGTCAGGGTCGCTGGCGGGGTCACATCGCGGACCGATTGGCGCAGGGCACGATCAACGCCGGAATGCGGCAGCAGGTAAAGCAGGTCCTTTGGCCGGTCCACCCCCAACGTCCGCAGGGCCTGCGCGGCCTTGGGTCCGACGCCGGGCAGCGTCTCCAACTCGGCAAAGAGGGGGAACAGCGCCTCGGGCCGGGTCATGCGCCGATGAGCCGCAGCCAGGCGTCCTCGTCGATGATCTCGACCCCCAGACGTTCGGCGTCTTTCGCCTTGGACCCGGCACCGGGGCCGGCCACCAGAAGGTCGGTCTTGGCGCTGACGCTACCGGCCACCTTGGCCCCCAGCGCCTCGGCCCGGGCCTTGGCCTCGGCCCGGGTCATCTTTTCCAGGGTGCCGGTGAAAACGACGGTCTTGCCGGCCACCGGGCTGTCCACCGCGCCGCGGGACTGCACCGGCTGGATGGACAGTTGCGCGGCCAGCGCGTCGATGGCGGCGCGTTCGGCCGGGTTCTGGAAGGCATCAACCAGACTTTGCGCCATGACCTCTCCGACCCCGTTGATCGAGGTCAGTTCGCCCCATTCGGCTGTGCCCGGAGTGGCTTTGGTGACGGCGGCCTCGAACGCCTCCCAGGTGGTGTAGTGGCGCGCCAGAAGGCCGGCGGCGACCTCACCGACGTGGCGGATGCCCAGCGAGAAAAGCAGACGGTCCAGCGCGATGGTGCGGCGCGCCTCGATCGCGGCGAACAGCTTGGCGGCGGAGACGTCGCCGAAGCCTTCGCGATTGCGCAGCTTTTGCAAGGGGTTGGCGGCGTCTCTTGCAGCAAGGGTGAAGATTTCGGCCGGGGTCCTTACCGGCAGGATGGCGTCGCGGAAGAACATCTCGACCTGCTTGGCGCCCAGCCCTTCGATGTCGAAGGCCCCACGGCTGACGAAATGCTTCAGGCGTTCCACGGCCTGCGCGGGGCAGATCAGGCCACCGGTGCAGCGACGGACAGAGTCGCCCTCCTCACGGTGGGCGGGGCTGCCACATTCCGGGCATTCGGTTGGGAAAACATAGGGTTGTGAGGCGTCCTTGCGGCGAGAGAGGTCAACGTCGGCCACCTTGGGGATCACGTCACCGGCCCGGTAAACCTGGACCAAGTCGCCAATGCGGATGTCCTTGCCGGCGCGGATTGGCTGGCCACGGCTGTCGCGGCCGGCGATGTAGTCCTCGTTGTGGAGGGTGGCATTGCTGACCACCACGCCGCCGACCGTGACCGGTTTCAGCCGCGCGACCGGCGAGAGCGCACCAGTGCGGCCAACCTGGATGTCGATGCCCAGAAGCTCGGTCCAGGCGAGTTGCGCCGGGAACTTGTGCGCCAGCGCCCAGCGGGGGGTCGAGGAGCGGAAGCCAAGCCGGGCCTGCAGCGCAAGGTCGTTCACCTTGTAGACGACGCCGTCGATGTCATAACCAAGGGTCGCGCGCTGCGCCTCGATCAGCGAATAGTGGGCCAGCATCGCCTCGGGTCCGTCGCAAAGGACGGTCAGGGGGTTGGTCTGGAACCCCAGCGCATGCAGGCGCTGGATTGCATCGAACTGGGTGGCAGCCAGCGGAGCGGAGTGGTCGCCCCAGGAATAGGCAAAAAAGCGCAGCGGCCGGGCGGCGGTGATGCGGGCGTCGAGCTGGCGCAGCGACCCGGCGGCGGCGTTGCGCGGGTTGGCGAAGGTCTTGTCGCCGCTGGCCGCCTGGCGGGCGTTCAGCGCGGCGAAATCGGCGTGGGACATGTAGACCTCGCCCCGGACCTCCAGCACCTGGAGCACCTCGCCGCTCAGGCGTTGGGGAATGTCGGCGATGGTTCGGGCGTTTTCGGTGACGTTCTCGCCCACTTCGCCGTCGCCACGGGTCGCGGCCTGGACCAGGATACCGCCCTCATAGCGTAAGGAGAGGGATAGCCCGTCGATCTTCGGCTCGGCCGTATAGGCCAGCGCACCGGGGCTGTTCAGGAACCGGCGCACCCGGTCGTCGAAATCGGCCACCTCTTCGGCGGCGAAGGCATTCTCCAGCGACAGCATCCGCACCCGGTGCTGGACCTTGCCGAAGCCCTCCGCCACCGCGCCACCCACCTGGTCGCTGGGCGAATCGCCCCGCTTCAGACCCGGAAAGCGCGCCTCGATCGCGGCATTGCGCTGTTTCAGAGCGTCATACTCGGCGTCCGAAATCTCGGGCGCGTCCAGCGTGTGGTAGGCGCGATTCGCGGCGGCGAGTGCCTGGGCCAGCCGCGCGAGTTCCGCGAGCGCCTCACCCTCGGTCAGCGTTTCAACCGGCTGTTCGCGCATTCCCGCCCCCTGCACCTGCCGTGCCAAACTAGGCAAGCCCGGAGACGAGGTAAAGTCAGGCGCTGGCAGCCAGCCGCGGTGGGGCGGCAACCGCTGGATCGCGCAGCACATAGCCACGGCCCCAGACTGTCTCGATGTAATTGTCGCCCCCCGTCGCCTCGGCCAGCTTCTTGCGCAGCTTGCAGATGAAGACATCGATGATCTTCAATTCCGGCTCGTCCATCCCGCCGTAAAGATGGTTAAGGAACATCTCCTTGGTCAGCGTCGTCCCTTTGCGCAGCGAAAGAAGCTCCAGCATCTGGTATTCCTTGCCGGTCAGATGCACCGTCTTTCCGCCGACATCGACGGTCTTGGCATCCAGATTGACCGAAATCTGCCCGGTCTTGATCACCGACTGGCTGTGCCCCTTGGAGCGGCGGATGATCGCGTGGATGCGGGCGACCAGTTCTTCGCGATGGAAGGGCTTGGTCAGGTAGTCATCCGCCCCGAAACCAAAGCCTTTCAGCTTGTTTTCCGTATCATCCGAGCCGGACAGGATCAGGATCGGCGTTTCCACCCGCGCCTGCCGGATCTGGCGCAGGACGTCATGCCCGCTCATGTCCGGAAGGTTCAGGTCGAGAAGGATCAGGTCGTAATCGTAAAGCTTCGCCAGATCCACGCCGTCTTCGCCCATATCGGTGCAATAGACGTTCAGATTGGCATGGGTCAGCATCAATTCGATGCTGCGCGAGGTCGTCGGGTCGTCTTCCACAAGCAGGATGCGCATTTTACCGTTATACTCCGCTCCGCAGTCACATCGTTAATGACATTGGGTCGCAATGGTTAACACAGAGTTACTTTGCCAGAGCGAGAGCGCAAAACAATTTAAAGTTGTCTGTATTTCTGGATGGCCGTGACTTTCAGGCCCTGGTCGCCGTGCTTTTCCACCGCGCTGCGCCACAGCGCGAACTCTTCTTCCGAGAGCGCATAGCGTTCCAGCGCCTCAGACTGGGGAATCAGGCCGTAGACCACCGCCTTGACCACCACGGCCTTGCGGCTAGCGACCCAGCGGCGGGTATCGGCGGGCGGCAGGTCCGCCCGGGTCAGGATGCTGCCATCGGGCAGGGTCACCTGCCTTGGACCATCGACGCGCTTCAGAAACATGGGCAATCCCTCGATCATGCAGCGGAAGGATGGCGGAACAGGCTTAATCATTCCTGAAACGGGGGATTGAGAGTGCAGAGCATTTTCATATATTCCCTGACATTCCCAAGATCGGACCCTGACCCATGCCGCGCGACCTGGCCCTCAACTCGCTTGGCTTCCCGAAGCCCCCCTCGGAAACGCGGGTCGTCGTCGCCATGTCCGGCGGTGTCGACAGCAGCGTCGTGGCCGCGATGCTGGCCGAAGAGGGGTACGATGTCGTCGGCGTCACGCTGCAACTGTACGACCACGGCGCGGCACTGGCCAAGAAGGGCGCCTGCTGCGCGGGCCGCGACATCCATGACGCGCGCCGGGTGGCCGAGACGATGGGGTTTCCGCACTACGTCCTGGACTATGAAAACACCTTCCGCGAGGCGGTGATCGAGGAATTCGCCGACGCCTATCTGTCGGGCGCGACCCCGGTGCCCTGCATCCGCTGCAATGAACGGGTAAAGTTCAAGGATCTTCTGGCCACCGCCAAGGACCTTGACGCCGATTGCATGGCGACCGGCCACTATATCCAGCGCAAGGTCGGCGACCACGGGGCCGAGTTGCACCAGGCGGCCGATCCCGCGCGGGACCAGTCCTATTTCCTGTTCTCGACCACGCCGGAACAGCTGAGCTACCTGCGCTTCCCGCTGGGGCACCTCGCGTCCAAGGCCGAGACCCGGGCGCTGGCGGCGAAGTATGGCCTGCCGGTGGCCGACAAGCCCGACAGCCAGGACATCTGCTTTGTCCCGAACGGCGACTATGCGGCGGTGATCGAGAAGCTGCGCCCTGGCGCCGCCGATCCGGGCGAGATCGTGGATCTGGACGGCACTATTCTTGGCGAACACCGGGGCGTGATCCATTACACCATCGGCCAGCGCAAGGGCCTGGGGATCGGCGGGTTGGGCGAGCCCTTGTATGTCGTCAAGCTGGACCCCGCCACGCGGCGCGTGATCGTCGGGCCGAAGGCGGCACTTTCCACCCGCATCATCCCGGTGCGCGGGATCAACTGGCTGGGCGATGCCCCCTTTGACAGCCGCCCCGAGTGGCACCTGAAGGTCAAGGTCCGCTCCACCCGCCCCCCGCGTGAGGCGATCATCCGCCCGACCGGCCCCACCACCGCCGAGGTGGAACTTCTGGCGCCCGAAGACGGGGTCAGCGCCGGGCAGGCCTGCGTGTTTTACGCCCCCGAAGGCAGCCGCATCTTTGGCGGCGGCTGGATCTGGAAAGGACAAGCCTCGTGAAACCTCTTGCTCTCGCGGCGCTGCTGCTGCTTCCCCTGCCGGCCCTGGCTGAGACCCGCGAGGAACGGGTGGCGGTCGCGGCGGAATATGTCGACTTTGCGCTGCAGGGCTTCGACATGGCTGCGGTGATCGAGACGATGTACCAGCCGATCCTGCAACAGGTGGCGGCGGGCGGGCAGACGCTGACCGAGGCGCAGGTCGCGCAGATCAGGACGCTCTACCTCGACACCTTCACCCAGCCGATGACCGATCTGATGCGCGACCAGGCCGAGATCATGGCCGACCTGATGACGCTGGCCGAGATTACGGCGCTGCGCGACTTCTACGCCACGCCGGAAGGACGGTCGGTCATGGCCAAGCTGCCGCAGCTAAGCGCCGCGCAGCAACCGGGGCTGGCGGCCCTGGTGAATGACACCTCTGCCGGGCTGATGCCGCAGGTTTTGGCGATCATCAACGGGGAAGCCCCGGCCGCAGAGCCTGCAGCACCGACCGTGCAGCCCTGAGGCCAGGGGCCTCGCCGCCCTGCCCCAGCCGTTCCATTGTCAGCGCCATCGCGGCCTGCTGCGCCGTGGGATCGGCCAGCACCGCCTCCAGCGCAGGGGCGATGCGGTCGGCGCGGCAGTCGGGGCCGATGAATTCGGGCACCACGCGGGTCTCGCTGACCAGGTTCACCAGCGTCACCGTGTCGATCAGCGCAGCGCGGCGCATGAGCCACAGCGTCAGCGGATGCATGTCATAGGCGATGACCATAGGACAGGCGTTCGCCGCAAGCTCCAGCGACACCGTCCCCGAGGCCGCCAGTGCCACATCCGCCGCCGCGAAGGCACCGCGCTTGGCGCCGGGGTCCTGGATGATCTGCGGCACGACCGGCCAGGTGGCCGTTACCTCGCGCACCAGGTCAGCCACGCCGCGCACGGTGGGAAGCGCGACCCGCAGGTCGGGATGCCGCGCCTTCAGCCGCCCCACCACCTCGCCAAAGACCGGGGCAAGGCGCGTGACCTCTCCCCGGCGCGATCCCGGCAGCGCCAGCAAGAGCGGCCCCTGAACGGCGAAGGGGGCCATCTCGGCCTGAGACGCCAGCGGTTCTGCCACCACCGGGTGCCCCACGAAATCGCAGGTCATGCCGGCGGCGGTCATATAGGGCGGTTCGAACGGCAGCAGCGCCAGCACATGGTCGATCACCCGCGCCATCTTTGCCGCACGCCCCGGACGCCAGGCCCAGACCGAGGGCGCGACATAGTGGATCGTGCGAAAGTCCGGGCGCGCCGCTTTCACGATCGCCGCGACCCGCAACGAAAAGTCGGGGGAGTCGATCGTCACCAGCGCCTCGGCCCCGCTGGCCAGCGCCGCCTCGGCCGCCTCGCGGATGCGGCGTTTCAGTTGGAAGTACTTCGGCAGCACCTCGGCGATGCCCATGACCGAAAGCTCTTCCATCGGGAACAGGCTTTCCAGCCCCTCGGCCTGCATGAGCGGCCCACCGATCCCCGCGAACTCGACCGGCGTCAGGCTTTGCAGCCCCGCCATCAATGCTGCGCCCAGCCGGTCGCCCGAGGGTTCGCCCGCGATGAGGAAGAGCTTCACCGGACCGCTCATCGTGGGACTGCGTCCCCTCTTCGCTGCGGGGCACCCAGCCAAGAGCGTTGCGCGAGCCAAGCGATGAGCCGGCCCCGGATCATCCCCGCGCCCAAAGGAAAAGGCCCAACTCCTGCGCCAGGTCCTGCATTTCGGCCAGGTCCAGGCAGATGACCGAGCCGGCCTCGAACGCCACCCCGCCCAGGCCCGCCGCTGCGACGGCGCGCAGCGTTTGCGGACCCAGCGTCGGCAGGTCGATCCGGCGATCCTGCCCGGCCTTCGCGGCCTTGTAGAACAGGCCCCGCCCGCGCGCGGGATCAGGCCGCAGCGCGCCAATCCCGGCCACCTGCGCCAAAAGTGCATCCGTCCCCGGCAGCGCCTCGACCCCCAGGCACAGGCCCTGCGCCACCACCGCACCCTGCCCCACATCAACCGCGCCAAGCGCCGCGACAATCGCCGCCGCCCGCGTTGCATCAGCCTCATCGCGCGGCGTGACCGTGCCGGCCAGCACCCCCGCCCCGGGCAAGAGGGCGGGCGCAACCGCTTCCACCCCGACGACCGAAAAGCCGAACTCTTCGAACAGTTCGATCACCACCCGCAGCGTCGCGTCGTCCCCTTGCGCCATCGCCGTCATCAGGCGCGGCAGGAGCGCGGCGGTGGCTTCGTCCAGCAGCGCGGGATCAAGCCGCGGCCGGGTAACGGCCCCGGCAAAGATCACCTGGCCGACACCGTCCCGCTCCAACGCGCGCAGGAAGGGAACCAGACGCTCCACCCGGAAGCGCAGGTCCACGGTCAGCCCCTCGGGCGCGAAACCGTCCAGCGCGGCGACCAGGGGCGGCGCGGGCATGGCAGCAGCAAGCGCGGCAGGTAGACGGCCCTGCCCGGCGATGATCGCGGTCCTCACCGCCCACCTTTGGGGGTCAGAAAGCTGCGGTCCGACTTCGTCAGGATGAAATCGGCAATCTCACGCACCAGCGCGCTGTCGCTTTCCTCGGCCAACTTGCGGGCGCGGTCCTGGAAACTGCCATCCTCTTGCGCCAGCGTCTGATAGGCGGCGCGGAGCGCGGTGATCTCGGACCGATCGACACCCCGGCGTTTCAGGCCGACAAGGTTCAACCCGTCCAACTCGCCCCGTGGGGCTTGCACCAGGCCATAGGGGATCACGTCATTCGTCACCATGGTGACCGCGCCAATGATCGCGCCCTGACCGATCCGCACCCATTGGTGCACGCCGGACAGCCCGCCGACAATCACGTCATCGCCAAGGACGCAATGCCCGGCGATGGCGACATGGTTCACCAGGATCACCCGGTTGCCGATCTGGGCATCATGGCCGACATGGGCGCCGGTCATGATCAGCACGTCATCCCCGACCCGAGTGACCCCGCCGCCGCCTTCCGTTCCGGTGTTCAGCGTCGCAGCCTCGCGGATGCGGCAACGCTTGCCGATCACCAGCCGCGTCCGCTCGCCATGGTATTTCAGGTCCTGCGGAACCTCGCCCACGGTCGCGAAGGGGAAGATGACCGTCTCATCGCCGATCTCGGTCCAGCCGGTGACAACGGCATGGCTTTTCAGCACCACCCGCGCGCCCAGCGTGACCTCGGGCCCGACCAGGCAGAAGGGGCCGACCTCGCACCCCTCGCCGATCACGGCACCGGGCTCGACCACGGCCGAGGGATGGACCTTTGCTGACGGATGGATGCTCATGCCTTGGGCACGTCGAACATGGCCATGAAGGTGGCCTCGCAGGCCAGCTCGCCCTCGACAAAAGCCTTGCCTTCGAACTTCCACACCCGCCCGCCGCCGCGCAGCGCCTTGACGTGCAACTCCAGCACGTCGCCTGGCACGACCTTGCGGCGGAACTTCACGCCATCAACGCCCATGAAGAACACCTTGGCGTTCTTGTCCACCAGGTCCATCGACAGGCCGACCAGGATGCCCGAGGTCTGCGCCATCGCCTCGATGATCATCACGCCGGGGAAGATCGGCATGCCGGGGAAGTGGCCCTGGAACTGCGGCTCGTTCAGCGTGACGCATTTGATGCCGACGCAGCTTTCGTTCAGCACGATGTCCCGGACCTTGTCGATCAAGAGGAACGGATAACGGTGCGGGATGATCCGCTGGATCAGCTCCAGATCGGCGGTCGTTGCGCTGGTGGCGTCCATGGTCTTGCCCTTCCCTTTGCCTTGCGCCCGTAGCTAGCAAGTCGCGCTGCAGGTGACAAGTTTCCCAACTTACGGCGCGGGGGTGCCGGCCGAAGGCAGCACGGCATCGACGCGGGCAATAGCCTCGTCGGTGACGTCGATGACCGAGAGCGACAGGATGATCATGGCCTTGTCCAGGATCGCCACCGCCTGCCTTTCGCTGAGCAGTTCGCCAAGCACCGGGATCGCAGCTTGCAGGAAGCGCTGGCGTTCATCATCCCTGCCGGTGGTCAGCGCGGCCGCCTTGGCGTCCTGCTCGTCGCGGATGCGTTCCACCTTTTCGTCGAAAGCAGTCGCGCGGGCGGTGAACTCGTCCGGCGGCAGGGTCCGGCGCAGCTCGGTAAGCGACTGCTCCTCGGCGATCAGTTCGGCTTCGATTCGCTTGTTTTCTTCTTCCAGCACACGCAAAGCGTCGCGCTCTCGCGCAAGGACGGCACGGCCGAAGGCGGATTCGACGAAGAAACGCTCCTGATCCAGGGTCAGAACCGGCGCGGCGGCAAGCGGCTCGGGCGCGGCTTCCTGCGCCTGGACCGGGGCTGCCAGCATCAGGGCCAGCAGCGCCGGACGCAGCCAGCAGATGCCGGGCTTTCGCGCCGGCAGCATCCTCAGAACCGCGTCGAGATGGTCAGGTCGAAGTTCTGTTCCTCGTCATACTCTTCCTTCTTCAGCGCATGGCTGAAGTTGAAGCGCAGGGGCCCGATGGGCGTGGTCCAGAACACCGACAGGCCGACCGAGGCGCGCGGGTTGAAGCTGTCATCCACCGGCCCGCCGGTCCCTGCGGTGTTGTCCAGGCTCCAGACGCTGCCCACGTCCAGGAATGCGCCGCCCGAGATGCCGTATTCCTCGGGCAGGCCCAGAGGGAAATCGGCCTCGAACCGGGCGACGGCGAACAGGTTGCCGCCAAGCGCGTCCTGGTTGACCGCGTTAAGGTCGCGCGGACCGATGCCGTTGGGTTCGAACCCGCGGATCTTGCCGTTGCCGAAATAGCGTTCGGTCACGCGGGTGACGTTGTCGCCCAGCGAGGTGATCGCCCCTCCCTCGAAGATCGCGCGGATGGTGACTTCCTCGTTCCAGACCTTGGTCTCGGCCAGGGCCAGCGCCGTGGTCTCGATATACTTGGTGTCCCCGCCAAGACCGGCGAAATCCTGGCCAAAGCGCAGCAGCACGCCGCCCTTGGGGTTCAGACCGGTGATGCGGGTGTCGTATTCGTATTCATACCCCAGCGAGAAGGTGCGCAGCGCCGGCTCGTCGTCCTCGGCCTGCAGGATGGCCGAACTGTCGGCGCTGATGCCTTCCAGCTTGTCCTCGGACAGGCGCAAGGTCAGGCTCAGGTTCGACTGCTCGCCCAAGGGGAAACCGATGCCGGTGGTCAGCCCGATGTTGCGGGTGTCGTACTCGGCATTATCGCTTTCGCTGGTCCGGTAGTAGCCCCCGACCGAGAAGCTAAGATCGCGGCCCAGAAGCGCCGGTTCGGTGAAGCTGAAGCTGGAGTTCTGGCTGCTGGTGCCCGAGCTGAGCGCCAACGACAGCGCCTGGCCCCGGCCCAGGAAGTTGGTTTCCGAGAAGCCGATGTTGAAGCCGGTGCCGCTGGCGACCGAATAGGACAGACCGAACGACAGGCTGCCTGTGGGCTGCTCTTCGACGTCGACGTTGACGACCACCTGATCCGGGCCCGAACCCGGCTCGGCCTCGACCCGTGCGTCCGAGAAATAGCCCAGGGCGCGAATGCGTTCGGCCGATTGCCGGATCTCGCGCGGGTTGAGCGGATCGCCCTCGACCGTGCGGAACTGGCGGCGGATCACTTGGTCCAGCGTGGTGGCATTGCCTTCGATGTCGATCCGCTCGACGAACACCCGCTCGCCGCGGACGATGGCGAATTCGATGTCCACCGCCTGATTGCGATCGTCGCGGGTCACGCGCGGCTCGACCCGGACGAAGTTCAGCCCCTGCTTCAGCGCCAGGGTTTCCATCCGGGTGATGTTGTTGTCGATCAAGAGCGGCGAATAGGTCTGCCCAGTGCGGATGCGCGCGACCTCTTGATAGGCTGCGGCGTCCACGCCCTCGACCTCGGACACGACGGTGACGGCGCCGATGGTGTAGGGCAGCCCCTCGCGCACGGTGAAGGTGACGAAGGTCGCGTCACGTTCGCGGCTGACTTCGGCGCTGGCGTCGGTGATCTGGAAATCGATATAGCCGCGCGACTGGTAGAAGTCGGTCAGCACCTTCTTGTCCAGCTCCAGCCGCTCGGCGATAAAGGTGTCGCGCTGGATGAACTGGCGCAGGAACCCGGCCTGCTTGGTCTCCAGGATCTGGCGCAGGCGGCGGTCGCTGAAGGCGCGGTTGCCGACGAAGGAAATCCGCTCGTTCTCGACCACGCGGCCTTCGGTGATCTCGAACACCAGGTCGACGCGGTTGTCCGACCGGCGGATGATCTTCGGCGTGACGCTGGCCGCCAGACGGCCCGAGACGCGGTAGGCCTCGGCAATCGCGGCGGCATCGCTTTCGGCCTGGATCGGCGAATAGACCCGGCGCGACTGGCTTTGCACCAGTTCGGCCAGGCGTTCGTCCTTCAGACGCTTGTTGCCTTCGAAGCTGATGACGTTGACGATCGGGTATTCCTTGACCCGGATCACCAGGGTCGAGCCCTGCGGCACCAGTTCCACCGTCTCGAACAGACCCGAATTGGCGATGCGCTGATAGGCGTCGTTCAGCGTGGCGGCCGAGACCTCCTGACCGCGGTTGATTCCGGCATAATTCAGGATGGTCGAGGCATCGACCCGCTCATTCCCCTCGATCACGACGTTCGAAAAGGAAAAGACCTGCGCATAGGCGGGGTTAAGGAACGGCGCAGAAGCCGTTGCACCGCCGATGAAAAGCGCCGTGGCCAGCAGGCGGGCGCGTGCCTTTGCCTTGGACGACCGGTCTTTGGCCTTGCGATCGGTCATCTGCATCATTGGTCCTCGCCGTGTCTATGCTTTGCGGATTGACTACCGGGAAAGCCAAGCTTTGTCAAAAGCCTGCGCCCGATGTGGATAACTTTCCCACATCTTGTGGTCCGGCTGCCCGCACGCCAAGGTCAGGATTGCCGACCGGCGCGGGTCAGACGCACAAAAGGTCGCGCGACAGGGCGAAAAGCATGATCGCGATCACGATGCTCAGGCCCATGATCATCATCACCCGCAGCGCCCGGTCCGGCGGCGGACGGCGCATCACCGCCTCATAGGCGTAGAACACCAGATGTCCGCCATCCAGCACCGGAATCGGGAACAGGTTCAGGATGCCGACGCCCAGCGACATGACCGCCAGCATCAGCAGGAAGCTTTCCCCGCCGATCCGTGCCGCGTCGCCCATGCTTTCGGCCATCCCGATGGGGCCAGACAGGTTGCAGCTGGTGATCTGCCCCGAAATGATGTTCCACAAGCCCGAGAAGGTCGAGGTGACCATCCCCGCCATCTGCGAGCCGGCCAGGCTGACAGCCTCCCATGGCCCGACATTGCGGGTGGCAAGCTCGAACGCGAGGCCCGCGAAGATGCCGATCTGATAGCGGTCGACCAGTTGGCCGCCCTCATCCTCGGTGGTGCGCAGGCGGGGCGAGAGGGTCAGATCGAACGTCTCGCCGTTGCGCCAGACCGTCATCGGCAGCGGGCGGCCTTCGCTTTGTTGCACGATCCCGCGCAGTTCCTGGAAGGTGGTGATCTCGATGCCGTCAAGCGACAGGATCACGTCGCCTTCCTGCAGGCCGGCATCAATGGCGGCCGAACGGATCACCACGGTCCCGACGATGGCCGAGTACAGGTGCGGCCCCTCTACCTCCAGCACCTGATCGCCGCGGCGTACGGTGTAGTTCATCACGCGCTTGACTGGCAGATCGGCCATCGCCGCGCCGAACGCCTCGGTGTCGGGGGTGGGGCGGCCCTCGATCGCGGTGATCACGTCGCCCACCTGCAACGAGGGGCCCTCGAACGGATAGGCGCGCACTTCGCCCACGGTGGGTTCCTCGCGCGGGACGCCGAAAGCAACCACCATGCCGATCAGCAGGATCAGCGTCAGGATGAAATTCGCCACCGGCCCCGCAGCCACCGTCGCGGTCCGCGCCCACAGCGGCGCGCCCGCCATGGTGTGCCGCCGTTCCTCGGCGCTCAGCCCCGCAACCTCGCCCTGCCGGACCGAACTGGCATCGGCATCGCCCAGGAACTTGACATAGCCGCCGAAAGGGATGGCCGCGATCTGCCACTGCGTGCCGCGCCGGTCGCGGCGGCTGAACAGGACAGGGCCAAAGCCCAGCGAAAAGACCTCGGCATGGATGCCGGACCAGCGTCCGATGATGTAGTGGCCATACTCGTGGACAAAGACGATCACCGACAGCGCGACGATGAAGAAGAACACTGTCCAGGCCGTGCCACCGATGGCCGGGCCGAGGCTTGCAAGAAGGTCCATGGGTCAGCGCTCTCCTGCGATCCGGCGCGCGGCTTCGCCCGCCCTTGTCCGTGCCAGATGGTCCATCGCCAGCACATCCTCAAGGCTTCCCGGAAGATTTGCCGCGCCCATTTCGGCGTCCAGTGCCGAAAGCGTGTCCTCGACGACCCCAGACATCTGCATGAAGCCCAGGCGGCCGTCCAGGAAATGATCCAGGGCGATCTCCTTGGACGCGTTGAATGCGGCCCCCGCCAGGCCCCGGCGCGCCATCACTTCCCGCGCGAGGCGCAGGGCGGGATAGCGGTCGAGGTCCGGGGCGCGGAAGGTCAGGCTTGCGATCTGCGCGAGGTCCAGCCGCGCCACGGGCAGCGCCGCACGCGCCGGCCAGTTCAGCGCATAGCCGATGGAGTGGCGCATGTCGGGCGCTCCCATATGGGCCATGATCGCCCCGTCGTGGAACCCGACCATCGAGTGGATCAGGGATTCGGGGTGGATGATGACCTCGACCTGCTCGGGTGCCACGCCGAAGAACTCACGCGTTTCGATCACTTCCAGCGCCTTGTTGAACATGCTGGCCGAATCGATGGTGATGCGTTGCCCCATGGCCCAGTTCGGATGCGCCAGCGCCTCGGCCACCGTTGCACGGGCCAGGCGCTCCAGCGGCCAGTCGCGCAGGGCACCCCCGGACGCGGTCAGGATGATCCGCTCCACCGCAGCCACATCCTCACCCGCCAGGGCCTGGAAGATGGCCGAATGTTCGCTGTCCACCGGCAGGATGCGCGCGCCGTGTGCGGCGGCCTCGGCCATCAGGAGCGGCCCGGCCGTCACCAACGATTCCTTGTTGGCAAGCGCCAGCGTCGTCCCATTCCGCAGCGCGCGGAACCCCGGCACCAGCCCCGCCGCGCCGACGATCGCGCTCATCACCCAGTCGGCCGGGCGGTCGGCGGCTTCCGCTATCGCCGCGGCCCCCGCCGCAACCTCGACGCCCGAGCCTGCCAGCCGCTGACGCAGCTCTTCCAGCCCGGCCTCTTCGGCGCAGACCGCCACCTCGGCCCGCAACTCCCGCGCCGCTTCGGCCAGGGCCGCGATGTTGCGCCCGCCCGTCACCGCGACGACGCGGTAGGTCCCCGGTGCCGCGCGGCGCAGCAGGTCCACCGTCTGCGCGCCGATAGACCCGGTGACGCCAAAGATCGAAACGCTGCGCATCACCCCGCCGCCACCCCCGGCAGGGGCAGGTCAATCACCAGGCCCAGCACCATCAGGGCCACCAGCGCGCCGATCAGCGCGTCAAACCGGTCCAGCACTCCGCCATGGCCGGGGATGAGCGAGGACGCATCCTTGACCCCGCAGCGCCGCTTGATCCAGCTTTCCCAGATGTCGCCCATCTGCCCGGCCAGCGCGATCGCCACCGACAAAGCCACCAGCGCCGGCGTGCCATAGCCCGCCAGCCAGAAGCCCAGGCCGACCAGCCCCGCGCCGAGCCAACCGGCCAGGGTGCCGCTCCAGGTCTTTTTCGGGCTGATCGCCGGCCAGAACTTCGGCCCACCCAGGATGCGGCCGACGAAATAGCCCAGCACATCCGAGGCGACGACGATCAGCACCAGCCAAAGGATCACGGGCGTGCCCGCCGACATCCGCAGATCGACCAGCCCATAGCCTGCCACCATGATCGCCACCGAATACAGGCTGGACAGCCGCCGATCCCGCCGGTCGGTCAAGGCGATGGCCAGCGCGGGCACCAGCAGGAATGCCGTCGCGAAAGGATCGGCAATGAACAGCGCCGCCCCCAGGCTGACCGCGGCCAGCGCCGCCAGCCCCAAGGGCGTGTTGTGGTGGTCTGGCGCGGTCATCGTGGCCAGTTCCCAGACCATCGCGCCGGTCAGAAGCACGACCAGCACCGCAAAGGACGGCCCGCCAAGCCAGATCTCGGCCCCGCCCACAGCGACCAGCACCACGGCCGAGACGACGCGCTTGCGCAGGTCCTCCCACCGGCCGACCGGACGGCCGGGGGGAATCGAGTTTGCGCCGCCCTGCTCTTCGCTCATTTCAGCACGCCCCCAAAGCGCCGCTCGCGGTTGCCGAAGCGGGCGACGATCCCGGCCAGTTCTTCAGCGGTGAAGTCGGGCCATAGCGTGCCGGTGAATTCATATTCCGCGTAAGCCGCCTGCCAGGGTAGGAAGTTCGACGTCCGCGTCTCGCCACTGGTGCGGATCACCAGGTCGGGATCGGGCAGCCCGCCGGTGTCCAGCCGGTCGGCGAAGGCGCCTTCGGTCAGATGCTGCGGGTCCAGCACACCCGAGGCCGCGTCCTCGGCGATCTTCTTCACCGCGCGCAGGATCTCGTCCCGGCCGCCATAGTTCACAGCCACCGTCAAATTGAGCCGGTCGCAATTGGCTGTCCGCGCCTCGATCCCCGCCATCATGCGCTGCAGTTTGGGGTCCAGGCGGCCGCGTTCGCCGATAAAGCGCATGCGCACCCCGGCCTTCGACAGCCGCTCGGCCTCACGCTCGATATAGCGGGCGAAGATCGCCATCAGGCCCAGCACCTCTTCGGTGGACCGCTTCCAGTTCTCGGTCGAAAAGGCGTAGAGCGTCAGCCACTTGATCCCAAGGTCAGGCGCGGCCTTGACGATCTCGCGCACACGCTCGGCCCCGCGCCGGTGGCCGACCAGACGCGGCCAGCCGCGATTCGTGGCCCAGCGGCCGTTGCCGTCCATGATGATCGCCAGATGGTTGACGGGCCGAAGGCCTGCCTCGCTTGCCAGATCCTTCGACACGCGCCCCGCCCCCGTTAGACCTGCATTATCTCGGCCTGCTTGGCCTCAAGCGCCTTGTCCACGGCGGCGATGGCCTTGTCGGTCATCTCCTGCACTTCTTCCGACCACATCTTCTGGTCGTCCTCGCCCATGCCGGCGGACTTGGCCTTCTTGATCTGGTCCATCCCGTCGCGGCGGACGTTGCGGATCGCGACCTTGGCGTTCTCGGCATAGCCTGCGGCGACCTTGGTCAATTGCTTGCGGCGTTCCTCGTTCAACTCGGGGATCGGAAGGCGGATCAGCGGGCCGTCGGTGACCGGGTTGATCCCGATACCCGATTCCCGGATCGCTTTTTCGACCTTCTGGATCATGCCCTTGTCCCAGACGTTGATCACCACCATCCGGGGTTCCGGGACGTTCACCGTGCCCAGCTGGGTGATCGGGGTCATCTGGCCGTAGGCCTCGACCTGGATCGCGTCCACGATAGAGGCGGACGCCCGGCCCGTGCGCAGGCTGGCGAATTCATGCTTCAGCGCATTCATCGCGCCGTCCATCCGGCGCTGCAGGTCGTCGGTGTCGATCTCGATATCGTCTGCCATGGGGTCAGGCTCCTTCTGTCGTCCTCGCCGTTGGGCGATTTTGCGCTCTATAGCAGAGCGGGAGGCCGGGGGTATAGGGGCAAGCGCCCGGCCTGTCCGCTAGTCGTAGTGGCAGAGCGGTGGCATTGCCTCGTCCGAGTTGGTCCCCCGTCGTTCCTGCCACCCTGCCGCCTCGAAGATCAGCAAATACTCCAGCCATAGCCAGGCATTGTAGTCGGCGGGTGGCGGATCGTAGGGATAGGTCGCGTCCGCTTCCTGCAGAAGGTCGGACAGTACGGTCGTCCACATGACGTCCGGCAGCGGGCCTTCACACGGCATCCTTTCGCCCAGCTGTCGCACATATTCGCCAAAGACCGATTGCAGCCGAACATGACCGCTACGGATCGCGTCGATATCCGCCGTGGCCGCGCATTCCTCGCTGACCACACGTAGCCCCTTGGGGACAGTCAGCGGGTCCTGGCCGAACTGGCGAAGATCACCGGACAGGATGCCCGCCGCCACGAAACGGTAGTAGTCCCGCTCGTCCAAGCCCAGGGATTCGAAGGTTGCGCGCGGATTGGTCAGGAAACAGCCGGGCTGACCCTCGGAGGCAAACTCGTTGATCGGCGTGGTGATCGCTACGATCTCGGGCGACGCGACGCTGTAGGGGCTGGAAATGCCGTCGGGCAGACGGATCGTGCAGATCTGCCGCTCCAGCACCACATACGCACCCTGCTGCTCGGCGTCGCTCTCGGCAAGCGCGGTGGCGATCAGGGCGTCAATATCCGCCTCCGCAAACCCTGCAGCGACCGCAGCGGCGCGGCTTTCGGTGCCAAAGGTGCAGCCCTGGCCGCCCATGAAGTCCAGAAGTTCGGCGTTGGCATTGGCAGGGGCCGCGAGCAGCAGAGACAGGGCCAGCGCAGCTCTCATCCCTGCACGCGGGTATAGGTCCCCTCGCCCGCAAGAATCCCCCGGAACCCGCCCGGCTCGTCCAGGCTGAAGACGATGATCGGCAGAGCGTTGTCGCGGGCCAGCGCAATGGCGGTGGCGTCCATCACGCCCAGATGCTTTTCCAGGACCTCGTCGTAGGTGACATGGTCGTAACGCTTGGCATGGGCGTGCTTCTTCGGGTCCATGTCATAGACGCCATCGACCTTGGTGCCCTTAAAGATCGCCTGGCAGGCCATCTCGCTGGCCCGCAGCGTGGCGGCGGTGTCGGTGGTGAAGTAGGGGTTCCCGGTGCCGGCGGCGAAGATGCAGACCCGCTTCTTCTCCAGGTGCCGGACCGCGCGGCGGCGGATGTAGGGCTCGCAGACCTGGTCCATCGGGATGGCACTGATAACGCGGGTAAAAACGCCGATGGATTCCAGCGCGGACTGCATCGCCAGTGCGTTCATCACCGTGGCCAGCATCCCCATGTAATCCGCCGTCGTACGCTCCATGCCCTGGGCGCTACCCTGCAAGCCCCTGAAAATGTTGCCGCCGCCGATGACCATGCAGATCTCGACGCCCATGTCGCGGACCGACTTCACCTCTTCGGCGATGCGCGCCACGGTCGGGGGGTGCAGGCCATAGCCCTGGTCCCCCATCAGCGCCTCGCCCGAGATCTTCAGCATCACGCGGCTGTATTTGGTGGCCGGCTCAGACATGGCACCCCCCTGCATTTCGTTTTGTGTTTGGACTGGGCCGCAAAATGTCGCAAAACCGCGGCAGGTTCAACCGGGGTTTCAGGTGCAGACAACCGGCATTTCGCGCGAGGCGCCCGTGCTGATCGCGGGCCCGACGGCCAGCGGGAAATCCGCCTTGGCGATGGAGCTTGCGGCGCGCGACGGCCGTCTGATCGTGAACGCGGATGCGCTGCAGGTCTATGACAACTGGCGCATCCTGACCGCCCGCCCCAGCCCGGCCGACGAGGCCGCCCTGCCCCATGCGCTTTACGGCCATGTCGGGCGCGACCAGCCCTATTCGGTAGGCCACTGGCTGCGCGAGGTGGCGCCGCTTCTCGACCGGCCCCTGGTGATCGTCGGCGGCACGGGGCTGAACTTTACCGCCCTGACCCGAGGCCTCGCCGAGATCCCCGAGGTTCCTCCGTCAGTCCGCGCCGAGGCCGACGCCCGCATGGCCGCCGAGGGACGCGCCGCCCTGCTGGCCGAACTGGACACCGCCACCGCCGCCAGGATCGACCCGTTGAACCCGGTCCGCGTCCAGCGCGCCTGGGAGGTCTGGCGCGCCACTGACCGGGGGCTTGCCGCCTGGCAGGACGACACGCCGCCGCCACTCTTGCCACTACCGCAGGCCGATGCCCTTGTTCTTACGCCGGAAACCACCTGGTTGAACGACCGGATCGATCACCGTTTCGCCGCGATGCTGGCCGATGGCGCGCTGGATGAGGCACGGGCAAACCTGGCCGACTGGGACCCGCGCCGGCCCGCCTCTCGCGCCATCGGGGCGCCGGAACTGATCTCCCATCTGCAAGGACAGATGACCCTGCAAGAGGCAACCGATGCCGCCACCCTGGCCAGCCGGCAATATGCCAAACGGCAGCGGACCTGGTTCAGATCGAACATGGGTGCGTGGCGGCAGATTTCTCTGCCTTAACCTGCGTTTGCGAAGCGACCTTTAAGCGGCTTTCCGCTTATCCACAGGGTTATGCACAGAATAGTCTGATTTCGGTGGACAAGTCGGTTCCGCCCCGCCGAAATCCGCTTGGGCCGGGAAAGCCTTGCTGCTTAACTGGCCAGGCACAGTTGAACACAAGGTCCCAGCGCGATGAAGCTGCCGTCGCCCACCTCGTCCTTCCGCCTTGTCGCCATCCCCCGCCTCGCCGCCGGCGGCCGCTGGCGGGTCGAGGCGATGCGGTCCTTGTCCGAGCCCTGCCTTTTGTGGTTCACCAAGGGCCAGGGCCGGATCACCATCGCCGGGGTCACGCGCGGCTATACCGCCCATAACGCCATCTTCATCCCGGCCGGCGTCATGCACGGCTTCGAGGCCGGCCCGCAGGTCTTTGGCACGGCCGTCTTTTTTGGCCGCGACTGCGACATCGTCCTGCCCAAGACCCCGCAACACCTGCGTATCCGTGAGGTTCACGCCCAGCAGGAAGTGAACATCCTGCTCGATTCGATCCTGCGCGAGTTGGAAAGCGACGTGCCGGCGCATGACCGGGCGACCCAGCATTACATGGGCCTTCTTGGCGTCTGGCTGGAACGCCAGGCCAGGAAGGCCGAACCGGGCGAGGCGCCGAAGCCCGACGCCACGCGCCGCCTTGTCTCCCGCTACACCACGCTTTTGGAACGGAACTTCCGCACCGGCATGAACGTCGGCGATTTCGCGGCGGCGCTGGGCGTTACCCCCACGCACCTGACGCGCTGCTGCAACGCCGCTTCTGGCCGACCAGCCAGCGCGCTTTTGCAGGATCGCCGTATCTTCGAGGCGCGCAAACTTCTGTCCGAGACCAAGCTTCCCGTCGGCCGCATCGCCGAGCAATTGGGCTTCAACTCGGCCGCGTACTTCACCCGCGCCTTCCAGCACCTCACGGGCAAGTCGCCTTCCGCATTCCGCCGCAGCGCCTGACCGCAATCGCTGCGCGAGTATATGCGTTTTCGACAGATGCATGTCGCATTTGTTACATGAAGCGACGAAAGCAGTCGTTGACGTGCGGCCGAAAAAGTTGCGCAATGGACCTTGGGGGAGCGCGGAGACGCGGCCGTCCGGTCGTGGTCTGTAACCGTGGCCGAACAGCTGGCCAGCGATTTCGGGCGACCGAAACAAAGAACGATAATGATCATAAGCCTGTCAGGGAGACACAGATGACCCACAAGACCGACGCCACCCGGCTGCACCCGGCGGCCCGGATGCATGCAGAAGAATATTCTGCCGGCAAGATCAGCCGGCGTGAGTTCCTGTCCCGTTCCACCGCGCTGGGCGTGTCCGCCGCAGCCGCCTATGGCTTGATCGGCCTGCCCGCCCCGGCCCAGGCGCAAGAGGCCAAGGTCGGCGGCGTGATCCGCTGCGCCATGGAAGTGAAGGGCACCAAGGACCCGCGCCTGGCCGACTGGCCGCAGATTTCCAACATCTATCGCGGCTGGCTGGAGTACCTGATCCAGTACAACGCCGACGGCACCTTCGAAGGCCGCCTGCTGGAAAGCTGGGAAGCCAACGCCGACGCCACCCAGTACACGCTGAAGGTCCGCCAGGGCATCACCTGGAACAACGGTGATCCCTTCACCGCCGACGACGTGGTGCGCAACTTTGCCCGCTGGGCCGATGGCAACGTCGAAGGCAGTTCGACCGCCAGCCGCTTCCCGGGCCTGGCCGACGCAACGACCAAGCAACTGCGCGAAGGTGCGGTGGTCAAGGTTGATGACTACACCGTCCAGCTGAACCTCTCGTCCTCGGACGTGGCGATTGTCCCGAACGTCGCCGACTATCCCTGCGCTGTTGTCCACTCCAGCTTTGTCGACGGATCGGACCCGGCAACCAACCCGATCGGCACCGGGCCCTATGTCCCGCAGGAAGTCTCCGTCGGGCAGAAGGCCATTCTGGTCCGCGCGCCGAACCACACCTGGTGGGGTGGCACCGCGCCCCTGGACGAGATCCACTACATCGACTTCGGCACCGACCCGTCGACCATGGTGAACCTCGCCGCCTCGGACGAGATCGACTGCAACTATGAAACCACCGGCGACTTCATCGAACAGATGGACGCGCTTGGCTGGAAGAAGCTGGAAGTCGTCACCGCCGCCACGATCGTGGTGCGGATGAACTCGGCCACCTCGGACCTTTACAAGGACAAGGCCGTGCGTCAGGCGATCCAGCTGGCCGTCGATCCGAAAGTCGTGCTGGAACTGGGCTACAACAACCTGGGCACCACGGCGGAAAACCACCACGCTTGCCCGGTTCACCCGGAATATGCCCCGCTGCCGGCCCAGGTGATCGACCCGTCCAAGCTGGCCCCGGCCTTGGCTGCCGCGGGTCTGACTGACACCGAGTTCGAGGTCATCTCGCTGGACGACGGTTTTGAAGCTGCGACCACCGCCGCCGTGGTGGCGCAGCTGAAGGACGCCGGCCTGAACGTGAAGCACACGGTCATGCCGGGCTCGACCTTCTGGAACGACTGGCAGAAGTATCCGTTCAGCTCCACGACCTGGAACCACCGCCCGCTGGCGGTCCAGAACATGTCGCTGGCCTATACGTCCACGGGGTCCTGGAATGAAACCGGCATGGCAAATGCCGAGTTCGACAACCTGATGACCCAGGCTCTGGCGCTGGCCGATGCCGATGCCCGGCGCGAAGTCATGGCGAAGATGGAAGCGATCGTGCAGGATGAGGGCTATATCATCCAGCCCTACTGGCGCTCGCTCTTCGCCCACGTGAAGGAAGGCTTCAACGTCGAGCGGCACCCGTCCAACGACCACCTGCACTACAAGTGGTCGCTTGCATAAACCCGTAATCGGCCGGGCGCGCCGATGCGCGTGCCCGGCCACACGGCCCTTCCCAGCCTGCCGCGACCGATCCCGGACCGTGGCATCTCGCCTTGCCCGCATGGAGCAGAGGTAGCCTTATGCTGATTTTCGTGGCCCGCCGCGTCGGACTTATGATCCTGACGGCTTTCGTGCTGACCTTCGTCGTTTTCTACCTCACGAACCTGCCACCCAACCTGGAAAAGCTTGCCCGCAGCGAAGGCTCGGTCCGCATGTCGGACGAATCGGTCGCCGCCTGGATCGAGCAGAACGGGCATGGCGGTTCGGTGCTGGGCCGCTATGGCCAATGGCTGGGCATCGTGCCCGGCTGGAGCAACGTGGACGAAAAGGGTGTCGCGCGCGGCCGCTGCTTCGAAGCCGGCAGCGATCCGGCCATCGCGCCCCGGTTCTGCGGCATCCTGCAAGGCGACTGGGGCTTCTCCACCTTCGCCAAGACCGAGGTTCTGCCCTATCTGGGCGGGATGCTCGCCTCGACCGGGTGGCTGATGCTGTGGGTGATGATCGTCATGATCCCCACATCGCTGGTGATCGGTGTCGTCGCCGGGATGCGTGAGGGCACCCGGACCGACCGGGTGCTGTCCACCTTTTCCATCGCGACCACCGCGACCCCGGAATATGTCTCGGGCGTAATCCTCGTGGCGCTGCTCGCGTCGCCCGTCACAGGCCTGTCGCCGCTGCTGGCCGAATGGGGCTGGATCGACGGCAAGACGCTGTTCCAGGGCGCCTCGTCGCCCGACAACATCACCTTCTGGAGCTTCACCCTCCCCGTCCTGACCATCGCGCTTTACGGCATTGGCTACATCGCCCGGATGACGCGCGCCAGCATGACCGAGGTGATGACCGCCCAATACATCCGCACCGCGCGGCTGAAGGGGGTCAGCTTCCGTCAGGTCGTGATGCGCCACGCGCTGCGCAACGCGCTGATCGCACCCTTCACGGTGATCATGCTGCAGTTTCCCTGGCTGTTGAACGGCGTGGTGATCGTGGAGACCCTGTTCAACTACAAGGGCTTCGGCTGGACCCTGGTCCAGGCCGCAGGCAACAATGACATCAACCTTCTGCTCGGCTGTTCGGTCGTGGCGGTGTTCGTGGTGCTGGTGACCCAGCTGATCTCGGACATCGGCTATGTCTTCCTGAACCCGCGCATCCGGCTTTCGTAAGGGGCGCGGACCATGGACACCCTCGCCTATTCTGCCATCTTCGGCCGCATCCTGATCCAGTTCCTGCCGGTCTGGGTCGCGCTGGCGGCGACCTTTGCCCTGTCGATCAGCTTCAAGCGGCGGCTGGGTCTTTATGGCAAGCTCTTCGACAGCCCGGTCGGGATGATCGGCTTCGGGATCGTGATGTTCTGGGTGTTCACCGCGCTTTTCGCCGACCAGATCATCACCTTCGACCCCTATAGCCAGTTCTCAGGCATGAAGAACAAGCCGCTGGGCACCCCGCTTGCCGGCGAGATCGAGGGCGCCTACAGCCACTTCCTGCTGGGCGGCGACCATCTTGCGCGCGATGTGTTCAGCCGGATGGTGATGGGGGCACGCTCGGTCCTCTCCATTGCCCCGGCGGCGACGCTTTTTGCCTTCATGGTCGGCATCACGCTTGGCGTGCCCGCCGGCTATTTCGGCGGGCGGCTGGACACGACACTGTCCTTCGTCTCGAACCTGGTGCTGGCCTTCCCGGTCATCCTGCTTTTCTACCTTCTGGTCACACCCGAAATCCGGCTGACCGGCATTCCGGTGGTGATGGCGGCCGTCCTGTTCCTGTTCCCGATCATCTTCCTGACGGTCCTCTTCAACGCCCGGTTCTTCACCGACCCCAAGAAACGCAACCTTTATGTCGGCGTGGTGCTGGTCGTGGGCCTCTGGGCCTATTCCGGCCTTGCCTTCAACATGGACCCGCTGGGCGTCTGGTCGATGGACCCGAACCTTCTCAACGTCTTTGTTTCGGTCGTGTTCGTGAACTCGCCCACCGTGTTCCGCATCGTGCGCGGCATCGTGATGGACCTGAAGGCGCGCGATTACGTGGCCGCCGGCCAGACCCGCGGCGAGGGTCCCTGGTACATCATGCTGTGGGAGATCCTGCCGAACGCGCGCGGCCCGCTGATCGTCGACTTCTGCCTGCGGATCGGCTATACGACCATCCTTCTTGGCACGCTGGGTTTCTTCGGCCTGGGCGTCGCGCCGGACAGCCCCGACTGGGGCTCGACCATCGACGACGGCCGCAAGACGCTGACGCTTTTCCCCCATTCCGCCCTGGCGCCCGCCCTTGCCCTGATGAGCCTGGTCCTTGGCCTGAACCTTCTGGCCGATGGCCTGCGCGAAGAAAGCCTGAAGGACTGATGCCTTTCAGCTTTGCCCAAATATCCCACGGGGGTCCGGGGGTGTGAAACTCCCGGTCCACCGCCCTCCGAAGGAGACGACCATGGCAGACTGGGACCCCTCGCAACCGATCCTGGAGATCGAGCATCTCTCGATCAGCTTCTTCACCCGCCTGCGGGAAATCCCGGCGGTGATGGATTTCTCCTGCACCGTGATGCCGGGCGAAGCGATGGGGCTGGTGGGCGAATCCGGCTGTGGCAAGTCCACCGTCGCCCTGGCCGTCATGCGGGAACTGGGCAAGACCGGCCGGATTGTCGGCGGGTCGATCAAGTTCAAGGGCCGAGACCTGACCAACATGGGGGATGAAGAGCTGCGCCACATCCGCGGCTCCGAGATCGCGATGATCTACCAGGAACCGATGGCCAGCCTGAATCCGGCGATGAAGATCGGGGCGCAGCTGGCCGAAGTGCCCATGATCCATTCCGGGATGTCGAAGGCGGATGCCTGGGCGCTTGCCCGCCAGATCGTTGCCGATGTGCGGCTGCCTGACCCAGACCGGATCATCAACGCCTATCCGCACCAGCTTTCAGGCGGCCAGCAACAGCGCATCGTCATCGCCATGGCGCTGATGGCCAAACCCGCGCTCCTTATCCTTGACGAACCTACCACGGCGCTGGACGTGACGGTCGAGGCCGGGATCGTCGATCTGGTCAAGGAGCTGGGCGAGAAATACGGCACCTCGATGCTGTTCATCAGCCACAACCTTGGGCTGGTGATGGACGTCTGCGACCGGATCTGCGTGATGTATTCCGGCGAGGCGGTCGAGACTGGCAATGTCGAACAGGTCTTCGACGAGATGCGCCACCCCTATACCCAGGCGCTGTTCCGCTCGATCCCGCTGCCAGGGGCGGACAAGAACGCACGGCCCCTGATCTCGATCCCCGGCAACTTTCCCCTGCCCCACGAACGCCCGCCCGGCTGCAATTTCGGCCCGCGCTGCGACTATTTCCAGAAGGGCCGCTGCGACGCCACCGAGGTGCCGATGTTCCCGGTCCCCGACAGCGACCGGCACGAAACGCGCTGCCTGCGCTGGCAAGAGATCGACTGGACCGCCCCTCCCGCCAAGCGCGCGGTCAAGGAAAAGGCGCCGATCGGCCGCGTGGTCCTGAAGATGGAGGATCTGAAGAAGTATTACGCGATCTCCTCCGGTGCCTTCGGCGGCGGCACGAAGAAGGTGGTAAAGGCGAACGAGACGCTCAGCTTCGAGGCGCATGAGGGCGAGACCCTGGCCATCGTGGGCGAATCCGGCTGCGGCAAGTCCACCTTTGCCAAGGTGCTGATGGGGCTGGAAACCGCGACCAGCGGCAGCATCATGCTGTTTGACGAGAACGTGCAGTCCACCCCGATCCAGAAGCGCAACACCGACACCGTCAGCCAGGTGCAGATGGTGTTCCAGAACCCGTTCGACACGCTGAACCCCTCGATGTCTGTGGGCCGCCAGATCATCCGGGCGCTGGAGATCTTCAAGTTCGGCAAGTCGGACGACGAACGACAGCAGCGGATGCTCGAACTCCTTGACCTGGTAAAGCTGCCCCGCGCCTTTGCCGAGCGGATGCCCCGGCAGCTGTCCGGCGGCCAGAAGCAGCGCGTCGGCATCGCGCGGGCCTTTGCGGGCGGCGCGAAGGTCGTCGTGGCGGACGAGCCGGTCAGTGCGCTGGACGTCTCGGTCCAGGCCGCCGTCACCGACCTCTTGATGGACATCCAGCGCGAGAACCGCACGACGCTCTTGTTCATCAGCCACGACCTGTCGATCGTGCGCTATCTCTCGGACCGGGTCATGGTGATGTACCTTGGTCATGTGGTCGAGATGGGAACGACCGACCAGGTCTTTTCGCCCCCCTACCACCCCTATACCGAGGCGCTGCTATCTGCCGTGCCGATTGCCGACACCAAGGTGATCCGCAAGCGCATCGTGCTGGAAGGCGATATCCCCAGCGCGATGAACCCACCGCCCGGTTGCCCGTTCCAGACCCGTTGCCGCTGGAAGTCGCAGGTCCCCGGCGGCCTGTGTGAACGCGAGGTGCCGCCAGTGCAGGTGCTGGAAGGTGGGCACCAGATCAAGTGCCACCTGTCGCGCAAGGTGCTGGAAGAGATGGAACCGGTGATCAAGGTGGCCGCCGAATAGGCCAGGTCGGGCGTAGGGTGGGCGATATCGCCCACCTTACGCCTGCGCTCAGCCCAGGATCGCCTTCACGTAATTCTCGGTCTCGGCATAGGGCGGGATGCCGTCGTGCTGTTCCACCGCGCCCGGCCCCGCGTTATAGGCCGCCAGCGCCAGACGCCAGCTGCCGAACTTGTCGTACATCATCCGCAGATAGCGGGCGCCGCCTTCCAGGTTCTGGCTTGGATCGTCGATATCGACGCCCAACTTCTGAGCCGTTCCCGGCATCAGTTGCGCCAGGCCGGTCGCCCCCTTGTGGCTGACCGCACCGGGGTTCCAACCCGATTCCTGCTGGACAAGGCGCAGGAACAGGTCCTCGGGGACGCCATGCTTGCGGGCGACGGCCTTGGCGACCTCCAGGTATTCACCCTTGTAGCTGCCGCGGAACTTCGGCACCGCCTCGGCGGCCACCTCTTCGCCCTTCTTGTACTTCGGCGTCAGCTTCACTGACCCGCTGTACTGCTTCTTCAGCTTGCGATCGATCAGATCGGCCTGGGATTCGAAGAGCGCCGTGCGCGACTTGGTCGACCCGCTCAGCTTCAGCCCCTCGGCCAGCGCCGCGCCGCTGCCAAGACCCAATGCACAAACCAGGGCAAGCCGGGTGAATACCGTGCCGGAACCTGTCACCTGTCACCCCGTCCGTTCGTTTCCGCCCGGGACTATAGCCGCAGTCGCAGATTTTTCCAGCCGGGAATCGGCAGGCATTCCCCACCCCCTGCCGCCCTGGGGGCAGGAATCGGCCGATCCACGCCCCATGACATCGAGTTGCGGCGGCCATGGGCCTCGGTATAGGTTTGTTAACCAACCGCGCCGATGCTGCGCGCAAGACACCAAGGGAGAATCGCATGGCGGGGTCGGTCAACAAGGTCATTCTTATCGGCAACCTCGGCCGGGACCCCGAGGTGCGCAGTTTCCAGAACGGCGGCAAAGTCGTGAACCTGCGCATCGCCACCTCGGAAACCTGGCGCGACAAGCAGTCGGGTGAGCGCAAGGAGCGTACCGAATGGCATTCGGTCGCGATCTTCAACGAAGCCCTGGGCAAGATTGCCGAACAGTATCTGCGCAAGGGCAGCACGGTCTATATCGAAGGCCAGCTTGAGACGCGGAAATGGCAGGACCAGTCCGGCCAGGACAAGTACACCACCGAGATCGTGCTGCGGCCCTATGGCGGCAACCTGACACTGCTGGGCGGCCGCGGCGAAGGCGGCGGTTCGTCGGGCGGCGGTGGTGGCTATGACGACCGTGGCGGCTATGACGAAGGCGGCGCGGGCGGCGGTTATGGCGGCGGCGGGTCCTCGGGCAGCGGGCGCGGCGGCTTTGGCGGCGGGGCCCCGGCTGGCGGCGGCGGTGGCGGCCGCTCGGACATGGACGACGAAATCCCGTTCTGATCAGCAGCCCTCGGGCACTGGACCTTGGCCGGCCGATTCCCTATATAATCGGTCAACAACAAGTCCGGGACCACAGACATGCAGGACCAGATCGAGGGCGCGCCGCTGATCAAGCCCTCCAGCACCGACCATCCGCTGTATCCGCAGATCGTCGAGGCGTGCCGCAGCGTCTTTGACCCGGAGATTCCGGTGAACATCTTCGACCTTGGCCTCGTCTACACCATCGAGATCGGCCAGGAGAACGAGGTCGACATCACCATGACCCTGACTGCCCCCGGTTGCCCGGTGGCAGGCGAGATGCCGGGCTGGGTTGCCAATGCGGTGGAACCCCTGCCGGGCGTGAAACAGGTCGATGTCCACATGACCTTTGACCCGCCCTGGGGCATGGACATGATGTCCGACGAAGCCAGGCTGGAACTGGGCTTCATGTAGCATCAAGCCTGCAGGCTTGATTTTTCCCATTTAAAGCCCTATGACTTGATACACCGCAGATCAAGGCGTGGGACTTCATGACTCGGATTGCAGTCCTCACCGGCGACCTTGTCGCCTCTGGCCGGCAGACGGCGGCGCTGATTGACCGCGCGATGGGGGCCTTGCGCGGTGCCGCTGACGGCATTGCCGGCTGGCACCCCCCCCCGCGCGACGCGCGTTTCACCCGCTTCCGGGGTGACGGCTGGCAGATCGCCCTGCACCACCCCCGCTTTTCGCTACGGGCTGCGGTCGTCCTGCAGGCAAGCCTGGTTGCGCTGGGCCTGGAAAGCCGCATCTCCATCGGCATCGGTCCGGCCGAAAACCTGGGCACGGCCGATCTGGCCGACGCGGCCGGCATGGCATTCGAGTTGTCGGGCAAGGGCCTGGACGAGATCGGGGATGCCTGGCGACTTGCCATCGCTGGCGAGACGGTCCTTGAACAGGACCGGATGATCGCCGACCTTCTGGGCGAGAGGATGGGTCGCTGGACCGCCGCTCAGGCCGAGGCCGCCGCGCTGCACCTTTCCTCGCCTTCGCGGGTGATGACGCTGCACGAGATCGGCACGGTGCTGGGCATCAGCCCACAGGCGGTAAACGACCGGCTGCGGGGCGCGGGTGGACCAGCCATTGCCTCGGTCCTGCGTCGGTGGGAAGCTGACAAAGGCCGCCAGGATCCCGCCCCATGACCGAAACCTTCGTCGCCCTGCTTTTCGCCCATGTCCTTGCCGATTTCATCTTGCAGACCGACCGGATGGTCGCCACCAAACAGCGCCCGCTGACGCTGGCGCTGCATTTCGCCACGGTCTATGCCATGCTTGTCGTCGCGACCGGATCGCTTCACCTTGCGCTCCTCGCGCTTGCGCTGGTGCATATCGGGATCGACGTGGTCAAGCTGGCCCTCGCTACCGCACTGAAGGGGCGGCATGGGCTAGGCCTTTTCCTGGGCGATCAGGCGCTGCACCTGGCCAGCCTTGCTACCCTGGCGCTTTGGCTGCCCGGCCTCTGGGAGGGCGGGCTTTGGGCGCCCGGCGCCATCGTGACCGGCGCGGATGGCGGTATCCTGGGCACGGGGCTGTGGACCGAGGCGACCGCTTTGCCCGTCACGCATCTGCCCGCGCTGATGGCGCTGGCGACGGGCGTAATCCTGGCCACCCGCGCCGGGGGCTTTGCCGTCGGCCTTCTGATGCAGCCCTTTGCCGAGCGTCTGCCACCCGAGGTCACCGCCGAAAGCCTGCCTGGCGCAGGGCGCGTCATCGGTCTTCTGGAGCGCGGCCTGATCTTCGTCCTGGTTCTGCTCGGCCAGCCCGAGGGCGTGGGCCTTCTGATGGCGGCCAAGTCGATCCTGCGCTTTGGCGCGGTCAAGGACGACCGGGCGCTCTCGGAATACGTGATCATCGGCACGCTGGCCTCGTTCGGCTGGGCGCTGGTTGTGGCTTATGGCACGTTGGCAGCGCTGGCGTTGCTGCCCCCGCTTGGAATCCCGAGTGTTTCACCCTAGATTGGGTGGAAAGGAGCCTCTGTCATGTTCGGCATACCCGGCAAAGCCGCCGTCACCCTGACCCCCGCCGCCACCCGCCAGATCGCGCGGCTGATGCAGAAGCAGGCCAGCCAGGGCCTGCGCATCGGCGTGAAGAAGGGCGGCTGCGCGGGCATGGAATACACCATGGACTATGTCAGTTCCGTCAACCCGCTGGACGAGGTGGTGGAACAGGACGGCGCGCGCGTGATGATCGCCCCCATGGCCCAGATGTTCCTGATCGGGACCGAGATCGACTATGAGACCGGGCTGATCGAAAGCGGTTTCAAGTTCCGCAACCCCAATGTGGTCGAGGCCTGCGGTTGCGGCGAGTCGATCAAGTTCCGCGACCAGCCGGAAACCTGATCCGACGACGATCTGGCCACTTTTCCTTCGCGCTCTGACCGGCTAGGCCTGTGCCAGAAGCAAGGGGATCGACCATGAAGAAACTCGCCGCCGGCAACTGGAAGATGAACGGCACCGCCGCCGCCCTGGAAGAGGCGCGCGCCCTGACAGCGGCCCATCCGGCGCCCGCCTGCGAGATGCTGCTCTGCCCCCCCGCCACCCTGATCGCCCGAATGGCCGAGGCCGCGCGCGGGACGGCGCTGATGGTCGGCGGTCAGGACTGCCACGCCAAACCCTCAGGCGCCCATACCGGCGACCTTTCGGCCGCCATGCTGCGCGACGCGGGCGCCAGCCATGTGATCCTTGGCCATTCCGAACGCCGCACCGACCATGCCGAGACTGATGCCCAGGTCCGCGCCAAGGCTGAGGCCGCGGTGGCCGAGGGTCTGGTGGCCATCGTCTGCATTGGCGAGACCGAGGCCGAGCGGGACGCGGGCCAGACCCTTGCGGTGATCGGCCGGCAGCTTGACGGCTCCATCCCCGCTGGCGCGACGGCCGCGAACCTGGTCATCGCCTATGAGCCCGTCTGGGCCATCGGCACCGGCCGCACCCCCACTCTGGCCGAGATCGGAGAGGTTCACAGCTTTCTGCGCGACCGGCTGCGCGGGCTGATCGGAGATGCGGCGGACGGGGTGCGCCTTCTCTACGGCGGTTCGGTCAAGCCCTCGAACGCGGCCGAGATCTTCGCGATTCCGCATGTCGATGGCGCGCTGGTCGGCGGGGCCAGCCTGAAGGCCGCGGATTTCGGCGGCATTGTCGCTGCCCTCTCCGCCGCCTGACGACCCCGCTTGTCGCGGACAGGCCAGCCCTGCCCGCGACCCCTGCCTAGGCTTGCCCCATGACCGTCCTAGCCCCGATCGAGCGGCGATCCCTCGTCGCCGCGAACCTGATCTGCCTTGCCTCGATGGTGATCTGGGCGGCCGGTCTGCCTGCGGCCGACCTGATCATTCCGCACATGCCGCCCCTGGCGCTGACCGCCTGCCGCGCGCTCTTGGCAGCGGCGGTGCTGCTGCCGATCTGGTGGCTGGTCGATGGCCGGGACGCCGTGCTGGGGGCCAACTGGAGGACCGGGGCCGGGGTCGGCTTCGTGACGCTGGGCATGGCCTCGTTCTTCGTCATCATCGCGCTGCAGTTCAACGATCCCGTCACCGTCGCCATCGTGAGCGCGGTCATGCCGGTGATCGGCATCCTGCTGGAATGCATCGCTGACCAACGCCCCTTTACCCGCGCGCTGGCCGTGGGCCTTGTGCTGTCCGTCGCCGGTGGCCTGATCGCCGTGAACGGGGCCGAGGGCGAGCTTGATTTCGGTATCGGCGTTCTGGCCGCCCTCGCCTCGGTCACCGTCTACACCTGGGGCTCGCGTGAGACGGTGCGGGCCTTCCCCGACCTGACCCCGCTGGGCCGCAGCACCATCACCATCGCCGGCGGCGCGCTGGTCGCCACCTGTGCCGCACTGGCCGACGGGCTGGTGCGCGGCGCTTGGCCAGACTGGGCCGCAATCGGCTGGGTCGAATTCGGCGGGCTGGCAATCTTCGCCATCGGGTCCATGGCGATCTCGCAGCTTCTGTGGATCGTCTCGGTCGGGCGGATCGGCATCGGCGCAGCCTCGATGCACATGAACGCGGTGCCCTTCTACGTCATGCTCATGGTCTTTGTGATGGGCGGTCCGTGGAACTGGTGGCAGACGCTGGGCGCGGCCGTCGTGGTGACCGGCGCAGCCGTCGCGCAGGGCCTGATCGGAGACAGGAAATGATCGAACTCACCCAATCCCCGACTGATCCCACATTCGTCCAGAATCCCTATCCGTTCTACGAACGCGCCCGCGCGGCTGGTCCGTTCTTCCGCTGGACCGACTACAACCTGACCTGCACCGGCAGCGCCGCCGCGGTAAACGCCATCTTCCGCGACCGCCGCTTCGGGCGTGAGGCCGTGGACCCCCTGCCGATCCCGCCGCACCTTGCCCCGTTCTACGCGGTCGAGGCCCATTCGATGCTGGAACTGGAGCCGCCGCGCCACTCGCGACTGCGGAACTTGGTGCTGCGCGCCTTCACCTCGCGCCGGATCGCGGGCCTTGCCCCGGACATCACCGCCCTGACCGAAGAGCTGGTCGCCGCCTTCCCGGAAGGCGAGTTCGACCTCTTGACCGCCTTCGCCCAGCCCCTGCCCGTCCGCATCATCGCCCGCCTGCTGGGCGTGCCCGAAAGCATGGCGCCAGACCTACTGGCCTGGTCGAACGCGATGGTCGGCATGTACATGGCCGGCCGCACCCGCGCGATGGAGGACCGCGCCGTCACCGCGACCGAGGCATTCGTGGCCTTCCTGCGGTCTTACGTCGAGGAACGCCGCGCCCGCCCCGCCGACGACCTGATCACCCAGTTGATTGCGGCCGAAAGCGAGGGCGAGAAGCTTTCGACGGACGAGCTGATATCGACCTGCATCCTGCTGCTGAATGCGGGGCATGAGGCGACGGTCCATACCATCGGCAATGGGGTCAAGACGCTTTTGGAAACCCGCACGCCGCTGGCGGCACTGGCGCCCGAAACTGTCGAGGCCACGGTCGAGGAAATCCTGCGCTTCGACCCGGCGCTGCACATGTTCACCCGGCATGCCTATGAGGATATCGAGGTGATGGGCCACCAGTTCCGGCGCGGCGATCAGGTCGGGCTGCTGCTCGCGGCGGCGAACCGCGATCCCGGCCAGTGGGACCGGCCCGACCGTTTCAATCCCGGCCGTCCGGTCAAGCCGCACGCCAGCTTTGGCGCAGGGCTGCACTTCTGCGTCGGCGCACCGCTGGCCCGGCTGGAGTTGCAGATCGCCCTGCCCATCCTCTTCCGCCAGCATCCCGGCCTGGCCCTGGCAGCCCCGCCGCGCTTTGCCGATGTCTATCATTTTCACGGGTTAAGGGCCCTGCCCGTAAAGGTGTAGGCCCGGCTCTCGCCATTGCCCAGCCGGTGTGCAAGGCTTGCCGCGATCCGTAGGGAATGACCTTCGCGCATGCGCCTGAAGCTCGACAAGGACAGTTTTTCAGCCAACGAGCGGCTTGTGGCCAACGATCTTGGCAACACGCTCCTCGGCTCGATGCTGCGGCTGCAACAGCATTTCGGCCTGCGGGCCGAGGCGTTTCAGGTGTTCTTCGTGATCGTCCTTGCCACCGTGCAGAAGGTCCTGCGCACCCCGGACATGGATGCCGCCGCCCGAAGCAACGCACCGCTTCTGCCCGAACAACGTGGCGGGATCTCGCGCCGGCGCATTGCCGAGGTTCTGGGAATTCCGCTGGAAACCGTGCGCCGCCATGTCAGCCAGTTGCTCCAGGACGGCATGATCGAAGAACGCAGCCGTGGCCACCTGTCCACCCTTGGCGGGACGCTGGCCTCGCTGTCGCAGGCCGGGATTCCCTATGACATCGCGCAGGATTTTGTCGCCGTCGTGAATGCCATGGCCAAACGCGGGACTGTCCGCTGACGTTGTGTGGTCCGCATGGACAGCGGGCGCGCCTCTGGTGAACTGGTTCATGGATACTACCGGCACACAACGGACCGGCCTCCGCTACCAGAAGCGCGGAGAGCCAAACTGCCGCAACGTCAGGTTCCGCGCAAGGAACCGATGACCCAAAGCGGGTCACCCGTCACAACGGCAGCACGGTCGTCGACTTGATCTCTTCCATGCTCAGAAGTGCGGTCACGTTGTAAATGCGCACCTCCGAGATCAGTGCCTGATAGAACGTGTCATAGGCCCGCGCATTCTTGACCCGGACTTTCAGGATATAGTCGATGTCGCCGGCCAGCCGGTGGGCCTCCAGCACCTCGGGGCGTTCGCGCAAAGCCTTCAGGAATTTGCGCTGCCACTCCGCCTCATGCTCGCTGGTCCGTATCAGCACGAAGAAACACGCCTCCAGCCCCAGGGCTTCGGGGTCCAGGATCGCGGTCGTCCGGGTGATCACCCCCTGCTCGCGCATCCGGCGGATCCGGTTCCAGACCGGGGTCTTGGACGACCCCACTTTCCGCGCGATTTCGTCCAGCGACTGCTCGGCATCCTGTTGCAGCTCGGACAGGATTTTCCGGTCCAGATCGTCCAGCGCGGCACTCATTCCTGAATTCCCCTCTTTCCCGGAACACGGGTTCTTCCCACCCGCAGTATCGGAACACACGTCCTTATCTGCAAGGGTCACTGGTTCCGAACGGGGAAAATATTCTATATTCCAACCAGAATTCCTGACCGCCGAGGGCACCATGAGCCGCCGCTTCACGCCAAAGATCGTCACCGCCAATCGCCTGCGCGAAGGCGACGTGGTCTATCTGACCGCCGACGACCTGTGGTCCCCCCTCCATCACGAGGCCGAGTTGATCGAGGACGAGGCCCACGCCCAGATGCGCCTCCTGCACGCCGCAGCGCAGAAACTGCTTGTGGTCGGCCCCTATCTCGCCGATGCCCGCTCTGGCCCGAACGGCCCCGAACCGACCCATTTCCGCGAAGAATTCCGCACCCGCGGCCCGTCGAACTATCACCACGGCAAGCAAGCCGACCTGGCCAGCTGAGAGCGCACATGTATTCCTATTCCGACTTTGACGAAGCCTTCGTCCGCGCCCGCGTCGCGCAGTTCAGCCAGCAGGTCGAGCGTCGGCTGGACGGCTCGCTGACCGAGGACGAGTTCCGCCCGCTGCGCCTGATGAACGGGCTGTATCTGCAACTGCACGCCTACATGCTGCGCGTGGCGATTCCCTATGGCACCGTCTCGCCCCGGCAGATGCGCCAGTTGGCCTATATCGCCGACACCTGGGACAAGGGCTATGGCCACTTCACCACCCGGCAGAACATCCAGTTCAACTGGCCGAAACTCCCCGACGTGCCCGCGATCCTTGGCGCATTGGCCGACGTGGAAATGCACGCCATCCAGACCAGCGGCAACTGCGTCCGCAACGTGACCGCCGACCATTTCGCCGGCGCCGCCGCGGACGAGATCGCCGATCCCCGCCCCTATGCCGAGCTTCTGCGCCAGTGGTCCACCGACCACCCGGAATTCCAGTTCCTGCCGCGCAAGTTCAAGATCGCCATCACCGGCAGCCCGAATGACCGCGCCGTGACCCGCGCCCACGACATCGGCCTGCGCATGGTCCGCAACGCGGCTGGCGAACCGGGTTTCGAGGTCATCGTCGGTGGCGGTCTGGGCCGGACCCCGATGATCGGCGTCACCGTCCGCGACTTCCTGCCCGAAGCCGACCTGTTGCCCTACGTCGAGGCCGTCCTTTCCGTCTACAACACGCTTGGCCGCCGCGACAACAAGTACAAGGCCCGGATCAAGATCACCGTCCACGAGACCGGCAAGGACGCGATCACCGAGATGATCGAGGCCCGCTTCGCCGAACTTCGCCCCCTGTTCGGCGGCAACGATCAGAAACTTCTGGCTGAAATCCGTGACGCCTTCGCGCCCCCCGCCTTCCGCAACGCGCCGGTGGACGCCTATGACGCCTTCTACAAGGCCGACCCGACCTTCCGGTCCTGGGCCGACACCAACCTGACCGCGCACCGCAACGCGCAATATGCCATCGTCACGATCAGCCTGAAGGCCCACGGCCAGACGCCGGGCGACGCCTCCTCGGACCAGATGCGCCTGATGGCGGACCTCGCCGAACGCTTTGGCCACGGCGACCTGCGGATCAGCCACGAGCAGAACGTGATCCTGCCGCATGTCCACAAGTCGGACCTGCCGACGCTGCACGCGGCCCTGACCAAGGCCGGCCTTGCGACCGCCAACGTCGGGCTTCTGTCTGACATCATCGCCTGCCCCGGTATGGACTACTGCGCCCTGGCCACCGCCCGCTCGATCCCCGTCGCGCAGGAACTGGCTACCCATTTCGAGGCGCTGAAGCTGGAGCATGAGATCGGCCCGCTGAAGATCAAGATTTCTGGCTGCATCAACGCCTGCGGCCATCACCATGTCGGCCATATCGGTATCCTGGGCCTGGATCGTGCGGGGGTGGAGAACTACCAGATCACCCTGGGCGGCGACGGCACCGAAGACGCGGTGATCGGCGAAAAGACTGGCCCGGGCTTTGCTTATACCGAGATCGTCCCCGCCATCGAACGCATCCTGCGCGCCTACCTGGACCTGCGGGTCGAGCCGTCCGAGACCTTCCTGCAAGCCTTCAAGCGGGTCGGGATGGAACCGTTCAAGCTGGCCCTGTATGAGGCCGAAGGCGAAAAAGATGCCGCGTGACGCTGGCCAGATCGGGCGTCACGAAGGCCCCGTCGCCGAACGGGTCGCCACGCTGAACGCGCGCTACCGCCACCACTCGGCGACTGCCGTGCTGGAACATGCGTTGAAGGACGTCGACCTGGGGCGCGTGGCGCTGGTGTCGTCCTTCGGGGCCGAGTCGGTCGTGCTCTTGCACCTCGTCTCGGTCATCGCGCCCGAGACGCCGGTCCTGTTCATCGACACCCGGATGCTGTTTCAGGAAACGCTCGACTACCAGCGCGAGTTGGCCGAGAAGCTGCACCTTTGCGACGTGCGCACCATCCGCGCCGCCCAGCCCCGCGTGGCGTTCGAGGACCCCGACAACACGCTGCACCAGTTCAACACCGACGCCTGCTGCAACGTCCGCAAGGTGGAACCCCTGGAACGCGCGCTGGCCCCGTTCGATGGCTGGATCACAGGCCGCAAGCGGTTCCAGAACGCTGACCGCGGCACCATCGACTTCTTCGAGAACGAGGGCGACTTCCGCATCAAGGTCAACCCGCTGGCCCATTGGGGGCGCGAGGATCTTGAGGAATACATGGTCGAAAACCGCCTGCCCCGGCACCCGCTGGTGGCGAAGGGTTACCCGTCCATCGGCTGCGCGCCTTGCACCAGCCCGGTGAAGCCGGGTGAGGACCCCCGCGCCGGCCGTTGGCGTGGGCAGTCCAAGACCGAATGCGGCATCCATTTCATCGACGGCAAGGCCGTGAAAGTCCCCAAGGAGAACGCGGCATGACCGTCATCGTCACCGACGCGGGTTTCAGCCCCGCCACCCAGGCCGAGGTCGTGGCCCTTGCGGACCTCACCGATCAGACCGCTGTGGACCTGTCAAACACCGACGACCCGCAAGCTTTGGCCGGGCATCTGGACCGCCTGCGTCTGATCCGCGTGGCCTTCCCCGCCTTCAACGACGGCCGCGCCTTCACTACCGCCCGCCGCCTGCGCGAGATGGGGTACAAGGGCCAGCTTCTGGCCAAGGGTCCGGTGATCGCCGACCAGTACGCCATGCTGCGCCGCGTGGGCTTTGACGGGGCCGAGATCCCCGAGGACATCGCCGACCGCCAGCCTGCGGAGCAATGGCAGTTCCGCGCCGACTGGCAGGCGCATCACTATCAGGCCCGGTTGCGCGCCTGAGCTTCCCACCCGAGAATTGGCCGCAGGGGGAAGCACTTCCCTTGCAGCCCCCGCTCGCCTATGGAGGGCAAAGACCCATGACCGAGGCCCAGACGATGGACGCCGCCCGCACCAAACCCCACCTGCCCGACGCCCAGACCGTGACATCTGTCCGGCATTGGACCGACCGGCTTTTCTCGTTCCGCGTCTCGCGCCCCCTGACCCTGCGGTTCCGGTCGGGTGAGTTCGTGATGATCGGCCTGATGGGCGACAACGGAAAGCCGCTGTTGCGGGCCTATTCCATCGCCTCGCCCAGCTGGGACGAAGAGCTGGAGTTCTACTCGATCAAGGTGCCGGATGGCCCGCTGACCTCGAAACTCCAGCATATCCAGCCGGGGGACGAGATCATCCTGCGACCGAAACCGGTGGGGACGCTGGTGGTGGATGCCCTGCTTCCCGGCAAGCGGTTGTGGTTCCTGGCGACCGGCACCGGGCTGGCGCCCTTTGCGTCCCTCATGCGGGACCCCGAGGTCTATGAGAAGTTCGACCAGGTCATCATGATGCACACCTGCCGGGAGGTGGCGGAGCTGGAGTATGGCCGGCAACTGGTCGAGGGGCTGGAGGCCGACCCGCTGATCGGCGAGATGGTCCAGGGCAAGCTGCGCTACTATCCGACCACAACCCGGGAAGACTTCCATCACATGGGGCGGGTCACCGACAACCTGGCCTCGGGCAAGGTATTCGCGGACCTCGGCTTGCCGAAGATGAACCCTGAAGAGGACCGGGCCATGGTCTGCGGGTCGCTGGCCTTCAACGTCGATGTGAAGGCGATCCTGGAAGGGTTTGGCTTGCGCGAGGGGGCAAATTCGGATCCGAAGGAATTCGTGGTCGAAAAGGCCTTTGTGGGCGACGGGATCTGATCTGTCCACGGTGGACATTTTTGGATAATCCCACTTATTCAAATTCTTAACCCGCCGCGTTAGGGTGGTGTTAACCTTTGCCGACAGAGGGGGCCGCGGGGTGATCCTGCGGCCTTTTGCATGGGCGGCAGGCGTGGCACCGGCAAGACAAGGCTGGGCGCGGGGCGTCCGCGGGCGTCTTTCGGACCTGCGGCACCGATCCCGTCCAGCCATGAAAAAGGCCGCAAGGTTTCCCTTGCGGCCTTTCGTTTTCCGGCCAAGGGCCGAAGGCTTACATGCCCAGAGCGGTCTTGACCTGGGCGACGGTGTCGGCAACCAGCGCGGGGTTCGCGCGGGCGGCTTCGACGGCGGTCTTCAGCGTGGTCTTGGTCGCATCGTCCAGAGCCGAGCCGTCGATCAGCGCGACCACGGCATCGGCGTTGAAGTTCGCCGGGTCCAGAGCGGCAGCAGCCGCGTCGGTAGCGGCGGCAGCGCCTTCGGTAGCAGCCTCGGTCGCAGCGGCAGCACCCTCGGTCGCGGCTTCGGTCGCGGCGGCGGCGCCTTCGGTCGCTGCTTCGGTTGCGGCGGCGGCACCTTCGGTCACGGCTTCAGCCGCGCCTTCGACGGCTTCGGCAGCGCCCTCGACCGCGTCGGTCGCAGCTTCGGTAGCGGTGGCAGCAGCTTCGGCAGCGGCAGCGGCCTCAGCCTCGGCGGCGGCGGCTGCTTCTGCAGCAGCGGCTTCGGCGGCAGCAGCTTCCGCGGCGGCAGCTTCGGCGGCCTTGGCGGCAGCCTCTTGCTCCATCGCGGCTTCCTGCGCCGGCTTGTAGCTGAACTGGTAGTAGCCGAGACCGGCAAGAATGACGACGATCGCGCCGATGATGACAGTTCTGTTCATGTGAAATACTCCATTGACCCGAGCTGGGGCCCGGACGCGGCTGATATGGCAGCTTGCACCGGCAATGAAAAGGCCGCATGTCCCGGAAGCCGCCGCACCGCCGTTTTTCCGCTGATTTTCTGGCAATTCCCCCTCGCAGCCGGTTGCGGGCCGGCGCTGCACAGACTAGATTGCCGCCGCCTGTATCCACGACCAAAGGACCACTGCCATAGCCCGTCGCCCCCACAATGCCCCGCCGCAACGCGAAACCGGCCCTCGTATCAACGACCGCATCCGCGCTCCGGAAATCCGCCTGATCGGGGCGGATGGCGAAAACGTCGGGGTCGTGACCCCCGCCCGCGCCATGCAGATGGCCGAAGAGGCCGGGCTGGACCTGGTGGAAATCTCGCCTACCGCCGTGCCACCGGTCTGCAAGATCATGGACTTCGGCAAGTTCAAGTACGAGACGCAGAAGCGCGAGGCGGAAGCGCGCAAGAAGCAGAAGATCATCGAGATCAAGGAAATCAAGTTCCGTCCCGGCACCGACACGCATGACTATGACGTGAAGATGCGCTCGGTCGTGAAGTTCCTGGAGGAAGGCGACAAGGTGAAGGTCACCCTGCGCTTCCGCGGCCGCGAGATGGCCCACCAGGAGCTGGGGCTGGAATTGCTGAAGCGGGTCGAGGCCGATGTGGCCGAGATCGGCAAGATCGAAAGCTTTCCGCGGCTGGAAGGCCGCCAGATGGTGATGATGATCGGCCCGAAGTAAGGCATTCCGGTTCAGTCTGGACCTGTGCGGGGGCAATTTGCCCCCGTTTTCATTTCGCCTCGCGCAGGCGGCCGCGCTGGGGGATTTCCTTCAGCAGCCCCCCTACCCCCATGCAGGCGATGTCACGCGCCGTGACGGGCAGGCCACAGATCACCCGCTCCAGCACCCAGTCGGCCCCGTTCAGCGCCGGGCTGCGGACACAGCCGGGCAGGCCGATGACCGGCGTGTCGTCAAGGCTGCCCAGGAACAGAAGATTGCCCGGATCGACCGGCATCCCGAAGCGGTCGACCCGGCCCCCCGCCCGGCGCAGCGCCGCTGGCGCCACGTCAGCCGGGTCCGAGGTGGCCGAGGCGGTCAGGATCAGGATAAGATCGGCCCCGGCGATGCCCGACAGGGTGGCGGCCAGATCGGACTCGCGGTGCGGGCTGTGCAGATGGGCCGCCAAGCTGACCCCCAGCGCGGCAAGACGGTGGGTCACCGCCTCGGCCCCCAGGGGGCGGGCGGCGGGGTCGGTGTGGGTCTCGACCAGGACCGCGCGGGTGGCGCGCGCGGGGTGCAGGCAAAGCGCCCCGGCCCCGGCGGCGCAGGCAGCCGCAACCGCTGCGCCGGGAACGCCATAGGCGATGATCTTGACCGTGGCCGCCATCTCGCCCGCCGCCAGGCGTTGCCAGCGGGGGACGGTGGCAAGCGTCAGCATCGGATGGGTGGCGTTCAGCGCATCGACGCGGTCGGCCAGCACCTCGACCACGCCGGGCGCGGTGGCGTGCAGGTTGACCCGCCCGGTGCCGACGGCGCGCAGGTCCAGCCCCTGCGTGACCGGATCGGGCACCAGCGCCTGCGCCACGGCCAGGGCAGCGGCATCTTCGTGCAGGTCGTCGGGGTCAAGGCGGGCGACCGTGACGTGGGTCAGTCCGGCGGCGGTCAGGCGGGCCAGTTCGTCCGGGCCAAGGGTGCAGCCCTTGCGCAGCCGGCCCCCCGGCAAAGGCACGGAATGGGCAAGGATTGCGCCGGCCGCTTCCGTCAGGGGAACCGGACCGAAGCGCATCTAGGTCCGCAAGGCGTGGGTTATCTGGGCCATGATCGACAGCGCGATCTCGGCCGGGGTGCGGGCGCCGATGTCCAGGCCGACTGGGGCATGGATGCGGTCGATCTGCTCGGGCGAGAGGCCGGCGGCTGCCAGCCGCTCCAGCCGCTTGGCATGGGTCTTTTTGGAGCCCAGGCAGCCCAGGTAAAAGGCGGGCGAGGCCAGCGCCGCGCGGATCGCCGGGTCGTCCAGCTTTGGGTCGTGGGTCAGCGTCACGATGGCGGTGCGGGCGTCGGGGGCTAGGGCCGCCAGCGCCTCGTCCGGCCAGTCGTCCAGGATCGTCTCGCCCGGGAAGCGGGACTGAGAGCCGAAGGCGGCGCGGGGGTCGATCAGGGTGGGGGCATAGCCGCAGGTGCGTGCGATGGTCAGCAGGGGCTGGGCGATATGGACCGCACCGACGACGATCAGGCGCAGGGGCGGGTTGTGGACGGCGATGAAGCGGCCGTCCTCTTCCATGCCGGCGCGGTCGGACTTGAAGCGGGCGTCGGTGGCGGGGTCCTCTCCCGGTGCGGCAAGGTGGCGGGTCCAGGTGGCCGGGGTGGTGACAAGGGCGAGGGCGCGAGACGCGGAGCGGGCGTCGACAAGGGCGGCCAGGAGAGAGTCGGGCAGCGCCTCGGGGCCGTCGCCGACGGGTTCCACCAGGACGCGGATCGTGCCGCCACAGGCCAGGCCCGCGGCGAAGGCGGTTTCGTCGCTGACCCCGAAGGTCAGGATGCGGGACTTGCGGTCCTGGAGGGCCTCCAGCGCCTCGGTGATGACGGCGCCCTCGACGCAGCCGCCCGAGACCGAGCCAAGCATCTCGCCCGTGCCGCTGATGGCCAGCTGGCTGCCGGCCTGGCGCGGGGCCGAGCCCCAGGTCTCCACCACGGTGGCAAGGGCAGCGCCCTGGCCCGCGCGGTGCCAGGCGAGGGCGGCTTCGGGGATCTGGTCATGCTGGGCGCGGGTCATGGCGCGAGTATGCGTCTCTGCGCCCGGGGATGCCACCAAAATGAACGCGCCGCGAGGAGGACCCCGCGGCGCGTCTTTGGTCTGGGCGGCAGATCAGCCGCGGTCGGCGGTGCGCAGAAGCGGCGTGATCACCCGGACCTCGACGCGGCGGTTGGCCGGTTCGTTGGCCTGGGTGTCGACCAGAAGCTCGGTCTCGCCATAGCCCTGCACGACCATGTTCTCCGGCGGGATGTCGAAGTACTCGGTCAGGGCCAGAGCCACCGATTCCGCGCGGCGGTCAGAGAGGGCGAGGTTCATCGCCGCCTTGCCGGTCGCATCGGTGTGGCCTTCGACCAGGAACACCTCACGCGGGTTTTCGTCCAGCAGCTCCTGCATCACCCGGCCCAGGTCGGCCAGGTTGCGCGCCTCGCTGGCCGAGATGGCCGCCGAGCCGGAAGCAAACGTGACGTTCTGGACGTCGATCACCGCCGCCAGCGCCCGGACTTCCGGGATCTCGCGGATCTGGCGCAGGCTGAACTTGCGACCCACGCTTTCCGCCTCAAGCGCGGCAAGCTCGCGCTTCAGGGCGGCATCGCTGTCCGAGGACGAGATCACGATGCGGCGTTCCGGGCGCGGCAGGTCGCGGACCACCACGACTTCCTCGGGCGCCAGGTCGTCGATCAGCACGATCTCGCGGCCCAGGTCGTCATAGGTCGCCCGGCGCAGCACGCGGCCGGTCGCATCGCGGATTGTCACCACCTGGGTGCCATCGGCCCGCTCCACGATCGTCCGGGTCGAGCCGTCGCGGAAGGTTTCCGTCCGCACATCCGAGCCGGGGCGACGGATCACGGTGTCGTCGTCCTTCAGCACGCGGTAGGTCCCGTCGGGCTGCAGCACGATCACGCGGTCGCCGGTGTTCGAGACGACACGGCTGCCGCCGCTGGTCGAGACAGTGGTGTCCGCCGCGGCCTCGCGGTTGTTCTTGATGATCGCGCCGACGGCCAGCGCGCCCAGCACCAGCAGACCGGCCTTTTCAAGGTCGGAAAGACCGCTCTTCTTGCCTTCCGACAGCGTCACCGGCGCGGCCGCGAATTCCTCGGACGAGGTGCGGACCGAGTCTTCGGTGATCCGGGTTTCGGTCACTGCCGACAGCAGTTCTTCCGGCGTCGGGGCGAAGGTGGCAGGCGCGCCCTCTTCGGCGGGAGGCGCCTCGGCCACCGCCTCGGCAGCCGCAAGCGCGGCCGGATTGATCGCGGTCGGATCGGCGGTCAGAAGTTGGGTCAGCGTCTCGACCTCGGCTTCCGAGACTTCGGGCGCATCAACCGGCTCGACTTCGGTCATGTCCACCGGCTCGGCCACACGGAGGCCGGCTGCGGGATCGATGATCTCGCCCCCGTCGGTGATGGCCAGTTCTTCCTCGGCCGCCTGGACCGCCTGCATCGCGGTTTCCGCGTCGATCAGATCGCCGGTGGCAGGGTCGATGACGCTGCCTTCGGGCACTTCGGTCGGTTCGACGACCAAAGCTTCGGCAGCGGCTTCACCTTCGACTGCAGCTTCGCCTTCCACGGCGGCGTCGGCGGCGGGTTCTTCCGTTGCCGGTTCTTCCGTTGCAGGTTCTTCGGCCACCGGTTCCTCGGCAGCGGGTTCTTCAGCCGCAGGCTCTTCTACAACCGGTTCTTCGGCGACAGGTTCTTCGGCAGCCGGCTCGTCCGCCACAGGCTCCTCGGCAACCGGTTCTTCGGCGGCAGGCTCCTCGACAGCGGGTTCTTCAGCGGCAGGTTCTTCAACGGCAGGCTCTTCCGCAGCCGGTTCTTCAGCAACCGGTTCTTCCGCCACGGGTTCTTCCGCAGCCTGCTCTTCGGCGGCAGTCACCGCTTCAGAAGCGGCGGCCTCGGCCTCGGAGGCGGCGGCCGATGCGGCATCGGCTTCGGCTTGTGCCTGGGCGGCAGCCTCGGCTTCAGCCTGGGCCTGCGCGGCGGCTTCGGCCTCGGCCTGGGCGGCGGCTTCGGCAGCAGCAGCGGCTTCGGCGGCGGCCTGGGCCTCGGCCTCGGCAGCGGCCTGGGCTTCCGCGTCGGCTTCGGCGGCGGCAGCTTCGGCAGCGGCCTGGGCTTCGGCTTCCGCCTGGGCGGCGGCCTCGGCCTCGGCCTGGGCGGCGGCTTCCGCAGCAGCGGCTTCGGCAGCGGCGGCTTCGGCGGCAGCAGCCTCGGCGGCGGCAGCTTCAGCGGCGGCCTGCGCCTCGACCTCGGCCTGGGCGGCGGCTTCGGCGTCGGCCTGCAATTGCAGCACGATCGCGTCGAAATCGCAGGCCGCGTCAGCGGTCGGCGCGCAGATCACGGTGCCGTCCGGCCCGGTGACTGAGCCGTCGTCGTTCAGCACTTGGGCATAGCTTGGCAGCGTGCCCATCGGGCTCATGGCGACCGAGAGCGCCGTGGTGGAGATCAGAAGCTTTCTCATATCCAGGTCCTTATCCTGATGGGCTGTGCAGAAAACGCAGACGATTCGTCCCGGTTCCCGTTGGCCCGACACCGTGTAACTAGGGCTTGGCGCCGTGATATGCGATATCACGGACTTGCCAAGGGATAACCTGCACTTAACCCGAAGGGTTGCGGAGAAGCGCCAACAGCCGCGCCTTCTCTCCCCCGTCGCCCGGGTCCGAGATCGCCTGACCGAGGGCCTGAAGCGAGGCGATGGAGTGCCCGGCGCGAAAGCTGTCGACATGGGGCAGCATGGCGCGGATTCCGGCGGCTTTCGGGGCAAAGCCGGTCCAGCGCAAGAGCGGGTTCAGCCAGATCAGCCGCCGGCAGGAGAGGTGCAGACGCTCGATCTCTTTGCCCAGGAGCCCGGCGTCGTCGCGGTCAAGGCCGTCGGTGATCAGAAGGACCACTGCCCCCTGCCCCAGCACGCGGCGCGACCAGTCGCGGTTGAAGGCGTGCAGCGACTGGCCGATCCGGGTGCCGCCGGACCAGTCCTGCGCTTCGGCCCCCGCCGCTTTCAGCGCGGCATCCACGTCGCGGGCGCGCAGGTGGCGGGTGATGTTCGTAAGGCGCGTGCCGAAGGTGAAGGCGTGGACGCGCGCCCAGCCCTGGCCCTTGCGGTTGGCGACGGCGTGGACGAAGTGCAGGACCATGCGGGAGTAATCCGACATCGAGCCGGAGATGTCGCAGAGGACCACCAGGTTCGGCCAGCGCGTGACCGGGGCCTTGCGGGCCAGCGTGGTGACCTCGCCGCCGTGGCGCAGGGCCTCGCGCAGGGTGCGGCGGGCGTCGATGCGCGGGCCGGCGGGGGTGGGCTGGCTGCGGCGGGTCAGGATCGGGCGGACCGGCAGGGCAAGTCGCGCAAGCATCCGCTTGGCCTGGGCCATCTCGTCCGCCGACATCTGTTCGAAGTCGAGGGTCTTGAGCCGTTCCTCGGCGGACATGGTGGCGGAGGCGTCGATCTCGATCTGCTCGGGCGCCTCGCCGGTTTCGGGCATGGGGGGGAGTTGCCCGTCCAGAAGCGCCTCGGCCGCGCGCTTTTCGGCGGCCTGGGCGGCGCGGTCCTCGGCCACCCCGCGGATCTGGGGCAGCATGAGGGTCATCATGTGCTCCATGTAGCGCGGGTCGCGCCAGAAGAGGCGGAAGACCTGGGCGAAGAGGGCGCGTTCCTCGGGGCGGGAGACGAAGATGGCTTGCAGGGTGTGGAAGAAGTCGTCCTTGCGGGCAAAGCCGGCCGCCGCGACCGCGCGGATGGCGTCAAGCGTGCGGCCGGGGCCGACGGGCAGGCCGGCCTTGCGCAAGGCGCGGGCGAAATGCGCGATGTTCTCGGCCAGTTTGCCGTTTTCGGGCAGGGGAAGGTCCGGGAACGTTGCCATTTTGACGACCCCCGCGGGGTTTCACACCCCCCGGACCCCCCGTGGGATATTTCCGCCAGTATGAAAGGACTTGCGGGGGCCAGTCATGCGGGGGCCAGTCATGCGGGAGCCAGTTCGCGCCGGACCTCGTCCAGAAGGCGCTTGGCGTCCGAGCCTTGCAGTTTGGCGATGTCGTCCTGGTATTTCAGGATCGCGCCCAGGGTGTCGGCAATGACCTCGGGCGAGAGAGCGATCACGTCGAGGGCAAGAAGGCACTTGGCCCAGTCGATCGCCTCGGCCACGCCGGGTTTCTTGAACAGGTCCTCATGCCGCAGGCGCTGGACGAAGGCGACGACCTCGCGGCTGAGGGCGGCCTGGGCCTCGGGGACGCGGGCGTTCAGGATCTGCAATTCGCGGTCGAAGCTGGGGTAGTCGACCCAATGATAAAGGCAGCGGCGTTTCAGGGCGTCGTGCACCTCACGCGTGCGGTTCGAGGTGAGGATGACGATGGGCGGTTCGGGGGCCTTGATCGTGCCGAGTTCGGGGATCGTGACCTGAAAGTCGGAGAGAGCTTCCAGGAGGAAGGCCTCGAACGGTTCGTCCGTGCGGTCGAGTTCATCGATCAGGAGAACCGGCGCGCCGCCGGGTTGCGGGCGCATCGCCGCAAGCAGGGGGCGTTCGATCAAATAGTCTTCGGTGAAAAGCTCGGCCTTCAGCTGGTCGCGGTCGGTGCTGCCTTCTGCGGTGCGGATGGCGATCATCTGGGCGGCGAAGTTCCATTCGGCGACGGCCGAGGCGGCATCAAGGCCTTCGTAGCATTGCAGGCGGATCAGGCGACGGCCAAGGGCGGCGGCCAAGGTCTTGGCAATCTCGGTCTTGCCGACGCCGGCCTCGCCTTCCAGGAACAGGGGGCGGCCGAGTTTCAGCGCAAGGAACACCACCGTCGCCAGCGCGCGCGAGGCGACATAGCCTTGGCCCGAAAGCAGGGTTTCCACGCCGTCGATGCTGGTCGGGATCTGGGTCACGGGGCCTCCGCTGTTCCGGCCAGAGTGGCGGGCGGGTCAGTGTCGGTCAAGGCGGGATCGCGGGTTTCGCCCTGCAACCACAGCCGCAGCGACCGCAGCGGCGCGCGTTCCGGGGTCATGGCGGGCCAGACGAGGTAATAGGAGCCAAGCGCCGGGACCGGCGGGCCGTAAAGCGGGACCAGCCGCCCCTCGGCCAGTTCGCGCTGGATCAGGAAGGTCGGGATAAGCGCGGCCCCCATGCCGTGGATCGCGCCCTGGGTCAGGGTGGCGAACTGGTCGAACATCATGCCGGGCGGCCTTTGGCCGGGGTGGCCGTGGTGGGCCAGCCAGCGGCCCCAGTCGCCGGTGCGCGATTCCAGTTGCAGAAGCGGATGGCGCAGGATGTCGGTCGCCTTGTCCAGCGCGGCAAAGCCGGGGGCGGCCACGGCGATCACCTCTTCCTCCATGAGTTTCAGGTAAGCGACGCCGGGCCAGTCCTGCCGGCCATAGTGGATGGCGGCATCGAAGCTGGAGCCGGCAAAGTCGAAGGGGCGCAGGCGGGTGGAGAGGTTGATCGTGACCTCGGGGTGGGTCTGCGCGAAGCGGGCCAGGCGCGGGGCCAGCCAGTGCATCCCGAAGGCCGGCAGGATCGCCAGGTTCAGCGCGCCGCCGGTGGGATTCGCGCGTAAGGTGATGGAGGCAGAGGCCAGCAGATGCAGGGCCTTGCGCACCTCGGCCACGTAATCGCGCCCGGCGGGCGTCAGCCGCAGGCGCTGGCGTTCGCGGATCAGGAGGGGCACGCCAAGCTGCGCCTCGAGCCCCTGCAGGGCCCGGCTGATCGCGCCCTGGGTGAGGGAGAGTTCATCGGCCGCAGCGGAAGCTGTGCCCAGGCGGTCGACGGCTTCCAGCGCCATCAGCGCGGGGATCGGCGGCAGGTAGCGGCGGGGCAGCATTATGAGTTTCCCTCATCAACCCGTGCGAGGGAGTCGATAGCAGGCCCCTGCCCTTTCGTGCAATAGTGATGCAGGCGAATGGAGGCCCGACATGCCCGACACCCTGAACAGCGCACCGAAACTGAAAGCCAAGGACGCGCCCGACCTGGGCCGCTTCGACTGGGAGGACCCGTTCCGGCTGAACGATCAGCTGACGGAAGAAGAGCGGATGCTGCGCGATGCGGCGCGGGCCTATGCGCAGGAAAAGCTCCAGCCGCGCGTGGTGGCGGCCTACCGCGAGGAGACGACCGATCCGTCGATCTTCCGCGAGATGGGCGAGATGGGCCTTCTGGGCGTGACCGTGCCCGAGGAATACGGCGGGCTGGGGGCGTCCTATGTCGCCTATGGGCTGGTCGCGCGCGAGGTGGAGCGGGTCGATTCGGGTTACCGCAGCATGATGTCGGTGCAATCGTCGCTGGTGATGTATCCGATCTATGCCTACGGCACCGAAGAGCAGCGGCAGAAATACCTGCCGAAGCTGGCCAGTGGCGAATTCATCGGTTGCTTTGGCCTGACCGAACCCGATGCGGGGTCGGACCCGGCCGGGATGAAGACCACGGCGAAAAAGACAGCCAACGGCTATGTGCTGAACGGCGCGAAGATGTGGATTTCCAACGCGCCCATTGCGGATGTGTTCGTGGTCTGGGCCAAGTCCGAGGCGCATGGCGGCAAGATCAAGGGCTTTGTGCTGGACAAGGGCATGAAGGGGCTGTCGGCGCCGAAGGTCGGGGGCAAGCTGTCGCTGCGCGCCAGCGTCACCGGCGAGATCGTGATGAAGGACGTGGAGGTGGGCGAGGATGCGCTTCTCCCCTTCGTCGAGGGGCTGAAAGGGCCGTTCGGTTGCCTGAACCGCGCGCGGTACGGGATCAGCTGGGGGGTCATGGGCTCGGCCGAGTTCTGCATGCACGCGGCGCGGCAGTATGGGTTGGATCGCAAGCAGTTCGGCAAGCCGATCGCGGGGACGCAGCTGTTCCAGCTGAAGCTGGCCAACATGATGACCGAGATTTCGTTGGGATTGCAGGCAAGTCTGCGCGTCGGGCGGCTGCTGGACGAGGCGAATGCGGCACCGGAGATGATCAGCATCATCAAGCGCAACAACTGCGGCAAGGCGCTGGAGGCGGCCCGCTGGGCGCGCGACATGCATGGCGGCAACGGGATTTCCGAGGATTTCCAGGTGATCCGCCACATGGTCAACCTGGAGACGGTGAACACCTATGAGGGCACGCATGACGTCCATGCGCTGATCCTGGGCCGGGCGATCACGGGGTTGCAGGCCTTCTTCTAGGTTGGCCGGCCTTCGGGGTCCGTGCTACGCCTTGCCGGCGTAGTGCTGGGTGGAGAGGGCGGATGCCTCCGGCGGGGATATTTGGGCCAGTATGAAAGGGCGGGCGGGGTGAAGATCACGGCCGTCCTTTGCGTGCGTAACGAGGGCGCCTTCCTTTTGGAGTGGCTGGCGCATCACCGGGCCTGCGGGATCACCGATTTCCTTGTCTTTTCCAACGATTGCGACGACGGGACGGACGCCATGCTGGACCGGCTGGCGGCGCTTGGCTGGCTGGTCCATGTGCGCAATCCGGGGCCGCATCCCGAGGGGCCGCAATGGGCGGCGTTGAAGCAGGCGGACAGGCATCCCTTGGTCACCGGGGCGGACTGGCTGCTGGCGCTGGATATCGACGAGTTCGTCAATGTCCATGTCGGCGACCGGACGCTTTCGGCGCTGCTGCTGGCGCTGCCCGAGGCGACGGCGATCCCGCTGACCTGGCGGCTCTTCGGCAATGCCGGCGTGGTGTCCTATGCGGATCGGCCGGTGACCGAAACCTTTACCCGCGCTGCGCCGGCCGTGCTGCACTGGCCCTGGCGGGCGATGCTGTTCAAGACGCTTTACCGCAACGACGGGACCTATCGGAAGCTGGGCGTCCACCGCCCCCGCAGCCCGGCGGCGGACGGGCAGCCACGCTGGTTCGACGGATCGGGGGACGAACTGCCGGCGCTCTATCACCGCGGCCGGATCTTCAGTGCGCTTGGTCAGGATCATCACCGGCTGGTCCAGTTGAACCATTATGCGTTGGGGGCGGTGGAGAGTTATCTGGTGAAAGCCGACCGTGGGCGCGCGAATGTGGTGGGCCGGCTGGGCATGGACTATTGGGTCGAGCGGAACTTCGATACTGAGGAGGACCGGACGATCCTGACCCTGGACAGCGCCGCCATGCGCGCGGGGCTCCTGGCCGATCCGGTCCTGGGTCCTTTGCACACCGCCGCCGTGGCCTGGCGCAAGGCCCGCTTTGCCGCGCTGATGGCCGATGAGACCTGGCGCGCGCTGTATGGCCGGCTGCTTTTGACCCCGTCCAGCCGGATCCTGTCGCAAACCGAGGCCGAAACGGTTTGGAAACCCTGGGCGAGGCAGATTTCCACCTCTGGTTGATAATCATTCATTAACCCTTTCGCGAGAGTTGCCGAAACAGGCCGCGGGGAAACAGTCTTGCGCGGTTGTTTGCGGCAAACGCGGGCATTTGATCACTCAAAGCCTTGTCGAGACTTGGTTTTCGCCCCATGCTCTAGACAGAAAAGTTCCAGAATTACCCGTGAAAGCCCAACGTCATGCCAGATATCGACGCGCCCCCCGATTGGCAGCGCGCAATGCTTGCGATTGCCGAGGGCGATGGTGACTTCCTGCCATTGGGCGACAAGCATTACGCGTTCTTTGCCGAAGAACGGCCAATCCTGCTGGTGACATTCGAGGATGTCGGAGCGGTGCAGGACCGGGCTGACAATCTGCCGGAGTTCTACCAGATGGCCAAGGCGCGGGGCTGGTCGCTGTTGACCATCCTGGCTGACGGCGAGACCTGGTGGCGCGATCCGGCGGTGTTTCGCTATTTCGACCGGCTGGCCGATGACGGGTTCCTGGAGGATTTCGACCGGGTGATCTTTTACGGCGCCGGGCCGGCGGGCTATGCGGCGGCGGCCTATTCGATCACCGCGCCCGGGGCGGAACTGGTGCTGGTCGCCCCACGCGCCACGCTGGACCCCGCCCTGGCCGGCTGGGACGAACGCCACCGCACCGCGCGCCGGATCAACTTTCGCAGCCGCTATGGCTATGCCCCCGACATGACCGAAAGCGCCTCGCGCGTCTGGCTGATCCACGATCCCCTGCACCGGCCAGATGCGATGCACGCCGCCCTGTTCCAGCGGCCCTGGGTCACGCCCCTGCACGCCCGCCACACCGGCGAGGGGACCGAGGACACGCTGAAGGAAATGCGCATCCTGGACCGGATCCTGGAAGCCGCGATGGAGGGCAAGTTCTCGCCGGCCTATTTCTCGTGGCTCTGGCGCGGGCGGCGGTCGAACGGCAGCTATCTGCGGGCGATCCTGGCGGCAGCCCGGCTGCAGGGCCACCGCCAGCGCGAGATCATGATCTGCCGCTCGGTCACCTCACGGCTAAACGCGCCGCGCTATGCCCGACGGCTGGCCGAACTGACCGGACTGGAGGACTAGCGCCGCAGGGTGGTCTGGTTGACCCTTTCCCTGACGCGGTGTCGCCGCCTTTACTGTCGCGCAGAGGAGATGTCCTGCGCTGACGCATGGGGGAACGCCCAGCCCTTCCGTTCTTTGGGTCCGGGACGGCCCAGCCTGAACGGCGCGTGATCAGCGGTAAGCGTCGACCATGCCGGTAAGGTGGGCGGTGCGCTCTTCGGTCAGGACGCGCATGCAACCATAGACCAGCAGCGGCTCGGCGCTGCCGCCCTTCATCGCATAGCCTTCGGCCGCGCAGGCCTGGTCGCGGAAGGTGATCCAGGCGCGCTGCGCTTCGCGCAGGGCCTCGGCCCCGCCCTGCTCGTCGGCGGGAAGGTTGGCGTCCCAGTCCCGCAACAGGTCCATCGCGTCCTGATAGGCGTCGTTCAACTGCGCATCGGCGGCTTCCCAATCGTCATAGGCGCATTGGTTCAGATCCATCTGCGCCATGGCATCGGCACAGTCGATCTCTTGCGCGGCGGCGGGAAGGGACAGGCAGGCAAGGACGAGGAACGGGCGGAACATGGCGGTCTCCTGATTTGCGGCGATCCTGTCGCAATAGGCCATGCGATGCCACTGGAAACGGGGTCGGGTTTACGTTACCTGCCGGACCATGCTCAGCCTTACCCTACCCCGCCCCGACGACTGGCACCTGCACCTGCGCGATGGCGCGATGCTGCAGGCCGTCCTGCCCGAGACCGCCCGCCATTTCGCGCGGGCGATCATCATGCCGAACCTGGTGCCGCCGGTGGTGACACTGGACGATGCCCGCGCCTACCACGCGCGCATCCTGGCCGCCCTGCCCAAGGGCATGGCTTTCGAGCCACTGATGACGCTGTACCTGACCGAGGGCACCGATCCCGCGGATGTGGAACGCGCCGCGGCCTCGGGCCTGGTGAAGGCGGTAAAGCTGTATCCTGCGGGGGCGACGACGAACTCGCATTCCGGGGTGCGCGACCTGACCAAGGTCATGCCGGTGCTGGAGGTGATGGCGCGGATCGGCCTGCCGCTTTGCACGCACGGCGAGGTGACGGACAGCCACGTGGACATCTTCGACCGCGAGGCGGTGTTCATCGACACGGTCCTTGACCCCTTGCGCCGCCGCCTGCCCGAATTGCGGGTGGTGATGGAGCATATCACGACCGAAGAGGGCGTGGCCTATGCGGCCGAGGGTGGGGACAGTCTGGCGGCAACGATCACCACGCATCACCTGATCATCAACCGCAACCATATCCTCGCGGGCGGGATCAAGCCGCACTACTATTGCCTGCCGGTCGCCAAGCGCGAAAAGCACCGGCTGGCGCTGCGCCGGGCCGCGACCTCTGGCTCGCCCCGGTATTTCCTGGGCACCGACAGCGCGCCGCATGTCGATGCGCTGAAGGAACATGCCTGCGGCTGCGCGGGCTGCTTCACGGCGACCAACACCCTGTCCCTGCTGGCGCATGTGTTCGAGGAAGAGGGCGCTTTGGACCGGCTGGAAGGGTTCGTCTCGCGCCACGGGCCGGCCTTCTATGGCCTGCCGGTGAACGAGGGCACGATCCGGCTGGAAAAGCGGGCGGAGGCCTGCGTCTGGCCCGAGAAGATCCACGCCGACCCCGGCCCCGTCACCGTTTTCCAACCCGGTTTCCCCGTGCATTGGCACGTCGTGACCTGACCGCTCCTCGATGACTTCGTCACTCGTCGCCCGCGAGGAGAAGACGCAGTCGCACGATGAGCCCGCCCGAAAGGACCCCCGCATGATCCCCTCTGCCTTCCCGCCGAAAGAAGAAATCGCCCGCCTGACCGCCCGCGCGCTGTTGGAGATCAAGGCGGTCCACTTCAACGCGGAAACGCCGTTCACGCTGGCCTCCGGCCTGCCCAGCCCGACCTATATCGACTGCCGCAAGCTGATCAGCTACCCGCGCATCCGCTCGACCCTGATGGACTTCCTGTCGGTCACGGTGATGCGCGAGGCGGGGTTCGAGGCCTTCGACAATATCGCCGGCGGCGAGACGGCCGGCATCCCCTTTGCCGCGCTTGTGGCCGAACGGCTGGCCCTGCCGATGACCTATGTGCGCAAAAAGCCAAAGGGCTATGGCCGCAACGCCCGGATCGAGGGCGCGATGACCGAAGGCCAGCGTGTGCTGCTGGTCGAGGACCTGACCACCGATGGCGGCTCGAAACTTTCCTTCGTCGATGCGATCCGCGAGACGGGCGCGACCTGCGGCCATACGGCGGTGATCTTCTACTACGGCATCTTCCCGGACACCGAGGCGAAGCTGGGTGCCCATGGCGTGAAGCTGCATCACCTGTGCACCTGGTGGGACGTCCTGGCCGAGGCGCGGGCGCAGGGGTCATTTGACGAAACGACCCTGGCCGAGGTGGAAAGCTTCCTGCAAGCGCCCCGCGCCTGGCAAGAGGCGCGGAAACCCGCCTGACGCGGCGAGGAATGACGGAAAAGCGGTGGGCAGATCTGTGGGCGGACCTGGGGACAAGTCCCCGCGACTCGATCTGCCCACAGTCGCCGGCCGAAATGTGGTAGGCTGAAGCCGGGACTTCACAACACCAAGCGAGTCGCCCCGCCTTGTCCACAGGGATGTCCCGGGATTGCCGGACCCGCCCCGGATAGGGCAGAGAAGGCGACGGCAGGAGGCAGACATGACCGAGATTACCGCCCTACGTCCCATGGTGCCGGCGCAGGCAGCCCCCGAGACCGAGGTGCTTCCCCATAATATCGAAGCCGAACAACAGCTTCTGGGCGCGATCCTGACCAACAACGAGGTGTTCGACCGCATCTCCAGCCTGGTGAAGGCCGAGCATTTCTTCGACCCCGTCCACCAGCGCATCTTCGAGGTGGCGGCCGCGCGCATCCAGAAGAACGCCCTGGCCTCGCCAGTCACGCTGAAGGCGTTTCTGGAGGATGACGCGGGGCTGCGCGAACTGGGCGGGCCGTCCTACCTGGTGCGGCTGGCGGGGGCGGCGATCTCGGCCTATGCCGCACGGGACTATGCGCAGATGGTCTATGACCTGGCCGTCCGGCGCGAGCTGATCCAGCTTGGCCGCGACATCTCGGCCCAGGCGGCCAAGGTCGAGGTGGCCTCGGAACCCAAGGACCAGATCATCGAGGCCGAACAGCGGCTTTACAAGCTGGGCGAACAGGGCGTTGCGGAACGCGGTTTTCAAAGCTTTCTCAAGGCTGTAACCGACGCAGTGAATGTGGCCAATGCGGCCTACCAGCGCGATGGGGGCCTTGCCGGCATCTCGACCGGCCTCATTGACATGGACAAGAAGCTGGGCGGGCTGCACCCTTCGGACCTGCTGATCCTTGCCGGCCGTCCGTCGATGGGCAAGACCTCGCTGGCGACCAACATCGCCTTCAACATCGCCAAGGCCTACAAGCGCGGCCGCTTGCCGGATGGCGGCGAGGGGGCGGTGGAAGGCGGGGTCGTCGGGTTCTTCAGCCTGGAAATGAGCGCCGAGCAGCTGGCCGCCCGTATCCTGTCAGAGGCGGCCGAAGTGCCCTCGGAACAGATCCGCCGCGGCGACATGACCGAACAGGAATTCCGCCGCTTCGTCGAGGCCGCCAAGGCGCTGGAAGCTTGCCCGCTTTACATCGACGACACCCCCGCCCTGCCGATCAGCCAGGTCGCGGCCCGCGCCCGGCGGTTGAAACGGACGCATGGGCTGGATGTGCTGATCATCGACTACCTGCAGCTTCTGAAAGGGTCGTCCAAGGAAAACCGGGTGCAGGAAGTCAGCGAGATCACCCAAGGGCTGAAGGCCATCGCGAAAGAGCTGAACATCCCGGTCATCGCCCTGTCGCAGCTTAGCCGTGCGGTGGAAAGCCGCGAGGACAAGCGGCCGCAACTCAGCGACCTGCGGGAATCCGGCTCGATCGAGCAGGACGCCGACGTCGTGATGTTCGTCTACCGCGACGAGTACTACAAGGAACGCGAAAAGCCCGGCGATCACGAGCTGGAAAAGATGGCCCAATGGCAGGCGATCATGGAATCGGTGCATGGCAAGGCCGAGGTCATCATCGGCAAGCAGCGCCACGGTCCCATCGGCACGGTGGAACTGTCGTTCGAAGGCCGGTTCACCCGGTTCGGCAACCTGGCCAAGCCATGGCAGGGCTCGGGCGGGCCGGACGTCGGCTTCTGACACCCGGCGCCGCCGCGTCCCGGTTCTTCCCCGGCAGCGCCGCCTGAGGGGCTCGATGCCCCGATGGCGGCCCCCTTTCCAAGCACGGGCGGCTGGGGCAGTCTTGACCGACTGCGCGGGGGCAGGCCATGGATCTGGGGATGAAGGACAAGGTGGTGGTGGTCACCGGCGGCGGGTCGGGGATCGGCGCGGCGATCAGCCTGGCGCTGGCCGAGGAAGGCGCGGTGCCGGTGATCTTCACGCGCCACGCGCCGCCCGACAGTTTCCTGGCAAGGCTGACCGCCCTGCAACCGGAGGCGACCGTGATCCTGGCCGACCTTGCGCGCGACGAGGACTGCCGCCGCGCGGTCGCGATGGCGCGGGGCCGTTTCGGGCGGATCGACGGGCTGGTGAACAACGCGGGCACCAATGACGGGGTGGGGCTTGAGGCCGGGCCCGAGGCGTTTCGCGCCTCGCTGGACCAGAACCTCCTGCATTACTACACGCTGGTGCATCTTCTTTTGGCGGACCTCAAGGCCGCCAGGGGGGCGATCGTCAACATCGCGTCCAAAACCGCGCTGACCGGCCAGGGGTCCACGTCGGCCTATGTCGCGGCAAAGGCGGCGCAACTCGGTCTGACGCGGGAATGGGCGGCAGCACTGGCAGCGGATGGAGTGCGGGTCAACGCGGTGATCCCGGCCGAGGTGATGACGCCGATGTACCGGCAATGGCTGGACAGCTTCGCCGATCCGACCGCGCAAGAGGCGCTGATCACCGCGCGTATCCCGCTGGGCCAGCGAATGACCACGGATGCCGAGATCGCCGCGACGGTGGTGTTCCTGCTGTCGGCGAAGGCCAGCCATACGACCGGCCAATGGCTGTTTGTCGACGGCGGCTATGTGCATCTGGACCGCGCACTGGGTCGCTAGGACGGGTGCGCTGGAAGCACACCCTACGCTGCCGCGCCCTTAGCGCGACCGGATCGGGTCGGCCAACAGGCGCAAGCCGTTCAGCACCACCAAGAGCGTGCCGCCTTCGTGCCCCAGGACCGCCAGCGGCAAGGGCAGTTCGAAGAACAGGCTGCCCACCACCAGCACCAGCATGGCCCCCAGCGCCAGCGTCAGGTTCTGCCGGATGATCCGCGCCGCACGACGGGCCAGAGCCTGCGCGGCGGCCAGCTTCTGCAGGTCCTCGGCCATCAGCGCCACATCGGCGGCCTGCAGCGCGACCTCGCTGCCGGCGACGCCCATCGCCACGCCGACATCGGCCCGTGCCAGCGCCGCGGCATCGTTCACCCCGTCGCCGATGAAGGCGACCCTGCCCCGCTGCGCCGCCTGATCGACCAGTTGCACCTTGTCGGCCGGCAAGAGGCCCGCGTGGATCTCGTCCGCCGCCAGGCCCAGCCGCGCGCCGATGCGCTGCGCCACGGCCGGGCGGTCGCCGGTCATCATCAGGATCGCCGCACCCGAGGCTTTCAACGCCGCCACCGCCCGGGCCGCAGTTTCCCTAGGGGCATCCGCCACGGTCACCGCGCCCAGCACGCGCGGACCGCGCCCGACCAGGACCAACGTTTCGGCCCCGTCAGCCAGGTCTGCCAGAGCATCGGGCAGTTGGCCACCCTGGGCGGCCAGCATCCGGGCATTGCCGGCCCAGACCGGGCCTTCGCCGTCCTGGCCAGTGATCCCCTCGCTGGGATGGGCGCGCATGTCGCGGACCGCGACCGGGGTCAGGCCCCGCGCCACCGCATGGGCGCGGATCGCGGCGGCGATCGGGTGTTCGGACTGCGCCTCCAGCCCGGCGGCCAGTGCCAGGAAACCGGACTCGTCCCTCTCCAGCGCGGTTACGGCGGTGACAACGGCCTGCCCCGTGGTCAGCGTGCCGGTCTTGTCGAAGGCAAAGGTGCGGACCTCGGCCAATGTCTCCAGTGCCGCGCCCCCCTTGAACAGGACCCCGCCCCGCGCCGCCGCCGAGAGCGCCGACAGGATCGCCGCCGGGACCGAGATCACCACCGCGCAGGGGCTGGCCGCGACCAGAAGCGTGGCCGAGCGATAAAGCGCCTCGCCCCCGTCATGGCCCATCGCGCGAAAGCCGAACCAGGACAGGACCGACCCCACTAGCACCAGGATCGTATAACGCTGCCCGAACCAGTCCGAGAACCGCTCGGACGGCGATTTCATCGCCTGCGCCTCGGTCACCAGCTTGATCATCTGGGCCACCGTGCTGGAGGCAAGCGGGCGCAGCACCTCGACCGTCAGGATGCCGTCCAGGTTCACCGTCGCCTCATGCACCGGACTGCCGTGGTCCTTGCGCACGGGCAGCGATTCGCCGGTCACGGTGCTTTCGTCCATGTGCCCGCTGCCCGCCACCACGCGCCCATCGACCGGCACCCGCGCGCCGGGGCGCAGGATCACCCGGTCACCTGGCACCAGGTCGGCGACCGGCACTTCCTCGACCACGCCCCCCGCCCCCTCGCGCAGGGCGGTTTCGGGGCGCAACTGCATCAGCGCCTCGACCGCGCGGCGGGCCTTGCCCATGGCCCGATGCTCCAGCGTCTGCGACAGCGAGAACAGGGCCAGCAGGACCGCCCCCTCCAGCGCCGCGCCGACCGCCGCCGCCGCAAGTGCTGCGACGACCATCAGAAGGTCGATGTCCAGCCGGCGGTCGTGCCACAACTCGTTCAGCGCCGAGCGGGCGGCGGGCAGGCCCCCGGTCAGGAAAGCCAGCCCCAGCGCGGCCCAGGTCAGGCCCGCCGGCAGGGGTTGCACAAAGGCGTCCAGCGTGGCGACGCCCAGCCCGATCCAGCACAGGACCGTCAGCCAGAGATCCGCCGCCTCGTCCGTCGGCGTGTGGTCATGGGTACTCATCCGGCCACCCTTGCGCGGCCGTGGGCCAACCTCAACCCCCGCCGGTGCCGCACCTTTGCTTTTCCCTTGACCACGGCCCGCGCCCGGTCGAAAGAAGCGGCCATGTCGACTGCAACCCTGACGATTGATCTTGATGCGATTGCCGCCAACTGGCGCGCGCTGGACCGCCTGACCGGGCCAGAGGTGCAGACGGCTGCAGTGGTAAAGGCTGATGCCTATGGGCTGGGCGTGACGCGGGTCGCCCGCGCGCTGGCGCAGGCGGGCGCACGCCGGTTCTTCGTCGCCTATGCCGAGGAAGGTGCGGCGGTGCGCCAGGCCCTGGGGCCGGGACCGCAGATCGCGGTCCTGTCGGGGCATATGGCCGGCGACACCGAGATGATCTTCGACCTTGATCTGACGCCGATGCTGAACAGCCTGGACCAGATCACCCGCCATCTGGAATCGCTGCCCGGCCATCCGTTCGGGGTGCAACTGGACACCGGCATGAACCGCCTTGGCGTCGAGATGCTGGAATGGCAGGCCGTGGCCCCCATCCTGGTCGATGCCGGCCCCGAACTGCTGATGAGCCACCTGGCCTGTGCGGACGAACCCGACCATCCCCTGAACGAGGCGCAGTTGCGCGCCTTTCATGCGATGACCGACGGCACCGGCCTGCCGCGCAGCCTGGCGGCCACGGGCGGCATCCTTCTGGGGCCGCGCTATCACTTCGACCTGACCCGCCCCGGCGTCGGGCTTTATGGCGGCCTGCCCCATGCGGCGGCGCATCCCGTGGTCACGCTCTCGCTTCCCGTGATCCAGACCCGCGAGGTCGAGGTGGGCGAGGCCGTGGGTTATGGCTGCACCTGGATTGCGGACAAGCCCTCGATCATCGCCACGGTCTCGGGCGGCTATGCCGACGGACTGCCGCGCACCCTGTCGAACAAGGCGCAGCTTTGGGATGGGGACACGCCCTGCCCGCTGGTCGGTCGCGTCTCGATGGACCTGATCACGGTGGACATCACCCACCTGCCCGAAGTGCCGCGCTTTCTGGACATCCTGGGCCCGCATCAGGGCGTCGACGCCCTGGCCGAGTTTGGTGGCACCATCGGCTACGAGATCCTGACCGGCCTTGGGTCCCGCTATGCCCGCCGCCATCAGGAGGGGGCCGCGTGACGGCGGCGCTTGGCGCCATCGGCCGTCCTGTCCTGCTGGCGCTGGCTTCGGTCGGCCGGGTCGCCCTGTTCGCGGCGCAGGTCATTGCCCATATCCTGCGCCCGCCCTTCTACCTGCGCGAATTGGGCCATGCGATCCTGCAGATCGGCTGGTTCTCGCTGCCCGTGGTCGCGCTGACCGCAATCTTCACTGGCGGCGCCCTCGCCTTGCAGATCTATGCCGGCGGCAGCCGCTTCAACGCGGAAACCGTGGTCCCCTCGATCGTCGCCATCGGCATCACCCGCGAGCTTGGTCCCGTCCTTGGCGGGCTGATGGTGGCCGCACGGGTCGCAAGCTCCATCGCGGCCGAGATCGGCACGATGAAGGTGACCGAGCAGATCGACGCGCTGGTGACCCTTTCGACCAACCCCTTGAAATACCTGGCCGTGCCCCGCGTCCTGGCCGCGACCCTGTCGATGCCGGTCCTGGTCGCGGTGGGCGATGCCATCGGGATCATGGGCGGCTGGCTGGTCGGGATCACGCGGCTGGACTTCAACTCGGCCGTCTATCTGAAGAACACCGTGGATTTCCTGGAAGGCTGGGACGTTGGCTCGGGTCTGGTCAAGGGCGCGGTCTTTGGCTTCATCGTGGCGCTGATGGGCTGCTATCACGGCATGACCTCGGCCCGGGGCGCGCAGGGCGTGGGGGCGGCGACCAAGGCGGCGGTGGTCTCGGCCAGCGTGCTGATCCTTGCGTCGAACTATGTCCTGACCGAGGTGTTCTTCACCTCATGATCGAACTTTCGGGCGTCCATAAGCGGTTCGGCGAGAACCGGGTGCTGCAGGGGGTGGACCTGACGGTGGCCTCGGGCACCTCGATGGTGATCATCGGCGGGTCGGGGACGGGCAAGTCGGTCCTGCTGAAATGCATTCTGGGGCTGGTCCGCCCGAATTCCGGCACGATCACGCTGGACGGCCAGGACGTGACGAAAGCCGACCGCGACGCCTTTCTGGCCCGGTTCGGGATGCTGTTCCAGGGCGGGGCCCTCTTCGATTCGCTGAAGGTCTGGGAAAACGTCGCCTTCCGCCTGGTCCGGGGGGCAAAGCCGCTGCCGAAACCCCAGGCGCGCGAGATTGCCATCGAGAAACTGCGCCGCGTCGGGTTGAAACCCGAGACCGCCGACCTTTTCCCCGCCGAGCTTTCGGGCGGGATGCAGAAACGTGTCGGCCTCGCCCGCGCCATCGCGGCGAACCCCGAGATCATCTTCTTCGACGAACCCACCACCGGCCTTGACCCGATCATGGCCGGCGTGATCAACGCCCTGATCCGCGAGATCGTGACCGAGATGGGGGCCACGGCCATGACCATCACCCACGACATGTCCTCGGTCCGCGCGATTGCGGACAACGTGGCGATGCTGCATGGCGGCGTGATCCGCTGGACCGGCCCGGTCAGTGAATTGGACGCCACGCCGGATCCTTACGTGCAACAGTTCATCCATGGTCGCGCCGAAGGGCCGATCGCTGCTATCCGCTGACGCCGCCAGCCGCTTTCCCTTCCTGAAATATCCCACGGGAGGTCTGGAGGGTGTGAAACCCTCCAGTCCCGCCCTCAGCCACCAGGGCCGCAAGATGAAATTCCTGAACCTCGCCCTCCTGATCCTCTTCCCCCTCGCCTGGTTCGCGCCCCTGCTGCGGGCCGCCCTGTTGCCGATCTTCGGGATGGACGAGATCAGTGTGATCACCGGCCTGCAGGCGCTGTGGGAGACGGACCCGGCGCTGGCGCTGCTTGTCACCTTCCTGGCGATCTTCGCGCCCTATGCCAAGACCATCGGCCTTGCGCTTCTGCACTGGAACCTCCTCTCCCCCCGCACCCTTCCGGCGCTGGAGCTTCTGGGGAAGCTGGCGATGGCCGACATCTTCCTGATCGCGCTTTACATCGTGATCGTGAAGGGCGCGGGCATGGTCACGATCGAGACCGCCTGGGGGCTGTATCTGTTCAGCGGCTGCATCCTGGCGCAGGTCCTGATCTCGTGGAAATCAAAGCCCGCCGGCTGATCGGCGCCAAATTCCTTCGAAGGAATTTGCAAGGGTTTTCGAAAACCCTTGGCCCCCGCACAAGCTTGCGGTCCAAGGGCAAACGGGGCAGGGTCGCGCCATGAAACAGACGGCCTCCTTCACCTGCACCGCCTGCGGCGCCTCTTACCGGAAATGGGCGGGCAAATGCGATGCCTGCGGCGGCTGGAATACCATCGTGGAAGAGGCCCCGCTGTCCACTGGCCCCAAGGCCCTTGGCGCCAAGGGCCGCACGATCCCGCTGACCGACCTTGCGACCGAAGAGGCGGCCCCGCCCCGCGCCTCGTCTGGCATCGACGAGTTGGACCGGGTGCTGGGCGGCGGTCTGGTGCCGGCCTCGGCGATCCTGGTGGGCGGCGATCCGGGGATCGGGAAATCGACGCTTCTGTTGCAGGCTGCGGCAAGCTTCGCCCGCAAGGGTCTGAAATGCCTCTATATCTCGGGCGAGGAAGCCAGCGCCCAGGTGCGGATGCGTGCCCAACGCCTGGGGTTGACGGATGCCTCGGTCCAATTGGGCGCCGAGACCAACCTGCGCGACATCCTGACCACGCTGGACGCCGAACGCCCCGCCCTGGCGGTAATCGACTCGATCCAGACCATGTGGCTGGACTCTGTCGAGGCCGCGCCCGGCAGCGTCAGCCAGGTCCGCGCCGCCGCGCATGAACTTGTCACCTTCGCCAAGCGGCGCGGGGTCGCGATCATCCTGGTCGGCCATGTCACCAAGGACGGCCAGATTGCCGGGCCGCGCGTGGTCGAGCATATGGTCGACACCGTCCTTTATTTCGAGGGCGAGCGGGGCCACCAGTTCCGCATCCTGCGCGCGGTTAAGAACCGCTTCGGCCCGGCCGACGAGATCGGAGTGTTCGAGATGACCGGCGGCGGCCTTGCCCAGGTCCCGAACCCCTCGGCCCTGTTCCTGGCCAACCGCGACCAGCCCGCCCCCGGATCGGCGGTCTTTGCCGGGATCGAGGGCACGCGCCCGGTCCTGACCGAGATTCAGGCGCTTGTCGCCCCCTCTACCCTGGCCAGCCCGCGGCGCACGGTCGTCGGGCTGGATTCCGGCCGCGTCTCGACCATCCTGGCCGTGCTGGAGGCGCGCTGCGGCATCCCCTTTGCGGGCCTCGACGTGTTCCTGAACGTCGCCGGTGGCCTGCGCGTGAACGAGCCTGCGGCCGACCTGGCCGTCGCCGGCGCGCTTCTGTCGGCGCGCGAGGATGTGGCAATACCGCCCGAGATGGTGCTTTTCGGCGAAATCAGCCTTTCCGGCGCGCTGCGGCCAGTCGGACAGACCGAAAACAGGTTGAAAGAAGCGTCGAAACTTGGTTTCTCACTGGCAACCCTGCCCTCGGGGTCCAAGATCGAGGGGGCGGCCGGCATGACGGTGCGGCAGATGCCGGACCTGACGGCCTTTGTGGGCGAAATGTTCGGGGCAGGATAAGCCCTTGCGAAAAAAGGGAATGGGGACAGAAGATGGAAAACCTGACCGCGGTTGACGGTGGTGCGGCGCTGATCATCCTTGTCTCGGCGATCCTCGCCTTCTCGCGCGGTCTGGTGCGCGAGTTGATGTCGATCCTGGGCTGGATCGGTGCGGCCATCGCCGCCTACTACTTCGCCCCGGGCGTCCAGCCCCTGGTGAAAGAGCTTCCCGTGGTGGGTGAGTTCCTGTCCGACAGTTGCGAACTGTCGGTCGTCGCGGCCTTTGCCGGGGTTTTTGTCGTCGGCCTGATCGTCGCCGCGCTGTTCACCCCGCTCTTTGCCGGGGCGGTGCAACGCTCGGCCCTGGGCGGGATCGACCAGGCGCTTGGCTTCCTGTTCGGCGTGGCGCGCGGCGTGTTGCTTATTGCCATCGGCTTCATCGTCTATGACCGCGTCCTGGCCGACCAGGCGATCCCGATGGTCGACGAAAGCCGCACCGCGCTGGTTTTCGCCAACTTCCAGGCCCAGATCGACGAAAGCATCCCGACCGATGCGCCGGGCTGGATCGTCGACCGCTACAACGAGCTGACGAATGTCTGCGCCACCGGTACCGCACCCGAGCCGGTGACCCCCGCCGCGCCTGCCGCTCCGGCCACGAACGGGTGATCGGCAGTCCTTCCGGCGTTTCAGGGCGTGACAGCCCCGCGCGGCTGCCGTAAAGGACCGGCAACCGCGCAACGCACGCCCAAGACAGGAATCGGACGATGACTCCTTTCCGCTCGCACCCCTTCGATGACGACAAGCTGAAGGAGGAATGCGGGATCTTCGGCGTGGTCGGCGTGGCCGACGCGTCGAACTTCGTCGCCCTTGGCCTGCATGCCCTGCAGCACCGCGGGCAAGAGGCAGGCGGCATCGTCAGCTATCACCCCGACCACGGCTTCAACTCGGCCCGCCGCTTCGGCTATGTCCGCGACAATTTCACCAAACCCGATGTGATGGACACCCTGCCCGGCCAACTGGCCATCGGGCATGTCCGCTATTCCACCGCCGGGTCCAAGGGTGCGACCGCGATCCGCGACGTGCAGCCCTTCTTCGGCGAATTCTCGATGGGCGGCTGCGCCATCGCGCACAACGGCAACCTGACCAACGCCGCCGCCCTGCGGCGCGAACTGATCGAGCGCGGGTCGATCTTCCAATCCTCGTCCGATAGCGAGTGCATCATCCACCTGATGGCGCGCTCGATCCAGCAGAACCTGTCCGAACGGATCAAGGACGCGCTGCGCCGCGTCGAGGGCGCGTTCAGCGTCGTCGCCATGACCCGCACCAAGCTGATCGGCGTCCGCGACCCCCTGGGCGTCCGGCCCCTGGTCCTTGGCCGGATCGGCGACCACGGCTGGGCGCTGTCGTCGGAAACCTGCGCGCTGGACATCATCGGTGCCGATTTCGTCCGCGAGATCGAGCCGGGCGAGATGGTGGTGATCGAAGGCAACAAGGTGAACTCCACCCGGCCCTTCACCCCGGCCAAATCGCGCTTCTGCATCTTCGAGAACGTCTATTTCAGCCGCCCCGACAGCATCATCGGCGGCCGTTCCGTCTATGAAACCCGCCGCCAGATCGGCGTGGAACTGGCGCGCGAAGCCCCGGTGGATGCCGACCTCGTCTGCCCCGTCCCCGATTCAGGCACGCCTGCCGCCATCGGCTACAGCCAGGAAAGCGGCATCCCCTATGCGATGGGGATCATCCGCAACCAGTACATGGGCCGCACCTTCATCGAGCCGACCGACCAGATCCGCAACATGGGCGTGCGGCTGAAGCTGAACGTCAACCGCGCGCTGATCAAGGGCAAGCGGGTGATCCTGGTCGACGATTCGGTCGTGCGCGGCACCACCAGCCGCAAGATCAAGGACATGATCCTTGAGGCGGGCGCCGCCGAGGTCCACTTCCGCATCGCCTCGCCTCCCACCGCCTGGCCCTGCTTCTACGGTGTCGACACGCCGGAACGATCGAAGCTCCTGGCCGCGACGATGTCCGAGGACGAGATGCGCGACTGGATCGGCGTCGACAGCCTGAAGTTCATCTCGCTGGACGGCCTCTACCGCGCAGCGGGCGAAGCGGCGGGCCGCGACCCGGCCAGCCCCAAGTTCTGCGACGCCTGTTTCTCGGGTGACTACCCGGTGGCCCCCTCGGACAAGATCGAGGAAGGGTTCGAGATGAAGGCGGCCGAGTGAGCGCCGATCCTGCATCGGTCGACGCCTACATCACCGCCCTGCCCGACGACCAGCGCGCCGCGCTGACCGACCTTCGTTCCCGGTTGCGCGCGCTTCTCCCCGACCATTCAGAGGTCATGTCCTACGCCATGCCCGGCTTCCGCCAGCCGGGGCCGAAGGGCCGCATGGTTGTGGGCTACGCGGCCTTTGCGAAACACCTCGGTCTCTACCCCCATTCCGGCAGCGTCATCCCGCAGATCGACTGCACTCCGTTCAAGACCTCGAAATCCGGCGTCCTATTTACCCCTGATACACCGCTCCCCAATGCGCTCCTTAGGCAGATCATCGAAACACGCCAGACCGAACTCACTGCGGGCTATGGTCGCAAGGCTTGAACAGTACTTCCCCTTGCCCTTTCATCTTTGCCCAAATATCCCCGCCGGAGGCTCCGCCGCCTGCCAGAAGGACTGACCCATGAACGACAAGATCGCCCTCGTCACAGGGGCCTCGCGTGGCCTCGGCGCCGCATTGGCCGAACAGCTTGCCCTGCGCGGCTGGCATGTGGTCGCCGTGGCCCGCACCGTCGGCGGGTTGGAAGAGCTGGACGACCGGGTGAAACGCGCCGGGCTTCCGGGCGCGGGCGGCCTGACGCTGGCGCCGATGGACGTGACCAACGACGACGCGATGCGGCACCTGTGCCGCAGCATCCATGACCGCTGGGGCGGGCTGGGCCTCTGGGTTCATGCGGCGATCCACGCCGCCCCGCTGGCCCCGGCCGGGCACCTGGACCAGAAGGACTGGGACAAGTCGCTGGCGACCAATGCCCGCGCCACCGGCATGCTGATCCCGATGGTCGAACCCCTGCTGCGTGCCCATCAGGGCACCGCCCTGTTCCTGGACGATCCGCGCGCGGGGCAAATGTTCTTCGGCGCCTACGGGTCCACCAAAGCCGCCCAAATGGCGCTGGCGCGCAGCTGGCAGGCCGAGACGGCCAAGCACGGACCGCGCGTGATGATCGCCACGCCAGAGGCCCTGCCCACCGCCACCCGGGCGCGGTTCTTCCCAGGCGAGGACCGCAGCAAGCTGGCCGATGTGCAGGCCGAAGCGGCGCGGATCCTGAACGACCTATAAGCCGGGACCAAATTCCTTCGAAGGAATTTGCAAAACTTTTCGAAAAGTTTTGTCCCTACCCAGCCAGCGCGCCCTCGATCCCGCGCCACAACTCCTCGACCGGCTCGATCCCGACCGACAGCCGCAGGAACCCCTCCGGCACGGCATCGCCCCAGCGCGCCCGCCGCTCGGCCGAGGAATGGGTCGCCCCGAAACTGGTGGACTGCGCCAGATAGGGACAGGCCGACAGGAACCGCTCGGCCACGCCGGCATCTGCCAGGGTAAACCCGATCAGAAAACCGCCATTGGCCATCTGTCCCCCGACCATCCGGTGCGAGGGATCGCCCGGCAGCCCCGGATAGCGCAGGTCGCGCACCGCCCCATGCGCCGCCAGCCGTTCAGCGATGAACCGGGCGCTTGCGCACATCCGCTCCAGCCGCAGTTCCAGCGTCTCCAGTCCCCGGTGCAGAAGCCAGGCCTCGAACGGGCCCAGCGTCGCGCCGGAAAGCCGCCGCCAATCGCGCACCCGCGCCATCAGCGCGGCATCGCGGCCCGCGACATGGCCCGCCAGCAGGTCGGAATGGCCCCCCGGCGCCTTGGTGTCGGCGGCCACCACCAGGTCCGCGCCCAGATCGAGCGGGCGCTGCAGGAAGGGGGTCATCGTGGTGTTGTCGACCACCACCCGCGCGCCCGCCGCCCTGGCCCGCGCCGCGATGGCCGCGATGTCGCAGACATCAAGCCCGGGGTTCGACGGCGTCTCGATATAGACCAGCGCCGCCCCGCCCAGGTCGGCCGAGTCATAGTCCCGCGTCGCCAGCATCTGCGCCTCGACGCCGAGCCCCGCCAGGAACTCGGTCGCCAGCACCCGGGTCACATAATAGCCATCGGCGGGCAGGATCACCCGGTCGCCGGCCTTCAGGCAGGCAAAGAGCGCCGCCGCGATCGCCGCCATGCCCGAGGGGAAGACGACCGTCTCTGCCTCTTCCAGAAGCGACAGTTGCGCCTCCAATTCGGTCCAGCCGGGCGTGCCGGCGCGGGAATAGCCATTGGCCCCGGTGCCGTTCGCGGGCAGATGAAAGGTGGTCGCGGGCACGATGGGCGGCGCGATGGGCTCGCCGGGGGTCAGGCCGGCCTTGCGGTGGTGCAGAAGTTGCGCGGCGCGGCGGGCGTTGGCGTCGGTCATGGTCACTCCAGCCGGGCGGGGAAGCCAGCGGCGCGAAGGTCGGTGCCCAGAAGGTCCTCCAGCAGCTTGGCGATCATCGGCGACTGCGCCTCGCCGCCAAAGGCCGCCTTCGCCGCGATATAGGTCTGGTTCGTGATCGAGGCGAGGTCCAGCGGCACGCCGAATTCCTTGCCGAAGCCCAGGGCAAAGCCCAGGTCCTTCAGCGCCAGGTCGACCGAGAAGGCGATGTCGTAGGACCCGTTCAGGATCAGCGCGCCTTCGGTTTCATGCACGAAGCTGTTGCCGGAACTGGCCTGGATCGCATGCCAGGCCTGCCCCAGGTCCAGCCCGCCGCGCTTGGCCAGCATCAGCGCCTCGGAGGTGGCTTTAAGATGGATGAAGGCCAGCATGTTGGTGATGACCTTGATGATCGCCGCCGACCCCAGGGGGCCCATATGGAACATCCGGTTGCCGATCACCGACAGCGCCGGGCGGTGCAGGTCGATCAGGTCCTGGTCCCCGCCCAGAAGCACCGTGATCTCGCCCCGCGCCGCCAGATGGACCCCGCCGGTCACCGGGGCCTCCAGCAGCCTGATCTTGCCGGTCCGCGCCAACCCTGCCAGCCGCAGCACATCTTCCCGCGACAGGGTAGAGTTCTCGATCCAGGTCGCGCCGGGTTTCAGCCCGGTCATCAACTCGGCCAGCACCGCCTCCGAGACAGCGGGGCTGGGCAGGCAGGTAAAGACATGATCCACCGCCTCGGCCAGGGCCGAGACCGAGGCGGCGACGGTGGCCCCCATCTCCCGATGCCGCTCGGCCAGGGCGGGGTTGCGGTCATAGACCGTGACCTGATGGCCCGCCTTCAGAAGGCTGGCCGCGATGTGGCCGCCCAGATTGCCCAGGCCGATGTATCCGTAACGCATGATCCCCCCGTGAACGATTTTTCTGCGAAAAATCGGTCTCTTACGCCTCGCCGTAGCCGACGATGCCCTTCACTTCGCAAAAGTCGTGGATGCCCCAGTCGGCATACTCGCGACCGTTGCCCGACTGCTTGTAGCCGCCGAAGGGGGCCGAGGTGTCCCAGTCCGGGTAGTTCAGGTTCACCGTCCCCGCGCGCAGGCGGCGGGCCACGGGTTTGGCATCCTCGACCGGGCCGGCGATATAGGCGGCCAGGCCATAGACCGTGTCGTTGGCTTGGGCGATCGCATCCTCGATGCTGTCATAGGGCTGGATCGCCAGCACTGGGCCGAAGATCTCTTCCTTGGAAATGGTCATGCTGTTGACCACGTCGCCAAAGACCGTGGGCCGCACGAACCAGCCGCGGTTCAGGTCGGCAGGCCGGCCCACCCCGCCGGTGACCAGCGTCGCGCCCTCGTCGATCCCGGCCTGGATCAGGCGCTGCACCTTGTCGAACTGCAGCTTCGAGATCAGCGGCCCCATTTCGGTGCCCTCGTCGCGCGGATCGCCGACCTTGATCTTGTCGGCGGCCTCCTTCGCGGCGGCCAGCGCCTCGGCCTGGCGGGCGCGGGGGACCAGCATCCGGGTCGGCGCGTCGCAGGACTGGCCGGTGTTCGACATGACCGCGGTGACGCCGGCGGCCACCGCCTCGGCGATGTTGGCGTTGGGCAGGATGATGTTGGGGGACTTGCCGCCCAGTTCCTGCGCCACGCGCTTCACCGTCGGCGCGGCGGCGGCGGCAATCGCGGTCCCGGCGCGGGTCGAGCCGGTGAAGCTGACCATATCCACCTCGGGATGTTCCGACATGCGCGCGCCAACCTCGGGGCCGGCGCCGTGGACCAGGTTGAACACCCCCGCCGGCACCCCTGCGTCATGGCAGACCTGCGCGAAGAGCGTGCCCGACAGCGGCGCGATTTCCGACGGTTTCAGCACCATGGTGCAGCCCGCGATCAGCGCCGGGGCGACCTTGCAGGCGATCTGGTTCATCGGCCAGTTCCACGGCGTGATCAAGGAGCAGACGCCGATCCCCTCATGCACGATCCGGGTGGTGCCGCGGCTGTATTCCCAGGCAAACTCCTCGCCCGCCTTGATCGTCGCCTCGAAATGGACCTGGCCGGCCCAGGCTTGGGCGTTGCGCGCCCAGGTGATCGGCGCGCCCATTTCGGTCGACATGACCTGGGCAAAGTCCTCGTACCGTTCGTTGTAGATTTCCAGGATCCGCTTCACCACCGCGATGCGCTCGGCCGCGGGGCGGTAGGTCCAGCCGTCGAACGCCGCACGCGCCGCCAGGATCGCGCGGTCGGCGTCCTGAGCATTGCCCATGGCAACTTCGCAGACGATTTCCTCGGTGGCGGGGTTCTCGACGCCCATCCGGTTTTGCGAGATCGGGTCGACCCACTGACCATTGATGTAGAATTTCAGCATGTTGGCGGGGATCATTGCGACCTCACTTGAAGTAGATGTTGAAGCGGGCTCGGATGGCGCGGTCGATCTCGGGATCGATCCGGCTGCCCGCTTTGGCAAGGATAGAGTTCTTGCGCGCGATGGCAGTGTCAAGGAGCAACGGCTTCCCCGCCTCGTTCCATTCCTTCGGCGACATGCGGTTGCCGACATTGGGATAGATGTATTCGGTCTGCATCAGCTTCAGCGTCTGGTCTGACCCCAGATAATGCCCTGGCCCGCCCAGGCAGACCTCTTTCATCGCATCCAGGCTGGTCGAATCCGGCGTCACGTCGATCCCGCGCACCAGCCGCATGGTCTGGCCCAGCAGGTCGTCGCCCAGGACCAGGCTTTCCAGGCAAAAGCCCAGCAAGCTGGCATGCATGCCCACCGCCTCATAGCACATGTTCAGGCCGGCGAGGCCCGCCAGCGCGTTGGTGATCCCCTGTTCCCATCCCGCCTGCATGTCGGGAAGCTTCGAGTCGCTGATCCCCGAGGCCGCGCCCCCCGGCAGGTCGTAGAACCGGTGCATCTGCGCGCAGCCTGCCGTCAGCAGCGCCTGCTCGGCGCTGCCGCCCGACATGGCGCCGGTGCGCAGGTCGCTGACGAACGGCCAGGTGCCAAAGATCGCCGGCGCGCCGGGCTTGATCGCGTTGACGTAGACGACCCCGGCCAGACATTCGGCCACCGCCTGCACGATGGTCAGCGCGATCGGCGCGGGCGCGGTCGCCCCGGCCTGCCCCGCGCTGAGAAGCAGCATCGGCATCCCGCGACGGATGCAATCCTCCATCGTGATGCAGCTTTCTTCGGCGAACTTCATCGGCGGGACGACAAAGCAGTTGGAGTTGCTGACAAACGGCCGCTCCAGCCACTTTTCCTCGCCCCCTGCCACCATGTGCAGCATCTCGAAACAGTCCGCGACATGCGACGGGTCCGAGAACGAGGTGCCGACATGCTTCGTCGTCCCCGACAGACTGCCGTACAGGGTGTTAAGGTCCATCTCCTTGTTGTCGGCGATGTCGCGGCAGACCATCGTTCGCTGGTAGAAATGGATGTTGTCCAGATTGTCGACGAGGCGGGCCGCGTCATACAGATCCTGCGCGGTGCTGTCGCGATACTCCAGCGTGACCGGGTCGACGATATGCACCGCCGCCCCCGCCGTGCCGTAATGCACGTTCGTGCCGGACAGGTGCAGGTCCTGCCTGGGGTCGCGGGCATGCAGGGTGATGTTGCGCGCGGCGATGGCCAGCATGTCCTCGACCAGCGCGCGGGGGAAACGGATGCGGCCGTCATCGCCCAGGATCGCGCCGGCCTCGGTCAGCAGCTTCACGCCTGACGGGGGGGCTTGGGACAGGCCGATCTCTTCCAGCGCGTCCAGCGCGGCGGCGTGGATCTGCTGGACGCCTGCCTCGGACAGGGGTTTGTACTGACCGCCGGGCAGGCCGGGACGAACCGGCTTCACATCGTCGGCCAGGGGGGCGGCCCGCAGTGCGACGCGGGCGGTCCGGCCGCCCGAGCGGCGGTTGCGGGCGGGTTCGCAGATATCGCCGATTTCGGTCATTTGGGAGTTCCCTTGAGGAGAAGTGCGTCGATGTCCTCGCCGCTGGCGGTGCCGGCAAGCGGGTCGAAATGGCCGTGGTCCAGCATCGCCACCGTGGCATCGCGGATGGCAGCATGGGTCAGGCGGGCGATCTGGCTGCCGGTCGAGATGCGGCGCACGCCCATTGTTGCCAGATCAGCAACGGTCAACCGCTTCAGCGGTCCCGCCGCCAGCGCATTCACCGGCTTGGTGACCGAAGCCAGCACCTGCGCCAGTTCCGCGCGACCCGGCGGCACCGGAAGGTAAAGAAGGTCCGCCCCCGCGCGCTCAAAGGCCTGCAGGCGGCGGATGCCCTCGGCCAGGTCATAGGTGCCATGCATCACGCCATCGGCGCGGGCGCAAAAGATCAAGGGGCGGCCCAGGGCCCGCGCGGCCGCGGCCCCGGCCCGGATACGTTCCACCGCCAGATCAAAGGCATAGGGCGCATTGCCGGGGATCATCTGCGTATCCTCGACGCTGATCCCGGACAGGCCCGCCTCGCCCGCCAGCCGCACGGTCTCGGCCACCGCGTCGGGGCTGTCGCCAAACCCGTTCTCGAAATCGCCCGAGACCGGCAGGTCCGTCGCCGCCAGCAGGTCCTGCGCATGGGCCAGTGCCTCGTCCCGGCTGACGCCGCCCAGATCGGGCCGGCCCAGCGTAAAGGCATGCGCGGCCGAACTGGTTGCCAGCGCCTTGGCCCCCAGCGCCGCCATCATCCGCGCGCTGCCCCGGTCCCAGGGGTTCGGGATGACGAAACACCCCGCCTGGTGCAGGTCGTGGAAGGCCTGATGCCGCTGGTCCAGCCTCATGCGCGCACCCGGTCCGAGTTGGGGTCATGCATCGGCACCAGCGAGGCGACTGCCTCATGCCGCTGGCCCGCCACCTCGATCTCATAGCGCGCGCCAAGGATATCGGCGTCCGTCTGCCCCTTGGCCGGCACATAGCCCATCCCGACCGCCCCGCCCAGGAAATGCCCATAGTTGCCGCTGGTCACTGGCCCGACGATTTTCCCATCGCGCACAATGGCTTCGTTGTGGAACAGAAGCGGCTCGGGGTCCGTCAGCCGGAACTGGACCATCCTGCGGTCCAGCCCCGCCTCCGCCTTGCGCAACACCGCCTCGCGGCCCAGGAAGCCAGGTTTCTTGCGGCTGACGGTGAAGCCCAGCCCCGCCTCCAGCACGTGATCCTCATCCGTGATGTCATGGCCCCAATGGCGGTACGCCTTCTCGATCCGGCAGGAATCCAGCGTGTGCAACCCGCACAGCTTCACCTCAGGCGCGGCCTCCATCAAGGCCTCGAAGACATGGGCCGTCTGGTCGGCACTGACATAAAGCTCCCAGCCCAGCTCGCCGACATAGGTCACCCGATGCGCCCGGGCGAGGCCCATGCCAATCTCGATTTCCCTAGCTCGACCAAAGGGATGCACCACATTGCTGAAGTCGTTCGGCGAGACCTTGGCCAGAACCTCGCGCGACTGCGGCCCCATCAGGCACAGCACCGATTCCGCCGCCGTCACATCGGTGATGACGGCAAAGTCCTCGCCGACATGCGCCCGCATCCAGGCCAGATTGCGTTGCAAGGTCGCCCCCGGCACCACCGCCAGATAGGCGGTCTCTGACAGGCGCGTCACGGTAAGGTCGGCCTCTATCCCCCCGCGATCATTCAGGAACATCGTATAAACGATCCGCCCCGGGTCCACATCCATCTGCGCCGAGCAGATGCGGTTCAGGAAAGCGCAAGCGTCGCGCCCCTCGACCCGGATCTTGCCGAAGCTGGTCATGTCGAACAGCCCAACGCCGGTGCGCACGGCCATATGCTCGGCACGCTGGTTCTCGAACCAGTTCTGCCGTTTCCAGGAGTAGCGATACTCCCGCTCCTGCCCCTCATTCGCGAACCAGTTCGCGCGTTCCCAGCCCGCGACCTCGCCAAAGACCGCGCCGCGCGCCTTCAGATGCTCATAGATCGGCGAACGGCGGACGCCGCGCGAGGTGACGACTTGCCGATAGGGGAAGTGGTCGGCGTAGAGAAGGCCCAAGGTCTCGGTCACCCGCTCTTTCAGGTAGCGGCGGTTCTTCTGGAACGGCTGCGCGCGGCGGATGTCGACTTCCCACAGATCGAAGGGCGGCTCGCCTTCGGTGATCCAATGCGCCAGCGCCTGCCCCGCGCCGCCCGAACTGACGATGCCGATGGAATTGTATCCAGCCGCGATCCAATAGCCACGCACCTCGGGCGCCTCGCCCAGGTAGTAGCGGTCGTCGGGGGTAAAGCTTTCGGGGCCGTTGAAGAAGGTGTGGATGCCCGCGGTCTGGAACAGCGGCATCCGGTTCATCGCGTGTTCCAGGATGGGCATGAAGTGGTCCCAATCCTCGGGCAGCGTGTCGAATTCAAAATCCTTGCGGATGCCGTCCATGCCCCAGGGCTTGGCCTTGGGCTCGAAGGCCCCCAGCATCATCTTGCCGGCATCCTGCTTGTAATAGGCGCATTCGTCCGGCACCCGCAGGACCGGCAAATCCTTCAGCCCGTCAACGGGTTCGGTGACAAGGTAGAAGTGTTCGCAGGCGTGCAGGGGCAGCGTCACCCCGTTCTGCGCGGCCAGATCGCGGCCCCACATCCCGCCGCAGTTGACGATCACATCGGCCGCGATATGACCCGGCCCCTCGGCGGTCTCATAGTCCACCCCGGTCACGCGGCCCGCCGACGTCGTGACCTTCGTCACCAGCGCGCCCTCAAAGACCTTCGCGCCCCGCATCCGCGCGCCCTTGGCCAGCGCCATCGCGATATTCGCCGGGTCGCACTGCCCGTCCAGAGGCAGGGCCACCGCCCCCACCACGTCCGAGACGTTCAGCTGCGGATAGCGCGCCTTCACCTCACCCGGCGAGATCTCATGCACCTCGACATCGAAAATCCGCGCGACGGTGGCCTGCCGCAGCAACTCCTCATGCCGTTCTGCCGTCAGCGCGACCGAGATCGAGCCGACCTGCTTCATCCCGGTGGCGACCCCGGTTTCGGCCTCCAACCCACGATACAAATCCGCCGAGTACTTCGCCAACCGGGTCATGTTCGCCGACCCGCGCAATTGCCCGATCAGCCCCGCCGCATGCCAGGTGGTGCCAGAGGTCAGCTTCCTCCGCTCCAGAAGCACCACATCGGTCCAGCCCGCCTTGGCCAGATGATAGGCCACCGAACAGCCCGAGACCCCGCCCCCGATCACCACCGCCCGCGCTTTCGTCGGTATATCAGCCACCACCCAGCCTCATTTTCTGTCCAAAAATATCCCGGGGGTCCGGGGGCTGGCCCCCGGTCCGCCGCCCGTCACGCGCGGATGCGCTCGTTCTTCGCGTCCCAGGCCGGACCGTCCGACAGAATCGTAGCCTTGACCCGCTCGCCGAAGATTTCCACCTCGACCTCGGTCCCCGCCACCGCCAGGTCCGCCCGCAGCATGCCCAGCGCCATTGAATGCCCCACGCGGTAACCCCAGGCGCCCGAGGTCGTCTCGCCGACGACCTGACCCGCATGCCACAGCGTCGACATATAGGGCGCGTCACACTCCCCCGCTTCGACCTTCAACGACACGAACCGCTTCTTCACCCCACGCTGCTTTTCCGCCGCCAGGGCCGCCTTGCCCGGGAAATCATGCCCCCAGTCGATGAACCGCTCCAACCCGCCTTCCAGCAGCGAATAGTCGGTGGACAGATCGCCCTTCCAGGCGCGGTAGCCCTTCTCGATGCGCATGGAATTCAGCGCTTTCATCCCAAAGGGCTTGGCCCCCCCAGCCAAAAGCGCGTCGTAGATATGCGCAGCATCCCCCCGGTCACAGTGGATTTCCCAGCCAAGCTCTCCGGCAAAGGACACGCGCACCAGCGCCACGTCCTTGCCCGCGACCTTGGCGAAATACTGGACCGAGAGCCAGGGCAGCGTCAGGTCGGCCTCACTGATCCCCGCCAGAAGATCCCGCGCCTTGGGGCCGGTGACGATGAAACAGTGGATCTTGTCCGACCAGTCCTCCAGCGTGACACCCTCGGGCAGGCCCTTGCGCAGGATGTCGGCGTCGTGGCCTTGCGCGACGGCAGCGGTGATGACGCCCACATCCTCGTCGCTGAACGGCAGGCAGGTCATCTCGGTGACGATCCGGCCCCGGTCATCGGCAAAGTAGATCAGCCCCATCCGCCCCGGCTGCGGCAGTTTCGACGCGGTCAGGCTGGCCAGATGCGCCCGCGCGCCCGGCCCGACCAGCCGCAGCCGCGTGAAGCCCGGCAGGTCCAGGACCCCGACCCCATCCCGCACCGCCTCGCACTCGGCCTTGATCCGCGCCTCCCACGGGCCCGCGCGGCCCCAGGTCTGCGTCGCCTCCCAGCCGGTGTCGTCGCCAGGGGCGGCGAACCATTCCGCCCGCTCCCAGCCGTTATAGGGCGAGAATTGCGCGCCCAGCGCCTTCAGTCGGTCATGGACCGGCGAGAGCTTCCGGTCCGCCCCCGCAGGCCAGCGCGCCATCGGGAAATGCATCCCGTATTCGTGGCCATAGACCTCCATCCCCTTGGCGACCAGATAGTCGTGATCCTCCCAGCCGTTGAAACGGCGCGGGTCGCAGGACCACATGTCCCATTCGGTCCCGCCCTCGGTCACCCATTCCGCCAGCACCTTCCCCGCGCCGCCCGCCTGGCAGATGCCGAAGGTAAAGACGCAGGCCTCGAACGCATTCGGCACGCCGGGCATCGGCCCGATGAGGGGGTTGCCATCCGGCGTATAGGGGATCGGCCCATTGATCACCTTGGTCAGGTTCGCCTGCGCGAGCAGTGGCACCCGCGCCATCGCGTCGTTGATATGCCACTCCAGCCGCTCCAGATCGTCGGGGAACAGCTGGAAGCTGAAATCCTCCGGCATCGGATCGTCCGGCGTCGCCCAATGCGCGCGGCAGGGGTTCTCGTATGGCCCCAGGTTGAAGCCCATCTTCTCCTGCCGCAGGTAGTAGCTGGAATCCACATCCCGCAGCAAAGGCAGCTTGTGGCCCGTCTCCTTGGTCCAGGCCTCCAGCGCGGGGATGGTGTCGAACAGCATGTACTGGTGGCTCATCACCATCATCGGCACCCGGCGCCCGAACATCGCGCCGACCTGCGCGGCATAATAACCGCCCGCGTTCACCACATACTCGGCCCGCACCTCGCCCTTCGGCGTCGACAGAACCCACTCCGACCCCGTCCAGCGCGCCGCCGTCACCGGGCAGAACCGCTCGATCCGCGCCCCCAGCTTGCGCGCCCCGGTCGCCAGCGCCTGCGTCAGCTGCGCCGGGTCGATGTCGCCGTCATAGGGATCATACAGCGCCCCCCTCAGGTCATGCGTCTCCACGAACGGATAGCGCGAGGTGATCTCGTCCGGCGCCAGGATATCCAGGTCCATCCCCTGATAGCGCCCCATCCCGACAACGCGCTTGAACTCCTGCAACCGCTCCTTCGAGTGTCCCAGGCGGACCGACCCGGTGACATGATAATTCATCGGATACCCGACCGCCTCGCCCAGGCCCCGGTAAAGGCCCGCCGAATAGCGCTGCATGTTCATGATCGACCAGGACGACGAGAACGTCGGCACGTTGCCCGCCGCATGCCAGGTCGACCCTGCCGTCAGCTCGTTCTTTTCCAGCAGCAGCGCATCGGTCCAGCCCGCCTTGGCCAGGTGATACAAGGCCGAGGCCCCGACCGCCCCGCCCCCGATGATGACCACCCGTGCAGACGCAAATTCCGCCATCGCCGCCTCCCTGACTTGGCGACACTATCCGCTGCAATGCACCCGCTTTCAATTCGGCCAGAACCGGGCTATTGATCGACAAACCCGATCACTGTCCATTTTCTGTCCGCAAATATCCTCTGGGGGTCCGGGGGGCGAAGCGCCCCCGGGGTCTGCCACAAACGCAACGGCCCGCCCATGCAGATCGACCTCCTCGACACCTTCCTCGACCTTGCGGAAAGCCGCAGCTTCCACCGCACGGCCGAGCGTTTGCGGATCACCCAGTCCACCGTCTCGGCCCGCGTCTCCGCCTTGGAGCAAGCGGTCGGCCAGCGCCTTTTCGACCGCTCCCGCGCCGGAACCGACCTCACGCCCGAGGGCAAGCGCTTCGAACCCCATGCCCGCGCCCTGCGCCATGAATGGAACGAGGCCAAGCGCCGCATCCAGATCCCGCAGGGGGCGGCGCAACTTCTTCGCCTCGGCATCCAGAACGACCTTGCCGCCGTCTACCTGGGCGACTGGGTGGCCGAGTTCCGCGCCGCCTTTCCCGAAACTGCCTTCTACGTCGAGCCGGATTATTCCAACCAGATGTGCGCCGACCTCTTGACCGGCATCCTGGACTTTGCGGTCATGTTCAGCCCCAAGCCGCACCCCGACCTGCATTTCGACAGCGTGGGCGAGGTGACGTACCGGATGATCTCGACCGACACCCCGCATCTGGCCGAAGTCCGCGCGAACCGCTTCGTCTTTGCCCATTTCTCCCCGGCCTTCGAGGAGATGCACCGCCAGACCACCCCCGACCTTGCCGCCTCGCCCGTCTCGGTGGGCCAATCGGGCTCGGTCGTCTCGCTGCTGACGGCGATGGGCGGGTCGGGCTATGTGCTGGAAAAGACGGCGCAGGACCTGATCGCCGCCCCGCGGTTCATGGCCGTGGCGGATGCTCCGGCCCTGCGCCAGCCGGTCTTTGCCGCCATCCACATCCGGCACCGGACCCTGCCGCTGCACCGCAAGCTGACGCAACTCGTCGCCCGGCATTTCGGCTAGGCCCGCACACGCCTGCCCACCACCAGCCCGGCGGTCGCCCGGCCGACCGTCGCCGCCCTGACGGGACCGGCCTTGACCATTCCGCTGTCGGTTGTGATAGCTGGGGACAGGCGCGTATGAGTTATGGGTGGCGGTCGATCTTGGCGAAGATACCATTCAACCGTCCCTCGATCCTGGGCCGCGAACTTGTCAACCTGCAGGAAGCCGTCGACCTGGGCCAGCTTTCCGGCGACGGGGCCTTCACCCGCGCCTGCAACCAGCGCATCGTCGAGATGACCGGGGCAAAGGCGGCACTTCTGACCCATTCCTGCACCGCCGCGTTGGAGATGGCGGCGCTGCTGTGCGACCTTGCACCGGGGGATGAGGTCATCATGCCCTCTTTCACCTTCGTCTCGACCGCCAACGCCGTCGCCTTGCGCGGCGCGGTGCCGGTCTTTGTCGACATCGACCCCGCGACGCTGAACCTTGACCCCGTGGCCACGGCCCGCGCCGTGACGGCCCGCACCAAGGCGATCTTCGCCGTCCACTACGCGGGCTTTCCCGCCGCGATGGACCAGCTGGCGCAGACCGCCCGCGAACACGGGCTGCTTTTGGTCGAGGATGCGGCCCAGGCGCTTGGCTCTACCCTGCACGGCCGCCCGGCGGGAAGCTTGGGCGACATGGCCGCCTTCAGCTTCCACGAGACCAAGAACATCATCAGCGGCGAGGGTGGCGCACTGACGCTGATGCGCCCCGACCTGGTCGAACGGGCCGAGATCATCCGCGAAAAGGGCACCAACCGCTCGCGCTTCCTGCGCGGGCAGGTCGACAAGTACACCTGGGTCGACCTTGGCTCGTCCTACCTGCCGGGCGAGCTGATCGCCGCCTTCCTGTCCGGCCAGCTTGACCATGCCGAGATGATCCGCGCCCGCAGGCTGGCGATCTTCGACCACTATGCCACCGGCTTTGCCGAGATGGAGGACACCGGACGCCTGCGCCTGCCCCATGTGCCGCCCGGCGTCACCGGCAACGGCCACATGTTCTACCTCCTTCTGCGCGACATCGAGGACCGCGACGCCTTCATCGCCCATATGCGCGGCCAGGGGATCATCACCCCGTTCCACTATGTCCCGCTGCACTCGGCCCCTGCCGGGCTGCGCTATGGCCGGGCGGCGGGCGCGCTGCCGGTGACCGACGACATCTCGGCCCGGCTGGTCCGGCTGCCGATGTTCCAAGCGCTGACGGACGAGGGCGTGGACCAGATCATCCGGGCGGCGCGGGATTGGCTGCGCGCCGACAACACCTGAAGGAAAACCGATGGCGTATCTAAGTCAGGAAGCACTTGAGGCGATGGGGTTTGCCTATCTCGGCAAGAATGTGCGCATCTCGGACAAGGCATCCATATACAACGCAGATCAGATGCGGATCGGCGACAACAGCCGGATCGATGATTTCTGCGTGGTGTCGGGCAAGGTTGAAATCGGACGGAATGTCCATATCGCGCCCCTTTGCCTGGTCGCCGGGGGCACTCCGGGGATCGTTTTCGATGATTTCTCGGCGCTCGCCTATCACGGATCGGTATTCGCCCAGTCTGACGATTACTCAGGGGCTTTCCTGACCAACCCAACCGTACCGGCCCGCTTCACGCATGTGACCCGCGCCGCAATCCGTATTGGCAGGCATGTCCTTATCGCGACGAACTGCACGATTTGCCCCGGTGTGGAACTCGGCGACGGTTCCGCTGTCGGCGCATGTTCGCTTGTCATGAAGTCTTGTCCGCCGTGGACAATTCTTGCAGGTTCACCAGCCAAGAAGTTGAAGGACCGGCGCCAGGACATGCTCAAGCTTGAAGCCGAGTATCTGGCATCTGAAACCGCGTCCGCCGAGAAATGAACCCCCGCTACCTGGTGGTGGCCCCACCCTACAGCCCCGACCAGGGCGGCGCGATCTTCCTGCACCAGCTGGTCCATGCGCTGAACCGGCTGGGCGCGCCGGCAGCACTCTGGCCGATCCGACAGCGGGCGCGCCATCAGCTGCTGGACCGGGCGCGCGACCTGCTGCGCCGACCCTCTCGGCTGTGGCGCCCGCCCGCCTTTGCAACCTCGCCCGCGCTGGACACCCCCGTCGCCACCCCTGCCCAGCTGACGCGCGACAGCATCGTCGTCTACCCCGAGATCGTGCTGGGCAACCCCTTGAAGGCCCGCCACGTTGTCCGCTGGCTCCTCTACCGGCCCGGCCTGCGCGATCCCTACCAGTTCGGCCCCGACGAGATGTTCTTCCGCGCCGGCGAGATGTCGGACCTGCCCGACCTGACCGGCGGCGCGCCGGACCTCTTTCTCTGGGCGGTGAACCCCGCCTACCGCGACGAAGGGCGCACCGACCGCAAGGGGGCCTGCTTCCTGGTGCGCAAGGGCGACCAGAAGCCCCGCATCCCGCAGACCGAGGGCGCGATCCAGATCGACGGGCTGCCGCACGAGGAAATCGCCGCGATCTTCAACCGCTGCGAGGTGTTCTATTCCTATGACGAGGCCAGCTTCTACTCGCAATACGCCGCCATCTGCGGCTGCCGCAGCGTGGTGGTGCCGGGCCTCTACCCCTCGCGGCAGGACTGGGTGCGCGAGCATCCGGTGGCCGAGTTCGGCGTCGCCTATGGCCTGGACGACCTGGCCCATGCCGACGCGACGCGTCACCGGGTGATCGACCTGCTGCGCGCGAAAGAGGCCGCGGGGCTGGAGACCGTCCGCACCTTCATCACCCTGACCGCAGCGCGGTTTCCCGGATAGACCCCGGCCGAAGGTGGGTGACTCACCCACCCTCCCCCGCTTGCCGCCGCAGCACCGCCCGTGCCACAACCCCGACCAGCGACAGGAGAGACCGCGATGCGCAAGGACCGGCTTGATGCCTTCGGGGGGGCGGCGCTTTTGGGGGTGACGGCCCTTCTGGCCTTCAACCAGATCCTGATCAAGCTGGTGAACACCGGCCTGCAACCCGTGTTCTTCGCCGGCCTGCGCTCGGCCCTTGCCGTGCTGTTCGTCTGGGCCTGGCTGGTCTGGAAGCGCCGACCGCCGCATCTGAGTCGGGCCTCGCTTGGTCCCGGCCTGCTGATCGGTGCCGTGTTTGCGGCCGAATTCCTGTTCCTGTTCCTTGCCCTGGACCTGACCACCGTCGGCCGCGCCTCCATCATCATGTATTCGATGCCGGTCTGGTTCGCGATCCTGGCGCATTTCGGCCTGGGCGAGCGGATCACGCCGCTCAAGGCCACTGGCCTTGCGCTGGCCTTTGCCGGATGCGCCACCGCGATCCTGTCGCGCCCCGCCACCGGCGAGGCCAGCCTGATCGGCGATCTCTGCGCGCTTGGCGCGTCCTGGGGCTGGGCGCTGACGGCCTATGTCGCGCGCCGCCCGGTGATGCGGGCCGAGGGGCCAGAGATGCAGCTGTTCTGGATGGTGCTGGTCTCGGCCCCGCTCCTGCTGCTGCTGGCACCCCTGTTCGGGCCCTTGGTGCGTGAGCTGACCTGGGTCCACCTTGCCGGGCTTTTGTTCCAGTCCTCGGTCGTGGTGGCGGGGGGCTTCATCACCTGGCTTTGGCTGATGTCGGTCTATCCTTCGGCCACCGTGGCGTCCTTCTCGTTCCTGACGCCGATCCTGGCCCTGGCCATGGGCGCGTTAATCTTTGGCGAATCCATCACTTGGGCGATTCTCCTCGCGTCGGCTCTGGTTGGGGCCGGCATCGTCTTGATCAACCGCCCCGCCGCCCGCGCGCCGGGCACCGCCCCCGCCCGGTAGAATCGCGTCCCCGGGGGTTTTCCCGTCCCCGGTCGGGTTTCAGGCTTGCCCCGCAACCGGGCCGCATTCCTTGCAAATCCGCCGATCTTCACAAACCGTGCGAAGTCTGTCCCCAGACCTGTCCACATCCACGCCCCGCCCACAGGGCGAAATCGCTGGTTGTGTCCCCCTGATCGTCAAGGCGCAAAATTTTCATTCGTGCCAAATTTTCTCGTTGATCGACGGGGATGATTACGACACTTTGACGAAGCGGTCGAAGATACCACTAAATCTAGTGCCGCGACGAACAGGTTAGACAAGCACCCCAAAGCGGCATCCGAAGGGATGCGACCCTCTCTGCGGCCATGCCGCAGGGCTCGGGTTGGTATTGTCTGTGCGTCGCGCAGCAGGGTGGGTCGGACCGGGGACCAGAAACGAAAAGCGGCCACAGGGCCGCATGAACGGAGACCAGGGGCATGCAGATCGAGCGGAAGTTCACCCAGGCGGCAACCGGCGCCTATGGCACGATGGCTTTCACCACCACCGTATCCGAAATCCGTAACCCGGATGGCAAGATCGTGTTCCGCAACGAGGCCGTCGAGGTCCCCGAGGGCTGGAGCCAGGTCGCCTCGGACGTGCTGGCCCAGAAGTATTTCCGCAAGGCCGGCGTCCCTGCCGTCTCGAAGCGCGTGAAGGAAAAGGGCGTTCCCGAATTCCTGTGGCGCTCGGTCCCCGATGAGGACGCGCTGGCCCAACTGCCGGAAGATCAGCGTTTTGTCGGCGAGACTTCGGCCAAGCAGGTCTTTGATCGCCTCGCCGGGGCCTGGGCCTATTGGGGCTGGAAGGGTGGTTATTTCACCACCGAAGCCGACGCCCGCGCCTATTACGACGAGATGCGCTTCATGCTGGCCCGCCAGATGGCCGCGCCGAACAGCCCGCAATGGTTCAACACCGGCCTGCACTGGGCCTACGGCATCGACGGCCCGTCGCAGGGCCACTTCTACGTCGACCACCAGACCGGCAAGCTGACCAAGTCGGCCTCGGCCTACGAACACCCCCAGCCCCACGCCTGCTTCATCCAGTCGGTCAAGGACGACCTGGTGGGCGACGGCGGCATCATGGACCTCTGGGTCCGTGAAGCCCGTCTCTTCAAATACGGCTCCGGCACCGGGACCAACTTCTCCTCGCTGCGCGGCGAGGGCGAAAAGCTTTCGGGCGGCGGCAAATCCTCGGGCCTGATGGGCTTCCTCAAGATCGGTGACCGGGCTGCCGGTGCCATCAAGTCCGGCGGCACCACCCGCCGCGCGGCCAAGATGGTCATCATCGACATGGACCACCCGGACGTCGAGGACTTCATCAACTGGAAGGTCATCGAAGAGCAGAAGGTCGCCAGCCTTGTCGCCGGCTCCAAGATGCATGAGGCCCGCCTGAACGACATCTTCGCCGCGATCAAGTCCTTCGACGGCAGCATGGACGGCGCGACCGACCCGACCCTGAACCCGGCCCTCAAGGCCGCAATCAAGGCCGCCAAGAAGGCGATGATCCCCGACACCTACACCAACCGCATCCTGCAATACGCACGGCAGGGCTTCACCTCGATCGAATTCCCGACCTACGACACCGACTGGGATTCCGAGGCCTACATCTCGGTCTCCGGCCAGAACTCCAACAACTCGGTCCGCGTCACCGACGCCTTCCTCAAGGCCGTCCGCGATGACAAGCCGTGGGAGCTGATCCGCCGCACTGACGGCAAGGTCGCCAAGACCGTCTCGGCGCGCCAGCTTTGGGACCAGATCGGCCACGCCGCCTGGGCCTGCGCCGACCCGGGCATCCAGTTCCACGACACCGTCAACGCCTGGCACACCTGCCCCGAGGACGGCGCGATCCGGGGCTCCAACCCCTGCTCGGAATACATGTTCCTCGACGACACCGCCTGCAACCTGGCGTCGATGAACCTCCTCACCTTCTTCCATGACGGCAAGTTCGACGCCGACGCCTATGTCCATGCCACCCGGCTCTGGACCGTGACGTTGGAAGTCAGCGTGATGATGGCGCAGTTCCCGTCCAAGGAAATCGCCCAGCTCTCCTACGACTTCCGCACCCTCGGCCTCGGCTACGCCAACATCGGCGGCCTTCTGATGAACATGGGCCTTGGCTACGACTCGGACGAAGGCCGCGCCCTCTGCGGCGCGCTGACGGCGGTGATGACCGGCGTCTCCTATGCAACCAGCGCGGAAATGGCCAAGGAACTCGGCCCCTTCTCCGGCTACCAGCGCAACGCGGCCCACATGCTGCGCGTCATCCGCAACCACCGCGCGGCAGCCCACGGCACGGCCTATGAGGGCCTGAACGTCCCCGCCGTTGCCCTTGACCACGCGAACTGCCCCGACCAGGCCCTTGTCGCCCTTGCGAAATCCGCCTGGGACGAGGCGCTGCGCCTGGGCGAAGCCCACGGCTACCGCAACGCCCAGACCACCGTGATCGCCCCCACCGGCACCATCGGCCTGGTCATGGACTGCGACACCACCGGGATCGAGCCTGACTTCGCCCTCGTCAAGTTCAAGAAACTCGCCGGCGGCGGCTACTTCAAGATCATCAACCAGTCGGTCCCCGCGGCCCTCGAAACCCTGGGCTACTCCACCTCCCAGGCCGCCGAAATCGTCGCCTACGCCGTCGGCCACGGCTCCCTCGGCCAGGCCCCGGCGATCAACCACACCGCGCTGATCGGCCACGGCTTCGGCCCGCGCGAGATCGAGAAGATCGAGGCCGCCCTGCCCTCGGCCTTCGACATCCGCTTCGTGTTCAACCAGTGGACCCTGGGTGAAGAGTTCTGCAAGGGCACCCTCGGCATCCCGGCGGAAAAGCTGAACGACCCCACCTTCGACCTGCTGCGTCACCTTGGCTTCACCAAGGCCCAGATCGACGCCGCCAACGACCATGTCTGCGGCACGATGACCCTGGAAGGCGCGCCCTTCCTGAAGGAAGCGCATTACAAGGTTTTCGACTGCGCCAACCCCTGCGGCAAGAAGGGCAAGCGTTTCCTCTCGGTGGAAAGCCACATCCACATGATGGCCGCCGCCCAGTCGTTCATCTCGGGCGCGATCTCCAAGACGATCAACATGCCGAACAACGCCACCATCGCGGAAACGCTGGCGGCCTATGAACTCTCCCACTCGCTGGGGATCAAGGCCAACGCGCTTTACCGCGACGGCTCCAAGCTCAGCCAGCCGCTGGCATCGGCGCTGATCGAGGACGACGAAGAGGCGGAAGAGATCCTGACCAACGGCTCGATCATGGAAAAGGCCCAGGTCGTCGCCGAGAAGATCGTCGAAAAGGTGATCGTGAAAGAGATCATCAAATCGCACCGCGAAAAGCTGCCCGAGCGTCGCAAGGGCTATACCCAGAAGGCCATCGTCGGCGGCCACAAGGTCTATCTCCGCACCGGCGAATACCAGGACGGCAGCTTGGGCGAGATCTTCATCGACATGCACAAGGAAGGGGCCGGCTTCCGGGCGATGATGAACAACTTTGCCATCGCGGTCTCGGTCGGCCTGCAATACGGCGTCCCGCTGGAAGAGTTTGTCGAGGCTTTCACCTTCACCCGGTTCGAGCCCGCCGGCATGGTCCAGGGCAACGACAGCGTGAAGAACGCGACCTCGATCCTGGACTACATCTTCCGCGAACTGGCGATCAGCTACCTGGACCGCACCGACCTTGCGCATGTCGCCCCCACCGGCGCCAGCTTCGACGACCTTGGCCGCGGGAATGAGGAAGGCAAGCGCAACATCGCCGAGCCGAGCGACGTGGCCGCGTCCAAGTCGCTGGAGGTTCTGCGCCAGGTCGCCTCGACCGGCTACATGCGCAAACGCCTGCCGCAGGAATTCACCGTCCTGCAAGGCGGCCAGGGTGTCAGCGCCTTCGGCGGCTTCGCCACCGGCACCGACAGCGCCGCCCCGATGGCTGCCATGGTCAGCGAGACCCGCGTCAGCGGCTTCTCGGAATCGACCAGCACCTACGCCATCGGCACCGCCGACGCCCGCACCAAGGCCAAGCTGCAAGGCTACACCGGCGACAGCTGCGGCGAGTGCGGCAACTACACGCTGGTCCGCAACGGCACCTGCCTGAAGTGCAACAGCTGTGGCGCGACGACCGGGTGCAGCTGATGAGTGGTTATCTTTTCAGTAAGGATCCTCGCATCCAGGATTGGGAACGGCAGAAGCTGAGGAGCTTTTGCACTACCCTTGAGCGCGACACCGTTGTGCTTGCGGGCCAGTTTGGGCTTAAAGTCTTCCAGAAGGAAATGCTGCCTTACGAACGTGGTTCACTCGACAAAGCCCCCGAATTTGGCTCGAAGTCCGGTTGGGTGATCAGGGTTAACGGAAACGACCGGCTTGAGACGCAGAATTTCACGATCGCTCATGAATTGGGACACTTTGTCCTTCATCGTGCGCGTTTGGCTGCCCTTGACGCTTTCGATGGCCGAGTCCACCGAGATAGTGAGAACGCTACTGACCCGTTCACATATCTTGACGAGCGGGACCCGATCATGGAGGCCGAAGCAAATGGCTTTGCAGCTGCTTTGCTCATGCCCTTGAACCTTTTCCGTCCGGCCCACCGCCGCCTAAATGGAGATTGCGCTGCGCTTTCGCGTCTCTTCGTAGTGTCTGAGGGGGCCGTTCGGAAGCGGGTGATAGAGCTTCGGGATGCTCTGTGAGGAGTTAAGTCGATGGCAACCAACCCGCCGAGCGGAGACAATCGCCGAAAGGGTTCGGTAAAGGATCGGACTAAGGTCCATAATCCAGTGACCGATACTTGGACCAAGCGGGGACCCGACGGGCGCTTCATGGACGGCAAGAAGGATGGAACTCCGTTCAAAGGCGTAGCGAAGGAGCCGGACGGCCGCAGGAAGAAGTAGGCGCGCAGAAAGGCCCATTTCCTTCCCGAAATATCCCACGGGGGTCCGGGGGTGTGAAACCCCCGGTCCGCCGCCAGCCCGCGAAACCTCGGTTGGGAACAGAACGCCTCCCCCAACCCTAGGGAACGTATGGGTGGGGGCAGCCGGTGCAAACCTTAACACCACCCTAACGGAAACGACCAACCCGTTGAAATCCCACCAGAACCCAAATCTGTCCACCGTGGACAGCCCTCAGTTCCCCAGGATTCCCGGCAGCCGCAACCCATGCTCCTTCGCGCAGGTGATGGCCGTCTCGTACCCCGCATCCGCATGCCGCCAGACGCCCGAGGCCGGGTCGTTCCACAAGACCCGTTCCAGCCGTTTCGCGGCCTCCGGCGTCCCGTCGGCGACGATCACCACCCCGGCGTGCTGGCTGAACCCCATCCCGACCCCCCCGCCATGATGCAGGGAAACCCAGGTCGCCCCCGAAGCGGTGTTCACCAGGGCATTCAGAAGCGGCCAGTCCGACACCGCATCCGACCCGTCCCGCATCGCCTCGGTCTCCCGGTTGGGGCTCGCGACCGACCCCGAATCCAGATGATCCCGCCCGATCACGATCGGCGCCTTCAACTCTCCGCTCGCCACCATCTCGTTGAACATCAGCCCTGCCCGGTGCCGGTCCCCGAGGCCGATCCAGCAGATCCGCGCCGGCAGCCCCTGAAACGCGATCCGCTCGCCCGCCATGTCCAGCCAGCGGTGGAGGTGCGCGTTGTCCGGGAAGAGCCGCTTCATCGCCGCGTCGGTCTTGCGGATATCCTCGGGATCGCCGGAGAGGGCCACCCAACGGAACGGGCCGATCCCCTTGCAGAACAGGGGGCGGATATAGGCCGGCACGAAGCCGGGGAAGGCGAAGGCGTTCTCCAGCCCCTCTTCCTTCGCGACCTGGCGGATGTTGTTGCCGTAGTCCAGCGTCGGGACCCCGGCATTCCAGAAGCCCACCATCGCCTCGACATGCACCCGCATCGAGTGTCGCGCCGCCGTCTCGACCGCGGCAGGGTCCGTTTCTTGCTTCGCCCGCCACTCAGCCACCCTCCAGCCCAGCGGACAGTAGCCGTGCAACGGATCGTGGGCCGAGGTCTGGTCGGTCACGATATCCGGCCGCACCCCGCCCGCCTTCATCCGGGCCAGCAGCTCAGGAAAGACCTCGGCCGCGTTGCCCAGCAGACCCACCGACTTCGCCTCGCCCTTAGCGGTCCAGTCGGCGATCATGGCAAGGGCCTCGTCCAGCGTCCGGGCCTTGGCATCGACATAGCGGGTGCGCAGGCGGAAATCGATGCGGGTCTCATCAACCTCGACCGCCAGACAGCAGGCCCCCGCCATCACCGCAGCCAGCGGCTGCGCGCCACCCATGCCGCCCAAGCCCCCGGTGAGAATCCAGCGGCCCTTGAGGTCGCCGCCATAATGCTGCCGGCCCGCCTCGGCAAAGGTCTCGTAGGTTCCCTGCACGATCCCTTGCGTCCCGATATAGATCCAGGAGCCGGCGGTCATCTGGCCGTACATCATCAGGCCCTTGCGATCCAACTCGTTGAAATGCGCCCAGGTCGCCCAGTGCGGCACGAGGTTCGAGTTGGCAATCAACACCCGGGGCGCGTCCGCATGGGTCCGCACGATGGCGATGGGCTTGCCCGACTGCACCACCAGAGTCTCGTCGGCCTCCAGATCCTTGAGCCCGGCGACGATGCGGTCGAAATCCTGCCAGGTCCGGGCCGCGCGGCCGATGCCGCCATAGACCACCAACTCATGCGGGTTCTCGGCAACATCGGGATGCAGGTTGTTCATCAGCATCCGCATCGCGGCTTCGGTCTGCCAGCTTTTGCAGGTCCGCTCGGTCCCGGTCGGCGGGTAGATGTCACGCTGGTTGTGGCGGGGGTTCGTCATTGCGGGCTCCATCGCTGGTGGAGACCCCGGGGGCGCTTCGCCCCCCGGACCCCCAGAGGATATTTTCAGACAGAAAATGGGGTCAGATCGGGGAGGGCGAGTCCCGTAGCATGAGAGAGGGTGCCTGCGGCCACAAGGGCGGCGGCGCAGGCGAGGTCGGGGGCGAGGTAGCGGTCGTCGGTGAGAGCGGGTACTTCGGCGCGGAAGGCGCGGACGGCGGCTTGCAGGGGGGCGGAGGTCGTCAAGGGCGCGCGGAACTCCACGCCTTGTGCGGCGCACATCGCCTCGACGCCGAGGATGACGTTCAGGTTCTTCACCATGCGTCGCAACCGCCGCGCGCCGTGGGCGGCCATGCTGACATGGTCCTCCTGGTTGGCGCTGGTGGGTGTGCTGTCGATGACCGTCGGATGGGCGAGGTGCTTGTTCTCGCTCATCAGGGCAGCGGTCGTCACCTCAGCGATCATCAGGCCGGAGTTGAGGCCCGGTTTCGGCGTCAGGAACGCGGGCAGGTCGAAGCTGAGCGTCGGGTCCACCATCAACGCGACCCGGCGTTGGGCAATCGCGCCGATCTCGGCCAGGGCCATGGCGATCATATCGGCTGCAAAACCAACAGGTTCAGCGTGGAAGTTGCCACCGCTGACGATCTGGCCGTCGGACAGGACAAGGGGGTTGTCCGTGGCGGCATTCGCCTCGATTTCCAGGGTGCGGGCGGCCATGCGCAGGACATCCATTGCGGCGCCGGTGACCTGGGGCTGGCAACGGATGCAATAGGGGTCCTGGACGCGCGTGTCGCCGTCGCGGTGGCTGTCGCGGATCTCGCTGCCAGCTAGCAGCGCGCGCATCGCGGCGGCGGCGTCAATCTGGCCTGGCTGACCGCGCAGGGTGTGGATCTCCAGCTCCAGCGGCGCGGTGGAGCCCATGATCGCGTCGGTAGAAAGTGCCGAGATCACCAGCGCCTCTTGCGCCGCACGCCACCCCTGGAACAGGCCTGCAAGGGCATAGGCGGTGGAAAACTGGGTGCCGTTGATGAGAGCGAGGCCCTCCTTGGGGCCAAGCGTGATCGGCGAAAGTCCTTTTGATGCAAGCGCTTCCGCGCCGGTCATGATCTGACCATCCACCGTCGCCTCGCCGTGTCCGGTCATCACGGCGGTCATATGCGCCAGGGGTGCCAAGTCGCCAGAAGCCCCAACCGAGCCCTGGTCGGGGATCACCGGGGTGATGCGGTGGAGAAGCATCGCCTCGATCAGGTCCACGACCTGAAGCCGGACGCCCGAGGCGCCCCGGCCAAGGGAGAGGAGTTTCAGCACCATCATCAGGCGGGCGACATCCTCGGGCATCGGCGCACCCACGCCGCAGCAATGGCTGAGGATCAGGTTTTTCTGCAAGGTTTCCGTATCTTGCGGGGCGATCTTCACGGAAGCCAGCTTGCCGAAGCCGGTGTTGACCCCATAAACCGCCGCGCTGCCCTGTGCTGCCGCCGCGATGTGGCGGGCCGCCCGCAGGATGCCGGGTCTGGCGCTGTCATCCAGCCGGGCCGGACGCTGGTCGCGAAAGAGGCGTTCAAGCTGGGCGAGGGAGACCTGGCCGGGGATCAGGATTTCAGGCGTCAAGGCGGCCTCCATAGATGCGGGCGTGAAGGGGAGTGGCCCCGATGCGGTAGCTGAGTTCCGCCGGGTGGTCGGCCTCCCAGATGCAAAGATCGGCGCGAAGGCCGGGGGCAATGCGGCCCCGGTCGGCAAGGCCCAGGGCGCGGGCGGCATGGGCGGTGGTGCCCAAGAGCGCCTCCTCCGGCGTGAGGCGGAAGAGGGTGCAGGCCAGGTTCATCGCCAAGGTCAGCGAGGCCAGGGGCGAGGAGCCGGGGTTCAGGTCGGTCGCGACGGCCATCGGAACTTGCGCCGCGCGCAGGGCCTGGATCGGCGGGGCCTGGGTTTCGCGCAGGGTGTAGAAGGCACCGGGCAGGATCACGGCGACCGTTCCGGCTGCGGCCATCGCGGCGATGCCGTCGGGGGAGAGGTATTCCAGATGGTCGGCGGACAGCGCCTGGTGCCGGGCGGCGAAGGCGGCGCCCTGCTGGTCGGTCAACTGCTCGGCATGAAGCTTCACCGGCAAGTCCAGGGCGCGGGCCTCGGCAAAAAGCGGGGCGAGGTCGGCGGTGGAAAAGGCGATGGTCTCGCAGAAGGCGTCGACGGCGTCGACCAGTCCTTCGGCATGGGCAGCGCGGAGAGAGGGAAGCGCGACCTTCTCGATGTAACCCTTTGCATCACCTGTGAATTCCGGTGGCACGGCATGTGCGGCAAGGTGGGTAGTCTTCACCGTCACCGGCCGATGCAAGGCGATCTCGCGGGCGGCGCGCAGCATCTTCAGCTCGTCCTCGATCGTCAGGCCGTAGCCGGATTTCACCTCGACCGTCGTGGCACCCGAGGCGATCAGCTGGTCGATCCGTGGCAGGGCAAGGGCGAGGAGCTGGTCCTGCGAGGCGGCGCGGGTTGCGGTCACGGTGGACAGGATGCCGCCGCCGGCCTGCGCGATCTGGGCGTAGCTGGCGCCCTGCAGTCGCAACTCGAACTCGGCCGCGCGGTGGCCGGCGTGGATGGCGTGGGTGTGGCAGTCGATCAGGCCGGGGGTGACCAGGCGGCCCTGGCAGGCATGTTCGGGCAAAGTGCGGAAGGCGGTGGGAAGGTCGGCCATCGGGCCGGCCCAGGCGATGCGGTCCCCGTCAAGCGCCACGGCGGCGTCGCGGATCAGGCCGTAGCCTCCGGTCATCGTCGCAAGGGTGGCGTGGGTCAGGAGCATCGGCTTGCCTTATGCGCGTTTGATTGGCTAATATGTCTAGACATAATTCAAGTCAAGTGAGTCGCCATGATCCTGCACGCCGCCACTGCCCTGCTGCCTGACGGCTGGGCCAAGGATGTCCGCCTTCGCATCGAGGCCGGCCGGATCATCGAAGTGACGACCGGCGTTGCGGGTGCCGGGCATGGATGCCTGCTGCCGGCGCCGGTCAACCTGCACTCCCACACCTTCCAGCGCGCGATGGCCGGGCTGACCGAGGGGCGGACGGCCGGACAGGACAGCTTCTGGACCTGGCGCGCGCTGATGTACCGCTTTCTGGAACGGCTTTCGCCCGAGGATGTCGAAGCGATTGCCGCACAGGCGATGGTCGAGATGGCCGAGGCCGGGTTTGCGGCGGTCTGCGAGTTCCATTACCTCCACCACCCGGTTGGCGGCGGCAGCTATGCCGACCCGGCCGAGATGTCGGGGCGGATCGTCGCGGCGGCGTCCGAGACCGGCCTTGGCCTGACGCATCTGCCGGTGATCTATGAGCAGGGCGGGGTCGACGGGCGGGCGCTGGCGGGGGGGCAGTTGCGCTTTGGCTCCTCGCCTGCCCTCTTCGCGCAGGTGCTGGAGGGCGCGGGGCGGGCGCTGGTGGGGATGCCGGATGCGATCCTCGGCGTCGCGCCGCACAGTCTGCGGGCGGTCAGCCGGGGGACGCTGGACCGGGTGGCCGGAATGGCGCCGGGTGGCCCAGTGCATATCCACATTGCCGAGCAGGTGGCAGAGGTCGACGAGGTCCGCGCCGCCTGGGGTGCGCGGCCGGTGGAATGGGCGGTGGGGAACCTGCCCCTCGACACGCGCTGGTGCATGATCCATGCCACCCAGATGACGCCGGACGAAACGGCGGCCCTGGCCCGGACCGGGGCGGTTGCCGGCCTTTGCCCGATCACCGAGGCGAACCTGGGCGACGGGATCTTCGACGCGCCGGGCTGGCTTGCGGCCGGGGGCGCGTTCGGGGTGGGAAGCGACAGCAACGTCCGCATCGCGCTGGCCGAGGAGTTGCGGCTTTTGGAATACTCGCAGCGCCTGGGCCGGAAGGCGCGGGCGGTGATCGCCGACGAACGCTCCACCGGCCGGCGGCTGTGGGAGGCAGCGGCAGCGGGCGGCGCGCAGGCGGCGGGCCGGGGTCGTGGCGTGATTGCCGTTGGCGAATGGGCGGACCTGGTGGCGCTGGATACTGGCGATTTGCGGCTGGAGGGGATGGCGGGCGATCCGTTGCTGGATGCTTTCGTCTTTGCCGGCCGCGACGGGTTGGTGACCGATCTTTGGTCGGCGGGTCGTCACATCGTGCAGGGCGGCCGCCACATCGCCTGCGACGCGGTTGCGGCCCGGTTCCGCGCGACGATGCGCGGCCTGCGCGAGGCGCTGTAGATGCTGGGCTGGGAAGCTATCCGCGCCGAAGTCCTGCGCCGCATCCGTGCCCGCGACTGGCCCCCGGGCGGGTTGATCCCGGGCGAAGAGGCACTGGCCGAGGAATTCGGCGTCGCCCGCGCCACGGTGAACCGGGCCTTGCGCGACCTGGCCGAAGCCGGGGTGATCGAACGGAAGAAGCGCGCCGGCACCCGGGTGGCCGAACTGCCGGTGCGCCGGGCGCGGCTGGAAATCCCGGTGATCCGGCTGGACGTGCTGGGCCGGGGTCTGGCCTATGACTTCCAGCTGCTTGTCGACCGGATGGCCCCTGCCCCGGTTCCGGTCGCGGCCCGGCTTGGCCTGCCCGAAGCCGCCCCGATGCGCTATCTTGAGACGGTGCACCTGGCTGGGGGCCGGCCCTATGTGCTGGAGGCGCGCTGGCTGAACCCCGGGGTCCTGCCCCCCGACCCGCCGGACTTTTCCACTGTCAGTGCCAACGAATGGCTGGTGACGCATGTCAGCCTGGTCTCGGGCGACATCGCCTTCACCGCGGAAGCGGCCAGCCTGCGCGAGGCCGAGGTGCTGGGGGTCGCCCCCGGCACGCCGCTTCTGGTGGCGGAACGGACCACCCATGGCACCGAGGGGCCAGTCACGCTGGTCCGCCTGGCCCACGCGCCGGGCCATCGGGTGCAGATGGTGTTCTGAAGCCGGGCGTAAGGTGGGCGATATCGCCCACCCTACCCCCGACCAGGACGCAAACCGGCTTTCCTTGCGGCAGGCCAGGCGGTAAAGCGTGGCGGGAGAGCACCCTTCGGCCTTGAGGAAACCACCCATGAGCACGATCATCGACATTCACGCCCGCGAAATCCTGGACAGTCGGGGCAACCCGACGGTCGAGGTGGACGTCACGCTGGAGGACGGCAGCATGGGCCGGGCCGCCGTGCCCTCGGGCGCGTCCACCGGCGCGCATGAAGCGAACGAGCGGCGCGATGGCGACAAGGGCCGTTACAAGGGCAAGGGCGTGCTGGAGGCCGTCGCGGCCGTCAACGGCGAGATCGCCGAAGAGATCGTCGGCTTCGACGCCACCGAACAGGTCGGCATCGACCGCACGATGATCGAGATGGACGGCACCCCGAACAAGTCGCGCCTGGGTGCGAACGCGATCCTGGGCGTGTCGCTTGCGGTGGCGAAGGCCGCAGCCGAATACACCGCGCAGCCGCTGTACCGCTATGTCGGGGGCACTTCGGCCCGCGTGCTGCCCGTGCCGATGATGAACATCATCAACGGCGGCGAGCATGCCGACAACCCGATCGACATCCAGGAATTCATGATCATGCCGGTGGGCGCGTCCGATATCCGCGAGGCGGTTCGGATGGGGTCGGAAGTGTTCCACACGCTGAAGAAAGAGTTGCAGGCCGCGGGCCACAACACCGGGATCGGCGATGAAGGCGGCTTCGCGCCGAACTTGAACTCTGCCCGTGATGCGCTTGATTTCATTCTGAAATCTATCGAGAAGGCCGGCTATCGCCCGGGCGAAGATATCTATCTGGCGCTGGACTGCGCGGCCACCGAATACTTCAAGGGCGGCCGCTATGAGATGAAGGGCGAAGGCAAGTCGCTGAGCATCGAGGAGAACGTCGAGTTCCTGGCGGGTCTGGCTGCGGATTACCCGATCATCTCGATCGAAGACGGCTGCTCGGAGGACGACTGGGCGGGCTGGAAACTGCTGACCGACCGTCTGGGATCGAAGATCCAGCTGGTTGGCGATGACCTCTTCGTCACCAACCCGCGCCGTCTGGCCGAGGGGATCAAGGCCGGCTGCGCGAACTCCATGCTGGTGAAGGTGAACCAGATCGGCACCCTGACCGAGACGCTGCAGGCCGTCGATATGGCGCATCGCGCGCGCTATACCAACGTGATGAGTCACCGGTCGGGCGAGACCGAGGATTACACGATTGCCGATCTCGCTGTGGCGACGAACTGCGGCCAGATCAAGACCGGGTCGCTGTCGCGGTCGGACCGGCTGGCGAAGTACAACCAGCTGATCCGGATCGAGGAAATGCTGGGCGAGACGGCGGAATATGCCGGCCGTTCGGTCCTGAAGGGCTGACAGTTGGGTCCGGGGTTAAAAAACTCCGATCCACAGGAGGAAATCGACGGGCGCCTTCGGGTGCCCGTTTGCTTTTGCGCCCGGGCGTGGCAGCAAGGGCCATGATTATCCTGCTGAACAAACCTTATGACGTGCTCTGCCAGTTCAGCCGTGACGGCGAGCGGGCGGTGCTGGCGGATTTCGTGCCGGTGAAGGGGGTCTACCCAGCGGGGCGGCTGGACCGCGACAGCGAGGGGCTGGTGGTCCTGACCGATGACGGCAAGCTGCAGGCGCGGATCGCGGACCCTCGGCACAAGCTGGAGAAGACCTATCTCGCCCAGGTCGAGGGGGTGGTGAGCGAGGTCGCGCTGGAGCGGTTGCGGCGCGGGGTGGAGTTGAACGACGGGCCCACCCTTCCCGCCCGGGCCCAGGGCGTGGCAGAGCCCGCCTGGCTGTGGCCTCGGGTGCCGCCGATCCGGGTGCGGAAGTCGGTGCCGGATGGCTGGATCGAGCTGACCCTGCGCGAGGGGCGGAACCGGCAGGTGCGGCGGATGTGTGCGGCGGTGGGGTTGCCCTGCCTGCGGCTGATCCGCTGGCGGGTGGGCGACTGGACGCTGGAGGGGCTTTCCCCCGGCGCATGGAGGCAGGTGTGACGGACATCGAGGTGGCCGAGGCCATCATCCGGCGGCTGGAGTTGCAGCCGCATCCCGAGGGGGGCTGGTATCGGCAGACCTGGGTCGGGCCGGACGTGGCGGGGCGGGCCAGCGGCACGGCGATCCTGTTCCTCTTGCAGGCCGGCGAGCGGAGCCACTGGCACCGGGTCGATGCGGACGAGATCTGGCTGTGGCATGCCGGGGCGCCGCTGGTGCTGTCGCTGGGGGTGGAGGCGGCGCGCGAGGTGCGGCTGGGACCGGACGTTCTGGGCGATGAGGTGGTGCAGGCGGTGGTGCCGGCCGGCTGGTGGCAGGCGGCGCGGTCGACCGGGGCGTGGACGTTGGTCAGCTGCACGGTCAGTCCGGGGTTCCGCTTCGAGGGGTTCGAACTGGCCCCGCCGGGCTGGGAGCTTTAGGTGGTTGTCCAGCGTGGACAGATCTTCGCCTCCCATGAAAACAATGACTTGTCTGGTGGCGTTCAGGTTCTGTTAATCTGTTGGGGCGCATGCCAGAGCGCGGGGGGATGGCCCTTTCGGTGTTCCGTTGACGGGCGGGTTGCGCCCATCGGCAGCTGATGGGTGCAAGACGCGCTGGCGCGACGGACTGGCGATCTGGGTGGCAGCTGCGGCGACCTTGGTCCTTGCGGCCCTGTTCATCCTTCCCGCCGTCTATCCCCCGCGCCAGCCGCTGGGCTATGTGGCGGGGACGATCCTGTCCTACGCGGTTCGGGTGACGACATATGGCGGAGCGCGCAGCTCTTTCGAAGTGCGGCTGGACCGAGGCGAGACTAGCACGGTGGCCGCCGCAGGACCGGCGCGTGTGCCGGGAGTCCGAGTTTGCAGCCGGGCGGTCCAGCGCGGCCATCTGGGCTTGGGCCATCTGCCCGGGGACCGCTGCGCCGGTCCATGACCACCAGGACCAGTTCTTGCCGGCGCTGTGGCGGGTGGAGTGCGCGCGGCCGGTCGCTTGTGGCAGGCGGCGGCATGCCTCCGGCGGGGACATTTGGGCAAAGGTGAATGGGCAGAGGGTTTCCAGACCAGGGAGCGGCGTGACGGACGTTCGTCGGGTCGATGGCTGGTGCCTGGCGCGGGGAGACTTTGCTGCTGTGAAGGCAGGGCGGGTGCGCCGGGTCGGCGAAGCAGCCGGGGAGACGAGTGGCCTTGTGCGGGGCGCGTGATTGGCTGGCCGGTGTGGCGGGCAAACATCGGGTTGAGGGCTGGTGCTTCGAGCTGGGGTTTGTTGCCAGTGTGGACGGAAGAGCGGGCTAGGCGTGAAGGCTGGGCCTCGAACTGCCGTTCGGTAAAGCAGGCGGGTAGGCCTGTCGGATTGTGGCGCATGGTCGGGGGCAGCGGAGCTTGGGCTGACTGCTGGTGCCTAGGGCCGGGGTTTGTTGCCAGCGTGACCGGAAGGGCGGGCTGGACGTGAAGGCTGTTGCGCGGGCTTCCGGTCGGTGAAGCACGCGGGGAGACCTACCGGATTGTGCGGCTCGTGGTCAGGGGTGGCCGGGGGCAGCGGAATTTGGGTTGACGGCTCGTGCTGCGGATTGGGGTTTGTCGCCGGCGTGAACGGAAGCAGCGGGGGCGCATGGAAGCGGTTGCGCGGCCCTGTCGGCGGGCGGGCGCGGGCAAGCGACCCGGGATTGTGCGGGGCACAAGATCGGGGTGGCCGGCGCTGGGGGCTTTGGCTAGGGGTGGGGCATGAGCGATAGCACCCCCCTACCCCGTCCCGCCGCTGCCTCGGGCGACAGCCTGGCCGGTTTCTTCTATGCGCTGACGGCCTATCTGCTGTGGGGCTTCCTGCCGCTGTACATGAAGGCGCTGGCGCATATTCCCCCGGTCGAGGTGATCGCGCATCGGGTGCTTTGGTCGGTGCCCATCGCGATTCTGGTGCTGCTGTGGATGGGGCGGACCGGGGATCTGAAGGCCGCGCTGCGCTCGCCCCGGACGTTGGGGATGGGGGCGATGACGGCGGCGCTGATCAGCGTCAACTGGGGGATCTATGTCTGGGCCATCGGCTCGGGCCATGCGCTGGATGCCGCGCTGGGGTATTACATCAATCCGTTGTTCTCGATCTTCCTGGGCGCGGTGCTGCTGCGCGAGAAGATCGGGCGGACGCAAGCAGTGGCCATCGCGCTGGCGGCAGTCGCGGTGGCGATCCTGACCTGGGAGGCGGGGCGGCTGCCGGTCGTGGCGCTGGGGCTGACGGTGACCTGGGGCTTTTACGCGTTCCTGAAGAAATGGCTGCCGATTGGTCCGAACCAGGGATTCGCGCTGGAGGTGCTGATCCTGTTGCCGCTGGCGCTGGCCTATCTGGTCTGGCTGGGGGCGGCCGGCAGCGGGCATTTCCTGCGCGGCGTGCCTTGGGACACGGCGCTGCTCTTTGGCTGCGGGATCGTGACGGCGGTGCCCTTGATGATCTATGCCAACGGAGCCAAGCGGCTGCGGCTGTCGACCATCGCGATCATGCAGTACATCGCGCCGACGATGATCTTCCTGACCGCGGTCTTTGTCTTTGACGAGGCGTTCAGCCAGGTGAAGCTGGTCGCCTTCGGGCTGATCTGGGTGGCGCTGGTGGTCTATTCCACCCCGATGCTTATGGCACAGGCACGGGATCGGGCCGGCTGATCTGGCCGCCGCCGACCAGGGTCGGAGCGCCGGTCGTGTCCGGGCCGGAGGTCGGCAGTTTGCGCAGCACCCGCACGGCGAGATAGGCGAAGGCCTGGGCTTCCAGCATGTCGCCATCCAGGCCGACGGTTTCCACCGGGTCGATTGGCAAGGGGATGCGGCGGCGAAGTTCGGCCATGAGGACCGGATTGTGGCGGCCGCCCCCCGTCACCAGGATCCTGGCCACGGGGGCGGGGAAATGGATCTGGGCCTGGGCGACACAGGCGGCGGCAAGGGCCGTCAGGGTGGCGGCGGCGTCGGCGTCGGACAGATCCTCGAGCGCGTCGACCAGGTCGGCAAAGCTGTTGCGGTCCAGCGATTTCGGCGGCGCGGCGTCGAACCAGGGATGGCCGAGGACCTGCTGGATGAAGGCGTCATCCGCCTGGCCTTGTGCGGCCAGCGCCCCATCCTTGTCCTGCGTCAGACCCAGGCGTGCCAGCATCAGGTCGTTGACCGGGGCGTTCGCGGGGCCGGTATCGAAGGCGAGGAGCGCGCCAGGGGTCTCGGGCGTCCCGGTCGTGGGGTCGACGAGTGTGATGTTGCCCACGCCACCGAGGTTCAGGAAGGCCAGGGGTTCGGTCGCGCGGATGTAACGGGCCAGCGCGTGGTGGAAGAACGGGGCGAGGGGCGCCCCCTGCCCGCCCATGGTCACGTCAGAGGTGCGGAAGTCCCAGACGGTCGGAAGCTCCAGCACCTGGGCCAGAAGCGCGCCGTTGCCGCATTGGTGGGTGCCGCGCCCCTCGGGGTCGTGGGCAAGGGTCTGGCCGTGAAAGCCCGCAAGCTCGGCCCCGGTGAAGCGGGAGAGAAGTTCGGCATGGGCGGTCTCGACCACCTCGGCGGCGGGGGCGACGGCGGGGTCGCCGGGCCATTGGCCGAGGGCGGCGCGGATCGTGGCCTGTTCCGCGGGCGTGTAGGGCCGATAGGCCGAGGGGCCGAAGCCCTGGATGGTGATGCCGTCGGTCAGCAGCATGGCCGCATCGACACCGTCGAGCGATGTTCCCGACATGGCGCCCAGCGCCCAGAGTGGCCCGTCCTTCCGCATCTTCCCTTGGCATCCCCGCGAAGATATACCGCGCGCATCCTAGACCGAGGCGGCCATGAACTACCATCCGAAATCTGACTTCATGCGTGTGATGTTCGAGCGCGGCTTTGTTGCCGATTGCACGGATTATCAGACGCTTGACGAGGCTTTGTTGAAGGGTGTGGTGCCCGCCTATATCGGTTACGATGCCACGGCGCCGTCCCTGCATGTCGGCCACCTGATGAACATCATGGTGCTGCGCTGGCTGCAGAAGACCGGCCACAAGCCGATCACGCTGATGGGCGGGGGCACGACCAAGGTCGGCGACCCCAGTTTCCGCAGCGAGGAGCGGCCGCTGCTGACGCCGGACGCGATCGACCGGAACATCGACGGGCTGAAGCAGGTCTTCGCGCGCTACCTGTCCTATGGCGACGGGCCGACCGACGCGATCATGCTGAACAACGCGGAATGGCTGGACGGGTTGAACTACCTGGACTTCCTGCGCGACATCGGACGGCATTTCAGCGTCAACCGGATGCTGTCGTTTGAATCCGTGAAGTCCCGGCTGGATCGTGAGCAATCGCTGTCCTTCCTGGAATTCAACTACATGATCCTGCAGGCCTATGACTTTCTGGAGATCCACCGTCGCTATGGCTGCCTGTTGCAGATGGGCGGGTCGGACCAGTGGGGCAACATCATCAACGGGATCGACCTGACCCGCCGGGTGATTGACCAGGAGATCTTTGGCCTGACGACCCCGCTTCTGACCACCAGCGACGGGCGGAAGATGGGCAAGTCGGCTTCGGGTGCGGTCTGGCTGAATGGCGACATGCTGAGTCCGTACGAGTTCTGGCAGTTCTGGCGGAACACGACCGATGCGGATGTGGGCCGGTTCCTGAAGATCTTCACCGAGCTTCCGGTCGAGGAATGTGACCGGCTGGGCGCGCTTGGCGGGTCGGAGATCAACCAGGCGAAGGTGCTGCTGGCCAACCTCGCGACCGGGCTGCTGCACGGGGCCGAAGCGGCGGCGGCGGCAGAAGCGACGGCGCGGGAAGTGTTCGAAAAGGGCGGAATCGGGGACGATCTGCCGACGGTCATGCTGGAGGCCGCAGAACTGGCCGAGGGCGTGGGGATCGTGCAGCTTTTCGTCCGCGCGGGCCTGGCGGCCAGCGGCAAGGACGCCAAGCGCCTGATCACCGAGGGCGGCGCCAAAGTGAATGACGAGATCGTGCTGGACCCCTCGCTTCGCTATGGCGCAAGCCATCTGGTCGAACCGCTGAAACTGACGGCGGGCAAGAAGCGCCACGCGCTGGTGGTGCTGGCGTGATCCGGCGGGCGGCGGCGGTCCTGGCCCTGTCGGGTTCGACCGCTGCGGCCTGCCCGATGTCGTTGGCGATCTACACCGAACCGGAAAGCGGGTTCGAGCTGCGCTTCCGGGTGGCCCAACCCTGGGAGCAGATCGGCATGGTCGATCATGCAATGGATCTGGCGCTGATGGACGGCCGCGTGCTTTGGGGCCAGATCGCGCAGAACATGGGCGTCAGCCGGCAGGAGGGCACGCTTTACGCTGATTGCCCGCGCCATTCCCCCGAAGGGCCGACACCCGAGGCGGTGCTGGCGGGCTGCCTGGCCTGGCAGGGTGTGGTCTATGGGCTGGAGAATGGCCGAATCGGCCCCCTGCCCTTTGCCGACGGCAAGGCCCCGCCCTCGCTGATCCTGTCGGATCTGGGCCGGCAGTTGCGCTATTCGGTGATGGCGGGACCAGAGGTCGAGATCTGGGATCAGCTGGACCTGACCGCCTGCGCGGAATGACGAAAAATCCGCCGCCGCGCGCAAGGTAGTGTGGCGACTGGCCGGATCGGGTGCTTTCGCGTGCAATGCCCGGCCACGGATCGCAACCGGGGCGGTCCTGACCGGCGGCGGGCGTGGGCTTGGGCGTAAGGTGGGCGATATCGCCCACCCTACCCCCGTGCTGTTCAAGGCTGGACGGTGACCTTGGCCATGACGTCGGGGGTGTCCGAAACCTCGCCGTTCTGGCCGTCGCCGCGTTTGATCGCGTCGACGACTTCCATCCCCGAGATGACATTGCCGACGATGGTGTATTGGCCATCCAGGAATTCGCCCGGGGCGAACATGATGAAGAACTGGCTGTTGGCGCTGTTCGGGTCGGCAGCACGGGCCATGCCCACGACGCCGCGCTGGAAGCTGAGGTCGTTGGTGAATTCGGCCGGGATATCGGGCCTGGACGAGCCACCCATGCCGGCCATCGACAGATCGCCGCCGGCTTTGCCGTTGGACACGTCGCCGGTCTGGGCCATGAACCCGTCGATCACGCGGTGGAACACCACGTTGTCATAAGCGCCTTCCTGCGCCAGCGCAGTGATCTGCGCGACGTGCTGGGGGGCGACTTCGGGCAGAAGGTCGATGACCACGGTGCCGTTGGCCTGGCCCGCGACTTCGATCACCAGGTTCGGGCCGGGGCCGTCCGCGGCCTCTTGTGCAAGGGTCGGCGTGGCGGCAAGCGTCAGGGCGACGGCCAGTTTGCGAAACATGTCTTGTCCTTTCCAGACTTCGGATGCGGTCTTGTCCCCGGCTTCGCGCCCTGCGTCAACGGGCGGTGCTTCACATCCGCGGGGGTCAGCCGGTCTTGCGCCCGGTCCATGTGTAGCCGCCTTCGGGCTGGTCGTGGCGACCTTCGATCGACCAGTCGTACCAGCTGCCCGTGAACGAGGTCCTGGCCGCGTCGAACCGCACGACCAAGGCGCCGCTGCCATAGGCGTCATTCCACTGGCAGGTCAGGATCGGATCGGCGAACCGGCAATCGGTGATCGTGCCTTTGGCCGGGGTGAAGCCGTCCAGATAGTCATACCGGCCCGTGATCGTCCCGTCCGCCGCCACAGCAAGCATGGTGGTGCCGGGAGCGTCGTCGCCCACAGACCAGATGATGCCCTTGTACGTGCCCGCAAGCTGCGGATCGGCCTTTGCGACCGCAGCGGTCAGGCAAAGACAGGCAAGGAACAGGCGCATGGCGGACCCTTTGAATGTGCAGCGGGGCAAGACATGCCCTGCCTTGCCCCACGCGTCAGGTCAGGAAATCCGTTACTGGACGTCGGCCGCGACACGCACGGTGATCATGCGATCGGGGTTGGCCGGAGGCTCGCCCTTCACGATCTTGTCGACATGCTCCATCCCGCTGATGACCCGGCCATAGACGGTGTACTGGCCGTTCAGGAAATGGTTGTCCTTGAAGTTGATGAAGAACTGGCTGTTGGCCGAGTTCGGGTTCTGCGAGCGGGCGGCCCCCAGGGTGCCACGGTCATGCGGCAGCTTCGAGAACTCGGCCGGCAGGTCCGGGTATTGCGAGCCGCCCGTGCCGGCCCGGCGCGGGTTGTAGTTCGGGCTTTCCATATTGGCGTTTTCCACGTCGCCGGTCTGGGCCATGAAGCCGTCGATCACGCGGTGGAAGGCCACGTTGTCATAGGCCTTGTCGCGGGCGAGCTGCTTCATGCGCTCGGCATGTTTGGGCGCCACGTCGGCCAGCAGCTCGATCACCACTTCGCCGTCCTTCAGCGTCAGGATGATGGTGTTTTCGGGATCCTTGATCTCGGGCATCGGGTGTCTCCTGGTTTGGTCGGGCGCGACCGTAGCGGCGGCATGCGGCCAAGGAAAGGGCAAAGCGTCTTAAGCGGTTGACGCGGGCGTGATCGGGGGGCCAAAAGCGGGAGGGCTTTCAACCGATGGAGAACGCGATGCCGTGGAAAACGCTGGATGACATGGAGCTTGCGGGCAAGACGGTGCTGGTGCGCGTCGACATCAACGTGCCGATGGAGGGAGGTCATGTCACCGACATGACCCGGATCGACAAGATCGGGCCGACGGTCGAGGCGATCATCACCAAGGGCGGCAAGGTCGTGCTGTTGGCGCATTTCGACCGGCCGAAGGGCAAGGTGGTGCCGGAGATGAGCCTGGGCCATGTGGCCGAGGCCGTGGCGGGGTCATTGGGCCGCAAGGTCGTGTTCGGGGCGGATTGCGTGGGCGAGGTCGCGGCGGCGGCAATTGCAAAGGCGGGGGCTGGGGATGTGGTCCTGCTGGAAAACACCCGCTTCCATCCCGGCGAGGAAAAGAACGACCCCGAGCTTGCCGCGCAGATGGCGAAGCTGGGCGATGTCTATGTGAATGACGCCTTTTCGGCCGCGCATCGGGCGCATGCCTCAACCGAGGCGCTGGCACGGCTGTTGCCGGCGGCGGCGGGGCGGCTGATGGAGGCGGAACTCAAGGCACTGGAGGCGGCGCTGGGGTCGCCAGAGCGGCCGGTGGTGGCTGTGGTGGGGGGGGCCAAGGTCTCGACCAAGATCGAGTTGTTGGCCAACCTGGTGACCAAGGTCGACCATCTGGTGATCGGGGGCGGCATGGCGAACACCTTCCTGGTGGCCGAAGGGATCGAGGTCGGCAAGTCGCTGGCCGAACGCGACATGGCCGAGACCGCGCGCGAGATCCGGCACCGGGCGCAAGGTGCGGGCTGCAAGATCCATCTGCCGGTCGACGTGGTGGTGGCGCGCGAGTTCAAGGCGGGGGCGGACAGCCAGACGGTCAGCGTCCACAAATGCCCGCCGGATGCGATGATCCTGGACGCAGGGCCGCAGACGGTGGCCGAGTTGGAGGGCGTGTTCGCGCAGGCCCGGACGCTGATCTGGAACGGGCCGCTGGGGGCCTTCGAGATCGAACCGTTCAACGCCGCGACCAATGCGGCCGCGCGGGCGGCGGCACGGCTGACCAAGGCGGGCGGCCTGATTTCGGTCGCGGGCGGCGGCGATACCGTGGCGGCACTGAACGCGGCCGGCGCGGCGGAGGATTTCACTTTCATCTCGACCGCCGGGGGCGCCTTCCTGGAATGGATGGAGGGCAAGGAATTGCCCGGCGTGAAGGCGCTGATGGGTTGAGTGGCGGGGCCGTGAGGGCTATGCCAACAGGGACATTCGGGAGACGGACATGACCAACGCGAAGATGACCGAACAGGTACGCAACGGGCGGGGCTTCATCGCCGCGCTGGACCAGTCGGGCGGCTCGACCCCCAAGGCGCTGAAGCTGTATGGCGTTTCGGAAAGCGAATATTCCGGCGAAGAGCAGATGTTCGACCTGATCCACGCGATGCGGGCGCGGATCATCAAGTCGCCGGCCTTTACCGGGGACAAGGTGGTGGGCGCGATCCTGTTCGAGCAGACCATGGACCGCACGATCGACGGTGTCCCGACTGCGACTTATCTTTGGGAAAAGCGCGGTGTCGTGCCCTTCCTGAAAATCGACAAGGGGCTGGAGGCCGAGGCCGACGGCGTGCAGTTGATGAAGCCGATGCCGGGGCTGGACGCGCTTTTGGCGCGGGCGGTCAAGGCGGGGATCTACGGGACCAAGGAACGCTCGGTCATCAATGCGGCGAACCGCAAGGGGATCGCGGCCATCGTGGCGCAGCAGTTCGACATCGGCCGTCAGGTCGCGGCGCACGGGCTGATGCCGATCCTGGAGCCGGAGGTCACGATCTCGATCGCGGACAAGGCCGAGGCCGAGGCGATCCTGCAGGAGGAAATCCTGAAGGCGCTGGACGGGCTTGAGGGGCAGGTGATGCTGAAGCTGTCGCTGCCGACGGTCCCGGATTTCTATCAGCCGCTGGTCAAGCATCCCAAGGTGCTGAAGGTCGTGGCGCTGTCGGGCGGGCACAGCCGCGACAAGGCCAACGAAATCCTGGCGCAGAACCACGGGATCATCGCCAGCTTCAGCCGCGCGCTGAGCGAGGGGCTGTCGGCCCAACAGTCCGACGCCGAGTTCGACGCGGTGCTGCAGGGCGCGGTCGACGGGATCTACGCCGCCTCGATCACCTGAGGGCGTGCGTCGGGGCGCTGGCACCCGAGGGCGGGCCGCTTGGCCCGCCAAACCTTTGAGCCGCGTGCGTTTTCGGGATTCACAAGCCGGGAAACCTGTGCCATGATTCGGGTAATGCCCCCGCGAGAGGGGCTTTGAGGCGGTTCATGGCAGTTGTGCAGCACAAGCGCGGTTTGGGTGGGGTGATCTATCTGGTCCTGGCCTTCGGGTTGGGGATCTATTTCACCTTTGCCGCCGTTCAGGGCGATTACGGGATGTTCGCCCGTGTGGCGATCAATGCCGAGGCGGCCACCTTGACCGAAGAGCGTGACCGGCTTTCGGCGGAACTGGCCGAGATGCAGAACCTGACCCATCGTCTTTCGGACGACTATCTGGATCTTGACCTGTTGGATCAGCAGACCCGCGACGTGCTGGGCTATATGCGCTCGGACGAGATCGCCATTCGCTGACCTGTCGCACGGCAGGATCGGACGGTTTTCAAATCGAGCGGCTTGCGCCGCATTGCCTTTGTCTCGCGCCTTTGCGTGAAGAACGCAAAGGCGCTCGGCGGCCTCCGGCGGGGATATTTGGGCAAATGTGAAAGGCAGGGTCGCTTCTCGTGCTAGGTGCCATTCCAAGGGCGCATAGCAGATGCGGAATTTTGTTTTGACCCAATAATCCCCGATACTGTATGGATGGTTTAACGTTGAACCATTCTTCGACCCCTGGGAGGAGCCCTGATGGCCAAGAAGCCGGAGACGAGACCGAACGTCTCGAAGGAAGAGCTGCTGAAATACTACCGCGAGATGCTGCTGATCCGGCGGTTCGAGGAAAAGGCGGGCCAGCTTTACGGGATGGGGCTGATCGGCGGCTTCTGCCACCTGTACATCGGGCAGGAAGCGGTGGTCGTGGGCCTGGAAGCCGCGACCAAGGAAGGCGACAAGCGCGTCACCAGCTATCGCGACCACGGGCACATGCTGGCCTGCGGGATGGACCCGAAGGGCGTGATGGCCGAACTGACCGGGCGGATTGGGGGCTACTCCAAGGGCAAGGGCGGGTCGATGCACATGTTCTCGAAAGAGAAACATTTCTACGGTGGGCACGGGATTGTTGGCGCGCAGGTGCCGCTGGGGGCGGGGTTGGCCTTTGCGGACAAGTATCTGGGCAATGACAACGTGACCTTCACCTATTTCGGTGACGGGGCGGCGAACCAGGGCCAGGTCTACGAGACCTACAACATGGCCGAGCTTTGGCAGCTGCCGGTGATTTTCGTCATCGAGAACAACGGCTATGCGATGGGGACCAGCGTGAAGCGGTCGACCAAGTCCACCACCTATTACGGGCGCGGGCTGGCTTACGGTATTCCGGGCGAGCAGGTCGACGGGATGGACGTCCTTGCGGTCAAGGCGGCGGGCGAGAAGGCCATTGCGCACTGTCGGGCCGGGAACGGGCCGTATATCCTGGAAATGATGACCTATCGCTACCGCGGACACTCGATGTCCGACCCGGCCAAGTACCGCACGCGGGAAGAGGTCGAGAAGATCAAGACCGAGAAGGACTGCATCGAGCATGTCCGCGACCTGCTGACGCAAGGTGGTCTGGCTTCGGACGAGGAGCTGAAGGCCATCGACAAGGAGATCAAGGCGATCGTGAACGAAAGCGCCGAGTTCGCCAAGGAAAGCCCGGAGCCGGACCTGTCCGAGCTTTGGACGGATATCACGGTCTGAGGGGGAAAGATCATGGCAACTGAAGTACTTATGCCCGCGCTGTCCCCCACGATGGAGGAAGGCACGCTGGCCAAATGGCTGGTGGAGGAAGGCGATACGGTCAAGTCGGGGCAGATCCTGGCGGAGATCGAGACCGACAAGGCGACGATGGAGTTCGAGGCGGTCGATGAAGGCGTCGTCGGCAAGATCCTGGTCGCGGAAGGCACGGCAGGGGTGAAGGTGAACACTCCGATTGCGGTGCTGGTCGAGGAGGGCGAGACGGTGTCGGACGCCCCTGCCCCGGCTGCGGTTGCGGCTGTTGCGGTGGCGGCGGAGGCTCCGGTCGCCTCGCCGGCGGTTGTGGCGGCACCTGCTCCGGCGCCGGTGGCGGCGAAGGGCTGGCCGCATACGGACCTGCCCGAGGGACCGACCAAGACGATGACCGTCCGCGAGGCATTGCGCGAGGCGATGGCCGAAGAGATGCGGGCCGATCCGACCGTTTTCCTGATGGGGGAAGAGGTCGGGGAGTATCAGGGGGCCTACAAGATCTCCCAGGGGTTGCTGGACGAGTTCGGGCCGCGCCGCGTGGTCGATACCCCGATCACCGAGATCGGGTTTGCCGGGATCGGGGTGGGTGCCTCCTGGGGTGGCCTCAAGCCGATCGTCGAGTTCATGACCTTCAACTTCTCGATGCAGGCGATGGACCACATCATCAACTCGGCGGCCAAGACGCTGTACATGTCGGGGGGCCAGATGGGTTCGCCGATGGTGTTCCGGGGGCCGAACGGGGCGGCGGCACGGGTCGGGGCGCAGCACAGCCAGGACTTCGCGGCCTGGTATGCGGCCATTCCGGGGATGCGGGTCTGCATGCCCTATTCGGCGGCGGATGCGAAGGGTCTCCTGAAGACCGCGATCCGCGATCCGAACCCCGTGGTGTTCCTGGAGAACGAGATCCTGTACGGGCGGTCGTTCGAAGTGCCGACCGATCCGGATTTCACGGTGCCGTTCGGCAAGGCGTCGATCCTGCGCGAAGGCAAGGATGTCACGCTGGTCTCCTTCGGGATCGGTTGCGCCCATGCTTTGGCTGCGGCGGAAGAACTGGCGAAGGAAGGGGTCGAGGCCGAGGTGGTGAACCTGCGGACCCTGCGGCCCATCGACTATGACACGGTGCTGGCCTCGGTGATGAAGACCAACCGCTGCGTCACGGTCGAGGAAGGCTTCCCGGTGGGGTCCATCGGCGATCATCTGGCATCGACGATCATGCAGAAGGCGTTCGACTATCTGGACGCCCCGGTGATCACCTGCACGGGCAAGGACGTGCCGATGCCCTATGCGGCGAACCTGGAAAAGTTCGCGCTGATCACGCCCGCCGAGGTCGTGACCGCCGTCAAATCCGTCTGCTACCGGTGAGGTGAAGCCATGGCTACCGAAATTCTGATGCCCGCGCTTTCCCCGACGATGGAGGAAGGCACGCTGGCGAAATGGCTGGTCAAGGAGGGGGATGCGGTCAAGTCGGGCCAGATCCTGGCCGAGATCGAGACCGACAAGGCGACGATGGAATTCGAAGCGGTCGATGAAGGGGTCGTGGGGAAGCTGTTGATCGCCGAGGGGACTGCGGGGGTGAAGGTGAATACGCCCATCGCGGTGCTGCTGGACGAGGGCGAGGATGCTTCGGCCGTACCTGCGCCCAAAGCCTCCTCGTCCGCCTCCTCGGGCGCCGCTGGCGCCTCGTCGGGCGGCTCGTCGGCGCCGGTCCCTGCCCCGGCGGCTGCGCCTATGGCGGCTCCGGTTGCTGGCGGTGCGCGGGTGTTCGCTTCGCCCTTGGCGCGGCGGATTGCCAAGGAGAAGGGTCTGGACCTGGGGGCCGTGAAGGGCTCGGGTCCGCATGGCCGGATCGTGCGGGCGGATGTCGAAGGCGCGCAGCCTGGGGCCGCGAAACCTGCGGCGGCTCCGGCGGCGGAAGCTCCGAAGGCGGCGGCCCCTGCCCCGGCGAAACCGGCGGGCGCGATGCCCACGGGAATGGCGGCGGAGACGGTGCTGAAGATGTACGCGGACCGGCCCTTCGAGGAAGTGGCGCTGGACGGGATGCGGCGCACGGTGGCGGCGCGGCTGACCGAAGCCAAGCAGACCATCCCGCACTTCTACCTGCGGCGCGACGTGAAGCTGGACGCGCTGATGGCTTTCCGCGAGACGCTGAACAAGCAGCTTGAGGGGCGCGGGGTGAAGCTGTCGGTCAACGACTTCATCATCAAGGCCTGTGCGATGGCGCTGCAGGCGGTGCCTGCGGCGAACACCGTCTGGGCGGGCGACCGGATGCTGCGGCTGAAGCCGTCGGACGTGGCGGTCGCGGTGGCGGTGGAAGGTGGCTTGTTCACCCCGGTGCTGCGCGATGCCGATAAGAAGTCGCTGTCGGCGTTGTCGGCAGAGATGAAGGACCTGGCGGGTCGGGCGAAGACGAAGAAGCTGGCCCCGCATGAGTATCAGGGCGGGTCGTTCGCGATCTCGAACCTTGGGATGATGGGGATCGAGAACTTCGACGCCGTCATCAACCCGCCGCATGGGTCGATCCTGGCCGTAGGCGCGGGGATCAAGAAGCCGGTGGTTCTGGCGGACGGGACCATTGGGGTCGCCACGGTGATGTCGATGACGCTGTCGGTGGATCACCGGGTGATCGACGGGGCCTTGGGGGCGGAGTTCCTGAAGGCCGTCATCGAGGCGCTGGAAAACCCGATGGTGATGCTCGCCTGAACCGGTGGAGCGGGGGTTTCACACCCCCGCACCCCCGTGGGATATTTGTGGACAGAAAATGGGGGGCTTCGGCCCCCTTCTTCCTATCTGGCTTTGAGCTTTTCGATGAGCGCCCAGGAGCGGCGGAGGATCGTGGCGACGGTGCCGAGGACGATGATCCAGAGGGTGATCGTAAGGGTCCATTCGCTGGCGTAGAGGGCGGCGAAGGCGGTGCCCGCAGTCAGGACGGCCATGCGTTGCGGCTTGGCGAGGGGGCCGGAGAAGTCGGGCGGGAAGCCCTCGGCGCGGCCAAGCTCGCGGATATAGGCGGTGGCGATGGCCAGAGCGGCAGCGAGAAGGCCGAGGGCGGGGTTGCCTGCGGCGAGGCCCGCTCCGGCAAAGAACAGGAGGTCGGAGACGCGGTCGGGGGCCTCGTTCCAGAAGGGGCCGTCCTTGGCGCCCTTCCCCCCCTCGATCGCGACCATGCCGTCGATCAGGTTGCAGACGAGACGGGCCTGGAGGGTGGCGGCGGCGAGGAGGAGGCAAAGGAACTGGAGGGCGCCAGGGCCATGCGGGGAGCTGGCATATAGAATGAAGCCGAGGATGGCGAAGCCGATGGAGGCCTGCGAAATCTGGTTCGGCGTCAAGCCTTTGGCTACGGACCAGGAGGCAAGCCGCGAAGCCCAGGCGGAACTGCGCGAGGTGAGTGGGCGTCGGTTGTCAGTCATGTGACAGACCAGAAATAGCGGGTGACGTGGAAGAAGATCGGAGCGGCGAAGATCACGCTGTCAAGCCGGTCGATGAAGCCGCCATGTCCCGCGATCATGTGGCCCCAGTCCTTGATACCCCGATCCCGCTTGATGGCGGACATCACCAGGCCGCCGAAGAATCCCAGGAAGGTCAGCATCAGGCAGAGGGCGGCCGCTTGTAGCGGCGTGAAGGGGGTCATCCACCAGAGCGCCGTACCGATTGCCGTCGCCGACAGCGTTCCGCCGATAAGACCTTCCCAGGTCTTGGACGGAGAAAGGGTCGGTGCCACTCTCGTTCGCCCCAGGAGCTTGCCCCAGACATATTGCAGGACATCTGACAGTTGCACGACGAAGATCAGATAGGCGATCAGTATGACATTGCGCCCCTCAAACCCAGGGATCTGCAGGTAAAGCAGCGCGGGGACGTGGCTGACACAGTAGACACAGACCATCAGGGCCCATTGTGTCTCGGAGACACGAACAAGAAAATCACGGGTTGACCCGCGGAGGGCCGAAACGACCGGCAAGAGCAGGAATACGTAGACCGGGATGAATACAGAATACATCCCGTACCAATCGGTCAGGATGAAATAGTACTGCAGCGGCAGGACTACGAAGAAGCACGCCACCAGCGACCAGTGGTCGGCCCGGTTGTAACTGGTAAGCGTGAGAAACTCGCGCAGGGCGGCAAACGATGCGAGGGCAAAAAGCAGGATGACGCCGGGCTTGCCCGCCAGGAAGGCTATGGCAAGCAGAATGACCATGACCCACCAGGCGGCGATCCGGGCATTCAGATTCTCGATCACCGGATTCTGGCCATTGGGCGAGAGGCGAACACGCAGGATCTCGCCCAGAACTGACGCAAGGATCAAGATCCCGCCCACTCCGCCCAGGAGCCACAGAAGATGCGGCGTCGTCATGGATGGGCCTGGGGGCGCAGTGCTAGCAACGCTTGCGCTGTGCGGGTCAGGAAAGCGTCTTTTGGCTCGTCCTGGTCGAGGTGCAGCGGAGCGCCGAAGGTCAGCGTGCAAATCAGGGGTACGGGAATGATTTCACCCTTGGGCATGACCCGGTTCAGGTTGGCGATCCAGACCGGCACAAGGTCTATACCTGGCCGCGCCTTGGCAAGGTGGTACAGCCCTGACTTGAACGGCAGGAGTGGGTCATCGGAGGAGTTGCGCCCGCCTTCGGGGAAAATGATCAGCGAAGACCCCTGATCAAGAGCCTGGACCATGAGCGCAACCGGATCCTCGGTTCGCATTTCCGGGCGGCGGTCGATCAGGACCGCATTGAACACGTCACGCCCGATGAAGGCGCGCAAAGGCGAGCTTAACCAATACTCCAGCGCCGCGACGGGCCGCGTGCGGCGGCGCAGCGGCGTCGGCAGGACCGTCCAGAGCAGGACAAAGTCCCCGTTGGAGGAATGGTTCGCGAAGTAGACCCGCTGGTTCGGCGTTGGATCGATGCCCTGCCAGACTGCCCGTGGCGCGGTAATGAACCTTGCAAACAATGAGATCGCCTGGCCCATGGCCCGCGCGGCGGCGGAACGCAAAAACTCTTTCAACCGCGATCACTCACCCTGCAGGATCTGGTCCATCGTCAGGGCCGGCTGAGCGCAGCCAGCCTTGCCGACGACTTTTGCGGGAACTCCCGCTACGGTAGAGTTCGCGGGAACATCCTGCAGAACCACAGAGCCTGCGGCGATGCGCGAGCACTGGCCAACGGTGATGTTGCCCAGCACCTTGGCGCCAGCGCCGATCAGCACTCCGTTACCGATCTTGGGATGGCGATCGCCGTCCTCCTTGCCGGTTCCGCCAAGGGTGACGGAATGGAGCATCGAAACATTGTCCCCAACCACCGCAGTTTCGCCAATGACGATGGAATGGGCATGGTCGATCATGATGCCCTTCCCCAGCCGGGCAGCCGGATGGATGTCGACCCCGAACATCTCCGAGACGCGCATCTGGACGAAGTAGGCCATGTCGGTACGGCCGGTCTGCCAAAGCCAGTGCCCAACGCGGTAAGCTTGGACCGCCTGGTACCCTTTGAAGAAGAGCAGCGGCTGAATGAAACGGTGGCAGGCCGGGTCCCGTTCATAGACGGCCATGAGGTCGGACCGGGCGGCGGCGCCGATTTCCGGGTCGCTGTCGTAGGCCTGATCGGCAATCTCTCGCAGAATCTGCTCACTCATCTCGCCGGATGCGAGCTTCAGGGAAAAGCGATAGGCAAGTGCGCGCTCAAGCGAAGAGTGATGCAGCAGCCCCGAATGAATCAGCCCGCCAAGCAGCGGCTCATTGCGGATTGCTTCAACGGCTTCCTCTCCGACGCGCCGCCAGACCGGGTCGACCGCTGTAATCTTTGGCTTGATCTCTAGCATGACGGGCACTCCTTGCCGGTCCCTCTTTTAGCACAAAACCAAGAAGAGACGACTGCCAAAAAGTGACGGAGGGGATCACGGAATCGAATGTTCCAAGATGGCCCGAGCTGCAGCCTGGAGCGAGCGGAGTACCCTGGGGTCGCAGAACGGTTCCGGGGAAGGATCCAGACGCAGACAGTACGACATGAGGGAGCCGTCGCCCAGCAGCGGGTGTGGGCGACCCGTCGTCTGCAGATGCACGGCTGCCAACCTAACATCGTGCAGAATCCGGGCCGCCATGACCGGCCACTCCGCCTCGGGTACTGTCAGCAGCGTCCGAGCCAGAAGGACCACCTCTCCCAGACTGACGGAACCCATTCAGCTTTCCACAACTAGGCTACGGAATGGCCCTGGACCGAAGTCAGTCGATTGCTGTGCAACCCGAATTTGGTACGATCCGGTCACTCCATCCTGCGCCCGCATGGCTGCGGTATACAGAAAAGCGGGCAAAGCGGTGCTGTACTCGGCCACGATTGCTTCGGACTGGACGATGCGGACGAGGTATGCTTCCTGAGCTTCGCCCAGTGGAACTTCGACCGACTGCCAACTGTCGCCGTTGATCCGAGTGCGACGTTTCCAGTCAAGCGCCAGGTCTCCTGCCGGCGACCGGTTGGCCCGCAGATGCGCCACGGGATAAGGCCTTAGCCCGACACCATCGAACGCCTCAATCCGTGTGACCACGTTCACGTCGTCATAGCCACGCGCCGTTGTGCCAATTCGGTAGTATCGTGCCAGCCCCCTGGCAGAGAGCGGCAGGTCGATCTGGGACAGTGCCAGGTCGACCAATACCACGGTACTGCCAATCGGCCAGGTTGCCGGCATCACCCCGTCGCTTCCAGCCTGGCCGCGCAACCGCGTCGATATCTCATATGTATCCGGCCCCACAAGCTGGGCGTCTGCAAACTGGATCACCTCCCAGTTGCCGGCCGAACCATCGCCAATCGCCAGGACATTCGCGCCATTCAGCACCGCATCCTTGCTGGCTGAACTCAGCTCACCAGAGGATAGCTTCACGCGCAGCGGCACTCCGCGGTCCCAAAGCCCGATCGGTGCGGCCGACAGCATGCTTTCGGTAACCCCGACCACGGCCGGAGCGGCGATCAGCCGGTTCAACTCGTACCCGGCATCCTCTGCCGACGACCAGACCGCCACCGACCCGGGCCACGGATTGGCCGCGACCGCAACATGGGGGGCGTGCGGGATCTCTTCCCCCGTCAAAAGCGGAAGGTCCAGGAACAATGGCAAGACCGGCACCGGCGGCACAAAGTCGCGGACCGAGATCACTTCATCGCTTGTTCCCGCGGCCAGGTAGATCCCCGGCTCGATCCGAACGGCCTCAAGGAGTTGGGCCTCTGATTGTTCGATCCGGTCGATGCGATAGCGCTGCGCTTGATATTCGATCACATCCCCGGCGGAAACCTGAAGTCGAGACCGCGGCAGTGCAAACCTTGCAGCGTCCCGCGCAACCCTTGCCTCAGCAAGCCAGCGTTCGACGGTGCGTTGCCCTTCAAGGCGGGTTAGGGCCAGAGGAAGGTCAGTTTGCGACACAGAACGCGCCACCTCGTCCGGGAAACGTGCTTCGGCGGACCGAGTTTCGTAACTGGATTGCGCATCAACGAACCCAACGCGCACCTGTCCGGCGATTTCCGCCTCGGCCGCTCGCGTCGTCTCGAAGCTGCCGTTAAGGTCCGGCGCCAAGACCAGGTCCTCGTCATGCACCAAGTAGTCGACCCTGCCGGTGCGGCTTCGAAAGGTCAGGCGTCCGTCCCGCTCTATTGCATCGAAACCGAAGGCAAGCATCAGGGGTTGCAAGGCAGCACGCCCCGACGTAACATCCGACTGCTGATAGCCGCGAACCAATCCGTAAAGCCTGGACGTCTCGACCTCTGCCTGCCCCGAGCGCGCACAGACCTCTGCAACCACGCGGTCCAAGGGCTGGTTCGTCGCCCTGCCATTCAACCAATGGCCGCGCGCATAATTGTCGCCATCGCTCCAGACCTCGGTCTGTCCGGGGAATTCCGGGAATGGTCGGGCGTCCCATGCCCAGACATGGGCACGGTCGAAATCGACCATGGCAGCATCATAAAGCGGCGACACCGGATTGTTCGCGGGATCAATCCAGAAGCTGCGCATTGCCAGCAGGTACTGCATCTGGATCAGATCATCGCGACGACCATTTGACCAGGCGGGCAACCCAGATTCCGACGACGCACTATCAAGAAACCGGTTCGGCTAATTGGACCCCTTGTCGATGGCAGCACATCCATATTCGGTGAAGCGGATGGGTTTCGACGCCGGTACCCAGGCAGTAGGGTTCGGGCTTCGACTGCCGTTCACGCGGTCATGGTGAAGGTTCGACCACCAGGACCGCAAATCCTTGTACCGGAACACCCAATCCTCGCCGAAAGCCTCATCCGTGATGGGTATCCGGCGTTGTGCAGCGGCGCCCTCCGCGCCGTCGTAGAACCAGTCGAACCCTTCGCCCCCAGCGATGTTGGCCTTCAGATAGTCGAGGTTATAGATTGAGCCCCAGCTAGCATCGGCGTGGTCCTCACCATCACGCCAGTCGGACAGCGGCATGTAGTTGTCGATGGCAACAAAATCGATCTCGGGGTCGGCCCACAGCGGATCAAGGTGGAAATAGACGTTCCCGTCGACATGATAGCCGAAGTATTCGGACCAGTCGGCCGCGTAGCTGATCTTGGTATCCGGCCCAAGGATTGCGCGAACATCGCGCGCCAGCTGTCGCAGCGCGACGACCGATGGAAACCCGTCGGCCTGGCCCCGGATCTGGGTCAATGACCGCATTTCCGATCCGATGCAGAAGGCATCCACGCCGCCGGCTTGGGCACAAAGCATCGCATAATGCAGGATGAAACGCCGGTATCCCCAATCTTCAGGACCGGAATACTCGATCATACCGTTCTGGATGGAAAAGTCACTGGGCTGAACCGTACCAAAGAATGCTGCCACCTCCGCCTCTGCGTCGACGGTCCGATCAGGACTGCCCTCACGACCGGGGGCAACCGACAAGGTCACCCGTCCGCGCCAGGGAAGCTTGGGCTGCGTCGGCGCTCCGGTCCATGGGTCGGGAAGCGTGTTGCCTTCGATCTGATCCATCAGCACGAAGGGATAGAACATGACCTCTTTGCCCGCGGCGCGGATCGCCTGGATCGCTTCGACGACCGAGCCATCTGCCGGTGTCCCGCCGTAGATCGATTTGCCATCGATCTTGGGCACCTCGAACGCATCTGGCCGAAGGATTCCGCCTGCCCGCCAGACCATCGGCTTGCCGTCGCGCAGCGTCTGCTCCACCTTCGGTCGCACACTGCACGAGCCGCAACGCAGATCGTCGCCAAACCACGAGACAACGAGCGAAACCGAGCCGGTCATGGGCAGTTCCGCGTCCAGCTGCTCCAGACTGGTCGCAAAGTCGGTCTGCCCCGACGGGGAATGCACGTTGGCCGATCTGTTGCGGCCAGGTGCCTCGGCATAGTGTACCGGCGTCGTCGCCAGGCTGTATTCGCCTGTCCCGGGGATAAAGGCGACAGCACTGACAGCTGTGTCCAGAGTCGAACCCGACGCTACCGCCGATCCTTGCGCTGCCCGGACCACCTCGAAATTGAACTGCGGCACCCGGTTGCCATAGGGCGCCAGTTCCAGGTCCTCAATCACGACATAGGCCAGTCCGCGATAGGCGGGCGCACGACCAGCGCCCTCGACCGCCTCGATCAGCGGGTCAGGCAGTTGCGACTCGCTGCCGACGTAGACTCGCAGGTGCAGGCTAGCGGGCGAAATCTCGTTTCCATCCGCCCAGATCCGACCGACCCGCAAAATCTCACCCTCACACAGGGCGATCGCCAGGCTGACCGAATAGCTGTACTCGTTGATCTTTGGCTTGGGCGCCCCCTTTCCGGCACGACGGCGCTGGACCGATTCCCGGAACTCTGTCGCCCAGATCACCTGGCCCCCCAGCCGCACCCGCCCCCAGATCTGGCCGATCGGGGCCCCTTCCCCGGCCCCGGTCAGACGCAGACGGTCGATCCGCCCGACATCCACCGGGTCGGACCCTGCGCCAAGCAGACGTTGGTCGAGGACCCGGCCCAGTGTCGCTCCGATGGCCCGGCCGATGACGGCCCCGGACAGCCCCAGAACCGTGCCGCCGAACCCGGCGCCGATGGCAGCACCGGCGGCCGAAAGAAGTAGAGTTGCCATTCAGACGGCTCCTTCAGGAAAGGCGAAGCGGGCGACGATCCGCCGGCGCCACGGCTGCGACAGTGGGCTCTCGACGACGCCGTGCCCGGTGTAGGAATGGATGAAGCGCGCATGTGGTCCGGTCTCGGACTGCACCCCAAGGTGCTTGGCAATGCTGCCGTTCCGCATTCGGAACAGAAGGACATCCCCGGGCGCTTCGCTGGACAGGGGACGCTCCAGAAGCCAGCGACGGGCTGCGTGCAGCAAAACCTCGCGCCGCCCCGGCTGGGCCCAGTCCTCGGTATAGGGCGGCACCGCCTCCGGCTCGGCCCCGTGCAGCTTGCGCCAAAGACCGCGCAAGAGACCCAGGCAGTCAGTCCCCGCCCCTTTCACGCTGGCCTGGTGCAGATAGGGTGTTCCGATCCACTCGCGCGCCTCAGCGACAATCGCGTCTGCGATGCTCACTGCCCCGCCCCCGTGATCCTGCGTCCGCCCGAGTTTGGTCGGCCCGGCACGGGATAGGACGCCAGCCAATCCTCGCCCGGAATATGCGGAAAGCCACGGAAATTCAGGAAGTTGGCAAATTTTGACCGGCATGTCGTATCGGCCTTGTCGCATCCTGCGATCACGCGGAACTGGTCGCCTGGCAAGATTGGCGCGTTGATCGATTGCCAAAGCTCGATCCTCCGACCACCGCCGTCGACAGCGTCGTTCTTCACCATCCCCACCAGTCCCGCCGCCGCCCCGGTCAGCATCTCGAAGCGGCCGTGGGCGAACCAGCCGGCATCGAACCCGCCGATCTCGGACTGGGTGAACACGCGGCCCTCCTCTACCTGCTCGACCTCCCACAGGGCGGAGTAGCCCGGCTGATCGGTGTGGAACCGGCAGCGGTCATCGCCCAGAACGGCAGAGCAGCGGGGCATGTAGGCTTGGCCCTGCGGCTGGTTCAGAATCTCGGCCAGGCCGCGCAACTCGGCCCGGAAACTCCCGCCGGAACGTTCGATCTCGCCCAGCGACCCGCGGAACTGCTCGATATTGTCCGCAGGGTTTGCCCAGTTGACCAAAAACGCCCGCACCTCGGCGCCGTCGAACCGACCTGCCAGGATATCTCCTTCCGAGATCGCGGCAGCACTCAGCGCGCCGATGGCTTCCGAGTTGTCGACCGATAGCCCAGTCGTCTGCTGCAACGCCCGCGCAGTCATCCCGGTATCCGCGCGGCAGAGAATGTCCTGGACCACCAGATCGCGGTCATGATCGGTGAAGCCCAGCACCTGCCCATCCCGCCGCGTGACCGTCCAGGCACGGCAAACGGTCGTCGCGCCGTTTTCCAGATGCTGGTACAACGCCTCGCCACTCATAGACGGACCTCCACCACTGGAACCGCGGGCACATCCCCCGCCTGGAACGACGCGACCGAGGTCTGGATCGCATCCGTATCGAACCGGACCGGCACGTCGAATTCGAATCCTGCCGTTACGCGGGTCCCGACATCGGGCGGCACCGCAAAGGTGATCTCCCCCGTTGCCACATCGACCGAGAACTCCAGCCCCTCGATCTTGGGATCGTCAGCGACAGCGACCACCACCGTGCCTGCCACCGGCTTGCGGATCGGCCTGGTATAGGTCTCCAGGCCCGAGACATAGGTCTTGTACAGCTGAAATACGGTGGTCACGCCGTCGCCAATCCCGACAAGCTGATCGTCGGGGGCCGGCGTGCCCGAGGGCAGGCACGACTTGAAGTCCGACCAGTCCTTCCAGCGAAACCCGTGCAACTGGCCGGTCCGCGCCTCGAAGAACGCGATCAAGGTCGCCACGTCGTCCAGCGACCGCAGCCCGACGCCAGCATCATAGCGCCGGCGGGAATGGGCCCAGGGGGTGTTGCGTTCCTCGAACCCGTTGGCAAGCGTCACGATCTCGGTCCGCCGCTCGGGACCGCCGACCGAACCGAAACTCAGGTTCGCCGGGAAGCGTATTTCGTGAAAGGCCATGATCTTTCCTCAGCGATTGCGTTGGCCGCGCGCCAGTGCGCGGCTGACCTGGGCGGCGACCTGGGATTGGCTGCGCTGAAAGCCCTGAACGTCCGGGGTCGTGATGTTCATCACCACGTTGACCGCCCTGCCCCCGCCGGCCTGCACCCCCAACCGGCCATCCGGGCCCCGGGCCAGCGGCATGATCGCCTCCGGCCCCGCCTCGCCCATCAAGCCCATCCCCCCCCGCATCGGAAAGGTCGTGGGGGACGATACGACCCCGCCCTTGGCGAAAGGCATCACCCGGCCCTGACTGAACGCTCCACCGTTGGCAAAGGGCATCCCTGCCCCCATGACACCAGAGATCCCCTGCGCCAGAAGCCCACCCAGCGCACCCGTCACCGGTTTCATCGCGATGGAATAGACGGTGTCCACGATGGTGTTCGCCACCGATTTCAGCGCGTCGTTCAGCTTCATCCCGTCGAAGATCAGCCCGTCGAACGCCTTCCGCAGACCGCCGCTGATCCCGCTGGACAGCGTGTTCACCTCGCGGCCCGTAAAGATCATCGTCTCGCGCATCCGGGCCAGTTCCCCGTCGAACGCCGCCACCATCGACACCGAGGAGCCCAACTGCGCCTCAAGCGCCTGAAGCTGCTCCTGCATCGTTCCGATTTCCGCCATCGCCCTGATCCTTCCTTGCATCGGGGAACGCGGCGGCAAGTTCCGCCAGCCGCGCGCGTGTCAGGGGCGGGACCAGACCCTCCCGCCCCAGCATGATCCGCAGTTCCACGGGCGTCAGACGCCAGAAGACCGCCGGCTCCAGGCCCAGCCCGTGCAGGCCGGCCTGCATCAGCCCGCGCCAGTCGATCCGTTGCCCGGCGCTCATGTCTCTTCCGGCAAGGCAAACGCCCGCGCCAGAAGCTCGGCCGCCGCCCGCGCCGCCTCGACGGGCCCGCCGCCTATCTCGACCCGCAACAGGTCGGCGGCCGAACCCTGCCAGCCACCGCCGCGCAGCCCGGCGACGATCAGCGCCAGCACGTCCCGCGTGCTGAACCGCCGCTCCTCGAACCGCAGCACCAGGTCCAAGAGCGACCCCGTCTCCAGCGCCTCTTCCAGCTCGGCCAAGGCGCCCAGCGTCAGCTTCGCCACATGGCGCTGGCCGTCCAGCCAGATCGCCACCTCGCCCGCCCAAGGGTTCGCCATGTCAAAGCGCCGTGAAGGTCAAAGCGCCGGCCGAGGCCATCGCCATCTCGTAGGTCGCCTCGTCATTATGGCTGCCGGAATACTCGATCGAGGTGATCTGGAAGGGTCCCTCGATGATTCCAAAGCTTGGGATCACCACCTGGAAATCCGGGATCTCTCCGTTGAAGAACACCTGGCGTGCCCGCTCATCCGTGTTCTCGTCCCGGAACACGCCCGAGCCCGAGATCGAGGCCGACTTGACCCCCGCCCCCGCCAGAAGTTCACGCCACCCGCCCTGGCTTTCCAGGCTGGTGACATCCACCGATTCCGTATTGAAGCTGATCCGCGCGGCGCGAAGGCCCGCGATGGTGACGAACTGGCCGTCCCCCGTCTGGTCGATCTTGATTAGCAGATCCTTGCCGCTTTGCACAGCCATGTTCGCTCTCCGTCATGGGATGAAAGGTGGCGCCTGGCGCCGTCCCTTCCCCGGATGGGGAAGGGCTGGTGTCGGGGAAGGCTGGGCTACAACTGAACCCGCGCCCGGAAGGTCAGGTCGATCCGCCGCGTCTCGCCTTCTTCGATCCGGCGGGCGCTTGCCCGCTGGAAGAACAGGCTGACCAGCGCGCCCCGCGACAACGTCAGTGGCGCCCCGATCAAGGCATCCGAGATGTTGGCGGCAATCGACTTGATCGACAGAAACCCCGTCGCGTCGGTGATCACGCTGATCACCATCTGATGCTCGGCCCCCGCGCCCGACTTGTCGGACTGGTCGCGCGCCTCTTCCGGTCCGATCAGGACAAAGGTTCCGGTGACGTTCGGCGGCACCGCGTCATAGATCGCCACGCCGGCCAGGGCCGGCCAGTCCGACAACCGCTGAAACACCGCCGTCTGCAGGGCGGGCGCTGCGCTGTAGCTCATTTCGGCACCTCCTCGCGGGCGAAACAGGTCAGATAGCGGCCCTGCGGATCGCGTTCGGTCACCGCCTGGATCTGGAACAGCCGCGCGTCCTCCCGGAACCGGTGTCCCGCCTTCGGCCGCAGGCCCGATCCGCTGGGCGCCCCGCGAACGGTGATCCGGTAGGGGACGGCGGACAGCATCCGCTCCTCGCCAAGCGTGTCGTTCCCTGACCCCGGCAGCACTTCGGCCCAAAGCGTGCCCAGCGCCGTCCAGACCGAGGTGAAACCGCCCGCCCCGTCGGGGGTGCGAACCACCCCCTCCAGCACCAGCGCCCGATTCAGATGGGGGGCGTTCATTTCTTGCCCCCCCCCAGGATGCGCACCGTGCGCCAGCGCTCGATCAGCGCGACCACGCCGAAGGGCAGGCCCGAGGCCTGGGCGCCGTCATCGTGGCGATGCTCGTAATACTCGCCGGCCAGCAGCAGCACCGCCTGCCGCAGATCGGCCGGGATGTCGGTCCAGGCCGGGCCGAAGCCCGCGTCAAACACCACCTTTACCATCCCTTCCGATGGAATCGTCGGCAGCGCCCCGCCCCGACCCGCCAGCCGCGGCCGGTGCAGGTCCGGCACCACGCGGTAGGCGGCTGCCGCCACAACCGTCTCGGCCCCGGCAGCATCAACCAGCGTGACACTCTCGACGCTGGCAACCGGCGAGACCGGCAGCGCCTGCTCGGCGTCGCGCCAGCCATCCAGCAGCCACAGGAAGCGCCGGCGGAACAGCATCTTGCCGATCCGCCCCTCGATCGCGGCCATCGCCGCGCGAAGGTAGGTCTCGATCAACCCATCCTGCAGCCCGTCCTCGGCAAAGCCCGAACCCATCCGCAGATGGTCCTTCATCTCCTCCACCGGCAGGGCCGCGGACGGCACCGGAGTCTCTTCGGTCAACATCATGATCAGCTCTCCGCCCGCGGCCGGGCCTTTGGGAAATCAGGCACGGGAATGGCCCGGCCCCGTTGGGACCGGGCCCAAGGCATCAGGACACCGCGATCTTCAGCAGCTTGATCGCCGCAAAGTCGGTGATGTCGCCGCCGACGCGCTTGTTGGCATAGAACAGGACATTCGGCTTGGCGCTGAAGGGGTCGCGCAGGATGCGCAGGTCCGGGCGCTCGGCGATGGTATAGGCCGCGCGGAAGTCACCGAAGGCGATGGCATAGGCACCGGCAGCGATGTCCGGCATGTCCTCGCTGACCAGCACCGGATAGCCCATCAAGCGCGACGGCTCACCGGCCGCCAGGCCATCGGACCACAGGAAACGGCCGTCGGCATCCTTCATCTTGCGCACCGCACCCACGGTTTTCGAGTTCATCACGAAGGTCCCGTTCGCCCGATAGTCCGCACCCAGCGCATAGACCAGGTTGATGATGCAATCGGCCGGGTTCGTGGCCGCGAAATCCGCCGCCGCGCCGGTGGGGACATAGCCGATCTGACCCCAGGCCCACGTGTCATTCGCCACCTTGGTCGGGAGGAGAATACCCTTCGGCTTGTCCACGCCATCGCCGTTGATGAAGGCCGCCGCTTCGGCCCGGATGAAGCGGGTCGCGATCTTCTCGGCCAGCCAGCCTTCGACGTCAAAGGCGCTGTCATCCAGCAGGCGCTGGCTGGCCTTCGGCATCGCGGCCAGTTCGTGCAGCTTGATCGAGATGCGCTCGATCACCGGGGTCGCGGTCTCGGTGGTGGCGGCGGTCTCGGTCGCCCAGCCCGAACCGACCTCGGACCGGTCGACGATCACGTCGAACGAGGTCGCCTCGACCTGCACGACATTGGCCACCGACCGCAGGCTGGAGGTCGCCATCAGCATCGACTGGACCCGGTCCGCAGTCTGCGGATCGACCAGATAGCCGCCATCGGCGGCGACGGCGGTCGACATCGCCTTGCCTTCCAGGGTCAGGCCGCGCAGCCCGTCATCATCGCCCGACCGCAGATAGGCGTTGAACGCCTTCTGATGCGGCACTTCCACATCCGCACGGGCCGAAAGTGCGGGGCGGCCATAGGCCATCGTCTTTGCGTTCAGCATGGTCAGTCGCTCTTCCTGATGTTTCAGTTTGGATTTCACGTCGTCCTGAAAGCGGTTGAATTCGTTCAGGAACCCGGTCATGGCAGCCTTCGCCTCGGCGGCCGGAGTCTGGGCAGAGGGAATATCTTCCCCGGCCCGAGCCTTCGTCTCGGTCATCTTCAGTCCTTCTCCTGCTAGTGGCCTTCGCTAAAGCCCGGCCAGGGTGCGGCGCGCATCCTCGAAGACCGCCGCAATATCGCGCCAGCCGTCGTCCAGGGCATCTGCCTTGGCCGCAACCCGCGCTTCGGGAAGCATCGGGAAGGTCACCAGCGAGACCTCCCAAAGCTCCAGCTCCGACAGACGGCGCGTGCCCTTGCCGTCACGCTCCGCCTTGACCGTGCGATAGCCGATGGAGAGGCCGTCGATGGCCCCGGCCTGGACCAGCGCCGCCACTTCGCGGCCCTTGTCCACTTCGGTCAGGATGCGGCCCTTGACCCAAAGGCCCATCCCGTCCTCGCGCACCTCGTCCCAGACGCCGATGGGCTGCGCGGGGTCGTGCTGCCACAGCATCTTGACCCGCCCCCCCCGCGCCGCCAGCCGCTTCAGGCTGGCTGCATAGGCGCCCTTCACCACCACATCCCCGCCCTGGTCGGTCTTGCCGAACAGCGAGGCATAGCCCTCCACCACATGCCCTTCGCTGACCACCAGGCCCTGCTCTGGCCGGTGGAACTTGCGCTCCGGTGCCCCGTAATCCCTCATCTGCTCACCTCATCGCTGCCTGGATGACCGTTTCGGCCATCTGCGCCATCAGGAACGCCGCCACACCGTAGACGCCGACCCAGATCCGTTTCTCCAACCGCTCCAGCGTGGCCTCGATCAGCCCCAGCCGGTACTCCAGCCCCGCCCAGCGCTCGTCCGCCACACGTTCGTTCGCCTCGATCCGGGCCGTCGCCGCGTCAAAACTGTCGTAAAGGAAGCGCGAGCCGCCCTCGCTGCGCCGTGACGTCATGCGTCCACCGGATCATCGGTCAGGGGCGGCAGGCCCAAGAGGCTGCGCTTTTCCGCCATCGTCAGGAAGCCGGCCGCCGCCACCCGCGCCCATTGCTGGTCGCGCTCGACTGCCAGCGCCGGCACCTGGTCCAGGTCCGGCCGCAGTTCCACCGCCTCGCCGGTGAAGGTCGCCAGCCAGTGCGCGATGTCGGCCAGCACCTTCGTCGCCAGGGGCAGTACCGTCAGCCGATAGAAGGCGCGGTTGGCCTCCTGGTAATTGGCATAGGTCGCATCCCCCGGGATCCCCAGCAGCATCGGCGGGATGCCGAAGGCAATCGCGATCTCGCGGGCGGCGGCCTCCTTGGTCTTTTGAAACTCCATGTCGCTGGGGCTGAACCCCATCGGCTTCCAGTCCAGACCGCCCTCCAGCAACATCGGCCGGCCGGCGTTGCGCGCGCCCTGGTGGTGCGCCTCCATCTCGCTGACCAGACGGTCGTACTGTTCGGCGCTCAGCGCGCTCGATCCGTCCGCGCCCTTGTAGACGATCGCGCCCGAGGGCCGGGCCGCGTTGTCCAAGAGCGCCTTCGACCAGGCGCTGGCGCTGTTATGCACATCGACCGCCACCGCCGCCGCCTGCATCGGCGACAACCCGTAATGGTCATCCATCGGGTGAAAGGTCTTCAGATGGCAGATCGGCGTCACCGGACCCGAGGCATCATAGCGATGCGTCCGCCCGCCCACCGTATAGTCATAGCCCATCGGCCAGCCATCCGCGCCGGGCACCACGTTCATCCGGTCCGACCGCAGGACATGCAGCTCGCCCGGAATGGGGTCCGCGCCCGGCACCGCCTCGACATAGGCGTTTCCCGACAACAGCAGGTAGCCATAGACCGCTTCCAGGAATTCGGCCCGCCCCTGCGCGCCGTTTGGCCGGTTGATCAGCCCCAGCACCGGATGGCTTTCGAACCGCTGCTCGGCGCTTTGGCAGACCAGCGGCAGCGCCGCCGCCGCCTCGGCGATCAGGCGCACGGCGCGAAAGCCCACCGGGTTCGCCTGGAACCCGGTCCGCGTCAGGCTGGCCACATCGCGCGGGCTCCAGGCCACCCGGCCCGAGGACCCCCAGGCGATCACCCGCCCCACCGCACTGGCCTTGCGCTCCGGCACCGCCGCCGGGGCCTTTCGCAGAAAATCGAACACCATCTCGCGCTCCTTCATGCCTTGGGCAAAGCCCGCCCGCCCGGGCCACCCGAGGCGCCCGACTTCATTACCCTGCAATGTCTTTGAACCGGCTAAAGCGACCGTACGCTAGGCCGGCCGCCGTGCAACGGCACCAGCATCAGGTCGGTCAGCGCCCAGACCAGCGCGTCCAGCCGGTCCGGAGAGCCCGCCCCCTGCCAACCTGTCGCCGTCATGCGGCACATCTGCTCTTCCAGCGCCTGTAGACCCCGGACATGCGCCACGCGGCCCTGCTCATAAAGGGCCGCCACCGGCTCGGCCCGCAGCATCTTGGACCGCGTCGCATGCACCGCCCGGAACGGGACCAGCGGGTCCACCATGCGGACCAGCCGTTCCACCAGATCACCGCCCTGGTTCACCTCGGCCACCAGGCGATCCGCACCATGCCGTTCCATCGCCGCCAGCGCCGCCCGCGCCCAGCCTTCCGGGGTCGCCCCCTTCACCGATGCATCCTCCAGCACCACCGCGCGCCAGTCCTTCGGCTCGCCCCGTGTATCTGCTGCAACAACCACGATCCCGCATTCGTCGCTGGTCTTCATGCTGGTGACGGGCGGGTCCACCGCCACTACCACCCGGTTAAAGACCGGCAGCGTGTCCAGACGCGCCCGCTCCAGCATCGTCTGGGTCCACAGCGCGCCCTCTTCGTCCTCGACCAGCACGCCCTCCAGTTCCTGCCGGCCGATGCGCGTGCCGCCATAGCGCGCCTGCACCTCGGCCAGGAAACTTTCCGCCAGATAGGCCCGGTTCGCCTCGGTAGGGGCATGGGTGATGACCGTCGAGGGGTTCTTCAGGATCGCCTTCAACACCCCCACGTTGCGCGGGGTCGTCGTGACCACCGCCTGCGGGTTCTTGCCCAGACGCAGCGCGAATTGCAGTTGGTCCCAGGCCTCGGCCCCCTTCTTCCACTTGCCCAACTCGTCGGCCCAGGCGGCGTCGAACTGTGGCCCCCGCATCGCTTCGGGCTCATGTGCCGAAAAGACCTGCGCCACCGCGCCATTGGGCCAGACCAACTGCTGGCGCGTCGCCTGCCACTCCGGCTTGCGGTCAGGGGGCGAGCAGGCCAGGATCCCGCTTTCCCCCATGACCATCACTTCGCGCACCTGGTCCACCGTCTCGCCGACCAGCGCCACCCGCTTGGACCGCCCCGGATCACCCGGCCCCGGCCCCTCGACCTGGGCGCGCACCCATTCCGACCCGGCGCGCGTCTTGCCCGCGCCGCGCCCGCCCATGATGACCCAGGTTTTCCAGTCCCCGCGCGGCGGCAACTGATGCGGCAGCGCCCAGAACTCGAACAGCCAGGGCAACGACAGAAGCGCGTTCTGGCTTAGCCCGCCCAGAAACTCATCCACTTCCTCCGGCGTCGCGGAGGCAAGCCAGGCGGCGCCCGATTTCAGCGCGGGCCCCGTCGAAGTCAAGGGCCCCACCGGCCCCGACCTGGCCGGCAATCTGCTTGCGGAGTTTGTCAACTTTTCCCCTTTCCTCAAGCACCTGCAGCGCCGTCGCGCGAAGATCGCGGATCGCTGTCTGTGCCGACTTCACCTCGGAAAACTCCCCTGCCCGCAATGCGGTGATCGTGCGGTGAAGCTCGATCGCCGCCTCGCGGTAAAGGCCTTCAGCCACGTCCAGCACGTCCACCTGGGTCGCGCCGCCGTCCGGTACCCTGATTGTCATCTAGACCCGTTCACCCCCATGCCCCCGCACGGCCGGAAATGACAAAGCGGCCAGCGGGGTCACCCCCGGGCCGCTTCGACACTTCTTCTAGCATGCCAAGATGTATAGCTTGGACCGCGCGCCACGTCAAGAGTAAAACACAACAAGATCAAAGGCTTAGCGCGCGCACCCTTAACCCCTGGTTAACCATCCGCCGCCGGCCTACTCTCCCTGCACGCCCGTCTGGCCTTCCGCCCCACGCTCGGCCTCGATCTGGCGCCAGCGGGCGACGTTGTCGTTATGCTCGTCCAGCGTTTCGGCAAAGGCGTGGCCGCCGGTGCCATCGGCCACGAAGAACAGATAGTCGGTCGTGTCCGGGTTCAGCGCGGCGCGGATCGACTCCGTCCCCGGATTGGCGATCGGCGTCGGCGGCAGGCCGTCGATCACATAGGTGTTCCACGGCGTCTCGCGCCGCAACTCGCTTTGCCGCAGCCCCCGGCCCAGCACGCTTTCGCCCTTGGTGATCCCGTAGATCACCGTCGGGTCGGTCTGCAGCCGCATCCCTTGCTGCAGGCGGTTGACGAAGACGCTGGCCACCTGGCCGCGCTCTTCGGGGACCGAGGTTTCCTTCTCGATGATCGAGGCCATGATCAGCGCCTCTTCCGGCGTGTCATAGGGCAGCCCTTCGGCCCGGTTCGCCCAGGCTTCGGCCAGGGCCGCTGCTTGCCGCTCGGTCATCTCGGCGATGATGGCGCTCCGCTCGGTTCCCCGCGTGGGCTCATAGCTGCCCGGCGCAAGCGAGCCTTCGGGCGGCACCGTCTCCAGCGCGCCTTGCAGGAAGTCAGCTTTCTTCAACGCGTCGACGATCTGCCAGCTGGTCACGCCTTCGGCCACCGTCACCCGGAACACCAGCGCCGGGTCGTCGGCGACCTCCATATACTCCGGCGGCAGCGTCTCGGCGCCCGCATCGAAGCGGGCCACCTCGACATAGTCGTTCGTGGTCAGGTCCAGCTCGCTCAGCACCACATCGGCGCGCGCGACCCCGATCCGGAAGTTCAGGTCGCGCCCGCAGGTCGACCGGCCGCTGGCGGTGATCGCCTCCAGCACCTGCTCCATGCTGGCGCCGGCCGGGACGGTGTAGCTGCCAAACTTCAGATCATCCGCCCGGTCGGAATACTCGGCCCCGATCCGGAAGATCCGCGCGTCGGTGATCGCGCCCCGCTCCTCCAGGTTGCGGCTGACCCCGCTGAGGGACGCACCACGTTCGACCTGCAGACAGATCGGCTGGGCCAGTGGCCCCGGCTGGACAAACTCGTTCCGCCCCCAGGCCACCAGCGCCGCCAGCGCGATCAGGATCACGATGAACAGCGTCAGGGCGTTCGAGGCGACGGATTTCCACATGCCTCAGCGCACCTTGCCCAGGACCAGGCTGGCATTGGTGCCGCCGAAGCCGAAACTGTTCGACAGCGCCACGTCGATCTTGCGCCGCACAGCCTTGTTCGGGGCCAGGTCCAGCTTCGGCTGGACCGCCGGATTGTCCAGGTTGATCGTCGGCGGGGCCACCTGGTCGCGGATCGCCAGCACGCTGAAGATCGCCTCGACCGCGCCAGCCGCTCCCAGAAGGTGGCCGATGCTGGACTTGGTCGAGGACATGGTCGCATTCGGCGCGTGGTCGCCCAGCAGCCGCTCCACCGCGCCCAGCTCGATCGTGTCGGCCATCGTGCTGGTGCCGTGGGCGTTGATGTAATCGATGTCCGACGCCTGCAGCCCGGCCCGCTTCAGCGCGGCGGACATGCTGCGATAACCGCCATCCCCGTCCTCACTCGGCGCGGTGATGTGATAGGCGTCGCCCGAGAGGCCATAGCCCAGAACCTCGGCATAGATCTTGGCGCCGCGGGCCTTGGCGTGTTCGTATTCCTCCAGCACCACGACCCCGGCCCCCTCGCCCATGACGAACCCGTCGCGGTCGGCGTCATAGGGGCGGCTGGCCTTCTCCGGCGCGTCCGCCCGCTTGGTGGACAGGGCTTTGCAGGCGTTGAACCCGGCGATGCCGATCTCGCTGATCGGGCTTTCCGCCCCGCCCGCCACCATCACGTCGGCATCCCCCCACTGGATCAGCCGCGCGGCATCCCCGATGGCATGCGCCCCGGTCGAGCAGGCCGTGACCACCGCATGGTTCGGCCCCTTGAAACCGAAGCGGATCGAGACCTGTCCCGAGACCAGGTTGATCAGCGCGCCGGGGATGAAGAAGGGCGAGACCCGCTTCGGCCCCTTTTCCTTGATCAGCACCGCCGTCTCGGCGATCGAGTTCAGCCCGCCGATGCCCGAGCCGATCATCACCCCGGTCCGCAGCTTTTCGTCCTCGGAAGGGTTCTCCCACCCGGCATCCCGGACGGCCTGCACGGCGGCGGCCATCCCGTAGATGATGAAGTCGTCGACCTTGCGCTGCTCTTTCGGCTCCATCCAGTCGTCGGGATTGAAGGTGCCGTCGCTGCCGTCGCCCATCGGGATCTCGCAGGCGTACTGGGTGACGACGTTCGAGGTGTCGAACTTGGTGATCGTTCCCGCGCCGGACTGGCCGGCCAGAAGGCGGCTCCAGGTTTCCTCGACGCCCGAGGCGAGGGGGGTGACCATTCCCAGGCCGGTGACCACGACGCGACGCATGCTTCTCTCCCTTGGGGCAAGGCTTTTCAGGGGTGATACACGGCGGAAAATGCCCGCGCAACCTGGGGCGGGGGGGATGGGCGGAGGCCGGGCGGGCGCGGAAGGCTGTCCACGGTGGACAGATTCGGATTGTCAAACCTTTGCAAGGGTTTGGCCGCGGGCATTAACCGCGTGTTAACCCGCGACCCGACAGCCCGCTGACACGAGGCCCGACGCCAGGCGCGGCATGAACACCATGTCGCGCTGGCTCCTCATCGCAGGTCAGGGCCGGCAAAGTGCCCAGCCGCGCCCGATTACCCAGCCGCCATCGGCCCGGCCGGGGCCGCGACATGGCCGGGGTTCAGCCGGACGACCGAGAGGTTCAGCGCAAAGGCGACCGTCACCCAGACGAGATAGGGCACGAACATCGCCCCGGCCCAGGCATCGACCTGGAAGAAGGCGACCATCGTTGCGGCCACCGCCAGCCACAGCGCCCCAAGGACGAAAACCGCCAGCTTCATCCGCCTCAGGCCGAAGAACACCGGGGTCCAGAGCGTGTTGAACGCGATCTGCACCGACCAGAGGGCCAGCCCGACCTCGGCCCCGGCAAAACCGGAGGCCCGGGCGGCGGCAGCAGACATCAGAAGGTAGAGCGTGGTCCAGGCCACGGGAAAGACCCAGTTCGGCGGGGTCCAGGACGGTTTCCGCATCGCCTGATACCAGGCCCCGGGCGGAAACAGCGCCCCGGTCATCGCCGGCGCGACGCAGGCCGCGAGGTAGGTGAAGAACAAGGCGTAATCCATGGCGGGCTCCCTTTCATGCCCACATAGGCCGGAGCACCCGGCTTCTCAACGCTGGAACGCAAGGCGGGTTCCGATTGCGGACCGGGTGCGTGGTTTGGGACGGGTTTGAAATTGAGCGCCTTGCGGCGCAAGCCTTTTGTCTCGCGGTTTTGCGTGAAGGACGCAAAACCGCTCGGGGTGCCTCCGGCGGGGATATTTGGGGACAGAAAATGGGAGTGTGGCGCAGGAAGGTGCTGGGGGGCCGCAGTCTGCATCGGGGTTTGGGCTTTGGAAACGTTAGTAATGCGTTAAGACCCGCGGGGCGCTTTGCGCGTTGGAACGCCTGGCGATGTCGCCCCGGTCGATCGTTGCCCTGCCCTCAGGCCGACAACCCGCGGTCGCGGGCTTCGAGTTGCGCGAGGACCGAGAGAAGCGCCTCGCTGCGGGCGCGGCCGGGTTGGCTGCGCGCGGCGGCCTGGACCAGGAAGGCGACCTCGGGTTCGGGCGGGGCGTGCAGCGTGGGCGCATGGGGCAGGACCGACATGCCGGCCGCGCGGACGGAAGCCAGACCCAGCCAGCCGAGTTTCTGCGCCCGCCCGGTGCGCGCCCGGCCCGTGACCCCGTCAAAGCCGCGCCGCGTGACTACGCCGCCGATCCCGGCATAGATCAACCGCGCCGCCATGATCCCCGGCCGGCAAGCCATCGGCAGCGCCGGAACGCCAGCCTCGGACCTGGTGTAAAGCTGGTTGGCCTTGGCCAGAAGCCGCGCCGTCGCAGCGCGGATCGCGGGCAGCGGTTGCGGATCGGCAAAGAAGCTTTCCGGTGCGATCCCGGCCTCTTCCAGCCAGGCCGAGGGCAGGTAAAGCCGGCCAGCGCGGGCATCCTCGCCCACATCGCGGGCGATGTTGGTCAATTGCATGGCCAAGCCCAGGTCGCAGGCACGGGCCAGGGCATCGGCATCGCGCACCCGCATCAGGACGCACATCATCGCGCCGACGGCCGAGGCGACGCGAGCGGAATAGTCCAGCACACCGGACAGGTCGGCATAGCGCCGGCCCTGCGCGTCCCAGGCCATGCCTTCCAGCAGCGCATCCGGCAGGGCGCGGGGCATCTCGAACGCCTCGACCACGGCGGCAAAGGCGCGGTCGGGCGCGGCATCGGCAGGGCGGCCCTGATACAGCCGGTCCAGTCGGTCCCGCAGGCGCAGGACCGCGCCGGCCTTGTCGCGGCCTTCGTCCACGGCGTCGTCGGCCAACCGGCAGAAGGCGTAAAGCGCCAGTGCCGGGTCACGCACCTGAGTTGGCAAGAGGCGCGAGGCGGCGTGGAACGACAGGCTGCCGGTGCGGATCGCCGCGCGGCAGGCGGCCATGTCGTCTGGACGGATTTGGGCGGGGCGGGTCATTCGGCGGCCAGGGGCAAGGCGGGGGGAACGGCGGGGGGAACGGCGCGCACGGCGGGGGGCCCGATAAGCTGGTCCAGGATCTCGGCCGTGCCGATCACGCCGGGGACGCCCGCGCCGGGATGGGTGCCCGCGCCGCAGAGGTAGAGGCCCTGAAACTCCTCGGAGACATTGTGCGGGCGGAACCAGGCCGATTGCAGGATGCGCGGTTCCAGCGAGAAGCCGGCGCCGAAGGGCGACAGGTAGCGCGACTGGAAGGTTTCGGGGGTGAACACCCGCTCGGCGGTGATGCGGCTGCGAAAGCCGGGGATCAGACCGTCCAGCATGGTGGCGACGCGGTCCTTGTAGGTCTCGGCAAAGCTGGACCAGTCGGCGGCGTTGTGGCCAAGGTGCGGCACGGGGGAGAGGGCATAGAACGTGTCGTCGCCGGGCGGCGCGGCCGAGGGGTCGGTGACGGTGGGGCGGTGGACATAAAGGCTCATGTCCCCGGTGATCTTGCCGGCGCGGAAGAGGTCGCGGATATGCTCGCGGTAATGCGGGCCGACCAGGATGGTGTGGTGGCCGGCATCGGGCCACATCTGGCGCGTGCCCTTGGTGCCGAAGTACCAGACGAAAAGCCCCATGGACCAGCGCGCGTTGGCCATGCGCTTGTCGGTCCAGCGCCGCTTGGGGTGCTTGCGCAGAAGCTGGCCGTAGGTAAAGCCGGGATCGGCGTTCGAGACGGTCACCTCGGCCGCAATTTCCTCGCCCGATTTCAGGCGGATGCCGGTGGCACGGCCCTTGTCGACCAGGATCTCGTCGGCCTCGGTCTGCAGGCGGACCTGGCCGCCCTGCCCCTCGATCACGCGGGTCATGGCGTCGGCGATGGCCTGGACGCCGCCCATGGCGTAATGGACGCCGAACGAGGATTCCAGGTGGCTGACCAGGGCGTACATGCTGGTCACGCGGAATGGATCGCCGCCGATGAAGAGGGGGTGGAAGGACAAGGCAAAGCGCAAGGCGGGGTGGCGGACGCGGCGGGCGGCATGGGCGTGGACCGAGCGGTCGGCGCGCATCATCGCGAACTTGGGCAGGACCTTGATCAGGTCCAGAAGCTTGTGCATCGGGCGGCGGCCCAGGTCCTGAAAGCCGAAGTCATAGCGGGCGCGGGCCTCGTCCAGGAAACGGTCAAAGCCGGGGACATCCGAAGGCGACAGCCGCGCGACCTCGTCCCGCATGGCGGGCACGCCGGGGCGCATGGTGAAGCGGGCGCCGTCCTGGAAGCGGATCTCGTAGAACGGGTCGAGGGGGCGGAGGTCCACGTCGGCGTGGAAATCGCGGCCACAGGCGGCCCAGAGATCACGCAGCGTCTGCGGCACGGTGACGATGGTGGGGCCTAGGTCGAAGCGGTGGCCCTGGTCGGTGATCGAGGAGCCGCGGCCCCCCGCACGGTCCAGCCGGTCGACGACGGTGACCTGCCAGCCCTTGGCACCCAGCCGCATGGCGCTGGCCAGCCCCCCCAGTCCCGCGCCGATGACGATGGCCCGACCCCGGGCGTGGTGTGCTTCCTGGTTCATGCCCCGATGATAGACTGTCTAGTCTGATTTACAACTCTGCATCTGCTGCGACATTTATTTCCTTTAACTGGGGCCGTTTTCCGCTAATCTGTAACGGCGACCTTACACTCGGAGGGGCGGATGCCCACCGCGACCCTTTCCCTGTTCCGCTTCCAGGGCCTGCCTGCGCGCCTGTGGGTGATCGGGCAGATGGCGCTGGCGCGGCTGGCCTTGCGGCGCGACTCTCGGCTGCTGTTCTGGAAGCTGTGCGGGTCCGGCACGGGTGAGGGGTTCACGCCGAAACCGAACTGGGGGGTCTGGGCGATTCTGGCGGTCTGGCCGGACGAGGAGGCAGCGCGCGACGGGATCGCGGGCAGCCCGGTCTGGCGGCGCTGGCGCAACCGGGCCAGCGAAAGCGCCACGGTCTATCTCTCGCCCCTGTCTGCCCGGGGCTCCTGGTCGGGGCGCAATCCCTTTGTCCCCGACCCCCACCCCAAGACAGCCGAGGGGCCGCTGGCCGTCCTGACCCGCGCCAGCGTGAAGCCGGGCCGCGCACTGCGCTTCTGGCGGCGGGTGCCCGATATCCAGAAGGTGATTGGGGCCGACCCCAACGTCCAGTTCAAGATCGGCATCGGCGAGGTGCCGCTTCTGAATCAGATCACCTTCTCGATCTGGCCCGACACCGCCAGCATGGCGCGCTTTGCCCGGGGCGACGGCCCGCATGGCCGGGCGATCCAGGCCGTTCGCGCCGAGGGCTGGTTCACCGACGAGCTTTACGCCCGCTTTGCCGTGCTGGGCGTCGAGGGCCAATGGAACGGCGCGCCGCTGCTGCCTGCCCGCGCCAGACCGCCCGTCTTGGATACCGCCGCCCCACCCTTTCCCGCTTCTCCGCAAGGGACCGCAGGGCTGCCAGCCAGTCCACCGCCCTCCGCCCCGACCGACCCCGACCTAGCCGCATGAGGACCAGATGACCCAGCGCCAGCCCTTCCCGTTCTCGGCCATCGTCGGGCAAGAGGACATGAAGACCGCGATGATCCTGACCGCCATCGACGCATCGATCGGCGGTGTGCTGGTCTTTGGCGACCGGGGCACGGGGAAATCCACCGCCGTCCGCGCGCTGGCCGCGCTCTTGCCGCCCATCGACGCGGTCGAGGGTTGCCCCGTCAACGCCCCCCGGCGCGAGCTTTGCCCGGACTGGGCCAGCATCGCCAGCGACCGGATCGTGACCAAGCCCACCCCGGTCGTGGACCTGCCGCTTGGCGTGACCGAGGACCGGGTCGTCGGTGCGCTGGATATCGAGCGGGCGCTGACCCGCGGGGAAAAGGCCTTTGAACCGGGGCTTCTGGCCCGGGCGAACCGGGGATACCTTTATATCGACGAGGTCAACCTGCTGGAGGATCACATCGTCGATCTTCTGCTCGACGTGGCCCAGTCCGGCGAGAACGTGGTGGAGCGTGAGGGTCTGTCGATCCGCCATCCGGCGCGCTTTGTGCTGGTCGGTTCCGGCAACCCCGAGGAGGGTGAGTTGCGCCCGCAACTGCTGGACCGCTTTGGTCTGTCGGTGGAGGTCACCAGCCCCAAGGACATCGACACCCGGGTCGAGGTGATCAAGCGCCGCGATGCCTATGAAAACCAGTACGACCGGTTCATGCGCACCTGGCGCGTGCTGGATGCGGGGCTGCGCAACCAGATCCTGGCGGCGCGGGCGGCTTTGCCGAAGCTAAAGACGCCGGGCGTCGTCCTGCATGATTGCGCGGCGCTGTGTCTGGCCCTCGGGTCAGACGGGCTGCGGGGCGAGTTGACGCTGTTGCGCGCGGCGCGGGCGCTTGCAGCGTTTGACGGCGACACCACGGTGCGCCGGTCGCATCTGCGCCGGGTTGCGCCCTTGGCCCTGTCGCACCGCCTGCGCCGCGATCCGTTGGACGAGGCGGGGTCCGCCGCCCGCGTCGGGCGCACCCTGGCGGAGGTTCTGCCCTGACTGATCTCTCGCCCCAGCCCTTCGACCCGGACCTTCTCGCCCCCTCAGACGGCTGGGATCGGGTGACGCTGGTCCTGTCGGTGCTGGCGGTGGACCCGGCAGGTTTGGGCGGGCTGTGGCTGCGCGCCCGGGTCGGCCCCGCGCGCGATGCGGTGCTGGCCGCCCTGCCGCACCTGCCCCTGCCGCACCGGCGGCTGCATCCCGGGCTGACGGATGAGGCGCTTTATGGCGGGCTGGACCTGTCGGCGACGCTGGCGACCGGCCGCCCGGTCCGCACGCCCGGGCTTCTGGCCCAGCCTTCGGCGCTGGTCCTGACCATGGCCGAACGCTGCCCCGCCGGAATGGCCGCGCGGCTGGCGCAGGCGCTGGACTCGCCCCGGCATTGCCTGGTCGCTCTGGATGAGGCGGCCGAAGCCGGCGAGGGACTGCCGGCTGCGCTGTCCGACCGGCTGGGGCTGTTCCTGGCGCTGGACGAACTGCCGCTGGGGCTGCCGGTCCTGGACCCGCAGGCGCTGGCCCACGCCCGGGCGGCGCTGCCCCTGTTGCGCCCTTCGGCCAAGGCGGCCGGGACGCTGACCCGGATTGCGGTTGCCCTGGGGATCGACAGCCCCCGCGCGGTCCTTTCGGCCCTGCGCGCGGCGCGTGCCCTTGCCGCGCTGCGCGGCCACCGGGGCGTGCGGCGCGAGGATCTGGCGACGGCGGCCGAACTGGTCTTTGCCCATCGCGCGACCCGTCTGCCGCAGGCCGAGGCCCCGCCGCCGCCCCCCGCGCCTGAACCGCAGGCGCAGACCCAGCCGCAAGAGGGGCTGACCCCGCCCGACGACCTGATCGTCGAGGCGGTGCGCGCCGCCCTGCCCGCCGACCTGCTGGATCACCTCGCCGCCGCCCGCGCTGCCCGCACCGCCAAGGGCGCGACCGGATCGGGCGAAGTGCGGGCCGGCAACCGCCGGGGCCGCCCCCTGCCCGCCCGGCCCGGCCGCCCCTCGGCCGAAAAGCGGCTGGACCTGGTCGCCACCTTGCGCGCCGCCGTCCCCTGGCAGGCGCTGCGCCGGCAAAGCGCGCCCGAGCGGCTGTTGCACCTGCGGCCCGGCGATCTGCGGATCAAGCGGCAGGAAGAGAAATCCGACCGGCTGCTGGTCTTTGCCGTCGATGCCTCGGGCTCCTCGGCGCTGGCGCGGTTTGGCGAGGCGAAGGGCGCGGTGGAACTGCTGCTGGCCCGCGCCTATGCCCGGCGTGACCATGTGGCGCTGATCGTGTTTCGCGGGCCGCAGGCAGAGTTGGTTCTGCCGCCGACCCGCTCGCTGGTGCAGGTGAAGCGGCGGCTGGCGGGGGTGCCGGGGGGTGGGGGGACGCCCTTGGCGGGGGCCCTGCAACTGGCCGAGGCGGTGGCGCTGCGCGCGCGGGGGCGCGGGTTGTCGCCGGTCGTGGCGCTGCTGACGGACGGGCGGGCGAACATCGCGCTGGACGGCACGCCGGGCCGCGCAAGGGCCGAGGTCGAGGCTGCGCAGGCCGCGCGCAGCTTGCGCGCCCAAGGCTTCCCCGCCGTGGTGATCGACACCGCCGCCCGCCCGCAGGACGGGCTCAGGGTCCTCGCCGCCGGGATGGGTGCGACCTATCTTGCGCTGCCCCGTGCCGATGCCGCGCGCCTGTCGCTGGCGCTTGAGGCGGCGCTGGCCTAGGGTTCGCGGATGCAGGACGATCCCCCCCACGACTGGCCGCTGCGCGGGTCTGCCCGCCGCATCCGCGCCCGCCATGACTGGTGGGTGGTCGAGCATGGGACCGGGCCAGAGGTGCTGCTGCTGCATGGGGCCGGGGCCTCGGGCCATTCGTTCCGGCATCTGATCCCGGCGCTGGAGGGGTTTCGCTGCCTGGTGCCGGACCTGCCGGGCCAGGGCTTCACCCGGCCAGGCACGCGCGGGCGGTTCGGAATCGCGCCGATGGCCGAGGATCTGGCCGACCTTTGCGTGGCGGCGGGGTGGCAGCCGCGGCTGGTGATCGGTCATTCGGCAGGCGCGCCGCTGGCCTTGCAGCTTTCGACATTGATGCCTTTGACCCGGGTCATCGGCATCAACGCCGCCCTTGGGGTGTTCGACGGCGCGGCGGGATTCCTGTTTCCGCTGCTGGCCCGGGCGCTGGCGGCGACACCCTTCGTGCCCTCGGTCGTCAGCCGCTTGTGGGGCAATCCGCAGAAGGTGCGCCAGCTGATCGAGGGAACCGGCTCGCATCTGGATGCGGCGGGGATCGGGCAATACGTGACGCTGGTGCGCCGGGCGGCGCATGTGGACGGGACGCTGGGGATGATGGCGGCCTGGCGGGTGGACCGGCTGATGGCGGGGGCAGCGGGGCTGACGGTGCCGGCAACGCTGATCGCCACTGCGGGCGACCGGGTGGTGCCGCCGAAGATCAGCCATGACGCCGCGCGGATGCTGCCACGGGCCGAGGTGGTGGACCTGCCCGGCCTGGGCCATCTGGCGCATGAAGAGGATGCAGGGGCCATCCTGCAGGCGATGCAGGCCTGGCTTCCAGGCTGAACCGCGGCACCATCGACCCAAATTTCTTCCGTAAGAAATTTGTCAAAATCCTTGCTTAAGGATTTTGCAGATCACCCTACCGAACGCCCGATAGCGACGCGCCGAAGATCCGGTCCAGATGCTCGGTCAGGTAGATCCGCAGCCAGGGGGTAAAGCGGTCGGGGTCGCGCAGGACCTCGGCCTTCAGGTCGTAAAGATCGACCCAGCGCACCTCTTCAACCTCCGAGGGGTTCGGGGCCACGGTCTGGCCCGGCGCGGCTTCGGCGACGAAGATGTCGACCAGCTCATGCTCGATCAGGTCGCGGCCAACCTCGGCGCGGTATTCGACGCGGCCGGAATAGGCGGGGTAAAGGCCGGTGATCCCCAACTCTTCCCGCAAGCGGCGCACGGCGCAGGTTGCGGCTTCCTCATCCCAGCGCGGATGGGTGCAGCAGGTGTTCGCCCAAAGGCCCGGCGTGTGATACTTGCCCGCCGCGCGCTTCTGGATCAGGACGCGCGGGCCTTCCAGCACGAAGACCGACACCGCCTTGTGCCGCAGCCCGCGCTGATGCACCTCCAGCTTGCCCACGGGCGTCAGGCGCCCGTCGACCCAGGCCGGGATCAGTTCTTCCATGCCGCCGTCCATCGCGTCAGACCCAGCCGGGCTTAACAAGGCCCAGAAGGTGCGCCACGTTCTTCACGCCGATCTTCAGATGCGCAAGCGGCCGCGCGGCGACCAGTTTCTTGTTCATGTAGGCCTCGAAGGTCAGGCGCTGGACATCGCGGTCGTGGCACAGGCTTACGAACCGTTCGCGCCGGTCGTCGGACTTGTAGTAGGCGTCCTGCATCGACCGCAAGACCTTGAACACGGTCTTGTTGTCGCGCATGAACAGCTTGCGCGCCAGTTTCAGGTCCTTCGCCTGGCCCGAGGCCAGCGCCGCCTGCGCCGCCGTCGCGGCCACCCGGCCCCCCAGCATGGCGTAGTAGATCCCCTCGCCCGAACTGGGCGCGACCACCCCGGCCGCATCGCCCGCCAGCACCACGTCCCGGCCATTGTCCCAACGATCCAGCGGCTTCAGCGGGATCGGCGCGCCCTCCTTGCGGATCGTCTCGCAGTCGGTCAGGCCCGAGGCGGCGCGCAGATCGGCGGTCGCCTGCTTGAGGTCCACCCCCTCCTTGCCGGTGCCCATGCCGACGCTGGCCTGCGTGCCATGCGGAAAGACCCAGCCGTAGAAATCGGGGGAAATGCGGCCGTCATAGATCACGTCGCACCGCTTGGGATCATAATCCTTGTTGGCGGGCGGGGCCTTGATGATCTCGTGATAGGCGATGACGTAAGGAATCGTGTCCCCGCCCGGGACCTCATCCCGCGCGACGACGGACCGCGCGCCGTCCGCGCCGATGATATACTTGGTCAGGCTGCGCCGTTCCTGCCCGCTGGCCTTGTCGCGCCAGACGACATGGGTGCCGGCGGCGTCCCTCTCAATCCGCAAGTAGGTGCCGGTCAGCCGCTCGGCCCCGGCACTTGCAGCGCGGGCGCGCAGGAATTCGTCGAAATGCTCACGGTCGACCATGCCGACGAAGCCGTTCTCGATATGGATGTCGACCGAGCGGCCGGTGGGCGAGATCATGCGCGCCACGTCGACCTTGGCGACGATCTGCTCGTCCGGGATGGCGAAATCGCGGATCGCGCGGGGCGGGATCGCGCCGCCGCAGGGCTTGATCCGCCCCGCGCGGTCCAGCATCGCCACGCGTTTGCCGGCGCGGGCCAGATCCTCGGCGGCGGTCGCTCCAGAGGGGCCGCCGCCCACGATGAAGACGTCGTAGGTCATGGTCATTCTCCTGGAACAAGGCTGGCAGCGGGGCGCAAGCGCCCGCCGTCGATGATCCGCCAGGCCATCAGGCCGGCAGCAAGGAAAAGCCCGGCTTCCAGTGCGAAGACCAGGCCGAAGGCATCGGCGGTGTCGCCGGACAAACGCAGAAGATCGACCAGGGCCGCCCCCGCAAAGCCGCCAAGGCCTTGCGCGATGGCTTGGGAGGCACCCCAGACGCCCATGCGCGTGCCCTCGCGCCCCGAGCGGCCCTGCCCGGCCAGTTGCATCATCGCCCCGATCGAGGCGATGGCGAACATGCCGTTGAAGACGCCCAGCACGGTGACGGCCGGGGTCAGCAGGCCAAGCTGGGTCTGGCCAAGCGCCGCGATGGCCGCCAGCGAGAGGGCCGAGCCCAGGCATCCGGCCGTGACCCAGAGTTTCAGCGTCCCCAGCCGCAGGCCCGAGACCGCGATGCCGACGGCCAGCATGCCGACGAACATCCCGCCATGCTGCGCGCCCGACAGGCTGGTGGACTGGCCGGGGGTAAAGGCAAAGACCAGGCCGGCATAGGGCTCCAGGATCAGTTCCTGCAGGAAGAAGGCGGTCATCGACAGGAAGATGAACAGCGTGAAGGTGCGGGTGCGGGGTTCGGACCAGACCTCGGCCAGGCCCTGGCGCAGGGGGGTGTCCTCGGGCAGGCGGGCGGGGATGACCCTGGCCTCGATCCCATGGACGGCAGCGGCGGTCAGGCCGACGGCACCCAGGGTGACGACGGCCACGATGACCATCAGGCGCTGGCCGCTGTAGGGGTCCAGAAGCGCGCCGATCACGCCAGAGGTGACGGCGATGCCGAAGATCATCATCAGCCAGGTGATCGTCGCCGCCGCCGCCCGGCGCTGCGGGGCGCAGCCCGAGGCGAGGAGGGCCAGAAGCGAGGTGCCCGAGGCCCCCGCGCCAAGGCCGATCAGGACATAGGCCAGGACCGAGACCGCCAGCCCCCAACCCTGCCCCGCCGCCCCCAATGCCACCATCAGCGAGGCCAGCGCCGCACCAAAGGACAAGACCCCCATCCCGCCGATGATGAACCGCGTCCGGTTGCCCTGCGCGTCCGACCAGAAGCCCCAGCTGGGCCGCGAGATCTGGACAAAGGAATGCAGCGCCACCAGCCCGCCCGACAGCATGGCCGGCAGCGCAAGCTCCACCGACATCAGCCGGTTGAGGGTGGAGGTGGTCAGCACCACCACCGCGCCCAGGCACAGTTGCACCAGCCCCAGCCGCGCGATCTGGGTCCAGGAGAGCGTCACGCCAGCCCCCGCAGGGCGAAGGCGGTGACCATCATGCCGGCAACGTACAGGACCACGCCTGTCCCGTTGTACCAGGGCGCCTTGCCCTTGGGGTCACGGAAGAGGACGCGCATGGCCGCGATCTGCGCGACCAAAAGCACAGTCACCGCCAGCGCGTGCCAGGGCTGGACCAGGACCAGCAGGAAGGCGATGACCAGCGCCTGCGCCAGGCCCATCACCGTGCAGGCGATCTTGGCCGCAACCTCGGGGCCCAAGACGACGGGCAGCGAGCGGACGCCGTGCTGGCGGTCGCCTTCCAAGGCCTTGAAATCGTTCAGCGTCATGATCCCGTGCGCGCCAAGGGCGTAAAGGACGGCCATCACCACGACCTCGAACCGGGGCGCGGTGCCCAGCAGGACGGCCGCACCGGTGAACCAGGGCAGGCCCTCATAGGACAGGCCCACAAGGCCCGGCCCCCACCAGCCCGAGCGTTTCAGGCGCACCGGCTCGGCGCTGTAGGCCCAGGCGGCGATGACCCCGACGACGGTCGCGGCAAAGCCCCAAGGACCAAGCAGCCAGCCCACGGCCAGGGACAGCGCGGTCATGGCCAATGCGATCCACAAGCCCCAGCGGCCCGGAATGCGGCCCGAGGGGATCGGGCGGTCGGGTTCGTTGACCGCATCGACATGCCGGTCACACCAGTCATTGGCGGCCTGGCTCATCCCGCAGACGATGGGGCCGGCCAGGACCATGCCGAGAAGGACCAGCGCCCAGTTCTCCAGCATCGGGATGCCCGAGGAGACGGCCCCGCACAGGAAGGCCCAGACCGGCGGGAACCAGGTGATCGGCTTGATCAGCCGCAGCATGGCGCGCGGTTCGGGAAGGGTGCGGTCGGGGTAAGCGGTGCTGACAGTCATGTGTCAATTAAACCTTACACAAGGGAGTCGGGCAAGCAGAGAATTGTCGCAGGCTTCGGCCCCCCTTCCCGCGCGCAGGCTCGTCGATGACTTCGTCACTCCTCGCCGGGTGCCGACGAGGAGACGAAGTCGAACGAGGAGGGGTCCGAAGCGATGCCCTTAGCGCGGATGGACCGCAAAGCGGCTGCTGGTCCCGGTTTCGGTCGCCTCGACCCGCGCCTTGGACCAGACCAGCGCCTGGAACAGCCGGGCAAAGACGGCGGCGTGCCAGGGACAGGGGTGGCCGGGAAAGGCCAGCGGGTTGGCGGAGATCTCGAAGGTCAGGGGGCGGCGAGAGGTTATGCCGAACCGGCCCGATCCGGCAAAGGTCCAGGCGTGTTTCGCAATGGCAGCGGTCAGGAGCCGCGCGCCAAGGGGCGCTGGCAGGCTGCGGATCAGCGCCTTGGCCGGGCCGGGGATGCGGTGGGCGAGGATATAGTCGGCGGTGCCCTGCCCCGCCGCGGCCAGGATCGCCGCCGCACGATCGCCACAGCCCTGCCAGACCGCAAGGTGGGCCGCGCGGCACTGTGCTTCGGGCCACATGCCAGCGTCAGCGGGCGGCACCGCGACACCTGCCGCGCCCAGCAGGCGGTCGCGGGCCGCCCTGCCCTCCAGCCGGTCCAGCACCGGGACCAGCTGCAGGATCGCATTGGGGCCGATCCTTGCGCCTGCTTCGGCAAGGGCGGCAGAGCCGTCCATCTACTCGGCCGGTTCCTGCATCTGCTCGCGCCCTCCGCCGCAGGCCATGGGCGCCAGGTTCGGCACGCCCTCGGGGAAGGCCCGGTCCTTCGCGCGTTCCTTCATCTGGGCACGGACCGCCTCTTGCCGTTCCTTGTGCTTGCGGCTGCGCTCGGCGGTGGCGTCCCAGTCGGCCATCTGCGCCTCGGCAATCGTGCGGGTCTCGTCAAAGTGGAAATCGACCTTCCCCTTGGTCTGCGGGCCCCAATAGCCTGCCTTTCCAAGGTCATAGAAGGTGCGTTGGACCCCGGCCTTGAGGAAGGCCTTGAGGCAGCCCAGCAGATATTTCCGCCGGAACCCCGTCCCGCGCCAGGGATAGTGGAACAGGGCCTTGCGCATGTAGAAGCGGCGATAGTTCTTCATCACGCCGTCCAGAAGTTCGCCCCGCGTCAGGGCGGCGGGCTTCATGATCGGGGTGACGAAGTTGTATTTCGAGAAGTCAAAGACCTCGACCTGGTCCTTGATTTCCTGGAAGAGTGGCGTGAAGGGCCAGGGGGTGTACATCGCCCAGTTGGCAAGGTCGGGCTGCCAGTCCCAGGCCATCTGGAAGGTTTCTTCCAGCGTCTCCTTGGTCTCGTTGTCCAGGCCCACGATGAACTGCGCCTCGGTGAAGATATCCGCCTCACGCAGAAGGCGGATCGCCTCCTTGTTCTGGGCGACGGTGGTTTCCTTGTTGAACATGTCCAGCTTCATCTGCGCCGCGGCCTCGGTGCCAAGGCTGATGTGGACCAGCCCGGCCTCGCGGTAGAACTTCAGCAGATCGCGGTCGCGGTAGATGTCGGTGACGCGGGTGTTGATGCCCCATTTCACGCGTTTGTTGAGGCCGCGGTCGATCATCTCCTGGCAGAACTCGACGAATTTCTTCTTGTTGATCGTGGGTTCCTCGTCCGCAAGGATGAAGAAGCCTATGCCGTGGTTGGTGACCAGATCCTCGATCTCGTCCGCTACCTTCTTGGGGTCGCGCACGCGGTAGTCGCGCCAGAATTTCCACTGGCTGCAGAAGCTGCAGGTGAAGGGACAGCCGCGCGCCATGTTGGGGATCGCGACCTTCACGCCAAGGGGGATGTAGATGTACTTGTCCCAATCCAGGATCGACCAGTCGGGCTTGATCCCGTCCAGGTTCTTGACCGTGGAGGCGGCCTGGGTCGCGACGATCTCGTCCCCGTCGCGGAAGGCGAGGCCCTTGATCTTGCGCTTGTCCTCGGGCCAGCGGCCGTCGCGGACGGCTTCGGCGAGGGCGACCATGATCTCCTCGCCCTCGCCGCGCACGATGACATCGACCCAGGGGGCTTCCGACAGGACCTGACGGTACATGAAGGTGGCGTGGATGCCGCCCAGCAGGCGGACGGCATCTGGGACGGTTTCCTGGGCAATCTTCAGGACCGCCTCGGCCTCATAGATCGCGGGGGTGATGGCGGTGACGCCCACGAGGTCGGGCTGAAGCTCGGCCAGCCGTTTGCGCAGGGTGTCGTGGTCCAGGTGGTAGGTCATCGCATCCAGGAAGTGGATGTCGTCGAACCCCGCCGCCCGCAATGAGCCGGTCAGATAGGCGACCCAGGCCGGTGGCCAGTTGCCCGCGATCTCTGCCCCGCCCGAGTGATAGTTGGGGTGGACGAAAACGATCCGCATGACGGGCCCTCCTGATGTGTCAATCTATGTTGACAGATCAGGCGTCAGATTAATTTGACATGGATCAAGCCAGGGGCTGGGTCACTCGCCGTCCTTGTTGACCAGGCCGTACTTGCGCAGCTTCACGTACAGCGACTGGCGCGACAGGCCCAGCATGTCGGCCGCGGCCACCCGGTTGTTGCGGGTCAGTTCCAGCGCGGTCTCGATGCACATCTTCTCGATCACGTCGGTCGTCTCGGCCACAATGTCCTTCAGGGTCGAGGACCCCACAAGTTCCATCACCGAGCGCGAGCCTTCGTCCGGCAGCCCGCCTTGCGCGCGGCGCAGGGCGTCGGCGCGGCTGGCGTCGCGGACCACCAGCACCAGGACCGGGTTCGGGCGATCGTTCAGCCAGCTGGCCGACAGTTCCACCGCGACCTGGCCCGAGAAATCGGTGGTCAGCCGGGTGGCGTAAAGCCGCAGCTGGCCGGTGCGCTTGACGTTGTCCAGAAGGACGCGCAGGTCGACTTGACCGCGGACCAGGTAATCGGCGATCGAGCGGCCGCGCACGGCGCCGATGCCGCTGGCGTCGGTCATGTTCAGGAACGCCTCGTTCGCGGCGCGGATCACGCCCTCGGCGTCGGCAAAGACGATCCCGTCCACGCCTTCATGATACAGGCGCTGCAAGTTCTCGCCCAGGTCGCCACTGGCCTGAGTAGAGCGGTCCTCGGGATCGATCAGGCACAGCAGCAACCGCTCGCCAGCCGCGCGGAACAGGCGAGGCGTGACCAGGACGCGGCGCTGCGACCGGCGGGCGGTCACTTCGACCGGAGTGGCGGAATCCACCGCCGCCGCATTGGACAGGGCCTCCAGGAACTCACCCCGCCGGCGGCCATCGAATTCCTGCGCCACGGCCGAGCCCACGATCTCGGCCCGGGCACCGCCCAGCATCAGGGCGGCTGCGGGGTTCAGGTCGGCAATCCGGCCCGTGGACATCGACACCAGCATCACCGGGTCGCGCGTCGTCTCCATCAGCACGCGATACCGGGTGTCCAGCTCGCGCTGCGCCTCATAGTCGCGCTCCAGCGCCAGTTGCGCCGCAACCAGCTGCTGCTGCACCTCCGCCATCGGCCGCAGGTCGCGCCCCAGCATCAGGATCGAGCCGTCCGACCCCAGCCGATGCAGCGAATAGCGCACCGGGAATTCCCAGACGTTCTGGCTGACGTGGTTCAACTCCACCGCCGGGACCGAGCGGCGGTGGCCCGCCATCTCGTCCAGCCGGGCCTCCAGCTTGCGGCGGCTTTCATCGGTCAGGATCTCGGAAAGCAGCGTGCCCTCCCAGTCGGTCAACTGGCCGAAAGAGCGGTGCGTGGGATTGACCAGAACGGTCGTCACCCTAAGTGTCGGGTCGACCAGAAGCGAGATGTCGGCCGCCAGAGCCAGCACCTCGACCAGAAGGTCGGGGGCGATCACGGGAAGCTTTCCCGCACTAAGAAGATGACGTCCGTCCGTCGTCACTTGGGTTCCAAACGTTGTGCTTCAGCCGCAAATGCGGACTGTTCTCCTGTCATCATCACAACTGGTGTGGGCGCGGCGATGTTCCAAGGCCCGCCAGCGCCCGCTCCAGATCGTTCGTCGCAAGATCCGCGCCGGTCGCCTGCAGCACATCTACCGGACGGTCCAGAACCGCCCCGCCGACGACAATCCGCATGTCCCCGCCCGATCCCTTTCGCAACGCTTTGACCAGCTTGCGACAAAGTTCAAGTTTCTCTTCGCAACCCACCGAAATCAAAGCAGCATCATAGTCCTGCTGCTGCACCGCCGCACCGATGTCCTGCGGCGAACCGCCCGCCCGGAACCGGACCGAGGCCCCCCGTCGACGCAACTGCGCCAGCACCACCATCGCCCCGAAACTGTGCTGCTCGCCCTCGGGCAGAAGCAAAAGCAGGTTCGGCTGGCCCGCCACCGGACCGGATCTTTCCAGCCAGTTGCGGCCGATCTGATGCAGCAGCGCCTGCATCCGCGCCACGCCGATACTGACTTCCGAAAAGCTTGCCGTATCGTCGGCCCACTGGCACCCCAACTCTCGCGCCACCTGGGGAAGGTACAGATCCACCAGGTCCACATCGCCCACCCGCGCCCGGCGCAGGTCGTTCCGCAACACCGCGAACCCCTCTGGCCCGCCGTCCAGCGCCGCCCGCAGCAGGGCCGCGACCAACTCCGGTTCAACCGGCCGTCGGTCTGGCCGCTTCGGCGAGGCCAATCGCGCCACAACGGACCGTGCAAGGGCAGAAACGCCGTCGCTGTCGCGATCCATTTGGCCGCCATGCTGGCTGTCGCGCATCCTGCTCTCCGGCCCGGTCGCAGCCAGGGCCTCCAAGCCCGCCGCAGCGACACCCGCATCGGCCGCAAACCCGGCCTACGCTGTCCCCTTTACTGTCCGCCAAGGCGTCCGGGATGTCAAAGCAAATTGACACCTGCGCCCAATTCGCCGCAACCATCGCGTCCCGGCCAGGGGAACACAAGCAAAAACAACAGGTTCTCGTCAAGCCCCCTTTGGCACAACCCCAAGCGTGCTGCAGGGAGTGTCAGGGTCAATACTGTAAGTTTATATTGACACTCGCTGCAGCGTGATTAGGTTTGGTGCATGGACCTTCCCCGGAAAGGGGCCCAATGACCATCCAGATCAGCCACGCGTCCGACCCCAAGACCCGGCTTTACACCGCCGAGGAACGCGCCCGGCGCGATGCCTCGCCCTGGACGCTGGTGCAGGGCATCCTGGCCCCGGCGCAGTTCCTGGTCTTTGTCGTCTCGCTGGTGCTGGTCGTCCGCTTTCTGCTGACGGGCGAAGGCTATGGCGCGGCCACGGCTTCGGTCGTGGTCAAGACCGGCTTTCTGTATCTGATCATGGTGACCGGCGCGATCTGGGAGAAAGAGGTCTTCGGCCAGTACCTTTTCGCCCCCGCCTTCTTCTGGGAGGACGTGTTCAGTTTTGCCGTCATCGCCTTGCATTCCTTGTATATTTACGCGCTTTGGACCGGCGCCTTCACGCCTCAGGGCCTGATGCTGACGGCGCTGGCCGCCTATGCCGTCTATGTCGTCAACGCGGTCCAGTTCATCCTGAAACTTCGCCGCGCGCGGCTGGATGGCGGGGTGGCAGCATGAGCCTTGACGCCCCCCACCGCGGTTGCAGCGGCACGCCGGTCCTGAAGGAACGCGGCCAGCGCGAGGTGTTCTGCGGCCTGACCGGGATCATCTGGCTCCACCGCAAGATGCAGGACGCTTTCTTCCTGGTGGTAGGCAGCCGCACCTGTGCGCACCTGCTGCAAGCTGCCGCCGGGGTGATGATCTTCGCCGAGCCACGGTTCGGGACGGCGATTCTCGAAGAGAAGGATCTGGCCGGTCTTGCGGACGCCAATGCCGAGCTGGACCGCGAGGTCGCCCGGCTTCTGTCACGCCGGCCTGACATTCGGCAGCTGTTTTTGGTGGGGTCCTGCCCCTCGGAAGTCATCAAGCTGGACCTGGCCCGCGCCGCCGAACGGTTGAACGCCACCCACGCCCCACACGTCAGGGTGATGAACTTCTCGGGTTCGGGAATCGAAACCACCTTCACCGAGGGCGAGGATGCCTGCCTGGAGGCGATGGTTCCCGCGCTTCCGGCCACCACGGCGCCCGGCCTTCTGGTGGTGGGTGCCCTGCCGGATGTGGTCGAGGATCAGATGCTGGCGCTGCTTGCCGCCATCGGGGTGCCGAACGTCTCCTGCCTGCCGGCCCGTCGGTCGCAGGACCTGCCGGCCATCGGCCCGAACACCCGCGTCGCCCTGGTGCAGCCCTTCCTGGGTGCGACGCATGGCGCCCTTCTGAAGCGCGGCGCGCAAGCGGTGTCGTCCCCCTTCCCCTTCGGGGCCGAGGGCACGACCCTGTGGCTGCACGCCGTCGCCGCCGCCTTCGACATTCCCCGCGACCGGGTCGAGGCCGCCATCGCCGCCCCCCGCGCCCGGGCCGAACGGGCGCTGGCCGCCGTCAGCGCAACCCTGCGCGGCAAGCGGATCTTCTTCTTCCCCGACAGCCAGCTGGAAATCCCCCTCGCGCGCTTTCTGGCCCGCGAATGCGGCATGATCCCGGTCGAGGTTGGCACCCCCTACCTGCACCGCGACCTGATGGCGCCCGAGCTGGCCCTGCTGCCGGAAGGCCCGACCCTGTCCGAAGGCCAGGACGTGGAACGCCAGCTGGACCGCGTCCGTGCCGCCCGGCCGGACCTGACCGTCTGCGGCCTGGGACTTGCCAACCCGTTGGAGGCCGAGGGGCTGGCCACCAAATGGGCCATCGAACTGGTGTTCACCCCCGTCCACTTCTACGAACAGGCCGCCGATCTTGCCGGCCTTTTCGCAAGGCCGCTGCGCCGCCGCGCCCTTCTGACGCCGGAGGCCGCGGAATGAAGCTGACCCTCTGGACCTACGAAGGCCCACCGCATGTCGGCGCGATGCGGGTCGCCACCGCGATGAAGGGGCTGCACTACGTCCTGCACGCCCCGCAGGGCGACACCTATGCCGATCTTCTGTTCACGATGATCGAGCGGCGCAATCACCGCCCGCCCGTCACCTATACCACCTTCCAGGCCCGCGACCTGGGGGCCGACACCGCGAACCTCTTCAAGGACGCCGCCCGCGACGCCTTTACCCGTTTTCAGCCGCAGGCGATGATCGTCGGCGCCTCTTGCACCGCCGAGCTGATCCAGGACGACCCCGGCGGCCTGGCCGAGGCGCTGGCCCTGCCGATCCCGGTGATCCCGCTGGACCTGCCGTCCTACAGCCGCAAGGAAAACTTCGGCGCGGACGAGACGTTCTTCCAGATCGTCAAGGCGCTGGCCCGGCCCCTGCCCCGGACGGAAAGCGTCACCTGCAACCTGATCGGCCCCACCGCGCTTGGCTTCCGCCACCGCGACGACGTGACCGAGATCACCCGGCTTCTGGCCAGCATGGGCATCGCGGTGAATGTCTGCGCGCCGCTGGATGCGACGCCGTTGGACATCACCCGCATGGGTGCGGCGCATTTCAATGTGCTGATGTATCCCGAGACCGCCGAAACCGCCGCCCGCCATCTGGAAAAGGTGCTGGGCCAGCCCTTCACCAAGACCGTCCCGATCGGCACCCACGCGACCCGCGATTTCCTGGCCGAGGTGGCCACGATCACCGGCCTGCCCCTGCCGGCCGAAACCGGCCTGCGCCAGCCCTGGTATGCCGCCAGCGTCGACAGCACCTACCTGACCGGCAAGCGCGTCTACATCTTCGGCGACGGCACCCATGCCATCGCCGCCGCCCGCATCGCCGCGCAGGAAATCGGGTTCGAGGTGGTGGGCCTTGGCTGCTACAACCGCGAACAGGCCCGCCCCTTGCGCGCCGCCGCCAAGACCTATGGCGTCGAGCCGCTGATCTCCGACGACTATCTGGAGGTCGAGGCCGAGATTGCCCGCCTGCAGCCCGAGCTGATCCTGGGCACGCAGATGGAGCGTCACATCGCCAAGCGCCTGGGCATCCCCTGCGCGGTGATCTCGGCGCCTGTCCACGTGCAGGACTTCCCGGCCCGCTACTCGCCCCAGATGGGGTTCGAGGGCGCAAATGTCATCTTCGACACCTGGGTGCATCCCCTGGTCATGGGGCTGGAAGAGCACCTTCTGACCATGTTCCGCGAGGATTTCGAATTCCACGACGCCGCCGGTCCCAGCCACCACGGGGCCAAGGCAACCGCCCGACCCGAAGCGCCGGTTGAAACTGCGGATGCCTCCGGCGGGGATATTTCCGCCAGTATGAATGGCGAAGTCGCCGAAGGGGCCGAAGTCATCTGGCTGGCCGATGCGGAACGCGAGTTGAAGAAGATCCCGTTCTTCGTGCGCGGCAAGGCGCGGCGGAACACCGAGAAATTCGCCGCCGACCGGGGCGTGACCGCGATCAGCATCGACACCCTTTATGAGGCAAAGGCCCATTATGCGCGATGACCGGCACATCCCTGCCGACGCGACCGCGCCGCCCCGCGCCAAGGGGCGCGTCACCTATCGCTTCGTGATCCTGACGCTGGACGCCCATGCTGCCGGCCCCGCCGCCCGCATCGCCCCGCGCCTGGCAAAGGACTTTCCAGGGATCGAGGTTTCGGTCCACGCCGCCGCCGAATGGGCCGAGAATCCCGCCGCGCTGACCCGCGCCCGCGCGGCCGTTGCGCAGGCGAATATCGTGGTGGCGAACCTGCTCTTCATCGAAGAGCATATCACCGCCATCCTGCCCGAGTTGCAGAAGGTCCGCCCGACGCTGGACGCGATGGTCGGCGTGATCGCCGATCCGCAGATCGTCAAGCTGACCCGGATGGGCGATCTGGACATGGCCAAGCCCGCCTCGGGCGCGATGGCCTTCCTGAAGAAACTGCGCGGGAACTCCTCGCCCTCCGCCTCGTCGGGGCAAAAGCAGATGGCGCTGCTGCGCCGGTTGCCGAAGATCCTGCGCTGGATACCCGGCAAGGCCCAGGACATGCGCGCCTGGTTCCTGTCGATGCAGTACTGGCTGGGCGGCTCGGACGACAATCTGGAGGCGATGATCCGCTTTCTGGTCAGCCGCTATTCCACCAACCCGGCCTGGCAGGCGGTCAAGGCGGCGGCCCCGGTCGATTACCCCGAGGTCGGGCTTTACCACCCCTCGCTGAAAGCCCGCATCACCACCGACCCGCGCGACCTGCCCCGGCCCCAAGGCGCGACGGCGACCGTGGGCCTGCTGATGCTGCGATCCTATATCCTGTCGGCCGATACCGCGCATTACGATGCCGTCATCCGCGCGTTCGAAGCGAAGGGGATCGTCGTCCTGCCAGCCTTTGCCGGGGGCCTGGACGGCCGGCCCGCGATGGACGCCTATCTGCAGGGCAAGGTGGATGCGCTGGTCTCGCTGACCGGGTTCAGCCTTGTCGGCGGGCCGGCCTATAACGACAGCCCGGCCGCCGTGGCCGCGCTTTCGGGGCTGGACGTGCCCTACATCGCCGCGCACCCGCTGGAGTTCCAGACCCTGGGCCAGTGGCAGGCGTCCTCGGGCGGGCTGGGTCCGGTCGAGACCACCATGCTGGTGGCCCTGCCCGAGATCGACGGCGCGTCGAACCCCACCGTCTATGCCGGCCGCCACTCGGCCGATGGCTGCACCGGATGCGGGCGGACCTGCACCGCGGCCAATCCCGAGGCGCTGGAGACCCGCGCCATGGCCCCCTGCCCGGAGCGGATCGAGGCCCTGGCCGACAAGGTCGCGCGGCTGGCACGGCTGCGCGCTTCCAAGGCGCGGGACCGCAAGCTGGGGATCGTGCTCTACGGCTTTCCGCCCAATGCCGGCGCGGCCGGGACTGCGGCCTACCTGGGCGTTTTCGAAAGCCTTTTCAACACCCTGCACGCTTTGGCCCGCGACGGCTATGACCTGACCCCACCCGCCAGCGTCGAGGCCCTGCGCGAGGCCGTCCTGCACGGCAACGCCGCCCGCCATGGCCAGCCCGCCAATGTCCACACCACGATCCCCGCCGCCGAGATCGTCGCCAGGACACCCTGGCTGCGCGAGATCGAGGCCACCTGGGGCCCCGCCCCCGGCCGGGCGCAAAGCGACGGGCGGGGGGTGCATGTGCTGGGCGCGCAGTTCGGCAAGGTCTTTGTCGGGCTTCAGCCCCTGTTTGGATATGAGGGCGACCCGATGCGCCTTCTGTTCGAAAAGGGCTTTGCCCCGACCCATGCCTTCACCACCTTCTACCGCTGGCTGCGCGAGGATTTCGGCGCCGATGCCCTGCTGCATTTCGGGATGCATGGCGCGCTGGAGTTCATGCCGGGCAAGCAATCCGGCGTCGGCGGGGCCTGCTGGCCGGACCGGCTGATCGGCAACCTGCCGAACATCTATCTTTATGCGGCCAACAACCCCAGCGAGGCGACGCTGGCCAAGCGCCGGTCGAACGCGATCACCGTCACGCACCTGACGCCGCCCCTGGCCCGCGCTGGCCTTTATCGGGGGCTGACCGACCTCAAGGACACGCTGACCCGCCTGCGCGCCCTGCCGCCCGGGGCAGCGGAAGCCGCCGACCTTCTGGCATTGGCCGAGACCCAGGCCCAGGCCGTCGACATGACCGGCGCGCCCGAGGATCTGTGGCTTAAGCTGCTGGAAACCGAAGGTGCGCTGATCACCGACGGGCTGCATGTCCTGGGCCGCAAGCCGGATGCCGACACCCTGGCCGAACTTCTGTCGCTGCTGCCCGAAGAGGCGCGGGCCGATGCCGCCCGCAACCTGGTCGGCGATCACGAGATGACGGGCCTTCTGCGCGCGCTGGCGGGGCGCTTCATCGCGCCGGTGCCCGGCGGCGATCTGATCCGCGCGCCGGCGATCCTGCCGACGGGGCGCAACATCCACGCCTTCGACCCGTTCCGCATGCCCACCGCCTTTGCGCTGGCCGATGGCGCGGCCCAGGCGCAGCGCCTTCTGGACGCGCATCCCCGGTTGCCGCAATCGGTGGCGCTGGTGCTGTGGGGCTCGGACAACATCAAGTCGGACGGCGGACCGATTGCCCAGGCGCTGGCGCTGATGGGGGCGCGGCCGCGCTTTGACCACTACGGCCGACTGTCGGGCGCCGACCTGATCCCGCTGGCCGAACTTTGCCGGCCCCGGATCGACGTGGTGATGACCCTGTCCGGCATCTTCCGCGACCTGCTGCCCCTGCAGACCCGGATGCTGGCCGAGGCCGCCTGGAAGGCCGCCAGCGCCGACGAACCCCTGGCGCAGAACTTCATCCGCGCCCATGCCCTGGCATATGCCGACGAGATGGGCGTGCCCCTGGAAACCGCCGCGCTGCGGGTGTTCTCGAACGCCGAGGGCACCTATGGCGCGAACGTCAACACGCTGGTCGGCCAGTCCGCCTTTGGCGACGAGGACGAACTCGCCGATGCCTACGAGGCGCGCAAGGGCTTTGCCTACGGGATGAACGGCAAGGCGGTGAAGGTGCCGAACCTGCTGCAAAAGGCGCTGCGCGACGTGGACCTGGCCTATCAGAACCTGGAATCGGTGGAACTGGGGGTCACCTCGGTCGACCACTACTTCGACACGCTGGGCGGCGTCGCCCGCGCCGTTCGCCGCGCGCATATCCAGAACGGCGGCTCGGGCGAGGCAACGCCGGTCTATATCGGCGACCAGACCCGCGGCGGCGGCAAGGTGCGCACGCTGCAAGACCAGATCGCGCTGGAAAGCCGGTCGCGCACGCTGAACCCCAAGTTCTACGAGGGCCTGCTGCGCCACGGCGCCGAAGGCGTGCGCCAGATCGAGGCGCATGTGACCAACACCATGGGCTGGTCGGCCACCACCGGCCAGGTGGAGCCCTGGGTCTACCAGCGCCTGTCGGAAACCTTCGTCCTGGACGAGGCGATGCGCGAGCGGCTGGCGAAACTGAACCCCGAAGCCTCCAGCCGCATGGCGACGCGGCTTCTGGAAGCCTCGGACCGGCAGTACTGGCAGCCCGATGCCGAAACCCTGGCCGCACTGCAACAGGCGGCGATGGACCTGGAAGATCGCATGGAAGGAATTGCAGCGGAATGACCGGATGCATCGCCCTTCAGACCCGTCGGAGCGGGGGGCCAGCCCCCCGCACCCCCCGGGATATTTGTGGACAGAAAATGAAAGGGGCCACGCCATGAGCCCGAGAGACGACATTCCTTCCCTGCGGGGCCTGGACGGCGACGGCTCGGTGCAGGTGCATCTGGACCCGACGCAGAAGATCGAGGGGGCCAAGGTGTTCTCGATCTACGGCAAGGGGGGGATCGGGAAATCCACGACCTCGTCGAACCTGTCGGCGGCGTTTTCCATGATGGGCAAGCGGGTGCTGCAGATCGGCTGCGACCCGAAACATGACAGCACCTTTACCCTGACCGGGCGCTTGCAGCCCACGGTGATCGACATCCTGAAGGAGGTCGATTTTCACGCCGAGGAGCTGCGCCCCGAGGATTATGTCGCCACCGGCTTCAACGGCGTGAAATGCGTCGAGGCCGGGGGGCCGCCGGCCGGCACCGGCTGCGGTGGCTATGTCGTGGGCCAGACGGTGAAGCTGTTGAAGCAGCACCATCTGCTGGAGGACACCGATGTGGTGATCTTCGACGTCCTTGGCGACGTGGTCTGCGGCGGCTTTGCTGCCCCCCTGCAGCACGCCGACCGGGCGGTGATCGTCACGGCGAACGATTTCGACAGCATCTATGCGATGAACCGGATCATCGCGGCGGTGCAGGCCAAATCGTCGAACTACAAGGTGCGGCTGGCCGGATGTGTGGCCAACCGCAGCCGCGAGACCGATGAGGTCGACCGCTATTGCAACAAGGTCGGCTTCAACCGTCTGGCCCATATGCCCGACATCGACGCCATCCGCCGCAGCCGGTTGAAGAAGAAGACCCTGTTCGAAATGCCGGACGAAGAGGACATCCTGATTGCCCGCGCCGAATACATGCGGCTGGCGGATACGCTGTGGAAATCGGTCAACCTGCCCGAGACCTTCCCCGAGCCCCTGCCCGACCGCGAGATCTTTGAACTTCTGGGATTTGACTGATGCCCGACTATGCCCGCACCCGCGCCCGCGTCGAGACCTACTTCGACCGCACCGCCACCAAGGCGTGGGAGCGGCTGACCTCGGACGCGCCGGTTTCCCGCATCCGCCAGACCGTGCGCGAAGGGCGCGACCGGATGCGCGCGCTGATGCTGTCGCGCCTGCCGCAGGACCTGCGCGGGATGCGGGTGCTGGATGCCGGTTGCGGCACCGGGATGACGACCGAGGAACTGGCGCGGCGCGGGGCGGTGGTGGTGGCCGCCGACATCTCGCCGAAACTGGTGCAGATCGCGCAGGACCGGCTTCCGGTGGCGCTGCTGCCGCAGGTGACGTTCCAGGCCGGCGACATGACCGACCCCGCGCTGGGGTCGTTTGACGCCGTCATCGCGATGGACAGCCTGATCTACTATGGTGCCGACGATATCGGCCGCACCCTGCGGGCCCTGGGCCAACGCGCGGGCCAGGTGGTGTTCACCGTCGCGCCGCGCACGCCGCTGCTGATGGTGATGTGGCACGCGGGCAAGCTGTTCCCGCGCTCGGACCGCTCGCCGGTGATGATCCCGCATGGCTTGCGCGACCTGACGCAGGCCACCGGGCCGGGACTGGCGAAGGTCGGGCGCGTGGCCCGGGGCTTCTACATCTCGGACTGTCTGGAGTACCGGCCATGATCCTGAAGCAGAAGCATATCAAGGCCCTCTCCCCCGCCTGGATGCCCTTTGCCGAGGCGAGTTCCGAAAGCCTGCCGGCGGCGCAACTGTTGCGGCTGTCGCTGTTCCAGGTCTCGGTCGGGATGGCCACGGTGCTGCTGCTGGGCACGCTGAACCGGGTGATGATCGTCGAGCTTTCGGTCCCCGCCATGATCGTGGCGCTGATGATCGCCATTCCGGTGCTGGTGGCCCCGTTCCGCGCGCTGCTGGGCCATCGCAGCGACACGCACCGCAGCGCGATCGGCTGGAAGCGGGTGCCGTATCTGTGGTTCGGCTCGCTTTGGCAGATGGGCGGCCTTGCGATCATGCCCTTTGCGCTGATCGTGCTGTCGGGCGACCAGATTCACGGACCGGCCTGGGCGGGCGAGGTCTTTGCCGCGCTGGCCTTCCTGATGACCGGGATCGGGCTGCACATGACCCAGACCGCGGGCCTAGCCCTCGCCTCGGACCGCGCGACGGACGAGACGCGGCCGAAGGTGGTGGCGCTGCTCTACGTCATGTTCCTGCTGGGCATGGGCGTCAGCGCGGTCATCGTCGGCTTCCTTCTGCGCAACTACGACCCGATCACGCTGGTCCGCGTCGTCCAGGGCTGCGGCGCAGCAACGATGGTGCTGAACCTGATCGCGCTCTGGAAGCAAGAGATCGTCCGCCCCATGTCGCGTGCGGAACGTGAGGCCCCCCGGCCCCGTTTCCGCGATGCCTGGGCCGACCTGATGGCCGGGGGCCAGGCCGGGCGGCTTTTGATGGTGGTCGTGCTGGGCACGCTGGCGTTCAACATGCAGGACGTCCTTCTGGAACCCTACGGCGGCGAGGTTCTGGGCCTGTCCGTCAGCAAGACCACGCTGCTGACCGCGATCTATGCGATGGGCGCGCTGGCCGGCTTTCTGACCGCCGCGCGCTGGCTGGCGCAGGGGCGCGACCCCTATCGCACCGCCGCGCGGGGGATCCTGGTGGGCCTGGTCGCCTTTCCCTGCGTGATCTTCGCCGGGCCGCTGGACAGTGCCGCGCTGTTCTACCTTGGGGCTGCGCTGATCGGCATCGGCGCGGGGCTTTTCGCCGTCTCGACCCTGACCGCCGCCATGGCGCTGCGGACCTCGGGCACCGGCGCGGGCCTGGCGCTGGGGGCCTGGGGTGCCGCGCAGGCCACGGCGGCGGGGCTTTCCATCTTCCTTGGCGGCGCCTTGCGCGACGTCGTGGGCCATCTTGCCGGAAGTGGTGCGCTTGGCCCTGCCCTCACCGACCCGACCCTTGGCTACAGCTTTGTCTACCACGCCGAGATCGGCCTTCTCTTCCTGACCCTCATCGCACTCGGCCCCCTGGTCCGCGTGCGGCCGCTAACCGCAACCCCGAACTCCGGCGACCGCTTCGGCATCGCTGAATTTCCCACCTGATCCACGGAGGACAACCCAATGGTAGGTGTCACCTTCTTCGGCAACTTCGACCTCGCCAGCCTGTCGATCTGGCTTTTCTGGGGCTTCTTCGCCCTGCTGATCTATTACCTGCAGACCGAGAACATGCGCGAAGGCTATCCGCTGGAGCTGGAGGACGGCACACCCGCCCCGAACCAGGGCCCCTTCCCGGTGCCCAAGCCCAAGACCTTCCGCCTGCCCTTCGGCAAGGGCGAGGTCACCGTTCCCTCGGCCGCGAACGAGGCCGCGCATCGCCGCACCGACCTGGCGCTGGCGCGCACGGCCGTTGGCGAAGGCTTCCCCCATGCCCCGACCGGCAATCCGATGCTTGATGGCGTCGGGCCCGCCGCCTGGGTTCCGCGCCGGGACGAGGCTGAACTGGACGGCCACGGCCACAACAAGATCGTGCCGATGACGCAGCTTGACGGCTTCAAGATCAGCGCCGGGCGTGACCCGCGCGGTCTGCCGGTGCAGGCCGGCGACCTGGAAGTCGTGGGCCGCGTCTCGGACCTGTGGATCGATGCGCCGGAACAACTGGTACGCTACCTGGAGATCGAGTTGAACTCGGGCGCCAAGCGCCTGGTGCCGCTGACCCTGGCCCGGATCTGGGAGGACCGCGTGCGCGTGAACTTCCTGGCCTCGGACAGCTTTGACGGCATCCCGGCCACCAAGTCCCTGACCGAAGTGACCAAGCTCGAGGAAGACAAGATCTCGGCCTATGTCGCCTCGGGCTGGATGTACGACGCCCCGAAGCGCAAGCGCGGCTTCTGATAACCGACAGGTCGCGGCCCGCGCCCGGGCCGCCGCCTTTCACCACCAAGAACGGAGGGTCTGCCATGTCAGACCATGACGATTTCGCTTTCGACGCACTGCCTGGGCTGCCGGAACGGCCCCCGCAAGGCGAGTTGATCCTTTGGCAGGGTCGCCCGGATGCCTGGGCACTGGCGCGGGATGCCTTCAAGCTGCGCTGGTTCGCCAGCTACTTCGCGATCATCGTGCTGTGGCGCGCCGGATCAGCCTTTGCCGATGGCGGGCTATCCCTCGCGCTGGCCATGGGCCTGCCCTATCTGGTGCTTGGCCTTCTGGGCCTTGCGGTGATCTTTGGCCTGGCCTGGGCCCAAGCCCGCGCCACCACCTATACGCTGACCACTGCCCGCGTTGTCCTGCGGATCGGTGCGGCGCTGCCGGTGACCTTCAACATCCCCTTCGCGCAGGTGGGCACCGCCGCGCTGGACCTGCGCCGCGACGGCACCGGGACCATCGCGCTGGACACCACGGGCGAGACGCGGATTTCGACCGTGGCGCTCTGGCCGCATCTGCGGCCCGGCCACTGGTCCCGGACCCAGCCCGCCCTGCGCGCAATCCCTGATGCCGCGCGCACCGCCCGGATGCTGGCCGATGCCGCCGAGGCGCGGCTGACCCAGCCCGCCGTCACCCGTACGCCGGACCTGCATCCGGTCGCGGCGGAATAGGGGGCAAAGATGACACATCAACCCTCGCCCACCTTCAAGTCCCGCGAAAAAGAGATGGTGCCGCGCACCCTGCTTTGGGCCATGTTCGGCCTGGCCATGTCCACGCTGGCCATCACCGGCTTTGCCGCCCTGACCGACCGCCCGCCGGTGGCCCAGCCGCAGGCCGGCACCGTCACGCGTGAGGCCTGGATCATCCTGGAAGGCCATGACGCCCAGGCCGTCACCGTGCGCAAGCCGGATGGAACGGTCCTGCTGGACCTCGCCCATGGCGGCTTTGTCACCGTGGTCCAGAACGGCCTCGCGACGGAACGGAAGAAGCATCAGGTCGACCCGCTGAAACCCCTGCGGATCGTCCAGTACGACAACGGCCGTCTGGCCGCTGAAGACCCCGAAACCGGCTGGAGCGTCGAGCTTTATGCCTTCGGGGGTGACAACAAGGCCGCGTTCGAACGGCTACTCGATCAATCAGAATAGGGAACCACACACATGGGACTGTTCACCCGTACCAAGGAAAGCGTGCCCTGCACCGTCGAGGTCAGCCACCGCTTTGACGCACTTCACGCCCACGTCCGCTTCAACAACGGCGCCGTCGTCCACCCGGGCGACGAGGTTCTTGTCCACGGCGCGCCCGTTCTGGCCGCCTATGGCGAGGTCATCGTCGAGGACCGCACCGCCACCATCACCCGCGCCACGCCCATCGAACGGCTGTGGACCCGGATGACCGGCGATTTCGGCTTCATGGAGCTGTGCGAGTTTTCCTTCTCCGAGGAGATCCGGCTATGAATGCGCATTCCACCACGCACGAAGAACTGCACGCCGAAGTGGCGGGCCAGTTCGACACCACCGCGATGGCGACGGAAACCACGCTCCTGAACCCGCGCTTTTACACCACCGACTTCGACGAGATGGACAAGATCGACGTCACCCCCGTCCGCAAGGAATGGGACGTGCTGATCGCGCAGATGAAGTCCGACCCGAACAAGGGCCATTTCAAGAAGAACGCCGACTGGGACCAGATCGACTGGGACGGCATGGACCCTGCCCTGCGGGCCGAGTTCATCGACTTTCTGGTGTCGTCCTGCACGGCCGAATTCTCGGGCTGCGTCCTTTACAAGGAAATGAAGCGCCGCGGCACCAACCCCGACATCTGCGAGCTGTTCAGCTACATGTCCCGGGATGAGGCCCGCCACGCCGGCTTCATCAACGACGCCCTGCGCGAGGCGGGGGTGGCGGTGAACCTGGGCTTCCTGACCAAGGCGAAGAAGTACACCTACTTCCGCCCGAAGTTCATCTACTACGCCACCTACCTGTCGGAAAAGATCGGCTACGCCCGCTACATCACCATCTACCGCCACCTTGAGGCGCATCCCGAACAGCGGTTCCACCCGATCTTCAAGTGGTTCCGCGAATGGTGCAATGACGAGTTCAGCCACGGCGAGGCCTTCGCCCTCTTGATGAAGACCGACCCCAAGCTGACGCAAAGCTTCGTCAACAAACTGTGGATCAAGTTCTTCCTGACCGCCGTCTACTCGACCATGTGGGTCCGCGACCATGCCCGGCCGGAATTCCACAAGGCGCTTGGCGTCGACATCGAGTGGTACGACCAGGAAGTGTTCCGCAAGACCTCGACGATCAGCCGCCAGATCTTCCCGATCGAGCTGGACATCGACCACCCGCGCTGGATCCCGCGCCTGCGGGCGATGAACAGCGCCTTCCTGGCGATGGACGCGGCCCGGCGGCAGGGCGGCGTCGGCGGCAAGCTGAAAGGCTGGGTCGCCTCGGCCCGCGCCGCGCTGGCCTTTGCCAGCCTCTACACGATCCCGGTCAAACGCCACGCTTTGCCGGCCACCGTCCGGCTGGAGCCGTCGTATTGACCCTTGACCCCCATACCGCTGTTCCGGCAGCGGGTGGCCTTGCGGAATGGGCGCGTTCCGCAGGCCTGTGCGGCCCTCCCTTCGGGGGGGGCCGTACATGACCAATCCCTGGACCGCCGCCGCGATCACGCTGTTTCTCTGGTGGTTCTCCACCGGCGCGATCCTGTGGCGCGTCCGCCATGCCGACCGGGCGGGGGGCGGGGCGCATCAGCTTTCCGTCCTCCTCGGACTGCCCCTCCTGATCGGTGGGGTGGCCGGCCTCGGCTGGTCGCTGGACGACCCCTCGACCTTCGGCACCTACCTGGCCTTCCTCTCGGCCCTGGCCCTTTGGGGCTGGATCGAGCTGGCCTTCCTCTCCGGCGTCATCACCGGCCCGAACCGCCAGCCCTGCCCGCCCTTCGCGCAAGGCTGGGACCGCTTCCTGCGCGCCACGCTGACCATCCTGTGGCACGAGACCGCGCTGATCGCCGCGCTGGCGCTCTTGGCCTATGCCTCGCAGGGGGCGGCCAATGCCTTCGGCCTCTGGACCTTCGGCGTCCTCTTCTTCGCCCGGCTTTCGGCCAAGCTGAACCTCTTCTTCGGCGTGCCCCGCATCCACACCGAATTCCTGCCCCGCCCGCTGGCCCATCTGGCCAGCCACTTCCGCCACGCCCGGATGAACTGGGTCTTTCCGATCTCGATCACCGGCCTCAGCTTCGCCACCGCCTGCTGGCTTGAGCGCGCCTATTCCGCCCCGACCGAGGCCGCCGTCATCGGTCACATCCTGCTTGCCGCGCTGACCGCGCTGGCACTGCTTGAACACTGGTTCATGGTCCTGCCGCTGCCGGACCAGAAACTCTGGCGCTGGATGCTGCCCGACAGCCCCGCCACGCCCAACCCGCCGATCACCAGCCCGATCCCAGCCAGCCCGATTGCTGCCAGCCCGATTCTTGCCAGAAAGTGACGCCCATGGACTTCGCCCAACACTTCCAAGCCCAGCTTGACGCCCTGAAAGCCGAAGGCAACTACCGCAGCTTCGCCGATCTGGAACGGCGCTGCGGGGCCTTCCCCCGCGCGAACCGGCACGGCAACAGCGTGGAAGAGGTCACCGTCTGGTGCTCGAACGACTATCTCGGCATGGGCCAGCACCCCGATGTGGTCGCCAGCATGGTCGCCACCGTCCAGTCCTGCGGCACCGGCGCGGGCGGCACCCGCAACATCGGCGGCAACTCGATCCAGCACCGCGCGCTTGAGGCGGAACTGGCCGCGCTGCACGGCAAGGAATCGGCGCTCCTGTTCACCTCGGGCTATGTCTCGAACTGGGCGGCCCTCTCCACGCTGGGCGCGCGGATTCCGAATGCGGTGATCCTGTCGGACGAAAAGAACCACGCCAGCATGATCGAGGGCGTCCGCCACTCGCGCGCCGACAAGGTGATCTGGAAACACAACGACTGGCGCGACCTTGACCGCAAGCTCAAGGCCGTGGGCGACCGGCCGAAGATCGTGGCCTTTGAATCGGTCTATTCCATGGATGGCGACATCGCCCCCCTGCGCGAGATCGTCGAGGTCTGCGAAGCCCACGGCGCCCTAAGCTATATCGACGAGGTCCACGCCGTCGGCATGTATGGCGACCAGGGCGGCGGCGTCACGGAACGCGAGGGGCTGGCCCACCGCATCGACGTGATTGAAGGCACGCTGGGCAAGGCCTATGGCTGCGTTGGCGGCTATATCACCGGGACCACGGCGCTGGTCGATTTCGTTCGCAGCTTCGCCTCGGGCTTCATCTTCACCACCGCCCTGCCCCCCGCCGTGGCCGCAGCGGCAGCCACCTCGATCCGCCACCTCAAGACCTCGGGCGAGGAACGCGCCCGCCAGCAGGCCAATGTGGCCGAGGTCCGCCGCCGCCTGACCCAGGCCGGCATCCCGCACATGGCCAACGACAGCCACATCATCCCGGTCCTGATCGGCGACCCGGTCAAGTGCCGGATGCTTTCGGACATCCTGATGTCGGACTGGGGTATCTACGTCCAGCCGATCAACTATCCCACGGTGCCGAAGGGCACCGAACGGCTGCGCATCACCCCCGGCCCGCACCATTCGCCCGCCGATATCGACCACCTGATCGCCGCCCTGACCGCATTGTGGAGCCGTTGCGCAATTTCTCACGCGGTCGCGTGAATTTGTGCGACCAGCCCTTGCCAATCCCGGCCCGGGCCACAGTATACAGGCGAAACCGAACCCGGGAGGACCCCATGCGTTTTACTTTGACTGCCCTTGCCTTCGCCAGCCTTGCCGCGCCAGCCTTTGCGCAGGACGTCGAAGCGGGGAAAAAGACCTTCAACCAGTGCCAGACCTGCCACGTCGTCGCGAATGAGGCCGGCGAAGTGCTGGCTGGCAAGAATGCCAAGACCGGGCCGAACCTCTATGGCCTGCCGGGCCGGGTGATCGGCGGCCTGCCGGACTTCAAATATGGCGAGTCGATCGTGGCCCTGGGCGCCACCGGCGCCGTCTGGGACGAGGCAAGCTTTGTCGAATATGTCCAGGACCCGGCCAAGTTCCTGAAAGCCAAACTGGGCGATGACGGCGCCAAGTCGAAGATGTCGTTCAAGCTGAAGAAGCCGGAAGATGGCGCCAACGTCTGGGCCTACATCGCCTCGCTGTCGCCCGCTGCCGCTCCGGCTGCGGACGCGGCCGCCGCACCGGCAGAAGCTGCGACCGAGGCTCCGGCCGAAGGCGCGACCGAGGCTGCGCCGTCGAACTGAACTGAACTGATCTGGCCGACAGGCTGATCCTGACCCCCGGGCCTTCGTGGTCCGGGGGTTTTGCATTTCGGCGGCAGGTGGGCGGATCGCCCACCCTACGCCCGTGCAAAGCCGGTGCCGTCTATCACAGCCCCCGGCAGGATGATCTTGCGCCCGATATGCAGGACACAACGGCCGATGCTGGGACGCCGTTTCGGGCCAGCGTAGGGTGGGTGTATCACCCACCACCCTTCGCGGCACGGGTTGCCAAAAGGTTAACAGAAACGGCTAACCATCTGTTTAATTTAAACTTCGCGACTTTGTCCACCGTGGACAACCGCCCGATCAGCGCAGCGGCAACCCGCCCTCGGCCTCCAGAAAGGCCACGATTTCGGCAATCCCCACCCCCTGACGGACCCGGGCCATCACAAAGGGCCGCTCCCCCCGCGCCCGGCGCGTGTCGGCCTCCAGCAGGTCTAGGTCCACCCCGACATGCGGGGCAAGGTCGGTCTTGTTGACGACCAGGAGGTCAGATCGCACCACCCCCGGCCCCCGCTTCCTTGGGATGTCCTGCCCCGCCGCCGTGTCGATCACATAGATCGAAAGGTCCGCCAGTTCCGGGCTGAAGGTCGCCGCCAGATTGTCGCCCCCGCTCTCGATCAGGATCAGGTCCAGGTCAGGATGCGCAGCCCGCAGCTCCGCCACGGCCGCCAGGTTGATCGAGGCATCCTCGCGGATCGCGGTGTGCGGGCAGCCCCCCGTCTCCACCCCCCGGATGCGGTCCAGAGGCAGCACCTGCGCCCGCATCAGATACTCGGCATCCTCGCGGGTGTAGATATCGTTCGTGATCACCGCCATCGAACACCGCCCCGCCAGCGCGCGGCACAGGGCCTCGGTCAGGCTGGTCTTGCCCACCCCCACGGGCCCGCCGATCCCCACTTTCAAGGGTCCGTTTTTCGACGCCCCGGTCATGTCCTGAAGATCCTCACATCCATCGCCTCGTGCTGCATCGCCACAAGCTCCGCCGCCAGCGCCCCGCTGGCGATCGCCTCCACCTCGGCCCCCGCCGCCCACTCGGCGACCTCGCCGATCAGCGGATGAAGGCCCGCCAGCAGCGCCTGCCCCTCGGTCTGGCCCAGGGGGGCGAAGCGGGTGGCACAGGCGACCAGGTTGGCCGCAAGGGCATGCAGGTAGACCGCCACCACCTCGGCCACCGGCAGGTCCAGCCCCCGCGCCGCCTCGCCCACCGCGACGGGCAGGCAGCGCGGGGCGAGGTCCCGCCCCGTCAGGGCCGCGACGGTCCGGGCGAAGGCCGTGCCCTGCTCCAGCGTCTCGACCAGCCGTTCGCGACTGCCCGCCATCGCGCGGGCGAGGGCATCCAGTTCCGCCGGATCACCGCCCCGCAAGGCGCAGGCCAACAGCACGGCATCCGCCTGCCCCGTCCCGTGCCGCAGGACGCCGGCGATCCAGGCGCCGATCCCCGCCGCACCGCGCTCGCCCCCGGCGATCACTGCTTCCAGCCCGTGCGAATAGGCGAAGCCCCCGGTCGGGAAGGCCGGCGAGAGCCACTGGACCAGGGTCAGCAGGTCAGTGCGCATGGCCCATCGTCCGGCCCATGCCGTAGGCGCCGCCTTCCGGGGTAAAGGGTTCGCAGCCCTCGGTCACACGCGCGCCAAGGCCGCGCAGCATCTCGGCCAGGACATGGTCGGCGCGGATCACCAGGCGGTCGGGCTCGATCTGGCAGGGGGTGTGGCGGTTGCCGATGTGCCAGGCCAGCCGCACGAGGTCGCCGTGGATCACCAGCACCGGCTCTTCGGCTGCGGCGATCTCGATCAGGCGGCCGTCGTCCAGCTCCAAAGCATCCCCGGCCACGAGGTTCGAGGTTTCGGCCAGATCGACCAGAAAGCTGTCCCCGGCCACCGTCACCAACCGCTTGCGGCGCAGAAAGCGGTCGTCATAGCCCAGCACCACGCGGGCCGTGGCCAGGCGCGGCCACTGGCCCGCACGGTGCAGAATTCGGGCGAGCGGCAAGTTCATCGGCGGGCCTTAGCGATTTTTTCAAGGTTTCGGGTGATTCTGCCGGAAAGGAACAAAGGAGGATCAAGATGACAGCTCCCCGCCTCACGCTTGCAGATGAACTGGCCGAAATCCGGGCCGAGATTGCCCGGCTGAAACGCCGCGAAAGCGCGCTTGCGTCGATCGAACATCATTTCCCGGTGGTCCCGGTGTTCCGGCGCGGCTGGCCGATCAATCGGGCCGAACCGGGCACGGCCCCGGTGCGCAAGGCGGCGGGCGAGGTGCATGCCTGACGGCTCAGTACAGGAAGTAGCGCTGCGCAAGCGGCACCTCCTGTGCGGGCTCGCAGGTGAGAAGGACACCATCGGCCCGCACTTCATAGGTCTCGGGGTCGACCTCGATGGCGGGGGTGGCATCGTTCAGCTTCATGTCGCGCTTGCCGATGCTGCGGGTGTTCTCCACCGCCACGGTGTCCTTGGCCAGGCCATAGCTGTGGCGCACATCGGCCTGAAGCGCGGCCTGGCTGACGAAGGTGACTGCGTTGCGGGTAAGGCTGCCGCCATAGGCGCCGAACATCGGGCGGGTATGCACCGGCTGCGGCGTGGGGATCGAGGCGTTCGGGTCGCCCATCTGCGCCACGACGATCACGCCGCCGATCAGCACCATCTCGGGCTTGGCACCGAAGAATGCGGGCGACCACAGCACAAGGTCGGCGCGCTTGCCCTCCTCCACGCTGCCGATGTGGCGTGACAGGCCATGGGCGATGGCCGGGTTGATCGTGTACTTGGCGATATAGCGGCGGACACGCAGATTGTCGTTCGTGCCCTGCTCGCCCTCCAGCCGGCCACGCTGGACCTTCATCTTATGCGCGGTCTGCCAGGTGCGGGTGATGACCTCGCCGACCCGCCCCATCGCCTGGCTGTCCGAGGAGATGACGGAGAACGCGCCCAGGTCGTGCAGGATATCCTCGGCTGCGATCGTCTCGCGCCGGATGCGGCTTTCGGCAAAGGCCACGTCTTCCGGCACGCGACGGTCAAGGTGGTGGCAGACCATCAGCATGTCGAGATGTTCCTCGATCGTATTGATGGTGTAGGGCATCGTCGGGTTGGTGGAACTGGGCAGGATGTTCTGCGAGCCCACGACCTTGATGATGTCGGGCGCATGACCGCCGCCCGCGCCTTCGGTGTGGAAGGCGTGGATCGTGCGCCCGGCGATGGCTTTCAGCGTGTTCTCGACAAAGCCGGATTCGTTCAGCGTGTCGGTGTGGATCATCACCTGCACGTCCATCGCATCGGCCACGGTCAGGCAGCAGTCGATGGCGGCGGGGGTGGTGCCCCAGTCCTCATGCAGTTTCAGGCAGGAAGCCCCGGCGCGGACCTGTTCTTCCAAAGCGGCGGGGAGAGAGGCGTTGCCCTTGCCCGCGAAGGCCAGGTTCATCGGGAAGGCATCGGCCGCCTGCATCATCCGCATCAGGTGCCACGGCCCCGGCGTGCAGGTCGTCGCCAGCGTGCCATGCGCGGGTCCGGTGCCGCCGCCCAGCATGGTGGTAATGCCGGAATGCAACGCATCGTCGATCTGCTGCGGCGCGATGAAGTGGATGTGGGCGTCCATGCCACCGGCGGTCAGGATGCGCCCCTCGCCCGCGATGATCTCGGTCCCCGGTCCGATGATCACGTCCACCCCCGGCTGGGTATCCGGGTTCCCGGCCTTGCCGATCCGGGCGATCCGGCCATCGCGCAGGCCGACGTCGGCCTTCACGATGCCGGTGTAATCCACGATCAGGGCGTTGGTGATGACCGTATCCATCGCCCCTTCGGCACGGCTAAGCTGGCTTTGGCCCATCCCGTCGCGGATCACCTTGCCGCCGCCGAACTTCACCTCCTCGCCATAACGCAGCGCGTTGGCCCCGCCGCTGGAGCGTTCGGCGATCAGGTCCCGCTCGACCTCGACGATCAGTTCGGTATCCCCCAGCCGGACCTTGTCGCCCACGGTGGGGCCATACATGTCGGCATAGGTCTTGCGGGAAATGATGGCCATGCGGTCCCTCAGGGTTGGCCGGGGCCCCGACGGCCCAGGCGCTTGACGTTGGCGGCGGTGCGGCGGCGGATCGGTTTCAGCGCAGCCTCGGCGACAAGGGCCGGCGACTTGCCGGCCATCATCGCCTTCGATGAGGCCATCGCCACCTCGCCCATGGCGGCGACCTTTTCAGAGGACATGCGGGCGTTCTCGGACGGCAGGACGCGCCAGAGGCCCATCATCCCCATCATGCGCATGGCGACGACCATCTGCGCCTCGGCCAGCATCACGCTGGTCTGCAGCGACAGTCGTATCATTTCGGCGGGTGTCAGCATCGGGTTGCCCTTTCTAGGCGCGGAACCGGTCATCGACCGGCACCGACAGCGCGGTGGCGAGGGCATTGGTCTGCGCGGCCATCGCGATGACCGAAAGAAGCTCGCCATGTTGGGCGGACGTCATCCCCTTGGCCTTTGCGGCCGCCGTGTGGGAGTGGACGCAGTAATCGCAGCCGTTCGCGGTGGAGACGGCAATGTAGATAAGCTCTTTCACCAGGGGATCAAGCGCGCCGGGGGCCATGACGGCCTGCGCCCTCTCCCAGGTCGCGCGGAGAAGCGCCGGGTCGTGGGCCAAGGCCCGCCAGAAGTTGTTCACATAATCCGTCTGCCGCTTGGCGCGGATGTCGTCGAAGACGGCGAGGGCCTCTGCCCCCGCCTCCACGTCGCTTTGCAACGCGACCACCGCCATCACACCACCGCCATCACGCGGGCCGGGCCGCCGGTGCCGGTCTTGTGCTTCGGCGCGCCGATGAAGACCGTGGCCCCGCTGGCGGGCAATTGGTCAAGGTTGGCCAGGTTCTCGATCCCGAAGCGCCCGCCCGGAAGCCAGGAGAAATGCACCGCGAAATCCGCGGAATTGCCGGGGTCCAGCGACAGGGTATCGACGCCGATGGAGGCCACATTCAGCCCCGCCAGCATGTCGGTGGCCGCCTTGGAGAAGCCAGGGAAGGCCAGCTTGCCGTCCGGCGTGTTGCGGAACGAGGGGTCGGCGACCTTGGCGGCCCAGCCGGAATTCATCGCAACGCAGGACCCGGCCGGAATCGCGCCATTTGCCGAGACCCAGGCCTCGATATCCGCCGGCTCTACCATGGCGTTGGGGTCCTCGGCCGCCTTGGCGGTCAGGTCGATGATGCAAAGCGGGCAGACCAGTTGCTCGGGCGCCAGGTCGGCGACCGAGGTGCCGTCAGCGGTGAAGTGCAAGGGCGCGTCGATGTGGGTGCCGGTGTGCTCATAGATCGTCAGCTTCCACAGCTGATAGCTGGAATCGGCGAATTTGACGGCGGGGTCATAGAGGATGCCCGGATTGCCGTCGAAGGTCGGGAAGGCCCCGTCATAGGCATGGGTCAGGTCCACGACCTTGCCCGCCGCCTGGGCCAGCGCAGGCTTCGCCGTGGTCAGGCCGCTGGCCACAACGGCCGCAGTCGTCGCGGCAGCCCCGGTGAACAGGGCGCGGCGTGAGAGCATGGAGGATTTGATGTTCTCGATCAGGCAGGCGTCACACATCGCTCGGTCTCCTGTGTTGAAGGAGAGGGAAGCGTCCACCCGCACCTGCCCTTGCGTCAAGCACCATCAGAGCGGCCCCATGACCTTCTGATTGAAGCCATAGACCACCCGTTTGCCGGCGAGAGGCACCAGCCGGACCTCGCGCGTCTGGCCGGGTTCGAAGCGCACCGCGGTGCCCGCAGCGATGTCCAGCCGCTGACCATGGGCGGCGGCGCGGTCAAAGCTGAGGCCGGGATTCGTTTCGGCAAAATGGTAGTGGCTGCCCACCTGGACGGGCCGGTCGCCGGTGTTGGCGACCAAAAGGATCGTGACCGACGCGCCTTCGTTCAGGACCAGGTCGCCGGGGGCCGGGAAGATCTCGCCCGGGATCATTTGCGCCGCCGGAGCAGCGCGTAGACCGCTCCGCCCCCGACCATTGAACCCAGAAGCGCGGCGGAAAGCCAGCCGAACTCCACCCCGTGGGGATGGTGGTGCAGGCCCTCATGCGCCAGGGCGGGCGTGGCGAGAAGGGGCAGGACAAGCAGGGTCAGGCGGGACATCGGGGCCTCTCAGCGGATCGGGTGGTGGACGGTGACAAGCTTGGTGCCGTCCGGGAAGGTCGCCTCGACCTGGACGGAGTGGATCATCGACGGGATGCCGTCCATGCATTGGTCGGCGGTGACGACATGGGCGCCCGCCTCCATCAGATCGGCGACAGAGCGGCCGTCGCGGGCACCTTCGACGACGAAATCGGTAATCAGGGCAATGGCTTCGGGGTGGTTCAGCTTGACGCCGCGCGCCAGGCGGCCACGGGCGACCATGGCGGCAAGGCTGACCAGAAGCTTGTCCTTTTCGCGGGGGGTCAGGTTCATCGGTCCCTCAGACTTGCCAGACGCGCGGCAGGGGGCGGCCCTGGCGCAGAAAATGCAGAAGGCGGACGATCTGGCGGCGCAGGGGCCAGCCATCCACGGCCATCAGCCGCAACACGGTGCGGCCGGCAAAGCTGCTGACGCCGCCGGCGACGCCCGGCTCGTCCAGGATCGCGCGCAGGGGGTCCACCGGATGCTCTGCGGTCACGACCAGGCTGGCGAAGGCCCGCGCGCCGTTCAGCGTGGCGCTGCCTGCCAGTGCCGAGCTGTCCAGCGCCAGCGGGTCCAGCCACAGCGGCGCACCGTCGCGGCGGATCTCGCGCCGGTCGCGGAAGCGCAGGTCGCGCACCGTTTCGCCCATCGCGGCGCGGCCCAGGACCACCGCCTCCAGCGCCAGACATCCGGCACCGGGGGCAAGGTCGATGACGGTGCGACGGTCCAGCGCCGAACGGTCGAACAGGATCGTTTCTTGCGGCAGCCAGTCCAGCCAGCCGCCGGGGCCGACCTGGAACCGGACATCCATGCGGGCGGGCGGACCGCTGGCCCGGTAGGCCCGCTCGGCCGTCTGGGTCGTCGCCACCGCGCGGCCCTCGACCTGCAACTGAAAGCGCAGATGGTCGCCCGAGGTCAGGCCGCCCGAGGTGTTCAGGAACACCACCTCGCGCCCCGTATGCCCGTCCGGAAGGATCGCCTTGGCGCTGCCTTCGGTGCGCAGCCGGGCCAGCCGGTCGCCGGTCAGCGTGACCAGCGCCTCGCCCCATGCTCTTTGCATGACGGCGCGCGGCATGGTCTCGATCGGCTGGAATGCGGTCATCTGCGGCCCCTTGTCATTGGGACTGTCGGCCGGCTTGGCGCGGGCTGACAACGCCCGACCGGGGTGCAACGCGCTGGTGGGCGGATCACCGGGGGGCTGCGCCACTTTTCCCGGCAGACCGCCCAAATCCTGGGCAGTCGCGAGTCAGCCTTCGATCAACGCGCGCAGCCGGGCCACGCCTGCGGCCACCAGTCCGGCATCGCCCCGCGCCTCGACGTTCAGGCGCAACAGCGGCTCGGTGTTCGAGGCGCGCAGGTTCAGCCGCCAGTCGCCGAAGTCGAGCGAAAGGCCGTCGGTCCAATCCTCGGACCGCGCCTGCGGGGCCAGCGTGGCCCGGACCCGGGCCATGACTGCCGCCGCATCCGGCACGGTAAAGTTGACCTCGCCCGATGAGGGGTGATCACGCCGCAACCGGCTGGCAAGGTCGGCCAGGCTGTGCCCGGTCCGGCCCATCAGCCCCGCGACCAGCAGCCAGGGGATCATGCCGGAATCGCAGCAGAGGAAATCGCGGAAATAGTGATGCGCCGACATCTCGCCGCCATAGACCGCGCCGTGTTCGCGCATCGCGGCCTTCAGGAACACATGCCCGGTGGGTGCCAGCACCGACCGCCCGCCTGCCCGCGCGACGGTATCCTGCACCGCCCAAAGGACGCGCGGGTCATGCACGATCGCAGCCCCCGGATGCTGGGCCAGCGCGGCCTGGGCCAGCAAGGCCACGACATGCTCGCCGTCCAGAAAGCCGCCGGTGCCGTCGAAAAGGAAGCAGCGGTCAAAGTCGCCGTCAAAGGCCACGCCCATGTCCACCCCGGCCGCGCGGACCGCAGCCTCGGTCGCGGGGCGGTTCTCGGGCAAAAGCGGATTGGGTACGCCGTTGGGAAAGCTGCCATCGGGATCGTGATGCATCCGCACCAGGTCAAGCTGCGCGCCCTGGGCCGCCAGCCCCTCGGCCAGCGCGTCCAGTGTCGGCCCCGCAGCACCATTGCCGGCATTGACCAGCACGCGGATCGGCCCGACTGGCCCCACCAGCCCAGCCACATGCGCCACATAGGCGGCCCGCGTGGCGCTGGCATCCTGGACACAGCCGCCGGGCAGTCGGTCGGGGTCGGCTGCGCTTGCGGTCTTGAGGCGGACGAAATCGGCGTCGCTCAGCGGGACCGCGCCGGGGCCGACCAGCTTCATCCCGTTGTAATCGCGCGGGTTGTGCGAGGCGGTGACCATGATCCCGCCGCCTGCGCCCAGATGGGCGGTGGCGAAATACATCTCCTCGGTCCCGGCAAGGCCCAGGTCCAGCACGCGCACGCCTTGCGCCACCAGTCCGGCCCCCACGGCCTGCGCCAGGGCAGGCGAGCTTTCGCGGCTGTCGCGCGCCAGCACCACCGCGCCGGCCCCGGTCACCCGGGCAAAGGCCTGGGCGATCCTGTGGGCGACGATGTCGTCGAAATCGACGCCAAGGCGGCCGCGGATGTCATAGCGCTTGAACGGGCTCATCGCGGCAGGGGATCACCCACGCGCGCCGTAGTAAAGGCCCACGACATGCTCGGCTTCGGCAAAGAAGAGCCAGCGGGCGGACAGCGCCCCGGCCAGATGCAGCGCGGCGGCCAGGGCGATGCCCCAGCCTCCCAGCGGCAGCAGCAGCACCACGGCCGGCGCGGCCGAGGCCAGGACCAATGCGATCCGCCGCAGCTTTACCGCATGCTTGCGCCCCACCACGAAGATCATCTCCCGCTTCAGGTAGTTCCCGGCCGTATGTGCCGGGTCCAGGACCGACGGCACGCCCAACCGGTCCAGTCCCGTGGCGGTGCCCATGGTCTGACCGGCGCGCGCAAAGGCGCCGTCGCCCACCCTCCACACCGCCAGCAGCACCGCCCCCACGGCCAGAAGCAGCACCGGCGCCCAGGCGCGTCCCGACAACAGTGCGCCCCCCGCCAGCGCGAAGGCCAGGAACATCACCGGCGTCAGCCAATGGTGCCAGCGCGGCACCGCCTTGATCTGGGCATAAATCATCGCCGTGGTCAGGACCGTGCCCAGCGCCAGCAGGCCGCCGATCTGGCCCAAAAGCCGTGGCAGGCCGAGCCCGAAGATGTCGGACAAGGCCACCGGCGCCAGCAAAAGCAGCGTCGCGACCGAGGTCCAGGCCTCGCGGCTAAGCCAGCTGGTCCGCCATTGGGTGAAGGCTTTCAGCGCGTTCTTCGGGTTGCCAAGATGGAAGGTCGAAGCCAGCAGGCCCGCGACCGCCAGGCCGTAGCCAAGTGCCCACAGAAGGAAGGCCGCCCAGCCAGACGGCGTCAGCGCCCCCCAGCCCAGGAAGGCGAGGAAGCCGAAACCCAGGCCCGAAAGCGTGGAGAACAGGATGACCGAAGGCGCGGGATGCATCTCAGATTTTCCCCAGCATCCGGTCCAGCCAGCCGGCAATCCCGGTGGCCTTGACGTCCAGCAGCGGGGCCAAGGGGCTGGCCGTCCCCGGACCCTTCTTGCGCGGCGGCAGGTACTTGTTGGTCGGCTTCGTGCCCATGTCGGGCATCAGGTCATAGCCTCCGCGTTCGGCCACCAGTCTGGAGACCGCGCTGTCGGGGTCCGCAAGGTCGCCGAAATGACGTGCGTTCGTCGGGCAGGTGCGGACGCAGGCGGGCTCGCGATCCTCCTCCGCCAGGGTCTCGTTGTAGATCCGGTCGACGCAGAGGGTGCATTTCTTCATCACGCCCTGGGCCTCATCCATCTCGCGCGCACCGTAAGGGCAGGCCCAGGCACAAAGGCCGCAACCGATGCAGGCGTCCTCGTTCACCAGCACGATCCCGTCCTCGGCCCTTTTGTAGCTGGCCCCGGTCGGGCAGACGGTGACGCAAGGGGCGTTGTCGCAGTGCAGGCAGGACCGCGGGAAAGTCACGACCTGTGCCGGGGCGTCCGGGATGGCGACCTGATAGGAGTGGACGCGGTTCAGGAAGGTCCCCGAAGGGTCGGCTCCATAGGGGTTCTGGTCGGACAGGCCGATGCCGGCGTCGTTCCAGCCCTTGCAGGCGGTGACGCAGGCCTGACAGCCGACGCAGGTGTCAAGGTCGATGACAAGGCCGAGTTTTGTCTGGGTCGCTTGCGGAAGGGCCGTCATTCCATTCCCTCCACGGGGCTAACGAATTTTCTGCGATAATTCTGAATCCAATTCTTCGCAGAAGAATTGTGGCGCCCGCCACCCGCGCGCGGCGGGTCGGGCAGCTTTTCGAACATCGGCTCTGACGTCCCGCGCGGATGGTCCTTGGCCGCCACCCGCTCGACCCTCACGCGCTGGTCGAACCAGGCCGCCTGTCCCGTCACCGGGTCAGAGTTCGACAGGCGTACCCCGTCGCGATCCGGCAAAAGCTCGGAGATCAGGTGGTTGAGAAGGAACCCGGTCGTCGCCTCGGGCGCGCCTTCGTCCAGCGCCCAGGCCCCCTTGCGCTTGCCGATGGCGTTCCAGGTCCAGATGGTGTTCTCGTTCAGCGCGGCCATATGCGCGACCGGCACGACAATGGTCCCTGCGCGGGAGGACACCCGTGCCCAGTCGCCCTCGGCAAACCCTTGCGCCACCCAGATCTTCGTCGGCAGGTAGAGGTAGTTGTGCCCCTTGATCTGCCGCAGCCAGGCGTTCTGGCTACCCCAACTGTGATACTGGTCCATCGGCCGCTGCGTCAGGGCATGGACCTGGTAGCCGAAGGCCGCATCCTCATCGCCAAAGGGCGCATACCAGATCGGCAGGGGGTGCATCGCCTGTTTCAGCCGGTCGCGCAGGTGGTCGGGCGGCTGGCGCGGCCCGAAGCCCTCGGCGGCCAGCTGGAAGCGGCGGAGGGGTTCGGACCAGATGTTGAAGAGGTAGGGCTGCGGGGTTTCATAAAGTCCAAGGCGAACCGCCCAGTCCTGATAGGCGGCGTTCCAGGGCTTGTAGAAGCTTGCCTCGACCGGGACATGCGCCTGATAGAAGGCCCCGTTCTCGATATAGCGCTGCATCTGGTCGGGGTTCGGCGCGCCGCGACCTTCCGCCTCGCCATTGCCGCGGAAACCCATCAGCGGGCCGACACCGGGGCGGCGCTGGTGGTTCACGATATAGTCGGCGTAGTCCTTGAACTTCGCCGTGCCATCCTCGTTCACCATGCCAGGCAGGCCAAGTCGCGCGCCCAGGTCAAGGAGCACCGACTGGAAGCACCTCACCTCCCGGTCGGGTTCCAGCACCGGCCAGCGGATCGCATCTCCCGCCGCGTCGGGTTCGGAAATCGGGCGGTCCAGAAGGCTGATGCAGTCGTGGCGTTCGAGATAGGTCGTGTCGGGCAAGATCAGGTCGGCATAGGCAACCATCTCACTGGCATAGGCGTCGGAGTAGATGATCCGAGGGATCACATAGTCATCGCCGTCCTTCTCGGTCAGCATCTCCATCACGCGGGCCGAGTTCATGCTGGAGTTCCAGGACATGTTCGCCATGTAGAGGAAGAGCGTGTCGATGCGGTACGGGTCCCCGGCATGGGCATTGGGGATGACCATGTGCATCATCCCATGGGCCGAGAATGGATTTTCCCAGGAAAACGCCTTGTCGATCCGGGCCGGGCTTCCGTCGGGCAGCAGGCAAAGATCGTCGGGCGAGCGGACATACCCCAAGTGCGGGCCGGTCAGCGGCTTGCCCGGCGTGGTGACGAAATGCGGCGTCGGGTGGGCCTCGATGGGTTTGGGATAGGGCGGTTTCAGCCGGTAGCCGCCGGGGGTTTCCAGCGACCCCAGGATGATCTGGAGGAGGTGCAGCGCGCGCGCCGTCTGGAAGCCGTTGGAATGGGCCGAAATCCCCCGCATCGCGTGGAAGCTGACCGGGCGGCCGGGCATGTCCTTGTGCGAGTTCCCCCGGAAGTCCGTCCAGGGCTGGTCCAGCGTGATCGCATGGTCGAAAGCTACCTCGGCCAGTTCGGCGGCCAGCGCCCGGATGCGACCCGCCGCCACCCCACAGCGAGGGGCCACGGCTTCGGGCGCATACTCCGGCTTCAGATACTCCTCGACCATGTGGCGAAAGACCGTCCGGTTGCCCTGCCATTCGGCCCCAAGGTCGGGCTGCACACCCTTGCCGTCCCAAGGCGCGGGGTGGCCGGTGGTCTTGTCGATCACGAAGGGCTGGCTTTCGGCGTTCTTGACGAAAAGGCCCTTCTCCGCCCCCTCGGCCTCGGTCACCAGCAGCGGGGCGTTCGTCCATTGGGCCAGGTACTCCAGGTCGACCTTCCCGGCTTCCAACAGGCAATGGATCAGCGAAAGGATCAGCAGCCCATCGGTGCCCGGGGTGATCCCGATCCAGTCATCCGCAACCGCCGAATAGCCCGTCCGCACCGGGTTGACCGAGATCACCCGCGCGCCGCGCGCCTTCAGCTTGCCGATGCCGATCTTGATGGGGTTCGAGTCATGGTCCTCGGCCACCCCGAACATGACGAAAAGCTTCGTCCGCTCCCAATCCGGCTGGCCGAATTCCCAGAAGGCACCGCCGATGGTGTAGATGCCCCCCGCCGCCATGTTGACGCTGCAAAAGCCCCCATGCGCCGCATAGTTCGGCGTGCCGAAGTTCTGCGCCCACCAGCCCGTCAGCGACTGCGACTGGTCGCGGCCCGTGAAGAAGGCCAGCTTCTCGGGTGCTATTTCGCGCAGGGGCTTCATCCAGGCCACCGCCGTCGACAGCGCCTCTTCCCAGGTGATTACCTCAAAGGCCCCCGACCCGCGCGGCCCGACCCGGCGCAGCGGGGCAGTCAGTCGGCTGGGCGCGGTGACCTGCATGATCCCCGACGCGCCCTTGGCGCACAACACACCCTTGTTGATCGGGTGATCGCGGTTGCCATCGATATAGGCCACCTTGCCCGACTTGAGATGCACGTTGATCCCGCAGCGGCAGGCGCACATGTAGCAGGTGGTCTGGCGGACCTCGTCCCCGACCTCGCGCTGAGTCTCCACCCTTGGCTGGTTCACGCGCCCTCCCCGGCCGTCCCGACCTGCGCCTCGCCAGACATGACGGCCTGCGCCTCAAGCGCAATCTGGCGTTCCTCGTCGGCGGGCACAACAAGGATAACGACACGCGATGTCGCATCGTGCAGGGTGGTTTCGTTCCGGGCATTGGCGGAGGGGTCGGAAGATACTCCCATAAAGGCAAGACCGGACAGGATTTCGTTCCGCATCCAGGGATCGTTCTCTCCGATGCCGCCCGTAAAGACCACGGCATCCAGACCACCCATCGCGGCAACCATGCTGCCGGCATGGCGCAGTGCCCAATAGGCGAAATGCTGAAGCGCAAAGCCCGCCTCGGGCGTCCCCGCCGCGTGCAGCGCCCGCACGTCGCTGGCACCACCCAGGCCCAGAAGCCCGCTTTCCCGGTTCAGGATGCGGGTCGCGCCCTCAACCCCGTGCAACTCGGCCAGACGCAACACCGCGTTGCCGTCGATCGACCCGGTCCTCGTGCCCATCGTCAGCCCGTCCAGCGGCGAATAGCCCATCGTCGTCGCCACCGACTGCCCGTCCAGAATCGCGGCCAGAGAGCAGCCATTGCCCAGATGGCAGGCCAGCAGCCGACGCGGCAGCGGCCCCCGCGCCCGCAGGATGCGCACCAGCGCGGCGAAGCTGATCCCGTGAAAGCCATAGCGCCGCAGGCCCCGCTCACGCTCGGCCAGCGGCAGGGCATAGGTCGTCGCCACCGCAGGGTTCGTCGCATGAAAGGCGGTGTCGAAGGCCGCGTATTGCGGCAGCGCAGGGGCAAGCGCCGCAACCGCCTGGATTCCCACCAGATTTCCCGGATTGTGCAGGGGCGCCAAGGGGATGCAGGCGGCGATCTGTTGCAGCACGTCGGGTGTGACCCGGCAGGTCGCGGTCAACCCGGCCCCGCCATGCACCACCCGATGCGCGGCGGCCGTGAGTTGCCCGACCTGGACCCCGGCTTGCGCCAGCCCCGCCGCCATCGCCGCGCTGTGGCCATCGGCACCGATCTCGGCAACCGAGGCTTTGGCGACCTCACGCGCACCGTCAAAGACCTTCAGCTTCAGCGAGGATGACCCCGCATTCACGATCAGCCACATCAGACCAGCGCCTTTCCCAAGCCCAGGACCGCCAAGCCGGCCAGCAGGCCGATGGCGATCCTGCGAAAATCCTGCGGATCGGTGCCGAAGAAATGCCGCCCCCCCAGCCAGTTGCCCAGAAGCGTCACCGGCAGCGCGATCGCCGAGGCCCAGAGCGTATCCCAACTGACCAGTCCCGCCAGCCAGTAAAGCGGGGCCGAGTAGAGGTCGAGCAGCGGAAAATAGGCAATGAGCGTGGCGCGGAACACCGCCGCCGGCATCGGCTGCGCGGCAAAGAAGGCCGCCACCGGCAGTCCCCCCATGCCAGGCGCATTGGCCAGGCCCGAGATCACCCCGGCCACCCCATTGGGGACGCCCTTGACCTCGGCCGCCAGCCGCCAGCCCGCCAGCAGGACCACGCACATCAAAAGGACATAGCCCGAGATCACAGCCCGCGCCGTATCCTCGCTGACCCCGGTCAGGATCCACAGGCCCAGCGGCAACCCGATGGCCGCCCCGCCCAACAGCCAGCCGACGCGCCGCCAGTCCACGTCCGGCCCCGCCCCCTTGGCGGCTTGCAGGGACATGACCGTTTCCAGAACGACTACAACCGCGACGAAGTTCAGTGGATTGGTCACCAGACTGGAAGCCGCGATCAGCAGCGCCGAAAAGCCAAAGCCCGAGTACCCCCGCACAAAGCCCGCCACCAGACAGGCGACCGCCAGCCAGATCAGCGCCAGCGGCCCGAGGTCAAAGGGCATCAGACGACCTGCGGCCGCATGTCGGCTTTGGAGATCCCGGCGACTTCCACCGGCTTCTTCATCGCATCACGCCGGAAGGGCTCGCCCAGTTCCTGGTTGATCAGCGCCTCGATCAGCGTGGTCTTGCCGTGCTGCATCTGGTCCTCGATGGCCTTGTGCAGGGCGGCCGTCAGTTCCTCCATCGTCCGCGCCTGCACACCTTGCAGCCCGCAGGCCTTGGCGATGCCGGCATAGCTGACGTCGGTGTCCAGTTCCGTGCCGACGAAGTTGTCGTCATACCACAGGGTGGAGTTCCGCTTTTCCGCCCCCCATTGATAGTTGCGGAATACGACCATCGTGATCGCGGGCCATTCCTTGCGCCCGATGGCGGTCAGTTCCGTCACCGCGATGCCGAAAGCGCCGTCGCCGGCAAAGCCGACGACCGGGGTATCCGGGCAGGCGATCTTCGCGCCGATGATCGAGGGCAGACCATAACCACAGGGGCCGAACAGGCCGGGCGCAAGATACTTCCGCCCTGCTTCGAAGCTGGGATAGGCGTTCCCGATGGCGCAGTTGTTGCCGATGTCGGAGGAGATGATCGCCTCTTTCGGGAGGGCCGCCTGGATTGCGCGCCAGGCCATGCGGGGGCTCATCCATTCCGGCTTGGCCGCACGGGCGCGTTCGTTCCAGCTGGTGCCGGGATCGTCCTGCTCGTGGTCCATGGACGACAGCTCCTGCGCCCAGGCGGATTTCTTCTGTGCGATCAGCGCCTTGCGCTCTGCCCGCCCGGCATCGCCTGCGGTCTTTGACAGCCGAGACAGGATGCCCTCGGCCACCTTCTTCGCATCGCCCACGATCCCCACCGTCACCGGCTTGGTCAGCCCGATCCGGTTCGGATTGATGTCGACCTGGATCACCTTCGCGTCCTTCGGCCAGTAGTCGATCCCATAGCCCGGCAGCGTCGAGAACGGGTTGAGCCGCGTGCCCAAAGCCAGCACCACGTCTGCCTGCGCGATCAGCTCCATCCCCGCCTTGGACCCGTTATAGCCCAAAGGCCCCGCGAACAGGGGGTGCGAGCCGGGGAAGGCGTCGTTGTGCTGATAGCCAACACAGACCGGGGCGGTCAGGCGTTCAGCCAAGGCCATCGAGGCCGGGATCGCGCCGCCAATCACCACGCCTGCGCCGTTCAGGATCACCGGGAACTTGGCGCTGGACAGAAGCTGCGCCGCCGCCGCCATCGCATCATCCCCGCCCGAGGGCCGCTCGAACTCCACCACCGCGGGCAAGTTGATGTCGATCACTTGCGTCCAGTAATCCCGCGGCATGTTGATCTGCGCGGGCGCCGACTGGCGCTTGGCCTGCAGGATGCAGCGGTTCAGCACCTCGGCCACACGCGAGGGATCGCGGACCTCTTCCTGATAGCAGACCATGTCCTTGAAAAGGGCCATCTGCTCCACTTCCTGGAAGCCGCCCATCCCGATGGTCTTGTTCGCGGCCTGCGGGGTGACCAGCAGAAGCGGCGTGTGGTTCCAGTAGGCCGTCTTGACCGCCGTGACAAAGTTGGTGATGCCCGGCCCGTTCTGCGCGATCATCATGCACATCTTGCCCGACGCGCGGGTGAACCCGTCCGCCATCATCCCGCCCGAGCCTTCATGCGCGCAGTCCCAGAACTGGATGCCCGCCTTGGGGAAGATGTCCGAGATCGGCATGAAGGCCGATCCGATGATCCCGAAAGCATGTTCGATTCCATGCATCTGAAGCACTTTTACAAAAGCTTCCTCGGTCGTCATCTTCATCGCATATCTCCACGTCCCTGGGGGCCCGACAGGGCCAGTTGCGCGCAACCTACCGCCGCCCATCACCCGGCCTTAGGGCCAGTTTGTCCGGCCCGGTATGGCCAGAGGTTGCTCCTCGTGCGACTTCGGCCTCTCGTCGCGCGCGAGGAGTGACGAAGTCATCGACGAGCGACCGCCCGGGCAATGCGCGCCACGCCCTCGGCAATCCGCTGTGGCGCGATCGACGAATAGGCCAGCCGGTAGTAATTCCGCGGCCCCTCGCCCGCAAAGAACGCCCGCCCCGGTTCGATAAGCACCCCCTCGGCCCGCAAGCCCAAGGCCAGCGCCTCGGTGTCCACCCCCTCGGGCGCGCGCATCCAGAAGCTGGACCCACCAAAGCCACCCTGCCCCGCGACCTCCAAACTTTCGGCGGCAATCGCCTCGGCCATGACCTGGCGGCGGCGGCGGTAGGCGTTCTTCATCCGGTTGACGAGGGCGTCGTAATGCCCAAGCCCCAGGAAATAGGCCATCGTCCGCTGGATATGGCCGGGCGGGTGTTTCAGCATCAGGCCGCGCAGCGCCCGCGCCTCGGCGATGAAGCCTGGCGGACCGACAAGATAGCCTAGCCGCAGCCCAGGAAAGACCGATTTGGAGAACGATCCCGCATAGATCACCCTGCCCCCCCGGTCGAGCGACTTCAGCGCCGGGGCGACCGGCTTCAGGAAGGACATCTCGAACTCGTAATCATCCTCGATGATGACGAAGCCTTGCGCCTCGGCCGCCTCCAGCAGCGCCACGCGACGGTCGACGGGCATGGTCGCATTGGTCGGGCACTGGTGTGACGGCGTGGTGAAAACCACATCCGCCGCAAGGCCCTGCACCGGCAGCCCCAACGCATCAACGTCGACCGGCACCGCCTGTGCCCCGGTGGCCGCAACCACGGCGCGCCAGGCGGGGTAGCCCGGATTTTCCACCGCCGCGCGGCGGTCCGGCCCCAGCAGAGCGGTCGCGGCAATCCAGAGCGCGTTCTGCGCGCCCAAGGTCAGCAGCACCTCATCCTCGCGCGCTGCGATCCCGCGTCGGGGCAGGATCGTGCGCAGCAGTTCCTGCACCAGGAGGGGATCGTCGCGTTCGTAATAGTCGCTGGTCAGCGCCGCAAAGTCGCGCTTGCCAAGCGCACGCAACGCGCATTGCCGCCAGTTCTGGTGATCGAAAAGTGTCGGGTCCGCCTGGCCGTAGATGAAGGGATAGGGATAGCGGTCCCAGTCCTCGGGCCGCTCGACCTTGGGGATCAGGGTGAAGCGGCCACCGGTCAAGCCTTTGAAATCAATGGCGTCTGCCCGGGGTTCCGCCTGGGGGAACTCCGGCGCCAGCGGGGCATTGTCCGAGACGAAATAGCCCGACCGTCCCGCCGAGGTCAGGTAGTCCGACGAGACAAGATCGGCGTAGGCCAGGGTCACGGTGATCCGACTGACGCCAAGATGCTCGGCCAGGCCGCGAGACGAGGGCATCCGGCTGCCCGGCCGAAAGCGGCCCGCCAGAATGCCCTGCGTGACCATGGCACGGATCTGCTGTTGCAGAGAGCCGCTGGCGCCGGGGGTCAGGTAGAGGGCTTCTACGGGGATGGTGGCCATGACGGTGCAGATCAAGCGGCGCGGGCCGGGGGGAAGTCAAGCGACCCGGCCCGGAATTTCGCTTCATCGCGATCACTTGCATTGCTATCGGCTGCAGAAATGCCTAACTGCTCTCGGCCTGAAGAGTTGCCCGCCGCAGGGTCCCGCCAAGGCTGACCCGAAGCTGCCGCCCGCGTGCGGCCCCCCGATAGGCCAAGATGCCCGACTCCACCCCCCGCTCGGCCCGCGACTGGCTGTCCACGCTTGCCCGCTACCGCGAACCCTCAACCCGCCGCAGCCTGTGGGAGTTGGCGGCGACGCTGGTTCCGTTCCTGGCGCTTTGGACCCTGGCCTGGATGGCGCTGTCGGTCAGCCCCTGGCTGGCCCTGGCAATCGCGATCCTGAACGGCGGGTTCCTGGTCCGCATCTTCATCATACAGCACGATTGCGGCCATGGCTCGTTCCTGGCCAACCGCACCGCGCAGGACTGGACGGGACGCATCCTGGGCGTCCTGACCCTGACGCCCTATGCCGTCTGGCGCCGCACCCATTCGATCCACCACGCCCACCACGGCGACCTTGACGCGCGCGGGATTGGCGATGTGCTGACCCTGACGATCGAGGAATACCGGGCGCGCACGCCGTTCGGGCGGCTGATGTACCGGCTGTACCGCAACCCGGTCGTGTTGTTCGTCCTGGGGCCCAGCTATCTGTTTTTGCTACAAAATCGCCTGCCTTTCGGGTTGATGAAATCCGGCTGGCGCTACTGGACCAGCGCGATGGGCACCAATGCGATGATCGCGATCACGCTGGGGCTGATCATCTGGTTCGGCGGGTTCTGGCCCGTGCTGCTGATCTATCTGCCCACCTCGTTGATGGCGGCGACGCTGGGCGTCTGGCTCTTCTACGTCCAGCACCAGTTCGAGGAGACGCACTGGTCCAAGGGGGAGGACTGGCAGCTGCATGATGCGGCGCTGGAGGGGTCGTCCCACTATATCCTGCCGCAGCCCTTGAAATGGTTCTCGGGCAATATCGGCATCCACCACGTCCACCACCTTTATTCCCGCATCCCGTTCTACCGCCTGCCCGAGGTGATCCGCGACCACAAGGCCCTGGCCGAGGCGCAGCGGCTGACGGTGCGCGAAAGCCTGCGGTCGGTGAACCTGCACCTGTGGGACACGGTCGAGGGCAAGCTGATGAGCTTCAAGGAAGCCCGTCAGCGCTATGGGGTGGCGTAAGGGGGGCACCCCGCACTCCGGTTAACGAAGGATGAAGCGGGCAGTGTCCAGGGTGCCGCAACGGCCCTCTCTTGCCCCGTAACCCTCTGAGAACGCCGGGTTTACCGGTCGGTTCGGCCCGGATTTTGGCGTCTGCATTCGGTATGCATCGCGTAGACGGTCCATGCATACGCGCGGATCGCTGTGGGGGCGTTAACCATGAGGGGCGAATCGGGCGGAGTCGTCAGTTGGAACCCCACTACTGGGCACGACTAAGCTGAGCGAACGAGCGCTAGTGAATGAGCAATAGTGGAGCCTGGCATTTTGCCATACGGATGCCGAACAAGGCTGACATACCGCGCTCAATCCTGTTCATTACGATAAGTGAAGGTTAGCGGCGGAGGGTGGCGTTAAGGGCATTAATCATTCCCAGTCCATTCATCAAACCAATATACACCTTCTGCATTCTATCAAGATGCTCCTTGTTGAATTGCATCATGTTTCCTGGAAACCCTCGGCTCACAACATAACTCCGCTGAGACGGGCTCCAATCGCTGTGAATATAGGCGTTTCTGATATACTTCAGCGCAAGGAAGTCTTTGTAGATCTCAGGATCCAAATTCAGACCGCGCCTTTCAAAAGACGCCTTCAAATCTTTGATTCTATTTTCGTTGGACTTTCTGTTTAGATATGTAGCGATATCCGACCAAAGCTCATCCCCAGTATTCCATACCTTGATCATCGATTCTATCGACCCAACAGCCATAGAAACCCATAGCCGGCAAAATGCTGAATACTTAATAGAATCAGGAACTGCGACCTCAACTGGGTGATCGTTAACCAAGTCTTTGATAAGCGTGAGATATATCTGATCATCCGAATAAGCATCAATGAACTCGTTCGTCATCTTGACCTCGACTCCCAGAAATTGAGACGCACAAGCTAATACTGCCCATACGAGTGGAGGCCTTGTCAAGGCGTTATAAATCCGAGTATCGGGCCAATCCGATTTAGGATGGACCGTACTCACGGCTCAATATTTGGAGTTTCTCTTTAGCAACGCAAATCGATTCAGCAATGAATTGACTATGAGGGTGCCCCTTCCGGGACACCCTCTCCAGCCGCAAAGGGCCTAAATCCTTACCCAAACACCCGTCCCAGCGCCCCGTCAATCGCCGAGGTGATCTGGTCGATGTCATCCTTCGTCGCGATCAGCGCCGGACTGAGGCAGAGCGTGTTGTTCAGGCCCGGCAGGCTGCGGTTGGTGGCGCCGATGATGACGCCCTGCGCCATGCAGTCGGCGACGACGGCCTGGACCTTCTTTTCGTCCGCCGCCTCTTTCGTGGCGCGGTCGGCCACCAGTTCGGCCCCAAGGAACAACCCCTTGCCGCGGACGTCGCCGATGACCTTGTGCTTGTCCATCAGCGCCTGAAGGTTCGACAGGCAATAGTCGCCCATCGCCAGCGTGTTGGCCAGAAGGCCCTCATCCTCGATGATCCGCATGTTCTCCAGCGCGGCGGCGGGGCCAGAGGTGCAGCCACCGAAGGTGGAGATGTCGCGGAAATAGCTCATCGGGTCGGTGGGGGCGTCCTTGAACATGTCGAAGACACGCTCGGTCGTGACGGTGCAGCTGATCGCGGCATAGCCCGAGGCGACGCCCTTGGCCATGGTCACGAAGTCGGGCTTGATGCCGTAGTGCTGGTAGCCGAACCAGACCCCGGTGCGGCCGACGCCGCAGACGACCTCGTCGATGGCGAGGAGGATGTCGTATTTCTGGCAGATTTCCTGCACCCGCTCCCAATAGCCCTGGGGCGGGACGATGACGCCGCCGCCGGCGGTGACGGGTTCCAGGATCAGGCAGCCGATGGTGTCGGGGCCTTCGCGGAGGATGACCTCTTCGATGGCGTCGGCGGCACGCTCGCCATAGTTTTCCACATCCCACTGTTTGCGGTATTCCAGGCAGTGCGGCACGCGGACGAAGCCATCGGGGAACGGCCCGTATTGCATGGCGCGCTGGTCCTGGCCGGCGGAGGCCAAGGCGGCGATGGTGGTGCCGTGATAGTCGCGATCCCGGTACAGGATCTTCCACTTCTTGCCGCCGTGGTGCCGGTGCGCGATCTGGCGCACCATCTTGTACACCTTCTCGTTCGCCTCACTCCCCGAGTTGGAGTAGTAGACGCGCGACATGCCGGGCATCTTCTCGATCAGGCGCTTGGCGAAGACCGAGCCGGGGATCGAGCCTGCGGCACCGGCGAAGTAGTTCAGCTTGACCAGTTGGTCGCGCACGGCGTCGGCGATGGATTCGCGGCCGTAGCCGACGTTGACCGTCCAGACCCCGCCCGAGACGGCGTCAAGGTGTTCCTTGCCCTTGGCGTCCCAGACGCGCATCCCTTTGCCCTCGACGATGACGCGGGGGTCGACGGTTTCATACTGCTTGTGTTGCGACAGATGGTGCCAGACATGGGCGCGGTCGGCCTCGACCACCTGACCGATGTCGTTCAATCCTGCGAAGCCTTCCATGGCCGTCGTCCTTTCGTATCAGATCACCCGGCATCATCCGATATCCCCCGGCGCGGGCTTAGGACCAGAGGCGCGCGTTAGCTAAGTCCAGTGCGGCGCCGTGGCGGGTTGTGCATCCCGCAGGCGCGCTAGATGCTGGGGACAAAGCCATGGGGCGAAACGTGCTGCAGATCGACGATGTTCACAAGTCCTACCCGACGGCCGAGGGTGCGGTTGCGGTCCTGACCGGGGTCAGCCTGGCGCTGGCGGCGGGGGAAAGCGTGGCGCTGACGGGCGAGTCCGGGTCGGGCAAGTCGACGCTGTTGCATCTGGCGGGGGGGCTGGACCGGCCCGACCGGGGCGAGGTGACGGTGGCCGGCGTGGCGCTGTCGGGGCTGGAGGATGCGGGCCTGGCGCGGGTGCGGCGCGACCGGATCGGGATCGTGTTCCAGCAGTTCAACCTGATCCCCTCGCTGACCGTGGCGGCGAACCTGTCCTTTCAGGCGCGGCTGGCGGGGCGGCAGGACCAGGGCTGGGAGCGGCATCTGGCGGGGGCGCTGGGGCTGTCGGCGCTGCTGGGACGCTATCCGGACGAGTTGTCGGGCGGGCAGCAACAGCGCGTGGCGATAGGGCGGGCGCTGGCGGGGCGGCCGGGGCTGATCCTGGCGGATGAGCCGACGGGGAACCTGGACGAGACGACGGGCGAGGCGGTCCTGGCGCTGATGCTGGGGCTGGTGGCCGAGGCCGGGGCGGCCCTGCTGATAGTCACGCATTCGGACCGGCTGGCCGGGCGGCTGGAGCGGCGGCTGCATCTGCGCGGGGGGCGGTTCGCGTGACGGCGCTGGCGGCCCTGCTGTCGCATTGGCGGCGGCATCCCTTGCAGCTGGCGATGCTGCTGCTGGGCCTCGCGCTGGCGACGGCGCTGTGGTCCGGGGTGCAGGCGATCAATGCCGAGGCGCGGGCGGCCTATGCGCGGGCCGCCTCGGTCCTGGGGCAGGACCGGCTGGACCGGCTGGTCGGACCGCTGACGGTGACGCGTTATGCCGAGTTGCGGCGGGAAGGCTGGCCCGTCTCGCCGGTGCTGGAGGGGCGGCTGGATGGGCTGCGCGTCCTGGGGATCGAGCCCTTGACCCTGCCACAGGGGGCCGGCGTCGCCGCCCTGCCCGATCTGGCCGAGGCCGGGGGGCTTTTGGAGGGGCGGGCGGCGCGGGTGGCCCCAGACACGCCAGCCGAGGCGTTGGCGGGGTTGGAACTTGTCCGATCCGACGACCTGCCGCCGGGCACGGTTCTGGCCGACATCGGCCTGGCGGAACGGTTGCTGGCGCGACCGGGCGAGATAACGGCTCTGATACTGGACCCCGCGCGCCCCCTGCCCGGCCCGATCCCGGACGACCTGACGCTGCAACGCGCGGCACCCGAGGACGGGTTGGCGCGGCTGACCGACAGTTTTCACCTGAACCTGACCGCCTTCGGCTTCCTGGCCTTTGCCGTGGGCATCTTCATCGTCCATTCCGCCGTGGGTCTGGCCTTCGAGCAGCGCCGGCCGGTGTTCCGCACGCTGCGGTCGCTGGGAGTCTCGGCACGGGGGCTGGCGGGGCTAGTGCTGGGAGAGCTTCTGTTGCTGGCGCTGGTCGCCGGGGTGGCCGGGGTGGCGATGGGCTATGCGGTGGCGGCGGCGCTTCTGCCGGATGTGGCGGCGACGCTGGGCGGGCTTTATGGCGCGCCGGTGCCGGGCAGTCTGGGACTGCGGGCCGAGTGGTGGGCGACGGGGATCGCGATGGCGGTCGCAGGCACGCTGGTCGCGGCGGCGGGGGGGCTTTGGCAGGTCTGGCGGCTGCCGATCCTGGCCAGCGCGCAGCCGCGCGCCTGGGGGCGGGCCAATGCGCGGGCGCGGCGGATGCAGGCGCTGGCCGGGCTGGCGCTGTGGGCCGGGGCGGGGCTGGCACTGGTCCTGGGCCAGGGGCTGTGGGCAGGCTTCGCCGTGCTGGCGGGGCTTTTGCTGGGCGCGGCGCTGGTCCTGCCCCTGGTCCTGGGCGGGCTGCTGGCGCTGGTGGGGGCGCGGGCGCGGGGCGTCCTGACCGGCTGGTTCTGGGCCGACACGCGCCAGCAACTGCCGGGCCTGTCGCTGGCGCTGATGGCGCTCCTGTTGGCGGTGGCGGCGAATGTCGGCGTCGGCACGATGGTGGCCAGCTTCCGCACCACCTTTACCGGCTGGCTGGACCAGCGCCTTGCGTCCGAGCTGTACGTCACCGCCCCCGACACCGAGACCGCCGCCGCGATGCGGGTCTGGCTTCAGCCAAAGGTGCAGGCGATCCTGCCGATTGTCGAGGCGGACCAGATGCTTGGTGGCCAGCCCGGCAGCGTCTATGGCGTGGCCGATCATGCGACCTATCGCGAGAACTGGCCGCTTCTGGCGGCTGTTCCGGCGGTCTGGGACCAGGTGCGCGACGGGACCGGGCTTTTGGTGAACGAGCAGATGGCGCGGCGGCAGGGCTTGGCCCTGGGCGATCCGGTCGATCTGGCAGGGGGGCCCTTGCCGGTGGTCGGGGTCTATTCGGACTATGGCAACCCCTCGCCCCAGGTGATGCTGGGGCTGGCGGCGTTCCGGGCGCGCTATCCCCAAGCGCCAGAGCTGCGCTTTGCCCTGCGGGTGCCGCCGGGCGAGGTCGCGGCGCTGGCCAGCGCCTTGGGCGACCGCTTTGCGCTGGAGGACGGGGCGCTGGTCGATCAGGCGGGGGTCAAGGCCTTCAGCCTGCAGGTTTTTGAGCGCACCTTTGCGGTGACCGGGGCCTTGAACCTGCTGACGCTGGGGGTGGCGGCCTTGGCGATGCTGGCCAGCCTTTTGACTCTGGCCGGCCTGCGGCTGCCGCAGTTGGCCCCGGTCTGGGCCATGGGGCTGACACGGGGGCGGCTGGCGGCGCTGGATCTGGCACGGACGCTGGTGCTGGCGGCGCTGACGGCGGTGCTGGCCCTGCCCCTGGGCCTGGCGCTGGCCTGGGTGCTGCTGGCGGTGGTCAATGTCGAAGCGTTCGGCTGGCGTCTGCCGATGCAGGTCTTTCCGGGCGACTGGCTGCGGCTGGGTCTGGCGGCGCTGGCCGCCGCAGCCGTGGCCGGTGCCCTGCCCGCGCTGCGGCTGGCGCGGACTCATCCCGCCGCGATGTTGAGGGTGTTTGCCAATGAACGTTAGGGCCTGCCTTGCCGTGCTTGCCGCGCTTTTGCTGGCCGGTCCTGCCGCCGCGCAGGGTTTTGCCGACATGGGCGCCCCGGCCGAGGGGTTCGCCCTGCCCGATCCGGCCCGGGTGTTGGAGTTTCCCGCCGACCATGGCGCGCATCCCGAGTTCCGCATCGAATGGTGGTACCTGACCGCCACCCTGACCGCCGCCGATGGCACCGAGATGGGGGCGCAATGGACCCTGTTCCGCACCGCGCTGGCCCCCGGCGAGGGGGCGGGCTGGTCCAGTCCGCAACTGTGGATGGGCCATGCCGCCGTGACGACGCCGGACGCGCATCACGTCGCCGAACGGCTGGCGCGTGGCGGTGTGGGCCAGGCGGGGGTGGTGCTGGAGGGCGGCTTTCGCGCCTGGATCGACGATTGGCAGATGCTGTCCCGCTCTGGTCCGGGCGAGGACGCGCTGGACCGGCTGAGCCTGACGGCAACCGGGCCGGAATTCGCCTATGCGCTGGAGTTGCAGGCCGAGGGGCCGCTGGTCGCGCATGGCACGCGGGGCTATTCGGTGAAGTCCGAGGGTGGGCAGGCCAGCCACTACTACTCGCAGCCCTTCTACCGGGTCAGCGGCCGGGTGGACCTGCCGGGGGGGCCGATTCAGGTGACGGGCAGCGCCTGGCTGGACCGGGAATGGTCCTCGCAACCCCTGGCGGCGGATCAAAGCGGGTGGGACTGGTTCTCGCTGTCGTTTCAGGACGGGGAGAAGCTGATGGGCTTCGTCCTGCGCGACGGGGGGGATGGGTTCACCTCGGGCACCTGGATCGACGCGGACGGGACGCCGCATCCCCTGCCCGCCGGCGCGCTGCGGGCCGAGGCGCTGGAGACCCATGCCGTCGCCGGGCGCGAGGTGCCGGTCACTTGGCGCCTGACCTTGGCAGAACGGGGCCTGAACGTCACCTTGCGCGCGCTGAACCCCGGGGCGTGGATGGCAACGTCCGTCCCCTATTGGGAAGGCCCGGTGCGGATCGAGGGCAGTCATCAGGGCCGGGGCTATCTTGAGATGACTGGCTATTAGCGCCCCTTGCAGCCCCTGGATGTGGCATCCGGCCCTTCCGTGGGACCTGTTCGGCCACTACCCTGCGATCAGCACGGGCCAAGACGCGTCATGCTGCGGAAGTTGCCGGGCAGACTGCCGCTTGGACCGGCGTCCGGGAGCGTGCCGCATGCGCCCGTTCAGAACACTCATCTGCCCCTTGCGGCCCTGCGACCGATCCGCTATCCCCATGCCACCTCGACGGCGGGTTGGCGGAGAGGTTACGCAGCGGATTGCAAATCCGTGAAGACCGGTTCGATTCCGGTACCCGCCTCCAGAGTTTCCCCTGACATGTTGATATACAGCTGCCTTTTGTTGGCTGCATAGGCAATTCGCCACAAGGTGGCAGACCTACCTGGCCGGCCGTGGACGTCGAAACGGGCCCAGAACAGACGTTCATGTTGTGCGCGAGGCCTCTGGTCCGAGCCGATCGAGCTGGCGAAACGCGCCGGTGACCGCTGTGGCGAAACAAGCTTGTTCGGTTGGCAAGATCATGTGATCCCGACGCCAGGCTGCAGATGATTGGCATTTTGGGGACTGAGTGTCCCGCAAGATTGATACGGTGAGGTTTCAGTGACGCGTCTGGAGGATTGTCAGGCGCTGATCAGGACTGGGAACCTGGGGAGGAGTGCGAACACATGAAGCGGGAACGCATGATCGGCGCCGTTGCTGCGGTGGCCGCAGCATTGGCCTTTCTGCCGATCATACCCGCGTCATCAGAAGAGAAAGGTATCATCCTGGCTGAACCCGAAAGAGCCCAGCTTCGCGACGGCGAAGCCTATCTGTTTGGCCGCTGGATGCCGGCACCCAAAGGTCCCAACCCTCTGGTTCCTCGAATCGACCTCGGCACTGTGGGCGCATACGAGGCTCTTGGTAGCTGGAATGAGTTCGCATCCGGGCGTCTGCAAAGTGGCCAGCTGGTATACCTTGAGGAATGGCGGCGAGACCGCACGATCATGGACCTTGAAACCAGTATAGGGGGTCAGCCGCTAAGCAGCTTCGCCAGGCAGGGCAACGAACTGCGTTTTTTCATGCGCAATGCGGAAGATGTCTGGCAAGAAGTCGCGATTGGTCAGACGACCGGGGAAAGCCGGTATATCCGGCTGCGAATGACAAGGGACCTGCGGTCTGACAATATGGTGCCCGTTGCAGAGCTGGTGGATCAGTATCTCTGGCGCAAGAGCGACTACAGGTATCACCCGGACGGTCGGCTTGCCTCGATCACAGTGCGCGAGCGGGAGACAGGGTTCGAAGCCCGTATCCAGACCGTCGGACCCTGAAGCGGTCCCGCCCAAGGCTGACTCTCACCTGCCCCGCTGGCGGGTTCGACGCTCGGCCCCGGAACGAGTCAGGCTGCCGCGTGGGTGGCGTCGGACTTGGTCGGCCAGACCTCAAGCACGCCACAAAGGATGACCAGCGCGCCGCCGATCATCTCGCTGAGCGACAGACGCTCGCCCGCGAAGATCGCGGCCGTGATCGCCCCAAAGACCACCTCGGTCATCAGCAGGATGCCGACGCGGGCCGGGTCCAGGCGCAAGGTGGCCCACATCAGCGCGGCAATCGACAGGACCCACCAGAAACTGGCCGTCAGCAGGACATAGACGGCGATCGTGGACAGATGCTCGGCCGCAAGGGTCGGGAACGGCGCAAGCAGGGGGGCAGCAAGGCCAGAGGTCAGGGCAGCGCCAAGCGCGAACAGGAATGCGGCGGGCAACGGAGTGATGTTCGACCGCAACCGCATGCCGGCCGTCGCGAAGGCCCAGACAAGGCCGCCAATGAAGGCCATCCATTCGCCCAGGCTGCCCGGCACGGGTATGCTGCCATCGCCGCCCAGCATGATGAAAAGCCCCGACAGTCCCACGACAATCGCAAGAAGGCGCAGGCGCGGCACCGTCAGCCCAAGAAGGTAGCGGGCGATCAGAACGCTCCAGACCGGGCTGAAGAACCACAGCAGGACGACAAGCGCGACCTTTCCGTACAGAAAGCCGATGGAGTAGAGCGCGAAGGCCGCCCCGCCCAGCAGGATGGAGGCGATCCCGATCACATCCCTGCCCCGCAGCGCAGTCTTGTCGGCCAGGACGAAGGGCAGCAGAACCAGCGCGGCGGCCAGCGTGATGGCACCGGTTCCCCAGGCACCATCAAGGCCCAGATCGGCGACGGCGCGCACCGGAACCCAGTAGACCCCCCAGACGATCCCGGTCAGAAGGACGACGGCCGAGGCGAGGAACGGTGTGCGCATCTGTCTCCTCTCGCCGGATCACGAACCTGATGGCGGAAGGATACACACCGCCACGCAACGCCGGGTCGCCGCTGCGCGACAGCGGGCACGTCACTTGCGACAAACCCCGCCGACTGCCCGGGCTGCGTCCGCCCAGCCTGGTGCCAAAGCCATCGCGGCAAAGCTGGACAAGGCGGCGCGGGGTCCCTGTTGCGCCCGGACATGCGCGCCCCTTCGCCGCTCTGTCCCATTGCCATGGCAGACCGCACAGACAGTCGCGGTGGACGCGGAGTTCGTGATCCTTGCCACAGGTCGATCTTGCAGACCGCGGGATCAACCCAGCAACAGCGGGGGGCCTGGCGCGCAAGATGGCCGAAGTTGTCGTCGCCGCCTGCAATCGCAGGTGGTGACACCGGGGTGGCCCCGCAGCCCCTGCGGGTTGGTTGCGCTAGCAATTGCGCCTGCCGCCCCGTGGCAGTTGCGACGAGGCGCGAGGATGTCTAGATCAGGGAAAAGCACAAGGTTTCCCGTCGCATGGCGTCCCTGGACATTGCCGGTCTGACCAAAGGCTTCGCGGGCCACACGGTCCTGCATGACCTGGACCTTAGCGTCGGCTCGGGCGAGTTCTGGGCGCTGGTCGGGCCTTCCGGCTGTGGGAAGTCGGTGTTGCTGCGGATGATCGCAGGATTGCTGGCGCCCGATGCCGGGCAGGTCCGGCTGGACGGGCGCGACATCACAGCCCTGCCCCCGGCCGAGCGCGACATTGCCATGGTGTTCCAGGGCTATGCGCTTTACCCGCATCTCAGCGTCGCGGGCAATCTGGAGATCGGCCTGCGCCAGGCCGGAAAGTCGCGCGCCGAGACGCGGACCGAGGTGGAGCGGGTGGCGGCGATCCTGGGCCTGACGCCGCTGCTGGACCGCTTGCCGCAAGAGTTGTCGGGGGGTGAGCGGCAACGGGTGGCGATCGGGCGGGCGATCTCGCGCCGGCCGAAGCTGTTCCTGTTCGACGAGCCGTTGTCGAACCTGGATGCGGCCCTGCGCGTCCACATGCGGATCGAACTGGCCGAGTTGCATCGCCAACTGGGCACGACGACGATCTATGTCACCCATGACCAGGTCGAGGCGATGACGCTGGCCGACCGGATCGTGGTGATGAACCAGGGCCGGATCGAGCAGAGCGGGCGGCCGATGGACCTGTATCACGACCCCGACAACCTGTTCGTGGCGGGTTTCATCGGCTCGCCCAGGATGAACTTTCTGGATGGCGCGGTGCTGGGCCGGCCCGGCTGCACGCTGGGGGCGCGGCCGGAACATATCGCGGTCAGCCGGACGGGCGGCACCCTGCCCGGGTGGGTGGACCATGTCGAGACGCTGGGCAGCGAGACGAACCTGATCGTCGGCACGCGAGAGGCCGGCACGGTCACGGTCCGGCTGTTCGGCCATCAGGCGTTTGTGCCGGGCGAAGCGATCTTTCTGGAGTTCGACCGCAGTCGCGCGCTTTACTTCGACGCGGGCGGCAGGCGTTTGCGATAGGGGGCGGGGATGGCGATGGGACCGGCACGGCGGATCGGATGGGCCTTGGCCCTGACCCTTGCCATGACGCTGGCAACGCCGACCGCGGCCGAGCGGCAGGTAGGGATCGTGACCTTCACCGTGGACAACGTCACCGAGCAGTTCTTCGACACCTCGATGCACGAGTTCTTTCGCCGCGACATCCCCGGCACGCTGTTCGGCCAGACCCAGCCCATCACCGGCTCTCCGGGTGACATGACCTGGGACGATGTGCGCAGCCTGGCCGCGCAGGGCTGGGAATTCGGCGCCCACGGCTATACCCACGCCTATCCCCTGACCCAGGCCAGCGACGAGGTGCTGGAGATGGAGCTGGGCGTTCCAGTGGCGCAGGTCTATCGGCGAACCGGCATCTATCCGAGCAACTTCGCCTCGCCCAACGGGGATTTCGACGAGCGTGTGCTGGACCGGGTGCGGTTCTATTACGACGCGCATTTCCGCGGCTGGGGGAACGAGGGGATCAACCTTTTCGACCAGACCGACCATTTCCGCGTCCACCGCGAGCAGGTGGCCAACACCAAGACCGTCGCCGAAATCTGCGCCGAAATGGAGCGCGCGGGGCGCGAGGGGTACTGGCTGGTCTACATCTGGCATCGGGTGGTCGAGGTGCCGAGTTACGAATACGAGAACTCGGTCGCGCAGTTCCGGGGTGTGCTCGACTGCGCCGACCGGCTGCGCGACGACGGAGTGATCCGGCTGATGACCGCGCGCGATGCGTTGCAGGTGGTGCCGCATACGCCGGCGGTGCCGAAACGGGGGGCGCCATGACCGCCGCGCGGCGCGGGCCATCGACCTTGCGCAAGCTGGCGCTGGCGCTGCTGTTGGCCCTTGGCCAGCCGGCCCGCGCCGAGACCGAGGTGGGTATCGTGACCTTCACCGTGGACACGGCCTATGCCAGTTTCTTTGACCGCTTCATGCCCGAATTCTTCCAGCGCGCCATTCCCGGCACGCTGTTTGCGCAGACCGAAGCGATCGGAACCGCGCCGAACCGCATCACCTGGGACGACCTGCGCAGCCTGAAGGCGCAGGGCTGGGACTTCGGCGCGCATGGCCACGCGCATGTGCGGCTAAGCCAGGCCAGCGATATCGAGCTGGAGCACGAGCTTGCAGTGCCGGCCGCGCGCATCTTTCGGGCCACAGGGGTTTATCCGCACATGCTGGCCTCACCCTACGGCGACCATGACGACTGGGTGCTGGACCATATCCGGCTGTACTATGACGCGCATTTTCGCGCCTGGGGGAATGACGGGATCAACCCTCTGGATGGCACCGACCATTACCGCATCAACCGCAAGCAGATCGCGCCCACCCTGCCGGTCGAGACCATCTGCGCCGAGATCGAACGCGCCGGGCGCGAGGGGTTGTGGCTGGTCTACCTGTGGCACGAGGTGACCGAGACCCCGGAGCATCCCTGGCATGCCTCGGTCGAGCAGTTTCTGGGCGTGCTGGACTGCGCGGACCGGCTGCGGGATCAGGGGATCGTGCGGCTGATGAATGCGGGCGAGGCGCTGAAACTGGTGCCGCACAAGCCATGACGTGGATCATGACATGCGCGGCGAAAGGGGCCAGGACATGGGCCAGGACACGGGCCCTGACCGGGATGTGCTTGCCCGGCGGGGTGGGAACGCATAGCTCTTGGATGGGCTTCGGCACATGCAGCCGGATCGCGCGGGCCGGGGGTGGGCCTGGGGAAATGACGCGCAGGTCAGGGACGGTTCAGGACAGCGGGGTGGGCCATGTGGGCTAGCCTGGTGCTTACGGCTGGCGCGGTCGTCCTGTGGGCGCGGGCCATCGGCTCTTGGTCCGGGGCGGTGCTGGCGGCAGTGGGGGTGGTGGCAAGCCTGCTTCTGCTGGTCGGTTATGTCGCGATTGACCGGCTGACCGGATCGGGCATCGACGCTTCGGTGCTGTATCACCTGCAGACGGGGCTGGACGGGGCCGGGGTGGCGGATTTCCGGGGTCTGGCCATCGGCAGCGGGGTGGCCGCGCTGGCGGCGCTGGCGGCCGGGGGGCTGGTCTACCGGATCAGCCGCGCGCGGGATTCAGTGCGCCTTGGTCCGGTGCGACAGGCGCTTGGGCTGGCCCTGCTGGCGGGTGCGCTGTGGCTGAACCCCGCCGTCAGCGACCTTGCCCGGCTGGCGCAGAGTGGCACCGTGCAGGCCGCCGCCCCGGCCGGCCCGCCGCCCGAAGGCTTTGTCCCGGTGGACCGGGTGACATTCACCGACACACCGCGCAACTTTGTCCTGCTGTATCTTGAATCGGTCGAGCGGACCTATCTGGACGAGACCCGCTTTCCCGGCCTGATGCCGAACCTTGCCGCGCTGGAGGCCGAGGCGGTCAGCTTCACCGACCTGACCGAGGTGGAAGAGGCCGGTTGGACCATCGCGGGCATGGTGGCCAGCCAGTGCGGGATGCCGCTGATCGGCTCGGGCGCGGGGATCGACCGCTTCCTGCCGGCCGCCACCTGTCTGGGCGATCTCTTGGCGGCGGCGGGCTATGATCTGGCCTATGTCGGGGGGGCGGATACCGGCTTTGCCGGCAAGGGCACCTTCTATGACAGCCACGGCTTTGACCAGATCGAGGGCCGAGCAGAGTTGGAGCCGCGCCTGTCCGACCCGGCCTATGTCAATGCCTGGGGGCTTTATGACGACAGCCTTTACCCCTTTGCCCTGGACCGGCTACGCAGTCTTGCCGCGGGCGAGGCCCCGTTCGGCCTGGTGGCCCTGACGCTGGACACGCACCATCCCTTCGGCTTTCCCTCGGGCAGTTGCGCGGACACGCCCTATGGCGACGGGTCGAACCAGTTCCTGAACGCGGTGCATTGCGCCGACCGGCTGGCGGGCGCGTTCATCCGGCAGGTCCGCGCGGACCCCGCACTGCGCGACACGGTGCTGGTCGTCGCGTCGGACCACATGGCGATGCCGAACCTTGCGCGTGAGCAGCTTGAGGCCGGGCCACGCCGCAACCTGATGCTGGTCTTTGACCCCAGGCTTCCGCCCGACAGCCGGGACACGCCCGGCACCACGCTGGACCTTGGCCCGACGCTGCTGACGCTGATCGGCGCGCCGACGCCGGCGCTTGGCTTCGGGCGCGACCTCTTGGCTGGGGCACCGACGCTGCGCGATGGCACGCCCGACCTGCCCGCCCTGATCGCGGCGGCGCGGCCCTATCTGGCGGCGATGTGGGCCTATCCGACGATCCGGGACGGGCTGGCGGTGGACGTGACGACCAGCGAGGTGATCCTGGGCGACCGGCGGCTGACCTATCCGGTCCTCTTGCGCCTGGACGAGGATCTGGCGGTGACCGGCGTGGATTTCGAGTTGCACAGCGACATGACCCTGCCCGAGGTGGTGGCGACCCTCGACCTGGACCAGCGCCTTGTCTGGGTCGATGCCTGCGCCCAGACCGCGATCTTCGCCCCCGCCCCCGCGCCCGAAGGGGCGACGCTTTGTGCGCTGGCCGGCAGTCTGGCCAGCCCCGACCTGCGCCAGTTCGCGCTGACGCCCGAGGCTGGGTTGACCGCCGACCAACTGACCCAGCCCTTTGCCCGGTCCAGCGCGGAGCTTGCCTTCCACGACAGCCTGATGGCCGACCTGACCCGCCGTCGTCAGTTCGCGGCCGAAACGGTGGTGACCTACACCCCGCCGAACGGGTTGACCGGGCAGGTCGCCATCCGTTCGGCCGGTTACCTGAACGGAGAATCCTGGGTGCGGAACCCGGCGGCGGGGGACCGTGTCGGCCTGATGCGCGGCCTGACGCTCTTGGGCCTGACCCCCGACGCGGCCCCGGTGAAGCTGGGCCATGTCGACACCTGCGGCTATGGCGGCCGCCAGCCGGACCGGGTCGGCCTGGACAGCGGCTTTCAGGCCGCGATCAAGGCCAATGCCGCGGCCTATGGCGGCTTTGTCATCGTCGCCCACAACAGCGTCGTGTGCTACGAGGTCGACCCCGGGCTGGAGCCGCTTTTCGCCGGCACCGGCCTGACGAAATGGCGCGAGCTTTGGTACGAACAGCCCTATGTCGCGCTGATCGCCGGCAACGGCGAGGTGGAAGAGTTCATCGGCACCCGTCAGACCGCCCTGGGGGTTGAACTGACCAACATCCTGCGCGCGCCCCGCGACGACAGCCAGCGCCAACTGGACTGGCTGCCGCGCATCGCCCATGCCGGGGGCGCGCTGGACGGGTTGACCTACACCAACTCGGTAGAGGCGCTGGGGGCAAATGCTGGGGCCTTCGAGCTGATCGAGATCGACCTCAGCTTTACCTCGGACGACCAGCTGGTCTGCCTGCACGACTGGGACGCGGCGTTCCTGACCCCTGACGGCCAGCCCATCGCCCCCCTGCCCCTGGCCGAGGTGCTGGCCCGGGCCAAGGCTGGGGCCGGCTATACCCCCTGCACGCTGGACACGCTGGCAGCCGTGCTGGACGACCACCCCGACCTGCGGATCGTGCTGGACCTGAAGGCCCGCGCGATGGAGGCCTATGGCCGGATCGCCCAGACCCGGCCCGCGTTGCTGCCCCGCCTGATCCCGCAATTCTACCAGCCGCAGGAGTATGCGCCACTGCGCGAGATGGGGTATCCCGATGTGATCTGGACCCTGTACCAGTACGACGGCGCGGCGTCGGAGGTGCTGGCGGCCTTGGCCCGGATGGACCTTTACGGCCTGGTCATGCCGCCCGAACGGCTGGAGGCGGGCCTTGCCCTTGCCGCCCGCGACGCGACCGGCGTGCTGTCCTGGGTGCATACCATCAACACCCGGGCCGAGTTGGACGCGGCCCTTGTCGCCGGCGCGGCCGAGGTCTTTACCGATACCCTGCGCCCCGGCGCGGCTGTGCGCTTCGTCGCCGTCTCGTCGGGCTATGAGGCGGGCGAGTCCTCGCTGGCCCCGGTGGGTGGCGCGCCTTTGGGGTTGGAGCGGGGGGTGAACCTGCTGTCCCTGGCGCCGGGGGGGCCGGTGCTTCTGGCGCGCTTCGACGGCTGCGCGGCACTGGACACGGGCACCGCGCCCGACCCCGCCCCGTTCCGCGCCGCGCTGGATGCAGGGCTGGCCCAGGGTCAGGCGCTGGCGCTGATGGTCCATGACAGCGCCCTGTGCGAGGGCACCGATCTTGGCCCCCTCTTCTCTGACACGCCGCTGGACGCGGCCCGGATCGCCTTTCGCGCGCCCTATGTCGCGCTGGTCCGGCCGGACGGCTCGGTCCTAGAGTTCACCGGTCCCGAAGCCACCGCCTTGCGCCGGACCCTTCCGGTGGAGCTTGCCCCATGATGCGCCTTCTGTTGATCGCCGCCCTGGCCTTTTGGGCCGCTGCCGCCCCGGCGCAGGAGGGCAAGGGCCTGTTGACGATCACTTTCGACGACGCCTCGCGCGCGCAGGTCGACCATGGGCTGCGGCTGGCGCAGGCGCATGGGTTGGTGGGCACGCTGTTCGTGCCGACCGGGCTGGTTACCGAGACGCCCGGGGACTGGACGATGACCTGGGACGAGGTCCGCGCCTTCCACGCCGCCGGGTGGGAGATCGGCGCGCATGGCCGCACCCATGTCCGCCTGCCCGACCTGGCCCCCGATCAGCTTCAGGCCGAGGTCGACGAACCGGCCGCGACGATCGCCGCAAAGGTCGGGGTGGCGCCGGTCTCCTTCTCTTCGCCCTTCGGGGCCTTCACCGACGCGACGCTGGACCGGATCATGGCCAGCTACCGCGCGCATCTCTCCTGGCAGGGCCATGGCGGGCGCAATCCGCAGTTGGCCATCGACCCGCGCTTCATCGGGCGGCTGGAGGTGGTGAACAGCATGACCGCGACCGAAGTCTGCGGCGAGATGGTGGCCAGCGCCCGCGACGGGACCTGGCTGGTACTCTTGTTCCACGGGATCACCGAGGGCGCGCCGGGCGAGTATGAGGTTTCGGCCGCGATGGTGGACGAGATCTTTGCCTGCGCGGCCCTGCTGCGCGACCGGAAGGTGATCGAGGTCGTGACCATCCGCGACGGGCTGGACCGCACGGGGGGGACGCCATGACCGGACGGCTGACCCGCCGGGCGTTGCTGGGGGCGGCGGCCGCGCTGCCGGGCGTGGCCCTGCCGCTGCGACTGGCAGCGCAGACCGGGGCGGCGCAACTGTCGCTTCTGCTGGACGGGATCGGCCCCGGCCTGCCGCCCGCGCTGCTGCAGGCGGTCGTCGCGCCCTTCCTTGCCGCTGGCCTGCCGGTCACCTGCATCGCCGACCTTGCCGCCCTGGCCCCGGCAGGAGGCCCGCGCGATCCCTTGTGCGACGTGCTTGCGGCGCTTGCCAGGGGCGATCCCGGCCTTTTTGACCTGGCCCTGCCGATCGGCAAACTGCCCCGGCCCGAGCGTTATTTCCAACTGCGTCGCGCCGGAGAGTTGCGCGCCGCCGTCCTGCGCGCCTTTGCCGAAGGTCCGGCGGCCGGGCAGTCCTTTCCGGTCGTTACTCTGGTGGACCGAGGCGAAGACCCGAACATCGACCACACCGCCTTTCGTGGCGCGGGGTTCCGGGTCCACCTGACCACAAGCGACGGGCCTTTCGCGCAACAGGTGGCCGGTCGGGGCGAGTTGGTCGCCTCGGGCGGGATCTGGAGCCGGCTGGATGCGCCGGATCTGATGGCGCGGCTGTCAGAGCCGGCACCCGGCCTGCTGGCGCTGACGCTGACGGCGGGCAGCCCTGGGCTTGCCGACCAGGCCCAGCGGCTGGCCCGAAGCCTGGCCGAAATGCAGGCCGCCGGCCGGTTGCGCCTGACCAGCCCGGCCCAGCGCCGGCTTTATGCCGATGCGGGCCTGGCGGTGGACATTGCCCTGCTGGTCGCCCCCGGCACCACGCTGGAAGAGGACGAAGCACTTCTGGCCTTCACCCGCGACCTGGCCGCCCAGGGGGTGCCCCTGACCCTGACCGGCCACGCCGAGAGGTATGGCGCACTTCCCGGCACCGTCGCCTTCTGCGCCTTGCAGCCCGCGGACCCGGCCGCCGCGCTGCCCCCGCCCGCTTGCCAGCGCGGCCCTGATGGCCCGCCCGACGCCCTGAGCCTGCCGGTCCCGGTGCAGATCGGGGCCGAGCCTGCCATCTGGACCGCCCAGGGCATCGACCCGGATGGCCGCCTGCGCCTGACCCTGCGCGACCTTGCCAGCCCCGAGGCGGCGCTGGACCTGTCGCCGCTGGAGGATCACCTGATCGCGGTCCGCGCCGCCGATGTGATGCTGCCGGCCAAGCGTGAGCAACTGGTGCGTCGGCTGGTCGATGCGGCCCTTGCCGGGCGGGCCTATTTCCACACGCTCCCCGGCCTTGCCGACCACCTGGTGGCGACCGAACCGGTGCTGGCGCGCCTCTGGTCGATCCGGCGGCGGGTGCTGACCGACCCGTTGCAGCGCCCGTCCCCAGACACGGCCGAGCGCGACCGGCTGATCCAGGACGCACGGCTGGCCTGGCGCTATATCGACCGCTTCACCGACACGGAAACCGGGCTTTGCGCGGGCACCGTCCAGCAGGGCGCGACCACGGTGATCAACCGAGAGGCGACGCTGTGGGACCTGGCCAGCCAGCTGCACGGCATCCGCGTCGCGCATCAGCTGGGCTTCCTGCCCCGGGACGAGGCCGCAGACCGGGTGGTCCGCCTGGTTCAGCACCTGCCCCTGGCCGAGGTCGAGGGCCACCCGCTGCCCCCCGCCATGTTCCGCACCGACGACCTTACCGTGGTCGCTCCCGGCTTTGACATCTGCGATGCGGGGCGCTTTCTGATCGCCCTGCGCGCGGTGGTGACGGCGGGGCTGCTGGACCCGGTCACGGCCGAGTTGGTGGTCGCGGACTGGGACCTTGCCGCCGCCCTGCCCGGGGGTCGGCCGCACAGCCATCTGAACGGGCAGTGGATCGACACCACGCTGTCGCACTGCACCCCCTATATCCGCCGGGGCATGGCGATGTGGGGCTTTGACCTGGTCTCGCCCTATCCCGGACTGGCGCGGGGCACGGCGGCCGACCGGCAGATCGCGCTTTTCTACGACGTGGCGCGGATCGGCCAGTTGGGGGTCGAGCCGGGCCTTCTGGACCGGATCGAGCTGGGACCGGACCCAGAGGTCGACCTGATCGCCGATGCCCTGTTCGACGCGCAGCTGTCCTGGTTCGAAGCGACGGGCCAGTTCAAATGCGCCTCGGAAGCGCCGCTGAACTTTGCGCCCTGGTTCTCATACCAGGGTCTGCGGTTGGGCTATCTGGGACCAGAGGCCTGGGTCGTGCGCGGCCTGGGGGGGGCTGCCGAATACGACACGCCGGACTTCCGCGCGAAGGCCGAGCTTCTTAGCACCAAGTCCGCCTATCTCTGGGCCGCGCTGCGCCGGCATGACTGGTGCGACCAGCTGCTGGCGCTGATCCGGGACAAGACACGGATCGAAGGGTTGGGTTTCTCGGTCGGCGTGTTCACCGGCAACTTGCGGGCGATGCGGAATTACACCGACCTGAACACCAACGGCGTCATCCTGACGGCAATCGGCCATGTCCTTGCCTGACCCCGTCCCGCCCCTGCCGCCAGAGCGCGAACCCGACCCCGAACCCAACCACGTCTTCGAGGATCGCAGCGGTTGGCGCGGACGGATCGTGATCTTCCTGATGATCACGCTGGCCATGGCAACTCTGGTCTGGCTGTGGGACCTGGGCCAGCGGCTTCTGGTCGACCTGCCGCTGGATGCCATCCCGGTCGAGCTTCAGGGCACCGCCCGCCCGCCCGATGCCTTTGTCACCCTGCAATCGAACGCGGCCCAGCCCTGCCGCCGCGACACCGATGCCGCGAACGTGCGGCCCGTCCTTGGGTATCTGCCCGCCGCAGACAGCACCGCCCTGACGGGCCTGCGTGCCCGCTGCGACCAGTTGGACCGCGTCTTGGCCGATGCCTTCCTGCTGGGCGCGCCGGATGGGACGGTCGTCCCACTGTGGGCGCGCGAGAACCGGGCGCTGCAGGAATTGGCGCAGGACATCGCCCTGCCCGGCGGCTCGGCCCTGACGGTGGCGCGGATCACCGCCAGCACCCGGACGGACGAGCTGGAGGCGATCCTAACGCCCGGCCCCGCGCTGGACCGGCTGGTCGCGCAGATGGCGGCGCTGCTGCTGGACCAGCCGCAACCGGGCCTGTGCCTGAACCTTGAGGCCCATCCTTCGCTTGACCCGGCCACCCTGCACGAGGCGCTGTCCCGCCTGTCTCGGGCCACGAGCCGACCGGGCCAACCCGCGCCGACGCTCTGCCTTATCGCGGGGCCCGAGGCTGCTTTCTGGCGGAGCCCGGACCTGGTCGCGATGCTGGACCTGGCCGTGGTCAAGGGGTTCCGGGACAGCGCCACCCCGATCGCCCCCCCCGCGCCGCCCGCCTGGTTCGACCCGGCGATGGCCGAGGTCCAGCGCCTGATCCCGGCCGGGAAGCTGGTGCTGGCCCTGGGGGGGTTCGGGCAGGTCTGGCAAAGCGGTCAGGGCCGGGGCTTGCGCCTCAGCTACGGCGAGACGCTGGCGCGCGCCCATGCTGCCGGGGCGGAGTTGCGCTTTGACCCGGCCTCTGGCGCGACGGCGCTGCGCTATCTGGACGCCGGACGGCAGGTCAGCGAGGTCTGGCTTCTGGATGCGGCATCAGCGCAGAACCAGCTGGCGGGGCTGCCGGTCGATCTGGCCGTAGCGGTCTGGCCCCTGGGGTATGAGGACCCCGGCCTCTGGACCCTGCTGCAGGGGCCGCCCAAAGGCGCGGCGCGGCGGCTGCATGGCCCGGTGGACCTGTCGCAGCAGGTGCTGACCCCGATCGCCGGCCCGGCGGTTGGAACGATCACCCCGGCCGTCCCCGGCCTGCGCCAGCTGCGCACCGATCCCAGCGGCACCCGGGTCACCGCGCAGGACTATGCCTCCTTGCCGCTGCCCAACCTGATCCAGCGCCGTGGAGTGGAGCTTTCCGGCGGGCTGGTCCTGGCCTTCGACGGCCTGCCCGAGGCGGACAGCGTCGATCCCCTGCTTGCGCTGTTGGAGCGCCGCAGCGCCAAGGCCGCCTTCTTCGCCGACCTTCCCCTGCTGCTGGAACGGCAGGCGGCAGCGAAACGGCTGGCAGCGGCCGGACATGTGATCGGATTGCGGCAGATGCCTGCCCTGCCCGACCGGCCCGAATCCCAGACGGCCGCGCAGCTGTCGCTGAACTTTGCCCAGCTTCACCTGCTGCGGGAATTCGGCGCCCCGGCGCGGTTGATCCTGTTGCGCCCCGGCGCCGGCCCGCCGCGCTTCAGCCGCGACGCCTTTCAGGCCGAGATCGCGCTTCTGGAGCGTGGGCTGATCCCGGTCCGCTCCAGCTTTGACGCGCCCTATGGGCCCATCGACCCGGCCGAATTCACCGAGCGCATCCGGCGCGAGGGCGGCTTTGACCAGACCCAGGTCATCACGCTGGACCTGCGCGAATCGGGGGCCGAGCAACTGGCCGCCCTGCCCGACCTGCTGGACCGGCTGGCCGCGGATGGCTATCAGCTTTTGCCGCCGAACCTGGCCACCGGGGCCGAGGCCGCGACCCTGCCGGCGCTGGATCTGCCGGCACTGGATTTTCCCAGCCGGTCGCTCACCGACGGGCTGGCCTTCGGCGTGGCGAATTTCCTGCTGAACGGGGTGACGGTCCTGTTCTTCGCGATGCTGGTGATCTCGGCTGCCTTCTCGCTGCTCTACATCGCGCTGTCGCTGATCCGCCGCCCGCACCCGCCGCTTGATCCGGCCTATACGCCGCCGGTGTCTGTCATCATCCCCGCCTTCAACGAGGAGAAGGTGATCGCGGCCTGCCTGACCTCGGTCCTGCGGTCGGACTACCCGGACTTTCAGGTCTTTATCGTGGATGACGGGTCCACCGATCACACCTCGGACGTGGTGCGCGGGATGATTGCGGACCACCCCCGCGTCCACCTGTTGCGCGAGGAGAATGCGGGCAAATGGCACGCGGCCAATCTGGCGCTGAACCACATCACGACTCCGATCTTCATCGCGGCGGATGCCGATTCCATCTTCCTGCCCGACACGATCCGCTGGCTGGTGCAGCCCTTCAAGGACCCCGGCGTCGGCGCGGTCGCGGGTCTGGTCGAGGTCGGCAACCGCGTCAACCTGCTGACCGATTTCCAGCACCAGGAATACATGGTCACCCAGAACGTGCTGCGCCGCGCGCATGAGTTCTTTGACGGCATCCTGGTCGTGCCCGGCGCGGTCGGGGCTTGGCGCACCCGCGCGGTGCAGGCCAGCGGCGGTTTTTCCGGCGAGACGATCACCGAGGACGCCGACCTGACCGTCGCCGTCCACCGCGCCGGCTATCGCGTGCGGTTCGAGGAACGCGCCCGCTCGATCACCGAGGCGCCGGTGACCGTCCGCACCTTCCTGCGCCAGCGGCTGCGCTGGCAGCTGGGGATGCTGCAGGTCAGCTGGAAACACCGGGGAGTCGTCCCGTCGGGGATGCCGGTGGGCTTTTCGGTGATCGATTCGGTCTGGTTCGGCCCGGTCTCGCTGCTGCTGGCGCTCTTGGACGACCTGGTGCTGGTCACCGTGCTGGGGACCGCCGTCTACTCCATCGTCCTGCGCGAGGCGCTGCCGGGCGGGGCGCTGCCGATCCTGCTGTTCGCCAGCTATTTCATCATGACCGGGATCGAGGTCCTGCGCACGCTGGCCGCCTTCTGGTTCGAACGCCGCTGGGAATGGAAAACGCTGCTGCTGATCCCGTTCCTGCGCTTTGGCTATCGGCAGCTTTTGTACATGACTGCGATCCGGGGCATGTTCCGCGCGCTGACCGGCCATCCGACCGGCTGGTACAAGATCGACCGGATCGGTGCCCGGCTTAAGGCCGCGCGCAAGGGCTGATCAGCCGGCCCCCGTCACTCGGCCCCCGTCACTCGGCCCCCGTCACTCGGCCCCCGTCACTCGGCCCCCGTCACTCGGACCCCCGTCACTCGGACGAGGCGAGGCGGCGCGGTTTGGGGGCGAAGGGCACTTCGACCTTGGCCATGCGGATCATGTAGCTGGTGATCGGCATCCCGTAGGGATCGCGCAGGTCGGCCTTGCCGCCGGACTGGATGTATTCCTCCAGCGCGTAGGTCCCCAGAAGATGCGTCGCCGCCAGCATGCCGCTGGGGGTCAGCTCGATCCCGCCCACTTCGGTCCAGGCATGGCGATGCAGGTTCTGCGATTCGATGTAATGCCACATCAGCTTGACCCAGGCCTCGGCAGCCTTGTCCTGCACCTTGCGGCTGGCCAGGAACTCCTGCTTCGAATCGATGCCAGACTTGCCGGTCCAGCCGCCGGAATAGTTGTTGTCGTAGGGATCGCCGTCGTGGCGGACATAGCCCAGGTCGATCAGCGCAGCCTCGCCGAACTGATAGGCACCCAGGAAATTCAACGTGTTGACCGCCTGATAGTCGCCACTGGACTCCATCATGCGCAAGGCAACGAGAAACGCGCTCAAAGATGCCACGGACCTGTCCCCCGGTAACGGGGCAAGGCCCCAGCACTGCACGATAATCAACCGCAATGATGGCAATTTGGTGCCCGCGCAATCTGGCGATCGCCTGCGGCCGATACAAGGGCCGGCGGAAAAAGAAACGGCCGACGCGCGAACGTCGGCCGATCCGGTCTTGTCCGAAGCCGGGGCTTAGCGTGCGGCCATCGTGGCCTTCGCCCACCACAGCACGTCGTCCAGCATCGCCTTGGCCGACGGCGCGATCGAGCCCTCGATGTCGCCCAGGTTGCCCGAGCCGCCAAAGCCCGGATGCACCTTGAAGAAATCGCCGCCACCGATGCGCACGTTGTTCCGGGTCGGGACCATCTGCAGTTCAACCGCGATGTTCTGCAGGTGACCCAGCGCATTGGCGCCGCCCATCGAGCCATAGGCGATGGCCCCAGCCGGTTTCTTCGCCCATTCGACATAGGCCTGGTCCAGCGCGTTCTTCAGCACGCCGGTCACCGAGCGGTTGTATTCCGCCACGACGAAGATGTAGCCGTCGAACTCGGCGATCTTCTTCTGCCACTTCACCGCGACGGGGTCCTGGCTTGGGGCCCAGGCGTTCGAGGCGACCTCGTTGAAGAAGGGCATCGGATAGTCGCGCAGGTCCACCACTTCGACATCCATGTCGCCGCGGGCCTCGGCCTGGGCCTTGATCCAGGCGGTCGGGATATCGGCAAAGCGGGTTTCGCGGGTCGAAGAGACGATGATCGCGATCTTGGGTTTGTTGGCCATTGGTCGGGTCCTTGCTGGATGACGTTCACTACCCGCCATATGTGGGGCGAACGACCGCCACGCCAACTCCGCACCCCCGCGCCGGGTCTGTGCGGCGGCGCACGGGGCTATTGGGCACGGGGCTATTGGCCTTCGTAAGGCCCGCCCTCGGCCGCCAGCGCCTGGAACCAGCACATCTTGCCGGTTCCGGTCAGGATTTCGTCGGCTTCCTCGGGCGTGGCGGGCACACCGTCGTCGATCATCGGGTTGCGCAGCATGGCCAGCTCCTGCGCGAACAGGGAATTGAATTCGGCCAGGTCGGCCTCGGTCGACTTTACCGCGATCAGGCGGGAAAAGAACACCATCCATTCCACGCGGTTGGCGGCATAGTCGGGGTTACGCTCGATCTCGTTCGCCGTATAGGCAAGGCAGGTGATCGAACTGTCCAGATCGAAGCCCGGCAGCGGGTCGACGGTCTGGGCCTGCAGCGGCAGGGCGGAAAGCAAAAGCAGGGCAGCGGCGCGCATCGGGGTCCCCTCAAGGTTGGCGGGCTTCGGCTTAGCCCGCCCCGCCGCGTGCGCACAGTGGGTTTTTCCTGCCCCCACCCCCGGCCCGGGCTTGCCGACACCCCGGCACGGTGCTTTATCTTCGGCATGAGCAAGCCCAGCGACAACCCCGCCGATCCGTTCAAGAAGGCCCTGGCCGAGGCCACCCGCACCATGGCGGATGACCCCGAGATGTCGGTGACCTATTCGGTCGACCCGGCCGGGATGAACAAGGAAGGCGTGCGCCTGCCCCAGGTCAGCCGCCGCATGACCCGGGACGAGGTGCTGCTGGCGCGCGGCACGGCCGACAGCTTTGCCCTGCGGCGCAAGTATCACGACGACGGCGTGGCCGCGCGCTATGCCCCGACCGGCCCCCTGGCCCGCGACATCTATGAGGCGATGGAGGCCGCCCGCTGCGAAGCGGTCGGTGCGCGTGCCATGCCCGGCACCCATGGCAACATCGACGCCAAGATCGCCCACGAGGCCGAGCGCAAGGGCTATGGCCAGGTCACCCAGGCGTCGGAAGTGCCGCTGCCGGTCGCGGCCGGCTATCTGGTGCGCCAGATGGCCACCGGGCTGCCCTTGCCCAAGGCTGCCGAACACGCCGCCGACCTTTGGCGCGGCTTTGTCGAGGAACAGGCCGGCGCGACCCTGTCAAGCCTGGATCACGTACTGGCCGACCAGGCCGCCTTCGCGCGCCTTGCCCGCAAGGTGATCGCCGACCTCGGCTATGGCGACCAGCTCGGCGACGACCCCGACGCGCCCGAGGATGTGGGCGACGATCAGGCGGAAGAGGATCAGGACAGCCCCGACACCGCGGGCGAAGAGCAGGACGAAGGCGAAGAGGCCGAAGCCTCGCCCGAGCAATCCCAGGAGGAGCAACAGGACCAGTCCCAGGCGCAGGTCACCATGGAGGACAGCGCCGACATGGAACAGGGCGACGAGGCCGAGCTGCCCGAGGGCGAGGCCCCCCTGGAGCCGCCCCCGCCCGCTCCCTATTCCGACGCCGACCCGAACTATGCGGTCTATACCACGGATTTCGATGAAGAAATCCGCGCCGAGGAACTGGCAGAACCGGCGGAGCTGGAGCGCCTGCGCGCCTATCTTGACCAGCAGTTGGAGCCCTTGAAGGGCGCGGTCAGCCGCCTGGCCAACAAGCTGCAGCGCCGCTTGCAGGCCCAGCAAAACCGCAGCTGGGAGTTCGACAAGGAGGAAGGCATCCTGGACGCCGGCCGCCTGGCCCGCGTGGTGGCGAACCCGACCATGCCGCTGTCGTTCAAATGGGAAAAGGACACCGAGTTTCGCGACACGGTGGTCACGCTGCTTCTGGACAACTCCGGCTCGATGCGGGGCCGGCCGATCAGCATCGCCGCGATCTGCGCCGATGTGCTGGCCCGCACCCTGGAACGCTGCAACGTCAAGGTCGAGATCCTGGGCTTCACCACCCGCGCCTGGAAGGGCGGCCAAAGCCGTGAACGCTGGCTGGCGCAGGGCCGCCCGCAGATGCCGGGGCGGCTGAACGACCTGCGCCACATCATCTACAAGTCCGCCGACGCGCCCTGGCGGCGGGTGCGGCCGAACCTTGGCCTGATGATGAAAGAGGGCCTGCTGAAGGAAAACATCGACGGCGAGGCGCTGGAATGGGCGCACCGCCGGATGCTGGCCCGGCCCGAGGCACGGCGGATCATGATGGTGATCTCGGACGGCGCGCCGGTCGACGACTCAACCTTGTCGGTCAACCCCGCGAATTATCTGGAGAAACACCTGCGCGACGTGATCGCGATGGTCGAGCGTCGGCGCGCGGTGGAACTGATCGCAATCGGTATCGGCCATGATGTGACCCGCTACTATCAGCGCGCAGTGACGATCACCGATGTCGAGCAATTGGCCGGCGCGATGACCGAACAACTCGCCGGGCTGTTCGAGGTCGACCCGAAGAAGCGCGCCCGGGCGCTGGGGATGCGGCGGGCGGGGTAAGGGGGGCCTTCTGCCCCCCTCTGGCCTGACGGCCATTCACCCCCCGCGGATATTCGGGCAAAGATGAAAGACGCTTATGTTCCAGACCTTTGACAGCCATTCCTCACCCACTCAGGGCCCACCCCGCCTGGCTGCTTTGCGCGCGCGTCTGGCAGACATGGGGCTGGCCGGGTTTCTGGTGCCACGGGCCGATGCCCATCAGGGCGAATACGTCGCCGCGCGGGATGAGCGGCTGCAATGGCTGACCGGGTTCACCGGCTCGGCCGGGTTCTGCATCGTGCTGCCTGACGTGGCGGGGGTGTTTATCGACGGCCGTTACCGGACACAAGTGAAGGCCCAGGTGGACCTTGCCGCCTATACGCCGGTGCCTTGGCCAGAGGTTAAGCCGGGCGAGTGGATCGCCGAGCATCTCTCGGCCGGGATGGTGGGATTCGATCCTTGGCTGCATACCGCGGACGAGATCGAGAAACTTGAGAAGGCACTTGAAGGTAGTCCGGTAACAATCTCACGCGTAACGAAAAACCCGCTGGATACAATCTGGCCCGACCACCCCCCCGCGCCGCTTGGCAAGGCGTTCATCCACCCCGATCACCTGGCTGGCGAAAGCCATGCTCAGAAGCGTACCCGTCTGGCCGAGGAGTTGCGCAAGGCCGGCCAGCGCGCGGCGGTGCTGACCCTGCCGGACTCGCTGTGCTGGCTATTGAACATCCGCGGCGCGGATGTGCCGAAGAACCCGGTCGTGCATGGCTTTGCCCTTTTGCACGACGACGGGCGGGTGGACCTGTTCTCGGACCCGGCGAAGTATGACGATGCGGTGCGGGCGCATCTTGGCCCCGAGGTCCGCCTGGCCCCGCCTGACGCTCTGGCCGATGCCTTGCGCGCGCTGGCCGGGCCGGTGCGGGTCGACAAGGGCTCCGCCCCCCTCGCCGTGGCGGATATCCTGCGCGCAGCGGGGGTAGAGGTCGCCTGGGGTGACGATCCCTGCAAACTGCCGAAGGCGCGCAAGAACCCCGCCGAAATCGCCGCCACCCGCGAGGCGCATCTGCGCGATGGCGCCGCGATGGTGGAGTTCCTGTGCTGGCTGGACCGTGAGGCCCCCGGGACCCTGACCGAGATCGCCGTGGTCCAGGCGCTGGAAGGCTTCCGCCGGGCGACAAACGCCTTGCACGACATCAGCTTTGACACGATCTGCGGCGCGGGGCCGAACGGAGCGATCATCCACTACCGGGTGACCGAGGAGACGAACCGTCCGATCCGCGCGGGCGAGTTGCTGCTGGTCGATTCGGGCGGGCAGTATGTCGACGGGACCACAGACATCACGCGGACCATTGCCATCGGCGATCCGGGGGAGGAGGCGCGGGCGGCCTATACCCGCGTCCTGCAAGGCATGATCGCGATCAGCCGGGCGCGGTTTCCCAAGGGCCTGTCGGGCCGCGACATCGACGCGCTGGCGCGCTTTCCCTTGTGGCTGGCGGGGCAGGATTATGACCACGGGACCGGGCACGGGGTCGGCGCGTTCCTCTCGGTGCATGAGGGGCCGCAGCGGATCTCGCGGCTGTCCGAGGTGTCGCTGGAGCCCGGCATGATCCTGTCGAACGAGCCGGGCTATTACCGCGAGGGGGCCTTCGGCATCCGGCTGGAGAACCTGATCGTCGTCGAACCCGCCCCGCCCCTGGGTGACAATCGCGCGCAGCTGGCCTTCGAGACGCTGACCTGGGTGCCCTTCGACCGCCGGCTGATCCGGGCCGCCGACCTTGCCCCCGGCGAGCGGGCCTGGCTGGACGCCTATCATGCGCAGGTGCTGGAAAAGCTTGGCAAGCGGGTCGCGGGCGCTACCCTTTCGTGGCTGCAGGACGCCTGCGCGCCGCTTTAGGGAGAAGCCGATGGCCAGCCACATCACCATCTCGCCGATTGCCGACAAGATCACGGTCACTGCCGGCAGCACGGTCCTGGGCACCAGCCACCGCGCGCTGGAACTGCGCGAGGGCAGCGCGCCGCCCGTGGTTTATGTCCCGCGCGAGGATCTGGACATGGACCTGCTGGAGCGCACCCCACGGGCGACGACCTGCCCGTGGAAGGGCCAAGCCAGCTATTACTCGGTCCGGGACGGAGAGCGGCTTCTGGAGAACGCAGTCTGGTCCTATGAGGCCCCGAAGGCCGATGTCGCGGCGATTGCCGGGCATCTGGCCTTCTATACCGACCGGGTCCGGGTCACGCGCGGCTAGCGGCGGTCTCGCGGATCCGCTCGACCATCGCGCGGACCCCGTTGGATCGCTGGCTGGAGAGGTGTTCATTCAGCCCCAGGCGGCCCAGTTCGGCCGGGGCGTCGACCTTGGTCACCTCGGCCAGCGGCAGGCCCGCGTACAGGGCGTGCAGGACCGCGATCAGGCCGCGGACGATCATCGCGTCGCTGTCGCCCTGAAAGTCGAAGCGTCCGTCCTCGATCACCGGGCGCAGCCAGACCTGACTTGCGCAGCCTTGCACTTTCAGCGCGGGGACCTTGAACGAGTCGTCGAGGGGCGGCATCGCCTTGCCCAACTCGATCACGTGACGATAGCGGTCTTCCCAGTCGTCCAGGAATTCGAAGGTTTCGGCGAGGTCTTCGAAGGCGGCGGTGGCCATGGCATGCTCCGGTCGTTGTGGTGGAGGTAAGGCCGCGCAGCCGAAAGGTCCAGCCTGAGAGAGATGCTTTTCAAACGCGGCCCCATCGGCTACCCAAGGATGACACTTCAGGAAGGCCGCCCATGTCCCTTGTTCGCCCCGTGCTGCTTCTGACGCTCTGCGCCACCCTTGCGGGCTGCGGCGGGTTCCGGGACAGCCGGTTGAACCCGTTCAACTGGTTCGGCCGGTCCGAGCCGCGCGAGACGATCGTGCTGCCGGAACAGGTGCGGGATCAGCGGCCGCTGGTCGAGACCGTGGTCAGCCTGGTGGTCGAGCCGATGCCGGGCGGGGCGATCGTGCGGGCGCGGGGGCTGGCACCGACGCAGGGCTTCTGGGCGGCCGAGCTGGTGGCGGCGGAGACGGACCAGCAGGGCGTCCTGGTCTATGAGTTCCGCATCCTGCCGCCGACGGGGCCGGCGGATGTGAACACCCCCCGCTCGCGTGAGATCGATGTGGCGGTCTTCGTGTCCGACTACAAGCTGGACCAGGTGGGCGAGATCGTGGTGCAGGGCGCGACCAACGCGCGGTCGGCGCGGCGGTAGGGCTGGCTGCCCACGGTGGACAAAACCGGATAGTTTCGGGATATCAGTGGCTTGAGCGCGGTCGTTCAGGGTTTGTTAAGACCTTGGATTGGCTGGTTTCGGGGCGATTTTCCCTGTGAGCGGTGCGCTGGAAGCACACCCTACGCGGCGGCAACCGGGGTTGGTTCTGTCTGTCGCCTGCGGTTCGGGTCGGGCAAGAGCAGTGCGCAGGAAGCACAGGCTGGCCTGTTGCGGCCGGACGATTCGGCGCGGCAGGAAGAGGTGCGCTGGAAGCACACCCTACGCTGTGGCAGGGGCGCGCGTCCGGCTTGGCCGCTTGCCGCGCCGTCAGAGGTGGACGACGCGGACCTCATGGCCCTTGGCGGACAGCGCGATCTCGCCCTTGCACAGGCGCATGGCGTCGTCGCCGAAGGCCTCGCGCCGCCAGCCGGAAAGGGCGGGCACGTCACGCTCGCCGGCGGCGATCAGGTCCAGGTCGGCGGACGATGCGATCAGGCGGGGGGCCACGCCCAGCGACTCGGATTTGGCTTTCAACAGCACCCGCAGAAGATCGGCCAGTGCCGGGTTCACCTGCATCTGTTCGCGCGCGGCGTCGATCCGGGGGATGTCCTCGGGCCGCATCTCCAGCCCTTCCTTGACGGCGGCCAGGATGCCCTCGGCGATCTCGGGCTTGCGGCCTTCGCGCAGGAGGAGGCGCGAGCGGCCCAACTCCTCGACCGTGGTCGGCCGGGTCGAGGCGAGTTCCAGAAGCGCGTCGTCCTTCATCACCCGGCTGCGCGGCACGTTCTGCGCCTGGGCATAGGTCTCGCGGAAGCGGGCGAGCGCCTTGACCACGGCCAGAAAGCGGCCCGAGGTGGTGCGCGTCTTGATCCGCTGCCACGCCTCATCCGGGTTGACGGTATAGGTCGCAGGATCGGTCAGCAGCGACAACTCCTCGGCCACCCAATCGGCGCGGCCGTTCTTGGCCAGTTGCGCGGCCAGGAATTCGTAGATCACCCGCAGATGCGTCACATCGGCCAGGGCATAGTCCTTTTGCGCGTCCGAAAGCGGGCGGCGCGACCAGTCGGTGAAACGGCTGGTCTTGTCGAGGTTCGCCTTGGCGATCTTCTTCACCAGCGTCTCGTATCCCACCTGTTCGCCAAAGCCGCAGACCATCGCGGCGACCTGGGTGTCAAAGAGCGGGGTCGGGAACACGCGGCCTTCGACGAAGAAGATCTCAAGATCCTGCCGGGCGGCGTGGAACACCTTGACCGTCGCCTCGTGCCGGAAGAGGTCGTAGAGCGGTTCCATCGACATGTCCTCGCCCTCGATCGGGTCGATGAGGACGGCCTCGCCCTGCCCCGGCAGCGCCATCTGGATCAGGCACAGCTTGGACCAGTAGGTGCGTTCCCGCAGGAATTCGGTGTCGATGGTGACGAAGGGCTGGGCCTTGGCGGCCGCACAGAAGGCGGCGAGGTCTTCGGTCGTCGTGATCGTGCGCATAAGGCCACCTTTCGCGGGGTCATCCCGCCCGGATTTTGGCCGCTATAGGCGGGGTGGGGCCAAAAGGAAAGAGGCGGGGTTGCGGTTCCGGGGCGAGCGTGCGCTGGTGGTAACAGATCGGAGGACCTGGATGCGCACCCTGTGGCTGGCGGCGGGCTTGCTGGCCCTGGGGCTGGGGCTTCTGGGCGTGGTGTTGCCGGTGCTGCCGACGACGCCCTTCCTGCTGGTGGCGGCGGCGTGCTTTGCCAAATCCTCGCCCCGGTTGCATGGCTGGCTGCTGGCGCATCCGGCCTTTGGCCCGCCGATCCGCAACTGGGAGGACAACGGCGCGATCTCGCGTCCGGCCAAGCGGCTGGCGGTGGGCAGCATGGCGGTGGTGTTTGGCGTCTCGGTCTGGGCGGGGCTGGGCTGGCCGGTCTTGCTGGCGCAGGGTGGGCTGATCGCGGTCGGCTGCTGGTTCGTGCTGTCGCGGCCGGATGGGCCGTCAGTCTAGCGTCAGCGGGGTGCGGTCGCCGGTGGCAAAGCGGCGCAGGACGGCCGGATAGAGGCGGTGTTCGTGGGTCAGGACGCGGGCGGCAAGGGTATCCTGGGTGTCGCCGGGCAGGACGCGAACGCGGGCCTGGCCAAGGATCGGGCCGGCGTCCAGATCCTCGGTCACTTCATGCACGGTGCAGCCGGCCTGGTCGTCGCCGGCGGCAAGGGCGCGGGCATGGGTGTGCAGGCCGGGGTATTTCGGCAACAGCGAGGGGTGGATGTTCAGCATCCGGCCCTGGTAGCGGCGGATGAAGCCGGGCGTCAGGATGCGCATGAAGCCGGCAAGGCACAGGATATCGGGCTGGGCGGCGTCGATTTGCGCGGCCAGCGCGGTTTCGAACGCCTGGCGGTCGGGATAGGCGCGGTGGTCCACGGCGGCGGTCGGGATGCCCAGCGCCCGGGCCTTGGCCAGCCCCCCGGCGGCCGGGTCGTTCGAGGCGACCAGGACCGGCCGGGCCGGGTGGTCGCCGGTCATGTCCTGCACCAGGGCCAGCATGTTCGAGCCACCCCCGGAAATCAGGATGGCGACGCGCTTCACAGGAGCTTGCCCTGGTAGATGACCCCCTGCCCTTCGACGATGGTCCCCAGGCGGGCGACGGTTTCACCTTCGGCTTGCAGAAGGTCGGTCAGCGCCTCGGCCCGGTCTGCGGCCACGACAAGGATCATGCCGATGCCGCAGTTGAAGGTTTTCAGAAGTTCGGGTTCCGACATGTTCGCCGTGCTGGCCAGCCAGCGGAACACCGGGGGCAGTTGCCAGGCGCCAAGGTCGATCTGACAGGCCAGCCCCTCTGGCAGGACGCGGGGCGGGTTCTCGGTCAGGCCGCCGCCGGTGATATGCGCAAGGCCGTGGACGCCGCCCGCGCGGATCGCGGCGAGGGCGGGTTTGACGTAAAGCCGGGTGGGGGTGAGGAGCGCCTCGCCGAGCGTGCCCTTGGAGAAGGGCGAGGCATGGTCCCAGCCAAGGCCGGAAAGCTCGACCACCTTGCGCACGAAGCTGTAGCCGTTGGAATGGACGCCATTCGAGGCGAGGCCGAGGAGGACGTCGCCCTTTTCGACGCCCTTCGGCAGATCCTGCCCCCGCTCCATCGCGCCGACGGCGAAACCGGCCAGGTCGAAGTCGCCCTTGTGGTACATGCCCGGCATTTCGGCTGTCTCGCCGCCGATCAGCGCGCAACCCGAATCGGCGCAGCCCTTGGCGATGCCCGAGATGATGCGGGTGGCCTGATCGACGTCGAGCTTGCCGGTGGCGAAGTAGTCCAGGAAGAACAGCGGTTCCGCGCCCTGGCAGACCAGGTCGTTGACGCACATGGCGACAAGGTCGATGCCGATGGTGTCGACATGGCCCGTGTCGATGGCGATACGAAGCTTGGTCCCGACTCCGTCGGTCGCGGCGACAAGGACCGGGTCCTGGTAGCCCGCGGCCTTCAGGTCGAACAGCGCGCCAAAGCCGCCGAGACCGCCCATCACCCCGGGGCGGCTGGTCGCCTTGGCGGCGGGTTTGATCCGGTCGACAAGCGCGTTGCCTGCGTCGATGTCCACGCCCGCATCGGCATAGGTCAGCCCGTTGTGCCCCGTCGCCATCTTCCACCTCTGTCGCCGCTGATCTTGCCCGTCCGCTACACCAGAAGGGGCGCAGCGGCAACTGCGGCCTTGACGGGCGGGGCGGGGGATTGTTGCCTTGGGCGGACCCTGGGAAGAGCGGTGCCGTGACGGATACGCTTGCCGAGCTTTATGCGATTCTCTTTGATCCGGGCCTGGTCACGGCGCCGGCCTATTTGGCATTGGCCGGGCTGGCGGCCTTCTGGGTCTGGCGGCGCGAGGCGGCGGGGCGCGACCGGGCCGAACGGGGGGATCGGGGCGTGGGGTTCTGGCGCTGGCTGGTGCCGGGGCGAATCTGGCGGCATCCGTCGCATCTGATCGACCTGCAACTGTTCGTCCTGGGCCGGCTGATGGCGATCCTGGGCCTGTTCGCGGGGCTGGCGGTCACCACCTTTGTCGCGGCGGGGGTGGCGGGGCTGATCCCGGCGCCCCTGATTCCGGCCGAAAGCCTGGGGCCGGTGGCGCTGGCTGTCGTGCTGTGGCTGCCGTCGGATTTCTCGATCTACTGGGTGCATCGCATCTACCACCGCTGGGCACGGATCTGGCCCCTGCACGCGGTCCACCACAGCGCCGAGGTGATGACACCCTTCACCACCTATCGCCAGCATCCGGTCGCGAACCTGCTGACCAGCATCGCGCAGGCGGTGTTCGTGGGTCTGTGCCAGGGCCTGCTGATCGGCACCCTGGCCGAGGGCACGGCGGTGGCCGAGATTGCCGGGCTGAACCTGTGCATCGTCCTGGCCAATGCCGCCCTTGCGGCGCTGCACCATAGCCATGTCTGGCTAAGCTATGGCCCGGTGCTGGAGCATCTGGTGATCTCGCCCGCGCAGCACCAGATCCACCACAGCGTCGATCCGGCCCACCATGACCGGAACTTCGGCAACTCGCTGGCCTTGTGGGACTGGATGTTCGGCACGCTTTACGTGATCCGGGGGCGTGAGCATCTGACCCTGGGCCTGGCGGGCGAGGCGGAACGGGCGCTGATGACGCAGCGCCTGGGGCCGATGCTGTGGGATCCGCTGCGTCGCGTCCTGCAGCGGGGGCCGAAAGGCTAGGCCCCCGTGCGGTGACGTCTGTCAGCCGTCGTCGCCGGGAGGGTCCTTCGGTGCGGCCATGCCGCCCGCAATCACCAGTGCGCCAAGGATCAGCACCAGAAGGACGGCCCCGTCGCCGCCGCCGCTCGATACTTCCGGCGCGGGGGTCGGTGCGGCCACCCCGGCCAGCGCGGCGGTTGCGGTCGTCATCAAGGCCCCGACCCAGGCCACTGCGGTTGCAAGCTTCAAGGCAATCTCCTGACCAAGTGAATTCGGAAAATCCGATATGAAAGCCTAGCAAGCCGCGCGAATATCTCAAGCCCCCGCTTAGGCTTGACCGGCGCGACGGCTCTGCTAGGCATCAAAGGGCTACGGGCCTGTAGCTCAATGGTTAGAGCAGGGCGCTCATAACGCCTTGGTTGGGGGTTCGAGTCCCTCCGGGCCTACCAATTCCTGGCGGGTGGCGATGAAGATCGGCGATGTCTCGTTCTGGTACGGCGATATCGGGCTGCCCTATCGCCGCAGGGCGCTGGACGGGGATGCGACGGCAGATGTGGCGATCATCGGGGCGGGCTATACCGGGCTTTGGGCGGCCTGGTATCTGAAAGCGGCCAATCCTGCGCTGGATGTGCTGGTGATCGAAAAGGATTTCGCGGGCTTCGGCGCCAGTGGCCGCAATGGCGGCTGGCTGACGGGCGGGTTCGCCTGGAATCACCGGCGCTATCTGGAAGGGTCCAGCGAGCATCAGGTCCGCGCCATGGTCGAGGCGATGGGCGGCACGGTGGACGAGGTGATCCGCGTGGCCGAGACGCAGGGCATCGACGCGGATATCCAGCGCACGGATGAGCTGATGGTCGCGACGAAGCCTGCGCAACTGGCACGGATGCGGGCCGAGGTCGCGCATCGCCGGCACTGGGGCGAGGAAGAGCGGGTCTACGAGATCGGCGCGGATGAGGTGGCGCGGCGGGTGCGTATCCCCGGTGCCCTGGGCGCGATGGTGGTGGCGAATGTGGCGCGCATCCAGCCGGCCAAGCTGGTGCGCGGCCTGGCCGCGGCGGTGGAGCGGGCCGGGGTGCGGATCGTCGAGGGCACAACCGTCACGGGGTATGACAAGGGTCTGGTCACCACGGACCGCGGCCAGGTGCGCGCGCCGGTGATCCTGCGCTGCACCGAGGGCTTCACCGCCGGTCTGCCGGGCCGCAAGCGCGAGTGGTTGCCCCTGAACTCGGCCCAGATCGCGACCGAGCCCCTGCCGCCCGAGGTCTGGGAGAAGATCGGGTGGCAGGGCCATGAAATCCTGGGGGATTTCGCCAATGCCTATTGCTATTGCCAGCGCACGCGGGAAGGCCGGATCACGGTCGGCGCGCGTGGGGTGCCGTATCGCTTTGGCTCCAACCTCGACGTGGACGGCGCGCCGGATGCCGAAACGGTGCGGCGGCTTGTGGCGATCCTGCACCGGCATTTTCCGGCCGCACGGGGGGCGCGGATCGACCATGCCTGGTGCGGTGTCCTGGGCGTGCCGCGCGACTGGTGCGCGACGGTGGGGCTGGACCCGGCGACGGGCCTGGGCTGGGCGGGGGGCTATGTGGGGGTTGGGGTGTCCACCTCGAATCTGGCGGGGCGGACGCTGGCGGATCTGGTGCTGGGGCGGAACACGGACCTCGTGCATCTGCCCTGGGTCAACCGCCGGGTGAAGGAATGGGAGGCCGAGCCGTTCCGCTGGCTGGGCGTGACGGGGATGTATGCGCTGCTGAACGCCGCCGACCGGCGCGAGGATCGGCCCGGCGCGGGGCCGTCACGGCTGGCCGGCCTGGGGAACTGGCTGACCGGGCGGAGCTGACGGGCGCGCTCGTCGATGACTTCGTCACTCCTCGCAGGTTCTCCGACGGGGAGACGCTGCCTGATAGCGCCAACATCGCAGCTTGCCAGCCCAAGCCGCGCTTTGCCATAAGGTGTCAGCCGCCCGGGAGGACGCCATGCAGTTTCGCCGCCGTCAGGTTCTTGGCTTTACCATCGCCGCGCCCGTTGCGCTGAAATTCTCGCCAGCCCTGGCCGCCGACCGCGCCGATGTCTCGCGCGAGGTGGTGCTGATGTGGCACCGGCTGATCCTGGAACTGGTGCGCCACACCGCGACCTATGTGCCCCCGGTGGCGGCACGGGCCTTTGCCTATATCGGGATCACCGCGCATGAGGCGCTGGCCTCGGGCGATGGGCGGCTGGTCAGCCTGGCAGGGCAGTTGAACGGGCTGGCCCCCCTGCCCGCCCGTGCGGATGGCGCGTTTGACGCGCCTTGTGTCCTGCACGCGGCCTTGCAGGGGGCGGTGGCCGAGTTGTTCGGGAACACCGGCCCGACCGGCCAGCGCGCGATTCAGGCGATGGGCCGCAAGATGGGCGAGACCGCCAGCGCAGGAATCGACGCGGCGGTGGTGGAGCGCAGCGTGGCGCATGGCGCGGCGGTGGCAGGGCATATCCTGGCCTGGGCGCGCGGCGATGGCGGTGCGGTGATCGAGAACATGGGCTTTCCCATGGAGTATACTCCCGGAACGCGCCCGCAGGACTGGGTGCCGACCAACCTGATCCGGCTGCAACAGGCACCACTTCTGCCGCAATGGGCCGGGTGCCGGACCTTCGCCATCCCCGCCGCCGATGCCTGCGACGCCCCGCCCCACCCGGCCTATGACGAGGTGGCGGGGTCCGCATTCCACGACCACGCCCGCGAGGTGCATGAGATTGGGCGCGGGCTGACTGACGAGCAGAAGCTGATCGCCCGGTTCTGGTCGGACGATCCGATGCTGACCCCCACTCCGGCCGGCCACTGGATCGCCATCGTCCTGCAGATCGCCGAGCGCGATGCGCTGCCGGTCGAGGTGATTTCGGCCACGCTGGCCAAGCTGGGGGTGGCGCAGGCGGATGCGTTCATCTCGTGCTGGTCGACGAAGTTCAAATACAACCTTCTGCGCCCGGTGACCTATATCCGCCGCCACATCGACCCCGCCTGGGAGCCGCTGCTGATCACACCGCCCTTCCCGGAATATACGTCGGGGCACTCGACGCAGTCGGGCGCGGCCTCGACCGTGCTGGCGGCGATGCTGGGCGAGGATTTCGCCTTTGACGACGAGACGCATGTGGACGAAGGGCTGCCGGTGCGCAGCTTTCCATCCTTCGCGGCGGCGGCGGAAGAGGCGGCAGTCTCGCGGCTGTACGGCGGCATCCATTTCCGCTTTGGCAACGAGGCCGGGCTGGTGCAGGGCCGGCAGGTCGGGGCCTTTGCCGCCGCCTTGCGGACCGAAGCGTGATGCGCGCCCTTGTGTTGCTGGCGCTGGCCAGCCCCGCCATGGCCGAGCCGGTGGTGCCGGTCTTTACTGAGGAGACGGTCCCTTCGGGTCTTGCGACCAGTTTCGAGGGCGACTGGGAATACATGGTCGGCGGGGGCGTGGCGACCTTCGACTGCTCGGGCGATGGCAAGCCCGAGGTGTTCCTGTCGGGCGGCGTGGGGCTTTCGGCGCTGTATGTGAACCGCAGCCCGGTGGGCGGGGCGCTGGCGTTCGAGAACACCGGCGCGCTGGAGTTGGACGCGGTGCTGGGGGCCTATCCGCTGGACGTGGACAGCGACGGGATCATGGACCTGGTCGTGCTGCGGCTGGGCGAAAACCGGGTGATGCGCGGCCTGGGCGACTGCCGGTTCGAACAGTCGGCCTGGGGCTTTGACGGCGGCGACGCCTGGTCCACCGCCTTTGCCGCGATCTGGGAGCGGGGGCAGACCTGGCCGACCTTGGCCGTCGGCAATTATGTCGACCGCAAGGAAGAGGCGTTTCCCTGGGGGTCTTGCACCGACAACTGGCTGCACCGGCCAGGACCGGACGGACAGGGTTTCGCCCCGCCGATCCCGCTGACCCCGTCCTTCTGTGCGCTGTCGATGATCTTCACCGACTGGAACCGCTCCGGCCAGCCGGCGCTGCGGGTGTCGAACGACCGCGAATACTACAAGGGCGGGCAAGAGCAGTTGTGGCATCTGGACCCCGGTGCTGCCCCCCGGCTTTACACCGAGGCCGAGGGCTGGAAGCGGCTGCGCATCTGGGGCATGGGCATCGCGGCGGCGGATGTGAACCGGGACGGCTTTCAGGATTACTTCCTGACCTCGATGGCCGACAACAAGCTGCAATTCCTGAAGGACCCGGCGACCGGCCTGCCCGATTATGCCGATCTTGCCTTCAAATCGGGGGTCACGGCGCACCGGCCCTATACCGGCGGGGATTTCAAGCCATCCACCGCCTGGCACCCGCAGTTTGCCGATGTGAACAACGACGGCTGGCTGGACCTGTTCGTAGCCAAGGGCAACGTGGCGAAGATGCCGGATTTCGCGGCCGAGGACCCGAACAACCTGCTTCTGGGCCAGCCGGACGGCGTCTTTGTCGAAGCGGGCGACCGGGCGGGCGTGGCCAGCATGGGGATCGCGCGGGGGGCGCAGGTGGTGGACCTGAACCTGGACGGGCTGCTGGACCTGGTGGTGGTGAACCGCTGGGCCCCGGCGCAGGTCTGGCGCCAGACCGGAACGCCGGGCGGCACTTGGGTGCAGGTGCGCCTGCAGCAGGACGGGGCGAACCGCGACGCCATCGGCGCGGTGGTCGAGGTCCGGCGCGGCGCGGTGGTGGAACGGCACGAGATTGCGGCGGGTGGGGGCCATGCCTCGGGCTCGGTCGGGTGGCTGCATTATGGGTTGGGCGAGGCCGACAGTGCCGAGCTGCGGGTGATCTGGCCCGACGGGACCGAGGGCGCTTGGCAGACCCTGCCGGCCGGCAGTTTCCAGATCCTGCGACCGGATGCACCGGCCGAGGCGTGGCTGCCGCAGTAGCGCGGCGAATCGACCGGCCCGCAATCCAGGGTTGCGCACCTGCATGCCAACTTTCCCGAAGGTTCGGGAACCCCCTCGACTTGCCTGCAAAACGACCGACTTTTTTGTCACAGTGCCGCGCGGGCTGCCGCTGCCACAATCCCCGGACGCACCCTTGGCCCTGATGCGGAAAATCGCTGTGCGTGCGGGCTTCTGTGCGTCAGTCCACAGAACCAAGGCCAGCGCGCCGCATTTCCGCCACCTTTGCGCCACCTTCTCGGCCCACACCCGGCCTGCCGGGCTTTGGCCCTGCGGCGCAGACCCGGTCGATTGCCGGTCTGCGCCGCAACTGTTGTTGAAACCGACCTGCGGGAGTTGCACCTTTTGCCAAAGCTGTCCGCGCCGTCCCCGGCCTCCGGCACTGCCGGAAGCGGCCGTCGCGCCTGAAAAACGGAAAACGCAACGGATGCAAGAAACGCCATCCCACGACCTGGATGACCTGCCCGAGGACGCCGACGTCTTCGCCGACGACCTGAAGCCGGGCACGACGCTGCTGGACGGGCAATACACGATCCTTGGATTCCTGAACTCGGGCGGGTTCGGGATCACCTATCTGGCGAAGGATTCGCTGGACCGGACGGTGGTGATCAAGGAGTGCTTCCCGAACACCTTGTGCCGCCGATCGACCTCGGTCGTGCGGGCGCGGTCGCGCAAGCATCAGGGCGAATACAAAAGCTTCGTACAAAGCTTTGTCGAAGAGGCGCGCAGCCTGGCGCGGCTGGTGCATCCGAACATCGTCGGCGTGCATCAGGTCTTTGAGGACAACGACACCGCCTATATGGCGATCGACTTCATCAACGGCAAAGACCTGCAGGCGATCATGGAATCGACCGACCGGGCCTTTACGCCGGGGCAGATCGTGACCCTGCTGAAGAAGATGCTCAGCGCGGTGGACTTCATCCACCAGTCGGGGATCCTGCACCGCGACATCTCGCCCGACAACATCCTGATCGACCAGAACGGCAATCCGGTGCTGATCGACTTTGGCGCCGCGACCGAACAGGTGGTGCGCGCGACGCGGGTGCTGACCGGGCGGCGGGTGGTGAAGGACGGCTATTCGCCACAGGAGTTCTATCTGACGGGCGCGGAACAGGGGCCGTGGAGCGACCTTTATGCGCTGGGGGCCACCTTCTACATGCTGATCACCGGCAAGGCGCCGCCGGAAAGCCAGCGCCGGCTGGCGCGGGTGGCGGAAGGATCGGGCGACCCTTATGTGCCGCTGGCCGGCCGGTTCAAGGGCTATCCGCCGGGGTTTCTGGAGGCGATCGACAAGGCGGTCAGCGTCCTGCCCAAGGACCGGATCGCCAGCGCCCCCGACTGGCAAGAGCTGATCCGCCGTGGCGAGGAAGAGGGGTTTGTCTCTCCCGCCGCGCCTCCGCCGAAGCTGGAGGTCGGGGCCCCTGCCCCGGCCGCTGCGGAAGAGGACATCACCGACAAGCTGGACAAGTTCGTCGCCAACAACATGGGCTATTTCTTCGGCGTGTTCCTGGTCGCCGTCGGGGTGCTGGTCCTGGGCGCGGGGCTGTTCTTCTTCTGGGCGGTGAAGTGACCCATGTCCCATGACGGGCCGTTCGACCTGGTCATCTTCGACTGCGACGGGGTGCTGATCGACAGCGAGATCATCTCGGCCCGGATGCTGGTGCAGGAACTGGCGCGGCTGGGGGTGGTGATCGACCTGGCCTATGTCGCCCGGCATTTCCTGGGGCGCAGCTATCCCACGGTGATGGCGACGATCCGGCGCGAGTTCGGGCTGGACCTGGCCCCCAGCTTCGAGGAAGCCTACCGCGAGGAATTGCTGGCCGCCTTCCGCCGCGAGTTGACGGTGATGCCGGGCGTGACGGACGTGCTGGACGCGCTGGCGGTGCCGTGGTGCGTGGCGACCTCGTCCTCGCCCCGGCGGGCCGAGATGTCGCTGGAGCTTGCGGGCCTGCGCGACCGGGTCGGGGACCGGCTTTTCACCGCCAGCCAGGTGGCGAACGGCAAGCCCGCGCCGGACCTGTTCCTGTTCGCCGCCGCCCGGATGGGCGTGGTGCCAGACCGCGCGCTGGTGATCGAGGACAGCCTGACGGGCCTGCGGGCCGCTCAGGCTGCGGGGATGCAGGTCTGGCAATTCACCGGCGGCAGTCACTTCCGCGTGCCAGGCAGCGCGGCGGATCCCGACCCGCCGCCCGCGCGGCGGTTTGACGACTTTGCCGACTTCTTCCAGACTGCCCCTGCCCTGCAGAGACCGACATGAGCCGCCTTGACCCCGAACCTTCCCTGCATGACGAGGCCGCCCGGGCGGGGTGGCTGTATTATGTCGGCGGCCTGACGCAGGACCAGATTGCGACGGAACTGGGCGTCAGCCGCCAGCGCGCCCAGCGCCTGGTCAGCCGCGCGATGGCCGAGGGGCTGATCCATGTCCGACTGAACCACCGGATCGGGGCCTGCCTGGACCTGGAGGCCGAGCTTTGCCGCCGCTTCGGGCTGGGTCGGGCGCGCGTCTCGCCGGGGCTGGGGCCGGGCGGCGACGGGGTGCGCGCCATTGCCCCCGCCGCTGCGGCGGAACTGGAGCGGTTCCTGCGGATGCCGCAGCCGCTTGTGATCGGGCTGGGGACCGGCCGGGCCATGCGCGGCATGGTCGACGCGATGGTCGAGATCGACGCGCCGCAGCACCGGCTGGTCAGCCTGATCGGCAACATTGCCCCCGATGGATCAGCCAGTTTCTTCGACGTGGTGATGCGCATTGCCGACAAGGTGCGCGCGCCGCACTACCCGATGCCGGTCCCGGTGATCAGCCCCACACCCGAGGAGAACGCCGCCTTCCACGCGCTGGGTCCGGTGCAGAAGGTCGTGGCGCTGGCCGAGGCGGCGGATGTGATCCTGGTCGGCGTCGGCCAGATGTCGAACGACGCGCCGCTTCTGGCCGACGGTTTCGTCAGCCGGGCCGAGCTGGACGAGATGCAGGCCGCCGGCGCCGTGGGCGAGGTGGCGGGCTGGGTCTTTGATTCGGAGGGCCGCTATCTGGACCTGGGCACCAACATGCGCACCGGCGGGGTGCGCGTGGCGCCGGGACTGGACCGCCCCTCGATCGGCATCGCTGCGGGCGCATCCAAGGTTCCCGCCATTCATGCCGCGCTGAAATCCCGCATCATCAACGGCTTGGTCACGGACGAGCCGACCGCCCGCGCCCTTCTGGACCGCGCCTGACTTTCGCACCTGCGGCGGAAGAGGGGGCTTGACGACTCCGGGCCTGATGTGAGCATTTACCCGATAGGCGATGATTTGCTCACCGCTGACCCAGGGAGGGAACCCATGACCACGACGCTACGCGCGCTTCTCGGCGCGACGGCCATCGTTGCCTTTGCGGGCACGGCAATGGCCGAAACCACCATCACCGTCGCCACCGTGAACAACGGCGACATGGTCCGCATGCAGGGCCTGATGGACGACTTCAACGCCAAGCACCCCGACATCAAGGTCGAGTGGGTGACGCTGGAAGAAAACGTCCTGCGCCAGAACGTCACGACCGACATCGCCACCGGCGGCGGTCAGTATGACGTGATCACCATCGGCACCTACGAGGTTCCGATCTGGGGAAAGCAGGGCTGGCTCGCCAGCCTGAACGACCTGCCGGCCGAATATGACGTGGACGACCTGCTGCCCGCGATCCGGGGTGGTCTGACGGTCGATGGCAACCTCTACGCTTCGCCCTTCTATGGCGAATCCTCGATGGTGATGTACCGCAAGGACCTGATGGAGGCCGCCGGCCTGACCATGCCCGACGCGCCGACCTGGGCCGACATCGAAAAGGCCGCGGCCGCGATGACGAACAAAGAGGCCGAAATCTACGGCGTCTGCCTGCGCGGCAAGGCCGGCTGGGGCGAGAACATGGCCTTCCTGACCGCCATGTCGAACTCGTTCGGCGCGCGCTGGTTCGACGAGGCGTGGAACCCGCAGTTCGACAGCCCCGAGTGGAAGGCGACGCTGGAGTTCTATCTGAACCTGATGAACAACTATGGCCCGCCCGGTGCCTCGAACAACGGGTTCAACGAGAACCTGACGCTGTTCAACCAGGGCAAGTGCGGGATGTGGATCGACGCCACCGTCGCGGCCTCCTTCGTGACCGGCAAGGATTCGACCGTCGCTGACAAGGTCGGCTTCGCCCTGGCCCCCGACAACGGTCTGGGCAAGCGCGGCAACTGGCTTTGGGCCTGGTCGCTGGCGATCCCCGCCTCCAGCCAGAAGCAGGACGCCGCCAAGACCTTCATCAACTGGGCCACGAACAAGGACTATCTGGCGCTGGTTGCCTCCAAGGAAGGCTGGGCGAACGTTCCTCCGGGCACGCGCAGCTCGCTTTACGCCAATGAAGAGTACGCCAAGGTGCCCTTCGCCAAGATGACCATCGACAGCATCAACTCGGCTGACCCGAACGCGCCGACCGTGCAGCCGGTGCCGTATGTCGGCGTCCAGTTCGTCGCCATCCCCGAGTTCCAGGGCCTGGGTACCACGGTGGGCGAGATCTTCTCGGCCGCACTGGCAGGACAAAAGACCGCGGACGAGGCGTTGGCCGAAGCGCAGGCCGCAGTGACCGACGAGATGACGGCCACGGGCTATATCAAGTAAGCTATCGGTGCGGGGCCGGCCTTGCGGCTGGCCCCGCCCCCCTTCGGCGGTGCCGACTGCCCTGTCCCGCGATTTCCCCTGTCCGCGCCCTGCCCCTGCCCCCGCGCCTTGCCCCTTTCGGAGACGCGCCCATGTCCACCCAATCCACCCGCCTGGCTGCCCGCTTCATGGTGGCGCCCTCTGTCATCCTGCTGTTCATCTGGATGATCGTGCCCCTGGCGATGACGGCCTGGTTCTCCTTTCGGCTGTACCGGCTGCTGTCGCCGGACCGGACCGGCTGGGTGGGCGTCAACAACTATGTCTGGTTCTTCAACTCGCCCGATTTCTGGCTGGCGCTGACCAATACGCTGTTGCTGGTGGGGGGCGTGCTGCTGATCACCGTGGTTCTGGGCATCCTGATCGCGCTGCTTCTGGACCAGCCGATCAAGGGCCAGGGCGTGCTGCGCATCCTGGTGATCGCGCCCTTCTTCGTGATGCCGCCCGTAGCCGCCTCGATCTGGGAAAACCTGTTCATGCATCCGCAGAACGGTCTGTTCTCGGCCATCGCCCGGGGCTTCGGCGCGCAGCCGATCCTGTTTCTGGAAAGCTATCCCATGCCAAGCGTCATCGGGATCGTCGCCTGGGAATGGCTGCCCTTCGCCACGCTGATCTTTGTCACCGCGCTGCAATCGCTGTCGTCCGAGCAGCTGGAGGCGGCCGAAATGGACGGGGCATCGGCCTTCAACCGCTTCCGGTTCATCATCCTGCCGCATCTGACGCGGGCGATCACCGTGGTGATCCTGATCCAGACGATCTTCCTTCTGGGCATCTTCGGCGAGATCTTCACCACCACCCAAGGCGGGCCGGGGTCGGCCTCGACCACCCTGCCCTACATGATCTTCAAGCAGGCCATCGTCGCCAAGGACATCGGCCGGGCAGCAGCCGGCGGGATCATCGCGGTGATCCTGGCCAATATCGTGGCCTATTTCCTGATGCGCGGCATTGGCCGGCATCTGGACGCGTGAGGAGAGAGCCATGGCCCGCGCCCATTCCCCCCGTCGCCTGTGGCTGACCACGATCGCCGCCTGGACGGTCGCCCTGATCATCTTCTTCCCGGTCCTGTGGATGATCCTGACCAGCTTCAAGACCGAGGCCAGCGCCGTGGCCATGCCGCCCGAGTTCCTGGGTGCCGACTGGACGCTGGAGAACTATGTCGAGGTCTGGGGCCGGTCGGACTATCCCCGGTTCTTCTGGAACTCGGTCGTGATCGCGGTCGGCTCCACGCTTCTGGGCCTGCTGATCGCCATTCCGGCGGCCTGGTCCATGGCCTTCGTGCCGGGCAAGCGGACCAAGGATCTGCTGATGTGGATGCTGTCCACCAAGATGATGCCCGCCGTCGCGGTGATGGTGCCGATCTACCTTTTGTTCCTGCAGTTCGGGCTTCTGGACACGCGGATCGGGCTGGTGCTGGTCCTGATGCTGATGAACCTGCCGATCATCATCTGGATGCTTTACACCTACTTCAAGGAAATCCCCGGCGAGATCCTTGAGGCCGCGCGGATGGACGGCGCAAGCCTGTGGAATGAGATCGTCTACGTGCTGACGCCGATGGCGATCCCCGGCATCGCCTCGACCATGCTGCTGAACATCATCCTGGCGTGGAACGAGGCGTTCTGGACGATCACCCTGACCACCACCAAGGCGGCCCCCTTGTCAGCCTTTATCGCCAGCTTCTCGGCGCCGCAGGGGCTGTTTTACGCGAAACTCTCGGCGGCCAGTGCCATGGCCATCATGCCGATCCTGATCCTTGGCTGGTTCAGCCAGAAGCAACTCGTCCGCGGCCTGACCTTTGGCGCGGTGAAGTGAGGTAACATGGGCAAGATTCAACTCCGCCAGGTGCGCAAGTCGTTCGGCGACGTGCATGTGATCCCCGGCCTGGACCTGGACATCGAGGATGGCGAGTTCGTCGTCTTTGTGGGGCCATCGGGCTGCGGGAAGTCCACCCTGCTGCGGCTGATCGCGGGGCTGGAGGATACCACCAGCGGCGTGATCGAGATCGACGGCAAGGACGCAACGCACCTGCCGCCCGCCAAGCGCGGCCTGGCGATGGTGTTTCAATCCTACGCCTTGTATCCCCACATGACGGTGCGCAAGAACATCGCCTTCCCGCTGAAAATGGCCGGAATGGACCAGGCCGAGCAGGACAAGCGCGTCGAACGCGCGGCCAAGGTGCTGAACCTGTCCAGCTACCTTGACCGCCGCCCTGGCCAGCTGTCGGGCGGCCAGCGCCAGCGCGTCGCCATCGGCCGCGCCATCGTGCGCGAGCCTGCGGCGTTCCTGTTTGACGAGCCCTTGTCGAACCTGGACGCGGCCCTGCGGGTCGGGATGCGGCAGGAGATTTCGGAACTTCACCAATCCCTCAAGACCACCATGGTCTATGTCACCCATGATCAGGTCGAGGCGATGACCATGGCCGACAAGATCGTCGTCCTGAACGCCGGCAACATCGAACAGGTCGGCAGTCCCCTGACCCTTTACCACAACCCGAAGAACATCTTCGTCGCGGGCTTCATCGGCAGCCCGAAAATGAACCTGATCGAGGGGGCCGAGGCCGCCAAGCACAACGCCCACACCATCGGCATCCGCCCCGAGCATATCACCGTCGGCGACGGCCCGTGGGAGGGGGTGGTGGGCCTGTCGGAACACCTCGGCTCGGACAGTTTCATCAAGGTCGATGTGCCGGGCCTTGGCATCATCAACGTGCGTGGCGCGGGCGAATTGAACGTCCACCACGGCGACCGCATCCGGCTGGCTCCGGCCGGGAAGATCCACCGTTTTGACGACAAGGGGCTGGCCCTATGAGACTGCAAGGCAAGACCGCCCTGATCACCGGGGCCGCACGCGGCATCGGGCTGGAATTCGCCCGCGCCTATATCGCCGAGGGGGCGACCGTGGCGCTGGCCGATGTGAACAGCGCAGCCGTGACGCATGCGGCCGAAAGCCTGGGGCCGCAGGCGCATCCCATCGTCATGGATGTGACCGATCAAGCCAGCATCGAAGCGGGCTTTGCCGAGGCCGTGCGCCGGATGGGCCAGCTTGACATCCTGATCAACAACGCCGCCCTCTTCTCGGCCGCGCCGATCGTCGAGATCAGCCGCAAGGACTATGACAAGCTCTTTGCCGTCAACGTCGCGGGCACCCTGTTCTGCACCCAGGCCGCCGCGCGCCACATGATCCCGAGGGGCACCGGCACGATCATCAACATGGCGTCCCAAGCCGGTCGCCGCGGTGAGGGGCTGGTGGCCGTCTACTGCGCGACCAAGGCCGCCGTGATCAGCCTGACGCAATCGGCAGGCCTGGACCTGATCAAGCACGGCATCAACGTCAACGCCATCGCCCCCGGCGTGGTGGATGGCGAACATTGGGACGGCGTCGACGCGTTCTTTGCCAAGTACGAAAACAAGGCCGCCGGCCAGAAGAAGCGCGAGGTGGGCCAGGCCGTCCCCTTCGGCCGCATGGGCACCGCCGCAGACCTGACCGGCATGGCGATCTTCCTTGCCACGCCGGAAGCGAAATACATCGTCGCCCAATGCTTCGGCGTGGACGGCGGCAACTGGATGGCCTGAATGGAACCTACGCTCCCCTCGTACGACCGATCCAAGCTGACGCCCGGCATCGTCCACATCGGGCTTGGCAACTTTCATCGCGCGCATATGGCCGTCTATCTGGACGACCTCTTCGCCCTGGGGCTGGGGCACGACTGGGCGATCCTGGGTGCCGGGGTGCGCGAGGGCGACGCCCGGATGCGCGAGGCGCTGACGGCGCAAGATTGCCTCTCCACGGTGATAGAGCTGGACCCGGCGGGCAAATCGGCGCGGCGGATCGGCAGCATGATCGACTTCCTGCCGGTGGAACCCGACAACGCCGCGCTGATCGCCGCAATGACCCGGCCGGAGATCCGCATCGTCAGCCTGACCGTCACCGAGGGCGGCTATTTCATCGACCCCGCCACCGGCCGCTTTGACCCCCGCGCGCCCGAGATTGCCCATGACGGCGCGACCCCCGACCGTCCCGGCACCGCCTTTGGTGCCATCGTCTCCGCGCTGAAAACCCGGCGCGCGGCCGGCATCCCGCCCTTCACGGTGATGAGTTGCGACAACCTGCCCGGCAACGGCCATGTCACCCGCGCCGCCGTAGTGGGCACGGCCCGCCTGTCGGACCCGGCCCTTGCCGACTGGATCGAGGCCCAGGTCGCCTTCCCGAACGGCATGGTCGACCGCATCACCCCCGCCACCGGCCCGCGCGAGCGCGAGATGGCCGCAAGCTTCGGCCTGTCCGACCCGGTCCCCGTGACGTGCGAGCCCTTCCGGCAATGGGTGCTGGAGGATCACTTCCCCACCGGCCGCCCGCCCTTGGAGAAGGTGGGCGTCACCTTCACCGGCGAGGTCCATGCCTTCGAGATGATGAAGATCCGCATCCTGAACGGCGGCCATGCGACCATCGCCTATCCCGGCGGCCTCATGGACATCGAATACGTCCACGAGGCGATGGCGCATCCCCTGATCCGCGGCTTCCTGGACAAGGTGGAGACGGAGGAGATCATCCCTTACGTCCCCCCCGTGCCCGACACCGACATCGCCGCCTATTACCGGCTGATCGTCGAGCGGTTCAGCAACCCCGAGGTGGCCGATACCGAGCGGCGGCTGTGTCTCGACGGTTCCAACCGGCAACCGAAGTTCATCATCCCCTCGGTCCGCGACGCGCTGGCGGCGGGGGGCAAGGTCGAGGGGCTGGCGCTCGTCTCGGCGCTGTGGTGCCGGTATTGCTTTGGCACCAGCGACAGCGGCACGCCCATCGCGCCGAACGACCCGAACTGGGACTATCTGCAAGCGCAGGCCCGGGCGGCAAGGGACGCACCTGTGGTCTGGCTGCAGATGAAGCCGATCTATGGCGAGTTGAACAAGGACCTGCGCTTCGTCGCGGCCTTCACCAAGGCGCTGAACGCGCTGTGGGAGAAGGGGACGGCGGCGGTGCTGCAGGACTACATCGGCAAGGGTGCGTGAGATCACGCACCCTACGGGTTCGCAGGTGCCGTGCTGGCACGCACCCTCATACCCCGAGCGCGCGGAACACCTTGGGCAACTCCTCGGGCAGGTCCTCGGCAATCAGCCCCGGCCCGAAGGAAAGCGCGCATTCCACATGCAGCCAGGCCCCCGTGCAAGCGGCATCAAACGGTGAAAACCCCCGCGCCAGAAGCCCGGTGATGAACCCCGCCAGCACGTCGCCGGACCCAGCGGTCGCGAGCCAGGGCGCCGCCCGGTCGTAGTGGGCGGAGTTGATGGCGCAACGCCCCATTGGGTCGGCGATCACTGTGTCGGGGCCTTTGTAGAGGACCACGCAGCCCGCCCGCGCCGCCGCCTCCCGAGTGGCGTCGACCTTGGAATAGGCGGGGCCTTTGGTGGCGGGGGCCGCGAGCTTCTCCGCGATGTCGGGGAAGAGGCGGGCGAATTCTCCGGCATGGGGGGTGAGGACGCATCCCGGATGCAGGGCGGCGAAGAGGTCGGGGTGTTGGGAGAGGATGGTGTGGGCTGGGGGGTGGTTTACATTGGGGGGGGGGGGCCCGCCCGGTCTTTGGTTGGGGGGGGGGGGCCCCCGACTCTCCAACGCCACCCCCACCAACCCGGCCTCCCGCGCGCCGACCCCCAACCCCGGCCCCACACACAGCGCATTGATCCGCCCATCCTCCAGCACCCCGGCGAGGGCCGCCCCATCCGCCACCCCCCGCAGCATCACCGCATCCAGCCGCGCGACGTTTTCGGGGATCGCGTCCAAAGGACACCCCACCGTCACCACCCCCGCCCCGATCCGCAAAGCCCCCCGCGCCGCCAGCCGCGCCGCCCCGCCGCGACCCGAAGGGCCGGAGAGGATGAGGGCGTGGCCGTGGGAGTATTTGTGCTGTGCAGGACGACTGGCGCCGAAGATTACCGACTTCTCGTGAACCCGGCGCGACGTGGTCCTGCTGGTAAGTGCCACGATTTCGGGATCGCCCGGACCGCCCGGGTTACGCCGCCGTTTCGGCACAAAGCCCTCAATGCCAATGTCTACCACCTTCAATCGTGCATCAATGCAAGGAAGCTGGTCCAGCATGTGGCCTAGCCGGCTTCGCTGAAAGGTGACGATCAACTGCGGCTCCGGGCAATGATGACCGTCGGGATCTTCTTCAGACAGGTACTTGCCACTATCGGCGCAAAAGCCAGACGGGAGATCAACTGACACTCCAACGCCCCGTCGCGCCATTGCACGGAGGAATTTCTCCACATCCCCCGACAGGGGCCGGGTGAGGCCTGTGCCGAAAACGGCGTCTATCACCAGTCCATCGCATCCCGAATAATCCGATGCCGACCTGTCATGCGGAGTAATCGTCCCCATCCCCACCCACCGCTCATAATTCACCCGCGCGTCCGGCGGCATCTTCTCCGGATCGCCGTAGAGGAAGACCTCCACCTCCCAGCCCCACTCCTTCAAGAGCCGCGCCACCACGAACCCGTCGCCGCCGTTGTTGCCCGGCCCGCAGAGGACCACCGCCCGGTGCGAGGTGGCCTTCAACTCCGGCCATTCCTCGAAGATCGCCTCGACCACGCCCCGCCCGGCGCGTTCCATCAGTTCAAGGCCCGTGACCTCTCCGCTGGCAATCGCTGCCTGTTCGATGGCCCGCATCTGCGCGGCGGTCAGGAGTTCGGTCATTTTTCGCGCACCCAAGTTTCCAAATCGCCCACCTCGCAGGCGCATTGCACAAATTTTATGCGTCACCGCAGGAATCCCCCGGCGATGCACCATCGGAAAACCCTGTCACATTGCCCCCCGGTCGGGGAAGTGGTGAGAGGGGCAGAGACGGAACCGGGGGGAGCCTGCCCATGAAGAAAGTCGAAGCCATCATCAAGCCGTTCAAGCTGGATGAAGTCAAAGAGGCGCTTCAGGAAGCGGGCATCCAGGGCCTGTCGGTGACCGAGGTCAAGGGCTTTGGCCGGCAGAAGGGCCATACGGAACTGTACCGTGGCGCCGAATATGTCGTCGACTTCCTGCCCAAGGTGAAGATCGAGGTCGTGCTGACCGACGACATGGTCGACACCGCCGTCCAGGCGATCATCGCCGCCGCGCGCACCGACAAGATCGGCGACGGCAAGATCTTCGTCACCCCCGTGGAACAAGCCATCCGCATCCGCACCGGCGAAACCGGCGACGATGCTGTCTGAACCGGGATGCTGATTTTCGCAGAAAATCAGTGCCCTTGATCCCATCAACCCCAAACCGAAAGGCAGTCAGATGAGCGCCGTTGCCAAGGCTCTGCAACTGATGAAGGACGAGGAGGTCGAATATGTCGACATCCGCTTTACCGACCCTAAGGGCAAGCTCCAGCACGTGACGCTGGTCGCCGACCTGGTGGACGAGGACTTCTTCGAGGAAGGCTTCATGTTCGACGGCTCGTCGATCGCGGGCTGGAAGTCGATCGACCAGTCCGACATGAAGCTGATGCCCGACGCGGGTTCGGTCTATATCGATCCGTTCTACGCGGAAAAGACCATGTGCGTGCATTGCAACGTGGTCGAGCCCGACACCGGCGAGGCGTACAGCCGCTGCCCGCGCCAGACCGCGCTGAAGGCAGAGGCCTACCTCAAGTCCTCGGGCGTTGGCGATGCGTTCTATTGCGGCCCCGAGGCCGAATTCTTCCTGTTCGACGATGTCCGCTACTCGGTGACGCCCCGCAAGGTGGCCTACGAGATCGACGCCGAGGCTGCGGCATGGAACACCGACACCGTGACCGAAGGCGGCAACTACGGCCATCGCGCGGGCCACAAGGGCGGCTACTTCCCGGTGAACCCGATCGACGAAGCCCAGGACATCCGCGGCGAGATGCTGTCCACCATGAAGCGGATGGGCATCAAGGTCGACAAGCACCACCACGAGGTTGCGACCTGCCAGCACGAACTGGGCATGATCTTCGGCGGTCTGGTCGAGCAGGCCGACAACATCCAGAAGTACAAATACGTGATCCACAACGTGGCGCACGCCTACGGCAAGACCGTGACCTTCATGCCGAAGCCCATGAAGGGCGACAACGGCTCGGGGATGCACGTCAACATGTCGATCTGGCGCGGCGGCAAGCCGCTCTTTGCGGGCGACAAGTATGCCGACCTGAGCCAGGAGGCGCTGTACTTCATCGGCGGCATCCTGAAGCACGCCAAGGCCCTGAACGCGCTGACCAACCCCGGCACCAACAGCTACAAGCGTCTGATCCCCGGCTTTGAAGCCCCGGTTCTGCGCGCGTATTCGGCCCGCAACCGGTCGGGCTGCGTCCGGATCCCGTGGACCGAGTCGCCGAAGGCCAAGCGTGTCGAGGCCCGTTTCCCCGATCCGTCGGCGAACCCCTACCTGGCTTTCGCGGCCCTCCTGATGGCCGGCCTGGACGGCATCAAGAACAAGATCGACCCGGGCCCGGCTTCGGACAAGGACCTCTATGACCTGCCGCCGGAAGAACTGGCGCAGATCCCGACGGTTTGCGGTTCGCTGCGCGAGGCGCTGGAGGAACTGGAGAAGGACATGGACTTCCTGCTGGCGGGCGACGTCTTTACCCGCGACCAGCTGGAGGCCTACATGGGGCTGAAGTGGGAGGAAGTCTACGCCTACGAGCATACCCCCCACCCGATCGAGTACCAGATGTACTATTCTTGCTGAGACCCCCGGGTCCGGGCTTGGGAAAGGGCGCCTTCGGGCGCCCTTTTTCGCTGGCATGTCCACGCGGGGCGACCTGGGTAAGCCCTTGTAATCGTTCGCAGCAGCGCCGCGTCGTTAACCTTTTGGCAAGGGGTGAGCCTGGGCTGTTGCATGGGCGGGCGGGCCTGCGCTAGCCTGCGGCCGCAGCAACCGGCGGGAGAGACATGGCGCAGGATCCCTTGCGGAAATCGTCGGGACGCGGCCGGCCGGAGATCTGGGCCTCGGGTGGGCAGCGGCCGCCGTTCAACCTGCGCGCGCTGGGGTCGGCCAGCCTGCATCTGTCTCGCGAGGGCGTGGCGCCGGTCCTGGCCTGGGCGGCGCGGGGCCTCCGGCGGGGGGCACTGAAAATCAAGGCGGGAACCGGACGGATTCCGGCAGAAAAGCTGGGCCGGGCGGAACGCTTTGTCCCATCGCACCTGCGGGTGGCGGGTTGGATCGCCAATCTTGCGACCACCCTGGCCCATGGCAGCGCCACCGCCGACCCCGAGGTGCCGCGCGGCAATGCGCTGGTGGCCGAGATCCAACCCTATCTGTGGGAGGCCGTTGCGGCCGCGCCCGAACCCGCGCCGGCGCCAGAACCCGCGCCGCCACCGGGAGAGGTTGCACCCGTGGTGCTGGCCGAGCCGGTGGTCTTGCAGCCTGGGGACGATCCCCTGGCCGCGATCCGGGACGAGATCGGCGCAGAGCCGGATGCGCCCCGCCCGAAAGCCCCTGACCAGCCCCCGGCCCCGCCCGGCCCGACGGCAGAGGGGACAATGCAGGTCGCGGGCTACCTGGCCGGCTGGGCCAGCGTGATCCTTGTGCTGCCGCTGGGGCTGGTCTGGGCGCTGTGGCTTTGGCTGAAGGGACGCGACCTGCGGCAGATCGGGACCGAGGACTAAGCCGCGGCTCCGGGATTGGGGCGGTTTTCAGAATGAGCGCGTGCCGCGCAAGGCTTTTGTCTCGCCGTTTTGCGTGAAGGACGCAAAACGGCTCGGCGCTTGGGGGTTTTCCACCCCCAAACCCCCGGAGGATATTTGCAGCCAGGTGAAAGGCCTAGGTCAGGGCCTGAGTGATGAAGGCAAGGACCTCGGACTTGACCGGATCGGTTTCGAAGGGCGCGCCACCGTGGCCGGCGCCGGGGACAAGCTTGTAATCGACGGCGGCCTCGGGGTCGGCAGCGACCCAGGCCTCACGCAGGCGCTTGGCTTGCAGATCGGCGACCAGGGGGTCGGCATCGCCGTGGCGGATCAGGAGCGGCGGCAAGGGTTCGCGCAGCCGGTCAAGCCGGCCGATCGGACCCATGGCGCGGGCCGCGGCGCGGTCCTGGGCCACGGGAAAGCCCAGAAGCTGGCTTTCCGGGCTGTCGGCGGCATCGGTGGGCCCCATGGCGGGGGTGCGGCCCAGGGTGGCCATGTCCTGGTCCATGGTCGAGAAATCCATCGGCCCGAAGAGGCTGACCACGCCACGCGGCGGCAGGCCGACCTCGACCAGGCTGAGCGCGGTCGACACGGCAAGGAAGGCTCCAGCCGACTGGCCAAGCAGCACCAGGCGCGAGGGGTCGAGGCCAAGGTTCGCGCCTTCGCGTTGGAGATGGACCACGGCGGCCAGCGTATCCTCGCCCTGCGCGGGCCAAGGCGCGGTGCCGGAGAGGCGGTAGTTGATGCGGACCACGGCGATGCCGGCGGCCAGAACCTCTGGCCAGATCGCAAGGTCGGACTTGTCGCCCATGCGGAAGGCGCCGCCGTGGACCAGCATCAGGACCGGGTGCGGGCCGGGACCGTCGGGCAGTGTCACGTCCATCACCTGCCGGGGGTCGGGGCCATAGGCGACCTCGGTCGCGGCCGGGCTGCGGCGCCACCAGGCGACGGCCCCTGCGGCCAGCGCGGCAGTGCCGCCGATCAGAAGCGTGCGACGGATCAGTCCGGGCATCTACAGTCTCCGTTGCAGGCGGGTGAGGTCGGCGGCAAGTCGGGCTTCCAGCCGGATGATGCGGGGTTCGGCCACCGCCTCGGCGCTGTGCAGCACGCGCCAGGTGAGGCGGGCCTTTGGCGCGCAGGGTTTCAGGATGGCCAGCCGCAGGATGCGGCGCAGGGGCTGGCGCAGGACCAGCCAGTCGATCCAGCCGGGCGCCCCCATGGTGGTGACGGCCAGCACCTCTTGCAGCCGGTCAAGGCGGGGCAGCATCGGGCCGAAGCCCGGGGAATGGTCGAAGGCCAGCCCCGGCGTCCAGACCCGGTCGAACCAGCCCTTCAGGATCGCCGGGAAGCCGAACCACCAGGTCGGGAATACCAGGATCAGGACCTGGGCCTGGGCAAGGTCGGCCTTGTCCTGCGCCAGGGTGTCGGCGGGCGTGGTGTAATAGCCGGCGCGTTCCTCAGGCGTCAGGACCGGGTCGAACCCGTCGTACAGGTCGCGGCGGGTGACCTGCCAGCCCATGGCGCGGGCCTGCCCCTCCAGCGTCGCGGCAAGGCGGGCGGTCAGGCTGCGGCCCCGGGGATGGGCGGTAACGATCAGGCAGCGGGTCAATGGACGGCCTTTCGCAGGGCGGCGAGGTCGTCCGGGCTGACGCTGGCCGCGTCCACGACATAGGTGTGGATGGTAAAGACCACGGCGCGGGTCACGGGCAGGCGCATAAGGCACTGGCGTTCGCAGCGGATGAACACATGGCCCTGGGGCTGGGGGCGCCGCTCGCCCTCGATTCGCGGCTGGTGCAGGACGAAGTCGTCGTAGGTCAGGTAATTCATCCGCCAGAGCGGTTGCTCGGGTCTGATGGCGTCGAAAAGCCGGGCCACGCGTTTGGCGATGTCGGCGTCGTAGACCGGGACCGGGTCGTGGATGCTGGTCATCGGGCGGCCGATCTTCTGGGCCAGCGACCAGCTTGCCGGAAAGCACAGGATGCCGCCGGTCAGGGCGTATTCCTGGTCCTGGCGCTCCATCAGGCACAGATCCTCTTGCACCAGGCGGCCAAGGGTCAGGAGCGGTTGCGACGGGTCCAGCGGGACGGTTACGCCATCGGGCCGGGTGGCGGTGCTGTCGGTCAGGGTGAAGCCGGGGGCGCTGCGCAGCCAGTCGAGGGTGGCGTGGTACAACTCCTCGGCCGCGGGGCAGGCCTGGGGGAGAAGCGCGTGGACAACCTGCGGCTGGGCGGCGATCAGGCGGTCGCGCAGCGCCATCTGGGGGGCATAGGCCTCGTCCAGGCGCAGCCAGTCGCGGCCCTCGACCGGCAGGATGCCGGGCAGGCGGCGGGTGCGCGGGTCGATCCAGGGCAAGTGCGGCAGGCGGTCCTGCAGGATCGGCGTGTCTTGCATCGGGGTGGCCATGGCGGTCTTTGACCACGCCTGCCGGGCGGCTGCAACCGGGGGCGGACGGGTGGGCCGGTCACGGTTTCGCGGGGCTTTACTTTTCGGCAGGGTCAGGTTGCTATCCGGGGCAGAACGCAACCCTGAGTGCTGGTGCCCATGTCCTTTCCGGTGATGACCTTCGACGCGGCGATCCTTTACGACACGCCCTTCCGCATCCCGGACTATCAGGCGCTATTGGGTGAGGTGAACCAGCGGCTGGGTCGGGCGGGCAACGGCGTGGCCATGACCAACCTGCAGGCCGAGGGCGGCGTCGTCTTTCGCAGCGACAACCTCTATGTCGCGATTTCGTTCAACCGGACCAGACTGCCGGCCGAGGGGTTCCAGGCTGCGCTGAACGCGGGCGTCAACCGGATGCGCAACGAACGTTTCGGCCATTGGGTTGAGGACCATATCGAGCATGTCTTCGTCACCGTGGGCGACGGCAAGCTGCCGATGGTCCCCGCGATGCGCGAGTTGATGCAGGCTGCGGGGATGGCGCAGACGGTCGAAGCCGTGGACCCGCGGGTCAAGATCTCGGTCCTGCACAGCGTGGTCGAGGCGATCGTCGAGACGATCATGCCGACGCCGACCGTGGTGCATTGGTGCGACACGGACCTCTTGTACACCGCCTATGACTTTCCGCCCGTGACCCCCGCCCTGCCCTTCCCGGTCTCGTTGACCGCGCAGCCGCAGGTCTTTGACACCGGTCTGACCCCGGACGGCCGGCAGACGCATGGCATCGTGATGCGGAGGTCAGAGCTCTTGTGCGGCCGCACGCTTTTTGCCGACACGACGACCTATGACCCGAACGCGATTCTTGCGGCGATGCAGGTGATCATGCTGGGCCATATCATTGGCGCGCGCGAGTTGGAGGATGGCGTCGTGGGGTCGTTCGACGAGCGCACGGCCTTCCGGCTGGAGTTTAGGCCCCCGGACCCGATGACGCCGGCCGGCGGGATCTGCATGCTGATCGGGCCGGCCGAGGCACTGCAAGCGCGGGCGACCGCCGCCACGCAAACGGGCGGCGCGGGGCGCAAGGGATGGTGGCCTTTCGGGAAAAAGCGCACCCTGCACTGACGGGACGGCCGGGGGCTTGCGGTAACAGATGCGGGACGCGCGGGGGTGTCGGTCCCTGGCACGGACGCACGGTCCTGGTTGATCGGCCAGAGCCTGCCGAAAACGAAGCGGCGCGTCGTTTCCAGGCGATCTTTCCCGCCACCGGCCCGGCAGCCTGCACCCAAGGGGAGGCAGCCATGACCTATCAGCGCGACCGCCGGAAGATCGACCCCAGCAAGGGCGCGGCCCTGGGCGACGGAACCCCGAACGACAACGACCGGGTGGAGATCGGCCCGACCCAGCTGGCCTTTCGCGAATGGGAGGCCCTGGGCCTTGCCCTGCCCGACCTGGGCCGGATGCGCACGGAGCGCTGGCAGAAGCTGACCGCCGGGCTGGTCGCGCGGGACTATGGCGGCCTGCTGCTGTTCGATCCCCTGAACATCCGCTATGCCACCGATACCACCAACATGCTGCTTTGGAACACCCACAACCCGTTCCGCGCCTGCCTGTTGTGCGCCGACGGGCATCTGGTGATGTGGGAGTACAAGAATTCGCCGTTCCTCGTGACCTTCAACCCCTTGGTCAAGGAACTGCGCTCGGGGGCGACGTTCTTTTACAACTCCACCGGCGACCGGGGGGCCGAGGCGGCCAAGGGCTTTGCCGCCCAGGTCGATGAGGTGATGCGCGCCCATGCCGGGACCAATCGGCGGCTGGCGGTGGACAAGATCATGGTCCACGGGCTGCGCGCGCTGGAGGCGGTGGGCTTCACGGTCGAGGAAGGCGAAGAGGTGACCGAACGGGTCCGCGCGGTGAAAACCCCGGACGAGATCCTGGCGATGCGCTGCGCCCATGCCGCCTGCGAGGCGGGGATCGCCGAGATGGAGGCCTTCACCCGGGCCGAAGTGCCGAAGGGCGGGGTCAGCGAGGATGCGATCTGGGCCGAGTTGCACGCCGCCAACATCCGGCGCGGCGGCGAATGGATCGAGACGCGGCTTCTGGCCAGCGGGCCCCGGACCAACCCGTGGTTTCAGGAATGTGGCCCGCGGATCGTGCAGCCGAACGAGATCGTCGCCTTCGACACCGACCTGATCGGGGCCTATGGTTTCTGCATCGACATCAGCCGGACCTGGTGGGTGGGCGACGCGCGGCCCTCCAATGCGATGGTCAGCGCGTTCCACCACGCGCTGGACCATATCGCCGACCACAAGGACCGCCTGCGGCCCGGCGTGACCATCGAAGAGCTGGTGATGGGCGGCCACCAATTGGCACCGGAATACTGGGCGCAGAAATACAGCTGCAAGATGCATGGCGTGGGCCTGTGCGACGAGTGGCCCTATGTCCACTATCCCGACGGCTGGATGCCCGGCGCCTTTGACGCCGCCCTGGAACCGGGGATGGTCCTGTGCGTCGAGGCACTGGTTTCGCCAGAAGGGGGCGATTTCTCGATCAAGCTGGAGGATCAGGTGCTGATCACCGACACCGGCTGCGAGACGCTGACCCGCTATCCCTTCGACCCGCGCTTCCTGGCCTGACGCCCCCCTCGTCGTGCGACTGCGTCTTCTCCTCGGACGGTTCAACCGCAGCGAGGAGTGACGCAGTCATCGACGAGCGGGCGATCAGGGCTCCAGTTCGGCAAACAGCCCAAGGTGGTCCGACCCCAGCGCCGGGCGAAAGGTGATCCGGCCGCCGTTCGGGGCAAAGGCGTGGTCGATGGGCAGGCGCAGCACCGGGGCAAAGCCCAGGTAGCTGCCGCCGGTCGGCCCGGCCTGCAGGCCGTCCACCGCCCAGGCCATCCGCTTCACCGCATGGCCCCAGCCCACCATGTTGAAATCGCCCGCCATCAGCACCGGCCCCTCCAGCCCCGCCAGCACCGGGACCAGCGCATCGACCTGGGCCTGCTGGTCATAGGGCCAGGGCCAGGACAGATGCACCGAGACGACCCAGACCGCCCGCTCTTCAAGCTGGACCTGCAGCGCGGCCAGTCCGTCGGCGCAGGTTTCCGAGCCAGGGACCACCGGCAGGCGTGTCAGCACCGCCGTCCCGCCACGCCGCCCGGTCCTGCAATGCAACTGCCCCGGATACTCGGCCGCCAGCGCCGCCAGCAGCGCCTCGTTCGGGGGCGAGACCTCTTGCAGGGTCACCGCCAGCGGGCGCGTGCCGCGGATATCGGCCTCGACCTCGGCCAGGGCGGCGTTCTGGAAGAACAGGTTCTTCTGGTACAGCGCGAAGGTTCCCGGCGGCCCGGGCCAGAAGAAGGCCAGCGCCACTTGCAGGGCCGCGACCAGCGCCACCAGGGTAGAGCCGAAGGCCGCCATCTGCAGGCCCAGAAAGCCCGCGACGATGGCCAGCAGCGCCAAGGCCCCGGCGGCATAGCCCCGGCCCACGGCCAGCGAATCGCCCAGGGGATGCACCCAGCCCAGATAGCCCCCCGCCAGAAGCAGGATCGTCAGCACCAGCGCGGTCTTGACCAGCGCCGTCCAGATCGGATGTTCGTCTTCCATCGTTACCCTTCACCCGCCGCCCTGCCCGAAAAGCCGCGAGACAAGCCGCCGCAACCCGTCGTGCATGTCGACTGCCGTCGTCAATCGCAGGGTCTCAAACCCGATCACTGCGGCATAAATGAGGTGGGCATTTGGCGTGACCTCGGCCTCCGCCAGGCCCGCGTCCCTCAGGAAGCCTTGCACATCGGCCAGCCGCTGCCGATCCACCCGCTCGACCGCGGCGCGGGCGCGCGGGTCGCTGCGCCCCCAGTCGCGCAGGGCCGGTTCGATGGCCGCGCCCCCGAAGGTTGGGCCCGGCGGGGCCGAGGCAAGCGCGATCAAAAGGTCAAGCTGCCCCCGTGCATCCCGTCCCGAGGCGCGCACTGCCCGGGTGATGGCGTGGGTTGCCACTTCTTCCCACAGTTCAAGCATCGCTTGATGAAGGTCGGCGAGATCCTTGAAATGCCAATAGAAAGATCCCTTGGTCGCCCCGATCTCGCGCGCCAGGGGCTCTACCCGGACAGCCAGGATTCCGCCGTCCACCAGCGCCCGCAGGCCGGCTTTGACCCAATACTCGCGGCCCAGCCGCGCCCGTCCATCCTGAGGTTTCATCTGCAAAACATACGCCACCGTATGGACATCGTCCAGCAGAACAGCTAAACCATACGCAACCGTATGGAGATACTCATGAACATCTGGCTTTTGTCCGCCGGCCTCGGCGCGCTGCTCCTTGACGTCATCCACGTCACGCTGGGTGGGCGCGAGATTCACCGGCCGATGGTGGCTGCCCACTGGCCCGAACCGGCCAAGGCAGTCTGGTCGGTCGTCTGGCACGCGGCGACCGCGGTGATGGCCTTTGGCGGGGCCGCCCTGATCGCTGCGGCGTTCGTGCCGGCCCAGGCCCTTGCCCTCGCACTCTTGCCCATCGCGCTGTTCCTGTCCTTCACCGCGCTGTTCGTCGGCTATGGCCTGTCACGCCTCGGCACGTTGCGCGACTTGCCGCAGGGGCTGGCCTTCGCGGTCATCTCGGCCCTGGGGATCATCGGCCTTTTCGCCTGACGCTTGCGCGCTGGACTTGCGCGGCGTAAGGGGGCGCCAAACCCCTACCCCCCGGAGGCCCCCATGATCCCGCGCTATTCCCGTCCCGATATGGTGGCGATCTGGTCCCCGGAAGCCCGCTTCAAGATCTGGTTCGAGATCGAGGCCCATGCCTGCGACGCGCAGGCCGCCCTTGGCGTGATCCCCAAGGCCAATGCCGAAGCTGTCTGGCGCGCCAAGGATGTGGAATTCAGCGTGGCCCGGATCGACGAGATCGAGGCGGTGACAAAGCATGACGTGATCGCCTTCCTGACCCATCTGGCCGAGCATATCGGGTCCGAGGATGCGCGCTTCGTGCATCAGGGCATGACCTCGTCGGACGTGCTGGACACGACGCTGAACATCCAGCTGGTGCGGGCGGCCGATCTGTTGCTGAAGGGCCTGGACCGGGTGCTGGCGGCGCTGAAGACCCGCGCCTATGAGCATAAGGATACGGTCCGCATCGGCCGCAGCCACGGCATCCATGCCGAACCCACGACGATGGGCCTGACCTTCGCCCGCTTCTATGCCGAAATGGCGCGCAACCGCGCGCGGCTGGTGAACGCCCGGGCCGAAGTGGCCACCGGCGCGATTTCCGGCGCGGTCGGCACCTTTGCCAACATCGACCCGGCGGTCGAAGAGCATGTCTGCAAGATGCTGGGCCTGACGCCCGAGCCGATCAGCACCCAGGTCATTCCGCGCGACCGCCACGCGATGTTCTTCGCCACGCTGGGCGTGATCGCCTCCAGCATCGAGAACGTCGCCATCGAGATCCGTCACATGCAGCGGACCGAAGTGCTGGAGGCGGAAGAGTTCTTCTCGCCCGGCCAGAAGGGCTCCAGCGCGATGCCGCACAAGCGCAACCCCGTGCTGACGGAGAACCTGACCGGCCTTGCGCGGCTGGTGCGCATGGCCGTGGTCCCGGCGTTGGAGAACGTGGCCCTGTGGCATGAGCGGGACATCAGCCATTCCTCGGTCGAACGCGCCATCGGGCCGGATGCGACGGTGACCTTGGACTTTGCGCTGCACCGGCTGGCCGGCGTGGTGGAAAAGCTGGTGATCTACCCCGAGAACATGCTGCGCAACATGAACAAGTTCAAAGGGCTGGTCATGTCGCAGCGCGTGCTGCTAGCCTTGACCCAGGCCGGCGTCAGCCGCGAGGACAGCTATCGCCTGGTCCAGCGCAACGCGATGAAAGTCTGGGAGAAGGGCGCGGATTTCAAGACCGAGCTTCTGGCCGACCCCGAAGTCACGGCGGCGCTTTCGCCGGCCGAAATCGAGGAAAAGTTCGACCTTGGTTATCACACCAAGCATGTCGACACGATCTTCGCCCGGGTTTTCGGCACCTGACGCAAGCGTGATCCGGCTGCGGCGGGCTGTCGCAACTTCGCGCGCTTGATTGCGCCGCGACCGTGCTATCTTTCGGAAACTTGCCGAAAGGTCGACCGATGCGCATGATCCTTGCCGCCGCCCTTGCCCTGGCCCCGCAGCTTTCGCTTGCGGCGGGCAGCGACGACACTGAGCCGCCAAAGCCCACCGAGACCACGACCGAATGCGCCAAGGGCGAGGTCTGGGATGACAAGACCGCGACCTGCATCAAGGCGGAAAGCTCGTCTCTCAGCGACGACCAGCGCTATGGCGCGGTGAGGGAGCTTGCCTATTCCGACCGGCCCGAAGAGGCGCTGGCGATCCTGGCCCTGATGACCGAGGGCGAGACCCCGCGTGTCCTGACCTATCAGGGCTTCCTGCTGCGCCAGACCGGCCGGGTCGAGGAAGGCATCGCCGCCTACGAACGCGCCATTGCGCTGGACAAGGACAACCATCTGGCCCGCAGCTACTATGGCCAGCTTCTGGTCCAGATGGACGAAATTGCGCTGGCACAGCAACAGCTTGCCGCCATCCGCATGTATGGCGGGGGCGGCACCTGGGCCGATCAGGCGCTGGCCAAGGCCATCGCCACCGGCACGACCTATACTTACTGACCCAGAACTCAACAGGAGGACGACCCATGAAGATCGCACTGACCCTCGCCGCGCTTGCCCTCTCGGTTTCCCCGGCGCTGGCCTATGCCGGCTGCTCGGACAAGGCCAAGGACCAGACCGCCTCGTCCTGCATGCCGGGCACGACCTGGGATGCCGCGACCGGCACCTGCGCGGCGACGCCCTCAAGCTAAGCCGGCGTTAACCGGGCGCTGCGAGGCTGAGGTCGAGAGATTCGACGCATAGGCCCCGCATGACCCAGGATATCGTCCCGCTTGCCCGCATCACCCAGGACCGCCGCGCCATTTCGGTCGGCGGCCCGGGCGGGCGGCGGGTTCTTACCCCCCGCGCCAAGGCCGCGATCATCGTGCGCTACCTTCTGACCGAGGGGGCCTCACTGCCGCTTGCCTCGCTTCCCGAACACATGCAGGCGGCGCTGGCCGAACAGATGGGCCAGATGCGGCTGATCGACCGGGATACCCTGGATACGGTCGTCAGCGAATTCCTGTCCGAACTGGAATCCGTGGGCCTGGCCTTCCCCGGCGGGATCGAGGGGGCCTTGAACATGATGGATGGGCATATCTCGCAATCCGCCGCCACCCGCCTGCGGCGGCTGGCCGGGGCCTCGTCCAAGGTCGACCCGTGGGAGCGGATCGTGACCCTGCCGCCCGACCGCCTGTTGCCGATCCTGACCGATGAGGCGGTCGAGGTGGGGGCGGTGATGCTGTCCAAGCTGCCGGTGGCCAAGGCCGCGGATCTGCTGGGAAAGCTGCCCGGCGACCGGGCGCGGCGGGTGGCCTATGCGGTGTCGATGACCGGCAATGTCGACCCCGAAACCGTGCGCCGCATCGGCCTTGCCCTGCTGGCCGAACTGGACAACCAGCCGCCCAAGGCCTTCGACACCGCCCCGGTGCAGCGGGTGGGGGCGATCCTGAACGTCTCGCCCGCGCTGACGCGGGACGATGTCCTGCAGGGGCTGGAGGTCGAGGATGCCGCCTTTGCGGCCGAGGTGCGCAAGGCGATCTTCACCTTTGTCCATATCCCGGCCCGCGTCTCGGCCCGCGACGTGCCAAAGATCACCCGGCTGGTGGAACAGCCGCAACTGGTCACCGCCTGCGCCGGCGCACAAGGCAAGCCCGAGCTGGAGGCCGCGGCCGAATTCATCCTGGCCAACATTTCGCAGCGCCTGGCCCAGGGCCTGCGCGAGGAGATGGCCGCGCGCGGCAAGATCAAGGACAAGGACGCGGAAGAGGCGATGAACATCATCGTCAACGCGATCCGCGACCTGGAGGCCAGCGGCGAGATCGTCCTGATCCAGCCCGAGGAGGAGTGAGGGGGCCCGCCAAGCCTTCGAACCCTGACCAGAGACCGAAACGCGCCGGTTGGCGGCAGCCGACGCCGCTGGCCTGCCGATCCGGCGTAGGGTGGGCGATTCGCCCACCTTACGCCCATCCTTCCCGGCACCCGGCCCGCCCCGGCCCAAGGTAAGTCATGGGCGCATCACCCTTGCGGCCATCCCTGACCGCCCCTAGACACGGGGCATGGGCAGCACCTCCCTTTCCTCCGTCAGCCGCGGCGTGGCGCTGATGATCGCCGCGATCTTCCTCTTCACCGCGATGGACGCGACGGCAAAAGGGCTGATCGCCCGCTATCCCGCGCCGCAGGTGATCTGGGTCCGCTTTGCCGGGCAGTTGCTGCTGGTCCTGCTGATCCTGAACATCCGGCTTGGCCCCATCCTGCGCACCCGCTTTCCGGTGCTGCATTTCTGGCGCTCGGCCTCGCAGTTCGGGGCCACCACCTTCTTCTTCCTGTCACTGCCGCATATCGGCCTGGCCGAGGCCACGGCCATCGCCGACATCAACCCGGTCCTGATCACGCTGGGGGCGGCGCTGTTCCTGGGTGAACGGCTGGGCCCGCGTCGCGTGGCCGGGGTCGTCGTCGCCCTGGCCGGCGCCCTGATCGTGATCCGCCCCGGCGCCGGGGTCTTCAGTTGGTGGGCCGTCCTGCCGCTTCTTTGCGCGCTGTCCTATGCGACCTCGGCGCTGCTGACCCGCCGGATCGGCGCGCAGGAAAGCGTCTGGGCCTCGATGGTCTATGCCGCACTTTTCGGCACGCTGGTCGCAGGCATCGCCCTGCCCTTCGTCTGGGAGCCGGTTGCGGTCGAGGACTTGTGGAAATTCGCCCTGATCGCCTGCCTGGGGACCGGGGCGCAACTGTGCATCATCCGCAGCTTCTCGATCACCGAGGCCAGCGTGGTCGCGCCCTTCGCCTATCTCGGGATCGTCTTTGCCGCCTTCTGGGGCGTGGTTCTGTACGATCAATGGCCCGACCGCTGGACGGTGATCGGTGCGCTTGTGATCGTGGGCGCGGGACTTTATGTCTGGCACCGCGAAACCCTTGGCGCGCGCGCCGCCGTCACAGGCCCCGATGACGACCGAAGCTGACGACCGCCCGCCGTTCCGGCTGGACCATTACCTGGTGAATCTCGCCGCGCGCGGGATGATCGGGCTGGCGCTGGCGCTGCCCTACCGCTGGCGCGTGGGCTTTGGTGGCTGGCTGGTGCGGCGGGTGGTAGGGCCGCTGGCGGGCTACCGCGCGCGGGCGCGCGAGAACCTCGCGCTGGTCTGGCCCGACCGACCAATGGCCGAGCGAGCCGCCATCGCCGAGGCCGCGCTGGACAATGCCGGGCGGACCCTGATCGAGAACTATTCGACCCACGGTTTCCAGACCCGCGCCGCCGCGATCGAGCCGCAGGGTCCAGGCTATGCCGCGCTGATCGCCGCGCGCGACGCCGGGCGGCCGGTGATCCTGGTCTCGGGCCATTTCGGCAATTACGAGGCCGCGCGGGCCGCTCTGGTGGCGCGCGGGTTCCAGATCGGCGGGCTGTATCGCAATCTGCGCAACCGCTATTTCAACGCGCATTACGTCCGCACGATGGAGGCCTTCGGCGGCCCGGTCTTTCCGCAAGGCCGGGCGGGGACGGCGGGCTTCGTGCGGCATCTGAAGGCGGGGGGGCAACTGGTGCTGCTCTTCGACCAGGATATGGCAAGCGGCACCGCGCTGCCCTTCCTGGGCCAACCGGCCCGCACCGCCCTGTCGGCGGCAGAACTGGCGCTGCGGTTCAAGGCTGACCTCATCCCGTTCTTTGCCACGCGCCGCCCGGACGGGTTGAGCTTCCGGGTCGAAATGGACGCCCCGGTGCCACACAGCACGCCCGAGGCGATGATGCTGGCTGTCACCCAGGCGCTGGAGGAGCGGGTGCGCGCTCATCCCGGCCAATGGTTCTGGATCCACCGGCGCTGGAAGGGCGGCGGCGCGGCCTAGACGGGCGTAAGGTGGGCGATATCGCCCACCCTACCCCCGCGCCTATTTCACCCGGGCCGCTGCCAGAATCGCTGCCGGTCCGCTGGTCTGCACGATCACCGCGCCCGGCTCTGCGCCCGGGAACGGGGCCGTCAGTTCCAGCGGCTCCTGCCCGGCCCAGTCGCCCAACCCCTCCCACGAGGTGACGATGTTGGTATAGGTCACCGTCTTGCCCGCATTCTCGCCGCGTTCGATGGTGACCGTCTCTGCCGGCTTGTAGCGCACCAGTTGCACGCGCACCGGCTCGGTCAGGGGCGGGTCGGCTTCGGCCCGGATCACCAAGCGGTCGCCTTCGCGCGTGACGGTCAGGCGCACGTGGCTGCCCTTGGCCATGTGATCCCGTAGCCGGGCCGCGGTTTCGTCCGGCGCGAAGCCTTCGATCCGGTCCTGGCCGCCGATGATCAGTTGCGGCGTATAGATCGTCCGCGACCCCACCGCCTTGGCATAGGCGCGCTGACGGTCGGTGAACTTCGGGTTCGCGAACTTGTCGGCCCAGCCGATATAGTCCCAGTAATCCACATGCAGCGCCAAAGGCAGGATGCGCGGGTCCGAGGCCAGCATCGCCACGAACTCATCCGCAGGCGGACAGGACGAACACCCCTGCGAGGTGTAAAGCTCGACCACCACCACCGGCTCTGCCTGGGCAGGGGCCACCGCTGCCAGCCAAAGGCCGCAAGCGGCGCTGACGAAATGTCGCATGTCGCCTATCCTGATCCTTGATCCCCTGGGCTGTTATAGAAACACCTGTGGGGCCGGGCCAATCAAGGTTTTGCGAGAGACCTGTCATAACCGACAGGAAAGCTGCAATCCGGGGCTGGATATTCGGCATACAATTGCATACAATGCCGCGCGAAGCCGCCTTTCAAGGGAGCCAGAGATGACCGTCGCCGTTGGACATGACCTGTCGAAGACCCGCAAGACCCTGACCGCAGGGGGCCAGACGGTCGCCTACTACTCCATCCCCGCCGCCGAGGCCGCGGGCCTGGGCGAATTCTCCAAGCTGCCCGCCGCGCTGAAGGTGGTGCTGGAGAACATGCTGCGCTTCGAGGATGGCAAGACCGTCACCGTGGACGACATCAAGGCCTTCTCGACCTGGGGCAAGCAAAAGGGCCAGAACCCGATCGAGATCGCCTATCGCCCCGCCCGCGTGCTGATGCAGGACTTCACCGGCGTTCCGGCGGTCGTCGACCTGGCCGCGATGCGCGACGGGATCAAGGGCCTGAAGGGCTCGGCCGCCAAGATCAACCCGCTGGTCCCCGTCGACCTTGTGATCGACCACTCGGTGATGATCGACGAATTCGGCCACCCCCGCGCCTTCCAGATGAACGTGGACCGCGAGTATGAGCGGAACATGGAGCGTTACGTCTTCCTGAAATGGGGCCAGAACGCGTTCAACAACTTCCGCGTCGTGCCGCCCGGCACCGGCATCTGCCACCAGGTGAACCTGGAATACCTTGCCCAGACCGTCTGGACCGACACCGACCAGGACGGCAACCTGGTCGCCTACCCCGACACCCTCGTCGGCACCGACAGCCACACCACGATGGTCAACGGTCTGGCCGTCCTTGGCTGGGGCGTCGGCGGGATCGAGGCCGAAGCCGCGATGCTGGGCCAGCCCGTGTCGATGCTGATCCCCGAGGTCGTCGGCTTCAAGCTGACCGGCGAGATGAAGGAAGGCACCACCGCGACCGACCTGGTGCTGAAGGTCGTGCAGATGCTGCGCAAGCATGGCGTCGTCAACAAGTTCGTCGAATTCTACGGCCCGGGACTGGATCACCTGCCGCTCGCCGACCGCGCGACCATCGCCAACATGGCCCCGGAATACGGCGCGACCTGCGGCTTCTTCCCGATCGACGACGAAACCCTGCGCTACCTGCGCCAGACCGGCCGGGAGGAGGGCCGCATCGCCCTGGTCGAGGCCTATGCCAAGGCCAATGGCATGTGGCGCGGGCCGGACTATGACCCGATCTACACCTCGACCCTGCAACTGGACATGGGCGAGATCGTCCCCGCCATCTCGGGCCCGAAGCGCCCGCAGGACTACCTGCCGCTGACCGACGCGAAAGCCAGCTTCGCCAAGGAGATGGAGGCCAGCTTCAAGCGCCCGCAGGGCGTGGAAGTGGCCGTGGAAGGCCAGGACTACAAACTGTCCTCGGGCAAGGTGGTGATCGCCTCGATCACCTCCTGCACCAACACGTCGAACCCCTATGTGCTGATCGGCGCGGGTCTGGTGGCGCGGAAGGCCCGGGCTTTGGGTCTGAACCGCAAGCCCTGGGTGAAAACCTCGCTCGCCCCCGGGTCGCAGGTCGTGTCGGAATACCTGAACGCCGCCGGCCTGCAGGAGGATCTGGACGCCGTGGGCTTCAACCTGGTCGGCTACGGTTGCACCACCTGCATCGGCAACTCCGGTCCCCTGCAGCCTGAAATCTCCAAGGCGATCAACGAGGGCGACCTTGTGGCCGCTGCGGTCCTGTCGGGCAACCGGAACTTCGAGGGCCGGATCAGCCCGGACGTGCGCGCGAACTACCTCGCCTCGCCGCCCTTGGTCGTGGCCTATGCGCTGGCCGGCGACATGAACATCGACCTGACGACCGAGCCCCTGGGCACCGGGTCGAATGGCCAGCCGGTTTACCTCAAGGACATCTGGCCGACGAACAAGGAAATCGCCGACATCGTCCATGCGGTCGTGACGCGCGAAGCCTTCATGAAAAAATACGCCGATGTCTTCAAAGGCGACGCCAAGTGGCAGGCGGTCGAGATCACCGACAGCGAGACCTACGATTGGCCCGCAAGCTCGACCTACATCCAGAACCCGCCCTATTTCCAGGGCATGTCGGCCACGCCGGGTGTCATCAACAACATCACCGGCGCGCGGGTCCTGGCGCTGCTGGGCGACATGATCACCACCGACCACATCTCGCCCGCAGGGTCGTTCAAGGCGACGACCCCGGCTGGCAAGTATCTGACCGAGCGGCAGGTTCCGGTGTCCGAGTTCAACTCCTATGGGGCCCGGCGCGGCAACCATGAGGTGATGATGCGCGGCACCTTCGCCAACATCCGCATCAAGAACGAGATGCTTGACGGGGTTGAGGGCGGCTATTCCCTTGGGCCGGACGGCGCGCAGACCTCGATCTACGACGCCTCGATGGCCTATCAGGCGGCTGGCACGCCACTGGTGATCTTCGGCGGCATCGAATACGGCGCGGGCTCCAGCCGTGACTGGGCGGCCAAGGGCACGGCCCTTCTCGGCGTCAAGGCGGTGATCGCCGAATCGTTCGAGCGTATCCACCGGTCGAACCTGGTCGGCATGGGCGTCATCCCGTTCGAGTTCACCGGCGGCGACACCCGCAAGTCCTTGGGCCTGAAGGGCGACGAGGTCGTGTCGATCGGCGGGCTGGAGGGCGACCTGAAGCCGCTCAGCCTGGTGCCCTGCACCATCCGCTATGCCAACGGGACCGAGAAGGTGATCCAGCTGAAGTGCCGGATCGATACCGCGATCGAGATCGAATATGTGCAGAACGGCGGCGTGCTGCACTATGTGCTGCGGGACCTCGCGGCCTCCTGATTTCGGAAACGGATTGTTTCCAATTGAAGGCCCGGGCGCGTCCCGGGCCTTCAGTCTTTTTCAACGGCTGGCAGGGCAGTGTCGGGTAGTCGCAACGCCAGAAGGCCGTTCCCATGTCGCACCGCTTCCCGCCGCTTCGTCCGCCTGTCCTGCCGGTGCGGTCGGTTTCCGTTGCGGGCCGGGGCGATGTGCTGGCCAGCCTGCCGGTGGTGGAGTTGCTGCTGTGCGCGGCGCTGGGACTGCTGTTGCTGCTTGCCTGAACCGGCGGTGGGCCACCCGCCGCGACAAGCGCGGCGGAACGGCCCACCCTACGCCCATGCAAACATGGTTTACGAAAGCTGAACGTCCGCGATCAAGCCCTTGAAATCGTGGCGTTCGCCCGGATTGTCCACTGTGGACAGGCTTAGCCCCCGGCCAGCGCCTTTTCCAGTTCCGGGATGAAGCGCGTCTCATAATCCGTGCCGACCAACGGCCCGACGAAGCGGAACAACACGGTCCCGTCCCCCGCCAGGATGAAGGTCTCGGGCGGGGCGGTGACGCCCCATTCCACCCGGTTGCGCCCCTGCGGATCGGTGGCGACGCCCAGGAAGGGGTTCCCCTCCTCGGCCAGGTATTCGACGGCTTTCCGGTCGTCGTCCATCATGTTGATCCCGGCCACCCGGATGCCCCGCGCGGCCATTTCCAGCAGCACCGGATGCTCGGCCCGGCAGGGCGGGCACCAGGTGGCCCAGAAGTTGACCACCGTCACCTCACCCGTGCGCAGGTCGGCGTCGGTCAGGACCGGGATACCCGGCAGGCCAGTCACCGGCACCGCCGGAGCCGTACGCCCGACCAGGACAGAGCGCAGCTCGCCCGGATTGTCGCGGTACATGCCGGTGTAGAACAGCCCCGCCAGTCCCGCGAACAGGACCGGGGGCAGGATCATCAGCCATCTAGCCATCGGATTTCCCCGCCCTTGCCTCGACCTCGGCCAGCGCGCGCTTGACCCGCGCCGCCTGCCAGAGGGTCAGCCCTACGAGTGCAGCAATCAGCACCGCCGTGGCCGCATAGGACCCCAGGACCGCCGTCGCGTATTTTCCCAGATCCGGCATCATGCCACCCTCTCGCGCGCCAGCAGGGCCTGCAGGCGGCGCGACCGGATCTCGGTCCGGGTGCGCAAGAGGACCATGGTGATGAACAGAAGGACGAAGCCCGCGATGCAGACCAGAAGCGGAACCCAGAACACGTCGGACACGTTCTCTTCCTTGTCGAGCGAGAGCGACGCGCCCTGGTGCAGGCCCTGGTTCCAGAAGTTGACCGCATAGCGCGACAGCAGCGCGAACACCGATCCCACCAGGCAGAGGATCGACGTCAGGTCGGCCGCGGTATCCGGGTTCTCGATCGCGGACCACAGAGCCATGTAGCCGAAATAGAACAGCGTCAGGATCAGGAACGAGGTCAGCCGCGGGTCCCAGGCCCACCAGGTGCCCCACATCGGCTGGCCCCAAAGCGCGCCGGTCACCAGGGCGATCAGGGTGAAGGTCAGTCCCACCGGTGCGGCGGCCTTGGCGGCAAGAGCGCTGACATGGTGGCGGCGGACGATCCAGATCAGCGAGGCGACCAGCATCATCACCCAGGCGTTGATCGCCATCATCGCAGCGGGGACATGCAGGTAGATGATCTTGACGGTCGAGCCCTGCTTGTAATCGTCGGGCGTGAAGAAGAAGCCCCAGACCAGCCCCACCACCAGGCAAACGACTGTCAGGCCCACCGCCCAAGGCAATGCCCAGGCCGAGGTCGCCATGAACTTTTTCGGGTTCGCATATTCCCAGATCGACATGCGCTTCGCCTATCCTGTTCGCCGGTTTCTCTCAACTCACCATCGCGCGACGCCCTAGCGCAAATTGACGCGGAGTGCCGCGGCCGCCGCGAAGGGCAGCAGGGCGGCGGCCCCCAGGCTGATCGCGGCCAGAAGCGCAAGCGGGGTGGCCAGCGCCATGCCCTCTGCCCCCCGGCGCACGACCTCGGCCCCGAAGATCAGGGTCGGGACATAGAGCGGCAGGACCAGAAGGCTAAGGAGAAGCCCACCCCGGCGCAGGCCCACCGTCAAAGCAGCCCCGAAGGCGCCGACCATCGACAGCGTGGGCGTGCCAAGCAGCAGGCTGAGGACAAGCCAGGGATAGCCGGCGGGCGCAAGGTTCAAGAGGACGCCAAGGCCCGGTGCCAGCAGCGTCAGCGGCAGGCCGGTGACCAACCAGTGCGCCAGGGCCTTGACGGCGACAGCGCCCTCCATCGGCAGGGGGGAGGTGGCAAGAAGGTCAAGCGAGCCGTCCTCATGATCCAGCGCGAAGATTCGGTCGAGGGACAGAATGCAAGCCAAGAGCGCGCCGACCCAGAGGATGCCGGGGGCGATGCGGCCAAGGGTCGTGCCCTCGGCCCCGACGCCAAGGGGGACCAGGATGGCGAGGATCAGGAAGAAGGCAAGGCCCAGCCCGAAGCCGCCGCCCGAGCGGAAGGCCAGCCGAAGGTCGCGGAGGAGCAGCGCCCTCATGCAAAGGCCTCGTCAAAGCCGTCGCGGGCCAGGATGCGGGTGCGGAAGGGGTCGAGGTCGAGGATCGTCGCCTCGGGCAGGCCAAGGTCGACATGGGTGGCGATGATCGCGGCGCCGCCTTGGGCCAGATGATCACGGACGACACCGGCGAAAAGCGCGACCGAGGCCACGTCCAGGCTGACAGTGGGTTCGTCCAGCAGCCAGAGCGGGCGGCCGGTGACCAGAAGGCGGGCCAGACCAAGGCGGCGCTTCTGGCCGGCCGAAAGCTCACCCGCGCGGCGGCGGGTCAGCTTGGCCAGGTCCATCGCGGCGATGGCCCGGTCGATAGATGGGCCGCCGTAGATCGCCGACCAGAAGGCCAGGTTCTCGGCCACCGTCAGGGTGGACTTCAGCCCGTCGGCATGGGCGGCATAGGCCACGGTCTCGGGGTTGAGGTCGATCTCTCCGGCGGCGGCAGGTTGCAGGCCGGCCAGCGTGCGCAGAAGCGTGGTCTTGCCCGAGCCGTTCGGCCCGCGCAGGGTCAGCGCCTGGCCTGCCGACAGGGCAAGATCCAGCCCTTGCAGGACCGTCACCCCGCCCCGCGCCACAGCCAGATTGCGCACCGTCATCACCATGGCCAAGCCCTAGCCGATGGCAGCGCCCGCGAAAAGGGCCATGGTCAAGGCCCGCCCCGGGGCCTATGTCTTGGCGCGACAGAAGGAGACCCACGATGCAGAGCATTCCCTTTGGCCGGACCGGCCGCATGACCACCCGGATCGGCTTTGGCGCCTGGGCCATCGGCGGCACCTGGGGCGAGGTGTCGGTCGAGGATGCGAAGGCCACGCTGCACGCGGCGCTGGACGAGGGCATGACCTTCATCGACACGGCGGATGTCTATGGCGACGGCCGGTCCGAGCGGATCATCCGCGAAGTGCTGGCCGAACGCGGCGGCGAGCGGCCCTTTGTCGCGACCAAGGCCGGGCGGCGGCTGAACCCGCATGTCGCCGAGGGCTATAACGGCGCGAACCTGGAGGGGTTCATCGACCGCTCGTTGCAGAACCTGGGGGTGGAGCGGCTGGATCTGGTGCAGTTGCACTGCCCGCCGACGCCGGTGTTCCTGGACCCTGAGGTCTTTGCGGCGCTGGAGGCGATCAAGGCCAAGGGCAAGATCGCGGATTACGGCGTCTCGGTCGAGACGGTGGAGGAAGCCCGCGCGGCGATCCGGCAGCCGCGCGTCGTCTCGGTGCAGATCATCTACAACCTGTTCCGCATGAAACCGGCCGAGGTGTTCTTTGCCGAGGCGAAGGCGGCCAATGTGGCGGTCATTGCGCGGGTGCCGCTGGCCTCGGGCCTTCTGACCGGCAAGATGACCAGGGACAGCCAGTTCGCGGCCGACGATCACCGCAGCTTCAACCGCAACGGCGAAGCGTTCGACAAGGGCGAGACATTCTCGGGCGTGCCCTATGAGGTGGCGCTGGACGCGGTAGAGGAGCTGCGCGCGCTGGTGCCGGCAGGGGCGACGATGGCCGCCTTCAGCCTGCGCTGGATCCTGATGGAGGACGCGGTGACAGTGGTGATCCCCGGGGCGAAGTCGCCGGTCCAGGCGCGGGCCAATGCGGCGGCGGCGGGGCTTCCGGCGCTGTCGGACGAGGTGATGCAAGCCGCGCGCGAGGTTTATGACCGCCGCATCAAGGCGCATGTGCACGGGTCGTGGTAGGGGGCCAAATTCCTTAAGGAAAGAATTTGACAAAATTCTTACTTAAGAATTTTGGCGCCTAGTCTACGGGCAGGAGTGCGACGGCCACCCGCCGCCCCTCGCCCAGCAGCACGTTATAGGTCCGGGCGGCGGTGGGTGAGGCCATGACCTCGACCCCGACACCCTGCCCTTCCATCGCGGTGCGGAAGGCGGGGGGCACATGCGCGATGGCCGCGCCGGTGCCGACAAACAGCACGTCGATCCGGCCGACCAGCGACAGGGGCGTCGCGGTGTCGTCGAACCCGCCCCAAGGACCGGCGTCCCAGGGCGTGATCAGGCAGGAACCGCGCAGCACATGGCCGGCCACGCGGAAAAAGCCGGGCCCGTAGCCCTCGATCGCCTTGGCCGACCCATAGGTGACTTCGGTCAGACGCATCGGCGGCCTCAGGCGTCCACGTTGGCGAATTCGTTCTTGTCGGACTTCTTCGGCTTGTCGCTGCGGTCAAGGCCGACGAACAGCACCAGGTTCTTGGCCACGAAGACCGAGGAATAGGTGCCCAGAAGCACGCCCACGAAGATCGCGAAGGTAAAGCCACGGATCACGTCGCCGCCCCAGATCAGCATCGCCCCCAGCGCCATCAGCGTGGTGCCCGAGGTCATGATCGTCCGGCTGAGGGTTTCGTTCACCGAGAGGTTCATGACGTCCTTCAACGGCATGGTCTTGTATTTCAACAGGTTCTCGCGCAGCCGATCAAAGACCACCACGGTGTCGTTGACGGAATAGCCCAGGATGGTCAGTAGCGCCGCGACGATGGTCAGGTCGAACTTGATCTGGAAGATCGCGAAGATGCCGATGGTGATGAAGATGTCATGCACGATGGCGATGACCGCCCCCATCGCAAACTGCCATTCGAAGCGCATCCAGATATAGATCATGATCCCGACCGACGCCGCGACCATGGCCAGGACCGCTTTCCAGATCAGCTCGCCCGAGACCTTGGGACCGACCGATTCGACCGAGGGGAAGGTGATCGAAGGCGAGATCTGGCGCAGGTTCTCTTCGACCTGGGCGATGGTCTCCGGCGAAACGGATTCCTGGCCGTCCAGCGGGGCGATACGGACCTGCGCGACATATTGGTCATCGGCGAAGTTGGGATCGAACACCTCGGTCACCGCGACGTCGCCCAGTTCCAGACCAGAGAGGGCGTCGCGATAGGCGCCGACATCGACGGGTTCCGTCGCCTCGGTGCGGATCGTGGTGCCGCCGCGGAAGTCGATGCCGAAGTTCAAGCCCATCGCAATCCAGGCCACGATGGCCACGACGGTCAGTATCATCGAACCGCCGAAGGTCAGCCACTGCGCGCGGAAGAAATCGAAGTTGGTCGTTTCCGGGACGACGCGAAGACGGAAGGCCATGGTCTGTTCCCCTTACACGACGACGGTTGCCGGCCGACGCCAGCCATACCAAAGCTCGACCAGAACCCGTGTCACCAGGACTGCCGTGAACACCGAGGTGATGATCCCGATTCCCAGCGTGATGGCAAAGCCGCGGACCGGACCGGCACCGACAGTGAACAGCACCACGGCGGTGATGAAGGTGGTGATGTTCGCGTCGATGATTGCGCTGAGCGCGCGTTCATAGCCCAGTTCGATCGCGCGGGCGGCGTTCTTGTTCTGGCGCAACTCCTCGCGGATACGTTCGAACACAAGGACGTTTGCGTCGACCGCCATGCCGATGGTCAGCACGATCCCGGCAATGCCCGGAAGGGTCAGCGTCCCGCCGACAGCCGACAGGGCCGCGAAGATCAGCGCCATGTTGATGACCAGGGCGATGTTGGCAAAGATCCCGAACAGCCCGTAGGAGGCGACCATGTAGACGGCCACCGCCACGCCGGCGCCGATCGCCGCGATCTTGCCGGCGTCGATCGAATCCTGCCCCAGTTCCGGGCCGATGGTGCGTTCTTCCAGGAAATTCATCTCGGCCGGCAGGGCGCCGGCGCGCAGCAGGATGGCAAGGTTCGTGGAATCCTCGACCGTGAAACTGCCGGTGATTATGCCCGAGCCGCCGGGAATGTGGCTTTGGATGACGGGGGCCGAGATCACCTCGTTGTCCAGGACGATGGCGAAAGGCGCGCCGATGTTCGCTGCGGTGTAGTCGCCGAACTTGCGGGCGCCGGTGGTATCGAAGCGGAAGCTGACAGCCGGCTGGCCGTTCTGGTCGAAAGAAGGCTGGGCATCCACCAGATCCTCGCCCGAGACGACGGGGGTTTCCTCGACGATGTAATAGACCCCCTCTTCGTCCATCGACGGCAGCAGGAGGTTGCGCGGGCCGGCGTTGGCCCCGGCATCGGTGGTCCGGCTGACGACGGCGTTGAAGGTCAGCTTGGCGGTGGTGCCGATCAGATCCTTAAGCTCTTGCGCCGAGCCGATGCCCGGGACCTGGATCAGGATGCGATCCTCGCCCTGGCGCTGGATCGTGGGTTCGCGCGTGCCGGCCTGGTCGACCCGGCGGCGAATGATTTCAAGCGATTGCTGCAGGGTGCGTTCGTCGGTGGCGCGCTTCTCGGCTTCGGACAGCTGGACAACGATGTCATTGCCCTCGGCCGTCACGTCGATGGTGCTTTCGCCGACCCCGGTCAGCGTCACGACGCTGCCGCCCAGACCGCGAACGGCATCAAGCGCCGCGGCCATCCCTTCCGGGTTTTCGATCGTGGCGCGCAAGACGCCATCGGGCGATGGGGCGCGGCGGACATTGCCGACCTGCTCGCGCAGGTCGCGCAGGGCGTCCCGCACCTCGGGCCACATCGCGTCGATCCGGGTCTTGTAGACATCCTCGACCTTGACCTCGGCCAGAAGGTGCGCTCCGCCCCGCAGATCAAGCCCCAGGTTCATCAGGGCCGAGGGCAGGAAATCCGGCCATTCGGCGCGGGCCGCTTCCAGTTCCGGCGTCGCGGTGCCGCCGGCCGCCTCGATCGCGGCAAGGGCGTCATTGTGCTGCTCGACGCGCGAGTAGAACAGATTGGGCAGGCCGGCGACGATACCCCAGCCGCAGACCAACAGGATCAGGACGCGCTTCCACAGCGACGCGGTTTGCATGGCGTCAGCTCGCCGCGGGTTCGGTCTTGTTCAGAACCTGGGTGATCGTGTGCCGCACGACCTTGACCTTGACGCCATCGGCGATCTCGACCTCAATCATCCCGTCTTCCTGGACCTTGGACACCTTGCCGACGATCCCGCCCGAGGTGATGACCTGGTCACCGCGGCGCAGGGCCTCGACCATGGCGCGATGCTCTTTCATCTTCTTCTGCTGCGGACGGATCAGCAGGAAGTAGAAGATCACGAAGATCAGGATGATCGGCAGGAACTGCGCGAAGGCGGCCCCGGCAGAGGGCTGGCCGGCAGCGGCCTGAGCGAAGGCGGGAGAGACGAACATGGACATCCTTTCCTGCGGTCGGGCGGTCCCTTGAACGGCCTGCCCAAATTGATTGAGCCGTCATGTAAGGCCTTTCGGCCGGCATTGCCAGAGGGGCCGCGCGGGAAGGCGGGCCCGGCGGCACCTTCCCCAGGCCGGCGATATCGGGCATAAGCGCCGGCGTAGTCTTTCAGAGGGCCTTCCCATGCACGACATCCGCTTCATCCGCGAAAATCCCGCAGCGTTCGATGCCGCGCTGTCGCGTCGTGGGCTGGCGCCGATGTCGGCAGACCTTCTGGCAATCGACGAGGCGCGGCGCGCAAAGATCCTGGCGGCCGAGACGGCAGCCGCTGCGCAGAATGCGGCGTCGAAGGACGTGGGTGCCGCCAAGGCGCGCGGGGATAATGCCGAGTTCGAACGCTTGCGGGCGCTGGTGGCCGATAAAAAGGCCGAGGGCGCGCGCCTTACCGAAGAGGCGGGAGCCGAGGATGCGCGGCTGCGCGATGCGCTGATGCGGATCGCGAACCTGCCCCTGGACGAGGTTCCGGAAGGCCCGGACGAAAGCGGCAACGTCGAGATCCGGCGCTGGGGCACGCCGCGGGCGATGGACTTCAAGCCGTTGGAGCATTTCGACATTCCGGCAGCCCGGGGGTTGGACTTCCAGACGGCCGCAAAGCTTTCGGGGAGCCGCTTCGTCGTGCTGCGCGGCGCGGTGGCGCGGGTGCATCGCGCCTTGGCGCAGTTCATGCTGGACCTGCATACCAGCGAGCATGGGCTGGCCGAGACCTGGACTCCGGTTCTGGTCAAGGAAGAGGCGATGTACGGCACGAACCAGCTGCCGAAGTTCGCCGAGGACAGCTATCAGACCACCAACGGCTGGTGGCTGATCCCGACGTCGGAGGTCACGCTGACCAACTCGGTCGCCGGCGACATCCTCGACGAGGGTGCCCTGCCCCTGCGGCTGACGGCGCACACGCATTGCTTCCGGTCCGAGGCGGGCAGCGCGGGCAAGGACACGACGGGGATGCTGCGCCAGCACCAGTTCGAGAAGGTCGAGATGGTGACGATCTGCACGCCCGAGACCGCGCTGGCGGAGCATGAGCGCATGACGAAATGTGCCGAAGCGGTGCTGGAACGGCTGGGCCTGCCCTACCGGACCATCGTCCTTTGCACCGGCGACATGGGATTCGGCGCGCAAAAGACGCATGACCTGGAGGTCTGGCTGCCGGGGCAGAACACCTTCCGCGAGATTTCCAGCGTGTCCACCTGCGGCCAGTTCCAGGCGCGGCGGATGAACGCGCGGTACCGTCCTGCGGGCGGCAAGCCGGAGTTCGTGGCGACGCTGAACGGCTCGGGCCTGGCGGTGGGGCGCTGCCTGATCGCGGTGCTTGAGAACGGACAAGAGGCCGACGGCTCGGTCACCTTGCCGGCGGCGCTGGTGCCCTATCTTGGCGGCAAGACCCGGATCACGGCAGACGGCGTGCTGGTCTGACGCAGGAACCCCCAGGCTGGCCTGGCGTTTGCCATGGCCTGTCCCATTCTGGAGTAAGTGATGACCCGCGTTCCCGCCACGATCCTGCTGCTGGCGACCATCGCCTTCGGCCTTGCGCCGCTGGTGACCCCGCCCTTCACCGGCTATGACCCCGCCCTGTTCCCGGTGCAGATCGGGCGGCCGGCGATCCAGCCTGCGGGTTATGCCTTTGCGATCTGGTCGGTGATCTATCTGTGGCTGATCGTCCATGCGGTCTACGGGCTGTGGCAACGGCCCGCGCACCCGGCCTGGACCGGATCGCGCCTGCCTCTGACGATTGCGATTGTCGTGGGGGTGGTGTGGCTGTGGATCGCCGGGCAGAGTGCTGTCTGGGGAACGGCGACGATCTGGATCATGGCGGCGGGGGCGCTTGCAGCCTTCCTGCGTGCGCCGACCGAGCCGGATCGCTGGCTGCTCTCGGGCCCGCTGGCGATCTTTGCGGGCTGGCTGACGGCAGCGGCGGCGGTGTCGACCGGCGTGCTGATCGCGGGCCATGGCCTGCTGTCGAACAACGGGTCGGCCCTGGCGATGCTGGCGCTGGTCCTGGTCATCGCGCTGGTGGTGCAGGCCCGCAAGCCGCGGATGCCGGTCTACGGGCTGACCGTGGTCTGGGCCCTGGTGGGCGTGATCGTGGTCAACCTGGGCGACAATCTGCTGGTGGCCGGGGCGGCTGCGGCGGGCGCGGTGGTGATGCTGGCCGCGCTGGCCTGGACCTGGCGCAAGGGCTGACACGGGGCCAAATTCCTTAAGTAAGGAATTTTACAAGAATTTTACCTAAAATTCTTGGGTACCGCCTACTGCCCGGTGTTCTTTTCCTTGTGCTTGCGCAGCCGCGACGGCGTGTGGAACTTGCGTTCCTTCCACGGGTTCTGGTCGCCCTGGCTGCGCAGGAACAGCCGGATCGGCGTGCCCGGCATGTCGAAGTGGTCGCGCAAGCCATTGACCAGATAGCGCTTGTAGCTTTCCGGCAGTTCGTCGGGGCGCGAGCATTTGATCATGAAGCCGGGCGGCCGGGTCTTGGCCTGGGTCATGTAGCGCAGCTTGATCCGGTGGCCGCCGGGGGCCGGCGGCGGGTGCGCTTCGGTCATGGCCCCCAGCCAGGTGTTCAGTTTGGCCGTCGGGATGCGGCGGTTCCAGACGTCATGCGCCTTCCGGATCGCGTCATGCAGCCGGTCAAGGCCCCTGCCCGTCTTGGCCGACACCGTCACCAACGGCGCGCCGCGCAGCTGCGGCAAGAGGCGTTCGAACATCTCCTTCAGCTCGGCCAGCTTTTCCTGCTTTTCGTCCTCAAGATCCCATTTGTTGACCGCAACCACTACCGCGCGGCCTTCGGTCTCGGCGAAGTCGGCGATGCGGAGGTCCTGCACCTCGAAGGGGATTTCCACGTCAAGAAGGACGACGACGACCTCGGCAAAGCGCACGGCGCGGAGGCCGTCGGCAACCGAGAGCTTTTCCAGCTTCTCGACCACCTTGGCCTTCTTGCGCATGCCGGCGGTGTCCCAGATGCGGATCGGGGTGCCCTGCCATTCCGCCCGGACCGAGATGGCGTCGCGGGTGATCCCGGCCTCGGGTCCGGTCAGCATCCGGTCGGTGCCAAGGATCTTGTTGATCAGGGTGGACTTGCCGGCGTTCGGGCGGCCGATGACGGCGATCTGCAAGGGTTTCAGCGCCGTCGGGCGGTGGGCGTTCTCGTCCACCTCAAGCTCGGCGTCCTCTTCGCTAAGGTCGAGGTCGGTTTCCGGCAGCATCTCGGCTTCGCGGGGGGCGAATTCTTCCTCAAACGGCTTGAGCGCGTTGTAAAGGTCGTCGATCCCCTCGCCATGTTCGGCGGACAGGCGGATCGGCTCGCCCAGGCCCAGGGAATAGGCTTCCAGCGCGCCCGAGTCACCGGCTTTGCCTTCGGCCTTGTTCACGCCAAGCAGGACGCGTGCGGCCTTCTTGCGCAGGATGTCGGCGAAGACCTCGTCCGTCGGCGTCACGCCAACGCGGCCGTCGATCAGGAACAGGCAGACATCGGCCATGTCGACGGCGCGTTCGGTCAGGCGGCGCATCCGACCCTGGAGGGAATCGTCGGTCACCTCCTCGAGCCCCGCGGTGTCGATCACCGTGAAGCGGAGGTCGAACAGCTTGGCGTCCCCCTCGCGCAGGTCGCGGGTCACGCCGGGCTGGTCGTCGACCAGCGCCAGCTTGCGGCCGACGAGTCGGTTGAAGAGCGTCGACTTGCCCACATTGGGGCGGCCCACGATGGCGAGCGTGAAGGTCATGTCATGCGTCCAGGCTTGGCGAAGCGCCTGCCATACACGGCAACGCGCCTAGCGGAAAGCGTGAAGTTGCCCGTTGCCGCCCACGACATACAGCGTCCCCCCCGCCACTGCGGGCTGTGTCGCGGCGCCACCGGGGATTTCGGTGGTATGGGTCAGGCTGCCATCCGTCGGATCGAAGGCGCGCAGCAGGCCGTCGGAGGAGACGACCATCACCCGCCCGCCCGCCAGGACCGGCCCGTAATGGGCGTAGATCCCCTTGCGGCGCTTGATCTTTTCGTTGGTGAAATAGGGCATCGGGACGGCCCAGATCACCTCGCCCGTCTCGGCATCCAGGCGCACGAGTTCGGCCTGGTCGTTGACCAGGAAAAGCGAGCCGCCGGCCACGGCGACGGGGCCAAGGGCACCTTCGCCCGCCGACCAGATCCGCTCGCCCGAGGAGGCGGACATCGCCACCGTCCGGCCCGAACCGGTGCCGGCATAGATGACCCCGCCATCGATCACCGCGTCGGCGGTCACCTCGGGTGTCAGGGCATAGGCCGCACCAAGCCGTTTGCCTGCAAGGGATTTCTGCCAGACCTTGGTCCCGCCGCCGATCTTGAGGACCGCCATCAGATCGCCCCCGGAGGAGGGGAACACCACCGCGCGATCGCCAACGGTTGGCGCCGCCGTTCCGACATAACCCGTAGCGCCCGGCGTGCCGATCACCTGCCACGCGACCTTGCCGGTCGCCGCATCGATCGCCCAGGCCGAGCCGTCCTTGGCGCTGACATAGACCATGCTGCCATCAGTCGCCGGCGCGCCGGTGACGGGCGCGTCAACGCGCTGGCGCCAGAGCACCTGGCCGGAACCGGCATCCAGGGCCACAACCTCACCATAGGTGGTGGCGGCAAACAGACGCTCGCCCCCGACCGCAAGGCCGCCGCCGGAGATACCGCCGCCCGCGTCGAAGGTCGCGGTCAGGTCGGCCGACCAAAGCGCCCCGCCCCCGGTCGAGGTCGCCATGACGGTCGAGCCTGCGTCCATCGTGAACACCCGCCCTTCCGAAACGACCGGCGCGGCCGAGACCCGATTCTTGCGGCTGGATCCGGCACCGATGCTGGCGCTCCACACCCGCTGCGGGGCGGGGGACAGGGCGGAATGCGGCATCAGGTGGCGGGCATTGCCGCCGCGATGCGTCCATTCGCCGGTGTTCGACTGCCCGGGCAGCGCGATGGGCTGGCTGAGATTTGCGGCCTCTTCCGGTGCGGTGGGGGCGGGCTCGCCCTCGACCGGAACCGAGGCGTCAAGATCGGCGCGGATCGGGAAGCGTTCACCTTGCAGGATCACTTCCTTCTGGCCGCAGGCCGCCAGCAGCGCCAGTAGGGCCGCGCTTGTCATCAGCCTGATCGTCATGCCAGCCACCCGAAGCTTCCTTCCATTGCGCCTGCCGCCCCTTAGCCGGACGTGGTTTCGGGCAGCGTACCGCCCAGCGCCGTAATCACCTGCCCGGCCCGCGCCCGCAGCGCGCCCGAGCTTTTCTGGTCCTGCATCAAGGCCTGCAATGCCGCGATGGCCGCATCGCGCTGGCCTTCCTCGATTAGCAGATAGGCGAGTTGTTCCTCGGCCAGGGTGCGATAGGGCCGGCCCGGCGTGGCGATGCCTTGCAGCGCGGTGCGGCGGTCGGCCAGCGGCATCTCGGCCCCGGCGACGGTCACCCGGCGCAGGACAGCAAGATCGCGGTAGCTGGCGGGCAGCGTCGCATCGGCGGCAAGGCGCTCCAGCGCGGCCAGGGTGGCAGCACGGTCGGCCTGCGGGTCCGAGGCGAGAATCAGCTGCAGGATCGCGCCCTGCTGGCCATCGACCGAGATCGCCTCCAACGCGGCGCGGCGTTCGTCGGGCGTGCCCTGGTCCAGCGCGTCGATCAGCGCATCGCCGAATGCCTCGGCCCGGGCTTCGGCGCGGGACTTGGACCATTCGTTCCAGGCGGCACCGGCGACGATGGCCACCACGACCAGCACCCCGATCCAGCCATATTTGCGGAAGAGACCGAAAAGCCGGTCGCGACGGACCTCTTCGGTGACTTCCTCGATGAAGCTGTCCGGATTGCTCACGCCTCGCCCCTTGCCTTCGCCTTGTGTCCCTGTCGTCTTACAGGGAAAGTCCAAGGGTTGCCAAGCCCTGCCCCACCCGGAGCGGCGGTCAGAATTCCGTGGGCAGGCCCAGCTTGCGGCGGAAACCGGTGATCCAGTCCTCATAGCCCGGCGGCAGCGTGCCGGTGGCCTGCATCTCTTCCAGGATCGCCAGCGCCTCCTGGTTCTCGGCCCGGGCCTCGGGCATGAGGACGGCCGTCAGGTCCAGCGCGCGGACAAGGTCCAGGCGATACCAGGGATCATCCGGGTAAGAGGTCGCAAGATCCCGCATCATCGCGAGACTGGCCTGCTGGTGCGACAGGGCGGTCTGAGTGTCGCCGGTTTGCGCCAGGACCCCGGCGATGCGTTCATAGCTGATGGCAAGGTTGCGATACCAATCCGGGTTCGTCCCGTCCTGGCCGACCAGCCATTCGCGCAAGGCCAGGCTTTCGCGGTGGCTTTTCAGAGCGCCCGGCAGGTCCGCGGCCAGTTCCTGCGCGCCGCCCAACCGCTCCAGCGCGACGGCAAGGTCGGCGGCATAGGTGTGGTCGCGGTCGTTGATGTCCAGAAGCCGGCTGCCCATCGTGGCCATGTCGCGGAAACTGGCGACGGCCGCCCGCGCGTCGCCCAGGGCTTGCTGCGCATCGCCCAGCCGGTTCAGCGTGACCAGCCGATTGTGGATATGGTCGGGCTCGTCCGGGGCAAGCTGAATCAGCCGGTCCGCCGTCGCCAGCGCGCCTTGGGCGACCACCAGCGCCTCGCTGGTGCGGCCAAGGTCCAGCAGGGTCTGGCTAAGGCGGTTCTCGGCCACCGCCAGATCGAAAAGCGCGAAAAGCGAGTCCGGCGCGGCCCCGGCAAGTTGCCTGCGCAGGGTCACGGCTTCGGTCAGAAAGGGTTCGGCCGTGGCCGCATCGCCCCGCGCCAGGTGCAGCGCGCCCATCTTCAGCAGCGAAAAGCCAAGATCGCGCTGGTATTGCGAGACCGAGGGATCGGCCGCCACCATGGATTGGCGCAGGCGCAATGTCTCGTCCTGGGCAGTCAGCGCGCCGTCAAGGTCGCCCATCGCCTCGCGCAGGTCGGCGATCTTTTCCAGCGCGATGCCCAGGTCACGCTGACGCGGCAGGTTCTCGGGGTCCAGCGCCACGATTCCCTGGCGCAACTCCAGCGACCGTTCCTGCGCCGCCATCGCCGCCACCATGTCGAACTGGTCGAAATAGATATCCCCCAGCCGTTCATGGCTGACCGACAGGTCGCGTTGCCAAAGCATGTTGGTCGGGTCCAGTGCCCCCAGTCGTTCCCGGATGCCCAGGGCCGCCTGATGCGCCAGCAGCGCCGAATCCTGGTCGCCGCGCCGGTTGTTGATGTCGCCGATCCGCTCGAAGGTCACGGCAAGGTCGCGCTGGCGCAGGGTGTTGTCGGGGTCAAGCGCGGCCAGTTCCTCGCGGATCGCCAGGGCCTTGGCATAGCTGTCCAGGCCCCCGTCATAATCGCCGTCATCGACCAGCGTATCGCCGACCCGTTCGTAGCTGACGGAAAGGTCGCGGCGGATTTCCTCATCGCCCGGAAACTCGGCCGCCAGCGCCTCGGTCACCTCAAGCGAGATGCGGAAGGCCTCACGCGCGGCCAGCTTGTCGCCCATTGCCACCAACACATCGCCCAACCGTTCCTGGGTGAACGAGATGTCACGGCGGTAAGTCACGTTGTCGGGCATCATCGCCAGCAACGCCTCGGCCAGCGCCAGCGCCTCGCGGTGGGCGGCCAGCGCGCCGGCAAAGTCGTTGCGGGCAAAGCGGATCTCGCCGACCTTGTTGCGCGCCACCTGGCGGTCGCGCATCAGGTCCAGGTCGTCGGGCAACTGGTCGGCCTGCCATTGCGAGAATTCCAGCGCGCTGGAATAGGCGGCCTCGGCCTCGCGCAGGAAGCCCTGCTGTTGCAGGACGTTGCCGACGCTGGTCAGAGACCAGATCAGCTCGCGCACCCATTCCACATCGGTTGGGTCCGCCTCGACCCGGGCCTGCACAAATTCGCTGCGCCGGGTGAAGGCATCCAGCGCACCTTGCGTGTTGCCGGCGACAAGCTGCAACTCGCCCAGATCGGACAGCGCGAACACGTAGTTGAACTGCGTCTCGCGGTCCAGATCCTGGTCCTGCACCTCGGCATAAAGCGCGACGGCCTTGCCGATATCCGAGATCGCAAGGTCATAGCGCAGGTCGGTGCGGGCGGCGCTGGCGTTCAGCATGTGGGTCGCGGCCTCGGACAACGTGCGCGACAGGTAAGTCGCCTGGATCGAGGTGCGGGCGGTGGCGTCGATCTCGGCGGCCTCGGTCAGCAGGGCGCGGGCGGTGTCGAAGGCACCCAGCGTCAGGGATTCGTCCGCCTGGGCGCGCAGGGCGGCGACGCGGGGATCGTCGGACTGGAACTTCTGCAACTCGGACTGGAAGCTTTCATAGGACTGCGCCGCTTCCAGAAGCAGGCGGGCGCGTTCCTCGGGCGATTGACGGTCAAGGTCGGCGGAGAGAAGGGCCGCATACAGCGGGGCAAGCGGCAGGTTACGCTCGGCGGCCAGCCCCTCGACCTCGGCGCGCAGGTCGGGGGTCAGGTCGGCCATGGCGATCAGAAGCTGGTCGCGTTCCGGGAGCGCGCCCTGGCCGGTGATGAACACCAGTTCCGGCAGACCGCTTTCGATATAGGGCAGTTGCTTGCCCCGGCTGCGGTCATAGACGTCCTGCTGCACCAGGGTCAGGGCCGTGCGCAATTCCACCCCTGCCGTGCCAAGGTGGCGCACCAGCGCGGCGGTGAAGGGAGAATTCCCCTCCTCCCCGTCGGAGGCGGTTTCGTTCGGGGCTGCGGCAAAGGCGAATAGGACACCGTCCGCCCGCCCCATGCGCCCCAGGCCCGGCGCGGGCTGGCCGGCGGCGATGACGGGCGGGTCATCCTCCAGCGCGGCGGCACCCCGGCCCTCGGTCCCGCCGCCGGCAAAGGGATCGTCACGGCAGGCGTCCAGCAGCATGATAGCGACCGGCGCCACCGCCTGAAGCGCGGCCTGCGCTTCGGCCAGCGGCAGGGCGGTGGCGGCAAGGCGCTCGGGCGAGGAGGCATCAGTGTCGGTGGGCAGAAGGTAGTTGACCCCGTCGATCGCCACCCCATGCCCGGCGAAGAACATCAGCGCCACATCCGCCCCGGCGGCATCGGCCTGGAAATCCTCCAGCGCGCGGCGCATCCGGCGCAGGTCGCGGTTGGTTTCGACAAAGACCTCAAAGTCCAGCTTCTCCAGCAGGTCTTCCATCGCACGGGCGTCATTGGCGGGGTTCGCAAGCGGCCGGATCGACTGGTAGTCGTCCACCACCAGAATCAGCGCCACGCGGCGTTCCGCCAGGGCGGCTGTCACCAGCCCCAGCCACAGCATCACCGCCAGACCCACCCGCCGCATCATCGGCCGCCCCCTTCAACTTGGGCGGAGCATGAGCAAGCCTGACCGGATGGTCAAAGGAAAAACCCCGTCATCCGGCGCCCAGTCACGGCGTCGTGTCACGGCATCGTGTCACGGGGCCGCGATCAGGCGGCTTCGCCCGCGGCGGGTTCTGCCTCTTCCTCGGCCGACTGGCGTTCCCACATCTGGGCATAGCGGCCGCGGCGGGACAGCAGCTCTTCATGGCGGCCCTGTTCCAGAATGCGGCCATCCTCCAGCACGATGATCTGGTCAGCGTCCGCGATGGTCGACAGGCGGTGCGCGATGGTGATCACGCTGCGCCCCTCGCCCATCTCGCGCAAGCTTTCCTGGATCGAGCGTTCGGTCTGGGTGTCCAGCGCGCTGGTCGCCTCGTCCAGAATCAGGATCAGCGGGTTCTTCAGCAGGGTCCGGGCAATACCCACGCGCTGCTTTTCGCCGCCCGAGAGTTTCAGCCCGCGCTCGCCCACCACCGTGTCATAGCCCTGCGGCAGGCGCTGGACAAAGTCGTGGATCTTCGCGGCCTTCGCCGCCGCCTCGATGTCCTCGCGGCTGGCGCCGGCCCGGCCGTAGGCGATGTTGTACAGGATCGTGTCGTTGAACAGGACCGTATCCTGCGGCACGACGCCGATGGCCTGGTGCAGGCTGTCCTGCGTCACCTGGCGGATGTCCTGCCCGTCGATGCGGATCGCGCCGTCCTGGATGTCATAGAAGCGGAACAAAAGCCGCCCGATGGTCGACTTGCCCGAGCCAGAGGTGCCGACCAGCGCCACCCGTTCACCCGGGGCGACGCGGAAGCTGATGCCTTTCAGGATCTCGCGCTCGGCCTCATAGCGGAAATGGACGTCGGTGAAGGTGATCTCGCCGCCGCGCACGTCCAGCGGGCGGGCGTCGGGGGCGTCGGTCACTTCGGCCGGCTGGCCCAGAAGGCCGAACATCTCGCCCATGTCGACCAGCGCCTGCCGGATCTCGCGGTAGACGGTGCCAAGGAAGTTGAGGGGCATGGTGATCTGGATCATGTAGGCGTTGACCATGACGAAATCGCCCACGGTCAGGGTGCCGGCCCGGACGCCAAGCGCGCTCATCGCCATGACGATGACAAGGCCGGTGGTGATCAGCGCCGCCTGGCCCACGTTCAGGAACGAGAGCGACAGACCGGTCTTGACTGCCGCCGTTTCATACTGCCGCATCGCGCCGTCATAGCGGTCGGCCTCACGCAGTTCGGCGTTGAAATACTTGACGGTTTCGAAATTTAGCAGGCTGTCGATCGCCTTCTGGTTGGCGTCGGTATCCTGGTCGTTCATCTCGCGCCGCAGCTTCACGCGCCATTCGGTGACCTTGAAGGTGAACCAGACGTAAAGCCCGATGGTGATGACCACGACGGCGGCATACTGCCAGCCAAAGACCAGGGCGAAGATCGTCGCGACCATGGTCAGTTCCAGGATCAGCGGCCCGATGGACAGCAGCATGAAGCGCAGCAGGAAGTCGACGCCCTTCACCCCGCGCTCGATGATGCGGCTAAGTCCCCCGGTCTTGCGGGTGATGTGATAGCGCAGGGACAGCCGGTGGATGTGGGTGAAGGTCTCGATCGCCAGCCGCCGGATCGCGCGCTGGCCGACGCGGACAAAGACCGCATCGCGCAATTCGCCAAAGACGATGGCGCCAAGGCGTGCCAGGCCATAGGCCACGACCAGGCCCACGGCGCCCAGGCCCAGGATCATGCCGGTGTCCGGCCCCTCGCCCGCCAGGCTGTCCACCGCCAGCTTGTAGACCCAGGGGGTAGAGACCGAGACCAGCTTGGCCATTACCAGGAAGATCAGGGCCCCGATCACGCGGCGCTTCACCCAGGCCTGGCCTTCGGGCCAAAGATAGGGGGCGACCCGGCGCAGGGTGTGCCACCCGGAAACAGAGGCGCTGCCCTGGTCGGCAGAGGTGGCTTTGGCGGTGATGCGGCGCATGTTCGTCTTTCCTGCCCGGCCATTGCGGGGACGGCCCGGTTCGGTTATGGTCATTTCAACCGTTCTTGAATAGTTGAACCATGGACCGAAGTAAAGCCCTCGCGGCCACCCTCTCCGCCCTGGCGCACGAGACGCGGCTGGACCTGATCCGGCTGCTCGTCCCGCTGGGCGAGACCGGCCTGCCCGCGGGCGAGATCGCGCAGGCCCTGGGTCTGGCCGCGCCACGGCTGTCGTTCCACCTTGCCGCGCTGGAGCAGGCCGGGTTGATCCGGTCCCGCCGCGCCGCGCGCAATGTCATCTACAGCGTCGATACCACCGGGCTGGGACGGACGATCTCGTATCTTCTGAACGACTGCTGCTGCGATCATCCCGAAGTGCTGGCCGCCTGCAGCCACCGTCAGGGCGAAGTCGCCTCGCCCGGGACCGAGAAGACCTGACCGGGATAGATCAGGTTCGGGTCCCTGATCTTGTCGCGGTTGGCTTCAAACACCTGCACATACATCACCCCGTCGCCATAGCGTTCCTGCGCAATGCCCCAGAGGGTGAAGCCGGGCTGCACCGTCACGGTGACAAAGCCGGCAGCGGCTGGTGCGGTAGCGGCAGGGGCGGCGTCGGCCGGTTGGACGGGGGCGGCGGGTGCTGCTTCCGCGACGGCTTCCGGGACCGCCTCGGGTGCCGGCGCTTCTGTGATGGCCGTGTCGGGGGCCGTGTCGGGCGTCGCGTCGGGGACAGCGTCAGCGGCGGGCGCGGCGGCGACGGGCGCCTCGGCGGCGGGGGCGGTCGTCGCCGCTTCGGGCGTCGCTTCGGCCGTCACCGGGGCCTCGGGCGGCACGTCGGGGGTATCCTGGGCGGCCGGGGCTTCGGGCGCTGTGGTCACTGCGGCCAGGGCCTCCAGCGTCTCGCGCTTGAAGGGGGTCTCGAACCGCGAGACGACCTTGCCCTCGGCATCCAGCTGATCCACGCGCAGGGTATAGATCCCCGGCGCGGTGTCGGGCAGGTCGGTCAGCCAAAGCCCCGAGGCGGGCGCGGAAAGCTCGGCCTTCAGCTGGTTGTCCAGATAGATGCGCAGGGCCGTCCCCGCTCCGGCACGTCCGCCAACCTGCACGCCGCCGGCCGGCGTGTAGGTGATCGTGTCGATCATCACATTGTCCCGCGCCACGCTTGGCGCGTCGGGTTCCTGCAGCACCACGGCCCCGGCATCCGACAGCAGCAACGCGGGCGGCGCCTCGGGCGCGGCATCCGGCTGCGGGGCGACGGGCTCGTCCGCGGCAAGCTCGGGCAATTGGGCAGCGGCCGGTTCGGCCGGGGCCTCGGGGCCAGTGATCGGCCCCAGCGCGACCATCTCGGCCGACGCTACGGTCTCACCCCCGGCCGGGGTCATCGAGACCCAAAGCAGGCTGGGCTGCGGATTGGGCGGCAGCGTGAACACCAGCGCGAATTCGCCCGAGGCCGCCGCCTCGCCCGCGGCGACGGACAATCCGTCAACCAGCACCTCGACCCGCGCCCCGGCGGCCGCCAGACCCGAAACGACCGCGCCCCCATCCGGGGCGACGCGCCAGACATCGATCTTGGGCAGGGCCAGGGCCGGTGCGGGCGTCGGATCAGCGGAAGGTGCCGGCGCGGGCGCTTCGCTCGTCGCTTCGGCCGCGACTTCTACCGGGGCGGCGGCTTCGGGCACAGGGCGCAAGACTTGCCAGCCCAGATAGGCCGTCCCAGCCAGAAGCAGACCGGCCCCACCCAGGACCAGCGCCCTGCTTCCCGGTGACATCCTTTGCCATGCCGACATCCACTTCCCCCCGGCGTCTTTCCTTGAACTCAGGAATCTCTATATCTGACCACAGCGCAACCGTTTTCAGGCCCGGACATGACCAAGCCCTCGATCTGCGTCTTCTGTGGCTCGCGTCCCGGCGCGCGCCCGGCCTATGTCGAGGCGGCGCGTCAGACCGGGGCGATGATCGCCCGGAACGGCTGGCGTCTGGTCTATGGCGCAGGGGATATCGGCATCATGGGCGAGGTCGCTGCTGCGGCCCAGGCCGATGGGGCGGCCATGCTTGGGGTGATCCCGGTGCATCTTCTGGGCCGCGAGCGCGCCCCGCGCGACATGACCCAGACCATCGTCACCGAGGACATGCACGAGCGCAAGAAGGTCATGTTCATGAACTCGGACGCCGTTGTGGTGCTGCCGGGGGGCGCCGGGTCGCTGGACGAATTCTTCGAGGTGCTGACCTGGGCGCAGATCGGGCTGCACGGCAAGCCGATCCTGCTGCTGGATGTTCAGGGCTACTGGCAGCCGCTGCTGCGCCTTCTGGACCATGTCATCGCCGAAGGCTTCGCCGCCCCGACGCTGCGCGACCTGTTCCAGACCGTGTCGGATGTCCCCGCGCTGAACGCCGCCCTTGCCGGTGCCCTGCCCGGCTAGCCCTGATCCGGGGCCCAATGAAAAAGGCCCGTGGATCGCTCCACGGGCCCTTTGGGTCTGACGCTTGCCTTAAAGACCGGCAGAGACCGCTTCCCAGTTCACCAGCTTTTCCAGGAAGTTGGTCAGATAGGCCGGACGCTTGTTGCGGAAGTCGATGTAATAGGAATGCTCCCACACGTCGCAGCCCAGCAGCGCGGTCTGGCCAAAGCACAGCGGGTTCACGCCATTCTCGGTCTTGGTGACCTTGAGGCTGCCGTCCTTGTCCTTGACCAGCCAGGCCCAGCCCGACCCGAACTGGCCCGCACCGGCGGCCGAGAAGTCGTCCTTGAACTTCTGGACCGAGCCGAAGCTTTCGGTCAGCGCCTTTTCCAGCGCGCCGGGCATGCCCTTGTTCTCGCCCGGGGCCATCCAGGTCCAGAACATGTTGTGGTTCCAGTGCTGCGAGGCATTGTTGAAGATGCCGTTCTGCGCCACGGCGCCAGCCTGGTAGGTGCCCTTGATGATCTCTTCGACGGACTTGTTCTCCCACTCGGTGCCGGCAATCAGCTTGTTGCCGTTGTCGACATAGGCCTTGTGGTGCAGGTCGTGGTGATACTCCAACGTCTCTTTCGACATGCCAAGCGGGGCCAGCGCGTCGTGCGCATAGGGAAGGTCGGGAAGGGTGAAGGCCATGGGATCGCTCCTCGCGTTAAGGGATGGTTACCCCGAATAAGTGGCCTTGCGACCGGAAGGTCAAGGCCGCGCGGACGCTTTTGCGGGTTCCCTCAAATCGACTTGCACTTCCCGCGACCTTCAAAGTCGTTGGCATAGCCGCCACCGGGCACGGCCCGGATGGTAACCGTTTTGTCGGCTTTGAAGTAGGAGGCGCGGAATTGCATCTTGGTCATCTGCCCCGTGCTGTTGGTCATCTGCACGTTCCAGGTCAGAACCAGCTTCTTCGCCGTATCCTCGGATACCTTGGCCTTCATCGGCTGTTCGTCGTTGTAGTACATGATCAGCCCGTCCGAGACGATCGCCTGACCCGCGGCCTCGTCGTACTGCAGGATGTAAAGCTCGGTGATATAGCCGCCCCCGGCGTTCGACTGGGGCACCTTGCACTCCAGCGTCAGGGACAGCGCCGGCAGGGCCGACAGAAACAGGGCGGAAGCGGCGGTAAGCAGGCGGGACCGGAACATGAAGCACCTCGTTGAATGTGCCGTCACGCTGCGGTGTCCGTCTGCGGCCGTCAAGTCTGGTTTACAGGTTCGCGCGCCGGTTTCAGTCGAGTTCGCTTCCGGGTTGCGCAGAATGGGTCAGAAGGCCCATCACATAGCCCGCGACCGAGCGAAAGCAGACCACCGTGAACCCGCCGTCCTGCTGCCATAGCGCCGCCGCCACCTGGGCCGCACGGGTCCGGCGCAACTCGCCGGGGGCGAGGGTGTCGAAATCGACCGGAGACAGCTTGCGCAGCACTTGCGCGGCCTTCTCGCCCTCGATGCGGAACACCGCCCGCGCGTCCGAGACGTCGACAGCAAGATGATGCTCTGACCCCAGGGACTTGCCAAGCGACGCTAAAGCGGGCTGGACATCGCCATAGGGCAGGACCAGCAGGTATTCGTCGGGACTCATCCAGCCGCAGGCCCGGTCGCCATTCACCTCGATCCGCCGCTGCGCGGGAAGCTTGGTTCCGGTCACCGCCTTCACGGCTTTCTCCAGAGACTTCAAACCCTTGGCGCGCAAGGTTATCATTCCGACCGGACCGATCTCACGGATCGTGGCGAAGCCCTGGAAGCTTGCGCCGCCAAGGGCGCTGACTGGCTCAGACATTCTGCTTCTCCCCATCCTTGTCGAAGAACACCGTGTCGCGCACCCGCGCTTTCACGGTGCCGCCGGCGGCCGTGTTGAACTCGACCACCTCGCCCATCCGGCTGGGACCGTGCTGCAACAGCCCCATTGCGATGCCGCGCTTCAGGGTGGGAGAGTAGTAGGTCGAGGTGACGCGGCCCTGCACGTTGCGCTGGCCGTTGCCGTTGACACCGTCGGCGATGATATAGGAGCCGTCGGGCACGACCGATCCGTCAAGCGTCTCGAACCCGACCAGTTTCCAGCGATCCGGGCTGGCCAGGAAAGTGCGTTCCTGGCCACGCTTGCCAAGGTAGTCGGCTTTCTTCTTCGAGATCGCCCAGTCAAGGCCAAGGTCCTGCGGGATCACGGTCCCGTCGGTTTCGTCCCCGATCATGATAAAGCCCTTCTCGGCCCGCATGATGTGCAGGCACTCGGTCCCGTAGGGCATCGCGCCAAGGGCCTTTCCGGCCTGGGTGCAAGCCTCCCAGAAGGCCGCGCCGTGGCTGGCGGGGATGGCGATTTCGTAGCTGAGTTCACCCGAGAAGCTGATCCGGTAGACCCGGACCGGGAAGCCCGCAAGGGTGCCGTCCGCCCATTGCATGAAGGGCAGCGCCTCCTTTGAAACATCCATGCCACCAAGGACTTGCAGGAGTTTCCTCGCGTTCGGGCCGACGACAGCCACTTGCGCGTACTGTTCCGTGACGTTGGCGGTGTAGACCTTCCAGTCCCACCATTCGCACTGCAGCCAGTCCTCCATCCAGGCGTGGATGCGGTCGGCCCCACCCGAGGTGGTGTGGCAAAGCCAGGTGTCTTCGTCGATCCGGGCAACGACGCCGTCGTCCGACAGGAACCCCTGTTCGTTGCACATCAGGCCATAGCGGCACTTGCCGATCGGCAGGGTGGACATGACGCCGGTGTAGAGCATGTCCAGGAACTTGCCCGCATCCGGCCCCTTGACGATGATCTTGCCGAGGGTCGAGGCGTCCAGGAGGCCGAGGTTCTGGCGGGTGTTCAGCACCTCACGGTGGACGGCCTGCTCATGCGTCTCGCCTGCGCGAGGGAAGCAGTAAGGGCGGCGCCAGAGGCCGACGGGTTCAAAGTAGGCGCCCGCCTTTTCGTGCGCCTCGTGCATTGGGGTGCGGCGGAGGGGCTGGAAGATCTCGCCCCGCGATTCGCCAGCCAGCGCGCCGATGGTAACGGGCGTGTAGGGCGGCCGGAACGTGGTGGTGCCGACCTGCGGGATCTCTTGACCCAGACTGTCAGCAAGCACGGCGAGTCCGTTGATGTTGCTAAGCTTTCCCTGATCGGTCGCCATGCCAAGCGTGGTGTAGCGCTTGGTGTGTTCGACCGAGACATAGCCCTCGCGGCTGGCGAGCTGCACGTCGGAGACCTTCACGTCGTTCTGGTAGTCGAGCCACATCTTCGAGCGCAGCTGGATCGGGGCGCTCTGCGGCATGACCCAGACGGGCGGGATCGTGACGGTCGCGCCGGTGAGGGTCAGGTCCCCCGCCGCGCTGCCCACGACCTCAACCATGGCCGAGCCGTCGTGGTTCAATGGCGGGCGATTGGGGTCGGGGATGAAGGCCGAAAGGGTCTCGTCCCAGGTCAGCTTGCCGCCGCAATGGCTCCACAGGTGGACGACGGGGGACCAGCCGCCGGACATGGCGACGGCCTCGCAGGCGATTTCCTCCTGCACCGCGCCTTCGCCGGCCTGAGCGCAGATCGCGACGCCGGTCACGCGCGTCGACCCTTTGACCTTGGCGATGCCCTTACCGGTCAACACGCGGATGCCAGCGGCACGGGCCGCCTGGGGCAGCGGGCCGTCAGCCGTTTCGCGGGCGTCGAGGATGGCGGGCACGTCAAGGCCCGCGGCCTTCAGCGCAAGGGCGGTCTGGTACGCGCTGTCGTTGTTGGTGACGACCACGGTGCGGTCACCGGGCGAGACGGCATAGTTCACGACGTAGTCGCGGACGGCCGAGGCCAGCATCACGCCGGGGATGTCGTTTCCGGCGAAGCTGAGCGGGCGTTCGATCGCGCCCGTGGCGGTGATGATCTTGCCCGTGCGGATGCGCCAGAGGCGGTGCTTCGGGCGGCCGTCGCCGGGGGTATGGTCGGCGACACGCTCGTCGGCCAGGACATAGCCGTGGTCATAGACGCCGAAGCCACAGGTGCGGGTGCGGATGGAGACATTGTCGCGGGCCATCAGGTCGGCCTCGATGGCCGCGATCCAGGCGTCAACCGGCTGGCCGTCCACTTCGGTGTCGTCGACCGGGGCGCGACCGCCCAGAGTCGGGGTCTGCTCCAGCAGAATGACGCGCTGGCCTGCATCGGCGGCGGCTTTCGCGGCCTTCAGACCGGCTACCCCTGCCCCGACCACCAGGACGTCGCAGAAGGCATAAGCCTGCTCATAGCGGTCGGCGTCGCCTTCGGTGGGCGCCTTGCCCAGACCCGCCGCGCGGCGGATGAAGGGTTCGAACAGGTGCTTCCACGCCGGGCGCGGGTGGATGAAGGTCTTGTAATAGAAGCCCGCAGGCATGAACCGGGCGGCGTAGTTGTTCACCACACCCACGTCGAATTCCAGCGACGGCCAGTGGTTCTGCGAGGTGCATTCCAGCCCGTCGAAAAGTTCCGTCGTGGTGGTGCGCTGGTTCGGCTCCAGCCGGGCCCCTGCCCCAAGGTTGACCAGTGCGTTCGGCTCTTCGGGGCCCGAGGCGACGATGCCGCGCGGGCGGTGGTACTTGAAGCTGCGGCCGACCAGCATCTGGTCGTTGGCCAGCAGGCCCGCGGCGAGGGTGTCGCCCTGATACCCCTTCAAACGCTTGCCGTTGAACGAGAATTCGACCGGCGCGGTGCGGTTGATCAACCGGCCGCCCTTGGCGAGGCGCGTGCTCATTTGTAGCCCTTCCAGTCAGGCCGGCGGGCCTGGATCTTCGCGATGATGTCGGCAGGGGGTTCCGAGACCTGGGCCGGGTATGTGCCGAACACCTCCAAGGTGGCGGTGCAGCGGGCGGCAAGGAACCACTTGCCGCAGCCGTAACTGTGGCGCCAGCGTTCGAAATGCACGCCCTTGGGGTTCTTGCGGGCGAACATGTAGGCCTCGAACTCTTCCGGAGAGGAGCCGGGGCCAAAGCGCTTCAGATGCGCCTCGTAGCCGGGCGAAAGCTCGGTCTCTTCGGCCTTCACGCCGCAGTAGGGGCATTCAAGGATCAGCATGAGCGTGTTTCCGGGTGATGCAGGGATGTCATTCCTCAACCTCGGTCTGGCCGATGCCGCGGTTGAAGAAGGTGAAAAGCTCGTCCAGGGGCACCGTCAGGCCGGGCGCAAGGCCAGCCAGCCAGCGGCCGATGCGGAAAACGGACAGGCCCGCCGCTTCCAGCACGTCGACAAGCGCGTCATTCGACGGCGTGCCCGGCTCGGCGCGCACCAGCGCGGCCGAGGGCCGGACGGCCGCTAGATCGAAGCTGCGCAGCACCTGTTCCTCATGCCCGCCGGCATTGACCACAAGAAGCTGCGCCGCCTTGATCCCCAACTCGTGCAGGACGGCGTCCAGGCGGATGAAGGGCACCTCGACGCTGTCCAGATCGTCAGCGGTCGCGCCCCGGACCAGAATCCGGTCGCGGACGATCGAGGCGCGGTGGCGGGCCAGCTTCGGGTTACGCTCCAGCGCCTCGGGTTTCAGGAAATGCAGCGGCAGATTGGCCGCGATGTCAGAGATGCCAAGGTTCAGCACCGCAACCCGGTCGCTTTCGGTATGAAGCGTCTCAAGTGCGGTAAACTGGGCGGGGTGCGGTTCGATGAGAAGTCCCGACCAGCCATCGTCGCGAAAGCGGTCCAGCAGGCCCAGCCCGCCCTCTCCGCTGCCCGAACCGACCTCGACCACGAAAACGCGGCCCTTGTGGCGGTCATGCACCGCGTTCAGGATCATGGCCAGCATCGGCGCGTCCAGTCGCCAGGACCGTTTTATCGCCAGTGTTCCCAGGGGGCGGACCATGTCTCAGCCCCCGATACGGTGTGGGGCGGGCGCGGTCTTGCGCCCGCCGCCAAGGTCAGGGATTCGCCGGGGCCACAGGCTCGGCAGCACCATCATCGGCCGGAGCCGCATCGTCGGCCGGGGCCGCAGCATCGGGCGCAGCGGCTTCGGGTGCGGCAGGCTCGACAGTAAGGTTGGTCGAATTGTCGACCGGAGCGGCCGGCGGCTCGATGGTGACGTTGGTGTCGTTGTCAGCCGGCGTGGTGGCCACGGGGCCCGGTCCACCGAACACCAGCCACAGGATGAAACCCACCGCGACGACAAGGCCGCCGACGATAAGCGCCATGCTTGCGCCAGAGGATTCGGTCGTCCGGGTCTCGCGGACATAGGTCTTGTAGTTGTCCTGGTCAGCCATTGGAAAATCTCCATGCTTTGGTTTACTGGCATGGAAACTCGCCCCCCGGCGCGGGGGTTCCGGGGCTGCGGCCGCTCGGCAGAAAGGCGCCGCAGGCTGGTCATCAATGCGCCACCCCGGCGGCGACGGATTCGTCGATGAACTGGCCTTCCTTGAAGCGCCACATGCTGAAATCGGCCGCGAGGGGGCCGGGTTCGCCCTTGGCCATCAGTTCCGCCATCGCCCAGCCGGAGCCGGGGATCGCCTTGAAGCCGCCCGTGCCCCAGCCGCAGTTGATGAAGCAGTTGCCAAGCGGGGTCTTCGAAATCAACGGCGAGCGGTCGCCGGTCATGTCGACGATGCCGCCCCACTGGCGCAGCATCTTCAACCGGCTGATCATCGGGAAGGTTTCGACCAGGGCGCGCAGGGTTTCCTCGATATGGTGGAAGCTGCCGCGCTGGGTAAAGTTGTTGAACCCGTCGGTGCCGCCGCCGATCACCATCTCACCCTTGTCGGATTGCGACATGTAGCCGTGGACAGTGTTGGCCATCACAACGACATCCATGCAGGGCTTGATCGGTTCGCTGACCAGCGCCTGAAGCGCCACGGCCTCGATCGGCAGGCGGAAGCCCGCCATCTCGGCCAACTGGCCCGAATGACCTGCGACGACCATGCCAAGCTTCTTGCAGCCGATGAAGCCCTTGGTAGTGTCGATCCCGGTGACTTGACCGTTTTCGGAGCGCACACCTTTGACTTCGCAGTTCTGGATGATGTGCATGCCCATCGCCGAGCAGGCGCGGGCATAGCCCCAGGCGACGGCGTCGTGGCGGGCAGTGCCGCCGCGGGCCTGATACAAGGCGCCGAGGATCGGGTAGCGCGGGCCGTCGATGTTGATGATCGGGACCAGTTCCTTCACGCGCTGGGGCGAGATCCATTCGGTCTGCACGCCTTGGAGCGCGTTCGCGTGAACCGTGCGCAGGTAGCCGCGCACCTCGTGGTGGGTTTGGCCCAGCATAAGAAGGCCGCGGGGCGAGAACATGACGTTGTAGTTCAGCTCCTGGCTCAGCGTCTCGTAAATCGCGCGGGCTTTTTCGTAGATCGCGGCCGAGGGGTCCTGCAGATAGTTCGAGCGGATGATCGTCGTGTTCCGCCCGGTATTGCCGCCACCCAGCCAGCCCCTTTCAATCACCGCGACATTGGTGATGCCGAAGTTCTTGCCCAGGTAATAGGCGGTCGCAAGGCCGTGGCCCCCGGCGCCGACGATGATCGCGTCGTAGGACGCTTTCGGCTCGGGCGAAGCCCAGGCGCGTTCCCAGCCCATGTGGTAGCGGGCTGCCTCGCGGGCGATGGCAAAGACCGAATAGCGCTTCATCGGGGCCTCGTCTGGGAAGAGCGGACCTGGCGTCCGTCATCACTCTCTATGATCGGTTGCCGGTTATAGCCGCAGACATAGGCGGCACAATCGGGAAAATTGCGACATTTGTGAAGCTGCTGCAGGGGTCGGGGTGGATGCGGCCGATTGCCCCTTTCTTGGGGTGGCCCGAACGACTACATCGGGCCGGACTGGCATGGTCGGCATGGGGCTGGGGCGGCGATGATGGCGGATTGGGACTTCTGGGCGGTGGCGCTGCTGGGTGCGGTGGCGGTAACGGCCCTGCTGGTCCAGGCGCTGCGGCGCGGCCGGGCCGAAGCGGCGGCGGCCGAGGCGGACCTGGCAGTCTACAAGGACCAGATGGCCGAGATCGCGCGCGACCTGGCGCGCGGCACCATCGGCACGGAAGAGGCCGAGCGTCTGCGCAGCGAGGTCGGCCGCCGGGTGCTGGACCTTGACCGCCAGCGCGGCACCGGGACCGTTGCAGCCGAAGCACCCCTTGCGCCTGTCGCGGCGCTGATCGTGGCCGTGGTGCTGGGCGGGGGCCTGGCGACCTATTGGTGGCTTGGCGCGCCGGGCTATCCCGACCTGCCGATCGAACGCCGCATCGCGCTGGCCGATGAGCGGATGGCCACGCGTCCTTCGCAGGCCGAGGCGGTCGCCGTCGCACCCAAGGTCGCGCCGCCAGAGGTGGACCCGGATTTCGTGAAGCTGATGGACTCGCTGCGCAGCGCCGTGGAAGAGCGTCCCGACGACCCGCGCGGGCTGGAGCTTCTGGCCCGCAACGAGACCGCGCTTGGCAACTTCGCAGCAGCCGAGGCCGCCCAGCGCCGGCTGATCGCGGCAAAGGGCACGGCTGTCACCGCAGCGGACCAGGCCGCTCTGGCCGAGATCATGATTGCCGCAGCCGGCGGCTATGTCTCGCCCGAGGCCGAGGTCGCGTTGCAGGCCGCCCTTGCGCTGGACCCGACCGAGGGGCTGGCGCGCTATTACGCGGGGCTGATGTTCGTTCAGGCGGGCCGCTACGACCGCGGCTTCGCCCTGTGGAGCGACCTTCTGGAAACCGGGCCAGCCGATGCGCCCTGGACCGAACCCCTGCGCGCCCAGATCGAAGAGGTCGCCTGGCGGGCCGGTCTCACCTACCAGCTGCCCGACGCGCGCGGGCCCAGCGCAGGCGACATGGCCACCGCCGCCGAGATGACTCCGGAAGAGCGGCAGGCGATGATCGAAGGCATGGTCGCGCAGCTGTCCGAGCGGCTGGCGACCGAGGGCGGCGATGTCGAGGATTGGGACCGCCTGATCCGCTCGCTGGCGGTGCTGGAGCGGCTGAGCGAAGCGCAGACCATCTATGACGAAGCCAAGGTGCGCTTCGAGGGGCGGCCGGCGGAACTGTCCTTCCTGCGGCTGGCGGCGGTGGAAACGGGGCTGTCGCCATGATCTGCGCCTTAATCGAAGAGTTTGCCGCGGCCCTGCCGCCGAACCGGGCGGTTGCCGGGCTGGACCTGGGCGACAAGACCATCGGGGTGGCGCTGTCGGACCTGCGCCGGCAGGTGGCCACCCCGATCGAGGTGATCCGGCGCGAGAAGTTCACCATCGATGCGGCCAGGCTTCTGGCCCTGCTGGAGGCGCGGGGGGCGGCGGGGATCGTGCTGGGGCTGCCCTTGAACATGGACGGCTCGGTCGGGCCGCGCGTGCAGGCCACTCAGGCCTTCGCGCGCAATCTGGAAAAGCTGACCGCCCTGCCGATCTGCTATTGGGACGAGCGCTTGTCGACCGTCGCGGCCGAACGGGCGCTTCTGGAGGCGGATACGTCGCGGAAGCGTCGGAAAGAGGTGATCGACCAGGTGGCGGCGGGCTATATCCTGCAAGGCGCGCTGGACCGGATGGCGCATCTTGCCAGGGACTGACGGGAAGGATGACGGGTTGAAGGACGATGTCTGGAAGCGCGACGAGATTGCTTCACCTTGCGTGAAGCTGTGCGTCGTACACCCCGAGGAGCGGATCTGCGTCGGCTGCTATCGCAGCATCGACGAGATCAGCCGCTGGTCCCGGCTGACGCATGAGGAACGCGCGACCGTGATGGCGGAATTGCCAGAGCGCGCGCCCCGTCTGGCCAAGCGCCGCGGCGGGCGTCAGGCCCGGCTGGACCGCTAGTCAAGCGGAGTGCCTGCGGCACGGAGTCTTGGGGTCGCCGGCGCGGACTTGCGTCCGCTTGTCTCCGGCTGGGGGCATTCTGCCCCCAAACCCCCTGAGGATATTTTAAGACAGAAAATCAGGGCCGCGTGAGCCAGGCCGCGACCGAGGAAAGCTGCGGGCGCAGGTAGGCGATCATCCGGCCTTCGGCGGGGGCGTGGTCGCCCGGTTGCCATGGGGCGACACCGTGCAGCGTCAGACGGTGCAGCAGCGTCGCCTCTCCTGGCCGGACCGGAAGTTCGATGCGCCGGCAGCTGGCAAAGACCTGGCGCCGGGCCCGCTGGTAGGGTTCGGTAATGTCGACCTTTCCCCAAGCCGCAGGGGGATGTGGTTCCAGGGCCTTGAGCAGTGCGGCGCGCAGGATTTCGTGGCTGCCCTCCCACACCGTCAGGGGCGAGGCACCCGTCTCGTTCAGCGGCAAGCCCAGAATCCAGGCATGCGGCTCTTTCACCATGCGGCGCTTCTGCAGGCCGATGGGCAGAAGCCCGTCCAGATGCGCAGCGTCGCGGTCGCGGCGGTAGGCGAAGGCGGCGGGCGTCTCCTCGGCCGAGGATTGGGGATAGCCGGGGCGGATCACCGAAAGCTGGACGCGGTGCAGGGGTTCGGGCGCCAGAGGCAGGGCCTCCCACGGGAAGGGCGTGCCGGCAAGACTGCCGTCCGGCTCGTTCGGCAGCGCATCGACGCCCACGAACCAGGTGCCGCCACAGCGCCAGGCCTCATCCGTGGTGGCGAGGTGATCCAGAGCGGCGGTGCGGGCGGCCTCGGCCCAGGCGGCAATCGCCGGGTGGGGACCAATCCGCTGCCAGCCCGGGTTCACCATCCCAGGACCTTGCGCAGCATGTTCAGCGCGACCAGCGTCAGAAAGACCGCAAAGGCGCGTTTCAGGGGCTTGGGGTTCATCGAATGCGCCAGCCGCACGCCCAGGGGTGTGGTCAGAAGCGTCGTCCCGATCACCACCAGGAAGGCCGGCAGGTTCACCGCGCCCAGGGTATAGGGCGGCGCGTCCGCCACGGGCAGGAACAGAAAGCCCAGAACCGCCGGCACCGCGATCAGCACGCCGAAGCCCGAGGCCGTGGCGACCGCGCGGTGGATCGGCATCGAATAGAGCGTCATCAAGGGCACCCCGAAGGTCCCGCCGCCAATCCCCATCATCGCCGAGAAGAAGCCGACCGCCCCGGCCAGAAGGCTGCGCACCGGCTGGCCCGGCATCGCTGCCCCAAGCCGCCAATTGTCACGACCGAAAGCCATCCACAGGCCGGCCAGCCCGGCGAGTGTCCCGAACACCGCTTGCAGCGTGGACGAGGACAGGCGTGAGGCAACGAAGGTTCCCACGGCCGCCGCGATGATCAGGCCTGGGCCCCAGGTCTTCAGCACCGCCCAATCCACCGCGCCCTTCTTGTTGTGCGACGCAACCGAGCGGACCGAGGTGATCGCGATGGTCGCCATTGCCGTGGCGACGCAGATCTGCATCAGCTGATCGCCGCCATAGCCCAGCGCGCCAAAGGCGTAGAAGAAGGCGGGCACCAGCACGATCCCGCCGCCCACACCCAGCAGGCCACCGACCACTCCGGCAAAGGCACCGATCACCACCAGCGCGGCCAGCATGGGAAGAAGCAGGGAAAGTTCTGGCATGTCGGCCCCCTTTGACGACTTGCGCCGGACATAGCCCGCCCCCTGCCCGAGGGCCAGAGACAAAGGCTCTGGCCAAGGTGGATACCGAATGGTATGCAACCCGTCCGTTTCGAGTCGGGGCCAGCGTTTCCAGGCCCCCGCCCCAATTTTCAAAGGCTTTCTCATGTCCGACCGTATTCTGCGCCCGGCGCTGGTGCTGGGACTTCTGTCCTGCATTGGCCCCTTTGCCATCGACATGTACCTGCCGGCGATGCCGGCCATCGCCAAGGACCTTGGCACGACCGTGCAGGCGATGCAGGGCACGATTGTCGCTTACTTCATCGCCTTCGGCCTGGCACAGCTGATCTACGGCCCCTGGGCCGACCGCTGGGGGCGCAAGCCGCCGCTTTATGCCGGGATCGCGGTTTTCATGCTGGGCTCGGCCTTCTGCACCTTCGCGCCCACCGTGGAGTGGCTGACCTTCGGCCGTGCGATCCAGGGGCTGGGCGGCGCCGCGCTGATGGTGGTGCCGCGCGCGATCATCCGTGACCTGTACACCGGCCCGCAGGCCACCCGGCTGATGGCGGCGGTGATGATGGTGATCTCGGTCTCGCCGATGCTGGCACCGCTGGCCGGGTCGGGGATGATCGCGCTGTGGGATTGGCGGTCGATCTTCGCCACGCTTACCATCGCGGGGGTTGCCAGCCTGGCGATCCTGGCGCTGTTCCAGCCCGAGACGTTGCACAAGGCCGACCGCCAGCCCTTCAACTGGTCCGCGATGCGGCGGGGGGCGGCGGTCCTGTTCACCGATCCCCTGTTCATGGGGCTGACCTTCCTGGGCGGCTTTGGCATGGCGAGTTTCTTCGTCTTTATCGCCAGTGCCAGCTTTGTCTACACTGGCGCTTTCGGCCTGTCGCCGACCGGCTTTTCCATCGCCTTCGCGATCAACGCGATCGGCTTCTTTGCCGCCTCGCAGATGGCGGGACCGCTGGGGATGCGCCACGGCGCGCCGAAGGTGATGGCCTGGGCCTCGGCCGGGTTCGCGCTCTTCACGGTGGCGCTGTTCGCGCTGGCCCTGGCGGGGGTGATGTCGTTGTGGCTGTGCGTGGCGGGGCTGTTCCTGGCCAATGCCTGCCTGGGGCTGATCATCCCGACCGCGATGGTCATGGCGCTGGACGAGCACGGCGACATCGCCGGGCTCGCCTCCTCGCTGGGCGGCACGCTGCAGATGCTGGCGGGCGGGGTGATGATCGCCGCGGTGGGGCCGTTCTTCGACGGGACTGCCACGCCGATGCTGGGGGCCATCGCGCTGTGCGGCGTTCTGGTGCTGGCCCTGTCGCGGCTGGTGCGGTCGCGTCAGGCGGCGGCGCTGGCCTGAAGCTCGGCCAGCGCGCGGTCGATCACATCAAGGCCCGCGCCGTTGCGTGAGGCGTTTTCCGACAGCACCCGGCGCCAACCCCTGGCGCCGGGTTTGCCGGTGAACAGGCCCAGCATGTGCCGGGTGATCTGGTGCAGCCTGCCCCCCTGCGCCAGATGCTCGGCGATATAGGGGCGCATGGCGTCAACCACAGCGATGGCGTCGGGGGCGAAATCCTCGCCCCACAGCGCATCGGCCCCGATCAGGGTGCTGGCCGGATCGTGATAGGCCGCCCGGCCGATCATCACCCCATCCAGGCCCCGGTCCAACAAAACCCTGGCCTGCGCCAGCGAGGTGATACCACCGTTGATGCAGATCAGCAGCTCGGGGAACTGCTCCTTCATCCGCACCACCAGGTCGTGGTCAAGCGGGGGGATCTCACGGTTTTCTTTGGGTGACAGGCCCTGCAGCCAGGCCTTGCGCGCATGGATGATGACATGCCGCACCCCTGCCCCGGCCAGGGTCTCGATAAAGGCGGGCAGCACCGCCTCGGGGTCCTGCTCGTCCACGCCGATCCGGCATTTGACGGTGACCGGGGCATCCGTCTCGCCCCTCATCGCGCGAACGCAGTCGGCAACCAGTTCGGGCCGCTCCATCAGCACCGCGCCGAAACAGCCCGACTGCACCCGGTCCGACGGGCAGCCGCAGTTCAGGTTGATCTCGTCATAGCCCCAAGCGTTGGCGATGCGCGTGGCCTCGGCCAGCTCACGCGGGTCCGAACCGCCAAGTTGCAGCGCAACGGGATGTTCCACCTGCGAATAGTCCAGCAGCCGGGGTTTCGGGCCGTGGACGATGGCCGGGGCGGTCACCATTTCCGTGTACAGCATCGCCCGCCGCGTCATCTGCCGGTGAAAGACACGGCAGTGCCGATCCGTCCAGTCCATCATCGGCGCAACGGAAAGGCGGCGGGCGTCCTGCGCCAGGGGGCGTTCTGGATGACCTGTATCGTTGGCACCCGTCGTCATGCGTCGTTCGTCCTGTCCTGGCCCGCGAATTCCCGTCCGGCCGCACCGGAAGCGGGATGCCCGACGCAACATGGGCACTGCCGGCTGCCTATCCAAGCATAGAAGCGCCATTCGGGTCAGCGCATACAAGGCAGGGATCATGCTGCGCAAGGCTGGAAAGCGGCCGGGGCGTTCAGGGAAATCCGTCAACAAGACCGCTTGGTCCACCGGGCGCGTGGTCACTGGCTGAACCGTGGTGCGCCCTTGTTCGTGCCGCCAGCCGACGCGCAACTACCTGTCGCGCAGGATCGCGACGATCTCGTCATACCCCCGCGCCTGGGCATGTTGTAGCGGTGTCACGCCGTCCCGGTCGCCGATGGTCCGGTCTGCCCCGGCCGCGACCAGGGCACGCACCGTCTCGATGTGACCGGGACCGCCGTTGCCCAGGATCACCGCCTCGATCAGGGCGGTCCAGCCAAGGTTGTTGACGTGATCCAGCGGCGCGCCCCCGGCGACAAGACGACGGACCACCTCCTGATGCCCCAGATGCGCCGCCGCGATCAGCGCCGTGCCGTCATAAACGCTGGTGATCAGGTCGGGACGGTTGCCCAGGCGCAAGGCCAGCGTCACCATCTCGGGATCGTCGGCGACTGCGGCGATGGTCAGCACATCATAGACCTGATCGTCCAGCGCGTTCATGTCGGCACCGGCGACGGCTAGCGCCTCAAGCGCCGCGTCGTGCGAGGCGAAGGCCGCCACATGCGCAGGCGTGCGGCCATTGGCATCGCGCGCGTTCAGGTCCGCGCCGGCCGCGATCAGACTGCGGATGGCGTCCAGGTCGCCCAGATGCGCGGCGCGGTGCAGACCATCATAGGCCGCAACCTCGGCCGGCGAGGGCGCGGTCTGGGCGACGGCCGACTGGCTGACCGCAACAAGGGCGGCAAGAAGAAGCAAGGCTTTCATGCGAAATCTCCCAGTGGTTTGGCCGGCCCTAGCGGCCGGCCAGGGGTACAGTCGGTCATTCCGCTCCGATGGCGTCCAGACCGGCGCGGGCGCAAGCAGCATCGACATCGCCCGACGGCGCGCCGCCGACACCGATCCCGCCGACCAGCGCGCCACCGATCCTGATCGGAAGGCCCCCGCCCTGGATCACCAGACGCGCATCCATGTCGCGCAGCCCGGCATTCTGCGGGTTCTCGGCGATGAACCCTGCAAGATCGGCAGTATCGCGGCCCATCGCGGCCGAGGTAAACGCCTTGCCGGTCGCGCTGGAGGCGGTATGCGGCCCGGAATTGTCGGCCTTCAGCACCACCTTCGTCGCCCCGTCACGCGCGACGATGGCCACGGTGACATTGTGCTTTTCGGCGGCGCAGGCCGCAAGGGCGGCCTCGGCAGCGGTCGTCGCCATCTCCAGCGGCAGGTATGGCGCGGTCGGCAGATCCTGCGCGACGGCAGAGATCGGGGCCAGCAGCGCAGCGGTCAGGGCAAGCTTGCGGATCATCGTGGTCCTCCTTCGGGGTTGATGAAAGACCCCTACCCCCCCGTCGCCGCCCGGCATATTCGTAGACCTCGCACGGCCCTCGGTAGAACTACCGAGGACCGCCCGCATCCAGCCAGATCCGTGTCTGCTCGGCCGGCGAGGTGGTGCCGACCTTCGCGGCAATCGCCGCCCGGTGGCTGTCGACGGTCCGCGCCGAAAGCCCCAGCGCGTCCGAGATCTGGCGCGTGGTCAGGCCCTTGGCGATCATCTCCAGCACTTCCGCCTCGCGCGCGGTCAGGCGGGACAGCAATTCCCTGGCCTCGGCGGCTTCGGCGGCCAGGCGGCTGTCACGCTCCAGCATCTCGTGGCCCTTGCGGATCGCGTCGATCAGGTCCTCTTCGTCCACAGGCTTGCTCAGGAAGTCGATGGCCCCGTTGCGAAAGGCGCGACGGCAGGCCTCGATATCGCCATGGCCACTGATGACCACGGTGGGCCAGGACACGCCCCGCTCCTGCAGGGCCTGCTGCAGCTTCAGGCCGGACATGACCGGCATCCGGATGTCCAAGATCAGGCAACCGGGTGCCAGCGTGTCGAGACCGGCAAGCAGGCCATCGGGCGAGGCAAAGCTGCGGACCTGAAAGCCCACCGTCCGCAACAGCAATGCGATGGCATCGCGCACCGCGTCGTCGTCGTCGACCAGATAGACCGGCAGGCTCATGGCTGTGCCCCCCCGTCCTGCGGGGCGTGGACCGGAAGGCGCAGCCGGAACAGGGTCGGATGCGCCGACACCAGGCGCACCTCGCCGCCCATCCGCTCGGCCAGGCGCTGACACAGGGCCAGACCCAGGCCGGTTCCGCCCGGCTTGCCGGTGACAAAGGGCTCGAACAGGCGGTCGCGCAAATCGGGTGCCACGCCGGGGCCATTGTCGGCAACGTCCACCTCGACCTGATCATCCGCCTGTCGGGCAAGGACCAAGACCTCGCCCCCCTGCTGACCAGAGGCCGCCTCGATCGCGTTGTGCGCCAGGTTGAAGATGATCTGCTCCAGTTCCACCTGATCGCCCCGGATGGCAACGGTCGGGGGGGCCGCATCGAAGCGCAGTTGAACGCCTCGGCGTGTCGCCTCGGGCTGCAGCAGAAGTTCGACGTTCCGCAGCGCCGTTCCCAGCGCGCCGATGCGGTCGGTGTCCTGCGCGGGGACGGTCCAGTTGCGCAGCCGCTCCAGGATCGCCGAGGCGCGCTTGGCCTGGTCCGCGATGCCTTGCGTGGCCTGCTCCAATGCGGCGGCATCGCCCTGCCGGGACAGGTGCCGCGCGGCCTGGGCCTGGCTCAGGATTGCCGTCAGCGGTTGGGTCAGCTCATGGGCGATGCCGCTGGCCATTTCCCCCAGGGTATTGACGCGGGACGCATGGGCCAGACGCGCCTCCTGCCCGCTGAGATAGGCCTGCCGTTCGGCACGACGGGCGCGGGCATACTGGCCCAGCCCAAGGACCAGCCCAAGATAGACCAGTGTGGTCAGGACTGCGACGGCCACCAGCCGCCCCGCCGGCAACAGGTCCGTCAGTCCTGGGGCAAAGTCCGCCTGCAGGACAAGCGGCTGCGACTGGCTGCCCAGCGTTTTCTCGAAATCCGGCGTGCCGAGGCGGCCTGCCCCAGCAAGCAGCGCACCATCCGGCAACAGCAACGACCAGCGCACCGAAGGTCGCGCCCAGAACGGCGCACTGACATCGACAAGCGCCACCCCGTCCACTTCCACCGCCAGGGCGAACCTTGCGTCGTCGGTGTTGGGGCTGCGCTTGACCAGCAGATAGCGTCCCGGCGCCCAAGGGGCCGCCCGCAGGTCCAACTGCCCCTCCGACGCCATGGCCGCCGCGCGCAAAAGGGCGATCTGCTCGGCCCCCAGGCCAGAACGCGTGGTCAGACGTTCACGATCGTTGGCCAGCGCCACCAGGTCAATGGCCACGATCCGCGGATAGAACCGGCTGATCGTCGCTGCGACCTGAAGGAACAGGTCGGGCCGGTTGCCGCTGTCGGCACTGGCCAGCGCGGAGAGCGCGGTCATATGCGCATCATGCTGATCGGCCCGCTGCGACAAAAGCCGGTGCAGGATGCTGGCTTCGTTCTCGAACTCAGCTTCCAGCCGGCTTTGTTCCGTCATCGCGGTCAGGACCAGCACAGCCAGAATCACCACAAGCCAGCCCAGCAAAGGCAGGCCTTTCTGTCGGAAGGACGCAAGGGGTTGGGCTGACGGCATGATCGTCTCTTACCCCGCCCGGATCAGAAATAAAGCGATAACCGCGCCGGGCGCGATCCCGTGATCACGGGGCGGCGGTCGGGCCGTCCTCTGGCACCCGGCGGAATAGCGGATACAGTCCAGTCCGAATCGGGGGAACAACTCCATGCCGCTTAGCAAGAAAAGCCCGGACACCGGGGCCCGCACGCCCACACGGACCGAAAAGGTGCAACTGGCCCTACGGCGGGCCATCCTGGAACAGCGCCTGACCCCCGGCACCCGATTGCCCGAGGACGCCGTGGGCGAGGCGTTCGGGGCCTCACGCACCATAGCGCGTGAGGCGCTTGGCCGTCTGGCGACCGAGGGCCTTGTCGAACTGATCCCGAACCGCGGTGCCTTCGTCGCCAACCCCTCGCTGGAAGAGGGCCGTGGCATCTTCGTGATCCGCGCGGCACTGGAACGGGCGATGGTCCGGCAATTGTCCGGCCGGATCGACGCCGCCGCGCAAAAGCGCCTGCTGGCCATGGTGGAAGAGGAAACCCGCCTGGCCGAAAAAAGCGACGTGGAAGCCATCCGCCTGGCCGGTGAGTTCCACCTCTACCTTGCCAGCCTGACCGGCAACCCCCTGCTGGAACGCTACCTGGTCGAGATCATCTCGCGTTGTTCGCTGGTGATGACGATGTATGGCCGGCCCCATTCGGCGGACTGCGGCGCGCGCGAGCATCGGGCCATCGTCGAGGCGCTGGTGACGGGGGACTTCCTGCGGGCTGGCGACCTGATGGAACACCACGTCGAGGACGTCGCCGCCCGCGCCCAGCTTTCGGTGCGACCCCGAACCGACGTGCGGCAAGTGCTGGCCGATTTCGCTGCGCAGATGGGCGATCCGTAAAGAGAAACAGGCGACGCCCCAAGGATCGTATGCAATCCACATAAATTCTCGCATGCAATGTTGACAGGATTGTATGCAATCTGCCAACCTCAAGCGACTGGACGCTGGGGGCCCGCATGGCAGAGACGAACACCGTTACGATCCGGGGCGTAAGCAAGGCCTTCGGCCGCGGCGATGCAGCGGTCCGCGTCCTGCACGACGTCTCGGTCGACATTGCCCGGCAAGAGTTCTTCACGCTGCTGGGCCCGTCCGGCTGCGGAAAGACCACGCTTCTGCGCCTGGTCGCAGGGTTCGAGATCGCCGATTCCGGCTCTATCAGGATCGAAGGGCAGGACGTGACCCACGCCCCGCCGTTCCGCAGGCCGGTCAACACCGTGTTCCAGAACTACGCGCTCTTCCCGCACCTGACGGTCGAGCAGAACGTCGCTTTCTCGCTGGAAGAACAGCGCCTGCCCCGCGACCAGATCCGCCAGCGCGTCGGCGAGGCGCTGGAGATGGTGCGGATGCAGACCTACGCCCGCCGCCGCCCCTCGGACCTGTCGGGCGGGCAGCAACAGCGCGTGGCGCTGGCCCGGGCGCTGGCCCCCAGGCCGAAGCTTCTGCTGCTGGACGAACCCTTGTCCGCGCTGGACCTGAAGCTGCGCAAGGAAATGCAGATCGAACTGAAGCAGTTGCAGGCCGAAGCGGGGATCACCTTCCTGTTCGTCACCCACGACCAGGAAGAGGCGCTGGCCCTCTCGGACCGGGTGGCGGTGATGCAGGGCGGGCGCATCCTGCAAATGGGGCCGCCGCGCGAAATCTATGAGGCGCCCACGCACCGCTTCGTCGCGGATTTCATCGGCGACATCAACCTCTTGGACGGCGAGGCGACGGGCGGCGGCGTTCGGGTGGCGGGCGGCCAGACCCTGCCGGTGCAGGTGTCCCGGCCTGGGCCCGTGACGCTGGCAATCCGGCCGGAACGGGCCCGACTGGTCGCTGCCGGCACGGGGGTGATGGACGCGACGCTGGTCCACAGCGCCTATCTGGGCACGGCGACGCTGCATAAGCTGCAACTCGCCAGTGGCGGGGACTTCCTGATCCGCCAGTCCGATCCGGTGCAGGCGGCCCCCGAAAAGGGAAGCCGCGTCGGCATCGCGCTCCCGACCGACGCGCTGCAGGTGCTTCAGGAATGACCCAGTCCGACACCCTGCGCCGCATCGTCCTGATGCTGCCCGCGCTGGTCGCGATCCTGCTATTGGTCGGGGCACCCCTTGGCCTGATGGGCTGGGTTTCCCTGCTGGAGAAGGGCACCACTGCCGGTGTCGACTGGGGGTCCGCCCCCTCGATCGGCAACTACCAGCGCCTGGTCTGGGAAGAGGATTTCGACGGCACCCTTATCCTGAACACCAATTACCTGGTGATCTTCCTGCGCTCGGTATTGCAGGCCGCGGTGACGACCCTTCTGTGCCTGATGCTTGGCCTGCCGGTCGCCTTGTGGATGGCAAGCCTGTCGCCAACCGGCCGGGCGGTGATGCTGCTGCTGGTGACGATCCCGTTCTGGACCAACCTTCTGGTCCGCAACTACGCCTGGCTGATCATCCTGCGTGAGGGCGGCTGGCTGGGGATGGCCGTCGATGCGCTGTGGCCGTTCGGTCCGGTGCAACTGCTTTACAACGACGTGGCGGTGGCAATCGGGCTGACCTATTCCTTCCTGCCCTTCATGGTCCTGCCCGTCTACTCCGTGTTCGAGAAATTCGACTGGCGCCTGGTCGAGGCCGCGCATGACCTGGGCGCCACCCGGGCGCGGGCCCTGCGGCGGGTGATCCTGCCGGTGGCGATGCCCGGTATCCTGGCCGGCTCGCTTCTGGTTTTCATTCCCTGCCTGGGGGCCTTCGTGACCCCTGCCCTTTTGGGCGGCGGCAAGACGCTGATGCTGGGCAACGTGATCCAGATGCAGTTCGGCCCCTCGCGCAACTGGCCCTTCGGCGCGGCGATCTCGGTCGTGCTGCTGGCGGTGATGCTGCTTGCGATGACCGCCCTTGCCTTGTGGCGCAACCGGAGGTCCGCATGAACATCCGCCGTTTCCCCCTGACCCGCGAAATCTCGCTTTTCGTGCTGGCCTATCTTTACCTGCCGGTCTTTGTCCTGATCGCCTACAGCTTCAACGCCAACCGCACGGCGACGGTCTGGACCCATGCCTCGCTGGATTGGTACGTCCGCATCCTGAACAACCCTTCGATCCGGGCGGCGACCTGGAACTCACTGGTTCTTGCGATCAGTGCTGCGACAGCGGCGACCGTCATCGCCCTTCTCGCCGCCCTCGCCACCCGGCGCGCCTTTCCCGGCCGCAACGCCAGCGAGACGATCCTGCGGCTGCCCCTGATCCTGCCCGAGATCGTCGTCGCCGTCGCCACGCTGATCCTGTTCGTCGCGGTGGGCATCGAGCTTGGCCTTGGCGCAATGATCCTGGCCCATACGGTGTTCTGCATCCCCTTCGCCTACCTGCCGATCCGCGCCCGGCTGGATGGCATGAGCGGCACCTACGAAGAGGCCGCGCAGGACCTTTACGCCAACCGCTTCCGCACCTTCCGCCGGGTGACGATGCCGCTTTTGTGGCCCGGGGTGCTGGCCGGCTTCACCCTGGCTTTCGTGACCAGCCTCGACGACTTCCTGACCTCGTTCTTCCTGTCAGGCCCCGGCACGACGACGCTGCCCGTCTACATCTTCTCGGCCATCCGCGCCGGGATCACCCCGGAAATCAACGCGATCTCGACGGTGATGCTGGTGATCTCGATCCTTCTCGTCAGCCTGTCCTTTGCCCTGACCCGCCTTCGTCGATAACACCCAACAGGAGAGACCATGACCCGACCGAACATCCTCGCCAAAGCCGCGCTTGCCACGCTGCTGGCCCTTCCCGCCGCCGCGCAGGACGCGGAAAGGACGCTCTATTTCTACAACTGGACCGACTACTATCCGGTCGAACTGCTGGCCAAGTTCGAGGCCGAGACCGGGATCAAGGTCATCCTGGACGGCTTCGACAGCAACGACACTCTCTTGGCAAAGCTGCAGTCGGGCGGGGCGGCCTATGACGTGATCGTGCCCAGCGACTATGTCATTCCTGGCCTGATCGCCGACGGTCTGTTGCTGAAGATCGACACCAACGCGATGGAAAACTACGTCCACATGAAGGACGCCTTCAAGAACCCGGACTTCGACCCGACGCACGAATACACCGCGCCCTACCTTTGGGGCGTGACCGGGATCGCCTATGACAGCGCCCAGGTCGAAGGTGGCGTGCTGGAGGCCAGCTGGAAGGAATACTTCGAGCCACGGCCGGAACTTGAAGGCAAGATCGCCGCGCTGGATACGGCCAGCGACGTGATCCTTGCGGCCTCGCTTTATCTTGGCATCCCGCAATGCACCGAAAGCAACGACGACGCCAAGCGCATCCTGGACCTTCTGGAAGCGCAGAAGCCGAAGCTGAAACTCTACAGCTCGGACAGCACGGTGGACCGGCTGGCCTCGGGCGAGGTGGCGCTGCACCATGTCTGGAACGGCGCGACCGCGCGGGCGACGGCGCAGCGCGATACGATCCGCTTCATCTACCCGGCTGAAGGCACCCCGATGTTCCGGGACAACTTTGCCGTGCCCGCCAACGCGCCGCACCCCGAGAATGCGAAGATCTTCATCAACTGGATGATGAAGCCCGAGAATGCCGCCGCCGTGTCCAATGCGATTGCCTATGGCAATGCGATGAAGGCGGACGAATTCCTTAGCGACCAGTGGCGCGCGATGGACGCGATCAACATGCCCGAGGAATATTCCAGCCGTCTGGTCCCGACCCAGGACTGTGGGCCCGCGGCGCGTGAGTTGCGCGACAAGATCTGGACCCGCCTCAAGGGCTAAGACCTGACCGGCACGGCCCGCAGCGGGCCGTGCCCCAACCTTCCGGGGGCAGCATGGCACCGACCACCTTCACAGACCTTCGCGACCTGGGTGGCCAGGCCATCGGCATCCGCTGCGACCAGGGCCGCATCGTCGCGATCGGCCCGGACGTCACCGCCCCCGACGCCATCCCAGGCGAAGGCCGGCTGGTCCTTCCCGCCTTTGTCGAGCCGCATGTCCATCTGGACAAGACGCTTTGGGGCGAACCCTGGCAGCCCGGCCGCCGCGCCGCCCGCCTGCGCGACTATATCGAGAATGAACGCCGCGTCCTTTCTGCCTGCACCACGCCACCCGAACTGCGCGCTGGGCGCCTGCTGGAGCAGATGCTGCGCTTTGGAACGACTGCCGTCCGCTCGCATATCGACGTGGCCCCCGACATCGGCCTGACCCATGTCGAGGCGATGCTTCGCCTGCGCGAGGCATGGTCGGATCGCGTGGACCTGCAGTTCGTGGCCTTTCCCCAGCAGGGCCTTCTGTCCCGCCCCGGTACCGCCGACCTGATGCGTAAGGCCATCGCCCTGGGCGTCGAGACGGTGGGCGGCCTTGACCCGGCCGGCATCGACGGCGACCCCGAAGGGCAGTTGCGCTTTGTCTTCGATCTTGCGACCCAGACCGGCGCGGGCGTCGACATCCACCTGCACGACAAGGGCGACCTCGGCGCCTGGCAGGTCGAACGCATCGCCGACCACACCCAGGCCACGGGCCTGACCGGCAAGGTGATGATCAGCCACGCCTATTGCCTGGGCCAGATCCCCGCCGCCCGGCTGGAACGGATCGGGCGGCGTCTGGCCGACCTTGGCATCTCGCTGATGACCTCGGCCCCGGCCGATGTGGCCGTGCCGCCAGTCGAGGAGTTGACCACGATGGGCGTGACCGTCTGCTGCGGCTCGGACGGCATCCGCGACGCCTGGTCGCCGCTTGGCAATGGCGACATGCTGGAGCGTGCCTTCCTGACCGCGTTCCGCTTCGACTGGAACACCGACGAGGATTTCCGCCGCGCCCTTGGCTGCGCGACCACGCAGGCGGCCCGGGCCATCGGGCTGGCCGATTACGGCCTCTACCCCGGCAGCCGGGCGGATTTCGTGATGATCGATGCGATGAACGGCGGCGACGCCCTTTGCCGCCGCCCCGCCGCCCGCCGGGTGGTACGCCGCGGCGTGGTTGTCGCGGGATAGGTCAGCAAACATGGACGTCGATTTCACCCAACTGCCCGCAGCCGACCGCTACCGCCTGCTGACCAACTTCGTCGGCCCGCGCCCCATCGCGCTGGTCACCACCCGCTCTGCCGCCGGCCACGACAACGCCGCGCCGATGAGCTTCTTCAACGTCTTCGCCCATGAGCCGCCCATCGTGGCCCTTGGCATCCAGAACCGGGGCAACGGCGATGAAAAGGACACCGTCGCCAACATCCGCCGCACCGGCGAGTTTGTCGTCAACATGGTGGACATGGGCCTGGCCGATGCGATGATCCTCTGCGGGATCAACTTCGCTTCGGACGTGGACGAGGTGGCCTTCGCCGGCCTGACGCCGGTGCCCGGCCGGCAGGTCGACGCTGTCCGCATCGCCGAAAGCCCCTGCGCCTTCGAATGCCGGGTAGAGCGGATCCTCGACTATCCCCGACGGGTGCTGGTGATCGGCGAGGTCGTGCAGATGCATGTCGACGACCGCTGCCTGGACGCAGGGGGGCGCTATGTGAACCCGGACACCTACCAGCCCATCGCCCGGCTGCACGCCGACAGCTACATCACCTCGGACCGCCAGTTCGAACTGAAAAAGCCCGAGCATCTGCTGCATCACGAGGCCGCGCAGGTCACCCTTGGCGACAAGCGGGCGGCAGGCTGACATGGGGCAAACGATGACGCTAGATGCCCTTGCCCTCGGCCAGCGCCCCTCGGGCCGCACCGCGCTGCGCGCCCGCTGGATCCTGGGCCATGCCGGCGGCACCCACCGCCTGCTGGAAAACGCCGAACTGGTCATCGAAGGCCAGCGCGTCCTGTACGTCGGCCCCGCCTTCCCCGGCGAGGTCGCGCGCCGGATCGACCTTGGGCAGGTGCTGGTCTCGCCCGGCTTTGTCGATCTCGACGCCCTGTCGGACATCGACACCACGCTGCTGACCGTCGACTACGGCCCCGGCTGGGCCAAGGGCCGGGTTTGGCCGCAGTCCTATGTCGACCGCGGCCCCTACGAGATGTACACGCCCGAGGAACTGGCCTTCCAGAAGCGCTTCGCCTTTGCGCAACTCTTGCGGAACGGCATCACCACCGCCCTGCCCATCGCCTCGCTGTTCTACCGCGCCTGGGGTGAAACCGTGGCCGAGTTCGAAGCCGCAGCCAGGGCGGCGGGCGAGATGGGCCTTCGCGTCTGGCTGGGACCGGCCTATCGCGCGGGCGGGATGGTCTGCACCGCGCCGGGGGTGCTGGAACCGCAGTTCGACGAGGCGCGCGGGCAGCAGGGCCTGGACGATGCGCTGGCTTTCGCCGACCGGATTGCGGGCTACTGCGATGGCCTGATCCAGCCGATGCTCGCCCCCGACCGGGTCGAGACCTGCACCTTGCCGCTGCTGCGCCGGACGATGGCCGCGGCCGCCGAACGTGGCCTGCCCGTGCGGCTGCACATGGCCCAGGGCCGCATGGAGCGAAAGACGGTCGAGGCCCTGCACGGCACCACGGCCCCGCGCTGGCTGGCCACGCACGGCCTGCTGCACGACCGGCTGATCGCCCCCCACGCGGTCGAGGCCACGGACGACGACCTGCGCCTCTACGCCGACCACGGCGTCACCATCGCGCATTGCCCGCTGGTCTATGCCCGCGACGGCGAGATGCTGCGGTCTTTCCGCAAGTGCCGGGACATGGGCATTCGCATCGGCATGGGCACCGACACCGCGCCGCCCGACATGGTGCTGAACATGGTCATCGGCCTGATGATGGGCCGGGCGGCCGAAGGCGGGGCCGCCGGGCTGACCACGGCCGAGATCTTCGACGCCGCCACCATCGGCGGTGCAGACGCGCTTGGCCGTGCAGACCTTGGTCGGCTGGCCCCCGGCTGTCTTGCCGACATCGCCATCTTCGACCTGTCCGATCCCGGCTTTGCGCCCACCATCGACCCAGTCCAGACCCTGGTTTTCGGCGCGACCGGTCGCGTGACCCGGGCGGTCTTTGTCGATGGCCGGCTGTCGATGCGCGATGGCAAGGTGGCCGGGATCGACATGGAGGCCGCCAGAGACCAGGTGCAGCGCCAGTTCGAAGGGTTGCTGGCGAAATACCCCGACCGCACCTGGGGGCATCCCGCTGTGACCGACCTTTTCCCACCGACCTACCCGCCCGTAATGGCGGACTGAACGGCATGTCGTGGCGGCCCGGCCCCCAAGCCGTTTACCTTTCTGGACTCACCGGCTAGCCTGCCCGGATGGAAATCCTGATCCCATCTTGCAAAGACCGGTCAAGGACCGACACGTCGCACGGCCGCTCCTAGGCCCCGGGCGCTCGCGCGGGTCGATCAGGACAGCGCCCGGGGATTTCAGCCAGATACCGTCCTTCATTCCCGGCACCGCCGATTGCCCGGCCGCCCGCAGGAGTTCCCCTCATGTCGAAACCCCGTCGCCCACAGATCACCATCGCCCAGGAAACCGTCACCCGTCTGGAAGCCCTCGTCGAAGGCGCTTCCGCAAAGGCGCCGGCGCTTGCAGAAGGCCTTCTTGAAGAACTGGCCCGCGCCCGCATCCTGCCCGCCGCGCGTGTGCCCGCGGATGTCGCCGCAATCGGCAGCCGCGTGACCTGGCGGGACGAGGCCACCGGCCGCGTGCAGACGGCCCAGCTTGTCTGGCCCGAAGCGGCCGACATCGAGGCAGGACGCGCCTCGGTCCTGACCCCGATCGGGGTTGCGCTTCTGGGCCTGAAGATCGGCGCCAGCTTCCCCTGGGAAACCCGCAGCGGCGAAACCCGGACCCTGACCGTCCTTGCGGTGGACCATGCCGCCCCGCCTGCGACAGCCCGGGACGGAGTGGCATCGTGACCTTGGCCGAGGCTGCGATGCTGGGCCTTGCCGCCTTTGCGGCAGGGGTGATGAACACCGTGGCGGGCGGCGGCACGTTCCTGACCTTCCCGGCCCTGGTGCTGGCGGGGGTGCCTCCGGTCGTGGCCAACGCGACCAGCGCGGTGGCGGTCTTTCCGGGTTACCTTGCCGGCGCCATCGGGTTCCGGGCCGAGCTGGCCCGCGTGCCCCTGCGACAGATGGTGCGGCTCTCGGCGGTGACACTTGTGGGGGGGCTTGCCGGTTCGCTTCTGCTCATGGTCTCCTCGAACGAGGCGTTCTCGCGGATCGTTCCGGGCCTGCTGCTGTTTGCCACGCTGCTGTTCCTCTTCGGCGACCGGCTGGCCAGACAGGGCACCGCAGCGGGAACCGGCGACGGGGCCCTGGGCCTTGCCGGTCTGCTGCTGGTCAGCCTGTATGGCGGCTATTTCAACGGCGGATTGGGCATCATGCTGCTGGCCCTGTTCGCGCTGTGGGGGATGCGTGACCTGCATCAGATGAACGGGCTGAAGACCGGGCTGTCCTTTGTCCTGTCGGCCATTTCAGTCGCGGCCTTTGCCGTGGCGGGGCTGGTGGCATGGCCTCAGGCGGCGCTGATGATGGTGGCCTCGACCCTCGGCGGTTATGCCGGGGCACCGCTGGCACGGCGGATCCCGCGACCCGTCCTGCGCGGGCTGATCGCGACCATCGGTTTCGGCATGACTGCGGCCTTTGCGATCCGGGCCTGGCTCTGACGGCCTGCCGCACCGGGTCAGGGACGCTTCGCCGGTCACGACCGTCCATAGGCCCGCTGGCGCGTGACCCGCGCCCGCCTTGGACTGCCCCCACCGCAGTCATCGGTGCAGCCCGTCGCGGCCGCCAACCGCCCTGAGGCCGCGCCAAAGCGGCTTGCCAGGCGGGCCGCGGCTGGCTAATCTGGTATCTACCAGTTACAGACCGGACCCCGAATGGCCGATGATCCCCTGATCGACCGGATCCGCGCCGCCCTGGCCGAGCCGGCCCCCGACCAGCCGCTCTACCAGCGCCTTGCCGCCGTGCTGACCGATGCGCTTGCGACGGGCGAGGTCGGCGCCGGCCAGACCCTGCCCAGCGAGCGGCACCTGTCCGCCGCCCTTGGCATCAGCCGCGTCACCCTGCGCCGCGCGCTGGAGCTTCTGGCCCGCGAAGGCCGCCTGCGCCGCCAGCAGGGCGCCCAGACCCGCGTGGCCGAGCGGGTGGAAAAGGCGCTTTCCACCGTCACCGGCTTTTCCGACGAACTCGCCGCGCGCGGCAGCATCCCCGGCCACCGCTGGATTTCCCGGAAAACCGTGCTTCCCACCCCTAGCGAGGCGATGGCCCTTGGCCTTTCCGCCACCGACCCCGTGGTTCGCCTGATCCGCATCCGCACCGCCGACGGCCGCCCCCTGGCGATCGAACGCGCCACCCTCCCCCAGGCAATCCTGCCCTCGGGCGAGATGGTCGAAGCCTCACTCTACGCCACCATGCGCGCGCTTGGCGTGGCCCCGGTCCGGGGCGCGCAACGCATCCGCGCCGGCCTGATGTCCCCGGTCGAGGCTGAACTGCTGGAGGCCGAGCCCGGCGCGCCGCTGCTTATCATTGAACGCCGCTGCGCCCTGGCCGACGGCCGCGCGGTCGAATTCACCGAAACCCGCTACAACGGAGCGCTTTACGACTTCCTCACCGACTTGGGACGCTGATGGTGCATACCAGTTGGTTTTTCTTGCATACCAGTTCGCCCCCAGCCACCCTCGGATGGCGGAGGGAATCATGGCCGGACTACTCGACAGATTGCGCGGCGGGCTGATCGTATCCTGCCAGCCCGTGCCCGGCGGCCCGATGGACCGGCCCGAGATCGTGGCCGCCTTCGCCATGGCCGCACTTGCCGGGGGCGCGGCGGGCCTGCGGATCGAGGGTGCGGAAAACCTGCGCGCCGTGCGCCGGCAGACCGACGCCCCGGTGATCGGCCTGATCAAGCGCGACCTGACCGACAGCTTCGTCCGCATCACCCCCCTTCTTCAGGACGTGCAGGCGCTGGCCGACGCCGGGGCCGACATCATCGCCTTCGACGCCACCGACCGCGACCGCCCCGTGCCCCGCGCCGACCTGGTGGCCGCGATCCATGCGGCGGGCAGACTGGCCATGGCCGACTGCGCCTTCCCCGAAGACGGGGTCGCGGCCCATGCCCTTGGCGTGGAAATCCTCGGCTCCACCATGTCGGGCTATACCGGCGGCCCGGTGCCCGACGCGCCCGACCTGCATCTGGTGCAGGCCCTGCGCCGGACCGGCGGTTTCGTCGTGGCCGAAGGGCGCTATCACCTGCCCGCCCTTGCCGCCCGCGCCATCGGGGCCGGGGCCGATGCGGTGGTCGCAGGCTCGGCCATCACGCGCACCGAACATGTCACCGGCTGGTTCGTCGAGGCGATGGCCCACGCCCAACCGCTCGCCCCGTCAGGCCAGCGCACCCTGGCCGTGGACCTTGGCGGGACGAAGCTTCTTGTCGCGCTGGTCGAAGGCGCACGGGTCATCGACCGAGTGGAAGCCGCAACCGACCGCGCGGCAGGCCCCGAGGCCTGGGTTCGCCAGATGGCCGCCCTTGCCCAGCCCTGGACCGGACAGTTCGACAGCGCCGGGATCACCGTGACGGGCCTGGTGAAGGACCGGCACTGGCGCGCGCTGAACCCCGGCACTCTGGCCTTTGACGGCCGCTTTCCCCTGCAGGACGCCGCGCAAGCCGCGGTTGGCGTGCCGGTGGCGCTGGCCAACGACGCGCAGGCCGCAGCCTGGGGCGAATACGCCCATGGCACGGGCGAAGGCAAGGATATGGTGTTCCTCACCGTCTCGACCGGGGTCGGTGGCGGCGTGGTGGCCAACGGCCGGCTTCTGCAAGGCAGGGGCGGCGTCGCGGGCCATTTCGGCCAGGTCCTGCCCCTGCCCGAAGGCCCCGAAACCCGATTCGAGGACGGCGCCTCGGGCCGTTTCATCGCGGCCGAAGGCGCGCGTCTGGGTCTTGCCCCCGACGCCCGCGCGGTCTTTGCCGCCGCCGCTGCCGGGGATACCCGGGCGGATGCGGTGATCGAAACCTCGGCCCGGCGGGTGGCGCGGCTGTGCCACGACCTGCAACTGATGTTCGACCCGCGCTATACCGTGATCGGCGGTGGCGTGGGCCTTGCACCCGGTTATCTTGACCGGGTGGCGCAGGCGGTGGCGCAGTTCCAGCCGCTGGTGCGCCCGACCCTGCGACCGGCCGCGCTTGGCAGGGATGCCGGCGTGATCGGGATTGCCGATCTAGCCAGAAAAAGACAACCCAACAGAGAGGAGACCCCATGACCCGCAAGATGCACCTTCTCGCCACAGCGGCGGCGCTATCCCTGCTTTCCGGCCTCGCCCAGGCCGAGGTCACCGTCCTTGGCTGGCCCGGCGGCCCCGAGGAAACCGCGCTGCGCGCCGTGACCGAGGTCTACAACGCCCAACCCGACCTCGCCGAAGAGAACAAGGTCGAGCTTCTGTTCACCTCGCGCGACGGCTTTTTCGACAAGCTCCAAGTGGACCTCGCGGCCGGTAGCACCGCCTTCGACGTGAACCTGATTGCAACCTACTCCATCGGCCGCTACGCCCCTTACATGGAGCCGATCACCCTGTCCGACCAGGCCGGCGCGGTCTTTGGCGACACGGTTCTCAAGACCATGCAGTTCGACGGCCAGCAATATGGCGTCCCGACCGACCTGTCGCTGCACTTTCTCTACTTCCGCCTGGACCTGACCGACGCGCTGATGGCCGACGACGCCGCCAAGGCCAGATATGCCGAGATTTCCCAGCAGCACCTGGGCAAGGCGATGGAACCCAAGGCCCCCGCCGACTGGACGTGGGAGGATTTCGTCGCCAATGCGCTGTACTTCAGCCAATCGGTCAACCCCGACAGCCCGACGCGCTATGGCACGGTGATCCAGGCCAAGAACCTTTTGTTCAACATGATGGTGTTCCACTCCTGGCCGCGCAGCTATGGCGGCAACTGGATGGACGACGCCGGCACCATCACCGTCGACTCCGAGGCGTTCCGCACCGCGCTGTCCCAGGTCAAGATGCTGTTTGACCTTGGCGCGACCCCGCCCGACTCCACCTCATATGAATATGCCGAGGCGAACGCGGCCTATGCCGCGGGCCAGGTCGCGGCGATGGTGCAGTGGAACGCCGCGGCGGGTGAGTTGACGGCCGCCCAGGCCGCCACCGGCACCACCGCGCCCCCCGCAGGCCCGGACGGCAAGTTCACCCATATCCACGGCCTCGGCCTTGGCCTGAACAAGGCGGCCGAGAACAAGGAGGGCGCGATTGCCTTCCTGCAATGGCTCTCGACCGAAGAGGCGGCCCTCGCCTATGCCAAGGCCGGCGGCGCGCCCGGTCTTGCGGCAGAGACGGCGGCCAAGCTGGCCACCGACCGGCCCGATCTGGTGCAGGTGGGCGAATACGCCTCGACCTATGGCTTCGTGATGAACGGCGGCACCTCGGAAAAGGCGCTGTCGGTCTATGAGGCCCAGGCGAAAGAGTTCACGGGCTATTGGGCCGGCACCCAGGACCTCGACACCGCCCTGAAGAACGCCGCCACCGCGATGGCCGATCTTCTGAAGTAACCCCGAAAGGCGCGGGCGGCCCCGATCCGCCCGCGCCCCCGAACCCGAGGCCCGGATGACCAACCGACGCGAAAACGCCATCCTCGCCGCGCCGCTGGTGCTGTTCCTGCTGGCGATCCTGGGCTTTCCCACCGTGCTTGCCCTGGTCTACGGCGTCTCCGACACCAGCTTCCAGACCCTGACCAGCCCCGAATTCTCGGGCCTTGCGAACTTTCGCCAGGTGCTGGCCGACCCGACCTTCTGGCAAGCCGCCTGGTTCTCGCTGCGCTTCGGCGCGATCACCGCCGTCCTGCAATGCGCGCTTGGCCTCGCCCTCGCCGTCTACCTGGCCCCGCTTGTCCGCCTGCACGGCTGGACCGTGGCGATCCTGATCATCCCGATGATCGTCGCCCCCGCGATGATGGGCCTGATGTACCGCCTGGTCCTGCACGAATTTGCCGGCCCCCTGCCGCACTACCTTTATCAATGGCTTGGCTGGTCCCCCGCCTTCCTCAGCCCCGCGCATGTCTTCAAGACCGTCGTCGTGGCCGAGACCTTGCAATGGACCCCCTTCGCCTTCCTGCTGTTCCTCACCGCATACCAGTCGATCCCCGAGGATCTGCGCGAAGCCGCCGCCGTCGACGGCACCCGTCCCTGGCGCCGGTTCTGGACGATCGAACTGCCGCTGATGCTGCCGACCGTCTGGGTCGCGCTGTTCATCCGCTTCATCGACGGGTTCCGGGTCTTTGACAACATCTACACCCTGGTCGGCGCGGGGCCGGGGGGGTCGACCACCTCGATGTCGATCTACATCTACGAAACCTTCCTCCGCCGGGGCGAGATCGGCAAGGCCATGGCCGCAGCCATCCTCTTGTTCGTCACCGCCTTCCTCGCCCTTGCCCTGGCCCAGCGCCTGACCCGAAAGGCCGCGCGATGAAGCCCCGCATGACCCTCCGCTGGATCGTCTTTGCCTTTGCGGCCTTCATCCTGAACTTCCCCGTCATCGCCACCCTGATCACCGCCTTCAAGGGGGCGGGAGAGGTCAGCCGCAACCCCTCGCTCTGGGTGCAGGCCCCGACGCTGGAGAATTTCGCCACCGTCCTGACCGTCAGCGACCGGCTGAACGTCTACCATTACCTCTGGAACTCGACCGTCGCGGCGCTGATCGGGGCGGTGCTGCCGATGCTGGTGGCCTTCCCGCTGGCCTGGGCCATGGTGCGGCGCGGGGTCGGACGGGGCGTCCTTTTCCCGCTGGTCGTCAACCTGCGCGCCCTGCCGCTGATCATCTTCGCGATCCCGCTTTACATGATGTTCAGCGTCGCGGGCCTTCTGGACACCCGGCTGGGCCTTGGCCTGATCCTGGCCATCGTCAACCTGCCGCTGGCCCTCCTCCTGCTGGTCAACGCCGTCGCCGAAATCCCGGCCGAGATAGAAGAGGCCGCCCATATGGACGGCGCCCGCACCGGGCGCCTCCTCCTCCGCGTGGTCCTGCCGCTCTGCCGCCCGGCGCTGATCACCACCTTCGTCTTTGGCTTCATCACCGCCTGGAACGAGTTCCTCTTCGGCCTGATGCTGACCACGCGTGAGGCGGTGCCGATGACCGTCGGCGCCTCCTTCTTCTTCGCCACCTCGGGCGGGGGCGTGCAATGGGGCCTGGCCGCCGCTGTCATGGTGGTGGCGGCCCTTCCGCCCCTGGTTCTGGGGCTGGTCATGTATCGCCGGATCACCGGCTCGATGGTCGCAGGCGCGGTAAAGGGATAGCACATGGCCGATCTCAGGCTGGAACACCTGTCGAAACGTATTGGCGGCCACAGCGTCACGCATGACGTCTCGCTGTCTGTCCCGGACGGCGCCTTCTGCGTCTTTGTCGGCCCCTCTGGCTGCGGCAAGTCCACCCTTCTGCGCCTGATCGCGGGGCTGGAGGAAGCCAGCGCCGGCCGCATCCTGGTTGGCGGACGCGACGTGACCCAGGTGCCCGCCTGGGACCGCGACCTGGCCATGGTGTTCCAAAGCTATGCGCTTTACCCGCACATGACCGTGCGCGACAACATCGCCTTCGCCCTGCGCAGCGCCCGCCGCCCCGAACCCGAGGTCGCGGCCAAGGTGGCCGAGGCCGCGCGCATCCTGCAACTCGACAGCCTTCTCGACCGCAAGCCCGCCCAGCTTTCCGGCGGCCAGCGCCAGCGCGTCGCCATCGGCCGCGCCATCGTGAAACAGCCGAAACTCTTCCTGTTCGACGAGCCGCTCTCGAACCTTGATGCCGAGTTGCGCGTCCACATGCGCCTGGAACTCGCCCGCCTGCACCGGCAGCTTGGAACCACGATCGTCTACGTCACCCATGACCAGGTCGAGGCGATGACCCTGGCCACCCAGATCGTCGTCCTGCGCGACGGGCGGGTGGAACAGGTGGGCAGCCCGCTGCAGCTTTACGACGCCCCCGACAACCTCTTCGTTGCGGGCTTCATCGGCAGCCCGAAGATGAACCTCTTGGCCGCCACGCGCCAGGGCGACCGGCTGGTCCTGCCCGGCTGCGGCGGTCAGAGCGTTCCCCTGCCACCCCTCGCGGCGCTTCCGGCCGAAGGCGTCCCCCTGCATCTTGGCCTGCGGCCCCAGGCGATCAGCGCGACCGGCGCCCAGTCGCTTGATCTGGTCATCGAGGTGGTCGAGCATCTGGGTTCCGAAACCCTGGTCCACGCCCGCGCGCCCGGCTCTGCCGAACTCGTCACCGCACTTGTGACCGGCGGCCGCACCCTCTCCCCCGGCCAACCCTTCACCGCCGGGTTCGGGACCGCCGCCCTCTACCTTTTCGACCCCACCGGCCAGCGCCTGCGTTGACCTTGCACTTGTGACCGCCGCCACAGGCCGGCGCGCACCAACCTGCGCGCCATAACACGGGTGCAGCACGCCCCCGCACCGGTAACCCGGCCCACACCGACCAACGCGGCAACGGGGTGCAGCCCCTTGCATCGACAGCCCGCATCACCCTCAGGACCGGCCATCCCAATGCGTCGCTAATCCTTCGCTGCCCGTCATCAGGCGCCCCGCCAAACCCGCGTCAACGGCCACCAGCCGACCGTGTGTTGACTCTCCGGCGCGCACCGACCAAGGCGCCGATAACGCGGGCGTAGCCCCTTGCATCGACAGCCCGCATCACCCAGTGGACGGGCCATCCCAATGCGTCGCCCATCCTTCGCTGCCCGTCATCGGGCACCACGCCAAACCCGCGCCAACGGCCACCAGCCGCCACCTGAGCCGAGCCCGTTTCGGCCTTGGGGCCACAGATTAAGCAAGAGTAAATGGAATCCCGCAAGCCATTGGTTTTGCAAGATACTCCATTTTTGTCCACCGTGGACAGACGAAGCGCGGTGACCGCCTCAACCTGTCCCCTCGGCCACCAGATGCCCCTCTCCCACATCCCGCAGCGCGACCCGCTGCGGCCCCTTGCCCGGCGCGTGGATCGGGGACGGCACCTCACCGGACAGCCGGACCCCGCCCGGCCGCTGGTGGCCCGGATCGGGCACCGGCACCGCCTCGATCAGCCGGCGGGTATAGGGGTGCTGCGGGTTCCCGAAGATCTGCCCCCGCGTCCCCATCTCGACAACCTGCCCCAGATACATCACCGCCACCCGGTCCGAGATATTCTCGACCACCGCCATGTCGTGGCTGATGAAAAGGTAGGACATCCCGAACTCCGCCTGCAGGGCCCGCAACAGCTCCAGCACCCGGGCCTGCACCGACACATCCAGCGCAGAGACGCTTTCATCGGCGATGATCAGGTCCGGCTGCAAGGCCAGCGCCCGCGCGATGCAGATCCGCTGCCGCTGCCCGCCCGAGAATTCGTGCGGATACCGGTCCAGCTGCGCCGCCTCCAGCCCGACGCGGGCCATCAGGTCGGCCGCCCGGTCGCGCTGGCTGGCCGCGTCCCCGATCCCGTGGATCAGCAGCGGTTCCGCAATCAGCTCTCCCACCCGCATCCGCGGGTTCAGCGCGGCCATCGGGTCCTGGAACACCATCTGCACCCGCCGCCGCATCGCCTTCAGCCCGGCAGGGTCCGGCCCCGCCATCGCCTGCCCCGCGATCTCGATCCGGCCCTGATGCGGCGCCAGCCCGACCAGCGCCTTGGCGATCGTCGACTTGCCGCAGCCGGATTCACCGACCAGCGCGAAGGTCTCGCCCTTGCGGATGTCGAAGCTGACGTGTTCCACGGCGTGGACATTGGCCGTGACACCGCCAAGGAGCCCGCCGCGCAGGGGGTAGCGGACCACCACGTCGCTTAGTCGAGCAATCGGCGCGCCGGTCACCGGCGGACGCGCCGTCCCCCGCCCCATGCGCGGCACGGCGGCGAGAAGCGCGCGGGTATAGTCCGCCTGCGGCCGGTGGAAGATCTCGGCGGTGGCCGCCGTCTCGACCTGGCGGCCCTGACGCATCACGATAACCCGGTCCGCCATCTCGGCCACCACGCCCATGTCATGCGTGATCAGGATGATCGCGGTCCCGAGGTCACGCTGCAGGTCGCGCAGAAGGTCCAGCACCTCGCGCTGTACGGTCACGTCCAGCGCGGTGGTCGGCTCGTCGGCGATCAGCACCTCGGGCCGCAGGGCCAGCGCCATGGCGATCATCACGCGCTGGCGCATGCCGCCGGAAAGCTCATGCGGATACTGGCCCATCCGCTTTTCGGGTTCCGACAGCCGGACGGCGCGCAACGCCTCGACGGCCCGCTTGCGTGCCTCGGGGCGGCCCACGGTTTCATGCGCGCGGATCGCCTCGGCCAGTTGGGCGCCGATGGTCATCACCGGGTTGAGGCTGGTCATCGGCTCTTGAAAGATCATCGCGATCCGGTCGCCGCGTATGCTGCGGAGGGACGGTTCGGAAAGGCCGGTCAGGTCCTGCCCGCCAAAATGGATGCCCCCGCCGGTCACCCTGACGGCCGGCTGCGGCAGAAGGCCCATGATCGCAAGCGAGGTGATCGACTTGCCCGACCCGCTTTCCCCGGCGATGGCCAGGGTCTCGCCCTTGGCAAGAGTGAAGGACAAGTCCTGCACCAGGGGTTTCAACCCCTGTTCGGTGCGAGCGGACACGCACAGCCCCTCGACCCGCAAGACAGGCTCCGGGGCGGTGGCCGCCCCGGGGATTGGCAGGGGTTCCGCAAGGGTCATTCGAAAACGACCCGGGGGAAGTAGAAGCTGACGACCCAATTCGGCATGTCGACGATCTCGGAAATCCGCAGATCGCCGCAGACCGAACAGAGCATGTAGGCGTCCACGGCCGAGATGCCCTGCTGACGGGTCAGAAGATCGATCATTCCCGACACTGCGTCCCTGGCCGCCGTCATCAGGTCCGGCCCGATGCCCGTGGTCGCCTCATAGCCCTTGGCATCCAGATGCCGCGTCACCGGCCCCGGCGTCGTGAAGCGCGGGGACTTCAGCGGCTGGTTCTTCACCAGGTCCAGCGTGAGGACCACGTTCATCGGGCTTTCGATGGCCGTCCCGCAGACCTCGCCGTCGCCTTGCGCGGCATGGGTGTCGCCCACGCTGAACAGGGCCCCCTCCACCTCGACCGGCAGGTAAAGCGTGACGCCCGCCGTCAGGTCGCGGATGTCAAGATTGCCACCGACCCGCCGGGGCGGCACGACGGAGTGGTGGCCCGTCTCGGCCGGGGCATTGCCGATGGTGCCCGAGAAGGGCTTCAGCGGCACACGGGCGGACGCCCCCCACATCGCGGGCGCCATGCTGGTCGGGTCATAGGACCACAGGCACAGGGCCGGGTCCTTGAACTGGTCAGCAAGCAACCCGAAGCCCGGGATGTTCGCCGTCCAGCCAAAGCCCTTGCCGTCGAACACCTTGGGCTGGAACCCCTCCAGCGTCACCTTCAGCACGTCGCCCGGCTTGGCGCCGTCAACGTAGATCGGGCCGGAGACCGGGTTGATCTTGCCGAAATCGAGGTCGATCACGCTTTGCAGCGTCGACGACGGGCCAAGCTGGCCCGCCGAAGAGTCGTGACAGTGGAACTCGATGGTCGAGCCCGGTGCGACGCGCAGCGCCGGCGGCAGGGTATTGTCCCAGCCGAAATGGTGCTGCGCGCCGTGGATCGTGTAGTCGCAGGCCTTGCACATTACTGCTTGACCCAGACGTAGTCGTAGTTGACCGGGATCGAGACCGGATCGACGTACAGCGCATCCTCACCGCCCATGCGTTCCGACTTCATCGTGTAGCGTTCCTCGTTGAAGACCGGGATCCAGGGGGCCTGTTCCATCACGCCGACATAGACATCGGACCACAGCTTCAGCCGGTCCGCGGCCTGGGCCGGGTCGAACATGCTGTCGGCCTCGATGGCCTTGGCATCCAGCGCCTCGTCGCAGAACTTGGACCAGTTCCAGCCGCCTTCCGCCGCGCCCGCGCAACCAAGGATCGGGCCGTAGAAGTTGGACGGATCGGGGAAGTCGGCGATCCAGCCCATGCCGCCGGACCAGATCATCGGGGCCGTGCCCGCGCCGCCGGCCTCGATCACGTTGGCCTGGGCGAGGTTCTGGATATTCGCGGTGATCCCGATGGCCGCAAGGTCCTGCTGGATGGCTTGCGCGATGCGCGGGTTCGGGTCGGTGTTCATCACGTAGAGGTCAGTCTCGAACCCGTCAGCCAGGCCCGCTTCGGCCAGCAGGGCCTTTGCACCTTCGGGATCGTAGGCATAGCCCGCGTAGCCCTCGGTATAGCCGGGCATCGACGGCGGCAGCGGCTGGGTCGCCGGAACCGCGCGGCCGTTGATGATCTGGGTGATCCGCTCCTTGTTGATCGCCATGTTGACGGCCTTGCGAACCTCAAGCTTGTCGAAGGGCGCGATGCCGACGTTCAGGGTGATATAGCCGGTGTGGAGTTGGCCGCCCTGCACCACGCGCGCGGCCTGGGCCGGGTCGCCCATCACCTCGGTGAACTTGGCGGGCGGGATGCCGTCGCCGGGCACGTCAACTTCGCCGTTCTGCAGGCGCAGAAGGGCGACGACCGGCTCTTGCCCGACCTCGAACACCACCGAGTCCAGGAACGGAACCCCGGCGCGCCAGTAGTCGGCGTTCTTCTCGAACACCAGGCGCTGGCCCAGCGTCCATTCCGCCAGCTTGAAGGCCCCGGTGCCGACCGGCTTCTTGCCGAAGTCAGCGCCCGCTTCGTCCACCGCTTCCTTCGGCACGACCGAGGCGAAGTTCAGCGCCATGACATGCAGGAAGGTTGCGTCGGGGCGCGAGAGGGTGATCTTCACCGTCAGCGGATCGACAACTTCGACGCCGGAAAGCCCGCCCTCGCCTGCCGCGTCAAACCCCGCGATGGCCCCGAAGAACCCCGCGCCGGGCGACTGGGTGGCGGGATTGGTCACGCGGTCCAGCGAGTATTTCACATCCTCGGCGGTCATCTCACGGCCGTTGTGGAACTTGACGCCGGCGCGCAGCTTGAAGGTGTAGGTCAGGCCGTCCGGCGAGATCTCGTAGCTTTCCGCCAGACCCGGGCGCAGCTCGGTCGTGCCGGGGACATAGTCCATCAGCCCGTCGAACAGCGACTTGATCATCGACCAGTTTTGCCAGTCATAGCCGATGGCGGGGTCAAGCGTGGCCACGTCGTCCTTGTAGGTGATGGTGATCGACCCACCGGCCTTGGCGGCCGGATCGGGGGTGTAGTCCTGCGCCAGGGCGGGCAGCGATAGCGCCAGCATGACGGCGGTGGATGCGAGCAGTTTCTTCATTGTCTCTCTCCTGTTGGGTTTCAGCGAAGTTTGATGCGGGGGTCGATCCATGGCGCGACAAGATCGGCCAGCAGGTTGCCGAGGACGATGGCGAAGGCGGACACCAGGGTGACGCCCATGATGATCGGAATGTCGACGCGCTGGATCGCCTGCCAGGCCAGCTGGCCGATGCCGGGCCAGCCGAACACGCTTTCGACGACGACGATCCCGCCCATGAAGATGCCGATGTCGATGCCGATCATCGCGATCACCGGCAGGATGGCATTCGGCAGCGCATGGCGCAGGACGATCCGTGCCCGGCCCAGCCCCTTGGCGCGGGCGGTGCGGATGTAATCGGCGCGCAGGACGTCGATCATGCTGGAGCGCATCATGCGGCTGTACCAGCCCGACCCAAGGATTCCCAAGGTGACGGCCGGCAGCACCAGATGGGCAAAGGTGCCGTAACCGCCGATCGGGAACCAGCCCAGCTTGACCGCAAAGACATACAGCAGCAGCAGGCTGACCACGAATTGCGGGGCCGAGACGGTGACGAAGGACGTGACCATCAGCACCTGGTCCACCGCCCTGCCCCGCCACAGCGCCGCGATGATCCCCATGGTCAGGCCCAGCACCAGCTCGCACAGGATCGCGCCGAACATCAGAAGCAGCGTGGCCGGCAGGCGCGACCAGATCAGCTCGGCCACCTCGGTCTTTTGCAGGTAGCTGCGGCCCATGTCGCCCTGCACCAGCCCGCCCAGGTAGCGGGCGTATTGCACGATGAAGGGCTTATCGAGACCCAGCTGCTGCCGGATATTTTCAACCGTCTCGGCGGTGGCCGAGCGGCCCGCGATCTGGCGCACGGGGTCGGCGGGCAGAACGTAAAGCAGGAAGAAGGTGATGAAACTGACGCCCAGCAGGATCAGCGCCGATTGGATCAGGCGGCGAAGAAGATAGGCGGCCATCAGTCGCGCCCCCGTTGCGTGGGGTCCAGGACATCGCGCAGGGCGTCGCCGACCAGGTTGAAGGCCAGCGCCAGCAGGATGATCGCGGCACCGGGAATAAAGACCAGCCAGGGGGCGGACTGAAAGTAGGTCTGGTTTTCGAAGATGATGTTGCCCCAGCTTGGCGTCGGGGGCTGCACGCCGATCCCCAGGAAGGACAGCGTCGCCTCCAGCAGGACCGTCGTGGAAATCCCCAGCGTGCCCCAGACGATGATCGTGGGCAGAAGGTGCGGCAGGATGTGACGGAACAGGATGCGGGCGTTGCCGGCGCCCAGCGTACGTTCGGCCGCGATGAAGTCGCGGGTGGCCAGGGACGAGGTCTCGGTAAAGATCACCCGCGCGGTCTGCACCCAGTTCACCAGGGCGATGACCAGCGCCACGATCCAGAGCGAGGGCTGGAAGAGCGCCGCCAGGCAGATCGCCAGCAGCAGCGCCGGAAAGGCCATCATCAGGTCGGTGAAGCGCATCAGGATGCCGCCGATCCAGCCCCGGTAGAACCCCGCCGTGATGCCCACGAGCGTTCCGATGACCAGCGCCAGGCCATTCGCCACCACCCCGATGATCAGCGAGGTCTGCGCGCCGTAAAGAAGCCGGCTGAACAGGTCGCGGCCCAGCAGGTCGGTGCCCAACAGGAACTTGCCATCCGGCGGCATCGGCGCGCCTTCCAGGGTCAGGCCGTCGAACATCTGGTCGTTCGGCGCGAAGGGCGCGATCCACGGCGCAAAGACCGCCCCGGCCACGACCAGAACGATGATCGCCAGCCCGAAGAGCGCCAGCTTGCGCCGCAGCAGCCGGGAAAGCGCGCCCTGGGGCGGGGCGTCAGCCGCGCTGAGAACGGTCATCCGGCCCCCCTTGCGCCGCGACGATCCGCGCCGCCGCATCCTCGAAACTGATCCGCCAGGCCATCGCCATCTGCCGCAGCTGGGCATAGGCTTCCGCCTCGGACTTGCCGCGCGCGGCCAGCAGGGTCACCGCCCGCACCACGGTTTGCCGTTCGTCCAGCCGCCGCCGCAGGTCCGCGATCTCGGCCGACAGCGCCTTTTGCGCGTCGAACGCATCCCGTGCGATGAGAAGTGCCGAATAGGCCCCGTTGTCGCCGACCGGCTTCAAGAGCTGCGCATGTGCGCCCGCCTTCAGCGACCATTCGATCCGGCCCGGCGCCTCGGATCCGATCAGCGCGATCATCGGGATCGGCGGATGCCCGGCCTCCCACGGAAACATGCCGTCATGGCCCATGTCGGCATCAAAGAAGACATAGTCGGCGGCCAAAGCTTCGGGCCCCAGTTCCGGCCAGGCCTGGGTGACAGCCAAGCCGATCGCGGTCAGCTGGCGGGTCAGCGCCTGCACCGTTGGATGCGGGCGGTGCAGGATGATCGCCTGCGCATGGCCAAGATTGGGAATGCGGATCGCCCGGCGCTTCATGACACCACCCGCAAGGTCGGGGCCTGAACCTGCCTGCTGCGCGTCAGATAGGGGTCGCCCGGCACCGCCTCCCACCGCTTGATCGGGCGAAAGGCCCCGCCCTCGACCCGGGCGATGATCACCGGCAGGACGGTGTGATGCGTGTCAGGATCGACGATGCCGCCCCGGTCGGCCAGAAGCTGCGACAAGGGCCAGTTCTCGGCCCCCGCGCGCCCGGCCAACAGGCGCGCCAACTCCATCACCGCCGAGAACGCCGCCGCCTCATGCGAGGAACCGAAGTTGCCCGCGCCCGGCCAGCCCGGCACGCCACGGAAGTACGGCCCAGCCGCGACCAGCCCCTCGGCCGCCTGGCCCAAGGCGGGCAACTCGCATTCTGTCAGGTTGCAGGACAGGACCGGGCAACGGTCGGGCCGGAAATGCGCATCCTCCAGCCCCAGCGCGCGATAGGCCGCCATGAACTCATAGGACGACGGCCCGATCAGCGAGTTCAGGATGAAATCGGGCCGGGCAAAGCGCAGCTCCTCGATCATCCGCCCCACTTCGCGCGAGCCGATGGGCAGGTAGCGGTCGCCCAGCACCTCGCCCCCTGCCGCGGTGATCCGCTCGCGCGCCAGCCGGTTCATTTCCCAGCCCCAGATATAGTTCGAGCCGGTCAGGTAGGCGCGTCGGCCATGCGTGGGCATCACCCAGTCCAGCAGCGGCAGAAGGTGCTGGTTCGGGCAGGCATGGGTATAGACCACATGGTCCGACGCCTCGAACCCCTCATAGGGCACCGCATACCACAGCGTGCCGCCGAACTTCTCCACCGTCGGGATGACTTCCTTGCGGCTCCAGGACGTGATGCAGCCCACCACATGCCGCGCGCTGGTGTCGCGCAGGATCTCCTCGCACAGCGGCCCATAGGCATCGGCATTGCCGCCGGGATCGCGCTCGACTGGGACAAAGCTGAGGTCCAGCGCCGGATCGGCATTCACCATCGCGATGGCACCCAGCACGCCGGAGCGGCAGGCCTCGGAAATCAGCGAGTAGCTGCCAGTGCGTGAGAAGAGCAACCCCAGCTCGATCCGTCGCTTCACCACCATCCCCCAAAACCCGAAAGACCCTGCTGCGGACCCTGGTAGGTCCGCATGCAAGGCTTGATTGCCACCCGACGATTTGCCGATTTCTAGGCCCCAGCTTATGACCCCTGCCGGACGGGTCAAGCCCCATGGCGAAATTTACCGGCTGATGCGGGCCGCAGGGGATGATCTGCCGCTTTTTCCGGCATCGGAACCGCGCAGGCTGGGGGAGCGGCCGGATGCAAGGTTCTTCTTTTTTCGCGGCCAGCGCACAGGACTTACTATCCTGGACGACGTCGCCTTAAGGGCCGAGGCACTGGTCAATCTGCTGCCGCGTGGCATTCCAGGCTGGAACCAGTGCATCCAGGCGAAGCTGCGCGCCGTCCATGTCCAGGCGGCGGTAATCCGTCTCCAGCGCCTGCAGCGCCGACTGCAGCGCGCTGGCCCCGAAAACGGCAGCCGACCCGGCAAGCCTGTGGACCGCATCCGCCCGCGCCGCCGGAGTTTCGGTTGCCCAAGACGCGGCGGCGATCCGCTGCATCAGGTCATCGCCTTCGCGGCAGAAGGTCCGCAGCAGGTCCTGGGCCTTCTCGCGCCCAAGCTGGGCCGAAAGCTCGGCCAGCACACCTGCCATTCGGGGCGTCGGGTCTTGATCCGGGCCCTGTCCGACCCCTGAAAGCGTCTTGCGCAAGGACGCGACAGACAAAGGCTTGGTCAGCGTTTCCGTGATGCCGGCGGCATGGAACCGTTCGGCATCCTCGGGCAGGGCGTGGGCGGTCAGGGCGATGACAGGGGTCGCGCGGTTCGGCCCTTGCGAGGCACGGATCAGTCCGGTCGCGGTGACGCCGTCCAGTTCGGGCATGCTGATATCCATCAGGATCACGTCAAAGGCCTGCAACCCGGCGATATGCACGCCTTCGCGGCCGTCGTGGGCCTCGAACACCTGGTGGCCCAGGCTTTCCAGCATGTCGCGGGCGACCAGGCGGTTGATGCGGTTGTCCTCGACAAGAAGTATCTGCAGCGGTGCGGTCTCTTCGGACGCCGCGGTGGTCGAGGCGTCGTCCAGCGCCGCCCGCCGGTCAGCCTCGCGCAAGGTGTCGGGCGCGCCGATCGGCAGGCGGACCCAGAACAGGCTGCCCTCGCCCGGCTCGCTATCGACACCGATGTCGCCCCCCATGGCACGGACCAGCCGACGCGCGATGGCAAGGCCAAGGCCGGTGCCTTCGGCCTTGCGGCTATAGCTTGTGTCGAGGGTGCGAAACTCTTCAAAGACCCGTTCCAGGTCCTCTTCGCGGATGCCGATGCCGGTGTCGATGACTCGGAATTCGACCGCCTGCCCGTCGGCGGTGCCGTCGCATTCCACCCGGATCTCGCCCGACCGGGTGAACTTGTTGGCATTGCCAACCAAGTTCAGGATCACCTGCCGCAACCGCAGCGGATCGGCCCAGATCCGGGCTGGCGCCGACTGGACATCGGCGTGGATCCCGTTGCCATTCGCCTCGATCGCGTGGCGCTGGCTTTCGACCAGTTCCTGGATCAATGCGGCGGGGTCCACCGCATCGGGTTTGAGGTCCAGTTGCCCCGATTCAGCGCGCGACATGCCGAGGACGCCATTTACATGGTGCAAAAGCAGCCCGGCCGAGGTCTTCATGGCCGCGACATACCGCTCTTGCCGGGCGGTCAGGCGCGACATCTCCAGCAGTTCGATTGTCCCCAGGATGCCGTTCAGCGGGGTGCGCATCTCGTGGCTCATCACAGCCAGAAGTTCGGCCTTGGCACGCTCTCCGGCCACGGCGCGGTCGCGCGTCAGGATCAGCTCCTGCTCGCCGGCCACCCGCTCCGAGATGTCCCGCAGGAAGGACACGAAAATCTCGCGGCGGCCAAAGGTGGCAGCCGAGAGCGACAATTCGACCGGAAAGACCGCGCCGTCCTTGCGTCGCGCCTCAAGCCGGACCAGGCCCTTGCCAACCACCCGACGCTCGCCGGTCGAACGATAGCGTTTCATCCCCGCCGTGTGCGCGTCGCGCAAGTGATCGGGGATGACCAACGTGGCCATGTCGTGGCCGATGGCCTCGGACCGCGTATACCCAAAGACCCGTTCGGCCGCGCCGTTGTATTCCAGCACCTTGCCATCCGCATCGGTCACGATGATCCCGTCCAGCGAAGTGGCGATGATCTCTTCCAGCCGCTTGCGGGATTCGGCGGCCAGGCGTTCCGACCGGATACTGCGCCGGAACATCGCCATCAGGATGCCGATGCCGAACAGAAGTGCTGCGACCAGGGCCAGGGTGAAATAGCCGATCTGCGCCAGGGTGCGCGCGACGCCCTCGCGCTTGCCGTCGGAATCGTCAGCGTAAAAGCGCACCCCGAGCAAGGAATAGTCCCGCACCGAGACCCTTAACGCGGACAGGTCCTGGGCCATGGCGGGCAGGCTGGCGATCAGTTGGTCGTCGGGTCCGTCGATCACCGGGGTTTGCCGCTGGATGAACTCCTCCAGGTCGGAAAAAGTCGCCACGGCCTGCGGATCTTGCCGTAGCCCGGCGAACTGCTGGCTTTCGCCGATCAGCCGGATCCGGCTGTACAGGATATCGAACCGGCGGCGGATTTCCTGCAGGTCTGGTGCAGCGGCCATGTGGAGGGCGTCCTGGACGGCCACTTGCAGGGCCAGGACCTCGACCTCGGTCTGGACCAGGGACCACTGTGTCGTATCCGAATTGGCGACCGCCAGCGCATCTACCTCGCTGCGCACGGTATCGGCGAGGAACGAGATGGTCAGCAGGCACAGCAGGATGCCGACAACTGCCATCGACAACACAACCGACGGCAAGGTGCGAAAACTGCGCCTTGCCGGTTTGGAGTTGCGGGATCGGGCTGCCATCGCGCCTGGCGTCACTTGGCCGCGACGTCGATCTTGACGAGTTGCCAGATGCTGCGGGAGAAGATCACCTCGCTTTGGTAGTCCTGATCCAGGTCATAGGGATATACGACCCACAGCGGCCCCTTCTCACGCACCGACATCAGGTTGCCGTTCTGCCGGTAGGCCAGGATCGGCCCGCCTTCGACCGCGTCCGAGACCGGGATCTCGATGGCATAGTCGTTGATCGCCGTCGCCTTAAGCGCGCCTTCGCTGACCCCCAGCGCCCGCAGGATCGCCGCAATCTCGACCCCGGTGAAGCTTTGCTTGCCTTCCGTCCAGGGGGTAGAGGTCTCGAATGTCACCTCGCCCAGCGCCTGCAGCATCTCAAGGTCGAAGACGGCACTGTCGCCACGGTTGGTGACCTGGATGTCGCCGGTCACTTCCAGCACGACCTCGCCCGTGGGGGCGGGCAGATCCTGGGCCAAAGCCGGCGAGGCCAGCAGGGCCCCAACAACAAGGGCAAAAGCGCGTCTGGTCAAGGCAATCGTCATGATTCCACCTGCAAGGGGCTGTCCACGGTTCTTTCGCATAGGAACGGCAATGGGTCATCCGCTCATCAGGATAGTCCGCTATCCTTTCGTATAGGTTTCGCTCTCATTTGCGATGGGTTTCGCGCCCTTTGGCAGCGCGACGGGGCGAAGGATCGGCGTTACTTCCATTCAGGACGGCCAACACCCCGGTTGGCACAGAAGGAAGTCGATCCATGCATGTAGCAGAGATTTTGAAGCGCCCGTTGACGGTTGTCTCCGCAGCCCCCAATGTGGCCGGCATGCGAGTGCTGATTGCCGATGACCATGATCTTGTCCGCGAGGCGCTCGCCTCGTTCCTGAAAAGCGAAGGCGTCGCCGAGATCGTGACAGTGCCCACGCTGGACGATGCGATCCGCGCTGCCGACGAGAGCGGCAGCTTCGACCTGGTCCTGCTGGATTACAACATGCCGGGCATGAACGGGCTTGAGGGGTTGGGCCGTATGCTGGCCGCGAATGACCGCCGTCCTGTGGCGATCCTGTCCGGCAATGTCTCGAAGGCGATTGCCGAGCAGGCGATCCGTGCAGGCGCCGCCGGGTTCGTGCCAAAGACCATGTCCTCACGCTCGATGGTCAGCGCCGTCCGGTTCATGGCCGCCGGCGAGGTCTATGCCCCCTTCAACATCCTGCAACAGGCGGACACCGCCAGCGGCAACCTTAGCCAGCGCGAGACGGATGTGCTGCGCGGGTTGTGCGAGGGCAAGTCGAACAAGGAAATCGCGCGCAGCCTGGACTTGCAGGAAGTGACGATCAAGCTGCACGTCAAGACGCTTAGCCGCAAGCTGAACGCCAAGAACCGCACCCATGCCGCGATGATCGCGCGTGAGTTGAACCTCATCTGACCCCCCTTTCCAGCCTAGCAGCGGAACCGGCCGGCCCATGGGGTTTGGCCGGGCGTCCCGGGACTGTCCATGTCGCAGCCACGCCCCCTTTCCGATGCCGATCAGGCCGAGCACAGCGCCGGGCTGCGCCTGCTGCTTGTCGCCCTTGCGGCGGTGGTGCTGTTCCATGGCGGGTTGCTGCCGTTCACGCACGGCAACACCTACGACGCCTTCATCCACATGTTCTTCGCCGACCACTATTTCCGCAGCTGGTTCGACCCGTGGGAGCCGCGCTGGTACACCGGCTTTGCCGTCACCTCCTACCCGCCCGGCACCCACATGGCGATGGCGGGGCTGATGCACCTGGTTCCGCTGCGGGCGGCCTTCGTGCTGGTGCAACTGGGCGGGCTGTTGCTTCTGATCACCGGCATCTACCGCTTTGCCCTTTTGTGGGTGCCCCCGCGGGCGGCGGGCTATGCGGCGCTGGCGGGGGTGCTGGCCTCGTCGATCTCCGAGACGGTGCATCTCTTTGGCCAGTTGCCCACGATCTGCTCGCTGGGGATCTTCCTGAACGGCCTGCCCTACGTCTATCGCTGGATCGTGCATGGCGGCTGGCAAAGCTGCGCGGCGGCGGTGATCTTCTCGGCGGCGACGACAGCGGCGCATCACGTCACGACGATCTTCGGCGGCGTCCTTTTCATCCTTCCCCTCGGCCTTCATGCACTGAAGGCCGTGGCCGAGTTGCGGCCGGCCACCGGCAGATCGCGATTCTACCTGCTCTGGCGCTTTGTGCCCCCGCTGACGCGCGGTGCGGTGCTGGCGGTGCTGATGCTGGGCGCCATCATCGTCACCGTCTTTCCCTACTGGTACTGGTCGGTGACCGACCCGATCACCCAGGTCTCGATCCCGCATGGCAGCCGGGAAAGCTTTATCCAGCGGCTGGACCTTGGGTTGGTGTTCTTCGCGATCCCCTGGGGGGTGGCGCTGCTGTTCCTGCCCTATGCCATCTACAAGACCGCCACGACCCGGCTTTGGCCCCTGGGCCTGTCCCTGCTTCTGTGCGTACTGCTTGGCACTGGCGGGACCACCCCCCTGCCCCGCGCGATCCTGGGGGGGGCTTTCGACATCCTGACGCTGGACCGCTTCACCTTCTGGGCGACCATCCTAATCCTGCCCTTCCTGGGGCTGATGTTCGACGGCCTGCTACATGGCCGCTCGCGCGCCATCATTGTCGAGGCGTTCGGCAATGGCCTGCACCGGCTGCTGGTCGGCGGCATCTTCGCCGCGATGACCGCGATGGCCGTCCTGCCGGCCGTCCTGCCCACCGTCCAGCCCACCCAGCCTGAATTCGTCGATCCCGCCCCCATCGCCAATTTCATGGCCGAGGACGAGCATGACCGCTGGCGCTATCTGACGCTGGGGCTGGGCGACCAGTTCGCCTATCTCTCGGCCCAGACCACGGCGCAATCGGTGGATGGCAACTACCACTCGGCCCGTCGCCTGCCCGACCTGACGCGCTTTTCGGTCGAGCGGCTGGAAAACGCCAAATACCTTGGCGTGCCGGGCCTTGGCTCCTTGCGGCAGTTTCTGGTCAACGCCGAGCGATACCACCTGAAATACGTCTTTTCCAACGACGCCTTCTATGACCCGCTGCTGCACTTCACCGGCTGGACCCGGCTGAACCGGCTGGGCAACGGCGTGGTCGTCTGGGAAAAGCCCGACATTCCCCCCTTGCCGCTGGTCCAGCCCCGACGGCAAATCCCGGCGCTGCATGTGCTGATGTGGGGCCTTTTGCCGCCGCTGGCCCTGGCTGCGGCGGGCCTTGTGTTCCTGGGCTCGGCCCTCGGGCGGACCTTCGGTTTCCGCCCGACCGAGGTCCGGCAGGTGACGCGCGCGCGCCACCGCTTCCGCAACCCCGCAAGGGTCCGCACCGTGGTCCTTGGGCTGGCCGCCTGCGCCCTGGTCGGGGCGGGCGCGCTGGCCTGGCAGCTTCGCGGCCATCTTGTGCGGGACATCCCCCCGCAAGAGGTGATCGCCGCCTATTTCGCCGACCTCGACTTTCGCCGGCACGAGGCCGCTTTTGCCCGGCTTGACCCCGAAACCCGCGGCCGGTTTCAGGATGTCCAGTTCGGCTGGCGCTGGACCGGGGGGCTGGTCGCTTCGTACGGGAAACTGGTCGATGTGGACGTGACGCCCCTGCGTCTGGACGGGGCTATCGCTGACTTCTCTGTCACGCTGCGCTGGCTGACACCGCTTGATGTGCAAGAGCAAAGCCTGACCGTTCGCACTGTCCAGCGCGGCGGCGCCTGGTATCTGGCGCCGACCGTGCTGCGGCCGGTGCAGACGCCGCTTTTGCTGCAACGGCAGGAAACGCTGGAGTTGAACGTGGTCGGCCGCCGCCAGCCCCGCCCCGAGACTGACCTGCACCGCGACCGGCTGGACCGCCCCCGCATCGCGATCTCGGGCGCGCGGCTGGTGCGGCACGGCGACCGCTTCGCCGTCATCGGCCAGGTCACCAATGCCGATGCCGACCCGGCGCATGTCTCGCTGACCGCCGACATGATCGGGCAGACGCAGGTCCTTGCGCAAGAGGCCGCGGGCCTGATCAGTGCCCACCGCCTGCTTCCGGCAGATACCGCCGGGTTCCGCATCGACTTCGAAGGGGTCTTGTCCCTGCAAGACGCCCGCGCCGGTGGCGAGTATGACCCGACGCTTTTCATCCCGCCCGAACTGCCCGAACCGCCCAAGGCCGCCAGCTTGACCGGCCGCGCGCTGGTCACCGGCAAGGACCTCTATCGCGGCATTTCGCTGAACGGCATCCGCAGCCGGGTCGAGGGGGGGCAGCTGGTCGTGACCGGTCTGGCCGTCAACACCGGCACGGAAACCGCCAGCATCGTCGCGCTGAACCTGCTGCTTTACGGCCCGGACGGCCGCCCGCTTTGGACCGACTGCGGCACCGTGCCGGCAAACATCTACCCCGGCCAAAGCGCCCCCTTCCGCGTCAGCCTGCCGCTGGGGGCGTCGATCACCGTCCTCCACGAGCTTTCGCCCGCCGACGTCACCGCCAACGGCCGCACGCAAGAGCCGGACCTGTCCCCGCCCGACGCTAGTGCCGGCACCATCCCCCTGCCCCCCGCCTCCGGCTTTTCCGCCGTCCGCATCCTGGCCACGAGCATGACCCATGACCCGTTATTCTAGCCTTCTCCCGCTTCTCATCGCCCTGCCGCTGGCTGGAACCGCCGCCTCCCAGACGCTGATTGCCGATGCCTTTGGCCTGTACGACCCCACAAGCGCGCCCGGGCGTCAGTCTTGGGCCGGCTGGACCTCGGCCGGACTGGTCGCTGCTGCCGGGCCTGACCGGGTGCTGATCCTGGCTGGCCCGAAAAGCCTGGTCGCGGGCAAGGACCCCGGGCATGTCGTGGCCCTTGTCCTTGACCGGCATGGCAATCTGGTCGCGGATGGGACCCCGGCCAGCGTGACCGTCGATGGCACTCCCTTTCCGACGCCGACCCGGGGCGGGATTGCCGATCTCCTTGTCCCACCAATGACCCGCGCGGGCGAGGTTTTCGCAGGCGCCACCGCAGGCGACCGGCAAAGCCCCAAGGCCATGCTTGGCGTCACGGCCGACCTCGCCTCGGTCGCTCCAGCCCTGGAAAAGGTCCAGTCCAACGTTACCGGCGAAACATTCTTCGAAATCGCCTCGGCCAAGCTGACGGATCGCTTCGGCAACCCCCTGCCCGAGGGCACAGCGGCCAGCGTGATCTTGCAGCACGAAGACGGCAGCCACAGCGTTGCCTACGGCTTGGCGCTGCAAGATCGCATCGGGGCACGCTTCATCGCACGCGACATCGCCGGCCCGGCCACGGCGCAGCTTGCGCTCGGGTCCCGAACTTCGGACGAAACCGGACTTGCCATCCTTGCCCCCCAGCCGGTCGGCCGCCCGAACCTGGAGGTGACCGCCCTGCCCCTGGTCGCCGCCGTGGACGTCCGCCTGGGCCCGTTCCTGACGACCGACGGCTATACGCTGAACGATGGCGCACCGGTGACGCTGGCCCTGGCCCTGGGCGACGGCACCACCATCACCGAAGCCGGCTGGATCCGCGATGGCGAGGTCAGCCTGACCCTGCCCATTGCCCCGGGCACCGGCGTCACCGCCGTCACGCTGACCTCGCCCCTGGGCATGCTGGACTTCCTGGCCGATTGGCAGGCCGCCGCGCCGAGGTCGATGCCATGACCCGCCGCCTGTCCCTTGCCCTGGCATCCGCCCTGTTTCTGGCGGCGGGTGCGCTGCTCCTTTGGCTTGCCGCCGACGCCTTCGCCGCCGCGCAGACCCGCGAGCGTGAGTATCGCTATCTGACCGAAGCCCTGGACCCGGTCGAGATTCCGGCGGCCGCGGTGACCTGGGGGCCACCCCTGCGGCCCCTGGTGCGCGACTTCGCGCCCACAGATAAACACCTGGTCGGCACGGCGCTGACCCAGGCCTGGCGCGCGTTTGCCGCCGCCTCGGACACGGGGGAAACCCGGGTTCTGGCTGACCATTTCTCGGGACAGGCCTTGCAACGCGCCACGCTGGCCGCGGCACAGGCCTGGCAGGACGGAACCCGCATGGTGGTGCTTGAGACCTCGGCCCGCCCGACGTTCCTCCATCTCGACGGCTCTCTCCTGCAGGTCGAGGGCGAGGCGCTGAGCGTGCGCTATGCGCTGCGGGACGGCGCGCTGCACCGGGTGGAGGTGACCCGCGACGCGGTGCGTACCACCCTGACCAACGAGACGACCGGCTGGCGCATCTTCGGCCATGAGCTTACGGCCTCTGCCCCGCTGCCAGCGGTCGCCCGCACCGACCGGGCCGTACCGCGCCTTTTCGGGGTAAACTACTATCCCGCCCGAACCCCCTGGCGCCGCTTCTGGCCCGAGTTCGACGCCGCCATCGTGGCCGCCGACCTTGATCTTGTCCGCAGCCTTGGCGGCAATTCCGTGCGCATCTTCCTGCCCACCGCCGCTTTCGGACCCGATGCCGGTGGCCAAAAGAACCTTGACCGACTAAAGCTTTTCCTCGACCTGGCAGAAGAGCGGCAGCTTGCCGTCGTCCCCACGCTCTTCGACCTGAAACCCGGATATCGGCCCGCCCTTTGGGCCGAGGATCTGGCCTACCTGCGCCGCGTCCTGCCGGTTCTGGCCGGTCATCCCGCCGTGGCGCTGGTTGACCTGAAGAACGAGCCGGACCTGGACCGCGAAGCGCATTTACCGGGCCAGGTCGATGCCTGGCTGGCCACCATGATCCACCTGTCGCGGTCGATTGCCCCCGACCTGCCCCTGACCATCGGTTGGGCCAGCGCCTCGGCCGCACAGGCCTTCGCGGCCGAACTGGACGCGATCACCTACCACGACTATGCGCCCGTCGAGGGCACCGCCGAGCGTCTGGCCACGGTCCGCGCCGCCGCCCAAGGCAAGCCCGTCCTGGTGACCGAGATCGGCGCAAGTTCCTATACCTTCGCCCTGGGCGTCCCCGGCTCTCCCACGGCGCAGGCAGGATTGCTGGCGGATCGGCTGACCCACTTGCAGGGGGCTGACGGCGCCCTGGTCTGGACCTTGCACGATTTCGAGAACCCCGATCCCGGCGCCTTCGGGGCCTCGCCCTGGACCCTGCGCCTGCAAGGCCGCTACGGGCTTTTCGACCCCATGGGCACCCGGAAACCGGCCGCGCAAGCCGTTGAAAAGGCGTTTGCCGCCGCCCGTGCGGCCACCCCTGCTGCCGGCTATACCGATCCGCCCTGACCTATCCGAAAGCGCACAAGACCTGAGACGCGGCCCACGCCAAGAAGGGAACAGGACCGGCCGCCCGCCCGCACCACGCCGGGCGGGCGGCCACCGATCCATTAGCCCAACCGTCCCGTCTCAGGAGCATCGCCCGTGTCCCCCCTTTCCTCGCCCCGCCGCATCGCCCTGGTCTCGGCCTTTCCGCCCGGCACCCAGACCCTGAACGAATATGGCCTGCACCTGGCCAAGGCCTTCGCCGCCCGCCCGGATGTGGCCGAGGTCGTCATCATCGCCGACCGCCTGCCCACGCCCTTGCCGGAACTGGACCTGGGTCCCAAGCTGCGGGTCCGCCGGGTCTGGGACTTCAACTCACCGCTCGCAGGCGCGCGGATCGTGGCGGCGCTGCGCCGCGAGCGGGTCGACGGGGCAGTGTTCAACCTGCAGATGGCCAGCTTCGGCAACAGCGAAGTGCCGGCGGCGCTGGGGCTTCTGGCCCCCCTCGCCGCCCGGCTGGCGGGCATCCCCTCGGGCGTGATCGCGCACAACCTGATCAGCGGGGTGGATCTGGAACAGACCCAACTCAAGGGCCAGGTCCTGCGCCAGAAACTGGTCCGCCTGGGTGGGGCGGTCATCACCCGGGCCCTGCTGGCGGCCAACTACCTGACCGTGACGCTGGAAAGCTACCGCGCCGACCTCAAGGCCCGCTATCCCGGTGCGCCGGTGATACTGGTACCCCACGGCACTTTTGACACCGAATGCCGCGCCCTGGTCCCGTCCCACCTGCGCCCGAACCGGATCGTCACGATGGGAAAATTCGGCACCTACAAGCGGCTTGAGACGCTGATCGCCGCGGTCCGCCACTTGCGCGACCAGCCAGGCTTTGCAGACCTGGAGCTGGTGATCGGCGGGACCGACCATCCCAATACCCCAGGCTACCTGGCTTCGGTGGCCGAACGCTGCGCCGGTGAGGCGGGGCTGCACTTCCACGGCTATGTGGCCGAGGACGATATCCCCACCTTCTTCGCCGAGGCGCGGGCCAGCGTCTTCGACTACAGCACCACGACCGGAAGTTCCGGCGTCCTGCACCAGACCGCCTGTTACGGCGCAGTGCCGGTCTTTCCGCGCATCGGCGATTTCGTCGACGTCTGCCGGGACGAGGGGATCGACGGCGCGACCTATGCCCCCGGCGATGTCTTGGGCATGGCCGACGCCATCGCCAGCGTCCTGGCTGATCCCGGTTGCGCCGACCGGCTGGCAGAGGCCAACCGCGCAGCGGCGCTTGGCATGCCGATCAGCGCGGTGGCCGAGGTCCACATGACCCTCCTCGCCCAGCGCCCCAAGTCGCGCCCGCTCCCCGCGCCTGTGTCCGCCAAGGCAGCGGCCTGAACTCGTAGACGACCTATCCGAAAGAAGTGCGCGGGGTCCCATTCGGGACCCCGTTCCGCTTGAAAGGATAGCCCGCGTATCCGTCAGATTACCCAGCATATACATAGGCTTGAGCGACACCTTGGCAGAAATTTGGCACAGTGGGATCAGTCAACAAGGGGGACCGACATGACCGCTTTCGCACCCGACGCCACCTTCACCACCAACGTCATCCCGCTTTATGTCGAGCCGGCCGAACGACCCGCCAGCGTTGCCATCGTCGTGCCCTGCTACAACGAGGCCGCCCGTCTGGACCTTCCGGCCTTCTCATCCTACCTGTGCGCAAATCCCTGGGTGCGATTTGTCTTCGTCAATGATGGCAGCAAGGACGACACCCTCGGCGTCCTCGACCGGCTGCACGCCCAGCACCCCGACCGGATCGAGGTTCTGTCGCTCACGCGCAACTCCGGCAAGGCCGAGGCGGTGCGCATGGGATTGGCCTACGCCGCGCTGACCGGCTGCGATTTCCTGGGCTATTGGGACGCAGACCTTGCCACGCCTCTGGATGCGATCGGGGATTTCCTGCGGATCTGCCGCCGGTATGACGACGTCGAAGTGGTCTATGGCGCACGCCTTCAGCTTCTGGGTCACCGCGTCGCGCGGACCCTGACGCGCCGCATCATCTCGCTCATCTGCGCCAGGATGGCCCGTGTCGCGGTCGGGTTGCCGATTGGCGACACCCAGTGCGGCGCCAAACTGATGCGGATGAGCCCGCGCCTGGCTCATGCCTTGTCCGAACCATTCTCGGCAGGCTGGCTCTTCGACGTCGAACTGTTCAGCCGGATCGCTGACACCGCCAGCTGCAAAAGCAGGGCGTTCTACGAATACCCGCTGCCGGAATGGACCGAGGTTCCGGGCTCCAAGGTGACCGGCCGCGCCATCCGCCGCGCGGGGTTCGCCATGCTGCGTCTGATTGCCGAGCGCAAGCTGGGCCTGCGCGCCCGCACTCCGCGGCAAGCCCCGGCGGGGCTTCAAGTGCACCGCTCGCTGGTCGTGGCCCTGGAACAGGCGGCCTGACATGTTCGCCCCCCCAGCCCACCCACGCCGCATGCTGACAATGGCGACGGCGCTTTGCGCCAGCCCGGTTGTTGCCATCTTCCTCTCTGCGAACCTGGCCAACCTCGGGAACCTGGCGTTCAACGTTCTCTTCAGCCGCTGGATGGGGCCGATCCTTTTTGGCCAGCTGGCCACGTTTCTGACCCTGTTCCTTGGGGTGATGGCCGTCCTTGGCGCGCTGCAAATCGCGGTCAGCCAGCGCATCGCCGCCCACCGGGACGAGACGCTGCTGCCGGCCCTGGCGCAGTTGTCGCAGCGCGGTCTGACGGTGACCCTCGTGGCCCTGCCGGTCCTGATTGCGCTGACCCTTGTCACCAATATCGGCCCGGCCTTGGGCCTTGATGCGGTCGGCTTGCTGCCACTGCTTCTGCTTTGCCTGCCCTTCGCGCTACCTTTGGCGCTGGCGCGCGGGGTGGCCACCGGCAAACTGGACGCACGCGCCGTGATCCTGTCGGCACAGGTCGAGATGTGGGTTCGCCTGATCGGGGCCGCGCTCGCCTGGCATGCAGGCCTTGGGCTGCAAGGGGTGACCGCCGTCATCGCGCTGTCGGTGCTGGCGGGCTGGCTTCCGCTGCGCCGCGCACTTGGCGCACCCAGCGCCGATGCACCTGACCTGAAGCGCACCCTTCTTCTGGCCGCCCTGCCCTTTGCCCTTCTGCAAGGTGCCCAGGTCATCCTGATGGATGGCGACGTGATCCTGGCCCAGGCCCTGCTGCGGGCCGAGGATGCGGGCCACATCGCCGCCCTGGGCCTCTTCCAGCGCATCCAGTTCTTCGCCTGCTTCAGCCTGGTGGCCGTCCTTCTGCCCACCGTCACCGCCGAGATCGCCGCCGGGCGCAACCCGCTGCGCGCCGCACGGCCGGTCTTCGGGCTTTATGCCCTGGTCTCGGTCAGCCTGGTGACCCTGGCCTTCGCCGCGCCCGAAGACCTTGTCATGGCCCTGGTCGGCTTCGACTTCCTGCCGGCGGCCCAGTTCCTGCCCTTTGTCTCGCTTTCAGCGGCCGCCTTCACGCTCAGCTACCTGCTGGCGACCTATCTTGCCGCGATTGGCGACCGCTGGGGGATCTGGGCCCTGACCATCGCCTGCCCGCTGCAACTGCTGGTCCTGCTGCTGCGCACCGACAGCCTGGCCACCCTGATCAGCGCGAAACTTGCCTTCCAGATCGTCCTGGCCGCCTGGCTTCTGGCCCGCGCCCTTCACTCTGCCGCCCCCCGTAAATGTTAGGAGATTTCCGATGTCCCTGCCCAAGATCCATCCCGTCATCCTCTGCGGCGGCTCTGGCAAGCGCCTCTGGCCCGCCTCGCGCAAAAGCATGCCCAAGCAGTTTGTCCGCTTCGGCGATGATGTCAGCCTGCTGCAACAGACGATCCGCCGGCTTGAGGACATCAGCTGCGCCCCGCCGGTCCTGTTGACGGCGCATGACTACCGCTTTGTCGTCGCCGACCAGACCGCCGAACTGGGCCTGCGCGGCCACAAGCTGGTGGTCGAGCCTGAACCGCGCAACACCGGCCCCGCCGTCTGCGCTGCGGCGGAACTGATCCACGCCCAGGACCACGACGCCCTGGTCCTGATCTGCCCGGCCGATCACCTGATCACCGACGTGATGACCTTTGCCAAGGCGGTCGCCGCCGCCATCCCCAGCGCCGCGCGGGGCGAGATCGTGACCTTCGGCATCCGCCCCGACCGGGCCGAAACCGGCTTTGGCTATATCGAACTGGCCAGCGCCCATGCGGCCGACGGCCTGCCGCATCCCTTTACCCGCTTCGTGGAAAAGCCCGACGCCGCCACTGCCGCGGCCATGCTCGACAGCGGCCGGTACGTCTGGAACGCCGGCATCTTCCTGGCCTCGGCCAAGACGCTGATCGCCGCTTTCGGCCGCCATGCCGGTTCGCTGCGCGCCATTGTCCGCCGCTCGATCCGCGAGGCAAAGACCGACCTCGACTTCCTGCGCCTTGGCCCCTGCTATGGCGAGGCCCCCGATCTGTCGGTCGACTATGCGGTGATGGAACATGAGAAGGGCACCGTTGTCCCGGTCTCGATCGGCTGGAACGATCTGGGCAGCTGGCGCGCGGTCTGGGAAACCGCCAAGCGCGATGCGGCGGGCGTGGCGACCAGTGGCCAGGCCCTTGCGATGGACTGCCAGGACACCCTGCTGACGGCCCGAGATGACGGTATCCAGGTCGTCGGGATCGGCCTGCGCAACATCGCCGCCATCGCCACGCGGGATGCGGTCCTGATCGCCGATCTGGACAGCACCCAGTCGGTCGGCGAGGCGGTGAAAGAGCTGAAACTGCGCAAGGCCGCCCAGGCCGAAGGCTTCCGCAAGGAGTTCCGCCCCTGGGGCCATTACGAGACGCTGGCCCTTGGCCCGCGCTATCAGGTCAAGTCGATCGTCGTGAAACCGGGCGGCGAGCTTTCGTTGCAAAGCCACATGCACCGGTCAGAGCATTGGGTCGTCGTCGAAGGGACAGCACGGGTGACCATAGGGGCCACCGTCTCCAACGTCGCCGAGAACCAGTCGGTCTACATCGACCTGGGCCAGGTGCACCGTCTGGCCAACCCCGGCAAAGTCGACCTGCGCCTGATCGAGGTCCAGACCGGCGCCTACCTCGGCGAGGATGACATCATCCGCTACGAAGACATCTACGCCCGCGCCTGAACCTGTTCGGGCGGGGCCGCCCCGCCCGTCACCCCTGTTGGAGAGGAACGAGTCCCATGCACAAGCTTGCAGCCTTCAAGGCCTATGACATCCGCGGCAAGGTCGGCATCGACCTGGATACCGACTTTGCCTTCGACCTGGGCCGCGCCATCGCGCACCGGCTGGCCGTCACCTCGGTCGTGATCGGACGCGACGTGCGGGAAAGCTCGCCTGTCCTTGCGGCTGCACTGGCCCATGGCCTTGCGTCCGAAGGTGTGGATGTCCACGACCTTGGCCTTTGCGGCACCGAAGAGGTCTATTTTGCCACCGATCACCTTGGGGCCGGGGCCGGCGTCATGGTGACCGCATCCCACAATCCCATCGAATACAATGGCTTCAAGCTTATCGGCCCCGGCGCGCGCCCCCTGACCGAGGCCGAATTTCGCGGGATCGAGGCCATGGTCGCCGCCCCTCCTGCCCCTCGCGCCGATCAGCCCGCCGGCCGCATCCGGCCCGCCGACCTGCGCGCGGCCTATGTCGACCGTGTCCTGTCGTTCATCGACCCCGCCGGACTGGTGCCGATGCGGCTGGTCGCCAATGCCGGAAACGGCGCCGCAGGGCCGACCTTTGACGCCATCGCCACTGCTCTGGCCCGCAAGGGGGCCCGGCTGGACATCCGGCGCGTCCACCATCTGCCCGACCCCGGCTTTCCCAACGGCGTGCCGAACCCGCTGTTGCCCGAAAACCATGCCGCCACGGGCGATGTGGTCCGCTCTGCCGGCGCGGACCTTGGCGTCGCCTGGGACGGCGATTTCGACCGCTGCTTCTTCTTCGACGAAACCGGCGCTGCCGTGCCGGGCGAATATGTCGTGGGCCTTCTGGCCCGCTCGATGCTGGAAGCCGGCGGCGCCGGGCAGGTCGTGCATGATCCGCGCGTGGTCTGGAACACCCGGCGGATCGTCGCGGCCTATGGCGGCACCACCGTCGCCTCGCCGGTCGGCCATGTCTACATGAAGGACCGGATGCGCCGCACCAATGCCGGTTATGGCGGCGAGATGTCGGCCCATCACTATTTCCGCGATTTCATGTATTGCGACAGCGGCATGATCCCGCTTTTGCTGATCCTCGCCCTTCTGTCGCGCACCGGCCGCAACCTTGGCCAGGAAATCGCCGAGATGCGTCAGCACCACCCCTCCTCGGGCGAGTTGAACTTTCGCGTCACCGATCCCCGCCACGTCCTGTCGCAGATCCGCAGCCGCTATGCCCCGGATGCCACGCTGGTCGACGATCTGGACGGGCTAAGCTGCGAGTTCCCGGACTGGCGCTTCAACCTGCGCAGTTCGAACACCGAACCCCTGCTGCGCCTGAACCTGGAAACCGCCGGCTCGCCCGACCTTCTGCATGTCCGCCAGGACGAGATCAGCGCGCTGATCCGTCTGGCCGGTTAGTCAACCGGATTGCGCCGCCACTTGCCATACCACGGACGACCTGCCTAAGCTTGGGGCGGTTGTGAATGGTCGCAGGTGGCGGTGAATCTAGCACCCGAGTTTCTAGGGCTTAGTGCAGGCGAAGCCGGTCCAGATCGCTGGCTGTCCGTCGATTTCATCGACGACATCCTGCCATTGTCCGGCACGACCGCGCCGGCGGACATCCAGCCGACTGCCGATGGCTTTCGGACCCTCCTGTTCGATCCCCAGCGTGCGGACGGGACGCGGCGCCGGACCTATGCGATCCTTGACGCTGCGGTCTGTCCCCACCTGCCCGAACTGCTGGAGACAGCGGACCTGGAACACCGCTGCTTCTTCACCGGCGAAGCGTTCGAAGAGACGGGCGACGTCGCCCCCTGGCTGGTCGCGCTAGAGCTGGACCACCGCCTGACCCGGATGCTGATCAGCACCTCGGACCGGCCCGGCGGGCTGTGGGACCTCCAACCCGGCATCATCCTTAAGTCCAGCCTCGATTTTGCGGCGCTTTGGACCCACTGCCGCAAGTTCACCCGGATCCAGGACGCCGAGGGGAAATGGCTGTTCTACCGCTTCTGGTCTGCCCCGGTCAGCACACGCGCCATGTCCTTGGGCAACCGGCCCGAAATGGTGCAGTTCGTCAGCCCGTTCTTTCCGACCAGCGATCCGGGGTTCGAGGTCCTGCTGCTGAACACCGACCTGAACGCGCGGCTCACCCGGATTCCCGGCACGCATCCCCCACCCCACCGCCCCATCCTGACCGAGGCCGTGCATCAGACCATCCGCCAGGTGCGGCGCGCCCAGCAGTATGAGGAGCTGATCGAGATCACCCTGCGGCATGTGCAGGGCAAGACCCCGCTGGCGGAAGCGGTCATCCGCCACAATCTGCGGATCAAGCGCGACTGGTACTTTCAGGTGGGCTTCTGGCAGCGCGACCACATCGCCAAGCTTCTGGTGTGGGAAGTGCTGCTTGGCCCCGACTTCATCGAAACCTATGCGGACGGCACCATCCGCGCTATCATCGCCTCGGCGCAGCAGCCCTACGAGGCCATAATGAACATCGAGTTCTTCCTGGAGGCCCAGGAAATCCGCCGCGCCGAGCAGGCCGCTCGCCAAGCGGCGACGCCATGAGGGCCGGGATCTGGCTGGCTGGGATCTGGCTGGCCGGGATTGCGGCGGCGGGTCTGATTGCTGCGGGGGGAGTGTTCGCCAAGGACGAGACCAGACCCAGCCGGGTCTCAATCGCGGTCGAGCCGCATGGCTCGGCTCTCGCGGTGATGAGTGCAAGCGTGAAGGGCCTGCCACTCTTCGACTGGTCGCTTCGGGGTAGGACCGAGTCGCGCAGTCCTGGCTATCCGGGGTCTGACAAAGCCACACTGGCGGTGGAGCTGATGTGGTACGACATTCCTTCCGACCGCTACTACCAACATGCGTTTCAGCTGGATGCCCGCGACCTGTCCACCTTTGGCGACCGTACGGACCATGCCGAGGTCAGGATCGTCATGGGACCCGGTGCCGATATCACCGTCACCACGCCCCATCCCGAAGCATTGCGGCTGGTCGGATTGAACCGGATGGACGAGATCACGCCGGAAATGGATGTGGATATCGTCCTTGCGGAACTCTGCGCCACCGCGTCGACAAATGACCCTTCCGCCGACAAACGGCTGAACCTGACAGTGGCCGAAGCGGCCGAGGTTGAAAGGGCCACCTTCAACCGCGACAACTGGCTTGCCGCAAATGCAGCCTCTCCGTCGCGCTGCAGTCCAAAGGAAGGTCAATGATTTTACCGCGTCAGATCGTCGGAAAAGCCGGTATCGTCCTGGCTGCGCTTGCCGTTCTGGGCGCGCTGTCCACCGGGGGGATGATGTCCAAGGCCGAGACCAGACCCAGCCAGGTCTCAATCGCGGTCGAGCCGCATGGCTCGGTTCTCGCGGTCATGCGGGCCGTCGTGAACGGCCTGCCGCTGTTCGTTTCCTCTTTGCAGGGACGGACCGAGTCGCGCAGTGCGGACTATCCGTCCTCTGACGATGCCACACTGGCGGCGGAACTGATGTGGTACGATATCGCAGCGGACCGCTACTATCAGCTTGCCTTTGATATCGATGCCCGCGACCTGTCCACCTTCGGCGACCGCACGGACCATGCCGAGGTCAGGATCGTCATTGGCCCCGGTGCCGACGTCACCGTCACCACGCCTCATCCTGAGGCATTGCGACTGGTCGGATTGAACCGGATGGACGAAATCACGCCCGAAATGGATGTGGATGTCGTCATCGCCGAGCTTTGTGCGACCCTCTCGGCGGAAGATCCTTCTGCAGACAAAGACCTGCGTATGGCGATGGGTGATGAGATCGCCGTGGGCGAGGCCGTTTTCAACCGCGACAACTGGCTCAGCGGCAATGCCGCCCCCGCACCCAGGTGTCCGGCGGAGGATGGCCAATGACCACGCCCGGTGAGGCTTTGCAGACAAGTACCGCCGCCGGTGCCGCCGCCGGGTCCCGGTCAGCCGATTCCACAACGGCGGGCTGCGATCTGGTCCGGGTCGGCATGTTCTTCGACGGCACCGGCAACTCACGGGCCCATGTCGGCACGGACAATATCGATTCGTGGCACAGCAATGTCGATCTGCTGGAGCGACGGTATCGCAAGACCAGCGCCCCGGTCACCGCCACACATAACGGCGCTTCCGTCCGCGCATCCTTCGGATCGCGCTACATTCGCGGCGTCGGGATCGAGGAAGGCGGTGGCAACCAGCAATGGGGCATCCCGCGCGGGCTGGCCTGGGGCACCGGGCCCGAGGGCGTCGCATCGCGCACGCGTGAGGGGCTTGACGCCGCACGCCAGGAGATTCGCACCCGGGCCAGAGGCTTGGAGCCGTGCTTCGTCCTGCTCGACACTTTCGGCTTTTCCCGCGGGGCCTGCGTGTCGCGCGACTTTGCCAATCATATCAAGGACGGGGCCATCGTCTTTGCCGGCAAGACCGCGCAGGTCATGGTCATGGGGCTTTGGGACACCGTCTCGTCCATCGGCAATGCCGGCAACACCGGCAACTGGCCCGATGAAAACGTGCGCATCAACACGAATGGCACCGCGCGCCATATCGTGCATATCACTGCCAAGGACGAGTTGCGCGTGAACTTCCCCCTGACCCTGGCGCAAGGCGGCAAACGCATCCAGATGGTCGGGGTCCACTCGGACATCGGCGGCGGCTACGCGCCGGGGGTCAACACCGGAACTGTCGCCTACTCGGCTGGCAGCCAGGATGCGTTCTTCGACACGATCGCCGAAAAATGGGGGCTGCAGCTTGGCAACTGGCAGCGGTCCTTCACGGTGCAATCCCGGGAATCCGCGCGGGTCGAGGGGGATCGGCTGAGCGAGGTGATGGTCCAGGGGACCTGGATGAAAGCCTTCAATTGGTCGGCACAGCACGGGCTGCAGTTCGTCTCGCTGCGCCTCATGCATGATCAGGCGCTTGCCCAGGGTGTTCCGCTGTTGCCACTCGGCAATGCGATCGACGGCATCAACGTCAGTATCAGCGGGGATCTTCTGGCCTATTACACGCAGCTCAAGAACGCCCCGCACGCCAGCGACCCCGCGACCGAGCTGAACATCCGCCGCAAGCACGCGCATATGTCGGTGGCCAACTCTACCGGCATGGGCCCCGAACCGTCCGGCCGCCGCCGGGTAACGACGTTGTAAGCATGATGCGCCAGGTCGCCTGTGTCGGAGACATCCATATCTGCCCGGCCCACGGGCCGAACGCCATTGCGGCTGGGGGAACAGCCATTCTGGACGGCCGGCCGGTGGCGCGGATCGGTGATCCTTGTCTGTGCGGCTGCCTGATCGTCGACGGCGCGGGGGACGTGCTGCTGGACGGGCGGCCCGTCGCCCTCCTGGGCGCCAAGACGACCCTGGGCGGGGTGATCACGGCCTGTGCCGGCACGGCGGTCGCCAAATAGCCCGCCGGTACGAATCCTGTCGGCTGGTCCTTGCGCATCTTCGGCTATCGCTTGCGCGGATTGTCGCGTAAGCTCTCGGCGTCAAAGACGAGTTTGTGCGGGGTGACATGACGGATCACTTCTTCCAATCCGCCCGCTTGGGTCGTCTGACGACGGCTCTCGGGCCAGATGTTCTGGTGCTGATGCGGTTCGAGGGGGAAGAACGGCTGAACGGGCTGTTCGACTTTGATGTCGACTGCCTGGCCACCAGCGCGGACCTGGATTTCGACAAGCTGCTGGGAACGCAGGCCAGCGTGACGCTGTCCAACCGCAAGTCCAAGCGCCAGTTCGACGGGATCGTGACCGAGGCGCGCTGGCTGGGCGCGGGCGAGAACGGGCTGCGCTATCGCCTGCGGCTACAACCCTGGTTCTGGCTGGCTGGCCTGCGCCGCAACCAACGGATCTTTCACAACCGCACCGTAGTCCAGATCCTGGAAGAGCTGCTGGCAGACTACGCCGATGCGGGCCGCCTGGTCGTCGAGACCGAGTCCGATTACCCCAAGCTGGAATACACCGTCCAGTTTCGCGAATCCGACCTGGATTTCGCCTGCCGGATGATGGAGCGGCACGGCATCTCCTACCACTTCCGCCACCACGACGGCGGGCATGACATGGTGCTGACGGACGCCGCCGCCGCACATGCCACCATCGGCGACCGCGAATTCCACCCCGACGAAGGCCACCACTGGATCGAAGACGGCCATTTCTGGTCCTGGCAGCCGGCGCGGCGCATCACCACGGGCGCGATCCGGCTGACCGATTACAATTTCAAGAAACCCCACGCCCGGATGGAAGTGGACCGGATTGGCGATGCAGCCCACCCGCAGGGGCGGATTGAAAGCTTCGACTGGCCGGGCGACTACCTTGATCTGGACCGGGGCAAGGTCGTGGCGGCCCTGCGCGGCCAGTCCGAGCGCGGGCAGGACTGCCGGTTCGAGGCGGAAGGCGATGTGCTGTCGCTCTCGGCCGGGGCGCGGATGACGCTGGCGGGCGAGCCGGTTCCGGGCACCGGTGCCACGTATCTTTGCCTGGTCGCAACCCATTCCTACACGTCCGACAACTATGGCTCGGGCGGGCAGCAGGGCGAAGAGATGGCCTATCGCGGGCGCTATGTCCTGATGCCCGACACCGCGCCGATGGTGCCCGAACGCAAGACCCCGCGCGCGGATGTGCGCGGGCCGCAGACGGCGGTGGTCGTGGGCGCCAAGGGCGAAGAGATCGACTGCGACGAGTACGGCCGCATCCTTCTGCGCTTCCACTGGGATCTGGAGGGCGCCTGGTCCATGCGCTGCCGGGTGTCGCAGAACTGGTCCGGCAACGGCTGGGGTGGCATGATCATCCCCCGGATCGGCATGGAGGTGGTGGTCGAATTCCTCGATGGCGACCCCGATCAGCCGCTGGTGACCGGCTGCGTCTACAACGGCCGCAACTCCCCGCCCTATTCCCTGCCCGAGGGCAAGACCAAGTCGGTATTCAAGACCGACACGCACAAGGGCTCGGGCTTCAACGAGTTGACCTTCGACGACGACAAGGACAACGAACTGATCTACATGCACGGCCAGAAGAACCAGCAGATCGAAATCCTGAACGACAGGTCAAAGACCATCGGGCGGGACGAAACCAACGGCATCGGCCGCGACCGCATCCAGACCGTGGGGCAGGACGAAACCATGTCGGTCGGCCGCGACCAGCGCGAGGCCGTCGCCCGCGACGTGGTCTACAACGTCGGCCGCAACCAGCAGGAATCCTATGGCAAGGACCACGTCCATGTGGTGGGCAACATCCACAAGCAGGACATCTTCGCCGACCACCTGCTGCAGATCGGGCGCAACTTCGAAGGGGCGGTCTCGGGCAAGTACACGCTGGATGTAACCAACTCGATCACCACCAACACCGCCACCCACACGCTGATGGCCTTCGGCAAGTTCGTCATCAAGGGTCCCGCCGGCAAGATCACCCTGGATGCCGCCGGAATCACGCTTGAGGCGCCGCTGATCCAGTTGAAGGGGATGGTCAAGATGGGCGGCTCGGGCAGTTCGCAGGTGCCGACCTTGCAGGGTGCCGCCAACGACGCGCTGCCGCTGGTCGAGGAATGCGTGAAGCAGACGACGGACGAGTGATCCGCGGTGCAGTTCACGCGCCATCCGACCCTGCCGGTCACGCCGGCCGCCACCCCGGCCCCGCTGCAAGACCCGCTGCGCGCGGCGCTGTTTGCGGGGGACGCCTTCTGTTACGCCCTGATCGACGGGGCCCGCGTCCCCGCACTTGAGGCGATCCTGCAGATGGCCGGGGCCGAAGGGCACAGCCTGTTCCATGCCGATGCGCTTGAGGATGTCGCCGCCGCTGGTCCCTGGCTGGTCCGGCTGGGTCCAGACGACCCGTATACCCGGTTGCTCTTTACCGCGTCGAAAGCGCCGCAGCACCTTTGGGGCCGCGTCAGCCTGGTCCTGCTGCGCAGCCACGCCGACGCCCCGACGCTGATCGCGCATTTCCGGCACTACATCCGGTTACGCCGCGCCGACGGCTCGCGCCCGCTGTTCCGGTTCTGGGATGGCCAGGTCCTGTGCGACTATTTCGACGGCTGCGCCACCCTGCCCCAGCGCGCCGCGCGCTTTTTCGGGGCGCAGGGCGACGCGCCACTGGTCAAGACCTTCCTGCTGGCAACCCGCGACGCGGCGGGGCTGGAGGGTTTCAGCCTGCACGGCCCTCTCCCGCCCGAGGCGCGGATCGCCGATCCCAGCCTGACCGCCGAGGATGAGGCGATCTTGCGCGCGGCGGCCGACAGGCGGATCGTGCGCCGCGTCGAAACCCGGCTGGCCGAACGCTTCGCCAAGGTCGATCCGGCCCAAGCCCATCACGCACAGCCCTATGCGCGCGGGGCCATGTCCTTCATCCGCCAGTTCGGCAGCGGACAGATGGCCGACATCGAAAAGGATTGCTTCCAGCTTGCGCTTGTTGCCTTCCTGCTCGGGCAGTCCTGGCCGACGGTGGCCAAGGGACCGATGCTGCGCGAACGCCTGGTGCCGATGTCGCAGCGGATCGCGATGCTGCGGGAAAGCTATTTCGCGGCGCTGCAAGCGGCGCCGCCGCAAGGAAAGGGCTGACATGGTCGTACAAGCAGCAGCACCCGTCTACGTCGGAGGCGCGGCCCTGGTCGCCGGGGCGCTCTGGCTGATGACGCCCGCCGGACAGCGCGCCTCGCAGTCGCTGGGCGAGGCGATGGTCGCAGGCAGCTCACAGGCAGTGGACAACATCCGCAACCTCTTTGCCGACGAGACCGAGGCCCCCGCCGTCCCCGGCACCCAGGAAGGCACCCGAACCGAGGAACGCCGCTGCGACGGTCCGCACCGCGGGCGGCTTCAGGTCCAGGGCTACCGCCCGCCACATGATCCCGTCCCGGTCGAGCTTTCCTGGCCCTGGAACCGGTCCTGCATCCCGCCCTTGCGGCCCGAGGGGCTTGTGGCACTGTCGGGGGATCTGCTGCCGCGCACCCGGGCGATCAGCTTCACCTCGGCCGGGCATCGCGGGCCGGCGTTTTCCAAGATGAGCCAGCACATCCAGTCGGCCCCCCCGACCGGGTTTCTGGCGGGACACCGGATGGGCTGGGGCATCCATCCCGCGACCGGCCTTGCCGTGCCGAACCTGCGCGCAGGCCCAGCCGCCCCGCGCGTCGATCTGGAGGTGCACGCCGGCCGTGCATTCGGGGTGCGCTGATGCTGCTGGTTGAGACGTTCAAGGACGATCCGTTTTTCCCGTTTGCGGGCTATGCGACCGATATCCAGCATTTCATCGGCGCGCAGCGCTATTGGCTGACCCTCTTGCGCGCCATACCCGAGTTTCACGAAGAGGATTGGCATCCCGTCCTGCGGGCGGTGGATGTGACGGCGGACCAACTCTCCGGCCTGATGCTGCGATTGCAGAACCTGCGGCAGGCCAAGCTCTTGACCCTGCACACCAACAGCCTTGACGGCTGCGCGGCCGAGCTTCTGGCCGACAACCCGCCGATGACGCCGCAGGCGGTGGCCGAGGCGCAGGATCAGTTCGACTGGACGCCCGACGCCACACAGATCGCCGGACTGACGCCCGAGGCAGCCCGACGCGACGCTGCGCTGATCTATACGCCCTTCACCAGCCAGGTCGAAGGCTCCGAGATCTACCTGCCGCAGTCCGGCCATCCCGAAGGCGGCGTTCTGGTTCCTGCCCGGCACCTCCTCCTGCAATCCGAAATCTCGCGTGAGTGCGAACCCCTGGCCTGGGATGCGCTTTCGGATTTCCTGCGATCCGGGGCTCCGGCGTAAAGCCACGGGAACTCCAGATGATCCTCCATCGCTTCCGCGACCTGCCGGATTTCCCGTTTCCGCACTATTTCGCGGACCCGGCGCAGTTCCTTCATGCCCGGCACTACTGGCTGGCCTTGCTGCACGACACCAAGGGCTTCGTTGACGCACAGTGGCAGCCCACATCTCGGCCCGAGAACCTGGCCGATGACATGTATGTGGGCACCAAGCCTCGCAAAGGTAATGTCGATCCAGACCTTCAGCCTGGAGGGGGACATCAACATGGCCTTGCGCGAGAACGGCCCGATGGACCCGGCCAATGTTTTCGACCTGCCGGACCCGGCGCAGCGCGCTGCGATCATTGCGGGCACACCGGCGGACAAGCTGCACCGCGACACCGTCGCGCATCATGTGCCGATGCTGGTCTGGGTGGAAAGGGCCACGGTCTGGCGCGCAATTCCCGGCCATGCCGAAGGCGGCACCGAAATTCCGATTGAACGCCTGATCCTGACCGCGACCATTTCCGAGGATTGCGAACCACATGCCCGCCGCGCGCTAGAGCTTTTTCTTGCAGACGGTGCTGCAGCCGAACGGGTCAACTCCGCATTTCCCGGATGAAAACCGGCCTGGATGGTCCTCGCATGACGGCCCCCGTGCGTTGCCACAACCGCCGATCCCGCTCTGACCCTCGCGCGTCTCACGAAAGGGGCCAGCCATACGCAGGACCGCCAAACCGCAGCGCATGCTGACGGTTAACCATTGACTCCTGAGGCCCGCTTTCATCCAATCGAAGCAGGCTCTGGCAGATGTCGGGACCTCATCAATCGATCAAGGGAGATGGACAATGCAGATAAAGCATGGATTTAGCCGTGCGGCGGCGATTGCTGCGCTCTTGGGCGGCACCGCGCCATTGGCCTTGTGGGCCGAGACTCCGGCCGACACGTTGGTCCTTGCCGACGCGATCGACGACATCGTGTCCATCGACCCGCATGAGGCCTTCGAATTCTCGGGCACCGACCTTAACAACAACCTCTACGACACCCTGATAGAGCTTGACCCGACCAAACCCGGAGAGCTTGTTCCCGGCCTTGCGGAAAGCTGGGCCGTCGCCGAGGACGGCATGACCTACACCTTCAAGGTCAAGTCCGGCATCACCTTTTCCTCTGGCAACCCCGTCACCGCCGAGGATGCGGCGCTGTCCCTGCGCCGCGTGGTCAAGCTGAACAAGACGCCGGCCTTCATCCTGACCCAGTTCGGCCTGACGCCCGAGAACGTCGATCAGATGATCACCTTCGACGGTGACACCGTGACGCTGAAGACGGACAAGGCCTATGCCCCCTCCTTCGTCTACAACTGCCTGACCGCGGGCGTGGCCAACATCGTCGACATCAAGACCGTGATGGCGAACGAGGTCGAGGGCGACATGGGCAATGCCTGGCTGAAGCAGAACAGCGCCGGGACGGGTGCCTATGTCCTGCGCTCGTTCAAGCCGAACGAAGGCTATGTGCTTGAGGCCCGCACCGGCCACTGGCGCGGCGATGCGAAGATCAAGAACGTATTCATGCAGCACGTCCCCGAAGGCGCGACCCAGCGGCTGCTGCTGGAAAAGGGCGACATCGACATCGCGCGCGAGATGACGCCGACCGATATCGACGGCGTGACCGGCAACCCTGACGTCACCGTCCAGAACGACGTGGGCGGCCAGCTCTACTATCTGGCCCTGAACCAGAAGAAGGCGGAACTCGCCAACCCCAAGGTGCAGGAAGCCATGCGTTGGGCGGTCGACTATTCCGGGATGACCGACAGCATCCTGAAAGGGCAATGGGTGGTCCACCAGGCCTTCCTGCCTGAAGGGTTCCTTGGCGCGCTGACCGAAAATCCCTACAGCCTGGACATCGAAAAGGCCAAGGCGCTTTTGGCGGAATCGGGCGTGACCCTGCCGCTGGAAGTCGGCCTGACTGTCCGCAACAACCAGGAGCGGCTTGATATCGCCACCTCGCTGCAGAACACCTTCGCCCAGGCCGGGATCAACCTGACGCTCGACGTCGGTGACGGCGCCCAGGTGCTGGAGAAGTATCGCGCCCGCCAGCACGACATCACGATCCAGACCTGGGGCCCGGACTATCCCGATCCGCACACCAACGCCTCGACCTTCGCGATGAACCCCGACAACAGCGACGAAGCGGGCGCGACCGGCTACCTCGCCTGGCGCACCGCATGGGAGCCGGGTGAGCTTCACGCCATGACCGAGGCCGCCGTGGTCGAAAAAGACACCGCCGCCCGCACCGCCATGTACGAGGAGATCCAGCGCAAGCACCGCGACAACTCGGCCTTCGTGATGATGTTCCAGCAGGCCCGACAGGACGCGATGCGCGCGAATGTCTCGGGCTTCTACGCAGGCGGGGCGACGGACTCGGCCACCTACTGGCTTGTGACGAAGTAAAGCGTTCGGGCCGCCGCCTTCCCGGCGGCGGCCCGGTATTTCGAATGACCTCGATCCCGTCACCCCCGCGCAACCCGCTGATCCAAGGGCTTGGCCAGGTCGGCCTTGGCCTTCTGACGCTTGCGATCACCCTTCTGGGCCTGCTGCTTGTCACCTTCATCATCGCCCGCGTCGTGCCGACCGACCCGGTCCTGTCGATCGTGGGGGAACGCGCGACGCAGGCGCAGATGGACGCGATCCGGGTGCGCCTGGGCCTTGACCTGCCACTCTGGCAGCAATTCCTGATCTATGTCCGCGACGCGGTGCAGGGCGATCTTGGCACCTCGATCCGCAGCGGGCAAAGCGTCGCCTCCGAAATCGCGCGCTACTTCCCCGCGACGCTGGAGCTTGCAACGCTTGGCACGATCTTCGGCACCCTTGTCGGCGTGCCCGCCGGCGTCCTTGCCGCCACCAGGCCCGGCAGCATTGCCGACCAGATCGTTCGCGTCGTCGGCCTCATGGGCTATTCGATGCCGGTATTCTGGCTGGGCCTGATCGGGCTTCTGGTGTTTTACGGCCAGCTTGACTGGGTCGCCGGCCCCGGCCGTCTTGACCCGACCTATGACATGATGATGCAGTTCACGCTGACCTCCTATACCGGGATGATCCTGGTCGACAGCGCGCTGAACGGCGCCTGGGACGTGTTCGCCAACGCGATCAGCCATATCGTCCTGCCGGCCGGCATCCTTGGCTATGTCTCGATGGCCTACATCAGCCGGATGACCCGCAGTTTCATGATGAACGAGCTTGGCCAGGAATACATCACCACCGCCCGCGTGAAGGGGATGCCGGAGTGGCGGGTGATCTGGGTCCACGCGATGAAAAACGTGTCGGTCCCGCTGATCACGGTCATCGCGCTCAGCTATGCCTACCTCCTCGAAGGGTCGGTCCTGACCGAGACGATCTTCGCCTGGCCGGGCCTTGGCAGCTATATCACCGACGCGCTTTTCGCCAATGACATGCCGGCGGTGCTGGGCGGGACCGTGGTGGTGGGCGTGGTGTTCGTCACCCTCAACATGGTCTCGGACATCCTTTACCGCCTCGCCGACCCGAGGGCGCGGACATGACCACGCTGCGCGCCTGGCTTGCGGACCCGAACCCGACCTCGCGGCGGCAGGCGCGGCTGGGGCAGTTGTGGCTGGCCTGGGTGCGCATCCGGCGCAACCGACTTGCCATGGCTGGGCTTGTCATCGTCGGCCTCCTGCTGGTCGTCGCGATCTTCGCCCCGCTTCTGGCACCGCACAATCCCCTGACGCAGGACCTCTCGCGCCGGCTTCTCCCACCCGGCACGCCCGGCAACCTGCTGGGCACCGACGATTTCGGGCGGGATATCCTGTCGCGCATCATCTACGGCTCGCGCATCACGCTGTACATCATCGCGCTTGTGGCCGTGACCGCGCCGGTCCTTGGCCTTCTGATCGGCACCGTCGCGGGCTACTTCGGCGGCTGGATCGACGCCGTCCTCATGCGGGTGACGGACATCTTCCTCGCCTTCCCGCGGCTGATCCTGGCGCTCGCCCTTGTCGCCGTCCTCGGCCCGGGGATCGAGAACGCCGTCCTTGCCATCGCGCTGACCGCCTGGCCGCCCTATGCCCGTGTCGCCAGGGCCGAGACCTTGACCGTCCGATCCTCCGACTACATCGCCGCCATCCGCCTGCAAGGGGCCAGCGCGCCCCGGATCATCGCGGGGCATGTGGTGCCAATGTGCCTGCCATCGGTCATCATCCGCGTGACCCTGGACATGGCGGGTGTCATCCTGATTGCTGCGGGCCTTGGCTTCCTTGGCCTTGGCGTCCTGCCACCCGCGCCCGAATGGGGGCTGATGATCTCCTCCGGCCGGAAGTTCCTGTTCGAACAATGGTGGGTCGCCACCATGCCGGGCCTTGCCATCTTCCTCGTCTCGCTTGGCTTCAACCTCTTGGGCGACGGCCTGCGCGACGTCCTTGATCCCCGGAGCGCCAGCCGATGAGCCTTCTGGACGTGAAGAACCTGCGCGTCACCTTCGCGACCGAGACCGGCCTGGTCGAGGCAGTGCGCGGCGTCTCGTTCAGCCTGGGGCACGAACGCCTGGGCATCGTCGGCGAAAGCGGCTCGGGCAAGACGATGACCGGCCGCGCCGTCCTGCGCCTGATCCGCCCGCCGGGCCGGGTTCAGGCCGATGCGATGACCTTCGACGGCCAGGACATCCTTGCCGCCAGCGAGCGCGAGATGCGGGCGCTGCGCGGCAAACGGATCGGCATGGTGATGCAGGACCCGAAATACTCGCTGAACCCGGTGATGACCGTGGGCCGCCAGCTGACCGAAGGGCTGCGCCTGCGCGACCGGCTGGGCGCGGCCGATGCCACCGCCAAGGCCGTGGCCGCACTGGAAGCGGTCCAGATCCGCGACCCCGCCCGCGTGATGGAAGCCTACCCGCACGAGCTTTCGGGCGGGATGGGCCAGCGGGTGATGATCGCCATGATGCTGATCCCCGAGCCCGACCTGCTGATCGCCGACGAGCCGACCAGCGCCCTGGACGTCACTGTCCAGGCCGAGGTGCTGTCGATCCTCGACCGCCTGGTCCGCGACCGGGGCATGGGGCTGATCTTCATCAGCCACGACCTGCGGCTGGTGGCGCGGTTCTGCGACCGGGTGCTGGTGATGCACAAGGGCCTGGTCGTGGAAGAGATCGCCGCCGCGAACCTCTTGCAGGCGCAGCACCCCTATACCCGGGGCCTTCTCAACTGCCTGCCCCGGATCGGCGGGCCACGCGGGCCGCTTCCGGGCCTGGACCGGACCGGTGCCTGGGCGACCGAGGGGCGGACATGACCCGCCAGCGTCAAAGCCTGGAAGGCTTCCAGCCCGGACCCATGGCAGAACCCCACGCGATTTCGGCGCAGAAAGCGCCCCCCTGCCCGAAGGTCCGCGCATGAGCCTGATCGAGATCGAGAACCTCAGCGTGGTCTTTCGCGCCAAGGGCCGCGACGTGCGCGCGGTCGAGAATGTCAGCCTCTCGATCGACGCGCAGGAAAGCTATGGCCTTGTGGGCGAAAGCGGATCGGGCAAGTCGACGATCCTGCGCGCGATCTGCGGCATGGCCCCGGTATCCGGCGGCATGATCCGCATTGCGGGCCAGCCGGTTCCCACCCCGCGCGGGCGGGCCTTCTCGACCCAGGTGCAGATGGTGTTCCAGGACCCTTACGCCAGCCTGCACCCCCGCCACACTATCGACCGCACCCTGGCCGAGCCGCTGGCGATCCATGGCCTTGGCGACCGCGACTCCCGCGTCGTGCAGGCCCTTACCGATGTGGGCCTGCCGCCCGCCTTCCGCTTCCGCTATCCACACCAGCTGTCCGGCGGCCAGCGCCAGCGGGTGGCCATTGCCCGGGCGCTGATGCTGAAGCCGAAGATCCTGCTTCTGGACGAACCGACCAGCGCGCTGGATGCCTCGGTCCAGGCCGAGGTGCTGAACCTTCTGAACCGCCTGCGCGCCGAACTTGGGCTGACCTTCCTGATGGTCAGCCACGACCTTGCCGTGATCGACCACATGTGCGACCGGATCATGGTCCTCCAGCATGGCAGGCAGGTCGAGGAACTGACCCGCGACGACCTTGCCGCCGCCCGAATGACCACCCCCTACGCCCGGAGCCTCTTTGACGCGAGCGCGGACCGGATGCTGGACAGCCCGACGGAGCCCGCCCGATGATCCCCGTTTTCGACGGCCACAACGACATCCTCCTGCGCCTTCTGCAGGCCCCCGCGCGGCGCGAAGAGATCTTCCTGACCGGCGAAGGCAAGGGCCACCTTGACCTGCCGCGGATGCGCGAGGCGGGCTTTGCCGGCGGGTTCTTCGCGATCTACCTGCCCTCGCCCGTCGCGCATGACGATCCCGATTACCACGCGCTGATGGCCAACCCGCCCTATGCGCTGCCGCTGCCCGACCCGATCCCCTTTGCCCAGGCGATCGAGCCTGCCGTGCGGGCCGCGGGGCATCTGCTGTGGATGGAACGCGCCTCGAACGGCGCGCTGAAGGTCTGTCGCACGGCGGCAGAGGTGCGGGCCGCAGTTGCAGCCGGCGTCATTGCCGCGATCATGCACATGGAAGGGGCCGAGGCGATCGACGAAAGCCTGGATGCGCTGCACCTCTTCCATGCCATGGGCCTAAGGTCGCTGGGTCCGGTCTGGTCGCGCCCCACGATCTTCGGCCACGGGGTCCCCTTTGCCTATCCCTCCAGCCCCGATACCGGGCCCGGGCTGACCGACGCGGGCAAGCGCCTTGTCGCCGAATGCAACCGCCTTGGCATCATGCTCGACCTCAGCCACATGAACGAGGCCGGGTTCAACGACATCGCCCGCCTCTCCACCGCCCCCCTTGTCGCGACCCATTCCAACGCCCACGCCCTGTGCCCTTCGTCGCGCAACCTGACCGACCGGCAACTGGCGATGATCCGCGAAACGGGCGGCATGTTGGGCCTGAACTTCTCCGTTTCCTTCCTTCGCCCGGACGGCCGGCAACTTGCCGAGACCGGCTGGGACCCGGTCCTGCGCCAGGTGGACTATCTTCTGGAAAAGCTTGGTGAAAACCACCTTGGCTTCGGCTCCGACTTCGATGGCTGCACGACCCCCGACGTCATCGGCGATGTGACCGGCCTTTCAAGGTTGGTGCAGGCGCTGGCGGACCACGGCTATGACAAGCCGCTGCTGGAAAAGCTTGCCCATGCCAACTGGTTCGCACTCCTGGACCGCACGCTTTAGCCCCCTTTGCCGCCACCGCCCGGGCCCCTCGGTCAACCGATCACCCAGCCCGAAGTCCTGCGATGGACCCCTCGCGGTGGCATATCCCAGGGCGCGGCACGACACGGGCCGTGGATCAGCTTTGACAACGATCCAGCAGCGCCAGTGCCAGCTGGTCGTCGATCTCCTCCCAAGTGTAGGGTTTGGCAACCACGCGCGCCTCGAACCGGGTGGTACGCTCGTCAGCGCCATAGCCCGTCGTGAAGATGAACGGAATCCGGCGCATCCGCAGTTCCTCTGCAATCGGGTCGCTCCAGGCGCCGTTCAGGTTGACGTCAAGGATTGCCGCGTCAACCTCCTGTTCCTGCAAAAGGATCATTGCATCCCTCACGTTCGTTGCTGGACCCACGACCGTGGCAGAGGCATCCTCCAGCATGTCGCAAAGGGCTGCAGCGATCAGGAATTCGTCCTCGACGACAAGAATTCGGCGGTTGGCGAGGCGGCTCATAGGCGTGTTCCTTCACATGCGGCTTCGATCCGGCACACCAGGCCACCGGGTTGGAAATCCAGCTTCGCCGCGCCGTTCAGTTCAGTGACCAGGCCCTGTTCCAGCATCAGCGTCCCAAAGCCGCGTCGTGCGGGTTGGGCGACGGGTGGCCCGCCGCGCTCTTGCCACAAGATTTCGAGACGACCTTCAGCATCCGGCTTCCAGGCAAGCGACACAGTGCCGCCCTCGACGGAAAGCGCACCATATTTCAATGCGTTGGTCTGCAGTTCATGCAGCGCAAGTGCCACGGCCAAGGCTTGCTTCGGCGGCAGAAGGAACGCTGGGCCGTCGATCATGATGGTTCCACGGCTGGAGGGAACGCCGGCCAGCACGTCGCGCACAAGGTCCTGCAGGGGCGTGCTTTCCCATCTCACGCCCGACAAGATGTCATGCGCCCTTGCCAACACCCTCAGCCGACCCAGAAATGTCGCCACGGTTGCAAGGTCACGATCGGCCTTGAAAGTCTGTTGGGCGATGGCCTGAACCACCGCGAGCGTGTTCTTCACACGGTGGTTCAACTCGGCCAGCATCAACTCGCGCTGGCGGGAAATGGTTTCCTGTTCGGTGATGTCGACATTCACCCCGATCATGCCGAGAAAACTGCCGTCGGCGCTGTAGCGGGGGCGCGCTTCGGTCTGCAACAGACGCCAGTCGCCTTCCCGGTTGCGGTAGCGACCGCGCACGTTGACCGGATGCGCTCCGGCGATCGCCTGTCCCATCTGCGCAAGGACAGAAGCGCTGTCCTCGGGGTGGATGGTGCCGGCCCAGTCGAACTGGTCAAGCCCGTCCTCGGCAACCCCCCAGAAGTCGCGGGCAAGCCGGTTCAGCTGCTCGCAATGCCCCTGCGGGTTGCTCATCCAGATCATGACCGGAGCCTCTTCCGTCATCTGGCGGAACCGGGCTTCCGACCGCTGGACCTCCAGCAGCGCGGCCTCGCGGGACGCTTCGGCCCGGGCGCGGCCAATGCTGAACCCAAGTTGCCGGGCGATGGTGACCGCAAGCGATATGGACCGCGACTCAAAGTCCTGCCGCTGCGCGTAGTACGTCATGAACTTGCCGATCACCCGACCTTCAAGCGTCAGGGGAACGAAACCCAAGCTTACAATGCCTTCGCTGCTGATCTCGTCCTTGATCCAGTCCGGCTCGTTGGTCTCGCGGATGTCCGGGACAAAGATGGGCGGAGGATCCTCGTCCGCCGGCGTCCAAGGCGTATGCCCGGCAAGCCGTTCGCGATAGCGATCCGAGAGCCCTCTCCATGCGACGAATTGCATGATACCGTCGCCATCAAACAACAGGATGGACGCTCGCTCGCAACGCAAGGTCAGCGTTATCGCATCCAGTGCCGAGGCATAGATCTCATCGGCCGTACGCGCGTGATAGACCGCGTCGGTGAACTCATAGAGTGCCTTGAGAGTATCGTCGGGAGATAAATCCTGACTCAGCCAGCCCGACTCTGACACGTTTGCCCCCCCAAGCGCCCCATATCATCAAAGGTGACAACGCTTTTGTGGCGGGCGGGTTCCCATGTGCCGGAAATGTTTTTCCCGTGCAGAATGGCGAGCTTTCTTGAAGAGTGATGTGTGACGATGGGCCGAGTGCATGACCCGTTCGCCAGCGGGCGGCCCTTCCGGGTGCTCCATGTGGTGCAGGATGTCACAAGGGAATGCCCTGCCGCGAGGTGACAGCGCGGATCGAACGGCGTGGCAATCCCGGCTTGATCGGTCGTGACAACGGAACAGAACTGACCTTGAACGCCATTCTGAACTGGCGCACCAAGGCCAAGGTAGAAGGGCCTACATCGCTTCGGGCAAACCTGTGCAGAACGGCTTCGTGGATAGTTCCCACGGCAGAATGCGGGACGAACTTCGGAGCGAGACCCTGTTTCGCAACCTGGCCCCTGCCCGTGATCTGATCCCAGCCTGGGTTACCGGCTCCAACACCGAACGCCCTCACTCGGCCCACGGATACCAAGCCCGGGCGGGTTTCGCCCACCTGACCACCGCCATCGCCCGCCCCGCCGCACGCGATGAGAGTTCCACGCGCCGGCGATCGCTCAACCCGCGCAAATCGACGTAAAGGACCATCGGTCTCCAGTCGTGGCTGGATGAAAGATCAGTGGCAGGTCAGTGCTGACGCCCAAGCGCCTGGAAACCTCCCGAACAGGATATCCACACACCGTGGTCTGATGCGCCGCGTCCCGATTGAACGCCTCGCAGGTATTGCTTGTTCCGATGCTGGCCTCTTCGCCTCAAATGGAGAAAAGCGTCTAGAAACCTGGGGCCACCTCAAGCAGAGGTCGAAACGCCGGGGCAGAGAGTATGACCGGAGAAAGACCACCTCAGGGTATCTTGGCGCAGGGATCAGTGCCTAGCCATTCCCGCACAACCCCATAAAACACCGGAAAATACGATCGCAGCCCGGCCGAGGCAATTATTTCACGAGAGAAGGTGGCGGACAGTGAGGAAGGCGGATTTAGCACGCAAACCTATGAAAAATATAATGTTTTTCAATGGCAAGACATGCGAACCCTAGCGTCCTCCCTAGCGGAATGGAGACGCTGCTTTCGCCTCCCCTTGAGGCCAGATCAAGCAATGGCCTCGCAAAATTCGGATCACGGAAGGTAGACGCCCGACTTGTGGGCTGCTGCCACCTTCTGCCGAAATGCTTCAACTTCACTGACCATCGAGTTGGCTTCGGACCGAAAGTTGATCAAGGCTGACAAGGCGGCCTCCGCCTGACGACGCGCCAAACGGCTGTCTAAACTGGGAACTGCCGCCAGACGGACCTGCAGACTGTCGAGGGACCGATATAGCAGGGAGAGTTCCGCCAGGGTTTGCTTCGGCTCATGTCGAGAAAGTGAGATGGACGGACGACCACCAAACCTGATGGCTTCGCCAAGATCTCCTAATGTATGGGACATTGACGCCATCATCGCATTCAACTCAGCGCGTTCTCTCGTGACGTCGAGCAAGTGGTCACGCCGACGATAGCTAGTCGACTGAACTAGGGCGAGAACGGCCACCGCCAGAGCGATGAGTGAAACCACATCGCTAAAGGACACCTGCAATAGATTGCTCGCCATCAAAAGCCCACCGCTCTAACGTATCGGGTTGACGATACGTGAACGCACCCATTCCGCAAGCAGCTCTTGCGCGCCACTGTCAGGCAGAGGCAAACCGCGTCCAACACCATACCAATAAATAGAACAACAGCTTTGGCAGCGACTGCGCCCGGACGGCGTCCAAGACCATTCCTTCATGATTGTAGTTGCCAAACCCCTGCGCCATCGCTGCGGCCTTCGCCCGCAACTGGTCGAGCGTCTTAGTCGGGGCAGCGACAATCGGCCCGGCCAAGCTGTGGACCTCTCACAAAGCGGCCTCAAAGTCGACGTGGTCGGCAAATTTTAAGTGCTGGGGTTGGTTGCAATCTCACGGTCAATTGCTGCGAAATCCCTAGCAACGGGCATCACGAACAGGCATGCCCCGCAGCTGGCTTCGGCCCACGTTTGCCCAACGATCCTTTTGTCTTTCTCACTGTCGAGTTGCGCGAAGGTCTTGCCCTTGTATTCGACCACCAAAGTCCGCCCGTCTTTCAGACGCACCACGAAATCGGGGTAAAATTTGTCCTGCGCAGTCTGAAGCCAGAAAGTGTTTGGCTTGCGGACAAGGTTCCGGACCCAAAATTCAGTCTTCGGGTGGCGGTCGATGTGGAGGGCGCAGTCGTATTCTTCACCCCGGTCTTTAAGGTCTCCGATCTGGGCGAAGTAGTGTCGCTTGAACGTCCCCCCGTGGTTGTTGAACACCGTCGTCGGTGCATATTTCGCTTCGTCGAACAACAGCGGCTCAATCTCAGCGCTCGTGACGAATTGGTCGGCCTTGGCCGGGAACAGCGCTGCGAACGCACCGATCTCGCGGGTCTCGCGGTGCTTCTGAATTTCCTCTGCCATCACCCGCCGAACCTCATACTTGTAGCGAGCAAGCTGATCCAGGTTATAGCCCTTGCGGCTCATCACTGCTTCCAGCGCGCGATGGATGAAGATGCGGGCGGCGGGCTTTGTCACGTCATCGTGCTTAATCCCTCGGTCAATCCAGTTCACGAGGCGTGGCAATGTCCATGCTGCTTCCTGGATTGCCATGGCCAATTGGTCGTGCAGCTGGCCGATGTAGTCGATCCGCAAGGCACCTGTGTCGGACACGTCGATCTGCCCCGTGATCGTGCTGGCATCAATGGCGAAGCGCTGGGCAAAGGGGGTCGGGTCGCAGGAGGACAGGTCCCAGGGCAGGTCAAGGAAATGGTCTTGGCTGAACAGCTCCAGAACACCCTGATGCCGAATGGCCAGACGCGGCACGATGAAAGGTGGCAGGTCGGTCGGCAACTCGCTGTCGATGATCCGATTCGACTTGCGGTAAAGCCGGTCAATCACACGGTCGGCCCCGCGCACGGGCGCGAAGACCAGCTGCATGACCGTGCGGTCCTGCGACGACAGAGCCCCGGCAACAGTAAACGTCCGGGAGTCAGCCGCGAAGGACACGCGGGCCTGCAACTTTGAGGGCAGCTTTGCTAGGACACGCTCCACCACTTCCGGGGCGGCAGTCGCGTCTTCCGGCAGGGCTTCCGACTTGTAGGTAAAGGTCGCCTGCGTGCTGGCGATGTCGGCCAATTCGAACTGCTTGACCAACTCCTTCACTTCCAGCCGGTTGAACCCCGCACCTTCCACGAGGCCATCCTTCAACTTCTCCGCCGTCTCTTGAAAGTTGTCGGAGGTCACGAAGGCATAGGCGCGGTTCAGCACGTCCTGGCCCTTGCGCCGCGCCTTTGGCATGCGCAGCACGCGGCCAAGGATTTGCTCGACCGCCGTGGCAGAGGTCAGCGCAGCGACCGAACACAGCACATAGGCAAACGGGCAGTCCCAGCCTTCCCGCAGTTTCTGGATGGTGATGACATAGCGCACCGGGCAATCCTCGGACGCAATGTCGGTGATCCCGTCCAACTCGTTGAAGCCGCCGCCGTGCCGGGCGATCTGATCTTCCGGCACGCCTGCCTCGCGCAGCGCTCCATAGACCTTTTCGATGGTCAGCCGATCCGGGTCTGCCGCCGATTTCGACTGCGCCTGAAACAGGATGATCGGGCGGATGTACTCGCCGGTTGCGGCGCGTTCAGCCTGGGCGGCTTCCTCCAGCATGGCGCGGCAGTCGCGGGCTTGCCCCATCACTTGCAGCCAGTCCCGGTCGGTGTTCAGCCGGATCGGCAGCTTGATCATGTCCTCGGCCTTCAACTCGGCGGCAGAGACATGGAACAACACGTTTGAAGGATACTCGCCCTTCGCCGGGTTCGATGCCAGTTGAGGGGTCGCGGTCAGTTCAAGGATCAGGGATGGGTCGAACCCCGCCAGCGTCTTGAACGACAAGTCGGTGCGGGCATTGTGCGCCTCGTCCACGATCACCATCGGGCGGTGCAGGCGCAGAAGGTTCGCCAAGGTGCAGGCAGGCGTCTCCGTCCCCTCTATTTTGTCCAGCCGCGCAACCTGTGACGGGTCCAGACCGCTGAAATGGTCCATCAGCCCGCCGTTGTGCTTGTAGACGTTCAGGCCGGATGTGTCGTCGCGGCGGAAGGCCTGGATCGTGCCCACGATGATGCATGCCCCGCCCGTGGCATCGGCGCGGCTCAGGGCAAGCGCCTCGGCCACGGTCAGGACGGAAAGGTTGCGGCCAAAGTTGGCGGCAAGCGCCGCGCGGTAGGGGTGATCCTCGTTGCGCAACGCGGCAAGCGTCTGGTCAAGGATTGCGGTTGACGGCACCAGCCACAGGACCATCGGATTGTCGGCTTGCAGGTATTCTCGGGCGGCCACACCAACGGAATAGGCCCCCAGGATGGTCTTTCCGCCGCCCGTGGGAATGCGGATGCAGACATAGGGCACCCCCGGCCCAACCTCGGGCGCGGGGACGTAGGGCGCGTTCGTTTGCACCTGAAACGCCGCCTGAGCCGGGTTCGCCTCGTCGCCATACCGGATCACGCGGCGCAGGTAGCTGCGCAGAGCATTCAGCGCGGCGGTCTGATAGCCGCGCAGTTCGAAATTGACCGCCGCCATCAGACGCCCTCCACCTGATAGGGTATCTGCTTGAAGATCGCGCCATGAGCTTTCAGCCGGTCGGGGCTGACGGTGCAGCCCTCGGCATAGATCACGCGCAGGCCTTCGAGGCCCTCGGGCGGATCGGGCAGGCGCGACAGGCGGTCGGGGGTCAGGACGTTCCCCGCCGCCTCACGCGGAGTTCCGGGGTGGGCGGCATCAAACAGGAGGTAGACCGCGCGGCCCTGATGCACGCCCAAGAGTTCCGATTGCGCCCGCGCCGGGATGGGAACGCCGGTTTCGGAAAAGAAGATATGGGCGGCAAGGTCGGGAAAGGTCACGTCCTGCGCCACGTCGCCGTATTCGTCGAACAGGGGGGTGCCAAGGCGGCAGAAGCGGAAGCCGCCGCCCAGGCCTTCCACCGCCTTTGCCTTGTCGCCGCCCTTGTCATAGCCTCCGATCACCCGGCGCAGGCGTTCGGCGGTCACGTCCTTGGCAATGCCGGGGTCCATTTCGCACAGGATGAAGCGGCGGTTGCCGCCGTCCTGCTTGTTCAGGTCCAGCACGGCATGGCCGGTGGTACCGGAACCGGCAAAGCTGTCAAGGATCAGATCGCTTGGACCAGTCGCAATCGAGAGTATGCGAGTAAGTAAGCGCACCGGCTTTGGCGTTGCGAAAATTGTGTCTCGTGTAGCATCCGAGAAAATAGCCCCCAATTCCTGCTTCGCTTCTTGATTGTGGCCTACCTCCGAGTGAAGCCAAAGCGAACTTGGGATCACACCTTGCGTCACCTCGCTAAGAAAACGTTTCAGTCGTGGAAAGTTTGAGCCGTCCGCACCCCACCAAATGCGGTTCTCTCGGTGAAGCCGTTCGAAGTTTTCTTTAGAGATCGTCCAATATCTGCCGGCGGGTGGGCCGTCGATCTTCCGGCCAGATGGTGTTTCAAGCGCATAGACCCCAAGACTATAAGGGTTTCTGGCCGAAAGGTCGCTTGCCGTCCAGGGGCCACGCGGATCGCTATCCGGGTTTCTATATCGACTATCTTCCGCATCAGTTCGACCTAAGAGATTGAGCACCAATCGTTGTGTGTTTCTGGCAAAAACAACCACATGCTCATGGGTATCCGAAACGAACTTAGCTGTATTGTTGCGCCCAAATATCTTCTGCCAAGCTATACAGGATATAAACTGGTTCTTCCCAAAAATGTCGTTCATCACACAAATTAGATGGTGAAGCTCATTGTCATCAATACTGACAAAGATCACACCATCTTCCCGCAGAAACTCCCTCAACAGCCGCAGCCGGGGATACATCATGCACAGCCATTTGTCGTGGCGCGACAGGTCCTCAGCCTCTTTCCCCACGACCTTGCCCAGCCAATCCCGCATTTCCGGGGAATTGACGTTGTCGTTGTAGACCCAGCCTTCGTTTCCAGTGTTGTAAGGCGGGTCGATGTAGATGCACTTCACCTTGCCCGCGTAATAGGGCAGCAGCGCCCGCAACGCCTCAAGGTTATCCCCCTGCACCAGCAGGTTCCCGGCCTCGGCGTCGCCCGCCGACAGGGCGCTGTCGCAATGGATCAGGCGGTAAGGCACTTCGCGGTGATGGTTCACAACCGCCTTCTTCCCGATCCAGTCCAGCGTCGGCATGCGTTCTTCCTCCGTCTCCCGCCAGGGCAGCGGTTCCCGACTTACCTACCGAACGCACGCCTCCGGCTCAATCGTTCAATCGCTGGGTCCGGGATAGCCAGGCGAACCTGCCTGTCTCTGCTCTCGCCAACGCGCGACAAAAGCCCGATGAAGCTCCTCGCACCCCCAGAAAATGCTCAGACGGAAAACGTCGTCGTTGAGGCCGAAGATCATAGCCTTGTCCCGGCTGTATAGGCCCGGCACCAGGTAGCGAAACATGCTGCCCCCTTGGCTATGCCGGTCGCTTGCCCAGTAGACCTGCCGACGCAGATCAAGCTCGTCCAGCGCCGAACCGATCTCGGCATTGCTCAAGACACCAAAGTCCTTTGCTGCCTCAATCGGAAGGCCCAAGCCCGATTGCAGATCATCGCGCGCGCCCCGAAGGCGATCTCGCCATCTATTCCGGACCGCCTTCTCCGACGCGCGGATCAGCGGTCCACCACGCTTACTTCTTCGAACGCTGGCGTAAAGTCGCGCCAGGTTGTGCCCAAAGTCCTCTACCGAACGACCAGGATCATCGTCGAGGATGCACCCCTTTAGCATCAACTCAAGGGCATGGGCGAACAACAAGTCCACCGGATGTTCGAAGCGAAGCCGAAGGGATGCTTGGTCGAGATCGGCCTGCAACGCGCGACTGGCATCGAGATAGCTCTTGCCCAGCTCAACAAATCCGAGAGCTTTGTCGTGTTGCATGGCGCTCCTTTAGCTCGAAGTCCGAACACCGTCCCTGTGGAGACCCTGGGCGATCAGGGACAGCCCTCGGTCGCGCATCCGATAGGCCAAGGACCGGCCCACGCCGCGCGCCTGTAGCGCCTGATCAAAGGACAGCCTGTAGGCCCGGCTGGCTGCCCACAACCCCAGCATCCTCGCGCTGCCGGTGTGCCCCATAGGGACGAGGTAGGTCGCGGGCCACGCTAGGACCGCCTCGTAACGCGAAACCTGAGCGGCTGAAGGCGTGATCCGAATGGGCGGAACGTCTTCGGGATCGGCCACCTCAGGCAGCCCCCACAAATCCATCCGGTCTTCCAGTGAAAGCTTCGCCTCCGGCCAGCGAATCCCGACAGCCCCGGAAGGGCCGGTCCGCCCTGCGGAATACCGCGCCCATCGCAGAGCTTCGATCAGCCGCTCACCTACCGCCTTCGGCGTCCAAGTGTCTAGATCCTCTGGCCTGGCATCATTGGCCTGGATCGCCGCAAAGGCATCGGAGACCCACCGGTCCAGATCGGAAGGGTGCTGCTTGTGCTTCGTGCGGCGCGGTTGGGTGACAGCGTCGAACATCAAGGTGGTCCTCACGTTGTCGGGATTCCTTGAACCTACCCCGTTCAGCTCGTTGCGCATAGCCCCGACCCGAAATGCGGAAGATGCGGCCCAAGTCGCTTTGGAGCCCGCTTATTGCCGTATCGGCGCGCCGCGACAGTGCACTCCCGCGATTTTATCTCTTAAAGTCAGATGTTTGGACTTGCTCTTTAGGTGATGTCGGCGGTGTCTGCGACACCTTGAAACGGAGCTTTCCGATGCCCGCCACGAGCTACGCCCTTACCGGCCACGAGGCAAATTGCCTCGCTGACGCCGATCACTTCATCGCCTGTCGAGGGTCCAAACCGGCGAACCGCATCCGCGCCCGTTTTGACCGGATAGATCTGGCCGAAGCTTTCGCCGAGACGTTCTGCGACAGCCGGACGATGATCTACGCGGTCACCGCCGAAGGCCGCTCAGCCCACATCAAGAACGCCTGACCCCCAGGCGAGGCGGTGAAGTTCCACATTATCAGAACGCTCGCCTCACAACGGGACTTTCAGTCAGAGGACTTGCAGGTCGCGCGCTAGCGCAGCCTGCGCTTGATGCAACGCCGCCTCGACCCGGCGGCGGAGGGGCACATCGCGCGTGATCCGCGCGGGCATGGCAGACAAGCTAGTCAGGATCGCGCCGACAACGTGATCCAGGGCGGCCTCCCCATCTTCAACAGGGATCAGCTCACGCCTTGCTTCGGCAAGGCGGAGTTCCTGGGCGTCGGCCCGCGCCGCCCGCGCCGCTTCGGCGGCGGCGGTCGCGGTGCCAGCCGCGGCTTCCTGGCGAAGCGCTTCGAAGAACATCGGGACCGCGACCGTGATCGCCACCCGACCCTGCTTGTCCGGCTTGAGCGTTCCGGCGGCCACGGCACGGGCCAGGTGGCCGGTCTTCGGACCGTCCCCGAGGATCTGGCAAAGCTCCGCCAGGCGCACAGTCGCGCCGGTAGGCGAGGTGGAGGTCATCGCTTTCCCCTCCCTGCCCGAAGGACAGCCCCCGCGTCCTCCGCCACCGCCCGCCGGATGCCCGGCAGGCGGTCGGCAAGGCGGGCGTCAAGGCCTGCAAGGGTCAGTGCCAGCGCGTCAAGGATGAGGACAACAGCCGCAGCCAAGGCGGCCACGGCGGCACGGGCGCGGGCCACGGGGACGACCGACCGGGCGGCCTTCTGGACCGCGCGGCGGGCGGCCATGTAGGCCGACCGCCGCTCCGCCCGTGCTTTATTGAGCTGGGCTTCCAGATGCCGTCGCATCGCCCGCCAGGCATCGAAAAGCGTGACAACGCCGCCCGACGCCACACCGGCCACCGCTTCCTCCGGCACGATCAGCAGCGCAGCCGCCGTCGCAAGGTCAAGATGGCGGGCCAGGAACGCCCGCGCCTGATCTTCGCTGATCATCGCTGGCCCCCGAGCCCGAGACGGTCAAGGTCGCCGGTCAGAAGCGCCTGGCGCGCCTCCCGCTCGGCTTCCTCGACCTGTTCAATCCCTTTCGCCACCTCACGCTTGACAGCCTCCTGGATCGCGGTCGGAAGTCCTTTGAGCGCCCGCCCGGTCGTGAAGCCGCGAAGGTGGCGGGCCGCGATTTCGCGCAAGGTGCAAAGGGCTACTTCTGCATCGACGCGGGGCATAAGCTCCGCCCGGCGACGTTCGGTTGCGGACGAAACCAGCGCCGCTTTGGCTTGGTGCGTCCGGCCCATCGCCGCGCTTTCCGGCTTCGTGATCTCGGCCCGGAGGAACGCGCTGTATCCCCGCAACAAACTGACGAGCCGGACCCGACCCCGTCCTGCCCCGACCGCATGGCCGCCCCGGATCAGCTGGCGGATGCGCTCAGCCGATAGGCCGAGAAGGCGACCGGCCACTTCGATTGTCACCGCATCGGGCGGTGCGTATGGGCGGGCGTCAGCGTTGGCGGGCATCGGAACTTTCCTTGGGATTGCTGGGATTTCAGGATCGGCAAGGCAGGCATTCTCAGCTTGAGCGAGAGGTCGAAACACAAACCAAGTGCAAAAACTCGAACCTGCAAAACGAACGCACACCGGGCCGTCCTTGCGCCGCGCTAGAGGGGGCTATGGAACGGTCCCTAAGGGGGGAGGGGGGGTCCTCCCCTCCCTCGGTGGATGTGATGCCCCGCCGTCGTAACGACGACGACGGGGCTTGCCCGAGGTGGAGCGATTACCCCGGGCGCGGAGGGCGGCAACAGCAACGAAAACGCCCCCCAACTCTTTCACCCTGCCAGCCGGGCCAAGGCGCTGTTGGTTGCCAGGACGATGCTCGGGTCCGCATCGGCCCGACGGCTGACGGCGACGCCAGATTCTTCCAGGGACCGGACAGCCGTTTCCTCCATCGCCTCGGCCTGCCGCAGCTGGGCTTCGACCTCGCCGATCAGGCGGGCCCGCTCGGCATCGGTCAATGTCTCCTTTCCAGCGGTCAGGTCGGAGAGCTGACCGGCCAAGGTTTTGCGGACCTGATCGCGGGCCACGAGGAGGACAAGGCCGAGGAGGGCATCCACGGCAGGGCGGGTATCCGGCCCTGCGTTTGCGCTGATCGGCCCTATCGGCAACTCGATCCCGCGCATTGCGGAAGGGTCGAGCAGGCGGTCGATGCCAAGGCTGTCGATGGCGACTGTCGCATGCTGGTCAGCCCATGCATCGAAACGGGCCAGCGCCGCAGCAATAGGCAGGGGGGCGCGGTGCAGGGCCGTGATCTCCATCCGCTTCTGCGCGATGGCTTCGCGGAGCCCATCCAGGGCGTCGAGGCCTTCGGCGGTCGCAGTGCGGGCTTTGCCCAAGGATTTGAGAATGCCGCCGATCACGCTGCACCCCCAACCGCACCGAGGGGCGCGAAATTGCGCGGCTTGGCCTGCTCCACGAGCTGAGCGGGGATCGGGAGGCCGCGCCCGTGGGCGAAGTCGAGGCAAGACTTGAACAGAGACGCAGCCTCGCTTGCTTCGCCGACGATGCAGTCTTGTTCCGCCTGGATTTCATACAGGCGGGAGGTCAGCTCCCGCTCCTGCGCCTCAAGCAACGCGATCTGCGCATCGCTTTCGGCGCGGAAGCCGTGGCGGTGCAGGTCAGCGTTTTGACGGGCGAGGGCGAGGCGGCGGGTCACGTCTTGCCGCTCCTCGCGGGCGGTCTGATACTTTTCGGCCAGGGACCGCGCATATGCGCGGCGCGTGTCGCGGGCCTTCGCGAGGGAGAGAAGGCGGGTCGCGTCGAATTCGGGTTCGGGTTCGGGTTTGGGCATCGGTGCACCTCCTGCCCTGACCATCCCCCGACCTCTACTTCCAGCGCCACCCCTAGGGCGCGGGAAGTTCAGCGGCCTTCCCGATCCTCGCGGATCATCCGCGCAAGGTCGTCTTGTCGCGGGACCGCCCCCTGGGGCAGTTTCAGGCGCAGGACGCGCCAAGCGGTAGCCGCGATCTGATCCGCCGGGGCAGCGGGCCGGTGGCGCTCGCGGCCCCATCTGCGCACCTCATAGTCCGTGATGGCCTTTCGGATCGCGGCGGCGGCAGCCCAAGGGCCAAGGTCGGCAAAGGCTGTGCGGGCAAGTTTGAGCAAGAGCTGATCCCTCTCCGCCCGCCGGGCCTGTAGGGCCAAGTCCGGCCCACCATCGCGCCTCCGCAGGCCGAGCGCGGCGTCCAGGTCCTCACCCCGTAGATCACCAGTCAGGTATCGCTCAAGCAGGGCGGCGGCCTCGCGCACCGACTGCCACGGGGCATGACGTCCCCACTTGGCAAGCAGCAACAGCGCCGACGCGACTGCGACCGGTCCGCGCGACCTGAGGGCCTCCGGATCGTCCTGGGCGAACGTCCGGCTGCATACGACGGTCTCGACAGGCTCCACCCGGTGCCAGGTCGGGGCGGTTGTATCGTCCAGCAGATCGTCAGACCGGATCGTGGTCAAAAGCGGCAATTCATCGTGGTCGCGCATCGCGGCTCGCCCGTTCCCAGGTCACGCTTTCCGAACGGAGGCCCGAGGTCGCCCGGCGACCGTCGATCATCCAAGTGAGCAGCCATCCAGGCTCGCCGTCGCTGCGGCGGTGGATGGGCGGGACCTCCACGAGGACCGCCCGTTGCCCTCGGTATGCGATCACCGTCCCGACCGGCGGCGGCTCGGTGAAGTCGATCTGATACCGACCCATTAAGACACCCCTTTCCAGAATGCATCGGTCTGCGTGAATGCATACCAGTCGGCCTCGCGCTGCTCCGCGCGAGCCAGCTCAAGCGCGCAGGCCGCGCGCACCCGGCGGTGCCATTCAGCGTGGAGATCGAAGGCCGCGCGGCCACGGATGCCACGCTCGCGGAAGACGACTTCCAAGCCCGCCTTCCGCGCCGCCCAGGTCGGACGGGCTGCATCCTTGGACTTGCGCTGTGCAATCTTCACGAGGTCGCGGGCGATCTGGTCGGGCCGAAGCTCGGGGGGAAGCCAGCGAAAAAAGGCTTCCCTGCTCACTGCGGGCGAAGCGGCCTTTGCGCCCTCTGCGACCGGGGTCGATGCCGAAACGCGGGAGCTGGGGAACGGGATTGGCTCAGACATTCACAGCCTCCTCGGCTTTGGGATCAGACTTGCTTTCTTCGGTGTGCGAAGCCTTGCGCCGCGCGGAAGCGGCGGCGGCCTCGCGGTTCAGGTCGATCACGGCCAGCTCGCCGCGCTCCGGCGAGACCGCCAGCCGGGCTACGGCGCGGGAAAGGGCGGATTTGACCGCTTCCCAGACCGGGAGCGCCCGCCACCGGTCAAAACCAGCGAAGGCCGCCGCGAGTGCATCCGCAGCCCGGCGCGCAGCGTCGTCATCGCCGACGTCAGCCGGGAAGCCACTCAACAGATCGGCGGCTAGCTGATCGGGATCGTCCAGGTCGAAGCCGAAGGCCGTGGCCAGGGCGTCGGCCAGCTCGACCTGCTCAATTGGAGCGTCCTCGACTTCGGCGGCCACCAAGGCCGCACGTTCCTCGGCCTCGCGCGCGTCAAGGTCAGCTTCCGTGACAGCGGAAGCCCGACCTTCGCCACCCTTACCTTTGGGAGCAGCCGCAGGATCAGGATCAGCCGCAGGACCGGGAGCAACGTCGGGGTCTTCGGGATGATCAGCCTCGGTGAAGGTGATAGCCGCGCAGAGCGCGCGGCTGTCACCGTCATCTTCCAAGAGCTGAAAATCATCTTCTTCTTTATCTACAGAACCGCCTTTGATTGGTTCAGCGGGCGCGCGCGAAAGCGCGCCCGCAACAAAGGTCAATCTCTTCATCGTGCCCCCCGGGGGGCATTCACCGGGTGCCCCCCGGGGGCCATCAACGCGTTCGCGCCCCACGGGGGGCATGAACGGCGTTTTTTTCTGTTCGTGCCCCTCGGGGGGCATGGACGGAGAGAAATCCTCGCCCCGATCGCTTGCCGCTTTATCGACTGGAAGGGCGAGGAAGATGCGCCGCTTCGGGACAGGGTAGCCGCCGGTCGCCTGCGGAAACTCCTTCGCAATGAACACCGTCCCGTCTTCGACAAGCTCTGCCAATGCGGCAGCCGCCTTGCGCAGGTTGATGCCACCCATCATCCGCGCGGCCTCGTCGTTGGTGAAGACGGCATAGCCGTTCACCCAATTGAAGCTCCGACCGATCACCGCGACCAGCGAGGCGGAGTTCCTGCCGCGCCGCTTTTCGACCTGTATGGCTAGGGTGCGGAGCTGCCAGTCGTTGAAGGCGCGATTGCGGGCGGCAACGTCATCGGGCATCTCCACCAGGGCGATACCCGTCGGAACGATCAGCCCCTCCGGCTTCGGTTGAACGGGCTTGCGGGGACGGCCAGGGCCGCGCTTCTCGCCGCTCATGCCTCACCTGTCCTTGGCTCTATCGTGGTCTTCATGCTGTGTGCCCTCCTGGCGCGCGCCTCGCGGCGCAAAGGTTCACCTTCGCCACCCGGCAGGAAGGCGCGTTGTTCCGGTCCAACAATCAAACAGAAGGCCGCTACGCGGGCCGGGCGGAGGCGGCGGAAGCGCCGCCCGATGGCCAATCAGGCCGCGACGTCGGTTGGGATCAAAGTCGCGATGAACCTGTCAAGCTCCGCCCGCGCAATCAGGGTCTTGCCGTGGAGCTTTGAGGCCCGAAGCTCCCCGCTGGCGAGCAGCTCGTAAATCTTGCTGCGGCCACACCGCAGAATGCCGCGCGCCTCTTGCAGCGTCAGGAAAATCGGCTGTTCGGTATTCATCTTTGCCTCCAAGTTTATCCGCGCCAGTCCGCCTGGCGTCCTTATGTATTGGGAAGGCTTTTCTCGTAAGTCTATTGGAATATTTCCTATTATTTATTCAAGAGGACCCCAATTACCGCAAGAATTAATTGGAAAAAATCCAACCGTTTGAATTGCAAATCCTTTCGTCGATCTGGCAAAGGGAAGGCGCGCCGAAATTTTTTTGGCGCGCCCTTGTTGAGACCACCTTCGAAGCCGTCAGGCCGTCGCGGATCGGATCGGGACGACAACCTCGGCGGCATCTTCGGGCGGCGTCATCACGTAGCTTGCCCAGTGTCGCATAAGCTCGATCCGGCGCTCGAACAGGTCGCTGCGTTGGTATGCCGTCACCGTCTGGTCGCCGACCGCGTGGGCAAGCGCCAACTCGCAAACCTCGTGCGAAAAGGAGGTCGCCTCGCTGCACCAAACCCTGAATGACGACCGGAAACCGTGGATCGTGACCCCAGACGCACCCATCCGCTTCAAGACAGCCGAAAGGGTCATGTCGCTCAACGGTGCGCGTCGCAGTCCGGGAAAGACGTAGGCGTCCTGGAAGTCCCGGCGGGGCCGCAAAGGCAGCATGGTCTGGACGACCGCCACGGCGGCCTCCGCCAATGGCACGCGGTGGGGCCGTCCGGCCTTCATTTTCTCCGCGGGTATCTCCCACACCCCTCGGTCGAGGTCAAATTCCGACCAGACCGCATTGCGGACCTCTCCGCTGCGCGCCGCCGTCAAGATCGCGAACTGCACCGCGCGCGCTGCGACGCCCTCCCGTTCTTCGAGCTTGGCCATGAACGCAGGCAGGTCCTGCCAAGCCATGGACGCGTGGTGGCTCCGGCCTCGGGGGCCGCGCTTGGGCAGTAGCAGCGCAAGATGCCCGCGCCAGCGCGCCGGGTTCTCTCCAACCCTCTTGGCCTCGACCCTCGCCGCGTCGAGGACCTTCTCGATCCGCAGTCGAAGGCGGTTCGCCGTCTCCGGCGTCGTCGTCCAAATGGGCTTGAGGACCTTCACCACGTCCTCGGTTGTGACCGCGCTGATCGGTCGCTTCCGCAGATCTGGGATATAGGTATCGGACAGGGTGTTTTCCCACTGCTGTCGATGCTTCGGGTTCTTCCAGCCGTCGCGGTGCAGCCTCACGAAGTCGTCGGCAAACTGTCCGAAGGTGATCTGCCGCTCCTCCTCCGCCTTCGCCTCGGCCTCAGCCTTGCGGCGGGCATCGAGGGGGTCGATCCCAAGCGCGAGAAGCTTCCTTGCCTCCGCCGCAAGCTCGCGGACTTTGGCGAGCGTTACCCCGTCCTCGCCTGCCGGGCCAAGGCCCATCTCCCGCTGCTTTCCGTTCAGCCGGTAGAAGAAAATCCAGCTTTTCGACCCACCTTTGGCGACGTTCAGATACAGATTTCCACCATCAGAGAAGCGCCCAGGCTCCTTGAGCGCCGCAACGGACTTCGCCGTGAGCTTGTTGATTGCCGCCATCCATGCTCCCTTTCCCTAGCGGGCCGACTGGGGTCGGCCTGGTTTCCCTAGCCCTGACCCTAGCGCAAGCGGTGGATTCTGGCAAACCAGCGCGGACAATCTCGGGCCACATTAGGCGAGAGCTGCGGGAATTTCCGCGCATTTTCCGGACGTTAGCGGCAAAAATAAAACGAGCGTGGAAAGAGAATTGGCGGACAGTGAGGGATTCGAACCCTCGAGACGGTTCCCCGCCTACACACTTTCCAGGCGTGCGCCTTCGACCACTCGGCCAACTGTCCGTGGCGGGGTGCTTAGCCTGCCGGGGGCACGGGTTCAAGCCCTTCCGTCACTCGGCCAGCAGGATCGAGACGCGGCGGTTCTGGCGGCCCTTGTTCTCGATCTTGCCCAGGGTGACGCGGCCGATTTCGCCGGTGCGGGCGACGTGGGTGCCGCCGCAGGGTTGCAGATCGACCTGATCCGCGCCCTGGCCGATGCGGACCAGGCGCACGCGGCCTTGGCCGGTGGGCGGACGGACCGACATGGTTTTCACAAGGCCGGGGTTCGCCGCCAGGTCCTCGTCGGTGATCCAGTCCTCGGTCACGGCAAGGTCACGGGAAATCAGCGCGTTCAGGATGCCGGCGATCACGGCAGGGTCGCCTGGCGGCTCGGGCATGTCAAAGTCCAGCCGGCCACGGTCCTGGGCGATGGCGCCGCCGGTCACCGGCAGCGGGATCACCACCGACAGAAGGTGCAGCGCGGTGTGGATGCGCATGTGGCGGTGGCGACGGGTCCAGTCGAGCATCTGCCGGGCCGCGGCGCCGACGGGGGGCATCGGCAGCGGCTCGGCCGGGACCAGGGCGACCTGCCCTCCCTCCAGCTTCAGCGTGGTGGCGATGGGCAGCAGGCCGCCGGACCATTCCAGCACGCCGCTGTCGCCCGGCTGACCGCCGCCTGTGGGGTAAAAGACCGTCCGGTCGACCACCAGCCCGCCTTCGGGCGTATGCGCCAGGATCCGGCACTCCGCCGCCGTCTGATAGGCATCCGCCCTGAACAGAAGTTCCGTCACCGTTCCGCCCCCTTGACATCCCCCGACTGCACCTTGCGCCCTGCCCGCTTTGCCAGCGGCGGCCGTTCGGTCTGCACCAGATCGGCCAGCGCCAGCACCGTCTGCGCGGTCTTGACCGGGTCAGGCTCGGCCGGAGGTGCCGGGGGCGGCAGGATGTTGATCCCCTCTTCGGCAAAGCGCGCCATGATCTGGTGGTAAAGCTCGCTGCGGACCTGCACGCTGAAGTTCACGTCGCGCAGGATGATGCGCAGCTCGAAGTTCAGCTGGTTTGTGGTGTAGCCCATGAACACGATCAGCGGCGGCGGCTTCAGGATCGCCAGCGGCTGGGCCTCGGCCAACTCGCGCAGGATCCGCTCCACCTTCCGGGTGTCCGACCCCATCGCCACGGCCACCGGCACGATGATCCGGCCCGACAGGTTGAACCGCGTCCAGTTCGTCACGCGCCCGGTGATCAGGTCGGCGTTCGGCACGATCACATCATTGCGGTCGAAGGTCTCGATCCGGGTGGACCGCACGCTGATCGCCCGCACCCTGCCCTGCACGCCGCCGACTTCGATCCAGTCGCCCTCGCTGACCGGGCGCTCGACCAGAAGGATGATGCCCGAGATGAAGTTCGACACGATCTGCTGCAAGCCGAAACCGATACCGACCGACAAGGCACCGGCGACGATGGCCAGGCCGGACAGGTCGATCCCCGCCGCGTTGATCGCCACCAGCGCGGCCAGGAAGATCCCGACATAACCCACCCCCGCCACCAACGCGGTCTGCCCGCCCTGGTCCATCCGCGTCTTCGGCAGGATCGTTGCCCGCAGCGCCCCCTGGAACAGCCGCGTCACCATGTAGCCGACGATGAACACCGCCGCGAAGATCATGAAGTCGGTGGGCGAGATGCGCGTCTCGCCCATCTGGAAGCCCTCGGTGAAGCGGGTCCAAAGTTCCGTCAGATCGGAAAACCGCGCGCCCCAGATCAGCGCAAAGACCGGCAGCGCCGCCAGCACCATGGCAAAGCCCACCAGCACCGGAACCAAGGTGTCGGCGGCCTGCTCGTCGGCCTTGACGATCAGCGCCCAAATGTCGCTGAACAGCCGCTGCAGGATGAACAAGAGCGTGATCAGCCCCAGCGTCAGGATCGCCGGATAGATCAGCGCCGTCGCGGCCTGCACATAGCCAAGGCCCGCCAGCACCGGCCCGGCCACCCCCACCACCGTCAGCGCACGCGCGAACAGCAGGAGCAACCGCAGCACATAGCTTTTTTCCTCGGCATCCCGCGCCTTGCGCAACAGCCGCCCCGTCCACAGCAGCACCAGCCCGCCCGCCAACAGGATCGGGAAGGACATCACCCCGGTCGTCACGTCGGAATAGGCCTGCGCATCCATCGCGGCCGAGCGCAGCATCTCGACCGCCACCACCAGACCCATCAGCAGCGCCAGGAACCGTCCCTCGGCCCGGTGTTCCGGCGGCATAGGCAGCACCGCATTGTCCAGTTGCACGCGCGGAAAGGCCCGCGCCCCCAGCCAGGCGGCCGAGAAGATGACCAAGCCCATCGCGGGCAGCGCCGCCACCACCTGCCGCCCGATCTCGCCCGGCATGCCGCTGGCGACCAGCGCCGTGGCCAAGGCCACCACGCCCAGCGTCGGCAGGATGATCTCGCCCAGCGAGGCCAGCAGCGACCAGACCTTGCGCCCCCGCGCCGTAGCACCCTGTTGCAGCCGTTCGGCAAATCGTTCGACCCAGCCCCGGACATAGACCACCAGCGCCACCGCGACGCCCAACAGGACCAGGATCAAGGGCAGGTTGTCGAAAAGTTCCGCCCGCGCCTCGGGGTCGGTCCAGGCGGTCGCAGCCTCTTCCCACAGCCGCTGCACCGTGTCCGACAGGCCGATCGCCGCCTCGGGCCAGTTGCCGGGGTTCAGGGGCGAGGGCCAAAGCTGCAACAATTCATCCGCCTGACGCTCGCGCAGGGTGCGGTCGATCTCGCGGATCAGGCCGTCCGCACGGCGATAGCCCTCTTCGGCGGCGATGCCGGGGGCCTGCAACTTGACCAGTTGCTGCGCCAATTCCTGCCGGCGGCGCGAGATTTCCTCGGCCTCTGTCTCGCCCTCGGCCGGGGCGGGGCCAAGGGCCGCAATCTGTTCGCGCACCGTGGCGATCCGGGCCGAGTTCGCATTTTGCGCCGTCAAGAGCGCCGCGCGCCATTGCGCCAGTTGCGCCCGGATTTCCTCCAGCCGGTCAGACGAGGTGCGGCGCTCCGCAATCTCAGCCTCGGCGCGCTGTGCGCGGCGGTCCCAGTCGCTATAGTCCAGCACCGACCCGTCGCCGACGATGTCCTGCAACGGGGGCGGGGTCAGATCCTGCGCCGCCAGCGGTCCGGCCACCAGGACCAGGACCAGCGCCAGCCATCGCAAGAGCAGCGTCATGCGTCTTCGTAGACGGTGGGAATCGCCCGGGCCGGGTGGTCCAGCCAGTCGGGCACCGGCAGGCCCTTTTCACGCAGGAAGGTCGGGTTATACACCTTGGACTGATAGCGGCTGCCATAGTCGCACAGGATCGTGACGATGATCTTGCCCGGCCCCATCTCCTTGGCCATCCGCATCGCGCCCGCGATGTTGATGCCGGTCGATCCCCCCATGCACAGCCCCTCGTCCGTCAGCAGGTCGAAGATGATCGGCAGCGCCTCGGAATCCGGGATGCGATAGCTGAAATCGGGGGTGAACCCTTCCAGGTTCGCGGTGATGCGCCCCTGACCGATGCCCTCGGTGATGGAACTGCCCGGGGCCTCCAGCTTGCCCGTGGTGTAGAAACTGTGCAGCGCCGCGCCCTCGGGGTCGGCCAGGCCGATCTTCACGCCCTTCGGCTGCAAGGCCGCCGCCACGCCCGCCAGCGTGCCGCCGCTGCCCACGGCGCAGATGAATCCGTCTACCTTGCCCCCGGTCTGCTCCCAGATTTCCGGGCCCGTGGTCTCGATATGGGCCTGACGGTTGGCCACGTTGTCGAACTGGTTGGCCCAGATCGCGCCGTTCGGTTCGGTCTTGGCCAGGGCCTCGGCCAGGCGGCCCGAGTAGCGGACATAGTTGTTCGGGTTGCGATAGGGGGCCGCCGGAACCTGGACCAGCTCGGCCCCCGCAAGGCGCAGCATGTCCTTCTTTTCCTGGCTTTGCGTCTCGGGGATCACGATGACGGTGCGGAACCCCATCGAGGCGCCGACCAGCGCCAGCCCGATCCCGGTGTTGCCGGCCGTGCCCTCGACAATCGTGCCGCCGGGCTTCAGCAGACCCTTCGCCACTGCATCCTTGATGATGTACAGCGCCGCCCGATCCTTGACCGACTGGCCGGGGTTCATGAACTCGGCCTTGCCCAGGATGGTGCAGCCGGTGATCTCGCTGGCCTTCTTCAGCTTCAGAAGCGGCGTGTTTCCGATCGTGTCGGCCAGATCACTGTGAATGCGCATGCGGGCGGTCCTTCCTTGATCCCAGAAGGTGTATTGGGGTCGCGCGCCAAACTCAAGCCGCGCCGCGCGGAACGGCCTTCGCGGGCAAGAGGCCGCCCGTCCGGGACAGGCGTAAGGTGGGCTATACCGCCCACCCTACCCCCGCGCAACATGGTTGACGGATCCTAAACGTCCACGGACAAACCTTTGATCCTGAACGGATAGTCCGGTTTGTCCACCGTGGACAGGATCACGCCTCGACCCACAGCCCCTCGTCCTTGACGATCTTGTAGGCCTCGTCCAGCGACGTCTTCGCCCGCTCGATCAGGATGTCGATCTCGGCCGTCGTGATCACCAGGGGCGGCGAGATGATCATCCGGTCGCCGACATGCCGCATGATCAGGTTGTTGGCAAAGCACCGCTCGCGGGTCTTGAAGCCGACCGTCCCCGCCTCGCTGGCAAACTTGGCCCGCTTGGCCTTGTTCGGGGTCAGCGCGATGGACCCCATGAGACCCACCAGCTTCGCCTCGCCGACCATCGGATGATCCGCCAGCGCGTCCCACCGCTCCTTCAGATAGGGGTGGGCCACGTCCCGCACATGCTCGACGATCTTTTCGTCCTGCATGATCCGCAGGTTCTCCAGCGCCACCGCCGCCGCGACCGGATGGCCCGAGTAGGTGTAGCCGTGGAAGAACTCCCCCGCCCCGCCGACAACCTCGGCCACCTCGTCACAGACGATGCTGCCGCCGATCGGCTGATAGCCCGAGGACAACCCCTTCGCGATGGTCATGATATGCGGCTTGATCCCGAAGGTCTGCGACCCGAACCAGTTCCCCGTCCGCCCGAAGCCGGTGATCACCTCGTCGGCGATCAGAAGGATCCCGTACTTGTCGCAGATCCGCTGGATTTCCGGCCAGTAGGTCCGCGGCGGAATGATCACCCCGCCCGCGCCCTGAACCGGCTCTCCAATGAAGGCCGCCACATTGTCAGGCCCCAGCTGCAGGATCTTCTCTTCCAGCTGCCGCGCGCGGGCAAGGCCGAAGTCGTCCTCCGACATGTCCCCGCCCTCGCCCCACCAGTAGGGCTGGTCGATATGCTCGATCCCATCGATCTTGCCGCCATGCGCGTGGATCGGCTTCATGCCGCCCAGGGAGCCGCCACCCATCGTGGACCCGTGATACCCGTTCCAGCGCGAGATGATGGTCTTGCGCCAGGGCATCCCCTTCACATCCCAGTACCGCCGCACCAGCCGGATGTTGGTATCGTTCGCCTCGGACCCCGAGCCGGCAAAGAAGACGTGGTTCAGATCACCCGGCGCCAGCTTCGCAATCTCTGCCGCCAGGGCAATCGCGGGGACATGGGTCGTCTGGAAGAAGGTGTTGTAATAGGCCAGCTCCTCCATCTGCCGCGCCGCGACCTGGGCCAGTTCCTTGCGGCCGTACCCGATGTTCACGCACCACAGACCCGCCATCCCGTCGATGATCTTGTTGCCCTCGCTGTCGGTGAGCCAGACCCCCTTGCCCCGCGTGATGACCCGCGCCCCCTTGGCCGCCAACCCCGCCTTGTCGGTGAAGGGATGGAAGTGGTGCGCCGCATCAAGGCGCTGCAACTCTGCCGTGGGCAGGTGGTTGGTGATCATGTTCATGGGGTGACCTCGCGGAATCAGCAGGGCCGAATGCCCCGTCTTGCCCGCAGGATATGATCAAACGGGCGACCGTTCAAGAAATTTGATCAAATTATCCAGCACAGCTTTCCCTTCGCCAAATATCCTGGGGGTTTGGGGGTAAAACCCCCATCAGCGAGGAGGAGGGCGCAAGCCCCGACGACGAGACAAGAGCCTCGCGCCGCCAGGCGCTCAATTTGACACGTGCGGTTCAGGACGACTCGGCCAGGGACTGACGAACATGGTCCACGCCCTGCTGGATGTCGCGCTCGATGGCCCCGGCCAGCGCCTTCGCGTCTCCAGAGCGCATCGCGGCCAGGGCCTCGCGGTGCAGGTCGGGCGCAGTCTCACGGCCATAGCGGGCAATCACCGCCCGCAGGCTTGGCCCGGCCCGCAGCCACAGCGAGCGGGCGAGGTCCAGCAGCACCGGGGCCTCGGCCGCCTTATAAAGCGCGAAGTGAAAGGCATGGTTGGCCGCCAGATAGTCGGACAGGCATCCTGCCTCGATCGCGCGGTTCACCTTGCCGTCGATCGCCTCCAGCCGGTCGATCTGGGCGGGCGTCAGCCGGCCGCCGGCCAGTTCGGCCAGCTTCGGCTCGATCGCCAGGCGGGCGAAGGCGACCTGGTCCAGCATCTCGGACGACAGTTGCGGCACGGCCACCCGCCGGTTGCCCTGCGGCAGCAGCGCGCCTTCCGCCGTCAGCCGCCGGATCGCCTCGCGCACCGGGGTCATTCCGGCGCCAAGGTCGGCGATCAATCCCTGGATGGTGACCGGAGCGCCGGGTGCCAGATGGCCATACAGGATCATGTCGCGCAGGCGCGCGTAAGTGACCTCGTGGCTGGGTATCTTCCGCTCTTCCGCGTCCATTGGGGGCACCTCTCTTGCCCCCTTTATGACGCGCTGTGCCCGGCAATCAAGAGTTGATCAAATTCCGTCGTCATAGCGGAACCTGGTCACATCCGCCGTCCAGCCCTGCCCGGTCAGATCATGCGCCACGACACCGACGAAGGCGCCGGTAAAGCTGGCATGTTCCCCCCTGCCCCCCTCGTCCGAAACGATGGAGGCGTCCAGCGCAGGCCCGACCGCCGCGCCGTTCACGCTGAACTGCTGCACCGCCCGGTCCACCGTCACGCCCAGCGTCACCTTGCCCTCGGCCACCGAGAAGCGCCCGTGGAAGGTCAGCCCCTCGCCCGGCCAGTCGCCCAGACATGAGACCAGCGTGACCACCCGCTCGCCACCCTCGCGCGTGATCAGCGCGGCGTGGAACTTGTGGCGGTTGTAATAGGTGATCAGACCCGCCGCCCGCTGCCAGTTCGGCGGATCGCACAGGAAGTCGGCCTCGGCCCGATAGGCCGCTTCCTCTTGCCGCCGGGCGACCAGCGACTGCTCGAACCACGACCCCAGGCTTTCCCGCCCGGTCAGGCGCAGACAGGTGCCTGTCATCTGGAACAGCCGCTCCGGGTGCGGATGGCGCAGCCACTGGAATTCGGGCGGCAGATCGGGACCGGAGAAGTCCCGCTCTACCGGGCCGCGCGGGATGCGGGCGGCCGGCAGGTCGATGGTGGTGGGCGGCAGTTGCCCGCCGTCCTTCAGCCACAGCCAACCGTCGCGCCAGACGACCTCGGCCAGCCCGGTCTCGCGTCCCGTCGCGCAGAACGGGCCATGCGGCCCCTGCTGCGGACGACCGCAGAGGAAGCTGTGCCAGTGCCGTCCATCCGCCCCCTCGACATATTGCCCGTGGCCCATGCGCTGGATCGGGTTTTCCGGGTTGAAGCGGGCGGTGATCAGATGCTTGGCCGGATGCGTCTCATAGGGCCCGCCGATATCCCGCGACCGGGCCATCGTGACCGCGTGGTCATAGCCCGTGCCGCCCTCGGCCGTGGTCAGGTAGTACCAGCCGTCGCGCTTGAACAGGTGCGGCGCCTCGGTCAGGCCAAGGTCGGTGCCGGTGTAGATCGTGGCGACCTCGCCCAGAAGGCCGCGCTCGGGATGCCATTCCTGCAACTCGATCCCGTCGAACGCGTCATGCGCGGGGTTCAGGCCGGTGCCCTTCCCCCGATGGTTCCAGCGCATGTTCACGAACCATTTGCGCCCGTCATCGTCGTGGAAGAGCGAGGGGTCAAAGCCCGAGGAATTCACATAGGTCGGATCGGACCAATCGCCGTCCACCGTCTCGCAGGTGACGATATAATTGTGCGCGTCCTTGAACGCGCCATCCAGCCGCTTCACGTCCGTATAGACCAGCCAGAACCGCCCGTCCGCATGGGACAGGCAGGGTGCCCAGATGCCGCAACTGTCGGGGTTGCCGCGCATGTCCAACTGCGCCGCCCGCCGCAGGGGGCGCGCAACCAGCGTCCAGTTCACCAGGTCGCGGCTGTGGTGGATCTGCACCCCCGGATACCATTCGAAGGTCGAGGTGGCGATGTAGTAATCCTCGCCCACCCGGCAAAAGGACGGATCGGCATTGAAGCCGCGCAGCACGGGATTTTCCAGCATCATCAGACCTTTGTGGAAGCGCGGGCGGAGAGACCCCTCAATCCCTCCGCCCGCTGGGCCGCGCCCGACAGGGAGGCGCCGGGCGCGGCTGTTCTAGACCAGAAGCGCCCGCGCCTCGGCCGGCGACAGGGCCGCGGGGCGCGAGCAGGTGGTGGTCATGGTGACGAAGTCCCCCGTCTCGCCCGATTTCAGGCAGGCGGTCATCACCTCGACCCCGTGCAGGGTGCGCTCCAGGCTGCAGCGCGCGTCCCGGCCCGACATCAGCGCCGCGACCATGTCGGCCAGCCCCGCCGTGCGATAGTTCGCCAATGCGCCGTGCTTGGGATGCTCCTGGTTCGGGATGCCGAACGGATGATCCCACGGCTCCAGCACGGTCAGGCTGCCGTCCTTGCCACCGACCTCGACCGTGCCGCCAAAGAAGTTCGGGTCGGGGACATAAAGCGTGCCCTCGGTGCCATAAAGCTCGAAATGGTTGCGCTTGTGGTGCCAGACGTCCCACGAAGTCGTCAGGTTCACCACTGTGCCCGAGTGGAACTCCAGCAGCGCATGAATGTTCGTCGGAGTCCTAACCGGGATCTCCTGGCCGGCCCGCGCGCCCGAGCCGATGGTCCGCGTCGCCGTCTGCGACGAGGTGATCGCCCCGACCCGCTTCACCGGGCCAAAGAAGTTGATCAGGTTGGCGATATAGTAAGGCCCAAGGTCCAGCATCGGCCCCGCGCCGGGCAAGAAGAAGAAATCGGGGCTGGGATGCCAGCCTTCCGGCCCGTGGTTCTGCACGCAGGCCACCGCGCTGGTGATCTGGCCCACGCGTCCCTCATCCAGCGCGGCTCGCGCCTGCTGATGCGCGCCGCCCAGAAAGGTGTCGGGCGCGCAGCCCACCGCCAGGCCCTTGGACTTGGCCAGGTCGCGCAGGGTGACGCCTTCCTCCAGCGTCAGGACCAGCGGCTTTTCCGAATAGGCGTGCTTGCCCGCCTCCAGAATCCGCTTCGTCACGCCATAATGCGCGTCGGGAATGGTGAGGTTGATCACCACATCCACGTCCTTGTTGGCCAGCAGGTCCTCGACCGACTGCGCCTTGACCCCGAACTCGGCCGCGCGGGCCTGCGCGGTGTCCATGTTCATGTCGGCGACCGCGCGCACCTCAAGCCCCTTGAACAGGGGCGCCAGGCGCAGATACGCGCTGGAGATATTGCCGCAGCCGATGATACCCAAACCCAGATTTGCCATTTTCACTGATCCTCAGAATGTCTTGGCCGACGCGATGGAGCGTTCTGCGAACCGCTCGTGATCCTTCGGGTTGTCGTGTTCCATGACGAAGTGCCTGACCCCGATCGCCCGCAGCGCCGCCATGATCGTGGGCCAGTCGATCGTGCCATGGCCCACGTCGGCCCAGCCGTCCTCGTCCGTGCATTCGCCGGCCGGGGCGATGTCCTTCACATGGGCGGCGGTAATCCGGTCCTTGTATTTCTCGATCCAGGCCAGTGGGTCGGCCCCGCCCCGGATGACCCAGGCCACGTCCATCTCCCATTCCAGGCCCGGCCCGCCTTCGAAGATGCGGTCCTGCGGGATCGAGCCGTCGGCCAGCGCCTTGAACTCGAAGTCGTGGTTGTGCCAGCCAAAGCCGTAGCCCGCTGCCTTGTAGGGCGCGCCGACACGCTGCAACCTTTCGCCAAAGGCGCGCCAGCCTGCGGCATCGGTCGGCCGGTCCTGCGGCATGATGTGGGGGCAGTACAGCCGCTCCATCTTCAGCGCGCGGGCGATGCCCAGAACCTTGTCCACCTCGCCCTCCAGCATCGCCAGGCTGAAATGCCCCGTCGGCATGGTCAGCCCGGTCGCCGCCAGCCCGGCCTGCGTCGCCGCGACCGCCGCATCATCGGCATAAAGCGCGCCATAGCCTTCCACGGCGGTATATCCGGCCTTGGCCAGCATCTCGAAGGTCGCGGCCATCGGCGGGAAGTTCCGCGAGGAGTAGAGTTGGTATGAGAACATGAGGGGTGCCTTTCGTCAGCCGCCGTAAGTGGCGGAGTGGAGATCGCGGAGGGTGAATGTCGGCCGCGCCGAGGGGTCCTCGGGCGTGAAGGTGATCGTGGTGGGGTGGCCGGGGAACAGTGTCACGGCATTGGTCGAGAGGCGGCCAGGAACTTCAGACTCCACTGCAACAAACGGGGCGAGGGCCTTGACCTGCAGCGTCAATTTCCACTCCGCACCCTCCTGCCGGATATCCGCCGCCAGGCCCGAGGGGAGAAGGTCATACGCCTTCCACGGCTTCGGCGCATGGACGTCACCGCCCTCGGCATCGCCCGCCCAGGTGAAGGCCAGAACCTCGTCCGGCCCCAGGGCGTCCGGGGCAAGGTGCAGGACCTGCACCGCCGCATCGGGGGAAACCGTGACCGTGGCCACAGCCAGGTCCCGCGTGGTCCCGTTCATCGCGGCTGCCCGCGCGGTCACGGTGATCGTCACCGCCTCTGGCCGGTCATTCGCCGCCCGCAACACGATGCCACCCGCCTGCGGTACCGCCGTCACCAGGACCGGCGCATAGAACCGCGCGGCCATATGATGCAGCAGCTTCCAGTTCCCGCCGTGGTCCAGGCTGGCCCAGGAACAGACCGGCCAGGTGTCGTTCAGTTGCCAGTAGAGCGTCCCCTGGCAATGCGGCTTCAAGCTGCGCCAATGCGTGACCGCCGTCTTGATCGCCAGCCCTTGCTGGATCTGGCTGACATATACGAAGTTCGGGAAATCCACCGGGAAGCGGAAGTAGCGGAACATCGTCTCGGCGATCCGCGCGTTCCCGCCGGGGTTCTTCTGGTGGCTTTCCATCACCGGGGCGGCGATGTTCCAGTCCTTCTTGTCGGCAAACCGCGCGATGGCGGTCAGCGAGGGATAGGACTGGAACCCGAATTCCGAACAGAACCGAGGGCTTACGTCGCGATAATGATCAAAGTCCTTCCCCTCATGCCACACGCTCCAGAAATGCATGTCGCCGCTGGAGTCGTCATGCCAGGCATCCCCGAACGCCAGCGGTCCCGGGCTGGGCGAGGACGGCCACCAGTTCGCGCCCGGCAATGTGTCCAAAAGCGCGGCCTCGACCGTGCGGTTCAGCCGGTCGTAGTTCACAAGGTAGCGATCCCGGTCCTTGCGGCTTTCGGGGAACCAGGTCAGCGCCCCGATCAACTCGTTGTCCCCGCACCAGAGGGCGATGCAGGCGTGGTGGCTGATCCGGGCCACCACATCGCGCACCTCGGCATCCACCTCGGCCAGGAATTCGGGCGTGGAGGGATAGAGGTGGCAGGCGAACATGAAGTCCTGCCAGACCATCAACCCCATCTCGTCGCACAGATCGTAGAACCAGTCCGGCTCGTACCGGCCACCGCCCCAGATGCGCAGCATGTTCATGTTGGCATCGACGGCGGACTGCAACAGCGCACGCACGCCCTCGACCGTGATCCGCCCGAAGAGAGCATCGGCCGGGATCCAGTTCGCGCCCTTGGCAAAGACCGCGCGGCCGTTGACCTGCACGCCGAAGGACCGCCCCGCCGCGTCGGGTTCGGACACCAGCTTCATGTCCCGCAGCCCCAGGCGTTTGACCACCCGCGCCCCGCCGCCCGTCAGCACCAGGTCGTGCAGCACCTGCGCACCCTGACCCGCCGGCCACCACAACACGGGGTCGCGGATGACCAGGGACAGCAGCGCCACGCCATCCACCACCGGGGCAGTTTGGCTTACGCCACAAAGGCTTGCCGTCACGTCCTCAGACGTCGCATGAACCCTTAGTTGCACCTCCACCTGACTGGCGGAATGCACCTGATCGACCAGCACATCCCCGATCCGTGGGCCCACGGCCTCCAATCGGATCGCACCCGACACCCCGAAGATCCCCAGCGCAATGTTCCAGTCCCAGCCGAAATCGCACTGCTGTTTCCGCAGCATGTTGGCATGGGCAATCGGCCCGTTGACCTGCTGATACGGGATAGGAAACGGCATCCGCGCCGCCCGCGCCACGGCCTCGCGCACGGGGGAACGGAAGAGGATCTCCACCGCGTTCTCTCCCGCCCGCAGCGCCGCCGACACGTCCACCCGCCAGCGCCGATGCACGTTGGCGGCGGACAGGACCAGAGCTCCGTTCAGCCGTACCTCGGCCACGGTGTCCAGCCCTTCGACCACCAGTTCGGCGGCCGAGCCGTCATGCGTGAAACTGCGCCGCGCCACCCAATCGCGTTCGGACACCCAGCGCACGTCATATTCGTTCCGGCCCCAATACGGGTCCGGGATCACCCCGGCACGGGCCAGCGCCGAGACCCCGTCCCCCGGCAGATCGAAAGGCACGACATGGGCGCCGCTTTCATCCGAAAGCGTCCAGCCGCCCGCCAGATCCAGCATCCCTCAGATCCTTTGTTCCGTCTTTACGTCAAACAGAGAGGCCTTGGGGATATCCAGGCCCAGATGCACCTTGGTCCCCGGCGGCAACCGCCCCTCGACCGGCACCCGAACACTCATGTTCGCGCCTTCGGCTTTCAGCCACAGCAGGCTGTCGGCGCCCAGGTGTTCGTCGATCTCGACCTCGGCCGGGATCGAGGGGCCCGGGACGGGCGTCGTGGACACGGTGATATGCTCGGGCCGCACGCCCAGGATCGCATCGTCCCGCTCCAGCACCGCACCGCCGTCATAACCCGCAAGGTCGATTCTGGTGGCGCCGAACTGGAAGGCGCGCCCCCCCTCGATCGTGCGGCCCTTGAGGAAGTTCATCGACGGGCTGCCGATGAAGCCGGCGACGAACAGGTTCGACGGACGGTTGTAGATCTCCAGCGGTTCGGCCAGTTGCTGGATCACCCCGCCCTTCATCACCGCGATGCGGTCGGCCAGCGTCAGCGCCTCGATCTGGTCATGGGTCACATAGACCATCGTGTTGCCAAGCTGGTTGTGCAGGCGCTTGATCTCGACCCGCAATTCGCTGCGCAGCTTGGCGTCCAGGTTCGACAGGGGCTCGTCGAACAGGAACACGTCCACATCCCGCACCAGCGCCCGGCCGATGGCGACGCGCTGGCGCTGGCCGCCCGACAGGGCCGCCGGCTTGCGGTCCAGCAAAGGCTCGATCTGCAGGATCGACGCCGCACGCGCGATGCGCTTGTCGATCTCGGGCTGCGGGACCTTGGCGTTCTTCAGCCCGAAGGACAGGTTCCCCCGCACGGTCATCTGCGGATACAAGGCATAGGACTGGAACACCATCCCGATCCCCCGCTCGGACGGTTCGGACCAGGTGACGTTGTTCCCCTTGATCCAGATCTGCCCGTCGGTGATGTCCAGCAGGCCCGCAAGACAGTTCAGCAGCGTGGACTTCCCGCAGCCGGACGGCCCCAGCAGGACGACAAACTCCCCCTCTGCCACATCAAGGTTCATGTTCTTCAGAACCGAAACCGAGCCGAAGTTCAGCGTCAGGTCCTTGACTTCAATCGAATTACCCATGGATCAGCCTTTCACGGCACCGGCGGCGATACCGCGCACGAAGAGTTTGCCAGAGACGAAGTAGACGATCAGCGGCACCAGCCCGGTCAGCACCGTGGCGGCCATGTTGACGTTGTACTCCTTCACCCCCTGGACCGAGTTGACGATGTTGTTCAGCTGCACGGTCATCGGATAGAGGTCCGGCTTGGTGTAGACGACGCCAAACAGGAAGTCGTTCCAGATGCCCGTCACCTGCAGGATGAGGGCGACCACGAAGATCGGCAGGCTCATCGGCAGCATGATGCGGAAGTAGATGCCCCAGAACCCCGCCCCGTCGACGCGGGCGGCCTTGAACAACTCTTCCGGGATCGAACTGAAGTAGTTGCGGAACAGAAGCGTCAGGATCGGCATCCCGAAAATGGTATGCACGATCACCAGGCCCCAAAGCGTGCCGTACAGCCCCGCTTCGCGCAGCAGGATCACGATGGGATACAGCATGATCTGATAGGGTATGAAGGACCCGAAGATCAGGATCGTGAAGAACACGTCCGATCCCTTGAACTTCCAGTTGATCAACGCATAGCCGTTCACCGAGGCGATGGCGATCGACAGGATCACCGAGGGCACCGTGATGATCACGCTGTTCCAGAAGCCGCGGCTCAGCCCGTCACAGTTCAGGCCGGTGCAGGCCTCGGACCAGGCCTTGACCCAGGGCTGGAACGTGATCTCGACCGGCGGCGAGAAGATATTGCCCAGCCGCACTTCGGGCATCCCCTTCAGGCTGGTCATCACCATCACCCACAGGGGCAGAAGGTAATAGACGCAGACCATGATCAGGATGCCGTACAGCATGATGTTGCGGGGGCTGAGCGCCCTCTTGGGCTTTGCCCCCCGGGGGCCGCTCATGGCCATGCCGACGTCAGCCATGTTTCTTGCCTCCGAATTCCAGATAGGCCCAGGGGATCAGCACGATCAGGACGCTAAGCAGCATCATCGTGGACGCGGCGAAGCCCTGGCCAAGGTTCTGCGCCTGGAACATGTAATCATAGACATACATCGCCGGGACCTGGCTGGCGTTGCCGCCGGGACCGCCCGAGGTCATCGCGACGACGAGGTCGTAAAGCCGGATGATGCCGGATGCGACGATCACCAGAGTGGTGATGAAAACCGCGCGCATCATCGGGATGATGACCACGACATAGGTCTTCCAGGTCGGAATGCCGTCAACGCGGGCGGCTTTCCAGATATCCTCGTCGATCCCGCGCAGCCCGGCCAGCATCAGGCACATGACAAAGCCGGTGCCTTGCCACAGCCCCGCGATCAAGAGGCCGAACAGCACCGTGTCCGGGTTGTTCAACGGATCGAAGGTGAAACTGGTCCAGCCCATGTCGCGCACGACACCCTGGATGCCGAACTGCGGGTTCAGGATCCACTGCCACACGAGGCCCGTCACGATGAAGGACAGGGCGAAGGGATACAGCATGATCGTGCGGAATGTGTCCTCGAACCGGATCTTCTGGTCCATCAGCACCGCCAGGACAAAGCCCATGACCACGGTAAAGACCAGCGACATGACGCCGTAGAACATCAGGTTCTGGATCGAGACGATCCAGCGGCTGGTCTCCCACAACCGCTCATACTGGTCGAGGCCGACGAAATTCGTCCGCGGCAGCAGTTTGGAGTTGGTGAAGGAATAGACGACGGTCCAGATCGTGCCGCCCAGAAAGATCACCAGGGCCGTCGCGACCATCGGGATTGCCGCGATCTTCGCACTGATGTTGCGCGTCAAGCGCCGTCGCGGCCGCGCCGCGGAAGTGGTGCGGACTGGCTCCGCTTCGGTGGTTGCTGACATCGGCCCCTGCCTCCCTGTGTCTTAGCGGTGCGAAAGGGGCCGCCCGATCCGGACGGCCCCCCACGTCAAGACAGTCTCAGAGACCCGACTTCAGGTTTTCCACCCATTTGGCATGGGCATCGGCCGCCGGCATGTCGGACTTCCAGAATTCGACCATCAGGTCTTCGTTCTGCTTCTGGACGTCCGGCGACCAGACCATGTCGCCCGAGGGGACGATATTGCCACCGGCCAGGATCTCCAGGCCCTTCTTCATGCAGTCGTTGGCGGCCGAAAGGTCGATGTCGCCCCGGATCGGCAAGGAGCCCTTCTTCAGGTTGAACGCCACTTGCACTTCCGGGCTGACCAGCTGGGCGGCCAGACGCTTCTGGGCTTCTTCCTTTTCCGGGTCATCCAGCTTGGGGAAGTAGAAGGCGTCGCCCCCGGTCGAGATGTACTCGTTCAGGCCCAGACCCGGCAGGCAGGTATAGTCGGTGCCGGCCACTTCGCCCGCGACCTGGAATTCGCCTTGCGCCCAGTCCCCCATGATCTGGCCGCCGGCCTGATCGGTGATGACAAGGTTTGTCGCCTGGTTCCAGTCCTGCACGGCCGAGCCTTTGGCCAGTTCGCGCGCCGCGGCGGCGGCTTCAAAAACCTTGGCGTATTCCGGCCCGGCCGCAACATCCATGTTCTTGTCGACGTTCACGGCCTTCCAGGCATCCAGACCCGCCACGGCGATCTGCATCGCGCCGAACGCGAGGTTCGACTGCCAGGGCTGGTCGCCCAGCGCCAGCGGCAGCTTGCCCGCTTCGCGCACTTTCGGTGCCGAGGCGACAAACTCGTCCCAGTTGGTCGGGACCGGCAGGTCCAGATCCTCATAGACCTTGTTCGACAGCCACAGCCATTCCGGCGAGTGGATGTTGACCGGGGCGCAGTAGATGCGGCCGTCCACGGTGCAGGCGTCCAGAAGCGACGGTGGGAAGACGACTTCCTTCCAGTTGTTCGCTTCGGCCACGTCGGTCAGATCCAGCATCAGGCCGGCCTCGACCAGTTCCAGCGCCTGCTGGCCGTGGTTGAACTGGGTCGCCCCCATCGGGTCGCCGCCCGTGATGCGGGAAATCATGATCGGGCGGGCCGTGCCGCCACCGCCGGCGATGGCGCCGTCGATCCATTTGTCGCCCGAGGCGTCGAACGCCTTGGCCAGTTCGGCCACGGCGGCAGCTTCGCCACCGCTGGTCCACCAGTGCGTGACCTCAAGCTCGGTCGCCATGGCGGGCATCGCCACGGTCGCCAGAAGCGCCGTCAATTTCGTCAGTTTCATCCGTTCCTCCCGGTTTCTAAAACGTTATAGAAATAGCCTATAACGTTATAGTTTTGCCGATCAACTAATCTTTTCGCTTGTCTGCCCCCTCGCGCCAAGTTTTGATCACGGGATGATTCCGCGTAATTCCGCGCGGAAATCCGGGCCGGAACCGACCGATGCCGCAGCGCCGAAACACCCAGCAACTGCTTGTCCGCAAGGCGTTTGCCACAACCGGCGCGTGCTTGTCTGCTGCGGTTGCACGGTCGCGCCCGACGTCCGAATCGACCCTGACGATTCGCCTGGCCGGTGTCCCGGCGGGAAAGGTGCACCATGCCCCGGCCCCCTGAACCCGCGACGATCCTGACCGCTGATTCGGAGCATGAGCGCCCCACGCTCAAGACCATCGCCGCCGCGACCGGCCTTGCCATCGCCACCGTCAGCCGCGCCCTGAAGGACGCCCCCGACATCGGCGAAGAGACCAAGCGCCGCGTGCGCGAGACCGCCGCCCTGCTTGGCTACCGCCCCAACCGCGCCGGGGTCCGCCTGCGCACGGGCAAGACCAACGTCATCGCTCTGGTCCTCTCGACCGAGACGGACGTGATGAACCACACCTCGCGCCTGATCTATTCCATCGCCAACGCGCTGCGGGGCACCGCCTATCACCTTGTCGTCACGCCCTTCTTCCCCGACCAGGACCCGATGGAGCCGATCCGCTACATCGTCGAAACCGAAAGCGCCGACGGGATCATCCTGAACCAGACCAAGCCCGACGATCCGCGCATCCGCTATATGCACGACCGCGGCTTCCCCTTTGCCGCGCATGGCCGCACGATGATGGGCCTCGATCACCCCTATTTCGACTTCGACAACGAAGCCTTCGGTCGCCTTGGCGCCCGTGTGATGGCCGAACGCGGGCGCAAGCGGCTGTATCTGCTGCCGCCCCCGCGGTCGCATATGTACGCCCGCCACATGACCTTTGGCTTCTCGGACGAGGCGGCGCTGCGCGGCCTGCCCTTCGAGGTGGCCGAGACCGTGACCTCCGACAGCGGCGGCGAGGCGGTGGAGGCCGCAATTGCCGCCCGCTTCGCCCTGCCCAACCCGCCGGACGGCCTGCTGGTCGGATCGACCACCTCGGCCATGGCCGCCATTGCCGGGGCGGAACGCTCGGGCCGGGTGCTGGGGCGCGACTTCGACGTGGTGGCGAAAGAGGCAATCGCCGTGCTGCGCCGGTTCCGCAAGGACATCCTGATTATCCGCGAAGACGTAGGCCGCGCCGGAGAGTTCCTGGCCCGCGCCCTGCTGGCCGCGATCGAAAAACGCGACTGGGCCGACCGCCAGGGGCTTGAGGTTCCGGTCAAGGTGGAAACCGGCCCGTAAGGGCCATAAGGGGTGGGAATAGACATGAAAACGATCAAGGGCCCGGCCCTCTTCCTGGCGCAATTCGCCGGCGACGCGGCCCCGTTCAACTCCTGGGGCGCGATCACCCGCTGGGCGGCCGACTGCGGCTATGTCGGCGTGCAGGTCCCAAGCTGGGACGCGCGGCTGTTCGACCTGGAAAAGGCATCCAGTTCAAAGGCCTATTGCGACGAGTTCAAGGGAATTGCGAAGGACGCCGGGGTCGAGGTGACCGAGCTTTCCACCCACCTGCAAGGCCAGCTTGTCGCCGTCCACCCCGCCTATGACACCCAGTTCGACGGTTTTGCGGCCCCCGCCGTGCGCGGCAATCCAAAGGCCCGCGCCCAATGGGCGGTGGACCAGGTGAAGAAGGCGCTGACCGCCTCGAAGAACCTCGGCCTCACCGCCCACGCCACCTTCTCCGGCGCGCTGGCATGGCCCTACCTCTACCCCTGGCCACAGCGCCCTGCCGGGTTGGTCGAGGAAGCCTTCGACGAACTCGCCCGCCGCTGGACCCCGCTCCTCAACCATGCCGAGGACTGCGGCGTCGATGTCTGTTACGAGATCCACCCCGGCGAGGACCTGCACGACGGCGTCACCTTCGAGATGTTCCTGGACCGCGTGAAGGGACACAAACGCGCCAACATGCTGTACGACCCCTCGCACTATGTCCTGCAACACCTTGATTACCTTGAGCATATCGACATCTACCACGACCGGATCAAGATGTTTCACGTCAAGGACGCCGAGCTGAACCCCACCGGCCGCCAGGGCGTCTATGGCGGCTTCCAAAGCTGGGTGAACCGCGCAGGCCGCTTCCGCTCCCCCGGCGACGGGCAGGTCGATTTCGGCGGCATCTTCTCGAAACTGACCCAGCACGATTTCGACGGCTGGGCCGTGGTCGAATGGGAATGTTGCCTGAAACACCCCGAGGACGGTGCACGGGAAGGGGCCGCCTTCGTTGATGCCCACATCATCCGCGTGACCGAGAAAGCCTTCGACGACTTCGCCGATGCCGGCACCGACCGCGCCGCCAACCGGCGGATGCTGGGTCTTGATTGACACCCCGGGGCGCTGCCCCGGACCCCGGGATATTTTCGGACAGAAAATGACAGACAGAGGTTAGACATGCCCATCGACGCCGCCCACACCGCCCGCCCCGAACGTCTCCGCCTTGGCATGGTCGGCGGCGGACGCGACGCCTTCATCGGCGCGGTCCACCGCATCGCCGCGCGGATTGACGACCAGTATGAACTGGTTGCCGGTGCTTTCTCCTCCAATCCCGAGAAGGCCCTCGCCTCCGCGCAAGACCTCGGTGTGCCCCGCGCCTATACCAGCTTCGCCGAGATGGCCGCCAAGGAAGCCCGCCGCAAGGACGGCATCGACGCCGTCGCCATCGTGACCCCGAACCACATGCACGCCCCCGTCGCGATGCAGTTCCTCAAGCGCGGCATCCATGTGATCTGCGACAAGCCCCTGACCGCGACCCTGGCCGAGGCGAAGAAGCTGGCCAAGGCCGCCGAAGCCAGCGGCGTGGTCTTTGCGCTGACCCACAACTACACCGGTTATCCGATGATCCGGCAGATGAAGGCGATGATCGCCAATGGCGACCTCGGCGACCTTCGTCTGGTGAACGTCGAATACGTCCAGGACTGGCTGACCGAACCCGTGGACAACAAGCAGGCCGACTGGCGCACCGACCCGGCCCGCTCGGGCGCAGGCGGCTCCACCGGCGACATCGGGACGCACGCCTTCAACCTGGCGAACTTCGTCACCGGGCTGACACTCGACACGCTCGCGGCCGACCTTACCGCCTTCGTCCCCGGCCGCCGCGTCGATGACAACGGCCATGTCCTGATGCGCTACCAGGGCGGCGCGCGGGGCATGCTCTGGTGCAGCCAGGTCGCACCGGGCAACGAGAACGGCCTGCGCTTGCGCGTCTACGGCACCAAGGGCGGCCTTGAATGGGCGCAGGAGGATCCGAACTACCTCTGGTTCACGCCCTTCGGCGAGCCAAAGCGCAAGATCACCCGGGGCGGTGCCGGTTCGGGACCCGAGGCCGGACGCCTGACCCGCATCCCCCCCGGCCACCCCGAGGGCTACCTCGAAGGCTTCGCCAATATCTACACCGAAGCCGCCCGCGCCATCCGCGCCGCCAAGACTGGCACCCCGGTCCCCGACGGCACCACCTTCCCCGGCCTGAAAGAGGGCCTGGAGGGCGTGGCCTTCGTCAACGCCTGCGTCCGGTCGTCGGCCCGCAACGGCGCCTGGGTGGGTCTGAACCTTTAAGGTCTTTCTCTTCCCCAAATATCCCACGGGGGTCCGGGGGTGTGAAACCCCCGGGGGTCGTGCAGAAGGGGTGACTCCGCAGCAGAGTGCAGGCGTAGGGTGGGCGATCCGCCCACCCCCCTACCCACGTAAGCGCGGCCGTTCGCGCTGCAACCACAGCACCGTCAGCAACAGCGGCGCGTTCCCGATCTCCCCGGCCGCCACGACGTCAAGCAGCCGGTCAAAGGACACAAGGTGCCCCTTGATATCCTCGGCCTCCTCCGCCGCGCCAAAGACACCTGCCACGCCATCCGGCAGGTCGCAGAACGCAACGTAGGAATAGAGATATTCCGTCACCGCCCCCGGCGTCGGATAGTATTCCGCCACCTTCTCCAGCGCGCCCAGCACCAGCCCGGCCTCTTCGACCGCCTCGCGCCGGGCGGCGTCTTCCGGGGTTTCGCCGGGGTCGATCCGCCCGGCAATCGCCTCCAGTTGCCAGGGATGCGCGTCGCCGCGCCCGAAGGGACCCATGCGGAACTGCTCGATCAGCAGCACCCGGTCGCGTATCGGATCATAGGGCAGCACCGTGACGGCGTCGCCGGCCACAAAGACCTCGCGGTGCAATCGGGGGCTGCGGCCACCGTCAAAGCGCGGATGGGACAGCTCCAGCGCCTCCAGCGCGAAGAACCCCGCATGCGGATGCTGCCGCGCCAGAACGTCGACCGCCCCCCCGCCGGCGCGCAACAGCGGAGCCGTTGACCCAGCCGCCCGGACCCGGCTGGCCGCCGCGACCCGCAAAGAGCCCAGCCTGCGTCGCAGCACCGCAGCGGGCACGGCCGGATAGGCCTCCATCACCAGCTGCGCCAGCGCCTCCGCCTCGGGTCCGGCCGACGCAGGCACCCAGGCCCCGGGATTGCCCGGCACCTCCTGCCCTGTCACCTGCGCGTAATGGGCCAGTCGCGCCGCATGGTCAGACCCGGGCGGTCCCAGGACAATGTCCCGCAGCGCGCCGCTTGCGTCCTGCACCTCAGCGCCAGCGCCGGCTGGCGTTCTCGGCCAGGATGCCACCAACAACGCCACCGATCAGCATTACGACCAGCACGCCAAGGGACGACAGCGGCGGTGCCCGCTCCATCATCCGGGCGAAGATGTCCACCACGGCCTCAAGCGGGCCCTCGTAGCGCATCTTGGTCGAAAGCTGGACCATCTCGTAGACCCCGACGGTCAGCAGCGCCATGAAGACCAGCACCACAACGGTCTTCAACCCTGCGGCGGCCGATTCGACATAGCCCTTGCCGACCGACGGCCCCATCACCTTCCACCCGCAGATCGCGCCGATCACGGCGGTCATCTCGCGCACCCGGCCCACGGCCTCGGAGGTTGGCATGTTCTCGACATAGGTATTCGCTATCAGCCAGCCCACCACCGCGAACGCGGCAGCGGACATGGCCTTGGCACCGGTTGGCATCTGGGTTGCCATGGCAGGACCTCAGTTCGGACGCGTCACCGTGATCTGCGTCACGTCGCAGTTTCCACCCTGAAACGCCCCCGCGCAAGAGGCGAGGTAGAAATCCCACATCCGCTTGAACCGGTCGTCAAAGCCTTGCCGCTTCACCTCGGCCCAGCGGTCGGTAAAGGTCTCGTGCCAGCGGCGCAGCGTCAGGCTGTAGCTTTCGCCAAACTCGATCGAGCCCTTGACCCTCAGGCCGGCCTTCTCGACCTCGGCCCGCAGGACGGATGGCGCGGGCAGCATCCCGCCCGGGAAGATGTATTTCTGGATGAAGTCCACCCCGCGCTTGTAGACATGCCAGCGGGCGTCGGCGACCGTGATGATCTGCAAGGTCGCGTTGCGGCCCGGCTTCAGCCGCTGATGCAGCGCGTCGAAATAGACCGGCCAATAGCGTTCGCCCACCGCCTCGAACATCTCGATCGACGCGATCCCGTCGTAACTCCCGCGCTCGTCGCGATAGTCCTGCAGCTTGATCTCGACCCGGTCGGACAGGCCCGCCTTGGCGATCCGCGCCACCGCATAGTCATGCTGCGCCTGGCTGATCGTCAGGCCGGTGACGCGCAGGCCCCGCTCTTTCGCGGCATATTCGGCGAAGCCCCCCCAGCCGCAGCCGATCTCCAGCACATGCTCACCGGGCTGGGCGCCCATCTGGTCGACCATGCTGGCATATTTCCGGCGCTGCGCCGTCTCCAGGCTTTCCTGCGGGTTCTCGAAGATGGCCGAGGAATAGGTCATCGTCTCGTCCAGCCACAGCCGGTAAAAGTCGTTCCCCAGGTCATAGTGATAGGCGATGTTCTTCTTCGCCTGACGGCGAGAGTTCGACTGCAACCAGAACCGCAGCCGTTCATAGGCGCGCACCAGGCCAAGCCCGGGATAGCCGTCGCCCACCACATTGTTCGCGGGGCGCTGGATCAGGTCCAGAAAGGCCTGCAGGTCCGGCGTGTCCCACCAGCCCTCCAGATAGGCGTCGCAAAAGCCCAGGTCGCCCTCGCGGATCAGGCGCGCAAACAGGTCGGGGTTCAGCACCCGGATCTCGGCCGCGATGCCGGGGGCCTTGCCCTCGATGCGGAACCGCCGGCCGTCGGGCAGGACAAAATCCAGCCGCCCCTCGCCCAGGCGCGTCGCCGCCTCGAAGGCAGCCGAGAAATAGCGCGGCAGGCCGGTCTGGCCCCGCACCGCAGTCAACACGTCCATGAGCCCACCCCCAGGGTTCTTGTCGCAGGGACCAGTTTCATCAAGCCTCCCGCTCACATCAAGCATTTCGTGCCGCATATGCCGCCAGGGCACGTGCCCGGCCCTCGGCCAGGTCCACCACCGGCTTCGGATAGGACTGGCCCGGCCGCAACCCCCAACCGCGCGGCACCGCGTCGAAGAAACCCAAAGCCTCCGCCCCCGGTTCCCGGGCCAGCTCGGCGATGAACCGGCGCTGATAGGCACCCTTGCCATCGAACTTCTCGGCCTGCCCCGCCGGGTTGAACACCCGGAAATAGGGCGCCGCATCGGGGCCCGAGCCGGCGACCCACTGCCAGCCCATCGCATTCGCGGCCGGGTCCCAGTCGGTCAGACACTCGGCAAACCAGTCCAGCCCCACTTTCCAATGCGTCAGGAGATGCTTCGTCAGGTAACTCCCCGCGATCATCCGCGCCCGGTTGTGCATGGTCCCCGTGACATACATCTCGCGCATCGACGCATCGACGAAAGGCTCGCCCGTCATGCCGCGACGCCAGCGCTCCGCCTCGGGACTGTCGCCGCGCCAGGGAAAGCGGTCCCAGTCCGGCTTCCAGTTCGCGCTCACGATCTGGGGCGAGTGGTGCATGAGGTGATAGCTGAACTCGCGCCAGGCCAGTTCCCGCAGAAAGCTTTCCGCCCCCGCCTGCCCCTCGTCGCGCGCACGAAGGCCCGCGTGCCAGACCTCGCGGATACCGATCTCGCCATAGGTCAGGTTCTCGGACAGCCGCGACGTGCCTTGGACACCGGGGATATCCCGCATCTCGGCATAACGCCCGACCGGCCCGGCCAGGAACGCCGCCAGCTTCGCCCGCGCCCCAGCCTCGCCGACCGTCTGATACCGCGAGACGACCTCCGCACCCCGGTTCATCGCAGCCCCCAGCCGCCAGTCCTCCAGCTGCTCCGACCGGGGCCAGACCCCAACCCCGCGCAGCCCCGTCGGCGCCGCAGACGGAGCAACCACCCCCATCCCCCGCGTCGCCTTCCAATACGGCGTGAAGACCCGGTAGAACCCGCCCTGCCCGGTCTGCACCTCCCAGGGCTCATGCAGAAGATGCCCGGCAAAACTGCGCGCCTCGACGCCCTCAGCCCGCAGCGCCGCCTTCACGCCGGTATCCCGCGCCACACTGGCCGGATCATACAGCCGCGACCACCAGACCCCGCCCGCGCCCACCTCGGCGATCAGCGCGCGCAAGACCTCCAGCGCCGGCCCCCGGCGCAGGACCAGCCGGACGCCCAGCCCCTCCAGCGCCGTGGCAAAGGCCCCGACCGACAGGCCCAGCCGCCACTTCGGCGCGGCGCCCAGCGCCTCGGTTTCGGGGTCCAGGATGAATACCGGAATCACCGGCCGCCCCGAGGCCACCGCAGCCGCCAGCATCGGCTGGTCCCCCAGCCGCAAATCGCGGCGGAACCACAAGATTAACGGTGTTTCGGTCATTCCCCGGCCTTATCCCACCCCACAGATACGCCGGGCGATCCGACCCGGATCACCTAAGCCCTTTCATATTGGCTCAAATATCCTCTGGGGGTTTGGGGGGCGAAGCGCCCCCAACGCCGTCCCTTGCGCCTCTTCGCGCAAGGGACAAACGCAAGGGCTTGCGCGCAAGCGCTCCGCCAGACGGCGGTTACAGCACCCGGTCCAGGGCCGCGATCAGCCGGCTGACCTCTTCGGCGCTGGTGTAATGCACCGCACTCATCCGCAGCACGCCCTTGTCCCGGTCGATCCCCAGCGCCTCCAGCGGCCGAACAGCATAGAAATCCCCCGCCCAGCAGGCGATCCCGTTGCGGCCCAGCTCCTCGGACACGGGTTCTGCCACCCGGTCCAGTTCCACCGCCACCGTCGGCGCCCTCCGCTCCGCATCGCGGGGCCCCAGCAGCCGCACATCGTTCCGCTGGCCCAGATAGTCCAGCAAGGGCTGGATCACCGCCACCTCCTGCGCCCGCATCAGGTCATGCACCCCCCGGTTCCGCGCCGCCGGATCGCCGCCGATCCCGTGCCGCTCGGCCAGGGCATCGATGTAATCCGCCATCCCGGCGCAGGCCGCGATCTGCGCATGGTCCGGTCCGGCCGGCGTGTGCCGCTTGTACAGCGTGCCATGGTTGAAGAAATGCGCCTGCCCCGGCAGTTCGAACCCGAAAGCCTCGCGCAGCACCATGATCCCCTGATGCGGCCCGAAGGTCTTGTAGGCCGAGAACAGGTACACGTCGCACCCCAGAGCTGCCACATCGGGGAACCCGTGCGGCGCGTAACTCACCCCGTCCACCACCGTCCGCGCGCCCGCGGCCTTGGCCATCGCGCAGATCGCCGCCACGTCGTTGATCTCGGCAATGACGTTGGAACAATGCGGAAAGCAGACCAGCTTCACCTTGCCATCCGCCAGAAGCGAATCCAGCGTCTCAAGGTCCAGCGACCCTGTCGCCCGGTCCAGCTTCCACTCGCGGACCTCGATCCCCTCCTCCGCCAGCCGCCGCCACACGCCCGAGTTCGCCTCGTGGTCCTGGTTCGTCACCACCACCGCGCCGCCGGTTCCGGCCAGCCATTTCCGCACGGCCTGCGCCAGGACATAGGTGTTGGCGCTGGTCGATGGCCCGAAGGACACCTCTTCACGCGCGACCCCCATCATCGCCGCCAGCCTCTCCCTTGCCTCGTCCATCTCGGCGCCCCCCGCCTGCGCCCCCGGATAGGGGCCATAGGGCTGCACCTTCCGGTCGCGATAGAACCGGGTCAACCGGTCCACGACCTGCACGCACGGATAGCTGCCGCCGGCGTTTTCAAAGAAGGCATGGCTGGACAGCACCGGCGACGAAAACGCCGGAAACTGCGAGCGAACGAAATCCAGATCAAGTGTCACCGCGCGACTCCTCCTGCGGGCCGCGGCACCGGATACCGCCGCGCGAGGCGGGCAAATCCCGGTCCGCGGCAGGTCTTCCAGCCAGACCCCGGGCTGTCTCGCCCCAGGCCAGACCCGGCCGCCGCATCGGGCGCCCGGTATCAGCGCAAGAAGTAGCGTCCCCGGCCCGGACCCGCAAGCCTGTGGTGCGCCGGTGCAACCCGCGACCGCCACGCAATCGGGCAGCGCCGGTCAGCTTCCCCGACCTTTGCGCCCGATTCTTCGGCAAAGGCCGCAAAAACCTGCAAATTCCCCTTGTCCTTTTCCCCCGCGCATACAACCTTCACTCTTGGAAGCGGGGTCAGGGGGCCCGCGCCTTCACGTAAAAACTAAGGATCGTCCGGTGCCCGTTTCCCGCCGCCGGACTGCCACGCAGAGGAGCATACATGAGCCGCAAGACCCTAGTCCTTCTCAGCGCCGTTTCGGCGTTGTCCATGTCCGTCGCCGCCCATGCCGCCGATCCCGAGCTCACCGTGCTCGATTGGGCCGGCTGGGAAATCGACGGGATGCTGCAGCCCTATGTCGACAAGAACGGCCAGAAACCGACCTTCGTTTTCTTCGGCGACGATGACGAGGCGTTCCAGAAGGTCTCCTCGGGCTTCAAGGCCGACGTGGTCCACCCCTGCGCCGCCTCGGTGCCGCGCTACAAAGAGGCCGGCGTGGTCGAACCCTGGGACACCTCGAAGATCCCGGAATTCGCCAATATCCCGGAACGGATGACCAAGCCCTTCACCAATGATGATGGCGTGTTCTTCATCCCGACCGACTATGCCTATACCGCCGTCGCCTACAACGCCGAGACGGTTCCGGCCGAAGACGTGGCCTCGCTTTCGGTGTTCACGAACGAGAAATACGCCGGCCGCATCTCGATGCCGGACAACACCGACGACGTCTGGTCGCTGGCCTTCCTCGCCACCGGCGTCACCTCCTGGGACAACATCACGGACGAGCAGTTCACCGCCGCCGCCGACTGGCTGCGCAAGGTGCATCCGAACGTCCGCGCCTATTGGGCCGACCCCTCGGAACTGGCGCAGTTGATGGCCTCGGGCGAGGTGCAGGTTGCCTGGTCCTGGAACGACCCGGTCGCGATCCTGCAGTCGGAAAACTTCCCCGTCGGCTTCAACCGCACGCCCACCGAAGGTGCAGCAACCTGGTACTGCGGCTATGTGAACGTCAAGGACGGCCCCGGGAACGAGGACAAGGCCTACGACTTCATCAACTCGATGCTGGCCCATACCTCGGCCCAGCCGCTGCTGGACGCGATCGGCTATGCCTCGGCCAACGACGCTGCCATGGCCACCATCTCGGCCGATGCGCTGAAAGCCGCCTTCGTCGATCCGATCGACACCACGCTTTTCGTGCAAAGCCCGCCTTCGGCCGACCTGCGCGACCGGATGATCGAGGAATTCGAGATGATCAAGTCGGGCTTCTGATCCCGGCCTGAACTCTTCCAGGCGCCCGGACCCGCTCCGGGCGCCTGCCTTTTCAGGGGACCAAGATGCGCCTGGTGAACCGCACCTTCGACGAGCTGCAACCCGGCGACAGCGCCGAACTACGCCGCCTGATCACCGCCGACGACCTTTTCGTCTTTGCCGCCGCCTCGGGGAACTACAACCCGATGCACCTGACCGACACCGACCTTGACGCCGACGGCCAGACCGAACGCGTGGCCCCCGGCATGTTCGTCGCCTCCCTCATCTCGGCCGTCCTGGGCACCCAACTGCCCGGCCCCGGCACCACCTACCGCCGCCAGGTCCTGGATTTCCACGACCGCGCCCTGGCTGGGCAAGAGGTGCTGATCCGCGCCTCCGTCCTGTCCAAATCCGCCGGGCTCGTCCACCTGCGGACCGAGGTGCGCCGCCTCTCCGACGACGCCCCCCTGGTCACGGGTGAGGCTGAAGTCCTTGCCCCCACATCGAAGTTTTCGGCCGAGGATGTCGAACTCCCCGGCCTCATCGTCCAGCGCCACCGCCATTTCGAGGCGATCCTCGCCCGCGCCCGCCCGCTGCCCGCCATCACCACCGCCGTGGTCTGCCCCGACGACGCCAATTCGCTGGGCGGCGCGCTGATGGCGATGCGCGAAAGCATCATCATCCCGATCCTTGTCGGCCACGCCGCCGCAATCCATGCCGCCGCAGCCGAAATCGGCGCGGATCTCTCGGGGATCGAGATCATCGACATCCAGGGCGACCAGCCCGCCGCCGCCCGCGCTTGTGCGCTGGTGCATGAAGGCCGGGCGCAGGCGGTGATGAAGGGGCACCTCCACACCGACGACCTGCTGAAACCGATGGTCGAACGCGACACCGGCCTGCGCATCGGTCGCCGCTTCACCCATGTTTTCGTGATGGACGTGCCCGGCCAGCCCGAGCCGATCTTCGTCACCGATGCCGCAATCAACATCGCTCCCGACCTGCCCACCAAACAGGACATCGTCCAGAACGCCATCGACCTTGCGCTGTCGCTGGGCATGGACCCGCGCGTCGGCGTCCTGTCGGCGGTGGAAACCGTGAATCCCGCGATCCAGTCCTCGATCGACGCGGCGCTTCTGTCCAAGATGGCCGACCGCGGCCAGATCACCGGCGGCCAGGTCGAAGGCCCGCTGGCGATGGACAACGCCATCGACATGGCCGCCGCCCGGACCAAGGGCCTGAAAGGCAACGTCGCCGGCCGCGCCAATATCCTGGTCGTGCCGGGAATCGACGCGGGCAACATGCTGGCCAAGCAGCTTGCCTTCGTCAGCCATGCCGAGGGCGCGGGCCTCGTCCTTGGCGCCAAGGTGCCGGTGATCCTGAACAGCCGCTCGGACAGCCCGATGTCGCGGCTTGCGTCCTGCGCGGTCGCCGCGATTCACAGCCTGAACCGGCGCTGATCTTGCGGCCCCCCGGCCCGGCCCCTAGTCTGCCGCGATGATCGAAACCATCTGCCTCAGCCTCGCCCTGGTGTGCGGCCTTTCCCTGCGCCAGATCGGCCTGCCACCGATGATCGGCTACCTTGTCGCGGGCTTCGCCCTTACGGCGCTTGGCCCCCGGATCGGCCTGCCCGAGGAAACGCGCCCGGTCCTGGAACATCTGTCGCATCTTGGCGTCATGCTTCTTCTCTTCGCGGTGGGGCTCAAGCTGAAACTTGGCCAGATCGTGCAGCCGCAGGTGCTGGGCGGCGGGTTGACCCATGCCGCGCTGACCACGGCCCTTCTTTCCCCGGTCATCACCTTCAGCCTTGGCCTGGACTGGTCGACCGCCATCCTTCTGGCCATCGCGCTGTCCTTCTCCTCTACCGTCTTTGCCGCCAAGACGCTGGAAACCAAGCGCGACCTTGGCACCTTCTACGGCCGCACCGCCATCGGCATCCTGATCGTGCAGGATCTCATCGCCCTGGCCGTCCTGCTGGTCTGGGGCGGCGAGGTTCCCAGCCCCTGGGCCGTCCTCCTCCTGACCCTGCCGCTCTTGCGCCCTGTGCTGCATTGGCTGCTGGACCTTGCCGGCCATGACGAGCTTCTGGTCCTGGCTGGCCTTGTCGTGGCATTGGTCCTTGGCGGCGCCGCGTTCGAAGGGCTGGGTCTTTCGTCCGAGCTTGGGGCGCTGGCGATGGGCGTCCTCCTCTCCACCCACCGCAAGGCAGGAGAGCTGTCCGATGCGCTCTGGTCGATGCGCGAGCTGTTCCTGGTCGCCTTCTTCCTGCAGATCGGCCTGTCCGGCCTGCCCGGCTGGCATGACCTGATCGTCGCGGCCGGGCTGGTGGTGCTGCTGCCGCTCAAGGCCGGGCTCTTCTTCCTTCTCTTCGTCCGCTTTGGCCTGTCGGCCCGTACCGCCTTCCTCTCCGCGCTCAGCCTGGCGACCTACAGCGAGTTTGCCCTGATCGTCGCCGCCCGGCTTCTGCCCGAATGGCTGGTGCCGCTGGCACTGGCGGTCAGTCTGTCCTTCCTGATCGCCGCGCCCCTTGACCGGCTGGCGCAGCGCCTGTTCGAACGCTTCGAAGCGCGGCTTTGCCGGTTCGAGCCCGCCCGCCTGCACCGCGACGACCAGCCCGCCGCGCTTGGCGGGGCGACGGTTCTGGTCCTTGGCATGGGCCGCACCGGCACCGCCGCCTATGACCAGCTGGCCGAAACCTGCCCGACGATTGCCGGCCTGGATGCCGACAGCTACCGCGCCGCCGCGCACCGGGCCGAGGGGCGCAATGTCCTGATGGCAGATGTCGAGGATGCGGGCTTCTGGCGCGCGCTCGACCTTGGCCCGCTGACCGCCGTCCTGCTGGCGATGGACGGGATCGAGGCCAAGGTCTATGCCGCCCGCGCCCTGCGCGCCAAGGGCTTTGCCGGCCCCATCGTGGGCCACGCGCTTTTTCAGGACGAACTCCCCCGCCTGCGCGAAGCCGGGGCGACGCATACCTACCTGACCATGGCCCAGGCCGGGGTGGCGCTGGCCGACCAGACCACCCGCGCGCTGGCCGAAGCCTGACCAGGCCCCCCGGCCCAACCCTTGCCAAACCCTTAACACGGGCCGCCAAGTCCCTGATCCGCAAGGCTTCGCCCGCTTTGTCCAGCGTGGACACCTGCCCTTGCGCCCCCCGTCCCCCGCCCCTATATTGGCCCTGTCGGGGGCAACCCCGACTATGGCGATAAACGCACCTGTAATAATCGGCTCGGACCCGGGGGCGGTACCCGGCGGCTCCACCAGACTTTCCCGTTCGTTGCGGGCGTGTGGGGCCGAAATAGGATCGACGAACGACCAAAGAGGCCAGCTTTCGCTCGGTGAGGTACCACCGTTATCGGTCCATGATCACAGTTGCCAACGACAACCGTGCTCCGGTGGCGCTGGCCGCGTAAGCGGCTCGCAAGACCAAAACTAAGCCCTTGCGGTTAGCACCGTAAGGCGGGGCCCGCCGGAGCCTGGCAACAGAATCCGGCACCTTCCCCGCATCACCGCTCCTCGTGCGACTTCGTCTTCTCGTCGCAAGGCCCGGCGAGGAGTGACGAAGTCATCGACGAGCGGCTTGCCAGATCGCACCGGCCAGGCCCATCCTTCCCCATGCTCCGCGCCGCCCTTTTCGCCTGCCTCCTCGCGCCGCCTGCCCTCGCCTGCGAGACGGCGCTGCTTCTGTCCATCGACGTCTCCGGCTCCATCAGTCCCGGCGATTACCGGCTGCAGACCGACGGGCTGGCCGCCGCCCTGTCCGACCCCGCCGTGACCGAGGCCCTGGTCCGGGATCAGGTCGCCCTCGCCGTGGTCCAGTGGTCCGGTCTGGGCGAACAGGCGCTGGTCCTGTCCTGGCAAAGGATGCTTTCCCCCTCCGACGTCGCCCGCTTCGCCGCCCGCGCGGGCGCCTTGCCCCGCGCCTTCTCTGGGTCGGACACCGCCCTCGGCCAGTCGATCCGCTTTGCCACCGCCCAGTTCGCCGCCGTCCCCGACTGCCGCCGCAAGGTCCTCGACCTCTCCGGCGACGGGCAAGAGAACGCGGGCTTCACCGACGCCGCCGCCCGCCGCGAGGCCATCGCGGCCGGCCTGACCATCAACGCCATCGCGATCGAAGCGCCGGGCGCCGGCCTGCCGATCACCACCTATTTCCGCAACTGGATCATCACCCCCGGCGGCTTTGTCGTCACCGCCCGCGGGCTGCAGGACTATGCCGAAACCCTGCGGCTGAAGCTTCTGCGCGAGCTTGCAGACTCCATCGGCTGACCCTTGACCCGCGCATCCCAAACCCCTACCCCTGCGCCATGGGGTCCGCGTCCACCCCGTGAGGCTCAGGCCCAAGCGTCGCATCCCTGACCCTTGCCACGGATGCACCCATGCCCCAGTTCGGCCAGATCACCCCCTCCCAGACCTTTCGCCTGCTTGGCACCCCTGACGCACCCCACCTCATCGATGTCCGCACAGACGAGGATGTGGCTGCCCTCCCCCGCCTGATTCCCACCGCCCGACGCATCCCGCATGGCGACATCGCGGGTCTGACCGATCCGCCCGGCCGGGCCGTCGTGGTCTGCACCAAGGGCCGCAAGCTTTCCGAAGGCGCTGCGGCCTGGTTGCGCACCGCAGGCTGGCAGGCCGAGGTGCTGGAGGGCGGCACCCTGGCCTGGGCGGCGGCGGGCCTGCCGATGATCCCGCTTTCCGTCCTTCCCCCGCCAGGAACGCCCTGGGTCACCCGCCACCGGCCGAAGATCGACCGCATCGCCTGCCCGTGGCTGATCCGCCGCTTCATCGACCCGGCCGCCCGTGTCCTGTTCGTCGCCCCCGCCGAGGTGCAGGCCGTCGCCGATCGCTTCGGCGCGATCCCCTTCGACATCGAGGGTGTTGCCTTCAGCCACCGCGGCGAAAACTGCAGCTTCGACGCGCTGCTGGACGACTTCCAGCTTCACACCGAGGCGCTGGACCGCATGGCCACCGTCATCCGCGCCGCCGACACCGACCGGCACGACCTGGCCCCGCAGGCCGCCGGACTGCTTGCCCTGTCTGTCGGCCTGTCACGGATGTATCGCGACGACCTGCTACAGCTTGAGGCCGGGATCGCGCTTTACGACGCGCTGTACCGCTGGGCCCGCGACGGGCATGAAGAAGGCCACGACTGGCCGCAAGGACGCCGCGAATGACTGTCTCCCTGTCCGACCTGACCCGCACCTTCGCCCGGATCGGGCTTTTGTCCTTTGGCGGCCCGGCCGCGCAGATCGCGCTGATGCACCGGGTGATCCTGGACGAAAAAGGCTGGGTCAAGGAAGCCGACTATCTGCGCGCGCTGTCCTTCTGCATGCTGCTGCCGGGGCCCGAGGCGATGCAGCTTGCCACCTGGATCGGCTGGCGGCTGCATGGGGTGAAAGGCGGCCTGATCGCCGGGGGCCTCTTCGTCCTGCCCGGCGCGCTGGTGGTCCTGGCTCTCAGCCTGGTCTATGCGGCCTTTGGCGGTGTTCCGGTGGTGGCGGCGCTTTTCACCGGCATCCAGGCCGCCGTGATCGCCATCGTGATCGAGGCGCTGATCCGCGTCTCGCGCCGGGCGCTGAAATCGCGCGAGGCCTACCTGATCGCCGCCGCCGCCTTTGTCGCGCTGTTCTTCCTCAAGCTGCCGTTTCCGGTCATCATCCTGGCGGCCGGGATCTGGGGCTTCCTGCGCACCCCCGCCAGCCCGCGCGACCCCGGCGCGCCCCCCCCGCCCGCAGCCCTGGCCCGCGCCTTACGCGCGGCCGCCATCTGGCTGGCGATCTGGCTGCTGCCCCTGGCCGCGCTGGTGGCCTTCGCCCCCACCCGCCTGGCCGAGATTGGCATCTTCTTCTCGAAACTCGCGGTGCTGACCTTTGGCGGCGCCTATGCGGTCCTGGCCTGGATGGCGCAAGAGGTGGTCGAGGTAAAGGGCTGGCTGACCCTGCCGCAGATGATCGACGGGCTGGGCCTGGCCGAGACGACACCGGGGCCGCTGATCCTGGTCAACCAGTTCGTCGGCTACATGGCCGCGCATCAGGCGGGCGGCTGGACCCTGGGCCTGGCCGGCGCGGCGGTTGCGCTGTGGATGACCTTCATCCCCTCGTTCCTGTTCATCTTTTCCGGCGCCCCTTTCATCGACCGGCTAACCCACATGCCCCGCCTCTCGGGCGCGCTGGCGGCAATCACCGCCGCCGTGGTCGGCGTGATCGCCAACCTGTCCCTATGGTTCGCGCTGCATGTCCTGTTCGGCAATGTGCCTGAAACCACGCTTGGCCCGCTGCACCTGACCTGGCCGGACCCCACCAGCCTGCGGCCCCTGCCCACGCTGATCGCGATCTTGGCGGCCCTGGCGCTGCTCTGGCGACACTGGTCGCTGGGCCTTGTGCTTGGTCTTTCGGCAGCCGGCTCCGCCCTTGCGACGCTTCTGTGAAGGGACAGCGACAATCCGCCTGCCGCCCCTTCCCTTGTCTCTCGAATCCCCTATGCTGCACCCCAATCCGGGAAAGGACGGCGACAATGGCGCGCAGCATCGACTATGGCACTCTCATGCACCGGGCGATGCGCGGGCTGATCCAGACCGTCCTGAAGGACGTGGCGCAGAACGGCTTGCCCGGCGCGCACCACTTCTTCATCACCTTCGACACCACCTATCCCGGCGTCGAACTGGCCGATTGGCTGCGCGAACGCTATCCGTCCGAGATGACCGTGGTCGTGCAGCACTGGTTCGAGAACCTGGAGGTCGAGGATGACCTGTTCCGCATCACGCTGAACTTCGGCAACCAGCCCGAACCGATGGTGATTCCCTTCGACGCGGTGCGCACCTTCGTCGATCCCTCGGTCGAATTCGGCCTGCGCTTCGAAAGCCAGTCCGACGATGGCGAGGACGAAGAGGACGACGACGTCGAGATCGAGGTCGAAGAGGATCGCCCCCAGCGCGACGCCGAGGTTGTCTCGCTCGACCAGTTCCGCAAGCACTGATGTCCGACCTTGCCCTGTTCCGCCGGCGGCTGCTGAAGAACCCCCGGCAGGTCTCGGCCATTGCGCCGTCGTCGCGCACGCTGGCGCGGGCGATGACGCTGGGCCTGGGTCCGAACAGTGGCCCCGTGGTTGAATTCGGCCCCGGCACCGGCCGCTTCACCGAGGCGATCCTGGCCCGCGGCGTACCGCCCGAAAACGTCACCCTGTTCGAGTTGGACGAGGAATTCGTCGATTACCTACGGCAGAAGTTCCCCGGCGTGACGGTCCACCAGCTTCCCGCGCAAGAGGCGGCCCGGCTGGTTCCGGCGGGGGTCTGCACCGTCATCTCGGGCCTGCCGCTCTTGTCGATGCCACCCGAGGTGCGCGAGGGGATCGTGGCCGCCGCCTTCGCGATTCTGGCTCCGCGCGGGCACTACGTCCAGTTTACCTATGGGCCCCGCCCGCCGCTGCCGCCCGAAACCATCGCCGCTTTGGGGCTGAAGGTGAACAAGGGCCACAAGGTCTGGGCCAACCTTCCCCCCGCCACCGTCTACCGCTTTCGCCGCGGCTGAGCGATCGCTCGTCAACCAATTCGCGCACTCCTCGCGGTCGCGCGTCCGGTATGCGACGGTATGCCGATTGATTTTGCGCGCCCCCGGCGCTATGGCACGCGCGAGAGCATGAGGAGTCCCCGATGACCGCGACCCGCACCGAAACCGACAGCTTTGGCCCGCTTGAGGTTCCCTCCGACAAGTACTGGGGCGCGCAGACCCAGCGGTCGATCATCAACTTCCCCATCGGCTGGGAACGCCAGCCCGTCCCGATCATCCGCGCGCTTGGCGTCATCAAGCGCGCCTGCGCCGTGGTGAACATGGCACAGGGCGACTTGGACGCCACATTGGGCAACGCCATCGTCGCCGCAGCGACCGAAGTGATCGACGGCAAGTTCGACGACAACTTCCCGCTGGTGGTCTGGCAGACCGGATCGGGCACCCAGTCGAACATGAACGCGAACGAGGTCATCAGCAATCGCGCGATCGAGATGCTGGGCGGCGTGATGGGCTCGAAAAAGCCCGTCCACCCGAATGATCATGTGAACATGGGCCAGTCGTCGAACGATACATTCCCCACCGCAATGCATGTCGCCATCGGGATGCACACCCGCGACGTGCTGATCCCGGGACTGGAGAAACTGTCCAGGGCGCTTTGGGCGAAGTCCAACGAATTCAAGGACATCATCAAGATCGGCCGCACCCACACCCAGGACGCGACGCCGCTGACGCTGGGCCAGGAATTCAGCGGCTACGCCACCCAGGTCGACCGCGGGATCGAGCGGGTGAAGATGTGCCTGCCGCATATCTACGAGCTTGCCCAGGGCGGCACCGCCGTCGGGACCGGGCTGAACACCCGCGTCGGCTTTGATGTGCGAGTCGCGACCGAGATCGCCGCGATCACCGGCCTGCCCTTCGTCACCGCCCCGAACAAGTTCGAGGCGCTGGCCGCCCATGACGCGATGGTCATGTTCTCGGGTGCCCTGAAAACCGTGGCCGGATCGCTGTTCAAGATCGCCAACGACCTGCGCCTTCTGGGGTCCGGCCCCCGCTCGGGACTTGGGGAACTGATCCTGCCGGAAAACGAACCCGGCTCCTCGATCATGCCGGGCAAGGTCAACCCGACCCAGGCCGAGGCGCTGACCATGGTCTGCGCGCATGTGATGGGCAACGACGCCGCCGTCGGCTTTGCCGGGTCGCAGGGCCATTTCGAGTTGAACGTCTACAACCCGATGATGTCCTACAACGTGCTGCAATCGATCCAGCTTCTGGGCGATGCGGCCGCCAGCTTCACCGACAACATGGTGGTCGGGACGCAGGCGAACATCCCGCGGATCGAAAAGCTGATGAAGGAATCGCTGATGCTGGTGACGGCGCTAGCGCCCACCATCGGCTATGACAACGCGACCAAGGTCGCCAAGACCGCGCACAAGAACGGCACGACGCTGCGGGAAGAGGCGATTGCGCTTGGCTTCGTCGACGGCGAGACCTTCGACCGCATCGTCCGCCCCGAGGACATGGTCGGCCCGAAAGGCTGATGGCCGAGGTCGTCAACCTTCGCACCGTGAAGAAGCAGGCGGCCCGCAAGGCCGCCCGCCAAACGGCCGACGCCAACGCGGCCAAGCATGGCCGGACGAAGGCCGAGCGCGAATTGGAGAAGGCCCGCGCAGCGCAGGCCACCAAGGCTCTGGACGGCCACAAGCGCGACACCGAGTAACCCGCCGTTAACCCTGCCTTGGCAGAGTTGTCGCAGGAGGTGCGGCGATGACTCAACTGCCTGACGTGGTTTCCCCGGAAAAATGGATTGTCCATCTCTTCTCTGCCAAAAGCGTGGCCGAGGGTGGAACAGTCAGACGCAAGGTCAGCGATGTGGAGCGGCTGATCGGACGCGACCGCTTCTTGCACGAAGTGCGGCGGCGGGGCTTCCGGGTTGTCGAGAACGCCGGGCAGTTCATCATTTTCTGCAACCGTGAACCGGTTTACGTCCTGAACTGACGGCACAGCCGGGCGCAAATCTTTTCGAAAAGATTTGCAAAATCCTTCGAAGGATTTTGTCCCGGCCCAACCGGTGCGCTACACGTCATGCATGCCCACCCGCCCTGCAAAACACTCGCTCACGCTTCACGGCCACCGCACCAGCGTTTCACTGGAGCCCGAGTTCTGGGAGGCCTTCCGCGCCATCTCGGCCCAGCTTGGCGTGCCGCTGAACCAGCTTGCGGCGGAGATTGACGACAGCCGCCAGGGCGATGCGGGCCTCGCCTCGGCGATCCGGGTATTCGTGCTGAACCACTACCGCGCAGCGACCCGCTGAAGCGTGGTCGCAAGCTCACCGTACCCGGTAAACCGCCGCTCATACTCCAGCCCCAGGCGGGCCGCGCATTCGCGGGCCTTGGCGTCCAGCGCCGGATCGTCCAGCTGCGCCTGGTAGACCAGCTTGCGGTAGTTGCCGAAATAGATGTCCCGCAGTTGCGGATAGCGGTCCAGACCCATCGGCTTCCAGACGAAGGCATCGAACTGGCGCACCAGGAAGTCGGTCAGATAGAAGGCGTCGAACTCGGTCTCGGCGCGCGCCGCAAAGACGGCGTTGCCCTCGAAGAAGGCATAGCAATGCGGGCCCTCGACCATCTCGACGCCCAGGGCGCGGCATTTTTCCTGAAGCTGACCGCCGGTGCCGCAATCGGCATAGACCACAAAGACGGTGTCATAGCGCCCCCGCGCCTCGACCACCGCCGCCTCGACGGCGGGGGTGATCCGGTCCGGCCAGAGATGCAGGTTCGCCGGCAGGCATTGCAGGTCGATGTGGTCCCATCCGTTCGCCGCCTTCAGGGCGACGATCTCATGCGCCAAGGCCCCGCAGGCGATCAGCAGGATCCGTCCCACCCGGGCGGGATCGAGGCCGGTTTCCGAAAGCGTCAGATCGTCCATGGGACCCCCAGGGGCGGACCGGTCAGCGGCTGACACGGGTCCAGGTCAGGATCACGCTGGCCGCCAGGGCCGCAAACATCAGCGCGACCATGGGGATGCCCGTGTAGAAGGCCAGCCACAGGGTCAGGCCGGCGGCAAAGACCACCAGAGCGATCAGACCCAGGAAATGCGTCAGCGGCATAGCACGTCCCCCTGACACCAATCTGCGCCCGGATCCGGCCCGGGGCAACCCCCGGCCGGATCACAGGGCCGTGTCAGGCGGAAAGCTGGTTGTGCTTGCGGGCCACGAACTGCTTGGCGGTCTCGACCGCGACGGCGGCATCGCGGCAATAGGCATCCGCGCCGATCGCACGCCCGAACTCTTCGTTCAAGGGCGCCCCACCGACGAGGACAATGTAATCCTCGCGCATGCCCTTTTCCTTCATCGTGTCGATCACGACCTTCATGTAGGGCATCGTCGTGGTCAGAAGAGCAGACATGCCCAGGATGTCGGGCTGTTCCTTTTCCAGAGCTTCCAGATACTTTTCGACGGCGTTGTTGATGCCAAGGTCCACGACCTCGAAGCCCGCGCCTTCCATCATCATCGCGACAAGGTTCTTGCCGATGTCGTGGATGTCGCCCTTCACGGTGCCGATCACCATCTTGCCCATCCGCGGCGCGCCGGTTTCCACCAGCAAGGGCTTCAGGATGAACATCCCCGCCTTCATCGCGTTGGCGGCCAGCAGCACCTCGGGGACGAACAGGATCCCGTCGCGGAAGTCGGCGCCGACGATGGTCATGCCCGCGACCAGCGCCTTGGTCAGGACGTCATAGGGCGTCCAGCCGCGCGCGATCAGGATGTTGACGCCCTCTTCGATCTCTTCTTTCAGACCGTCGTACAGGTCGTCGTGCATCTGCAGCACAAGTTCGTCATCCGAAAGGTCGGACAGGATGATCTCGTCGTCGGCCATGGCGGGCGCTCCAAGGAAGGGTATTGCCTTGTGAATGGCCGCAATCCCGGCCGGTCACTATTCGCCAAACGACATACACCGGATGAAAGCCGACAGAAAGCCGTCGCGGGCGGGAAAGTGCTGGCATTTGTTCTTGTCTTGTTCTAGTCTTTGACCATGACCGACAGCACCATCCTGCCAAGCCAGCGCCTGCGGGCGCGGGGGGCCGCCAGCAATCGCACCGGCCGGTACGAGGCGACGGCGCGCGAAGCCTTCGACGACGGCTGGGACGTGGAGGAGGAGGCGCGTCTGGTCGCGACCGAGGTTCGGCTGGAACGCCCCCGCTCGGCCCTGACCTTCAACCGCTCGCCCGATGTGCCTTTTGATCGGTCGATCAACCCCTACCGGGGCTGCGAACACGGCTGCATCTACTGCTTTGCCCGGCCGACCCATGCCTATCTGAACCTCTCGCCGGGCCTGGATTTCGAAACCCGCCTCATCGCCCGCCCCGGCATCGCCGAAGTGCTGGAGGCCGAGTTGCGCCGGCCCGCCTACAAGGTCCAGCCTGTCGCCATCGGCACCAACACCGACCCCTATCAGCCGATCGAGCGGGAGCATGGCCTGATGCGGCAGATCCTGCGGGTCCTGTCCGACTTTCGCCACCCGGTCTGGATCACCACGCGCGGCACGCTGGTCGAGCGGGACATCGACCTGATCGCTCCGCTGGCCGCACAGGGGCTGGCCTCGGTCTCGATCAGCGTGACCACGCTTGACCCCGACCTCGCCCGCCGGATGGAGCCGCGCGCGCCCGCCCCGGCGCGGCGGTTGCAGATCATCCGGGCGCTGGCGGGCGCGGGGATTCCCGTGCGGGTTCAGGTCTCGCCGCTGATCCCGGCGCTGACCGATCACGAGCTGGAAACGGTGATGGAGGCCGCGCGCGACGCCGGCGCGGCCCACGCCAACGCCATCCCGCTGCGCCTGCCGCGCGAGGTGGCAGGACTGTTCCGCGACTGGATCGAGACGACCTTCCCCGACCGGGCCCAGCGCGTCATGGGCCGGGTGCGCGAGTTGCACGGCGGGCGCGACTATGACCCGGAGTTCGGCAGCAGGATGCGCGGCCAGGGCCTTTGGGCCGAGCTGATCCACCGCCGGGCCGAGGTGGCGCGCAAGCGGCTTGGGATGGTCGAAGGGTTGCCCCCGCTGCGCAGCGATCTTTTTGCGCCGCCGCCGCGTCCGGGCGACCAGTTGTCGCTGTTCTGACCGCCGCGACCGGGACCCAAATTTCTTAAGCAAGAAATTTGTCAAAATCCTTACTCAAGGATTTTGGCCCCCGGCTCAGCCGTCGCGCCCGATCCGCCCCAGATGCGTGTGCCCGAACCCCTCGGGCAATTTCAGCCCATAGCCCAGCATCCGGTCAAACCCGGAATGTCCCAGCCACAGAAAGCCCAGCGCCGTGATCCAGGGTTGGTCCAGCCCCGCCCCCAGCGCCAGCACTGCCGCGCCGAAGCCGTAGACATGCACCAGATTATAGCCGAAAGCGCCGATGCGCGGTCCGGCCAGATAAGCGGCAAAGGACAGATCTGGCACGAAGAAGGCCAGGATCAGCACCCACCAGGCCAGGGGCTGCCAGGGCTGCGCCAGCACCGCAACCACCGCGCACAGAACCAGCGCGCCCTCCACCCGTTGCCAGAGGACGGCGCGCGCCACGTGCTAGCCCCGCCGCCCGCGCCGCTCGCGCTTGGGCTCGCCCGACGTGTCGCCCGTGCCGTCCGAGGCCGAGGAGAAGCCGCCCAGCTTGGCCGAGATATCCTCCAGCGTGGGACGGGGGCCTTTCGGCCGGCCTTCCAGCGCCTGACGCATCGCGCGCAGGTGCTCTGGCATGGTGCCGCAGCAGCCGCCGATGATCCGCGCCCCGGCGTCGCGCGCAAGGACCGCATATTCCGCCATCAACTCGGGCGTGCCGTCATAGTGGATGTGGCCGTCGTGGTATTTCGGGATGCCGGCATTGCCCTTGGCGATGATCGGCCGCGTCGTGCCGGTCGCGGCAAAGCCCAGCACGGTGCGCATCAGGTCGCTGGCGCCCACGCCGCAGTTCGCGCCAAAGGCGATCGGCGGGTTCGGCAGCTTTTCCACCATCTCGGCCATCGCGGCCGAGGTCACGCCCATCATCGTCCGCCCGGCGGTGTCAAAGCTCATCGTGCCGCACCAGGGCATCCCGGCCCGCGCTGCCGCTTCGGCTGCGGCGCGGTACTCCTCGGGGGCGCTGATCGTCTCGATCCACAGCACGTCGACCCCGCCTTCCTTCAGACCTTCGGCCTGTTCCTGGAAGATCTCGACCGCAAGCGCATGGGTCAGGGTGCCCATCGGCTCGAAAATCTCGCCCGTGGGGCCGACCGAGCCGGCGACGATCACCGGGCGGCCCGCCTTGTCGGCGATCTCGCGTCCCAGTTCGGCGCCGATCCGGTTCAGCTCGCGCACCCGGCCCTGCGCATTGTGCAGCTTCAGCCGCGCGGCGTTGCCGCCAAAGGTATTGGTCAGGAACAGGTCCGACCCCGCCTCGACCGCGCCGCGATAGAGGGAGCGGATGTTGTCGGGCTGGTCGACGTTCCACAGTTCCGGCGGTTCGCCCGAGGACAGGCCCATGTTGAACAGGTTCGTCCCCGTGGCGCCGTCGGCCATCAGCCAGTCGCGTTCGGCAAGCATCCGGGAAAGCGCATCGGTCATTCGGTCAGGGCCTTTCAGTTGGCAAGCGTCCGACCTTCCCTTGCCATGCAACCGGGGCAAGGGCAATTTCATATTCCGCATCACATCTTGCGGCCGGCCTCAACTTCGCCATGCAAAAGGCAGGCCCGTCCGGTTGGGACGGCCTGCCGGATCAGCTTCTGTCAGCCTGGTGGCCGACTCTCAGATCTCGGACATCAGCTGCGCCTTGGCGACCGGCATCAGCTCGCTCATCTTGGCGCGCACCACATCGGCGCTGGCCTTGCCGGCGAGGTCGGCCACCACCTTGCGCACCACATCCTCGTCGCCCGCTTCCTCGAAGTCGGCGCTGACCACTTCCAGCGCATAGGCCGCCGCAGCGTCACCCGACTTGCCCATCAGCTCGGCCGCCCAGAGACCCAGAAGCTTGTTGCGGCGCGCCTCGGCGCGGAACTGCATCTCGCTGTCATGGGCGAACTTGGCCTCGAAGGCGTTCTCGCGGTCGTCAAAGGTGGTCATGGGGGCCCCCAAAGTTGGCGTTTCCTCCCATATGCCCCTCGCCCGGCCATGCCGCAAGCCCCCTTCCGCCCCCTGACGCCGCCCTCGCGCCTTGCGACGATGCCCCCCTTGGACTATAGCCCAAGAGAACGCCCCCGGGACCATCGGCCCCCAGGGCGCACCCGTCAGCGGAGCAGGCATGGCACGGCGCAAGAAGGTCTACGAAGGCAAGGCGAAGATCCTGTACGAAGGCCCGGAACCCGGAACCCTGATCCAGTACTTCAAGGACGACAGCGCCCCCACCGTCGCGGCCCCCGCCACGCTGGAAGGCAAGGGTGTGCTGAACAACCGCCTGTCCGAATTCTTCATGGCCGGGCTGAACCAGATCGGAGTGCCGACGCATTTCATCCGCCGCATCAACATGCGCGAGCAGCTGGTCCGCATGGCCGAGATCATCCCGCTGGAAATCGTCGTCCGCAATTTCTCGGCCGGACCGATGACCGCGCGGCTGGGGATACCCGAGGGCACGCAACTGCCCCGGCCGATCGTGGAATACTACTACAAGGACGACCGCCTGAACTCTCCCCTCGTGGCCGAGGAACATATCGTCGCCTTCGGTTGGGCCAACCAGCAGGACCTTGACGACATCGTGGCGCTGGCGCTGCGGGTGAACGATTTCCTGTCGGGCGTGATGATGGGGGTGGGCATCCGCCTGGCCGACTTCAAGATCGAGGTCGGGCGGATCTGGGAAGGCGATTTCATGCGTCTGATCGTCGCGGACGAGATCAGCCCCGACAACTGCCGGCTGTGGGACATGCGCCTGCCCGAGCGTCCCGACGGCTCGGCCCCCGATCCGCTGCCCTTGGCGGATGTCTATACCGAGCTCGCGCGGCGGCTGGGCGTCCTGCCGTCCAACGTCACGCATACGACAAAGCCGACCCTGATCAACTAAGGGCGCCCGCCCCACCCTTGCCCGTGGCCCGGCGCTTCGCTAAGGACGGGCCGAACATCCCTTGGAGGCCGCGATGAAAGCCCGTGTGACCGTCATGCTGAAAACCGGCGTTCTGGACCCGCAGGGCGAAGCCGTACGCCACGCCCTGGGATCGCTGGGCTTTGCCGGCGTGCAGGGCGTGCGTCAGGGCAAGGTCATCGAACTTGACCTGACCGAGACCGATGCGACCAAGGCCGAGGCCGAGGTCAAGACGATGTGCGAAAAGCTGCTGGCCAACACCGTCATCGAAAGCTACCGGGTCGAGCTTCTCTGATCCCGCCAGGGTGGGCGCATCGCCCACCTTACGCCCGCGCCTGACGCCGGGGCGATCCGTCCTTGTGGCTGCTGTCGGGCGTTGACCTGGGACGAGGCCGAGTCCATTCGTTCCCCCTCACAGCCAAGACGTGTCCGCCGGGTCGAGTGGTCCAATCCTTGCGGTGCCACGGGAATTCCGGCCCACAGCAGGGCTTTGCATGAACAACAGCCCCTCGCAAAGCCCACGCGGATCGCCCTGCGCCGCCTTGGCAACCCGGACGCGGCCCGTCGGAGTGAGCGCGCCACCGACACCGCAGCTTTGCCGATTGGGCCCGGCCGCAGCAACCGAGCGACCGCCCCCGGACCCGCACGGGCGTAGGGTGGGCGATCCGCCCACCGTCCGATCTGGCGCCCTATCTGGGGCTGACCCGCAGCCAGATGCCGTCCTGCGCCCGCACCGTCAGATGCGCCACCGGCACCGGCACTCGGTCCGGCAGGGCCTCGAACCGGAAGGACCGCAGCAGATGCGCCAGCAACAGCGTGCCCTCCAGCATCGCGAATCCGGCGCCCGGACAGACCCGCGCCCCGCGCGAGAACGGCAGGTAGCCCCCAGCCGGCACTTCGCCCGCCCAGCGGTCCGGGTCGAACGCGTCCGGCCGGTCCCACAGCCGTTCATGCCGGTGCAGGTGCCAGGGGCTGATCACCACCTGCGCGCCCTTCGCCACCTTGCGGCCCCGGAACTCTTCCGCCTGCGCCGTCTCGCGCACCAGCATCGGCACCGGTGGATAAAGCCGCAACGCCTCACGAAACACGTCGCGGGTAAAGCGCAGCCCGCCCACCACCCCGAACTCCGGCCGCAGGGTCGCCGCCTCGGCCGCCACGCGCTCCTGCGCCTCTGGATGGGTTGCCAGCAGATACAGCGCCCATCCCAGGGCCGAGGCGCTGGTCTCGTGCCCGGCCAGGAAGAAGATCGCCACCTGGTCCACCATCTCGGCCGTGCCAAAGGGCGCGCCGGTGACGGGGTCGGGCGTGGTCATGATCTTGGTCGCCAGGTCCTGCGGCGCCCCGCCGGCCGCAATCGCCGCCGCCCGCTCCGCCGTCAGTCCCTGGATCAGCCCCCGGATCGCCTTGGCCGACCGCAGGGTCGCCCGCCGGTGCAGGCGCGGCACCCAGCGCGGCAGGGGCAGGAAGGCCCCCAGGTTCAGGATCGGCGCGGATCGCTGATAGGCGCGGAACTCCTGGAACACCGCCTGAGCCACCCGGTCCTCGATCGGGATCGAGAAGAGCGTGCGGAAGATCACATCCGCCGCCGCATGGCTGGCCGCCAGTTCGACCTCGACCACACCCCCGGGCATCCGCGCCACGGCCGCCTCGCAGGCCGCCCAGATGGCGGGGAAGCTGTCCTTCAGCCGCCCCCCCTCGAACGCCGGGTCGATGATCCGGCGCTGGTGCAGCCATTCCTCGCCATTGGTGACAAAGACCGACCGGCCAAGCAGTGGCCGCAAGCCTTCCGTCACCCGGTCCGACTTGGGGAAATCCCCCGGCCGCTCGTCCAGCACCCGCCGCACCAGCGCCGGGTCATTGCACAGGTAGCTGCGGAAAAAGGGCGTGCGAAACTCGGCCATCCAGGCCCGGTACAGGCGCGCGGGCTGCGCCGACAGGATATCGCGCCGGAACGCCCGCAAATGCCCCCAAAGCGACACCTTGTCCGCGCGCGGCACTGGCTTCGGCGGGGTCATGCCACATCCCTGTAGGGGCTGGCCGCCCGGGTGATCCGGCTGGCCGAGGGCTTGCGGTCCCGAAACCGGTCGGCCAGCGTCACCGGCCCGGCGGTGATGCGGAAATAGTCATAGCCCTCGGGCCGGTCGAAGGCGCAAAGATACTGGAAATGCAGCCGGAAATAGCGCCGCCGCAGCGCCTGCCACCTTTCGGGGCTTAGCGTCTGGCTGAAGGCGGCCGACAGGACCAGCGGCCACCGCTGCCCCCCCGTCGCCACGCCGCTGACCGCCACGGGATCGCACAGCGCGAAGGTGCAGCCGTCGCCCGGCGCGCTGACATCGACCCAGGTCAATTCCTCGCGTTCCGACAGATAGCGCAGATCGCCCCGCAACCGCCCCGCGCGCGGCAGGAACGACACCATCGGCACCACCTGCCCCAGGCTCAGGAACCCCAGCGCCGGGCCTTCCGGGACCCCCTCGCGGATCAGGTCGGCCAGCACCGACACCGCCAGATGCGCGCCCGAGGAATGGCCGACCACCAGCACCTCGTCCACGCCCGACCCCAGCGCCGCGCGCAGCTTCGCGCGAAACTCGACCAGCCGCGCCTCCAGCACCGCCGGATAGGCACCGCCTTCCAGCGCGGTGAAAGCATAGTCGTGCATCAGGTAATAGGCGTAGAACCGGCGATCCAGCCGCCGGAAGGCCGCCAGCACCGCCCAGACCGTGCCCGCCGCCGCCACCCAAGCCAGCAGCGGCCAGGGCACCAGCCACAGCACCACCCCGGCCAGCGCAAACGCCACCACCGCCTGCAGCACCAAGAGCACCGCCGGATAAAGCGCCGCCACCATCGGCCCCTTGCGCAACCGCACCAACCGCCGCAGCGCGCCCGAGGCCGCATAGACCCAGGCCGTCCGCGCCAGCAACAGGTAAGTCCCCGCGATCCCCTGCCCCATCGAGCGTTGCACCAGATCGGACCAGACCAGCACCTCGACTTCGGCCTCGGCCGGGCGGCCCATGTCGCTGGTCACCCGCCAGGCATAGCCCGGACCCACCCGCCCCTCGACCGTCAGCGCATAGCCCGAGATGGCGGCCTGCGCGGCCCCCTCCTTGCGGTAAAGCTCGCGGTAGCGGCGCGGCGGGAAGGGGTCATAGCCCGGAATATACAGGACCCGGCGCCGAAAGACGTCGCCCCCCTGTTCCTGCCCCGAACCTGTCACTTGATCCGCCATCCCGGCCATATTCGCCGCGCCAGCTTAACCATTGGCAAAGCTTAGGGAAGCCCGTCCGGTCACCCCGGCAGCGGCAGGCCCAGAACCTCGTAGGTTTCCAGCATCCAATAGCTGAAATCGGTGAAGGCCCCGGTCACCAGCGCCAGGCCGACGATGATGAGAAGCGCACCCATCATCCGCTCGATCAGCTTCATGTGGCGCTTCAGCCGGGCCATCACGGTCATCGACCGCTCGATGAAGATCGCCGCCAGCAGGAAGGGCAGCCCCAGCCCAAGGGCATAGACCCCCAGCAACAGCGTGCCGCGCTGGGTGCTGCCCTCTTGCGCGGCCAGCGACAGGATCGCGCCCAGTTGCGGGCCGATGCAGGGCGTCCAGCCAAAGGCGAAGGCCAGACCCAGCACATAGGCGCCCAGCGCACTGCCGCCGCGATCCCCCGCATCCACCCGCATTTCACGGTCCAAAAGGCCGATACGGAAAACGCCCAGAAAGTGCAGCCCGAAGATGATGATGACCCCGCCCGAGATCCGGGCAAGCAGAACCTGGTTCTGCAAGACGAAGCCGCCAAAGGCCGAGGCGGTGAACCCCAGAAGCAGGAAGATCGTCGACAGCCCAAGGACAAAGAACAACGCCGGCAGGATGACCCGCCGCCGCGCCGCGCCGCCGCCGGTCATCTCGCCCATGCTGATCCCGCCCATATAGGCCAGATAGGGCGGCACGATCGGCAACACGCAGGGGCTCAGGAAGGAAAGCACCCCCGCCACCAGCGCAACCAGCATCGCGGGCAACAGGGCAGCGTCGAAGATCTCGATTCCGAACATGGGGCTCTCCGTCCTGCTTCCAGATAGCCGCTTTGTGCCCTGCCGTCACGCCATGCCTGCGTCACAAGCGCGTGGCGGCTGTGTAACCTTGCCGCAGGCGCTGAGGACGGCTAGAGCGGGCGTCATGGCCGAATGGGACGAAATCCTGGATTGCGAGGGGCTGCTGTGTCCCCTGCCGGTGCTGCGGGCACGCAAGCGGCTGTTGGCGCTGGGGCCAGGCACGGTGCTTTGCGTGCGTGCCACCGATGCTATGGCGCTGGTCGACCTGCCGCATTTCTGCGGGCAGGCAGGGCATGACTACCTTGGCGCTCAAGCCGAGGGGGACGTGACCCTCCACCTGATCCGCCGGGGCTGACCCGCCGCCCCGCTCGTCGATGACTTCGTCACTCCTCGCTGTGGTGCCTGCGACGTGGCGGCCATGCCGAAGACGGGCGTTGCTGTCCCTTGATCGGCACCGGACCCTGCGGGACAGCAGACAACTGGGCTGACGGATTGCAAGCGGTCACGTTGTCCCTCGCGCCGCCACAGATCGCGATGCGAACCAGACAAAGACAACGCCTGCCCGATCTAGCGATCCGGCGACCGCCCGGCCCCGGTCCAGCGCGGGCGCTCCCCTGCCACCGATCTCGTCCGCGACGAAATCCCACGACGAGGAGACAAAGTCGACCGAGGAGTGCGCGCCTGCGACCCTGCGACCAGCAGCCCCTATGAGGCAGGCGCTTCGTTGGGGGTTAAACCAAAGCCGACCCACGAGGGGCCCCACATTCGTCTCTCCTCGCCGCGGAAACCCGCGACGAGGAGACGAAGTCGAACGAGGAGCTGTCCCTCAGCGGCCCAGCGACCACCAGCCCTTGCGCTTGGGCTTCGAGCTGTCCTCGGCCACGCCAGTGGTTGCCTGGGCTTCAGCCGGGTCCGAGACCACTGTCTCGGCGGTTGGCACCAGACCGGGGTCCGGCATCAGGGCAGGCTCCGCAGGCGTCTCGGCCGCAGCAGCGGGCGCGACAGGCGCAGGCTCAGCCGCAACCTTGGCCCGCGAAGCGCGTGTCCGCGCCGGCTTGGCAGCCGGGGCTTCGGCCGCGGTCTCTGCCGCAGTTTCGGCTGCGGTTTCGGCCGGGGCTTCCGCAGCGGCCGCCTTGGACCGGCTGGCGCGCTTCCTCGGCGCAGGTGCGGATTCGGCGGCAGGTTCCGCGACGGGTTCGGCGACCGGCTCGGGCGCCGGGGTCACGGCCAGCTCGGCCACACCTTCGGCCCCAGCCTCGGCCCCAGCCTCGGCGGCGACCGCCGCCTTGGCACCGCGCGGCTTGCGGGTGCGCTTCGGCTTCGACGCCGGCTCTTCGGCCACAGGGGCCGCTGCCACCGGCTCGGACATCGCCTCATCGGCCGCGTCATCCTCGTCGTCGTCGTCCGACGCCTCGTCGCCATCCGCCGCCGCTTCGCCGCCGTTCACCGCGCCGTCACGGCTGCCACCGCGCCGCCGCCGCCGCCGGCGCTTCTTCTTGCGCGGCTGATCGCCCTCGCCCGCCGCAGCCGCCGGCACCACCGCGGCAGCTTCGACCTCGGTCTCCTCGACTTCCTCCTCGACCAGGTCCTCGACGATATCCTCGTCCTCTTCCTCGTCGACCGGCGCGCCCATCAGCCCGGCATGGCCCGAGATCACCGGGGTCTCCGGCACCACGCGCAGCGCGGTCTTGAACTTCTCGATCGTGTAATCCGGGCTGACCAGCAGCGGGTCGGCCTCGATCCGCACGCTCATCCCGTAGCGCGCCTCGATCAGCGCGACATGCTCACGCTTCTGGTTGAAGAGATAGTTCACGATCCCGATCGGCGCCTTCAGAAGCACCTCTTTCGACCGCTTCCGCGTGCCCTCTTCTTCCAGCGCACGCAGCACCTGCAACGCCATGGAGTCATCCGACCGGATCAACCCGGTGCCGTGGCAATGCGGGCAGGGCTGGGTCGTCGATTCCAGCATCCCCGGCCGCAACCGCTGCCGGCTCATCTCCAGCAGACCGAAGCCACTGATCCGCCCGACCTGGATCCGCGCACGGTCGGTCTTGAGCTTGTCCTTCAACCGCTTCTCGACCGAGGCGTTGTTCTTCCGCTCTTCCATGTCGATGAAGTCGATGACGATCAGCCCCGCCAGGTCGCGCAGGCGCAGCTGGCGCGCCACCTCGTCGGCGGCCTCCAGGTTGGTCTTGAGGGCCGTCTCCTCGATCGACCCCTCTTTCGTCGCCCGGCCCGAGTTCACGTCGATCGCCACCAGCGCCTCGGTGACGCCGATCACGATATAACCGCCCGATTTCAGCTGGACCGTCGGGTTGAACATGCCCGCCAGATAGCCCTCGACCTGATACTTCGCGAACAGGGGCGTCGGGTCGGTATAGCGGATCACCTGCTTGGCATGGCTTGGCATGATCATCCGCATGAAGTCCTTGGCGGTGCGATAACCGCCCTCGCCTTCGACCAGCACCTCGTCGATCTCGCGGCTGTAAAGATCGCGGATCGAGCGTTTGATCAGATCACCTTCCTCATAGATCTTGGCCGGAGCGATCGACTTCAGCGTCAGCTCGCGGATCTGCTCCCACAGGCGCATCAGATATTCGTAGTCGCGCTTGATCTCGGGCTTGGTCCGCTTGGCCCCTGCCGTCCGGACGATCAGGCCGGCACCTTCCGGCACCTCCAGCTCGCCCGCGATTTCCTTTAGCTTCTTGCGGTCCACCGCATTGGTGATCTTGCGGGAAATCCCGCCGCCGCGTGCGGTGTTCGGCATCAGCACGCAATAGCGGCCCGCCAGCGACAGATAGGTGGTCAGCGCCGCGCCCTTGTTGCCGCGCTCTTCCTTGACGACCTGGACCAGCATGATCTGCCGGACCTTGACGACTTCCTGGATCTTGTAGCGCCGGGCGCGCGGGCGGCGCGGCTGGGCGATTTCCTCGGCCACGTCCTCTTCGGCGATGGACTCGATTTCCTCGTCGGTGTCGCTGGCGTGGTCGACCGCGCGATAGCGGCCGTTGTCGCCATTCTCGACCGACTCGTTGTGGTGATCATGGTCATGCGCATGATCGTGGTCGGACCCATGGTCATGGTCGTGGTCATGGCCCGCGGCCTCGACCAGCGTCTCTTCCTGGCCTTCGTCCTCGCCCAGGTCGACCACATCCATGCCGGCCGGTCCTTCGGTCACGGCATCCTCGGCCTTCACCGCCTCGGCCTTCGCCTGCGGACGCGGGCCGCGACGCCGCGATCGGCGGCTCTCTTCCTCTTCCTCGGCGCGGGCCATCGCCCGCTCTTCCTCGATCAGCGCCTTACGGTCGGCGACCGGGATCTGATAGTAATCCGGGTGGATTTCGGCGAAGGCGAGGAACCCGTGGCGGTTGCCGCCATATTCCACAAAGGCCGCCTGCAGCGAGGGTTCGACCCGCGTCACCTTGGCCAGGTAGATGTTTCCGGCCAGTTGGCGCTTGTTTACGGTCTCGAAATCGAATTCTTCGACCTTGTTTCCGTCGACCACGACCACCCGGGTTTCCTCGGGATGGGTGGCATCGATAAGCATCTTCTTTGACATGTTGGTCCATTGCGCCCCGGGCGCAACAGGCCCCCTGGCGGACCAGCGGGTTGATCGAAACGGACGGGGCGGCTTGTCTGAGCGCGGGCAGCGGGCACATGCAGCAATCCTCGACCCAGGGGGCCGAACGGGTCGCTGCGCAAGATGCTCGCACGCCTCATCGCGGTTACAATTGAAGGGCCTTTCGGGCCCTCCACCTAATATAGCCAACAAATCCAGGGACTTGCGGGCAATGTGCACGGCCTTGCGGCCGATCCGGCTCCCCCAGGGCGACACGCTTTCGCGCGCCCACGGCCCCAAGGGAGAGAATTCCTCGGGCAGTCAGACTGCCTTCCCGCGACCCTATCGGCAAAGCCGGCCCAAGGGCAATGGCCATTTTTCCTGACGGTCGCGCGGCAGTCGATGCCAGAACCAGGTCAAAGGTCGGTCTTTTGCTCTTCCGTCTGGTCCTGTCGCTTTTGCCGGCGGGATGCGATCACACCAATCACGCCAATCACGGCAAGCACCACCAGAAAGCCGACCGTCGACAGGATGGCCTTCTGCCGTGCAAGACACCCGTGAAGACACTCTGCCGAGGCAGGACCGGCCACGAGCAAAAGAACGGTAACAAGTCGCAACATTCCAGCACCTTCAGACCGGGACCAAGGTCCCGAAACCCTAAGCATCGGGAACCCACGACACAGTCAGGTATTCCGACAAGCGCCTTCCTGCCCGACAGCGCCGCTGTCCGGCACAGTCTTTGGGCGGGCGCTAACGTTCGATCTGGTCGCGGCAGAACCAGTCGACCTCGCCCCCCCGGTCGGGGCAGATCGACTTGACCGCTTCGGCCACGCCAGCACTTTCGTTCTGCAACCGCTGCCAATGGCCAGGGATCAGCGGAAGGCCAAGCGCCTCGGTGATCAAGGACAGGTCCAGAAGATCGAAATTCAGCGCCGCGAAATCCAGGTGCGGCGCACCGGGGGTCAGCGGCGCCATGCCCAGCCGCACCAGCACCGCGCCGTCCAGGCCGCGCAAGGTGGGATGGGACTGCAACGCCGCCTCGATCGCGCCGGGGTCGGCGCGGTAATAGGGCTCGGTTGTCAGCACCAGGTAGTCAAGCCGGGGCAGGATGGCATCTCGTTCGGCCAGGGTCAGGCCGCGCTGGATGGCCCCGCCCGATGCGCCCTCGCGCCACAGTTCAAGCGGCAGTGCGGCCAGCACCAGCGGGCGCGACAGATCAAGCCGCTCCAGCGCCTCGACCGGTAGCACCACCACGCCGCGCGCGCCCCGTGCGGCCAGCAAAGCCGCGCAGGCATCGTCGCGACAAGCCCAGCTTTGCGCGATGACCAGAGGCTCGCGCAGTTCCAGCGGCGGAGGCGCGCCCACCACCTCGCGGCTTTCGACCCGCCACAGGACCAGGCGTTGCCAGGCCTGGCTGACCAGCGGCACGCCAACCGCGATGGCCAGAACCACCGCCAACGCGCGCAAGCCGAAACGCCGCCATTTCCGCCGGGCCTGCAGGATCAGCAGGACAATCGCCACCAGCGCATAGACCACGATGGCGATCAGCGCGGTCAGGAGCCCGTCATAACAGCCCCCGCCCAGGCATTCCGCCTGCGCCGGCCCCGCCATGGCAAGCCCGGCCCCCAGCGCAATCCATCCCCTGCCCGACACCTTGTCCCCCTGCGCCGCCGATTTGGCGGCCAGAAAGCACGGCAGGGTCGGTCCGGCAAGTCGGGCCTTCCGCCCCCCCCCCTCCTCATTCGACTTCGTCTCCTCGTCGGATCGCCCCGCCCAGCGGTCGGACGAAACAAGAAGTGACGCAGTCACCGACAAGCGTGCCCCCGAAAGGCCGCTTGCCGTCCCCCCGCGAGGAGTGACGAAGTCATCGACGAGCAAGCCCGGGAAGTCGTTAACAGACCCCTAATGCCCGCGCGCAACCCGTTGTTTCAGATTGACATTCCAGAATTGTCCACCGTGGACAGGTCCGGTCAGACATAGTCCGACCGGCTCAGCCCATACTTGGCCATCTTCTCGTTCAGGGTTCGGCGCGGCAGGCACAGCTCCTCCATCACCGCCACGATCGACCCCTTGTGCCGCCGCATCGTGTTGTCGATCAGCATCCGCTCGAAGGCCTCGACATAGTCCTTCAAAGGCTTGCCCTCGGTCGTCAAGGCCGGCCCCGCCGCCTCGTTGTCGGCCATCAGAAGGCTGGCAATCGACCCCGACCCGCGCCGGTTCTGCAGGACTGCCCGCTCGGCGATGTTGACCAGCTGCCGCACGTTCCCCGGCCAGGGTGCCTGCAGAAGCTGGGCCGCCTCCTGCGCCGTCACCTGCGGGGCGTCGCAGCCGTATTCCTCGGCGAACTGCTCGGACAGGCGGGTGAAAAGGGTCAGGATATCCTCGCCCCGGCTTCGCAAGGGCGGCAGCACGATCGTCATCGCCCCCAGCCGGTAGAAGAGATCGGGCCGCAAGGCCTGTTCCAGCGTGCTGTCGGGGGCGTGCTGGTTGCAGATCGCGATGATCCGGGTCTCGGGCGGGGTGCCCTGATCGTTGATGAAGGTCAGAAGCCGCGCCTGCAGCGCATTCGGCAGCGCCTCGATATCCTCCAGACACAGCGTCCCGCCACGGGCTTCCTCGACCAGGGGCAGCGCGCCGTCCTCGGCCGGGCCGAACAGGCGGGCGGCCAGCTGATCTTCGCCCCAGGCGGCGCAAGAGATCGCGACGAACTTCTTCGACGCCCGCGGCCCCACCGCATGCAGGGCGTGGGCGACGAGGGTCTTTCCCGTCCCCGTCTCGCCGTCGATCAGGACGTGGCTGTCGGCCTGGCCAAGGTCCAGGATATCCTCGCGCAGCCGCTCGATCGCGGGGGAGGAGCCGATGAGCTTTTTCATGATGGTGGTGCCATCCGACAGCTCTTTCCGCAGCGCCCGGTTGTCCAGCGTCATCCGCCGCGCCTGAGTGGCCTTCTTGGCAAGCTCGGTCATCCGGTCCGGGTTGAACGGCTTTTCCAGAAAGTCGAACGCCCCCACTCGCATCGCCTCGACCGCCATGGGCACGTCGCCGTGGCCGGTGATCATGATGACCGGCAGACCCGAGTCCTGGCCCATCAGCCGCTTCAGGAAAGCCATCCCGTCCATGCCCGGCATCCGGATGTCGCTGACCACGACCCCCTGGAAATCCGGGCCGATCACTTTCAGCGCCTCTTCGGCCGAGGCGTAGGTTTCGGTGTCGAACCCCGACAGCGCCAGCCACTGGCTGATCGACTGCCGCATGTCTGCCTCGTCATCGACGATCGCCACCTTCATTGCGCGGGCCATTTGGACCTCTTCATTCTGCTGCTTCCTGTTTGTTGCCAAGGATCGGCAACTGCATCTCGAAAACGGCGCCGCCGCCTTCCGCGTTCCGTGCCGTCAGCCGGCCGCCCAGATCGGTCACGATGCCCGAGCTGATCGCCAGGCCCAGACCGACGCCTTCGCCGGGTTTCTTGGTGGTGTAAAAGGGTTCGAAAAGGTTCTCGAGATCGGCGATCCCGTGACCGTTGTCGCGCACCGTCAGCGTTGCCGTCTCGCCCGCCGACAACAAGAGGTCGATCTGCGGCGCGGACACGGTCTTGGTCGCGTCCAGGGCGTTGCGCAAGAGGTTGATGATGACCTGCTCCAGCCGGATTCGGTCGGCCAGCACCATGACCGGCTGGCGGGGCAGGCCGCGGCTGATCTTGACCACGCGGGCCTTCAGCTGCGGCTCCATCATCGCCAAGGCCGAGGACACGCAGGCGCGAAGGTCAACCTCTTCAAAGGCTTCGCCGCCTTTCCTGGCATAGGACTTCAGCTGCCGGGTGATCGCACCCATCCGCTCGATCAGGTCGTCGATCCGCTGAAAGCTGGACAGGGCCTCTTCCGGGCGCTTGCGCTGCAACAGAAGCCGCGCGCCGGCGAGATAGGTTTTCATCGCGGCCAGCGGCTGGTTCAACTCATGGCTGACGGCGGCGGACATCTCGCCCAGGGCGGCCAGCTTGGACGACTGGGCCAGCGTCAGTTCGGCAACCTCCAGATCCTTCTGCACCTTCTCGCGTTCCGCGATCTCGCGTTGCAGGCGCATGTTCAGCATCCGCAACTCGGCCGATTCGCGCTGGAAGGACAGCGAGCGCGACATGGCACGGCGCGACAGGATGTAGAACGTAAAGGCCATCAGGATGGCAAAGCCCATGATCTCCAGCGCGAGGATGCCGTTCACCTGCTCGCGGACCGAGCCAAAGGCGGTGAAGGTCGACATCTTCCAGCCGCGGAAGGGCACGCGGGCCTCGGTCTTCATCACCGCTTCGCCACGGACATAGGCGTCGGGCGGTTCCTGCGCCCAGTCGGTCGTGGCCTGCAGGGCGCGCGCGATAGCGGAAGGTGGGTCGCGCAGCGCCAGCGCCTCTTCCATCTTCTGGCCGCGCCAGCGCGGTTCGGTGGACAGGACCACCGTCCCCTCGCTGTCGGTGACCATTACCGCGTCCTGCAAGCCCGACCAGGCGCGTTCGTATTTCATCAGGTCGACCGAGACGACAATCACACCGACCGGCCGGGCATCGCCCATGATCGCGCGGGAATAGAGAAAGTCGAACCCACCCGATTCGCGCCGTTGTGCGGTAAAGACCGTCTCCTTGGTGCGCTGCGCCTCGACGAAGTAGCTTTCGTTGCGCTGGCTGGTGCCCAGGACGTTGCGGTTGGTCGCGCCCACCGTGCGGCCATCCGCATCCAGAAGCCGGATCGAGGCCACGCCGATCTGTGCCTGCAGCGCAATCAGCTTGGCCGAAGTGGCCGAGAAATTGCCGTCCCGCAGCGCCTGGACCAGTTCGGGGTCGCTGGCCAGCAGCAGCGGCACGACCGAGGTGCGCTGCAATTCCGACATCAGGTTGCCGGTGTAAAGCGCCAGCCGCACCTCGGCCCGGCTGCGGGTATCGGCGGTGTAGCGGTCGGTCAGCAGCCGGTTCGACACCAGAACGATCGCCACCGCCAGCAAGACCAGCAGGCCGACAACCAGCTTCACGCGCCAGGACAGGCCGGGCGCGGCGCTGGAAAGGGGGGACGTCTCGGTTGCCATGGCGGCAGACTAGGGCCGGGGTGCGGCCCCCTCAAGCCGGAGCGGGTCAGGCCAGCGCCATCCCGCCCATCAGCGCGGCAAAAAGCGGGCGACCGTCTTCGGACCCCAGCACAGCCTCGGTGGCGCGTTCGGGATGCGGCATCATGCCCAGGACACGGCGGTTCTCCGACAGGACGCCCGCGATGTCGGCCATGCTGCCGTTGGGGTTTTCGCCATAGGTAAAGGCGATGCGGTCATCACCTTGCAGACGGGCCAACCCCTCGGCGTCGATGGTGTAATTGCCGTCGTGATGCGCGACCGGCACGCGGATCTTCTGGCCCAGCACATAGCCCGAGGTGTAGGCGCTGTCGGTGGTCCCGACCCGCAGCGTCACCGTGCGGCAGACGAATTTCAGCGTGGCATTGCGCATCAGCGCGCCGGGCAGGAGGCCCATCTCGGTGATCACCTGAAAGCCGTTGCAGATGCCCAGCACAAAACCGCCCCGGTCGGAATGGTTGCGGATGGCGCGGGCGATCGGCGACTGCGCGGCGATGGCCCCGCAGCGCAGGTAATCGCCAAAGCTGAACCCGCCGGGCACGCCTACCACGTCCACGCCCTTGGGCAGGTCGGTGTCCTTGTGCCAGACGCGGGCAACCTCGAACCCGGCGGCTTCGAAGGCGACGGCAAGGTCGCGGTCGCAGTTCGATCCCGGAAAGGTGACGACGGCGGCTTTCATGGGCGATTCCCCTGGCTGGCGGATGCGCGCCTTCTAGCGGATCGCGGGGCCAAGGGCCAGTGCTTGCGCCGGTCCCGAAAGCGGTTAGGCTTCGCCCATGCTGCCCGATGCCCTTGCCGCCCTGCGCCAGATCTTCGGCGACCGTGCCTCGGACGCGGGGGCCGTCCTGGCCGAGCATGGCCAAAGCGAAAGCCTAGTGACGGCGGGCCTGCCCGAGGCCGTGGTCTTTCCACGCTCCACCAATGAGGTCGCGGCCCTGGCCGCCTGGTCAAGCCTGCACCGGGTGCCGCTGATCGGCTGGGGGGCCGGAACCTCGCTGGAAGGACATGCGCTGGCCCTGGCGGGCGGTGTGGCGGTGGATTTCCGCGAGATGGCCGCCGTGCTGGAGGTCCGGGCCGAGGATCGGCTGGTCCGGGTCCAGCCCGGCATCACCCGTGAGGCGTTGAACCAGGACTTGCGGACGACCGGGCTGATGTTCCCGGTGGACCCGGGGGCCAATGCCTCAATCGGCGGGATGGCGGCGACGCGGGCCTCGGGCACGACGGCGGTGCGTTATGGAACGATGCGCGACAATGTGCGGGCGCTGGAGGTGGTGCTGGCGGATGGCCGGGTGATCCGCACCGGGACCGGCGCGCCGAAGTCGGCGGCGGGCTATGACCTGACGGCGCTGTTCGTGGGGTCCGAGGGCACGCTTGGCCTGATCACCGAGTTGACGCTGCGGCTGCACGGCCAGCCCGAGGCGGTGATGACCGCAGTTGCGGCGTTTCCGTCGGTCGGCGCGGCGGTCGATTGCGTCATCGCGACGATGCAGATGGGCCTGACTCCGGCGCGGATCGAGTTTCTGGATGCGGACACGGTCGCCGCCTGCAACGCCTATTCCCGCCTGACGCTGCCCCCTGCCCCGCAACTGCTGGTCGAATTTCACGGCCACCCCGAAGGCCTGGCCGAGGACGTGCGGCGTTTCCGCGATCTGGCGGCCGAGTTCGGGGCCGAGGGACTGGATTGGGCCGACCGGCAAGAGGACCGCACCCGCCTTTGGGCCGCACGGCATTCGGCCTATCGGGCGATCCTGGCCTCACGTCCCGGGGCAAAGGCGGTGGTGACGGATGTCTGCGTGCCGATCTCGGCCCTGGCGCAGGCGGTCGAGGAGACGCGGGCGGATATTGCGGCCTCGGGCATCCCCGGCCCGATCCTGGGCCATGTCGGCGACGGCAATTTCCACGCGATCCTGCTGGTGGACCCCGGTCAACCTGGGGAAATTGCGGTGGCAAAGGCGCTGGCCGCGCAGATGGCCGAGCGTTCCCTGCGTCTGGGCGGCACGATCACCGGAGAACATGGGGTGGGCTTTGGCAAGCTCGGCCTGATGGCGGCCGAGCATGGTGCGGGCTGGCAGGTCATGGGCGCGATCAAGGCCGCACTGGACCCGCTGGGCCTGATGAACCCCGGCAAGCTGGTGCCGGGTCAGGGTTGATCAGAGGTCAAAGCTCGACCGGCGGAAGAGGCCGTTGTCGACCTCACGCTGGCGGCGTTCCAGGTCATAACGCGAGACCGAAGCGTTCAGATAGGCGCGCTCAAGGTCGGCGATCCGGGGGAAGGCTTGGCCGGAAACCAGCGATTTGAACAGGTTGAACATGATGGCATCCTTTCTTCTTGGCTTGAAGATAGGATGCCGCAGCGCAGCATTGTAGGGACAACGGCGACGTGCCGCCATGCGCCGGGCGCATGGGTCATTCAGGTTCCGCCGCAGATTTCGGCAAGCCGCTCAGCCCGCAAGCAAGGCCCGCGCGGCCGCCCGGGCGGCCTCGGTCACCGTGTCGCCGGCCAGCATCCGGGCGATCTCCTCCACCCGCTCTTCGGCGCCAAGGCCGGTGACGGTGGACAGGGTCTGTCCCTTGGCCACCCGCTTTTCCACCCGCCAGTGCCGCGCGCCAAAGGCCGCGACCTGGGGAGAGTGCGTGACGACCAGCACCTGCCCGCCCTCTGCCAGCGCCTTCAACCGCCGACCCACGGCATCGGCAGTCGCCCCACCGACACCCCGGTCAATCTCGTCGAAGATCAGCGTCAGGCCGGGATTGCCGCCGGTCAGGCAGACCTTCAGCGCCAGAAGGAAGCGGCTGAGTTCCCCGCCCGACGCGATGCGGTTCAAGGGCCCCGAGGGCGCGCCGGGGTTGGTAGCGACAGTAAAGGTCACCGCATCCACGCCATCGGGTCCCGGATCGCCGGCGGTAATCTCGGTCACAAAGACCGCCCGTTCCATCTTCAGGGGCGCCAATTCCGCCGCCATCGCCGCATCCAGCCGCTTGGCCGCCGCAACCCGTGCCTTGGTCGCCCGAATTGCCTCGGCCGCATAGGCGGTCTCGGCCTGGACCACCACCTTGCCCAGCTTGGCAATCCCCGCCGCACCGCCGTCGATTGCCGCAAGCCGGGCGCGAAGGCCCTCGGCAAAGCCGCCCAGATCGTCGGGAAGGACACCATGCTTGCGGGCCAGGGCGCGAATCGCGAACAGACGTTCTTCCAGCCGCTCCAACTCACCCGGGTCGAAGTCCAGCGCCTCGAGCGCGCGCTCGACCCCGTCCTGCGCGTCGCCAAGTTCGATCAGCGCGCGGTTCAAGGCGTCCATCGGTGCGTCCAGCCGCCCCTCGGCCTTGTCGGCCGCGCCGTCCAGCCAGCGCAACGCGTCGCGCATCCGCCCCTCGGCCCCGTCCTCCGACAAGGACGCCAGCGCCTTGGCCACATCTTCGCGGATACGGCCCGCACCCTGCATCAGGCGGCGACGGGCATCCAGCGCCTCATCCTCGCCGGGTTCGGGGTTCAGGTTGTCCAGTTCCGCGACCGCATGGCGCAGGAATTCCTCCTCGGCCGCCGCTCGGGCCAGCGCGCCCTCGGCCGCCGCCAAGGCCGCCCGCGCCTCACGCTGCGCAGCCCATGCCGCCCGCAGCGGCGCAAGGTCCAATCCCGCAAACGCATCCAGCAGCGACCGGTGGCCGCGCGGGTTCAAAAGGCCCCGGTCGTCGTGCTGGCCATGCAGTTCCACCAGATGGTCGGACAGATCGCGCAACACCTCGCCCGAGACGCGGCGGTCATTGACGAAGGCGGTCTTGCGGCCATCGGCCGTGTTCACGCGGCGCAGGAAAAGCTCATCCTCGGCCTCGATCCCGGCCTCTTCCAGCACCGCGCGTGCGGCATGGCCAGGGGCAAGGTCGAAGACCGCCGTCACCTCGCCCTGCGCGGCCCCCTGGCGGACCAGTTCGGCCCGACCGCGCCAGCCCAGCACGAAACCAAGCGCGTCCAGCAGGATTGACTTGCCCGCCCCGGTTTCGCCGGTCAGCACGTTCAGGCCCGGCTCAAGCTCCAAGCTTAGCCGGTCGATGATCAGCACATCGCGGATGTCCAGGCTACGCAGCATGGTCACGGCCCGTAGGGTGCGTGCTTGCACGCACCATCCCTACAACCACTCGCCCCGCACCATCTGACGATAGATCGTGCGCAGCCAGCTTTCGCCCTTCGCCTCGGGCGAGAGACCCCGGCCCTTCAACAGGCGGAAGCTGTCGTCGTAGAACGGCGAGGACTGGTAGTTGAAGCCAAGAATCGCCGCAGCGGTCTGCGCCTCGTCGTTCAGGCCAAGCCCGACATAGGATTCGACAAGACGGTGCAGCGCCTCGGCCGTGTGGGTGGTGGTCTGGAAATCCTGCACCACGACGCGGAAGCGGTTGATCGCGGCGGTATAGTGGCGGCGCTTCAGGTAATAGCGCCCGACCTCCATCTCTTTCGCGGCAAGCTGGTCGAAGGCCAGGTCGAACTTCAGGATGGCCGAGCGGGCATATTCGCTGTCGGGATAGGTTTCGATCACATCGCGCATGCCGGACAGCGCCTGGAAGGTGATCCCCTGGTCGCGGCCGACGTCGTCGATCTGGTCGTAATAGCTGAGCGCCATCAGGTACAGCGCATAGGGCGCGTCCTCATCCCCGGGATAGAAATCCAGGAAACGTTGCGCGGCATCCCGTGCCTCGGGGTACTGCTTGGCCTTGTGGTGGGTATAGGCCTGCATGATCAGGGCGCGCTTGGCGAATTCGGTATAGGGATAGAGGCGCTCCACTTCCTGGAAGTAAATCAGCGCCTCCTTCGGCTTCTTGCCGGTTTCAAGCTCCAGCTCGCCCTTCTTGAAGATCTCTTCCGCTGAATAGCTGTCCAGCGCACGTTCCTGCGGCCCGCGGGCACAACCCGACAGAACCCCTGCGATCAGCGCGACTGTTAGAAACCCAGCGCCGGGCCTGCTGCCTGACATCTTCCGCCTATCCAAAGTCTTGCCCCTGTCCGGCTTGCCGCATTCGGGCCAGCCGCCCGGACGATTTGACTTGTCCTAGCACAGAAAAATCCGGGGCGCAAAACGCCTTTCGTGACTTTTCCACACCAGAGAATTGGTCAGGCGTAAGCCGGCAGATCGCCTGCATGGACGCCAACGCCGGGCAGCTTGCCCAAGGTCTGCGGCCCGCAGTCCACGATCCGCCAGGCCGTCGGGTCCGCAAACAGTGCCCGCAGCAGCCGATTGGTCAGCGCGTGGCCGGCCCGGTCGCCGGTATAACGGCCCAGGATCGGCCCGCCGGCCAGCGCCAGATCACCCACCGCGTCCAGCATCTTGTGCCGCACGGGTTCATCCGCGTGGCGCAGGCCCCCCGGCGAAAGCACCCGGTCACCGTCGAACACCACGGCGTTTTCCAGCGTGCCCCCCAGCGCCAACCCATTCGCCCGCATCGCATCCACATCCGACTGGCGGCAGAAAGTGCGGCTGTCGGACAGTTCGCGCACGAAGGCGCCATTGGCCATATTCAGCCGGCGGGACTGCATCCCGATCGCGGCTTCGGCAAAGTCGATGCGGAAGTCGATCTCCAGCATGTCGGCCGGTTCCAGCCGGGCCACGGCCTCGCCCTCGCGGACCTCGACCGGTTTCAGCACCCGGATCGCGCGCACGGGGGCCTCTTGCTCGGCGATGCCAGCCTTGAGGAAGCCAGCCACGAAAGGCGCGGCCGAACCGTCCAGGATCGGAACCTCGGGGCCGTCAATGTCGATCAGCGCGTTGTGGATCGCCGAGCCAGCAAGCGCGGCCATCACATGCTCGATCGTCGAGACCGAGACGCCCGCCTCCGTCTCGACCACGGTGCAAAGACGCGAAGGCGTGACGGCATCCCAGCGCGCCGGGATCAGCGGGCGTCCAGGCAGGTCGGTGCGACGGAACGCGATGCCCTGATCGGCCGCAGCCGGACGCACGGTCATGCGCACCGGCTGGCCGGAATGCAGGCCAAGTCCAGTGAAGGTCGCAGGGGTAGCCAGGGTATTCTGCACGACGCCAACCTTTTCGCACGACCGGTCTCAGCCGGCCTTCGTATGCAGTTTAGCTAGTCGCTGGTGGGGGCGATCACAACTCACTCTTTGTGACGGTATGTGACAGCGTTGAAACATGTCCTATCCCCTTGCTCTGAAAAGAAAAAGGCCCGGTCGCCCGGGCCTTTTCCAAAGCGCTTGCCGCGCGTGTTTCAGTTGGCCTGGCGGCGCAGGAAGGCGGGAATCTCGATCCGATCCTGGTCGCTGCCCATCTCCTGGTCGTCGTCATAGGCGGTGACCGGCGGCTGGGTGCGCGTGGCCGGCGCAGCGCCACCGGGGGCTTCCAGATGCCCGGCCATGCGGTTGATCAGCGAGCCGATCCCGAAGCGCGGCTTGGCAGCGGCCTGCGCTGCGGGGGCCGGAGCCGGGGCCGGCGCGACCGGGGTCGGACGGGCGAACTGCGACGCGGCAGGCGCGGCAGCGGGACGGCTGACCGCCGCCTGAAGCCGGGCGAGCGCCTCGGCCGAAGGCTGACCGGCCGCCCGCGGACGCGGGGCGACGAAGCTGGACGGGTCCGCCTCGATTGCGGCGGGGGTCGAGCGGATCATGGTCGGCTGCGGCGCGGGCGCCGGACGATAGGCCGGGGGCGGCAGGTCGTCGGCCATCTGCTCATAGTCCATTCCGGCGCGCGAGGCGACCGGATCAAAGGTCGGCATGGCCGCCGGCGCGTCGTCATACTCGGGCTCGTCGGCGATCGACAGGGCGATCGGCTGCGGGGCCGGGGCGGGGGCGGGGGCAGGCGCGACGGCGCGCGGCGCCTCGACCGGCTGCGGGGCCGGGGTCAGCGTCAGCGGCGCGGCCATCGAGCGGCGCGCGACCGGCACGTCCAGCTTGGCAGCCGAGGCGTCGATGCCCGTCGCCACGACCGAGACGCGGATGCGCCCTTCCATGCCGGTGTCCAGGGTGGAGCCGACGATTATGTTCGCCTCGGGGTCCACCTTCTCGCGGATGATGTTCGCGGCTTCGTCCAGTTCGAACAGGGTCAGATCATGGCCGCCGGTGATGTTGATCAGAACACCCTTGGCGCCATGCAGGCTGATTTCGTCCAGAAGCGGGTTGGCAATCGCCTTTTCGGCGGCCTGGATCGCGCGGTCGTCGCCGGTGGCTTCGCCGGTGCCCATCATCGCCTTGCCCATCTCGTCCATCACGGCGCGGACGTCGGCGAAGTCGAGGTTGATCAGGCCCGGCCGCACCATCAGATCAGTCACGCCCTTGACGCCCTGATACAGCACGTCGTCAGCCATCGCGAAGGCCTCGGTAAAGGTCGTGCGCTCATTCGCAAGGCGGAAGAGGTTCTGGTTCGGGATGATGATCAGCGTATCCACGACCTTCTGAAGGGCTTCGATCCCATCCTCGGCCTGCTTCATCCGCTTGTTGCCCTCGAACTGGAAGGGCTTGGTCACGACGCCGACGGTCAGCACGCCCAGTTCACGCGCGGCCTGCGCGATGATCGGGGCCGCGCCGGTGCCGGTGCCGCCACCCATGCCAGCGGTGATGAAGCACATATGCGCGCCGGCCAGGTGATCGACGATCTCTTCGATCGTCTCTTCCGCCGCCGCTGCGCCGACCGAGGGCCGCGCGCCCGCGCCCAGCCCTTCGGTGGCCTTGACACCCATCTGGATGCGGGCATCCGCCCGGCTTTGCTGCAGGGCCTGGGCGTCGGTGTTGGCCACGACGAACTCGACGCCTTCCAGCGCCTTGTCGATCATGTTGTTCACCGCGTTCCCGCCTGCCCCGCCCACACCGAAGACGGTAATGCGCGGCTTCAGCTCTTCACGCTCGGAAGTCATCGTCAGATTGAGTGCCATGGGTTTGCCCGTCCGTTTCTTGTCCGCCGCCTGTTTCTTTTTCGACCCGCGCACCTGTCCCGCGTGCAAAGGGCCGATTTATCCCCGATTCTATCCACAACCCGGAATAACGTCACGCAAAAACTAAGCATGACCCGCAAAATCTGGGGCGATTGTCCCGGAATTCAGCGGTATTTCGCTTGGGGTGCAGGATATGGTGGTCACCAGTTATCCTTGAACCATTTGACCGCGCGGCGCAGCGACCGTGCCGGGTAGCGTTCTGCGGGGATTTCGAAATCCCACCATTCGTCCTGCGGATGCGCCGCGAAGAGGCAAAGCCCGACCGCGCTGGCAAAGGCCGCCCCCGTCGCCGCCTGCGGCAGGCCCTGCACGCGCAGCGGGCGGCCCAGACGGACACGTTGCCCCAGGATGCGCGTCGCAAGTCCATCAAGGCCGGGGATCTGGCTGCCGCCGCCGGTCAGCACGATCTGCTGGCTGGGCAGGCTGTCAAAGCCCGCCGCATCCAGCGTGGCGCGCACTTCCTCCAGGATTTCCTCGACGCGCGGGCGCATGATGCCGATCAGCTCGGTCCGGCTGATCTGGCGGCGGTCCTTTTCCCAGTCGCCGCTGTCGCCGCCGATATCGATCATCTCGCGGTCGTCCATGCCGGTGGCGTAAAGCCCGCCGTGGCGCGTCTTGATCCGCTCGGCCACCGCCATCGGGATCTGCAAGCCCTTGGAAATGTCCGAGGTCACATGATCCCCGCCCATCCGCACGCTGTCGGCATAGATCATGTGCTTCTTGATGAAGATCGACAGGCCCGTGGCCCCGCCGCCCATGTCGATGCAGGCGGCACCCAACTCCTGCTCGTCCTCGACGAGGGAGGAGATCCCCGAGACATAGGCCGACGAAGCAATCCCCGCCAGTTCCAGGTCGCAACGCTTGATGCAGTAAAGCAGGTTCTGCACCACATCGCCGTCGACCGACAGAAGGTGCATGTCGCAGGCCAGCCGGTGCCCGATCTGCCCGCGCGGATCGCCCAGGCCCGACCGATGGTCCAGCGCAAAGTTCACGGGCTGGGCATGCAGCACCTCGCGCCCCTGCCCCAGGTCCGGCACGTCGCACGAGGCCAGGACGCGGCTGACGTCCTGTTCAGTGACAACGCTGTCCTGCAACTCCAACTCACCCGCCAAGCCATAGCTGCGGGGGGCCGCGCCCGAGAAGCAGGCGATCACATGATCGACGCGGACGTTCGCCATCTTCTGCGCTGCCTGGACGGCGGTGCGAATGGCACGCTCGGTCTCGTTCATCACGGCGATCTCGCCGAAGCGGACGCCGCGCGACCGGGTCGTCGCCGCACCGATGACGCGGAACTGGCTTTGCCCGGCCATCGGCCCGACCCCGTCCTGTTCGCGCAGGCGGTCGGGACCGTCAAAGCGCAGGATCAGGCAGGCGATCTTGGAAGTGCCCACGTCAAGAATGGCGATGACGCCGCGCTGCATGGCAGCCCGACGCATGTTCCGCATCGCGCGCTGGGAAGTATAGAGATCGGTCACAGTTCGTTCTCCACGGTTTCGATGCCTTGTGCGCGGCGCAACTCGGCAAGGGCGTTGGGGGTAAGGCGAAGGGTAGGCCGGTGGTCCGACCGCAAGTCGACAGTCAGCACGTCGCGGGTCATCACGTCCTGGGCATGGTCCAGCGCGAGCAGCCGCTCCAGCGCCTGAACGGGGTTCTTTTCGGGCAGCAGCACGCGCTGGTCGCGGTCCAGCACCACATCCCAGCGCCGGTCGCCGATGCGCACCAGGCCCCGGATACGCGGCAGCAAGGGGCCGGCCGCATCGAACAGGGCCAGCGCCTCGGGCATGGCGCGGTCGGCACCCTCGCCGGCCACCAGCGGCAGGTCGGGCCGGTCGGCCCGCGACAACAAGCCCGCAACGCGGTGGCCGGAGTCGTCAAGAAGGGTCAGTCCGGCTTCGGTCCGCCAGATTGCCACCGGCTCGCGCTCGGTGATCATCACTTGCAGCACCCCGCCCGAGCGCACCCGCAGGTCCGCGCGCAGGACGGCATCCAGCGCCTCGATCCGCTCGCGCGCGGCGTCAAGGTCGATGTCGAAGGACGACATCGGCAAGGGCAGCGCCAGCCGGGCGCGCACCGCCTCGGACAGTTCGGGCGACGCGCCCTCGATCCGGGCCAGGCTGACGCGGAACTCGGGCCGGGCCTCGAATTCCGCGCGCAGATGGGTCAGCTGCGCGACCAGAGCCAGACGGTTCGGCTCATTGCTGAACCAGACGCCGATCCCGCCCAGAAGGACGATCGTCGGCAGACCGGTGCGCAGGAAAAGCCGCACATAGGGCGTCAGCATCCAGCGTTGCAGCCGGTAGGCCCACTTCGACGGTGCAGGGTCGCGGCGCGGCGGCGTGCGGCGCAGGGTCGCGCGTTGGGCGGTCAGCGGTTGCATGACGCGTCCTTCACCATCCAGGCGCAGAAATCGGGGAACGAAATCCCCTGCATCGCCGCCTGCTCGGGCGCCAGCGAGGTGGGCGTCATCCCCGGTTGGGTGTTCGTCTCCAGCAGGATCAGGCCCGCAAGGCCTCGGCTTTCATCCCAGCGGAAATCGGTGCGGCTGACGCCCCGGCAGCCGAGGGCGCGGTGCGCGCGCAGGGCATAGTCCAGGCAGGCCGCCTCGATCTCGGCGGGGATCTTCGCCGGGCACTCATGCCGACTGCCGCCCGGCTTGTACTTCGCGTCATAGTCGTACCAGCCGTCAGTGATGATATCCGTCACCCCCAGCGCCCGGTCACCCATCACCGTCGTCGTCAGCTCGCGTCCCGGGGCGTAGGTTTCCACCATCACCACCGCAGGCATCGTCGCCGACAGACGCGGCGCGTTCGACCCTTCGCGGACGATATAGACCCCGACCGAGGAGCCTTCATTGTAGGGCTTCACCACATAGGGCGCCGGCAGGACATGCCCCGCCTCGACCGCTTCGCGCGAGGCCAGCACGCTGTCGACCACCGGCAGACCGGCCGCCTTGTAGACTTCCTTGGTCTTTACCTTGTCCATCGCCAGCGCCGAAGCCAGCACGCCGGAATGCGTATAGGGCAGGCCCAGCCATTCCAGCAGGCCCTGGACGCAGCCATCCTCGCCCCAGCGGCCGTGCAGCGCGTTGAAGCAGACATCGGGTTTCAGGTCAGCAAGACGCGCAGGCAGATCGCGGTCGCAATCGACCTCGACCACCTCATACCCGGCCTCCCGGAGCGCCTGCGCGCATTCGCGCCCAGAGACAAGCGACACCTCCCGCTCAGCGGAAGGCCCACCCATCAACACCGCCACTCTGGGGGCCATCCTGCTCGATGCGCCCGCCATGTTCTGCCTCATCCGGGTCTGTTGCCGACCCGTGATTGTTTATTTCTGCAGGTGTTCTCCGACCCGCATGATTTCCCACTCTAACGTGATACCGCTTGATTGGAAAACCTTTTTTCGCACATCCTCGCCCAGATTTTCCAGATCGGCGGCGGTGGCGCCACCCGCGTTGATCAGGAAGTTCGAGTGCATCTTGGACATCTGTGCCCCGCCGATCCGCGCACCGCGCATCCCGGCGTCGTCGATCACCTTCCAGGCCTTCAACTCATGCGTGTCGTCGGCCCGCCCGGTGGAACTGTAGCCGGCCGGATTGCGGAAGGTGGACCCCGCGCTGCGGTCCTTTGTCGGTTGGCTGGCGTCGCGCTTGGCGATCTGGTCGGCCATCCGCGCCTCAAGCGCAGCGGGGTCGCCGGGGGCTGCGCGGAAGGTGGCGGCGACGATCACCGCGCCCTCGGGCAGGTCGCTTTGCCGATAGCGCAAGGACAGGGCAGCGGCGGGCAGGGTTTCCACGCGGCCGTCGCGCGTGACGATCCGCACCTCCTCCAGCGCATCGGCGACGTATGATCCATAGCAGCCCGCATTCATCCGCACCGCGCCGCCGATGCTGCCGGGGATGGTGCGCAGGAAGGTCAGGTCACGCCCTGCCTCGGCCGCCCGTCGCGCGACATGCGCATCCAGGGCCGCGGCCCCGGCGATCACTCGGTCGCCCTCGACGCTGATCGCGTTGAACCCGCGCCCCAGCCGGATCACCACCGCCCGGATACCGCCATCCCGCACGATCAGGTTCGACCCGACACCCATGGGAAAGACCGGCACCTTGGGGTCAAGCTCGGCCAGGAACTGGGCCAGATCCGCCTCGTCGGCCGGCTGGAACAGCCAGTCCGCCGGCCCGCCGACGCGCAGCCAGGTCAGGTCGGCCAGGGGCCGGTTCGGAGTGAGGGGGCCGCGGGGGGTGGGAAGCGTCGTCATGTCCGCCTTCTGCGGCGGTTTGCGGTGCCGATCAAGGGGGCATCCGCCCCTTAACCCAACTGCCGCCGCACCCAGCGCCACAGATAGACCACCGGCCAGCGCAGGATCGACGCCCCCGCCGCCAGGATCGCCAGACCGATGATCGGCCCCAACTCCCAGGTGACCCAGCCCAAAAGCGGCACACCCAGCGCGATCAGCCCATAGGCCGCCCGCCAGTGATAGTCGCGCGACGGAAACATCGCGATGACATTCGCCGCGATCAGCCAGACCATGCAAAGGGCCAGGGGGACCATCACTTCTCCAGCTCCTTCGGCAGCGGGGCCGGCCGGCCCAGCGCCCGACGCGCGAAGTAAAGCAGCGGATTGCGGAACATCGACAGGAAGGCGAACAGCCCGATCGCCAGCCAAAGCCAGCCATGCAGCCAGCCGATCCACACCAGAAGGACCGGAGCGGCCAGCAAAAGGGCGATGCCGGGGATCATCTGCTGGCGCATCGGCAGCATCGCCGTGATGGCCGAGGCGACCACCCACAGCGCGCCAAGGATCAACGGCAGGCTCATGCGCGGTCTACCCGGCAGCAAGGGCCAGATTCCTTCGAAGGAGTTTCCAGGACTTTTGAAAAAGTCTTGTTCCCCCTCATGCAGCCTGGCCCATCAGCTTGGCCGGCAGGGCATTGGCCCAGGCGCTGATCGTCCCGGCCCCGAGGCAGACCACCATGTCGCCCTGCCGGGCCTGCTCACGCACCAGGCGTGCCAGTTCGGATTCGTCCTGCAAGGCCCGGGCATGACGGTGGCCGTGGGCGATGAGGCCGGCCACCAGATCGTCGCGGCTGGCACCGGGGATCGGATCCTCGCCAGCGGCATAGACCTCGGCGATGGCGACGACGTCCGCCTCGTTGAAACAGGTGCAGAATTCCTCGAACAGGCTGGCCAGCCGCGTATAGCGGTGCGGCTGGTGGACGGCGATGATCCGCCCCTTGGTGGCTTGCCGCGCCGCCTTCAGGACCGCCGCGATCTCGACCGGATGGTGGCCGTAGTCGTCGATGATCGTGACACCGTTCACCTCGGCAACCTTGGTGAAGCGGCGGTTCACGCCGGCGAAGCCAGCCAGGGCCTCGCGGATCTCGTCCTTCTTCATGCCCAGATGCCGCGCCACCGCGACCGCCGAAAGCGCGTTCGACACGTTGTGGTCCCCCGGCATCGGCAAGGTACAACCCTCGATCATCCCGCCCTCGCCCTGCAGGGCGATGTCGAAATGCGCCACGCCATTCTCGTAGGTCAGGTTCTGCGCCCGCACATCGGCCTGAGCGTTGAAGCCGAAGGTCACCACCCGGCGGTCAGTTACCCGGCCCACCAGCGCCTGCACTTCGGGATGGTCGGTGCAACACACCGCAAGACCATAGAACGGCACGTTCGAGACGAATTCCAGGAACCCCTTCCGCAGCGCGTCGAAGGTGTGCCAGTGCTCCATGTGTTCCGGGTCGATGTTGGTCACGATGGCGATCGTCGCGGGCAGGCGGTTGAAGCTGCCGTCGCTCTCGTCGGCCTCGACCACCATCCACTCCCCTGCCCCGGCCCGCGCGTTCGAGCCGTAGGCATGGATCACGCCACCGTTGATCACGGTCGGATCGAAACCGCCCTTGTCCAGTAGCGTGGCCACCATCGTTGTGGTCGTCGTCTTGCCATGTGTCCCGGCGATGGCAATGTTCGACTTCAGGCGCATCAGTTCCGCCAGCATCTCGGCCCGGCGCACCACCGGCAACTTGCGGCGCCGCGCTTCCTCCAGCTCGGGGTTGCCCTTCTTGATCGCGGACGAGATCACCACGACCGAGACCCCCTCGCCGATGTTCCCGGCCGTCTGGCCCTCGAAGAAGGTTGCACCCAGCTTGACCAGTCGGTCGGTGATCTTTGACGCCTTCGCGTCCGACCCCTGCACCTGATAGCCCAGCGTCATCAGGACTTCGGCGATGCCGGACATCCCGATGCCGCCGATGCCGACGAAGTGGATCGGGCCCAGTTCCAGCGGAAGCTTGGTTGCTGCGTTCATTGCGTGTCTCCGCCTAAGTCTTCGACCAGCGCCACCAACCGGGCGGTCGCGTCGGGCTTGCCTTCGCCCAGGGCCGCACGGGCCATGGTCTCGGCCCGATGCGGGTCGTCAAGGATCGCGGCGATGTGGCCTGCAAGGGCAGCCGCGTCAAGCGCCTTCTCCGGCAGGACGACGGCTGCCCCTGCGTCAGACAGACCCTTGGCGTTCGCCATCTGGTGGTCTCCGGTCGCCGCCGCATAAGGGATCAGGATCGCCGGGCGCCCGATGACGCTGATATCCGCGACCGATGAGGCACCCGAGCGGCTGATCACCAGCTGCGCCTCGGACAGCCGGCGCGGAATGTCGGCGAAGAAGGGCGCAATCTCGGCCCGGACCCCCGCCGCCTCATATGCAGCCGTGGCCCGCGCGGCGTCCTCGTCCCGCGCCTGATGCGCGACGCGCAGGTTCGCGCGCAGAGCCTCGGGCAGCAGCGCCACGGCGGCTGGCACGGCATCAGACAGGATGCGCGCGCCCTGACTGCCGCCGATCACCACCATGGACATCGGATAATCCCCCGGCGGGATATAGGGGGCGGCAGCCCGGTCCAGCACCGCCTGACGCACCGGGTTGCCCGTCGGCTCTCCCGTGACGCCGGCCGGCAGGGCCGTGGGCCACGTGCCGCAGGCAACCCTGTCCACGCGGCGCGCGAAAACCTGGTTCACCCGGCCAAGGACGCCGTTCTGTTCGTGGATCATGCGCGGCCGCCGCAGCACCCAGGCCGCACTCAGCGCCGGGATCGACGGATAGCCGCCAAAGCCCACCACAACCGCCGGCCGGTCGCGCAGTTGCGAGACCAGCGCCCCAAGGACACCCGCAAGAATGCGGAACGGCGCCAGCAATTTTGCCGCCACCCCGCCCCGCGCGAATGTGGCGCTTGCCACCCGCTCCACCACCACCGCCTGCGGAAACCCTCCGGCATAGCGCGCACCGCGGTCATCCGTGGACAGCTTCACCCGCCAGCCCCGCGCCAGCATCGCCTCGGCAAGCGCCTGGGCCGGGAACATGTGCCCCCCCGTGCCCCCCGCCGCGATCAGCAGAAGCTTTGCCATCACCGACCCCGCCGGAAGACGTCGCTCATCTGCCCGCGCGGCCGGTCCCGCGTCAGGGCCAGAAGCATCCCCATCGTGATCCCCGCCGCGATGACGGACGAGCCGCCATAGCTGACGAAGGGCAACGTCATTCCCTTGGCCGGAAGCAGCCGCACCGCGACGCCCATGTTGATCATCGCCTGCACGCCGAAGATGCAGGCCAGGCCCGTGCCCGCAAGGCGCGCGAAGGGATCACGCTCGGCGAGCAGGCGGCCCAGCGAGCGGACGACGATAACCCCGTACAGCGCCAGAATCGCCAGCACCAGGATCAGCCCGTATTCCTCAGCCGCGACCGCGATGATGAAGTCGGTATGCGCGTCGGGCAGCGACCATTTCACCTGGCCCTCTCCGACGCCGACGCCGAAGAACCCGCCCTCCTGGATCGCGTTCGCCGCATAGCCCAGCTGGGTGCGCGGATCGACATCGGGCGACAGGAACCCGTCGATCCGGCGCGCAAAGTGTTCCGAGCTTTCGTAGAACACCAGCCCGGCCAGCGCCACGATGCCACCGACGATGGCGATCAGCGTCATCGGCGCGCCGCCGACGAAATAGATCACGCCCCAGGCAAACAGGATCAGCGCCGACTGGCCGAAGTCCGGCTGCATCGCCAGAAAGCCTACCACGACCAGCGTCAGCGCGAACGAGATGCTTTTGCCCGGCGGTCCCGCCAGATCCTGGCTAGCAGCGATCAACCAGGCGACCACCACCACGAAGCCCGGCTTCAGGAACTCGGACGGCTGGATGCTGGCAAAGCCGAAGCTGAACCAGCGCACCGCGCCCTTGCCGAAATCCGTTCCGAAGATCGGCAGCAGCACCAGCGCCAGCATCGACACGGCAAAACCCAGGACACCCAGCCGGCGCACCATCGGCGGCGACAGCATCGAGATCGCGATCATCACCGCCAGCGCCACGCCGCCAAAGAAGGCCTGGCGCTGGACATAATAGAACGGCTCAAGCCCGTTGCGCGTGGCCAAGGGGACCGAGGCGGCAAGCCCGAGCAACAGCCCGATGCCGAAAAGGACAAAGACCGAAGTCAACGTCCACTTGTCGATCGTCCGCCACCAGCGGGGAATGACCGGCTCCGTTACCCGAACGGGATTGGAGCCATAGACCATCTCAGTCATGGGGAAACCGCCTGATATGCCTGTTCTGCCTCAAGCCCAGGTGTGCCCCCGGGTCTGCGTGACAGGTTAGCGACAAATCCGGGCCAAGGCCAGCGCGAATGACAGGTCGCAATGCGCGGCCTCCGGGGTCGTTCTATGCTGGGGAAGCGGAAAATCTTAGGCATTTCGGGCGGGGGTTGGGAGCGGAATTTACCGTTCCTCAATGGCGCGCTCGCAAGCTTCGCCAGTCTAACCAGGGGATCGCCATATGCGACGCATGGATTTCAACTCGATGAAACTAACGCGCAAGCTTCCGGCAGTGATGCTTGCGATCAGCGCCGTCGCCGTCCTTCTGGTCGCCGCGGCGGCCTATATCCGCGCGGAAACCGCGCTGGCAGATGCCGCGCGGGCGACGATGCGCGAAGCTTCGAACGGGCCTGCAGAAACGCTGGAAGCCGTGACAAGCGAGGTATCGGCCGACCTGAACGGCCTGTCCTACAACCGCGGTGTCATTGCCGGGCTGGCCGATCTGACGCGGGCCGCCCGCACCGACCCCGGCGGTCTGGCGGCCATCCGTGCGCGTTATGTCGACAACAACCCCCACCCGCCCGCCGAACGGCACAAGCTGCTTGATGCCGGGTCCGGCAGTCTTTTCGACCGCCTGCACGCCGATGTCCAGGCCGAGCTTTCGGCCTGGACCCTGGCGATGGAATATTATGACGTCTTTCTGATCGACACCGACGGCAATGTCGTCTTCACCGTGACGAAAGAGGCTGATTTCGCCACCAACCTGCGCACCGGCCCCTGGAAGGACTCGGGCCTGGCGCGCATGTTCGACCGGGTCATGGCGCTGGATGCGCCCGGTGGCCTCGTGTTCGAGGATTTCTCGGCCTACGCCCCTTCGGCCGACCAACCCGCCGCCTTCATGGGCAAGCATGTGCTAGGCCGGGACGGGTCGATCCTGGGCGTCGTCGCGATCCAGATGCCGATTGCCCAGATGAACGCCGCGCTGAACGGGGATCGGGGCGAAGAGACGTCGATGGTCAACTACTTGGTGGGCCAGGACGGTGTCCTGCGCAGCGATATCGACAAGACGCCCTCGGACGAGGTGCTGGCCGCAACCGCCCCACCAGCCGTGCTGGAACTGGCCAAGACTGCAACGCCCGGCTTTGCCGAGGCCATAGGTTTCAACGGACAGCCGGTCGTGATTGCCACGCATCCCCTTGACGTCGAAGGGACATCCTGGACCGTGGTGACCGAGATCGACCAGGCCGAACTGTTCCGTCCGATCACGCAGATGACGTACTGGTTCCTTGCCATCGGGCTGGTCGTGCTGGCCGCCACCAGCGCCGTGGCGATCCTCGCTTCGCGGTCAATTGCCGGTCCCCTGCATGGTCTGGCACTGGACATGGACCGCGTCGCCCGGCGCGTTGCAGGCAGCGAGGTCGGCCATACCGAACGCGGTGACGAAATCGGCGACATCGCACGCGCCCTGCGCGACATGGACCGCTCTCTGACCGAGGCGGAGGCCGAAGCCCGCAAGGCCGAGGCAGAGCGCATCGCCTTTCTGGAACGCGAACGCATCGCCGAGCGTGAGCAGGAGGCGCAGCGCCGCGCGGCCGAGGCGGCCGAACAACAGCGCCAGGCCGAATTCCGCGCGTCACAGGACCGCGCCCGCGCCGAACACGAGGCCGCGCAAGAAGAGAACCGTCTGGCCCAGCAGAAAGTCGTGGATCACCTGGCCCAGTCCCTGCGCCGCATGGCCGACGGCGACCTTGACGTGACGATCGATGAATTCTTCTCGGAAAGCTACAAGACCCTGCGCATGGATTTCAACGCGGCCGTCCGCGCCCTGCGCAAGATCGTGGCCGAGATCTCCAGCTCTTCCGGCCGGATCAACGCCGATGTGCAAGCCATCCGCTTCGCGACCGAGGATCTTGCCCACCGAACCGAGAAATCCGCCTCGGCGATCAACCAGACCTCCAGCACGATGACCAACATGACCGGCCTTGTCGGCGACACGACCAGCAGCATCCAGACGGTCCGCGACCTGACGCGCGATGCAGCCAAGCAAGCAACCGCCGGGATGGAGATCATCACCCGTTCCGAAGCCGCGATGATGCGCATTCAGACCTCATCCGAGGCGATCACCCGCATCATTGCCGTGATCGACGACATCGCCTTTCAGACCAACCTTCTGGCCCTGAATGCAGGGGTCGAGGCAGCGCGAGCCGGCGACAGCGGGCGCGGCTTTGCGGTGGTGGCTTCGGAAGTCCGGGCGCTGGCGCAGCGCGCCTCGGATTCGGCCCGCGAGATCGGCCAGCTGATCAACGAATCCAGCCAGCATGTCCGCGACGGCGTCGTGGCAATGCGCGAAAGCGGCGGGGTGGTCGGCTCGATCACCAAGTCGGTCAGCGCGATTTCGGACAGCGTGGCGCTGATCGCAGGCTCGGCCGCGCAGCAGGAACAGGGGATCAAGGACGTGAACGGCTCGCTGCGGGACCTGGACGGTGCGACCCAGCGCAACGCTGCGATGTTCGAGGAAACCCTCGCCGCGACCGTCTCGTTGTCGCAGTCGATCGAGGAGTTGAACCAGCTCGTCAGCCGCTTCAAGGGCTGGCAAGAGGGTGAAGCGCAGGCCGCCAGCCCACGCCTGCGCGCCGCCGGGTAACAGTTCTGCGGGCCTGACCGTCCGGTCAGGCCCGCGGCAACCGATAGACCCGCCGCGCGGTCTTGTGGCCGATGGCCCGCCGGTCGGCAATCGACAGCCCCGCCAACAATTCCCCGGTCATGTCGATCCAGCCCGGTAACCCTGCGCCAAGGTCCACTACCGGCCAGTCGCTGCCCCAAAGCATCCGATCCGGCCCAAAAAGGTCCAGCAGACGCTTCACATAGGGCTGAACCGTCGCGACCGTCGCGGTTCCCGGCGCGCAATAGGCGGTGATGCCGGAAAGCTTCACAAAAACATTCGGATGGGCGGCAACGGTAGCGACCCCGGCCTCCCACATCTCCCAGTCGCCGCCCGCGATGTCCGACACCCCGCAATGATCCAGGATAAAGACCTGATCAGGGCAGGCCCGCGACAGGGGCAGCGCGACTGGAAGAAGCTGGCGGGACAGGACGGTCAGATCGAACGAATAGCCCGCCCGCCCGAGCCGCCGCAGGTTCCGCACGAAGGTTGCGGACTGCGACACCGCGTCTGGCACCACATGCAGGATACGGCGAAACCCGACGACTCCCAGGCCCGCAGCCTCCTCCAGCCAGGCGTCGAACCCCGCCGCCGCCTCCGGCCGGATCGAGGCGATCTGACCCAGCATCCCGCGTTGCCCCACCATCCCCGCGACCAGGCGGGCCTCGGCCTGGTAATCCGCGTCATCAACGCCGGTTTCCATGAAGATGGTCCACACGACCCCACGACCTTCGGTCAGCCGCGCGTAATCATCCGGCGAAAAGTCGCCCTCGGTGAGGGCTGCAATCGCGTCGGCCCAGGCATAGCCCAGCCGGTCGCGCAGGATCAGATGCTGGTGGCTGTCGATCAGCTGCACGCCGTCACTAGTGATTCTGCAGACGGTAGTCAGCCGCGACCGAGGCCTCGCGGACCAGCCGGGCATTCGGCAGGTCGTTCTCCTCCAGCTTCGCCCGGATCGCAGCCTCGTCCAGCCCCAGCCGGTCCCACCGACCGCGCAGTCGCGCCCGTAGGACATGCTCGGGCACGTCAACCATCACCGTCAGGTCGAACATGGGCCGCAGCCGATCCCAGGGCGCCTGGTCAAGCAGCAGGTAATTGCCTTCGACCACGATCACCGGCACCTCGGCCGGGATCAGCCGGGCGCCGGCCCGCGCGATCTCGATCGTCCGGTCGAACACTGGAACTGCCACCTCGTCCTCGTCCCGCGCACGCAGGCGCTTCAGCGTGTGGTAAAGCCCGCCGACGTCGAAAGTATGCGGCGCACCCTTGCGCAACCGCAGCCCGGCCGGCACCAGATACAGGTCGTCATAATGATAGCCGTCCATCGGCAATACCGCGGCTAGCCCCGGACGGCGCCCGATCAGCTTGCCGACCAGTTTCTCCGCCACCGTCGACTTGCCGGAACCCGGTGCCCCGGCCAGGGCGACGATCAGCCGGTCGCCCAACCCTGCCCGAAGCTCCACCTCATCCGCCAGACCGGCCAGATCGATCGTCCGCGTCACCGTCGCCCTCCTGCTTTGGGTCAGGATGGCCAGAGCCGCCCCCCGAGGCAAGCCCTTCCGCCCCCTCCACCCCAGCCCCCAATCCCCCTTCCCCGCGCCCCGCTCGCCCTCTATCCTGCCGGCGACCAGGACAGGAGGCCCCCATGCAGACCATGCTCGGCGTCATCGGCGGATCGGGGGTCTATCAGATCGACGGTCTGGAAGGCGCAAGCTGGGTCAAGGTCACGACCCCCTGGGGCCAGCCCTCGGACGAGGTCCTTGTCGGCCGCCTGCATGGCCTGCCCGTCGCCTTCCTGCCGCGCCATGGCCGGGGTCATGTCCACGACCCCGCCACCGTGCCCTACCGTGCCAACATCGACGCCCTGAAGCGGCTGGGCTGCACCGACATCCTCGCCGTCTCGGCCGTAGGCTCGCTGCGTGAGGAGTTCGCCCCCGGCGATTTCGTCCTGGTGGACCAGTATATCGACCGCACCACGCGTCGCCCGCCCAGCTTCTTCGGCCCCGGCTGCGTCGCCCATGTCAGCCTGGCCGACCCGACCTGCCCGCGCCTTGGCGCGCTCGCGGCCGAAGCCGCGCGGGACGAGGGGCTGACCGTCCACCAGGGCGCGACCTACCTGTCGATGGAGGGGCCGCAATTCTCGACCCGCGCCGAAAGCCGGATGTACCGGGCCTGGGGCGCCGACGTGATCGGGATGACCGGCTTTTCCGAGGCCCGTCTCGCCCGCGAGGCCGAACTTTGCTATGCTTCCCTCGCCATGGTCACCGATTATGACTGCTGGCATGACAGCCACGGAGCGGTGGACGTGGCCCAGGTGATCGCCGTCCTCCATGCGAACGCCGCGGCTGCCCGGGGCCTGGTCGCCCGCCTGCCCGCCATGATGGACCCCGACCGCCAGCCTTGCCCGCACGGCTGCGACCGCGCCCTTGCCCACGCCCTCATGACCGCCCCCGACAAGCGCGACCCCGATCTTCTGGCCAAGCTCGACGCCGTCGCGGGCCGCCTTCTTTAGCCCCCGGGAAAGACCATGCCGAAAACCGTCAAGGACTATATCCGCACCATCGTCGACTTCCCGCATGAAGGGATCCTCTTCCGTGACGTGACCACGCTTTTTGCCGATCCGCGCGGCTTTCGGATGTGCGTCGACCAGCTTCTGGCCCCCTATGCCGGGATGCGCATCGACAAGGTCGCAGGGCTGGAGGCGCGGGGCTTCATCCTGGGTGGAGCGGTGGCGCACCAGCTGTCGACCGGCTTCGTCCCGATCCGCAAGAAGGGCAAGCTTCCGGGCCAGACCATCAGCCAGGCTTACCAGCTTGAATACGGCGAAGCGGTGGTCGAGGTGCATGACGACGCAATGCAGCCCGGCGAAAAGGTGCTGCTGGTCGACGACCTCCTTGCCACCGGCGGCACGGCCGAGGCCGGCATCCGCCTGATCGAACGCCTCGGGGCCGAGGTCGTGGGCTGCGCCTTCGTGGTCGACCTGCCCGACCTTGGCGGCCGCAAGAAGCTGGAAGCGATGGGGATGGAGGTCCACGCGCTTTGCGCCTTCGAGGGGCTCTGAACCCCCCGCCGATTTTCGCAGAAAATCGGTTCCGGTGCGGCGCGATGGACTTCCGTTAACCGACTTGTAAGAGAATCACTCTAGAGATTGGTCTTGTCAGGCCTACCCAGCCTGACCGCGCTGCTACCCACAGCGTGACCCACACACCCCCAAAGCACCCCGTCGCAGGTATCCTCTTGCGGCGGGGTAACCTTATCCCAGGACCGCGCCGGGGTTCATGATCCCCAAGGGGTCCAAGGCCGCCTTGATCGCCCGCATCGCCGCCAGCTTGCCCGGATCGCCATAGCGCGCCAGGTCCGCCACCTTCAATCGCCCCACCCCATGCTCGGCCGCGACCGACCCGCCCAGGGCATGCACCAGATCATGCACCCGCGTCTTGACCTTCTCCCGCACCGGATCGTGGTCCTTCCGGTGCGCCCCCTGCACCGGAAACACGTTCCAGTGCAAATTGCCGTCGCCAAGATGGCCAAAGCAGTTGATGCGGAACGCTCCCAGCCCGGCCAGTTCCCCCGGCGCGCGCCCGATGAACTCCGGGATCGCCGACAAGGGCAACGAGATATCGTGGCTAGACACCGCGCCGACCCTGCGGTTGCCCTCCGGGATCATCTCGCGCAGTTGCCACAACCCCGCCGCCTGCGCGCCCGAGGTTGCGATCACCCCGTCGCTTACCAGTCCCCGGTCATCGGCTGCATCGTACAGATTGGCCATCGCCACCTCGGGCTCCAGCCCAGCGGGCAGACCCAGTTCCACCAGCACCATCCACTCCGGCACCGGATCCAGGGGCGCACGAACCTCGGGCATCGTCTCGGCCAGAAAGTCAAAGCCCACCCGGCTGATCAGTTCGAAGGCCGAGACCATGCCCCCCAGCCGCTCCTGCGCCAGCGCCAGCAAGTCCAGCGCCGCCGCCGGTGAGGGCACCGCCAACAAGGCCACAATCGTGGCCGCCGGGATCGGGAACAGCCGCAGATTGGCCGCCGTGATCACCCCCAGCGTGCCCTCCGAGCCGATCATCAGATGCCGCAGATCATAGCCCGCATTGTCCTTGCGCAGCCGCGTCAGCCCGTCGAACACCGTCCCGTCCGGCAGCACCGCCTCGATCCCCAGGCACAGGTCGCGCGTATTGCCATAGCGCAGCACATGCACGCCCCCCGCATTGGCCGCAAGGTTCCCGCCGATCCGGCAACTGCCCTGGCTCGCCAGCGTCAAAGGAAACAGCCGCCCCACCGCAGCGGCCTTGGCCTGAACATCGGCCAGGATCATCCCGGCCTCGACCACCAGCGCGTTTTCCTGCGGATAGGCGCCACGCAGCCGGTTCATCCGCTCCAGCGACAAAAGCAGCGGCGCCGGCCCGTCCACCATGACTTGCCCGCCGACCAGCCCCGTCCCCCCGCCCCAAGGCACCACGCCCACCCGCGCTTGGGCGCAGGCTCGGACAACTACCGCCACCTCTGCCGTGGTTTCCGGCCGCGCAACCGCACCCGCATGACCCTGCCACCGGCCCCTGGGTTCCTCCAGATGGCGCGGCTCCGGCGCCGTGATCCGGCCGGGCGGCAGAAGCCCCGCAAGATGGGAAACAAAGGCGGCATCACAGGGGTTCAGCATCGCGGGGCTCCTTCACCCCGTTGGTAGCGAAGCAGGCCGCCCCGCGCTAGGGCGCGTCGATATATGCCGGCTCCAACACCATGATCGTCGGCTGCGACGGCAGGTCATCCAGCGACAACGCGATCTGCGCACCCCCGGTCTCGACCACGCTGAACTCGGCCGACATTTCGGCCAGGAAGGCTTGCAGCGACGCCTGACTGAACCAGTGCATCGGGATCACCACGCTGGACCGCAACCGCCGCACCACCCCCGCCATATCTTCCAGCCGCAGGGTATAGCCGCCATCCACCGGCACCATCAGCACATCCAGCCGACCGATCGCCGCATATTGCTCGGGCGAGGGGATCTGGTGCAGATGCCCCAGATGCCCGATGCACAGCCCCCCGGCCTCGAAGATGAAGATCGAGTTGCCGTCCCGCCGCGCCCCCTCGCCAAAGGGCCCGCGCGTGTCGGTGGGCACGTTGCGCACCAGCATCGTCCCCAGATCCAGCCGATGCTCCGCCGCCGCCCCGCCCTCCGGCCAGCCCTCCAGCACATGCGGGATGCGCCGGTCGGGGGCAGCGGTCCAATGGGTGGAATGGGCGTTGTTCATGGTGACCACATCCGGCACCAGGTCCTGCGTCCCCAGATAGCCGGTGTAATCCGTCACCGCCACCGTCCCGTCCGGGGTCACGATGGCAAAGCTTGCGTGGTCGACGTACCGGATCAGAACGCTGTCGGCCTCCAACCCCTCCTCCAGCGCCACGGGCACCACCGTGGGCTCACCCCGGGCCAGGGCGATGCAATGCGACGGGATGCGCTCCTGCGCCATTGCGGGGCTGGCGATCAGGACAAGGGCGGGCAGCAGGCGCATCGGTCACCTCCGGGTTTTGCGAAGGGTAACCCGGATTGCCCCAGCGTCACGCGCCACACCGATCACGGATGCGCGATCACCTCCCGCCTGCCCCTGCCCCTTTCACATTTGCCCAAATATCCCCGCCGGAGGCCGCCCGAGCGGTTTTGCGTCCTTCACGCAAAACCGTGAGACAAAAGGCACGCGCCGCAAGGCGCTCAATTCGGCAGCCGTCCCGACCTAGCCGACGTCGGTCCGCCCGCGCCGGTCGCCCCGCAGGTTGGCGTACAGGACATGGTTCCGCCAGCGCCCGTTGATCTGCAGATAGCTCTGCGCCACGCCTTCATACTTGAAGCCGCATTTCTCCAGCACCCCGCGCGAGGGCACGTTCTCGGGCAAACAGGCCGCCTCCAGCCGCGACAGGTCCATCCGGGTAAAGGCGTGATGCGTCAGCGCCAGGATCGCCTCGCGCATATAGCCCTGGCGCGCGAAGGGCTGGCCGATCCAGTAGCCGAAGGTTCCGGTCTGCGACGGGCCACGGCGGATATTGTCCAGCGTCAGCGCGCCCAGAAGCTGCTGGTCCTCGCGGCGGATCATCAGCATCGGCAGCGCGGTGCCCTGCGCCTCGGCCCGCTGCGCCCAGTAGACCCGGTTGGTAAAGGCCCGCCGCGTCAGGTGGTCATTGGCCCAGACCGGCTCCCATTTCACCAGGAACTCGGCCGAGGTCTCGCGGACCTCGGACCATTGCCGCCAGTCGCCATGCTCGGGCAGCCGCAGCGTCATGCGCTCGGTCTCGACCCGGACGCGGCGCTTCAACCCCAGCATCAGGCGGCAAGTCCCTTGCGGATCGCGTCAACGCCCGGCGCCCCGGCCACCGGCCCATAGACGGCCAGCGCGGCACGGGCCGCCGTCAATTCGGCCGCATGGATGCGCACCGCGGCCGTATCGACCGCGTCGATCTTGGCGACCGCTTCGGCCACATCCGGCACCCGGCCCCAGATCGACAACAGGCGTGCATTGCGCTCGGCCCGGCTTGAGGGGCTTTCCAGCCCCATCAGCAACCCGGCCCGCAGTTGCGCCCGCGCCCGCGCGACCTCGGCCTCGGTCATGTCCTCGGCCGCGCGCTTCAGCTCGTCGATGGTCAACTGGGTCAGCTCGCCGATCTCCGCCTCGGAGGTGCCGGCATAGATCGTCATGTGCCCGGTATCCTCATAGGCCGAGGATTGGGCATAGATCGAATAGCACAGCCCCCGATCCTCGCGGATCTTCTGGAACAGCCGGCTCGACATGCCCCCGCCCATCGCGGTGGCATAGACTTGCGCGGTATAGACCTTGTCGTCGCGGTAGCCCGGCCCTTCGAACTGCAGCGCGAAATGTACCTGCTCCAGATCCTTGACCTCGCGCCGCTCGCCACCGACGAAGCGCGCCGGCTCGACTTTCGAGGCCCCGACCGCTTTCAGCCCACCAAAGATCCGCTCGGCAGCAGCGACGATGGCGTCATGGTCCACGCCCCCCGCCGCCGACAGGATCATCTGGTCCGGCCCGTAATGCGCCCCGGTGAAGCCTTCGAAATCGGCCTTCTTGAAGGAGGCAACCCGTTCCTCCGGCCCCAGGATCGTGCGACCAAAGGGCTGGTCGGGATAGCTCACTTCATGCAGCCAGTCGAAGATGATGTCGTCCGGCGTATCCAGCGCCTGGCCGATCTCTTGCAGGATCACATGACGCTCGGTCTCGATATCCGCCTTGCGAAAGACGGGGTTCAGCACGATGTCCGCGATCACGTCCAGCGCCATCACCACGTCACCGGACAGCACCCGCGCGTAATAGGCCGTCATCTCGCGGCTGGTATAGGCGTTGATATAGCCGCCCACATCCTCGATTTCCTCGGCGATCCGCAGCGCCGACCGGCGGCGGGTGCCCTTGAACGCCATATGCTCCAGGAAATGCGCGATGCCGTTCTGTTCCGGCGTCTCGTGCCGCCCTCCAGCCTCGACCCACAGGCCGACCGAGGCGGATTGCAGGCCCGGCATCGCCTCGGTGACGATGCGGAACCCGTTGGGCAGAGTATGCAAACGCTGCATCAGTGGGCGATCCTTTCGCGGACGACAGCCTGCAAGGCGACAAGGTCATTCGGCACCCGCGTCACCCGCTCTGGCCGGTCGAACAGGTCCGCCATATGCGGCGGCAGTCCCGGCCTGATCCCGGTCGCCCGCTGCACGGCATCAGGGAACTTCGCCGGATGCGCCGTGGCCAGCGTGACCATCGGCGCGCCGCCGACATGTTCTTCAGCCACCTTCACCCCGACAGCGGAATGCGGGCAAAGAAGCTCTCCGGTCGTTTTCCAATGCCGCGCGATCACCGCCAGCGTCTCGTCCTCATCACAACGGCCCGAGGCAAACGTCCCCCGCAGGCTTTCAATCGCGCCCTGGCTGATCTTGAAGCCCCCGGATTTCATCTCGCCCATCAACTGCGCCACCGCCGCGCCGTCGCGCCCATAGGCATCGAACAGCGCACGTTCGAAGTTCGACGACACCTGGATATCCATCGACGGGCTGATCGACGGCCGGACCCCGTTCGTCCGGTAGTCCCCGGATTTCAGCGCCCGGTCCAGGATGTCATTCTGGTTCGTCGCAATCACCAGCTTGTCGATCGGCAGGCCCATCCGCTTGGCGATGTAGCCCGCGAAGATGTCGCCGAAGTTGCCCGTCGGCACGGTAAAGCTGACCTCGCGATGCGGTGCCCCCAGCGCGGTCCCGGCGTAGAAGTAATAGACCACCTGCGCCAGCACCCGTGCCCAGTTGATGCTGTTCACCCCCGCCAGCCGCACCCCGTCGCGGAAGGCAAAGTCGTTGAACATGTCCTTCACACGGGCCTGCGCGTCGTCGAAATCCCCGTCGATGGCCAGCGCATGGCAGTTCGCCTCGGACGGCGTCGTCATCTGGCGCCGCTGCACCTCCGATACCCGGCCATGCGGGAACAGGATGAACACATCCACATTCTCCAGCCCGCGGAACGCCTCCATCGCTGCCGACCCGGTGTCGCCGCTGGTCGCGCCGACAATGGTGATCCGCTCGCCGGTCTTGGCCAGCGCCGCCTGCATCATCTGCCCGATAAGCTGCATGGCAAAGTCCTTGAAGGCCAGCGTCGGCCCGTGGAACAGCTCCAGCAGGAAATGGTTCGATCCCAGCTGCACCATCGGCGCGCGGGCGGCGTGGTGGAAGCCCTGGTAGGCCTTGGCGATCAGGCCGCGAAACTCGTCATCCCCGAAAAACCCGCCCAGATAGGGACGCATCACCCGGAACGCGACCTCCTCATACGAAGCCCCCGCCAGCGCCGCGATCTCGGCCTTCGACAGCACCGGCACGGTCTCGGGCACATAAAGCCCGCCGTCGCGGGCAAGGCCCGTCATCATCGCCTCGCCGAAGCCAAGGACCGGGGCCGCACCGCGGGTCGAGATGTATTGCATCGCCATCGCCTTCAAACCTTCCGCGCCCTGATACGCCAGAGAAGAAAGACTGTCATCCCCGCCCAGGTCGCCGCCAAGAGGAACCACTGGATCGCATAGCCCCAATGGTTGTTCGGTATAGTCGAGGTATCGACCGGAACCGGCGCAATCCCGTCACCGGTTGGCGCGCTGGCGACAATAAGTGTCGGTTCCGTTCCCAGCTTGGCCGCCATCGCTGGAACGTCGCGGGCAAACCACAGGCCGGTCCGTGCGTCCGGCGCGGGGGTAGAACTGTTGGTATCCTGCGGCCAGTGCAGATTGCCCTCCACCCTCGCCTCGCGCGGGGGACGGGGCGCGGCCCGTGCGTCGTCGGCGACGAAACCGCGCTGCACCATGATCTTGCGGCCATCTGGCAAGGCGAAGGCTTCGATCACCAGAACGCCCGGACTGGCCCCCGTCTGACCGGCCAGCACCTCTAGATAATTACCGGTGAACTGGCCCTCGGCCACCACCGCCTGGAACTTGTGCGCCGCCTCCTCGGGGGCGGCGGGCAGCGGGATCGGCGCGTTGGTGATCCGCGCCTCGATCTCGTCCAGATAGACCCGCTTTTCCTCCATCCGGTCCAACTGCCAGAAGCCCAGGCACATCAGCACGGCGACGCCGGCGACGCCCAACATGATCGGAAAGACATAGCGGCGCATCAGCGACCCCCGGAAACGAAAAGCGCAGGCCCGCAGGCCCGCGCTTGATGGTCAGGTCGGGCGATGGATCAGCCCTGACCCCAGACGTAGATCGCGGCGAACAGGAACAGCCAGACCACGTCGACAAAGTGCCAGTACCAGGCCGCCGCCTCGAAGCCGACGTGCTTTTCAGGGGTGAAATGCCCCTTCAGCGCGCGGATCAGACAGACGGTCAGGAAGATCGTCCCGACCACGACGTGGAAACCGTGGAAGCCAGTCGCCATGAAGAACGTCGCGCCATAGATGTTGCCCGAGAAGCCAAACGCGGCGTGGCTGTATTCATAGGCCTGCATGCCGGTGAACACGACGCCCAGACCAATCGCCAGGATCAGCCCGTTCACCAGGTCCTTGCGGTTGTTCTCATGCACCAGGGCATGGTGCGCCCAGGTCGCGGCGCAGCCCGACAGAAGCAGGATCAGCGTGTTGATGAAAGGCAGGTGCCAGGGGTCGAAGGTCTCGATCCCTTCCGGCGGCCAGACGCCGTCGACGGCAGGCGACTGCGGCCCCATCGGGTACATGCGGTGCTTGAAGAAGGTCCAGAACCAGGCCGCGAAGAACATCACTTCGGACATGATGAACAGGATGAAGCCATAGCGCAGGCCCAGCCGCACGACCGGCGTATGGTCGCCCGTCCGGCTTTCATGCACCACGTCCGACCACCAGGCGAACATGACATACAGCACGCCCGCCAGGCCGATCAGCCCCAGCCAGGGGCCCGATCCGTGCATCCACAGCACCGCGCCGAACAGCATGGCGAAGGCGGCGACCGAACCCAGAAGCGGCCAGATCGACGGCGGCAGGACGTGATAATCGTGATTCTTAGCGTGGGCCATGGCCGACGGTTCCCTCGTTTCTTGTTCAGTTCACCGCGGAAGCGTTGTCCGCAGCAGTCGTTTCCAGGGCTGCCTGTTCTTCGGGCAGCGGAGTTTCGTGGAAGGTATAGCTCAGCACGATCTCTTGCACAAACTTGCCTTCGATATCCTCGACCATCGCGGGATCGACGTAAAAGCTGACCGGCATCTGCACCGTCTCGCCCGGCTGCAGCACCTGTTCGGTGAAGCAGAAGCACTCGATCTTGGTGAAGTAGCCGCCCGCGGCATAGGGAAACACGTTGAAACTGGCCGTACCGGCCACCGGGCGGTCAGTCGGGTTATGCGCCTCATAGAAGGCCAACCCGGTCTCGCCGATGCGGATCTCCATCGACGGAACGACGGGGCGGAACTGCCAGGGCATCCCCTGCTCCAGCGAGGCGTCGAACCGGACCTTGACCGTGCGGTCCAGGATGACGTCCGACCCGGTCTCCGCGACCGAGGTCGTGCCGCCAAAGCCGGTCACCCGGCAGAACCAGTCATAGAACGGCACGGCGGCAAAGGACAGCGAGGCCATGGTGACCACGACCCCGACCAACTGAACCAGCGTGCGCTTGGGGCCCTGCAGGCGGGGGAAAATCATGGTGTACCCTCCTCCGTCGGGATGGACTGGGGCTGTACCACATGGTCATAGCCCTGCAACGGGTCGCCGCGCTGGACCTTCACCACGGTCAGCGCAAAGACCAGCGCGACAAAGGCCGCCAGCGTCAGGCCAAGGCCAAGGTTGCGGCTGAAGCGACGCTTGTGCAACTCATGCTCGGGGCGGAAAGTCATGTCACCAGCCCCCCAGGCCTGCGGATTTCAGCGCCAGTTCCACCAGGAAGGCGGCGAAATGCAGGAACAGATACAGCAGCGAAAAGCGGAAGAAGGCCTTTTCCACCGCGTACTTGTCCGCCTCGGCCATCGCCTCGTCCCGCCGCCAGATGCGGAAGGCCCCGACGACGAACCAGGCGTTCAGCACCACCGCAACCGCCAGCGTCAGCGGCCCGCCGATCGAGGTCACCGCAGCCCCCAGCGCCACCGGCACCAGCAGCAGCGTATAGACCAGGATATGCACGCGCGTGGACTTGCGACCGTGGGTCACGGTCAGCATCGGCACGCCTGCGGTGTGGTAGTCCTCCTTCATGAACAGGGCCAGCGCCCAGAAATGCGGCGGCGTCCACATGAAGATCAGCGCGAACATCAGGAAAGCCTCGACCGAGACGCTGCCCGTCGCCGCGACCCAGCCAATCATCGGCGGAAAGGCCCCCGCCGCGCCGCCGATGACGATGTTCTGCGGGGTCGAGCGTTTCAGCCAGACCGAATAGACCACGGCATAAAAGAAGATCGTGAAGGCCAGCAGCGCGGCTGCGACCCAGTTGGTGGCCAGCCACAGCATGACCACGCTGATCCCCGACAGGGCGAGGCCAATGGCCAGCGCCTCGCCAGCCTCGACCTTGCCGGCCGGGACCGGACGGCGCGCGGTGCGCTTCATCACCGCGTCGATGTCGGCGTCCCACCACATGTTCAGGGCACCGCTGGCGCCCGCGCCCAGCGCGATGAACAGGATGGCGGCAAAAGCCTCGACCGGGTGCAGCGCAACCGGCGCGACCAGCAGGCCGACCAGCGCGGTGAACACCACAAGCGACATCACGCGCGGCTTCAGCAGTTGCACGTAATCGCCGAAGCCCGCCTCATACGGGGTCGGGGTCGCGCCCTGATATGCTCCGATATCGCTCATATTGGTCCCGTCTGGCGTTCGGGGGCCTGCCACGGCAGCCCCCCGTCAGATCGTTGCACTGGGCTTGCGCTCAGTCGTTCGCGGCGACTTGCACGGGGGTCGAAGTCTCGACCGCCGACAGTTGCACATCGCCCGCCTTGGCCTTGGTCAACCATTCCGCATAGGCCGCTTCCGACACGACTTTCACCGTGATGGGCATATAAGCGTGCATCTGGCCGCAAAGTTCCGAGCACTGGCCGAAATAGACGCCTTCGCGGTCGGCCTTGAACCACAGCGCGGCGGTCCGGCCCGGCACGGCGTCCTGCATCACGCCAAAGGCCGGAACCTTCCACGAGTGGATGACATCAGCAGCCGTCACTTGCACCACGACAACCTTGCCGACCGGCACCACGACAGCGGTGTCGGTGGCAAGCAGGAACTGCTCTTTCGTGTAGCCAGCCTCGGTCAGCTGCGCCTCGACCTCGGGCGTCATCATGTTGTTGCCCCCCGTCGCGGGCGAGCCGATCATGTAGCTGTCGAAGGCGACGCCCTCGTCCACATATTCATAACCCCAGTACCACTGGTAGCCAGTCGCCTTGATGGTCACCTCGCCCACCGGAATCTCCTGCTGCTTGAACAGGATCGGCAGCGAGAAGGCCCCGATGAACACCAGGATCACGATCGGGATGACCGTCCACGCCACTTCCAGCGGGCTGTTGTGGGTAAAGCGCGCCGGCGTGGGGTTCGAACGGCGGTTATAGCGGATCATCACATAGATCAGCAGCGCCGTGACGAAGATCACGATGGCGGTGATGATGTACAGGATCATGTGGTCCAGCCATTGCAGGTCGCGCGCCCCTTCGGTCGCGGCCGGCTGGAACCCGATGGCGCCGTCCACCGGCTGGCCAACGATTTCAAGGGCTTGCTGGGCCATCGCCCCACCCGCGGCCAGCGCGGCGGTGCCAAGGGCGGCAATCCCGGTCATCACAGTGGAAAGGCGCATGTCTTTTTCCCGTTCGCATGGCGGCCTGTCGCCGCCCTTTTCGGTCCCTGCCGTCAAGGGCAGAATCCCGTTGTTTCCTGCGGTCCTCAAACCATATTAGCTGGGCCGGGACAAGCAAAACCGTTGCGACAAATGGCGCCCGGACAGGCGCCCGACCTGCAGGTGCCACCCGCGATGCTCCTTCTGAAACTGGCCACCGCCACCTTCGGCCTGATCTACGCCGCAGCAATCGCGATGCTGTTTCTTGCCCAGCGCGAGATGCAGTATTTCCCCAGCCGCGAGGATCCGGCACCCGAAACCCTCGGTCTGGCCGGGGTCGAGCGCCTGACCATGAGCACCCCAGATGGCGAAAGTCTGGTGCTGTGGTTCTCCCCACCCGATCCCGGCCGGCCAACCGTTCTTTTCCTGCACGGCAATGCCGGCAGCATCGCGCACCGCGCCGACCGGCTGGCCTTCTACCAGTCCCGTGGCTTCGGCACGGCCTTCCTGTCCTGGCGCGGCTACGGCGGGTCAACCGGCCAGCCGGACGAGGCGGGCTTGCTCCTGGACGCCGAGACCGCGCTGGCCCACCTTGCCACCCGCGGCATCGCAACCGACCGTGTGGTGCTGGTGGCGGAATCGCTTGGCACCGGGGTTGCGGTCCAGCTTGCCGCCCGCAGCCCCGTCGGTGCCCTGGTGCTGGAGGCCCCGTTCACCGCCGCCGTCGATGTTGCCGCCCGCGCCTATCCCGGCGTCCCCGTGCGCTGGCTGATGCGCGACCAGTTCCGCTCGCGCGACCATATCGCCAAGGTGCGTGCCCCGCTTCTGATCCTGCACGGCGAGCGCGACAGCATCATCCCGATTTCGTTCGGCCGCACGCTCTTTGACCTTGCCAACCAGCCCAAGACCTTCCGCTCGCTCGGCCCTGTCGGCCATGACGCGACCGGCGACCCCGCCACCTGGGCCATTGGCGCCGATTTCCTGGACCAGGCCTTTCCGCCTTGACCCCATGGTCCGCGCAGCCCATCTCTGGCCCCTGCCCTTTGCGCCCGAGGCCCCCGATGACCGATGCCCCCTTCCGCCCGTTCGAAACCCATCTGGACGAGGGGGCAGCCCTTGCCACCCTGCGCGCGGCGACGGACGGGGCCGATGACGGCGAGTTGTTCCTGGAACGCCGCCGGGCCGAGACCATCGTGCTGGACGACGGCCGCATCCGCCAGGCGACCTATGACGCCAGCCAGGGCTTCGGCCTGCGTGCGGTCAGGGGCGAGGTCGCGGGCTACGCCCATTCGACCGAGATCACCGAAAGCGCCCTGCGCCGTGCGGCCGAAACTGCCCGTCTTGCCGTGGGTGCGGGCGGTGGGACGATGGCCGCCGCGCCGCGCGGCACCAACACGCGCCTCTATCGCGCCGACGACCCGATGGCCGATGCGACCTTCCCGGTGAAGCTTGAAACCCTGCGCGAGATCGACGCCTATGCCCGCGCGCTGGACCCGCGCGTGGTGCAGGTCTCGGCCACGCTCTCGGCCTCTCTGCAAGAGGTCGAGATCCTGCGCCCCGAGGGCACCCGCCTGGCCGATATCCGCCCGATGGCCCGGATCAACGTCAGCGTGATGATCGAGGAGAACGGTCGCCGCGAACAGGGCGGCATGGGCAAGGGCGGCCGGCATGGGCTTGCCACCCTCATGTCCCCCGACACCTGGAAGCCGATGATCGCCGAGGCGCTTCGCATCGCCCGCGTCAACCTCGGCGCGGTCGAGGCCCCGGCGGGGGTGATGGACGTGGTCCTAGGCCCTGGCTGGCCCGGCATCCTGCTACACGAGGCCATTGGCCACGGGCTGGAAGGCGACTTCAACCGCAAGGAAACCTCGGCCTTTGCGGGGCTTATGGGGAAACAGATCGCCTCCAAGGGCGTGACTGTTCTTGATGATGGAACAATCTCCGACCGGCGCGGGTCGATTTCCATCGACGACGAAGGCACACCTTCCGCCAAGAACGTGCTGATCGAGGACGGCGTGCTGGTCGGCTACATGCAGGATCGCCAGAACGCGCGGCTGATGGGCGTGGCCCCCACCGGCAACGGGCGGCGCGAGAGTTTCGCGCATATCCCGATGCCAAGGATGACCAACACCTACATGCTTTCCGGCAATGACGACCCGGCCGGGATCGTGGCCAGCCTCAGGGACGGGATCTACGCCGTGGGCTTTGGCGGCGGTCAGGTGGACATCACCTCGGGCAAGTTCGTGTTCTCCTGCACCGAGGCCTACCGCGTCCGCAATGGCGTCATCGGCGAGGCGGTAAAGGGCGCGACCCTGATCGGCGACGGGGCCACGGCGTTGAAAGGCATCCGCGCCATCGGCAACGACCTTGAACTGGACCCGGGCATCGGCAACTGCGGCAAGGCCGGACAGTGGGTTCCGGTGGGCGTGGGCCAGCCGACGCTGCTGATCGGTGGTCTGACCGTGGGTGGCGCATCGGCCTGACCGGGGCGCGCAAAACTTTTCGAAAAGTTTTGCAAAATCCTTCGAAGGATTTTGGCCCGCCGGACGCTTGGCTTTCGCTAACCCGCCAGATTACCCCGTCGTTCGCAGGGACTTGCCCCTAGCGACCGAACTTACCCTTCAACGCGTCCGCAAAGGCATTCCCGCCCGCCTGCGGCCCCGACTGCATCGGCCCCCGCACCGGCTTGCTCGCCGCAGGCCCCCGCTCTCGCGCCTGGTCCTTTGCGCTGGCGCCGCCGTCCGATTTCATCGTCAGCCCGATCCGCTTGCGCGGAACGTCGACCTCCACCACCCGGACCTTGACCACATCTCCAGCCTTTACAATGGCATGCGGGTCCTTGACGAAGCTGTCGGACAGTTGGCTGACATGCACCAGCCCGTCCTGATGCACCCCGATATCCACAAAGGCACCAAAGGCCGCGACGTTGGTCACCGTGCCTTCCAGCACCATCCCGGGCCTCAGGTCGGTGATCTCGTTCACCCCATCGGTAAAGGTCGCCGTCTTGAAGCTGGGGCGCGGGTCGCGGCCCGGTTTCTCCAACTCGGACAGGATGTCCCGCACGGTCGGCAGGCCGAACTTCTCATCCACGAAACTGGCCGGATCAAGCCGCTTCAACGCCGCCCCGTCGCCCATCAAGGCCCGAATGTCCCGCCCACAGGCCGCAACGATTTTCCGTGCCACGTCATAGGCTTCCGGGTGAACGGAGGAGGCATCCAGCGGCTCTTTCCCGCCGGTGATCCGCAAGAACCCTGCCGCCTGTTCGAACGCCTTCGGCCCCAACCGCGCGACCTTCAGCAGGTCTTTCCGCGTGGCAAAGGGCCCGTTCTGATCCCGATGCGCCACGATGGCCTCGGCCAACCCCGGCCCCACCCCCGACACCCGGGCCAGCAAGGGCGCCGAGGCGGTGTTCAGGTCCACCCCGACGGCGTTCACCGCATCCTCGACCACGGCATCCAGCGACTTTGCCAGCCGGTGCTGGTCCACGTCGTGCTGATACTGGCCCACGCCAATCGCCTTCGGCTCGATCTTCACCAGTTCGGCCAGGGGGTCCTGCAAGCGCCGGGCAATCGACACCGCGCCGCGCAAGGAGACATCAAGATCGGGAAACTCCTTTGCCGCCAATTCACTTGCCGAATAGACCGAGGCCCCGGCTTCGGAAACCACGACCTTCACCGGCTTTTCCGCCCCCGCGGGCAGCAGCGCCAGAAGGTCGGCCACCAGCTTCTCGGTCTCGCGGCTGGCGGTGCCGTTGCCGATGGCGATCAGCTTCACCCCATGCTGGCCGATGGCCTTGGCAATCGCCACTTGCGCGCCACGCACGTCGTTCTTCGGCTGGAACGGATAGACCGTATCGGTCGCCACCACCTTGCCTGTCGCATCCACCACCGCAACCTTCACGCCGGTCCGAATCCCCGGATCAAGGCCCATCGTCGCCTTGCCCCCAGCCGGAGACGCCAGCAGCAAGTCCTTGAGGTTCCTCGCGAAAACCCGGATCGCCTCGGCCTCGGCTGCCTCGCGCAGTTCCGCCATCAGGTCCAGCGTCAAGCTGGTTTTCAGCTTCACCCGCCAGGCCCAGGCCGCCGCATCGCGCAGCCACTTGTCACCCGCCCCCGGACCCGCGGCCCCTACCGCCGCACCACATGCGCGTTCCGCCGGGCTTTCCCCACGCGGAGCCTCGGCATCGATTTCAAGGTCGAGGGTCAGGAACTCTTCGTTGCGGCCCCGGAACATTGCCAGCGCCCGGTGCGACGGCACCCGGCCGAACTCCTCGGTATGGGCGAAATAGTCCGAGAACTTGGCCCCCGCCGCCTCTTTCCCCGCCACCACCTTCGCCGCAAGCTTGCCCGCCTTGCGCATGTGATCGCGCAACCGGCCCAGAAGGGCTGCGTCCTCGCTTAGCCCCTCGGCCACGATGTCCCGCGCGCCTTCCAGGGCCGCCTTGGTGTCCGGGAAGGCGTCCGAGACAAAGCCGCCCGCCAACACCACCGGGTCCGCCGTCCGATCCGCAAGGATCGCGTCCACCAGCCCCTGCAAGCCCGCCTCGCGGGCGATCATCGCCTTGGTGCGGCGCTTGGGCTTGTAGGGCAGGTAGATGTCCTCAAGCTCAGCCTTGGTGACGGCCCCGGTGATCGACTTGGCCAGCGCCTCGGTCAGCTTGCCCTGCTCGGTGATCGACGACAGGATCGCGGCCCGCCGGGCCTCCAACTCGCGCAGATAGCCCAGACGTTCTTCCAGCTTGCGCAGCTGGGTGTCGTCGAGACCCCCCGTCACCTCCTTGCGGTAGCGCGCGACGAAAGGCACCGTCGCGCCGCCATCCAGAAGTTCGACCGCCGCGCTGACCTGGGCAGGGGTCGCCCCGATTTCCGAGGCGATCAGGCGGGGGATCTGGGTCAGGCTCATGCGAATCCTCAATGCTGGGATTGGCAGCCTATCCCCGGTTCCGGGCAAGGTGAAGCACCCGCCGGCAACTAGGACAAGCCTCTGACCGACAATGAAAATATTCCATTATAGCCGGTTCAGCGCAACGCAGCCTCGATATTGCCGCCATCCACCGTCATCACATGGCCGGTCGTCCGTTCGGCCCGCGCCAGCATGACGAAGGCCTCGGCCACATGCCGCGCTTCGACCTCGGCACGAAGCAGGTTCCCGGCCATATAGGTCGCCTCATCCACTCCCCGCGCGGCCGAGCGGGCAGCGATCATGTCCGACGACAACAGGCCCGAACGGATGCGGTCGGCATTGATGCCGTTGACCCGGAAGCCCTCGGCCCCCAATTCCAGCGCAAGCTGGCGCAAAAGGAAGAAGGTTGTGGCCTTGGGCAGGCCATAGGCGGCAAAGCCCTTGCCCGGATTGACCGCCTGTTTCGAGACGTTGAACAGGATCTGCCCCGGTTCCGCCCCGCGCGCCCCACGACCGGCGGCTTGCGCGCGGAACTGGGCGATGGCGGCCTGGGCAAAGGCAAGGTGGGCAAAGAAGTTCAACTCGAAACTGTCGCGCAGCACCTTGTTGTCCAGCGTGGCGATATCGCCGGTGACAGCCGCGCCGGCGTTGGACAACAGGATGTCCAGGCCACCGAACCGTGCTGCACAGGCCGCGACTGCAGCCGCCGCCGCTCCCGGCGCCGTGATGTCGCAACCATACGCACCGTGGTCCTGGCCCAGCGCGGCAAGCGCCTTGTCCAGCGCCTCGCCCGGCCGGTCCACCAGGAACAGCGTCGCACCCTGCGCTGCAAAGGCCCGGGCCGAGGCGAGGCCGATGGCCCCTGCCCCGCCGGTCACCAGCACGACCCGGCCTTGCAAGGGCGGGGCCTTGCCGCTGCCCAGCTTGGCTTGCTCCAACGACCAGTATTCCATGTCGAACAGGTCCTTCGCCCCGATGGGACGGAAACTGCCTACAGCTTCGGCATCGGCGCGAACTCGGGCTGACTGGCAGCCGATGTCGCCGGCAATGCGGGCAGCGGCGGCGGTGGCGCCCACGCCCACGATCCCGGCCCCCTCCAGCCAGACAAGACCCGGCATCGGCGACAGCATCTTCTTCGGCTCGTCGGCATGGGGGGCATGGGTATCGAAATAGGCGCGATAGCGGTCGGCATAGGCCGCCACGGCAGCCCGCATCGCCTCGGCCCCCTGCTGGGCCGTCCGCAGGACCAAAGGCTCGGCCTTGGTGCGGATCACATGGTCCGGCGTGGCGACACCGCGCGTCGCCAGATCCTCAAGGTCGGCCCGAGTGGAGAACGCACGCTCCGCCTCGCCCGCCCGCAGGTCCAGGACCGGCAGGTGCGCCGCCTCGGGCAGGACCGAAGCCAATGCCCCGCGCAAGGTGGACAGGACCAGGGCCAACTGGTCCGCCGGCAAGGCGGCGGCAGGGACCAGCGGCGCGGGGCGGCGGTCGGCAAGCCAGGCCTCGACCAGGTTGGTATGCTGCACGATCCGGTCATAGCTGGACCGCGCATCCGGCCCCCATGCGAAATGGCCGTGGTTGACCAGTAGCAGCCCTTCGGCCTCGGGGTTGCGGTCAAAGGCATCCGCCGCCGCCTTGGCCAGCGCAAAGCCGGGCATGACGTAGGGCACCAACGTCAGCCGGTCTCCGAACAACTCCCTCGTCGCAGCTTCGACCTCGGGCAGGTTGGCCAGCACCAGGAAGGCCGTCGCATGGGTGTGGTCCACCACTTTGTGCGGGATCCAGGCATGCAGCAGCGTCTCGACCGAGGGGTTCGGGGCCGCAGGGTCCAGCAGGTTCAGCCGCTGGACATTGACCATCGCCTCGTCCGACAGCGTGGCCAAGTCCCGCAGCCGCATCAGGGGCGCCATCCGCACCGCTGGCAGGCCCTTCGCCTCGATCGTCTCCAGATCCCAGCCCGACCCCTTGATGTGCAGCACCTCCACCACTTCGCCGAACACATCCACCGCCGTGGATTTCAGCGAGGTATTGCCGCCGCCATGCATCACCAGATCCGGGTCACGCCCGATCAGGCGCGAGGTCAGCACCCGCAAGGCAAGGTCGCGCGCCCGGGGATCGGGGCCAGCGGCGGTCAGGAAAGCCTGGGCTTCGGCCTCGTTCCAGCGATTGGCGATCATCGGCTTCTCCTGCTAAGGCTTGCAAAACGGCGTTGCGCGCAAGGGCAACGCTTGGAATTTCTACTTTTGTCAGATATAGTTGTCAAAGGTCAAATGCGTGAGGGCCGGATGGGCGGACTGACACGGCGGCGCAATCTGGCGCAGGTCAGCGGCGAGAATGCCGTGATCCAGGTTGCCTGGATGTATTACCAGGACGGCCGCAACCAGCAGGAGATCGCCGAGGCGCTGGGAATCTCGCGCGCGACGGTGGTCAACTACCTGCAAGAGGCGCGGGAAAAGGGGCTGATCCGCATCACCCTGGCCGCGCCTGCCTTTACCACGCACCGTCTGGCGGTCGAACTGACGGATCGCTTCGGCCTGCGCGCCGCCTATGTCATCCCGGACGAAGGTCTGGCCACCGAAGAGGCGTTTCTGCGCGTCGTGCGCGGCGCGGCGAACTGGCTGCCCGACCTGATCGCACCCGGCGACCGTCTGGGGGTGGCCTGGGGCCGCACCGTCTATGAACTGGCCGAAATGATCGAGCCTGCACCGATGGACGCGCTGACCGTGCTGCAACTGGTCGGCTCGATGGCCACGCCCTATGGCTTTACCGCCGAGGCGTGTTCGACCCGCCTGGCGCAGAGGTTGGGGGCGCGCTGCATGAACTTGCACGCCCCGGCCATCGTCAGCCGCGCGGCGCTGGCGGCCGAACTGCGCGAAGAGCCGATCCTGAAGGCCCAGCTTGACCAGCTGGAGACGGTGAACAAGCTGCTCTTCTCGGTCGGCACCGCGACGGCGGAGAGCCACATCGTCCTTAGCGGCCTAGCCACGCGCGACGACCTGGACTGGTATGTCCGGCAAGGCGCGGTCGGCGTGATCTGCGGCCGGTTCATCGACGCCGACGGCCACCAGCTCCCCGGCCCGATGGAGGACCGGATGATCGGTGTCCCCCTGCCCCGGCTGGTCGGGTTGGAGATGGGTATCCTGATCACTCCCGGCCTGGACAAGGTCGCGGCCACGCGGGCGGCGATCCGGGGCGGCTATGTCACCCACCTGATCACCGGCACCACGGTGGCCGAGGCGCTGTTGGCCCCCTAGCCCGCAGCCCTCAGGTCCGGGAACATCGCCGCCATCCCCTCGCCCGTCGCGGGGCACAGGCCACGCTCGGTCAAAAGGCCCGTCACCAGTTCGGCCGGGGTCACGTCAAAGGCCGGGTTTCGCGCCCCGGTCCCGTCGGGCGAGATCTGCACCGTCACGATCCCCCCATCCGCAGCACGGCCCTGGACCATGGTGACCTCGGCCCCGCTGCGTTCCTCGATCGGGATTTCCTTGACCCCGTCCTGCACCCGCCAGTCGATCGTCGGGGACGGCAAGGCGACATAGAAGGGCACGCCATTGGCCTTGGCGGCCAGGGCCTTCAGATAGGTGCCGATCTTGTTGCACACGTCGCCCCGCGCGGTGGTGCGGTCGGTGCCGACGATGACCATGTCGATCTCGCCATGCTGCATCAGATGGCCGCCGGCGTTGTCAACGATCAGGTCATGGCTGATGCCGTGGCTGTTCAACTCCCACGCGGTCAGCTGCGCACCCTGGTTGCGGGGGCGGGTCTCGTCGACAAAGACATGGACCGGGATGCCGGCCGCATCGGCATGGTAGATCGGACTGGTGGCGGTGCCCCAGTCCACCGTCGCCAGCCAGCCGGCGTTGCAATGGGTCAGGATGTTCACCGGCTTGCCCGGCTTTCGCGCCGCGATCTTGCGGATGATCTCCAGCCCGTGCAGGCCGATCTGGCGGTTGATCTCGACATCCTCGTCGCAAATCTCCACCGCCCGCGCCGCCGCCGCCGCCGCCCTGGCCGAGGGCGGCAGGGGCGAAAGCACCCGACGCATCTCGTCCAAAGCCCAGCGCAGGTTGATCGCGGTCGGGCGGGTTTCGTGCAGGATCTCCCAGGTTTCGGCCAGCGAGGCGTCCGAAGGGTCGGCGGCCATCTGTACCGCCACGCCCCAGGCGGCGGTCGCCCCGATCAAGGGCGCGCCGCGCACCCACATGTCGCGGATCGCGGTGGCGAATTCGGCCCGGGTCCGCAGCGGGACCACGCGCAACTCATGCGGCAGCCAGCGCTGGTCGATCACCTGCACCACGCCCTCGGCATCCTGCCAGATCGTGCGATAGGGGGTTCCATTGATCTTCACAGGTGATCCTCCTTGTCCATCCGCCGGGCCATGGCCGTGACCATGCCGATCCCCGGCATCGCCCCCGCGCCCAGCATCAGCTGCCGCCCCATCGCCAGCGCCCGCGCCTCGCAGGCGGCGCGACGGCCCTCATCCTCGATCCGTTCGAAATCGGCGTTATGCGCCAGGCCCAGGATGCGGCGGTGCATCTCGACCCCGCAGAAGCCCAGCATATCGACCCAGATCCGGCCCAGAAGATCGGCCAGCGCCTGCTCGGCCGCCAGGGCGTGCCCCTGATCCTCATAAAGGCTGGCCTGATACAGAATCCCGCGCCGTTCGGTCCGCCAGAGGTGGCTGAACTCGGCCACAAAGACCTGCCAGATCGTCTCGACCACCGACAGCAGCCAGTCCTGATGCGCGGCGCGGTCCCCCTTCGCGGCCTCGTGGCCCGGCTGGCTGAAATGCGCCATCAGGAAGTTCGCGATCAGCATCCCCACGTCAAAGCCGATCGGCCCATAGGTGGCAAACTCCGGGTCGATCACCTTGGCCTCGGTATCCGTCACCATGATGGACCCGGTGTGCAGGTCCCCATGCAGCATCGTCTCGGCCCGGCTGGTGAAGGCCAGCTTCAGATGCTGCGCCGCGACCTTCAGCGACAGGTCCGCGCGCAGCCGCGCCACGATACCCTCCAGCCCCGGCGTGTGCCGGTTCATCGGCGCGTCGAAATAGGGGTCCGAGAACACCAGGTTCTCGGTGATGTCGCACAGTTCCACGTTCCCGGCGAACAGCGCAAGGTCCGCCTTGCGTGCCGCAGCCGTCATCGACAGGTCCGAGCCGCGGAACAGCGTGCGGGCGCAGAACTGGCCCAGCCGCTGGCCCAGCCCCACAACCTGCCGCCCCGCGATCAGCGCCTGACGCAGGATGACATGGGGGGTCAGGAACTCCATCACCACGATGGCCTGCGCCTCGTCGAAATGCCAGACAGCGGGGACCGAGCCGGGATCCCGCGCCTCTTGCCGGATCAGCGCGTTGTATTCGAAGAATGACCGCTTCAACGGCAGGGGCCAGCTTTCGCCCACCAGCCGCACATAGGGCAGCGCCTGCTTGACCACCGCCTGCCCGGCGTCACCCGAAACGATGAAGACCAGGTTCAGGTTGCCATCCCCGACCTCGCGCACCTGCCAGGTTTCCGGCGCGCCGACCCGGTCCCGCAGGATCGACAGCGCACCCAGCCGGCCCGGCAGTGTGTCCGGCGTCAGCGCGACATAGCCTTGCGCGGTCATGCGGTTTTCCTCCCCTTTCCGCTTCTTGCCCGGCAGGATTTCCAAAAATGCGGCATATGTCAAACACTATTGACAAATGATGATCCAGCGGTAGCGTGACGGTGGGGAGTGAGGAAAAGATGACACCGCAGGCCATCACCATTCGCGGGCTGACCAAGGCCTTCGGCCGCAACGCGGTGCTGCGCGGGGTGGACCTGGACCTGCCGGCGGGACAGGTCACCGTGCTGATGGGCGCGAACGGCGCCGGCAAATCGACGCTGGTCAAGGTGCTGTGCGGCGTTCATGCCGCCGACGCGGGCGAAGTGCGGCTGGACGGCGCGCCCTTCGCACCGGCTGGCCCGGCCGCCGCGCTGCGCTCGGGCGTGGTGACGGTGCATCAGAACATCAACGACGGGGTGGTGCCCGACCTCGACGTGGCCTCGAACCTGCTGCTCGACTCGCTGGCCGACGGGGCCGGATTGTTCCTGAACCGCCGCCAGATGCGTGAGGACGCCCGCCGCATCGCCGCCGCCGTGGGGCTGGAGATCGACGTGACCCGCCCCGTGGCGGGCCTGCCCCTGGCCGACCGGCAGCTGGTCGCCATCGCCCGCGCCATGGCCCGGCGGCCGCGGCTCTTGATCCTGGACGAACCCACATCGTCGCTCTCGCTGGCCGAGGCGCAGCGGCTGTTCGCGCTGGTGGACCGGCTGCGCGCGGTAGGGGTGGCGATCCTGTATATCTCGCACCGCATGTCCGATATCCGCCGCCTGGCCGACCGGATCGTCTCGATGCGCGACGGCCAGGTCTCCGGCCTGTTCGAGGGGCAAAGCCTGGACTACTCCGGCGCGGTCCGGGCCATGCTGGGGCATGAGATCACCGAGGTCGACATTTCCATCCCGCCGCGCGGCCCGGCGATGCTGCAAGCCACCGGTCTGCGTCTGAAGCCCGAGGCGCGGGCCTTCGACCTGACCCTGCACCGCAACGAGGTGGTGGCGATCACCGGCCTTGTCGGGTCTGGAAAATCGGCGCTGGCCGCAGCACTTTTCGGACTCGAGCCGCCTGTGGCCGGGACGTTGCAACTGGACGGCCAGCCCTACCGGCCCGCAAACCCCGGTCAGGCCGTGGCTTCCGGCGTGTTTCTGGCCGCCAAGGACCGGCTGATCAACGCGGTCATCCCCGGCTTCGACATCCAGCAGAACCTGACCCTGCCCTTCACCGCCCGCCACGCGGGCCCCCTGTCCCTGATCCGCCGCGCAGCGGAACGGGCGGCGGCCGAACGCGCCATCGCCGCGATGGGCGTCGTCTGCCAGGGCCCGCGCGACGGCATCCTCACGCTTTCGGGCGGCAACCAGCAGAAGGTCGTCGTCGGCCGCTGGATGGCCGAGGCAAGCCGCCTTCTGATCCTGGACGAGCCCTTCCAGGGCGTCGACATCCAGGCCCGCCGCGACATCGGCCGCCGCATCCGCGACAGCGCCGAAACCCGCGCCACTCTGGTCCTGTGCGCCGAGATCGACGAGGCGCTGGAAGTCGCCGACCGCATCCTGGTGATGAGCGAGCATACCGTGGTCGGCGACCACAGGAACGAGAACATCGACCTGGCGCTTCTGATGGCCCAGGTCTCCGGCGCGGCCGAACAGACGAAAGAACCGGCATGAAACCCCTGTCCCCGACCGAACTTGCGATCCGCTACGGCTTTCTTGTCCTGATGGCCGGCCTGATCATCGTCTTTTCGGTGCTGAAGCCGGCGTTCCTGTCGCCCCAAAGCGGGGTGTTCATCCTGCAATCGGTGGCGATCACCGGCATCCTGGCGCTTGGCGTCACGGCCACGCTGGTGGTGGACGGGTTCGACCTATCCATCGGCGCGGTGGCCACCTCGGCCATGATGCTATCGGCCTATGTCATGGTGATCTGGGAGATGGGCGCGCTCAGCGCGGTCCTTCTGTGCCTGGCCATGGGTGCGGTGGTGGGGCTGGTGAACGGCCTTCTGATCGTCAAGATGCGGGTGCCCGACCTGCTGGCCACGCTGGGCATGATGTTCCTGCTGGTCGGCCTGCAACGCATCCCGACGCAAGGCAACTCGATCTCGACCGGGATGGTCCTCGCCGATGGCCGCACCGCCGAGGGCAGCTTTGCGCCCGAGTTCCTGATGCTGGGCCGCCACCGCATCGACTTTATCCTGCCTGACCTTGTGCCCCTGTCGGTGGTGGTGCTGGTCGTGATCGCGGTCCTGACCTGGGTGTTCCTGGAACTGACCCGGCATGGCCGGGTGATGTATGCCATCGGCTCGAACGCGCAGGCGGCGGCGCTGGCCGGGATCAACGTCGCGCGCTACCGGGTGCTGGCCTATGTCATCTCGGGCGTCATGGCGTCGATCGGGGGGATCCTGCTTTCGGCCCGCCTGGGACGGGGCGACGTCGCCTCGGGCAACAACCTGCTGCTGGACTCGGTCGCGGCCGCGCTGATCGGCTTTGCGGTTCTGGGGGCTGCCAAGCCCAACGCCTTCGGCACCGCCATCGGCGCCCTGTTCGTCGGCATCCTGCTGCAGGGCCTGACCATGCTGAACGCGCCCTACTACACCCAGGATTTCATCAAGGGCGCCGTCCTTGTCGTGGCCCTTGTCTTTACCTTCGCGCTCTCCGGCCGGGCCGGCCGGTCGCGGACCTGAACCTTCGGCAAGGCCGACACCAGAAGCGGCCCGCCGGACCTGAACACCAACGGAGAAATGGGAGGAACCAATGATCTCCAGACGGACTTTCGCAGCCCTTGTGACCAGCGTGGCGCTGGCCCCGACCCTGACCCTGGCGCAGGAGGCCGCACCGGCCCCCTTCGACAATCCGGGCGAGGTGAACATCGCCCTCGTCCGCTATCTGTCCACCGGCGACTTCTTCCAGGCCTATCTCTCGGGCGTGGAAAAGCAATCCGCCGCCCTGGGCGTGAACCTGCAGGTCTTTGACAGCCGCCAGGACGCCGCGCTGCAGGCCGACATGGTGGACCAGGCCATTGCCCTGGGGGTGGACGGCATCATCATCCAGCATGGCCTGACCGAGTCGATGAAGGAAGCCGCCCAGCGCGCGGTTGACGCGGGGATCAAGGTCGTCGCCTTTGACGTGAACGTCGAAAACCCGGCGATCCCGCAGGTGGAACAGTCGGATGCCGCTCTGGCACAACTGGCGCTGGACCAGGCCATTGCCGACCACGGCACCGAATGGGTCGCGGGCTTTGTGCATGTGGCGGGCATTGCGCCGCTGGACCGCCGTGCCGCCGTCTGGGAAACGGTCAAGGCCGCCAACCCCGGCATCCAGGAAGTCGCGATGTTCGGCACGCTGGACAACCCGATTGCGAACTCGGTCGCGAACCAGGCGCGCTCGGTCCTGTCGGCCAACCCGACGATCCAGGTGATGTTCGCCCCCTATGACGAATTCGCCAAGGGCGTGAAGATCGCCGTGGACGAAGCGGGCATGTCTGGCCAGGTCTCGATCTACTCGGCCGACGTGTCCACCGCCGACATCCAGCTGATGCGCGAGGCTGGGTCGTCCTGGAAAGCCACCGCCGCCACCAACCCCGCCGTGGTGGGCGAGGTCTCGGTCCGCACCCTGGCGCTGCTGCTGGCGGGCGAGGACCCGGGCGCCAGCGTCATCGTTCCGCCGACCCTGATCACCCAGGCGATGCTGAACGAGCTGGACATCAAGAACATGGAAGAGCTTGGCGCCAAGCTGCCGGCCTTCGCCCATGCCGATGTCGCCATGGCGCCCTGGATGACCCTGCCGCCCCGCTAAGACCGACCCCGGGCGGGCCCGTCGCGGCCCGCCCGTCCCGCCGCCCAGGAGCCCGCCTTGCGCAACGAAAAGACCACCGAGGAAGTCGCCCACGCCATCCGCGCCCGCGTCTTCGAACACACGATCCGCAACAACGGGGGCTACCTCAGCCAGGCCTGCTCGGCCGCCGAGCAACTGGCGTTTCTGTATAACGAGGCGCTGAACCTTGGCCCCTCGACCATGCCGATGGTCCCGCCGCCCTTCTCGGGCGTGCCCTCGGCCGGGAACCCCGATTACGTCACTGGCGCAGGCTACAACGGCCCCTTCGACGCCGTGCATGACCGGCTTTTCATCGCCCCCGCCCACTATGCCCTTGTCGCCTATGCCTGCCTGATCGAGGTCGGCCGCATGGCGCCCGAGGGGTTGGAAATGTTCAACAAGGACGGCTCCTCGGTCGAGATGATCGGCGCCGAACACTCCCCGGGGATGGAGGTCCACAACGGCACCCTTGGCATCGGCCTCTCCACCGCCGCAGGCCTGGCCTTTGGCCGCAAGCGGCTGGGCCATTCCGGCCGCGTCTGCGTGTTCATGTCGGATGGCGAGGTGCAGGAAGGCCAGACCTGGGAGGCAGTGCAGGCCGCTGCGCACCATGGCATCGACAACCTTTGGGCCATCATGGACGTGAACCGCCAGCAGTGTGACGGCGCTATGGATGACGTGATGACCGTGGGCGACATCGCCACCAAGTTCCGCGATTTCGGCGCGGTGGTCGCCGAATGCGACGCCCACGACCTTGCCGCCATGCGCGCGGCCAGCGCCACCCCCCACCCCGGCCGGCCCCTGATCGTGCTGGCCCATTCCCGCCCCACCCAAGGCATGGAAAGCCTGATGAGCCGTTTCCCCCGCCTCCACTACGTCCGCTTCAAGTCGGAAGAGGAACGCGCCCGCATGAACCATGACATCGCCGCCGAGCTTGGCGTCCCCCCCGTCACGCTGGAGGCCCACTGACATGGAGATGGTCAACCGCCCCTACGCCGCCGCCTTCGAGGCCTATGCCACCCAGCACCCCGAGGTGCTGTGCCTGTCCGCCGACCTCACCTCCAGCTGCGAGATCGACGGCTTCCGCGACCGCCACCCGGACCAGTTCCTGTCCTTGGGCATGGCAGAGCAGAACATGTTGTCCTTTGCGGGCGGCCTTGGGCTGGCCGGCTTCCGGCCCTTCCTGCACTCGTTCGGCGTGTTCCTCTACCGCCGACCCTATGACCAGCTGATGGCCTCCATCGCCTATCCCCGCCGCAAGGTCCGCCTGATGGGCTTTCTGCCCGGCGTCACCACCCCCGGCGGCATGACCCATCAGGCGATCGAGGATATCTCGGTCATGCGCACCATCCCGAACATGACCGTCCTGGAAGCCGGCGACGCGACCGAGGTCGAAAGCATCGTGGCCGAGGCCGACACCGTCGACGGCCCGGTCTACTGCCGCATCCTGCGCGGCGCGGTGCCGCGTCTGTTCACCGAACCGCTGAAGATCGGCCGGATGCGGGTCCTGTCCGAAGGCGACGACGTGCTGGTCGTCACCGCCGGCATCACTACGGAAGAGGCGATTCGTGCCCGTGGCGCCCTGGCCCGCGCCGGGGTCTCGGTCCGCCACCTGCACCTGAATACCCTGAAACCCTTCGACGCGGCGCAGATCGTCGACCACGCCGCAAGCGTTCGGCACGGCGTCATCACGCTGGAAAACCACCTGGTTGCCGGCGGGATCGGCTCGATGGTGGCGGAAGCCCTGGCCGAGGCCGGCCTGCCCCGCCGCCTGATCCGGCTGGGCTTGCAGGACACCTACGCCCACGGCGGCTCGCGCCCCTATCTGATGCAGCACTACGGGATGGACGCGCTGTCTCTGGTCCACGCGGTGGAACGGCTGACCGGCCAGGCCACCGACATCGACGAGGCCGCGCTTGGCGCGGTGCGGATCGATGCGGTCCATTCCCTTGTGAAGGCCGAGGCGCTGTAATGTCCCGCTTTGCCGTCACCTACCGCCTGCGGGCCACCTCGCACGGGGAAGCGCAAGCCCGTGCCGAAGGCATCGCGCTGGAGCAGACCGTGGAAATCCCGCGCGACGTGGTGCCTGCGGGGTATGTTCAGGACGAGATCCTTGGCCGCGTCGAGGAGGTGGGCCAACTGGCCGAAGGCGTCTGGCAGGCCGTGGTCAGCTACTCTCCGGACAGCGCGGGGGACGAATTCACCCAGTTCCTGAACGTGGTGTTCGGCAACTCGTCGATCCAGCAGGGCATCCGGGTCACCGGGATCGACCCCGGCCCCGCAATGGCCGCCCGCATGCCCGGCCCGCGCTTCGGCATCGCCGGAATTCGCGCCCTGTCCGGCCGGGAAACCGGCGGCATGATCGCGCCGGTCCTGAAACCCATGGGCCTTGCGCCCCAGGACTTTGCCCGCCTCGCCGCCGGCTGCGTCCACGGCGGCGCCGACATCGTGAAAGAGGACCACGGCCTTGCCGGCCAGCCCACCGCCCCCTTCCGTGCGCGGGTCGAGGCGGTTTGCAAGGCGATGGCCAAGGCCCGGGCCGAAACCGGGCGCAAGACCCTGTATTTCCCCAACCTCTCCGGCCGCCCGGAAGAGATCGAGGCGAACCTGCGCTTTCTGAAGGACGCCGGCGCCGATGGCGTCCTGGTGATGCCGGGCCTTTTCGGCTTTGGCCTGGTCCACCGGATCGCCCGGGACGCCAGCCTGAACCTGCCGGTGATGACCCACCCTTCATTCCTTGGACCCTATGTCCTTGCCCCGGACAACGGCATCGACCACGGCGCCCTGTTCGGCACGATCCAGCGGCTGGCGGGGTCCGACATCTCGGTCTTTCCGAACGTCGGCGGCCGCTTCGGCTTTACCGCCGCCGAGTGCCAGCAGATCGCCACTGCCTGCCGCGCCCCGGACGGACCCGGCCGACCCATGCTGCCCAGCCCCGGCGGCGGGATGAGCGTGGCCCGCGCCGCCGAGATGCAGGCGATGTATGGCGGCGACGTGGTCTATCTTCTGGGTGGCAGCCTCCTCAAGGACCCCGCCCGGATCAATGAGGCCGTGGCCGCCATGCGCCATGCCCTGGCGGCGGCGGGCTGACTTCAGCCGGCCGAATTGCCGGGCCTAGAAACAGATGATCTCCGCCTCGGCTTCCGCCCGTCGCAAATCGGCAACCGTCGCGTTTGCGGGGGCGGTGTCGCGGAACAGCGTGGACCTCTCGCCCGAGGTCTGCCGCATGGTCAGGACAGTTTCGGCGGCCACATAGGCGTCATAGGGCAGGATCGTCGCAATCACATCGACCGCGCAGGAGCATTTGCGAAGCGCCTCGGGCGTCTGGCCATTCACGGCCATGCAGCCAAAGACATAGCTTGCCCGCGCCTCGGTGGGATAATCATTTGCCGCCGCAACCCCGGCGCCCGCCAGGCAGAGAGCCGATACAACATGCAAAACCCGGGTCATTCGCCACCCTTTCCCGCATCGGTCAGCTTGATGGTCTCATGGTAGCCGGTCGCGGGATCGGACGTATCCGCGCTCAGGCTCAGGACGTGGCCCGGAACCGTGGGGGACACGACGAAACGCAGCGTCAGGTCGGCAAGGTCGCCCATGCGGCCCCGGTTCGGATCGTCCGTGAAGGGGCGCAGGGTAAAGGCCTGTGCCGCGACCACGCGACCGGCGAAAGGTTCGCGGGCACTGGTCGGATCGCCCCCGCTGCGCAGGGCGTCCTTGATCCGGTTGCGGATGTAGAACGGGCTGCCGCCAGTCAGCGCCGCCACGTTCCGGGCGACGGATTCAAGGAACACCAGCACCACGGGATTCCCGCCCTCTGCCGAAAACTCGCCAAGACTGCGCCTGCGCAGGTCGGCGACAAGGGTCAAGGACAGGTGTGCCGCGTCCTCTGTCGGTTTGGACAGAACCATCGCCCCCTCGGTCACGGGTGGGAACTCCATGCCCGCGGGGCCGCTTCGGACATGCGCGTAAGTGATCTCCTCTCCCGGGGCGAGGGTGGAGAATAGTCCTTCGGCGAACAGGCTGTCGGTGATGGTGTCCGCCTGCGTTGGCCCGACAAGCACCAGACCTGACAGTATGATCGCAAGCCGTCTGGTCATCGCGCATCCCTTCCCTATGTCCGCTCTTCCACCAGCCGCAGCAGCGCATGGCGCAGGTCCTCGGGCTGGATGGGTTTCTCCAGCACCCGCACACCATGGCGCGCGCAGTTTCGCACCATCGCGGCGTTGCGATGCGCCGTGACCACGATGGCCGGGATTTCCGCCCCGGTCAGTTCGCGCAGGACGGTGATGGTCCGCAGCCCGGTGTCACTGCCCCGCAGGTGGTAGTCCGCCAGGATCAGGTCCGGTCGCAGCCCGATTTCCGTCAGGACCGCGCGCGCCCCGGCGGTGCCCTCCACCACATGCGTGCGCATCCCCCAGCTATTGCGCAGGGTCACGGCATAGCCATGCCGCATGGCGGGATTGTCCTCGACGATCAGGGCCTGCAACCCCCGCAGCCGATCACGGTCAGGGTGCTGCCGTGCGCCCGACGTGCGGATCGGAGCGTTCCGGGCCACGATCTCGAGCCCGATGCGGAAAACCGAACCGCGCCCCGGTTCACTGTCCAGTTCGACCGGGTGGCCCAGTTTGGCGCAGGCACGCTTCACGATGGACAGGCCAAGTCCCATGCCGGGCTCACCGCAACCATCCTGCCCCAGCCGGTGAAATTCGGCAAAGATCTGGTCGTGATCCTCGGCCGCGATCCCGATGCCGGTATCGTGGACCTCCAGCCAGGCCTGGCCCCCGCGTCGGCGCGCCCCAACCAGGATACCGCCCGCATCGGTGTACTTGATGGCATTGGAGACCAGGTTCTGCGCAATCCGGCGCAGAAAGACCGGGTCGCTGTCCACGGCCAACGAGCTTCGGGCAAACCGCAGACGCAGGCCGCGCGCGGCGGCGGGGGCCTCGAACTCATCGCGCAGGCGATTGAACAGCGCGTCCAGCACCACGGCCTTGCGGTTGAACTCGATCCGTTGCGAGTCAAGGCGCGAGATGTCGAGGACGGCACGGATCAACTCTTCCACCGACTCGAACGAATTGCCCAACCGCTTGACCAGATCGGACTGATCGGTCCCAAGCTCCATCGTTGCAAGGTTGGACAGGAACAGCCGGGCCGCGCTGAGCGGCTGCAAAAGGTCGTGGCTTGCCGCGCGCAGGAACCGGGTCTTTGACCGGTTCGCCTCCTCGGCGGCCAGCCGGGCGGCGGCAAGTTCGTGGTTCTTCTGGCTCAGGTCCGCCAGCGCACGTTCCAGGTCGCGGTTGCGCGCGGCCACCTCTTTCTCCAGCGCCAGCGCCGCCTGGAACAGCGACCAGGCCGACCCGCGCGTCTTGTCGTAATGGTCCAGCCGCTCGATCAAGGCGGCGTTGATGCGGCCCAGCTTTTCGATCCGGCGTTCCAGATCATCTCCGTCTCGGAGCATCTAGTGCCTCTCGGGGTCCAGGAAGGCCAGGCCGACGAAAGTCTGGTTCATGTGCATGCCGCCATGCTGTTCGCCATAGGTGTTGAAACCGGCCATGTTGTAGCGGTGGAAGATATCCTTGATAACGCCGCCAAGCCCCGCATGTTCCATCGCCAGCCGCCGCAGGATGCAGTCAAAGGACAGGATCAGCGACGGGGTGGCGGGCAGACCGCGCAACATCGCCTCGAAGCCTTCGGTCAGGTCCTCGGCCAGGCCCAGCGACATCACCGCGCCAGTGTCGATCGAGGACATCAGCAAAAGCCCGCCCTCCTCGGTCTGCTGGCGGATCGCACGGACAAAGAACCGCCCCCCCATGTTCACCAGCAAGGGATGCCGGGCGAACACCAGCGGCGACAGTTCGGCGACGGGAACCCCGACGATGCGGGCGTATTCCTCGGCGGCGGGTTCGGCGTTGATCTCCAGCAAAAGCCGTTCCGCCGGATTGGCGCGGGTGACGATCATGCGGGTTTCCGTGGCGCGGAAATGGTCGAAGATCAGGTCGCGCACATCAAGGTCGGTCTCGATCAGGCAAAGGATCGCAACATCCTGCAACACGGCCTGATCGGCGATCACGAAGGTCTGCGAGAAATCCAGGTCATCGCCGGCCGAGCCCCCCATGACCATCACATGCGGCAGCGCGGCATCCAGCGTCGCAACCAGCACCTCTTCCTGCTGAGACGACCCGTCCACCAGCAGAATCCCGAAAAGCCTGCGGCCCGGGTCAGGCTTGAAGCGCGCCAGCATGTCGCGCAACCCGGTCATCCAGCGCGACACCGGCAGGCGTGACAACTCGTCCAGCACCAGCACCTCGGACCGGAAGCTGCGCGCGGGAAAGCCGATCGCAACCGCCGTGCCATTGCAGTAGCCCTCGCCGGACAACTCCCCGGCCGAGGAGCAGCCGATGATCCTTGTGCTGGCAGGCAGGCCCTTGCGCATCTCGGCCGCCAATACGGGAAGCATGGCACTGGGCGACGCAAAGATCAGAACCAGGTCCGGCTTGACCGGCGCAAGGGTCGACAGCAGGCCGGCGGCCGCCGAGGCCACATCCCCCATGTGGATCGTTGCCTGGACTGGGGCCGTGATGTGCGAAGCGGAAGACTCCCTCACCGTTTTCCCGGCCCCCTGTTTGCTCAGTCGCAGTCGTAAAGCTTGATCGCCTTGGCAAGCAGCACGACCTGGGTCCGCCGCCGCGCGCCGATCTTGTCCATCAGCGCCGCGATGTGGGTCTTCACGGTCGCCTCCGAGATGTTCAGCGCGTAAGAGATTTCCTTGTTCGCCTTGCCAAGGCAGATCTGCCGCAGGATGCGCGACTGCTGGTGGGTCAGCGACGCGAAACGATGCGCGATTTCCTCCATGTCCGGCAGCGCCAGGTGCTGCGGGGCGTCGTCCGGGTCATAGCCCTCCGGTGTCACCTTCTCGCCCGACCAGACCCGCCGCAGCGCCGCACACATCGCCTCGCGGCTTAGCGATTTGCTGATATAGCCCTGCGCCCCGGCCGCCATGACCGCACTGATCATCGCCGGGTCCTCGTTGGCCGAAATCACCGCGATGGGCACGCCCGCGGCCACACGGGCCAGGGTCACCATCCCCTCGGACCCTTTGGCGTCCGGCAGGTTCAGGTCCAGCAGGATCGCGTCGGGCAACTTGCCGCATTTCAGCCGCTGGATTGCTGCGGCCAGGTTCCGCTCGCACTGGGCCTGCCGCAAGCCGAAGGCGACGCGCAGGGTAATCGTCAGCGCCTCGCACATCAGCGGATGGTCATCGACGATCAGAAGGTCATCGACCTTCATCATGACGCCGCTTGCCGAACCGCAGGGTTCGACCACGATCTGGTGCCGCATGTTCTCCTCCCATACCGCGCCCGGACCGCTGCGCGGATCAGAACCAACGCCGTGCCAGCGCCGCGGGTTCCTCTGCTTCCGGTTGTTTTCCGAAAGTCTCCAAAGCCCGATCATGTCAGGTTTTTTCCGGCAGGTATCTCCTACTTTGGGTTGATTTACGGATCGCCCCCACCGTGGCATGGTTGAGAAAATCAGGAGTATCAAAATGCTTGACCGCTTCCGCATGGGCGCTGCGGCGCTTGTTGCTGCCCTGTCGCTGGCCCCTGCCGCCCGGGCCGAGGAGTTGACTGTCGGCACCCTGGCCTCCGGCACCGTGCGGTGGGAGTTGGACACCATCCAGCACTACGGTCTGGACAAGGCCGAAGGGTTCGACCTGAAGATCACCGAGCTTGCGGGCAACCCCGCGACCCAGATCGCCCTTGCCGGGGGCGAGGTCGATGCAATCGTGTCCGACTGGCTTTGGGTCGCGCAGCAGCGGGCCGAGGGCAAGAATTACGTCTTTATTCCCTTCTCCACCGCCGTCGGTGCCCTTCTTGTCCCCCAGGACAGCCCGGCACAGACGCTGGCGGACCTGAAAGGCAAGAAGATCGGCATCGCCGGCGGGCCGGTGGACAAAAGCTGGCTGATCCTGCGCGCCTATGCCCGGCAGGAAACCGGCGAGGATCTGGCCACCGTCACCGAACAGGTTTTCGGCGCCCCTCCGATGATCTACGAGGCCGGCCTTTCGGGCGAGGTCGACGGCGTCATCAACTTCTGGAACTTCCTGGCCAAGATGAAGGTCCACGGCATGCGGGAACTGATCACCGTGGCCGAGGCCGCCACGGCCCTGGGCCTGGACCCGGCCACGCCGCTTCTGGGCTATGTGATGGACGACGAACTGGTGCAGGAGAAACCGGAACTCGCCGCCGCGCTGAAGCGGGCCTCTCGTGCGGCCAAGGACCTGCTGCTGACCGACGACGCAGCCTGGCAGCGCCTGCGCCCGATCATGAACGCCGAGGACGACGCCGAATTCGCCGCCCTGCGCGAAGGCTGGCGGCAGGGGGTTCCCGCCGACGCCCCGGTCGACGAAGCGAACGCCGCCAAGGTCTTTGCCCTGATGGTCGAACTTGGCGGAGAGGAACTGCTGGGCAAGGTCAAGGAACTGCCCGAAGGCGTGTTCTACAAAGGTGACTAGCCCCGCACAAATCGGGCGCGCATCGGCAAGCCTTCCGGTGGTCCTGTCGCTGGGCGCCTTCCTGGCTTTGTGGGCGATCGTCGCGGCGATCGTGGCCGAACCCACGACCATGCCCGGCCCGCTGCGGGTCTGGACGGTGCTGGCCGATGAAGCCGCGTCCGGCCGCCTTCTGACGAACACCGGCATCACCCTGCTAAGGGTCGTTGCCGCCTTCGTCGTGGCCATGGGCATCGGCGTGGCCCTTGGCCTGGTGCTGGGCCGCAGCCACGGGACCGACCGCTGGCTGAACCCCTGGCTGGTGATCCTGGTCAACATGCCCGCGCTGGTGGTCACGGTCCTGTGTTACATCTGGATCGGCCTGAACGAGGTCGCCGCCGTCGCCGCCGTCGTCATCAACAAGGTCCCCCTTGTCACCGTGATGGTGCGCGAGGGGGCCCGCGCCCTGCGCCCCGACCTCGACGACCTGGCGCGCATCTTCCGTATGCCCACCGGCGCCCGGTTGCGCCATGTCGTCCTGCCGCAGATGGCCCCCTATATCGCCGGGGCGGCGCGGGCGGGCCTGTCGCTGATCTGGAAGATCGTGCTGGTGGTCGAATTCCTGGGCCGGTCCAGCGGCGTCGGGTTCCAGATCCACCTCAATTTCTCGATGTTCCGGGTGGCGCATATCCTGGCCTATGCCTTCACCTTCATTCTGGTCATGCTGGTGATCGAATACCTTGTCCTGCGGCCGTTGGAACGTCATGCCGGGCGGTGGAGGCAGGATGGACATTGACATCCGCGCCAAGTCCTTCGCCGGTCGCCCGGTCCTCGGGCCGATCCGGCTGACGCTGACCCAGGGACAGCGTGTGGCTATCCTGGGGCCTTCGGGGATTGGCAAGACCACCTTCCTGCGCATCGTGGCGGGACTGGACCACGCGTTCGACGGGACCGTGACCGAACCCGGCCGCACCACGGTCGTCTTTCAGGAACCGACCCTCCTGCCTTGGCGCACGGCGCTGGAGAACATCACCCTGCCCACCCAGGTCGCGCCCGACTTGGCCCGCGCCCTTTTGGCCGAGGTCGGCCTGGCCGGGAAAGACGCTCTTTACCCCCGCCAGCTTTCGCTTGGACAGCAGCGGCGGCTGGCCCTGGCGCGCGCCTTTGCGCCCTCCCCCACGACCCTTCTGATGGACGAACCCTTCGCCTCGCTGGATGCCGACACCGCCGGGCGGATGCTGGACCTGACCGCAGCATTGCTGGATCGGGCCGGGGTCTCGCTGATCTTCGTCACGCATGACCCGACCGAAGCCGCACGCCTGAGGGCGCAGGTTCTGACCCTGTCAGGCAGCCCGGCCACGCTGGACGGCTAAAGCCCGGTCATGGGAAAGCTTTGGTCAAAGACATTGCCGTCGGTATCCTCGGCATGAACCGTGATCTCCTCGGCCCCGTTGTCCAGAAAGCGGAACTGAAAGACCGGGTCCTCAGAAATCGAGATGCCCGCCGTGATCTTGAACAGCAGGTCATCGCCCTGCCGGACCTCCAGCACATCGACAAAATGCGCCGGGATGTTCAGCAGCGTCACCTGATCGCGCTGGAACCCGGTGGTGTTCGGATGCCGCAGCATCAGCTTTGCGGTGTGGCGCATCTTCGTGCCTTCGGGTTCCGAGGACAGGATCTGGAACCGCATCTGCCCCATCTCGGCCCGCAGCGCCTCCAGGTCCTTGGACGCAGGGGCAGCACACCCGCCGCTTGCCTTGACATGGCGCCCCGCCAGCACGCTGGCCGTGTCGGTCACGGCGATGGCGCGGACGTTGGAATAGGCATTCACCCGCAGCCGCAACTCCATGTCCAGGGGCAGCATTGCCGGGCCAAGCGTGATCTCGGCGGCGACCGGCGCGGGGTTCTCGTCGATCACCACCGTCAGCGCCCGGATCGCCGGGGCGCCGGGCGGTTGAGTCAGATGGACCGGGACAAAGGCCGGATCGCTGGCGCGGCTTGGCGCGTCCAGAAGCAGAACGCCGGAGTTCTCGGTGGCGGTCTCGCCGCTGGGCACCAGGCCCTTCAACTCCTCCCAGGCGGGGCTTTCCACCAGCGGATTGTCCTGCGCCAGCACGGGCGCGGGGCACAGCAGGATGGCGGCAAGGACGGCCGGAAACACATGCGGCATGGCGCTTCCTCCCACCCCACTACCGCACGAATCCCGCCCTCGGGACCAGTCGTACTTTCGGATGATCCCCCCTGCCCCGCCGATGCGCTAGACTACCCTGAAGGAGGCCCGCCATGTACCATCTGGTCGTCACCGCCTGCCTTGTGACCGCCCCCACCGTCTGCGCCGACCGCCTGCTGCCCACGCCCGAACCTCTTGCGGAAACCGATTGCACGAATGGTGCCAGCGCCCGCATCGCCGCCTGGGCCGACCTGCACCCGGACCTTGTGATCGGTTCCTGGACCTGCCGTCCGACGGGCAACCTGCCCGCACTTGACCTGGCCGAAATTGCGCCCGGAGTCCTGGCCCATGCCGGCCAGGCCCAGCCCCTGTCGGCGGCCAACGGCGGTGACATCGCCAACCTTGGGGTCGTGATCGGCGACACCGTGGCCGTGATCGACCCCGGCGGCAGCCGCGCCATCGGCGAACGGCTTTACGCCGCGATCCGCCAGATCACCGACCAGCCGATCAGCCATGTGATCCTGACCCACATGCACCCCGACCACATCTTCGGCGCCGAGGTCTTTTCCGAGGCCGGCGCCACGATCATCGCCCATCACAACCTCCCCTCCGCCCTGGACCGCCGGGCCGGGACCTGGGCCGAAAGCATCCCCCGCCAGACGGGCGCGCTGGCGATGCTGGGGACACGGGCGATCCCGCCGGACATTACCCTGGCCGCACGGCAAGAGATCACCCTAGGCGGCGCAACCCTGCGGCTTGACCCGGTGGCCACGGCCCATACCGACAACGACCTGACCGTGTTGCACCTGGAAAGCGGCACCCTGTTCACCGGCGATCTGGTCTTTGCCGGGCTGACCCCCTCGCTCGATGGCTCGCTGACCGGCTGGCTGGCCTGGCTGTCCCAGCCGCCCGATCCCCCGCCGCAGCGGATCGTGCCCGGCCACGGCCCGGTGTCCTTGCCTTGGGACCAGGGCACGGCCCCCCTGCGCGCCTACCTTGCGGCACTGGCCGACCAGACCCGCGCCGCCATCATCGCGGGCGAGGCGATGAGCGAGGCCGCAACCCATGTCGGCACCGACCAGCGCGGCGATTGGCAGGGCTTTGACGAAATCAACGCCCGCAACGCCATCGCCGCCTTCAAGGAACTGGAGTGGGAGTAGCCAGATGCGCCGCAATCGCGCGCCCCAACGCGAAGGCGCGTTGCTCCAGGATCACCGGGGTTTCGCAGACATAGGTCAGTTGCGCCTGCCGGTCGGTGAAGATGCGGACATCCCAGTCCAGCCGCTCCTCCTCGGCGTCGATCTTGTCGAAATCGGGGGCCGCGGCTGCCGACAGCCGCGCCATCTCGGCCCGCCGCGCCTCGATCTGGTCGCTCAGCGCGGTCTGCTTCTCGGCATAGCGGGCGACGCCGGCCATGATGCGGCTGCGATAGGCGTCGATCCGGTCGAACACCGCAACGAACAGCGCGGTCAGTTCCGCAGCACTGGCCCCCTTGGCAAAGGCCGCGATCTGCACCTCGGCCTCGTCCATCGGCAGGCGGCGCTGCTCCAACACCTGCGCCAGCGCCGCGATGTCGGGGCGCTGCGCAAGGTGTGCGGCCGCCGCATCTGGGGGCGGGCCGGGCCAAAGCTGGCCGATCGACAGATGCGGCTGCTTGCGCTGGATGCAGGGCCAGGTCGGGTCGCCCGAACCTTCGGCCAGGGCTGGCGTCGTCAGCAGAAGGGCGGCGATCAGAAGGCGTTTCATGCGGCTTGTCCTTTCCGGCGGCCCCAAAGGCCCTTGGCGGGGTCGTACATGAAGACGGCGGCCGCAAAGAACACCGCAAAGCCGCCCAGAGTGACCAGGAACGAAGTCGGGTCGAACTGAAGGTAAAGCGCAAAGCGGATCAGCTCGACCGCATGGGTGAAGGGGTTCAGCGCGCAGATCCAGTACAGAAGCTCGCTGGATTCCTTCATGCGCCACAACGGGTAAAGCGCGGACGAGGCGAAAAACATCGGGAAGATCAGGAAGTTCATCACCCCCGCGAAATTCTCCAGTTGCCGGATGGTGGACGACACGAACAGACCCAGCGCCCCCAGCATCAGCCCCGACAGGACCAGCGCCGGAACCACCGCCAGATAGCCCAGTGCCGGGGGGCGCACGTCCCAGGCCCAGGCAATCGCCAGAAAGGCATAGACCTGCAGGATCGAGACAAAGACCCCCGCCATCAGCTTGGACAGCAGGAGAAACCAGCGCGGCGCGGGGCTGACCAGCAGGGTCCGCATCGCGCCGGTTTCCCGGTCGTAGACCATCGACAGCGACGATTGCATCCCGTTGAACAGCTGGATCATCGCGCAAAGACCGGGGGTGACGTAGACCTCGTACAGGACATAGGTCTGATAGGGCGGCGTGATCGACAGCCCCAGCACGGCGCGAAACCCTGCCGCGAAGATGAACAGCCAGACCAGCGGCCGGACCAGCGCCGCAACAAACCGCCCGCGCTGATTGACGAAGCGCAGGGCCTCGCGCCAGACGATGCCGCGAAAGACGATGGTCCAGGCCCGCCAGCCGGTCATGCCTCTGCCCCGGTCAGCGCCAGGAAGGCACGCGTCAACCCCTCGGCCCCGGCCAGGTCGCGCGCGATGCCATGCGCAAGAACCGCCCCCTGATGCAGGATGTAGACGTCATCCTCCGCGTCGATCTCGTCCAGGATATGCGTGGCCCACAGGACCGACACCCCACCCGCCGTCAGCCCCCGGACCAGCGCCAGCACCTCGCGGCGCGAGCGGACATCAAGACCCGTGGTCGCCTCGTCCAGAAGCAGAAGGTCCGGCCGGTTGATCAGCGCGCGCGCGATCTCGGCCCGGCGTTGCTGGCCGCCGGACAGGGCCGCGACGCGCATCCCGGCCTTGTCGGCCAGATCGACCTGCGCCAGAACCTCGGCAATCCGCGCCCGCGCCGTCGCCCGGCCGATCCCGTGCAGCGCGGCGTGATAGGCCAGGTTCTGCGTGACCGTCAGGTCGCTGTCCAAGGCGCGCGTCTGAAACACCACCCCAAGCCGCGCCAGTGCCTTGCCGGGAGCGCGCCGCAGGTCATGCCCCGCGACCCGGATCACCCCGCTGGTATTGTCGTAAAGCCGGGTGATCAGCGAAAACAGCGTCGTCTTGCCCGCCCCGTTCACCCCCAGAAGCGCCACGAACCGCCCACGCGGCACCACAAGGTCCACGTCACGCAGCGCCACGACGTGGCCAAAGGCGTGACCAACCCCCTGAACCTCCAGCGCCGGGCTTTCCATGCGACGCTCCTTTCAGTCGGGGGCCACCACGATGCCCCAGGGCTGTTGACCCACAGGAACCGAGCGGATGACCTCGCCCGCAGCCACGTCGATCACCGACACATCGTTGGAATTGCCGTTGGTGGTGAACAAGAAACGCTCGTCCGGCGTGAAGGCCAGCTGCCAGACCCGCTGGCCGACCAGCAGGTAATCCATCACCTCGAACGTCGCCCCGTCGATCACCGCCACCCGGTTCGCCGGCCCCAGCGCGACATAGATCCTGGACCCATCCTGCGTGATCTTCAGCCCGACCGGCTGGATCGCCTCGGGCAGGACGCCTGGGATCTCGAAACCGATCTTGTGGATGACCTCCTTGGTGGCCACATCGACCACCGCCACCGTCCCGCCGATCTCGGCCGTCACGAACAGAAGCTTCCCGTCCGATGTGAACTGCGCATAGCGCGGGCGCTGGTCCACCAGCACATTCGCCACGATCTGCGATGTCGCGGTATCGATGAAATGCGCCATGTTGGTGGTTTCGGAGGTGTTCACCACAAAGGCCCCATCGGGCGAGATCGCCATCCCCTCCGGCTCGACCCCCACCGGGACCTCGGCCAGTACCCGGTGCGTCACCACGTCGACGATGGTGACCAGGTTGTCATCCTCGTTCGCGATATAGAGCGGGTTGCCGCTGGGATGCAGCACGAACAGCTCCGGGTCGGGACCAGACGGTAGCGTATGCGTCTCGGTATAGGTCTCGGTCTCGAACACCCGCACCGTGTCGTCGTCCGAGGCGCAGACATACAGCTCTTTCCCGTCGGGCGAGATGGTGATGCCGCGCGGCCGGTTCCCGGCGGGGAAGGTCGCGATCACCTCCAGCGTCTCGCTGTCCAGGACGGTAATGTCGTTGCCCTTCTCGTTGCTGATGTAGACCTTGTTCGCAAAGGCGGGAAAGGCGGCAAGGGTCACCGTCAGGGACAGGGCGAAAGCACGCATGTCAAACCTCATCATTGGAAGCTGCAGTCAGTCTCGGGGCGGTCCTTGCCCAGCGTGTCCAGTTGGGACACCTGGTGCAGAAAGGCATCCTGCGGCGACACGGATACAGTCAGCGCCCCCGTCGTCAGCAGGATCGGCTGGCGCAGCTGATGGTCCCAGTCGCGAAGGGTCAGCTTCTGGCCCTTGAAGCCAGCGACTTCGAACTCGGGTGACAGGATGTGCGCGCGCAAGACGGCGGGATCGCCCGACTGCGTCCGCGTCGCCGCCTCGCCGATGATCCGCACCGCAAGCCAGGCCTGGTAATCCTCTTCGCGCATCGGGCGGCCGGCCATCGCTTCGAACCGGTTCTGGAACTGGGTCGCGCCCCAGGCCTCCAGCGCCGGATGCCAGCTGCGCGGCACCAGACCGGCCGAGCCCGCAACGGGCCGGGCCTCCCAGGTCTGGTACGGCAGGTATTCGGCGAAGATCCCGGCCTCGTCGGCGGCGATCAGGATGTCGTGGTCCTCGGCCCCCTGGGTAAAGACCGGCATCTGTTTCTGGACCTGCACATGCCCCGTATCGGTGCGCCGCGCGCCGCCGGTATCCTCAAGGACGCGTTCCTCGACAATCTCGGCCCCGAACTTGGTGGCCGCGGTGCGGAAGGCCGCCGCCAGATCGGCATCGTCGGGGTGGCTGCCGAAGATCAGAAACCACTCGTCCCACTTCTTCCAGGCCAGGAACTGCGCCAGCGCATCGGCCAGCATGGCGTGGCTGGGGGCCACATGCACCACATTGGCCCGGCAGTCCTTGCCGCGCAGGCCATCCCCCCGCGCCCCCGCGTTCAGAACCAGCGCCCGGTCCCCCGCCAGATCGGCCAAGGCCAGCGTCGTGGCATCGTCGGCCAGCAGGACCACGAACCCCGCACCCCCGCTCAGCGCCTCTTCCAGCGTCGCGGCGGCCGTCTCGGGCGTGGCCGTAAGCTCGACGGTCTCGAAAGTCTGGCCCATGAAACTGCCGGTGGTGGCATTGTCCTCGGTGCCCAGCCGCGCCCCGGCCAGACCAAGGTCGTCAGGCGGCAGGTCAAGCCGTGAGATCGGCGGCAGTCCCGCCTCATCCACCCGCAGGACGGCGGCCCGTATCAGCGTCTCGGCCTCTGCCAGGGCCGGTGCCAGAAGCCCCATCAGGCTGATCGCTGCGATGATCCGCATAGGTCACCCCCCGATTGATTGGGCCACAGGGTCGCGGGAAGCGTCAATTCAGCCAAAAGGTTGAGTGTCCCGCAGCGAATTCATTCTTCCGGCGGATTGCGGGGCCGGACCGCGCCCCGCATCCTGCTGCAATGAAAGCCGCCCTCGCAGCCCTCGCCCTGCTTCTCTGGGCCAGCCCTGCCCCCGCGCAGGACGCCCCTGCCCCCGGCAGCGTGGCATTCTTCGGACTGCGCTTCATCGACCTGTCCACCGAAGGCGCGATCAACGGCGCCCGCCCGGACGAGGCGACCCGGACCGAGATGGCCACAGACCTCGTCGCCAAGGACATGGTTGCGCGCGGGTTCACCCTGGTGCCAATCGACCCCGTCGTCGACCAGCTGCAGACCATCTCCAACCCTGCCGACTGCAACGGCTGTGACACCGCCATGGCGGCCAAGCTTGGGGCGGAATATGCGCTGACGGGCGAGGTGCGAAAGATTTCCAACCTGATCCTCAGCCTGCAACTGAACCTGCGCGATGCCGGGACCGGCAAGACGCTAAGGGCGGGAACCGTCGACATTCGCGGCAACACCGACGAAAGCTGGCAGCGCGGGTTCAGCTACCTGCTGCGCAACCTGATCTTCCGCATGAACTAGGCGGTTATGGGTCCTCGAAGGGCTCGACCCTCTGCAAAGGCGGGTTTTCGGGCAGCGTCACCCAGCCCTCGGGACCATCCGGGTACCAGATGACCTCGGTATAGCCGACCTCCAGCGCGCGTTTGGCGACGTTCCAGGACATCCAGCAGTCCGCGCGGCAGAAGATGACGATGGGCCGATCAAGGTCGCCCTGGGTCGCCTGGTCCAACCCCGCGCGCAGATAGGCGTCCTCCTTCGGCGACAAAGCCTGGAACCCGGTGTTCGGCAGCCAGATCGCCCCCGGCATACTGTCGCGTGGCGTGTCCCGCCAGATCGTGCCTTCCGGCAGGTCCGCAGGCCGCACGTCGCGCGGCATCACGTCGATGAATACCGCCTTCCCCTCGCGATGCAGCGCGGCCGCCGTGGCGGTATCCACCACCGTCGCCCCAGTCAGGGTTTCGGGAACCGGGGCCGCATAGGGCGGGCCGCGATAGCCCTCCGGCTCGGGCGGAGCCTGGGCAAGGGCGGCACCCGCCAGCATAGCCAGGACCAGCGCCAGCCTCATGGCGCGGCCTCCAGCAACGCGGTTCCCTGGTCATTCACCAACGGCACACCCGCCTTGGTCAGGATGCCCTCGATCTCAACCCGATTGCGCCGGATCAGCGAGTTCAACTCGCGCTTCCAGTCCTGGTCGCTGGGGCGCACGCCCATCGTGATCCGATAGAACAGCCTGGGGCTGTCGGTTTCCCGCAACAGCGGCGTCACCGTCAGCCCCGGATTGCCCTTCACCAAAGGCCCTCCGATCGGCCCCCACAGGATTGCCGCGTCGATTTCGCCCGATTGCAGATCGGCCAGCATCTCCCCCGCCGGGTCCAGAATCCGTCGGTCCACGATCAGCGGATAGGGCTTTGCCAGCGCCATCAAGCCATTCTGCGCCACATGCGAGGCCGGGGGCGTTCCCGCGACGATGCCGATCCGCTGGCCCTGCAAGGCGGGGTCAGTCAAGGTCTCGACCTTGGCCAGCGCATCACCGCTGCGCGTCACCAGCACATAGACCGAGGTGTAGTAATGATTGGTGTTCTGCACCAATTCGTCGCCCTGGGCATAGCCGATCACCACGTCGCAGACCCCGGCCCGCAGCGTCTTGCGGATGAACCCGGGCCCCATCGGGAACCAGGTCGTCTCCAGCGGCCGGTCCATCCGGTCGGCCAGCAACGCCGCGATCTCGTTCTCGAAGCCGGGGGTTTCGCGGCCGGACAGCGGCAGGTTCGCCGGGTCGGCGCAGACCCGGAACGCGGTCGAGGAGACCAGGTCCGCCGTCTGCGCCGCCGCGACCGGTGGCGTCAGGGCAAGGACCAGGGCAAGCATACGCATCTCATCCCCCCATGCAGGACTCTTCGTCCGCGGCAACCTCGGCGCTTTTCTCCGCGCGTTTCGCGGGCCGCCCGCGCGGGACCGCATCCGCCCCCCGCGCCTTGAGGTAGGTGTAGATGTCGTCCAGATAGCACATGACATTCGGGTTGGTGCCGAACGAGGGCATGACCGAGTTCTGCCCGGCCCCGACCTTCTGCCGCCCCTCGGCCACGACCCCGATGAAGTCGTAATAGTCCATCGTCAGCGCCGAGTTCTTCAGCGCCGGCGCATAGGTCGACCCCTCGCCGTCCGGGCCATGGCAGACATGGCATTCCGCGTGATAGCGCCGGAACCCCGAGAAGGTGGCCCAGTCCACCGTGCCATCCGCTTCGATCTTGTAGGTCGGGACATCCTCTGCCGTCATCCAGCGCCCGTTTTCCTCATGGTCGGCCACCAGGTTCGGATCGGTTTCCTGTGCCTGCAGCGGCAGCGCGACCAGGGCGAACACCCCGATGGCACTGAAAAGATTGGTTTTCGGCATATTGCAGCGCTCCTTCATCGCGTCACCTTGCGCACGGACGCAGGGCCGCCACGCCTCGGCAGAAGCATGGCGGCCCGGTCGGTCCTGTTTGGGTCAGTCCGGCAGCTCGAACACGGTCAGCTGACCGCCCAGCGCGGTGTAGTCGGACAGCGCCGCATAGCCGCCCACAGCACCAAGCCCCTCGGTCGGGTTGGTCAGGCCCGCCGCCAGACCGATCCCGGCCCAGCCGCCTACCCCCGAAAGGACGCCGATGTACTGCTTGCCGCCATGCTCATAGGTCATCACGTTGCCGATGATGCCCGATGGGGTCTTGAAGCGGTAAAGCTCTTCCCCGGTCGAGGCGTCGATCGCCTTCAGATAGCCCTCCAGCGTGCCGTAGAACACGATGTCCCCTGCGGTGGCCAAGGCACCCGACCAGACCGAGAACTGCTCGGGCAGCGACCACTTGATCTCGCCCGTCAGATTGTCCCAGGCCAGGAAGTTGCCCATGCCGCCATGGCTGCCGGGGGCCGGATACATCGACAGCGTCGCTCCGACATAGGGCTGGCCCGCCGCATAGCTGACCTTGAACGGCTCATAGTCCATGCAGACGTGGTTGGTCGGCACATAGAACAGGTTGGTCTTGGGGCTGTAGGCCGCCGGCTGCTGGTCCTTGGTGCCCAGGGCCGCCGGGCAGACGCCGGTGGTATTGGTATCCTCGCCGTTCTGCTCGGTCGAATATTGCGCCACGACCGAGGGCCGGCCATAGGTCTCGGACGCCGGGTCCATGTCGACACCCGTGGTCCAGTTCACCGTTGGGTCATACTTCTCGGCCACCAGCAACTCACCCGTTTCGCGGTCCAGCGTATAGGCGATGCCGTTGCGGTCGAAGTGGGTCAGAAGCTTGCGCATCTGGCCGTCCATCTCCTGATCCGTCAGGATCATCTCGTTGACCCCGTCGAAGTCCCATTCGTCATGCGGGGTCATCTGGTAGACCCATTTCGCCATGCCCGTATCAACGTCGCGGGCAAAGATGGTCATCGACCACTTGTTGTCGCCCGGCCGCTGCTTCGGGTTCCAGGTCGAGGGGTTGCCCGTCCCGTAATAGACCAGGTTCAACTCGGGGTCATAGGAATACCAGCCCCAGGTCGTGCCGCCGCCGATCTTCCACTGATCCCCCTCCCAGCTGCTGATCGAGCTGTCCTTGCCGATCGGCTTGCCCAGATGGGTGGTCTTTTCCGGGTCGACCAGCAGCTGGTCGTCCGAGCCAACGGAATAGGCGCGCCACATCTGCTCGCCGGTCTCGATGCTGTAGGCGGTGACGTGGCCCTGCACCCCGAACTCGCCGCCCGAGATGCCGACCAGAAGCTTGTCCTTCACCGGCAGCACGGTGGCGGTGTTGGTCTCGCCCTTGGTCGGGTCGCCGTTGACCACCTGCCATTTCACTTCGCCGGTCTTGGCATCCAGCGCAATCAGCGTCGTATCGGCCTGGTGCAGGAAGACCTTGCCGTCGGCATAGGCCAGCCCCCGATACACCGTGTCGCAGCACATGACCGCGATCACGTCGGGGTTCTGCTTCGGCTCATAGCGCCACAGGATCTTGCCGTCATTCGCCAGGTCCAGCGCATAGACCACGTTCGGGAACGGCGTGTGGACATACATGATGTCCCCGATCACCAGGGGCGAGCCTTCGTGCCCCCGCAGAACGCCGGTCGAGAAGGTCCAGGCGACCCGCAGGTCCTTCACGTTGTCCTTGTTGATCTGGGCCAGTTCCGAATACCGGGTGTTGGCATAGTCCCCGGTCTGGATCGCCCATTGTTTGGTATTCTCTATCGCTTCCGTCACGCTGTCGTTGGCGGATGCCGAAACGGACATCCCCAGCAACAGCGCGATGGACAAGGTGCCGATGGTCTTCATGGTGCCTCCTCCGATGGCCAGTTGTGGTCGGCCGATTGACTGAAAACGGGAAACCAGGAACGGTCGGGCCAGAAGGGTCTGGCTCGCTGTCTTCAAGACGGGCGACATTGAATTGCCGCTTCGATTTTCCTTTTTTCATTAGGTTGCCGGTTCGCTTTTGGGTCAACAGCGGCCCCGGGGTTTTCAACCTAAAGTATGGCCACGCCTTGGCTTTTGCGGCCTCGCGTCAGTACACCACCACCGCCCGGATCGACTTGCCGGCGTGCATCAGGTCGAAGCCCTCGTTGATCTTCTCCAGGGGCAGGATGTGGGTGATCATGCTGTCGATCTCGATCTTGCCGTCCATGTACCAGTCGACGATCTTCGGCACGTCCGTCCGGCCCCGCGCGCCGCCGAAGGCGGTGCCTTTCCAGACCCGGCCCGTC